>NZ_RKHJ01000001.1:1481017-2962035 GCF_003752465.1 Agrococcus jenensis | reverse complement strand
GCCTTCGACCCGCGCCAGAAGCGCTTCTCCGTGCGTCGCACGAAGGAGCTGCCCGAGAGCGCGGAGCGGCGCCAGTGACGCCACTCGTGAGCTCAGACGAGCAGCGGGGCGGTCGCGGCGAGCACGGGGCCGGCGACCAGCACGGCCACGCGCGCCCAGTGCACGGTGACGGGCACCGCGATCGCCTCGGCGTCGGCGCTGCGGTCGGCGAGCGCCGCCCAGCGGCGGCGCACGAGCGCGGCGGCATCGCCCGACTCGGTGCCGGGCAGGTCGCCGACCCGCACGCCGGTGTCGAGCGGGCTGCGCGGATCCGTCCGGTCGCCGTCGCGCGCCCGACGGGCGGCGCGCCGCGCGGCGAGCGCGCCGGGCTGCGGCGCGACCCACACGGGCCAGCTGCGGCCGGGCGTGAAGAGCGTCAGGGCGTACTTCGTGTCGACGTGGATGAGCGCATCCCACAGCACCCGCACGGTGCGGAGGGGGTTGCGGAGCTCCGCACCCCGGTCGTCGACGACGAGCGCGGGCGCCCACAGGAACACGAGCACGGCGTAGCCGAGCCAGACCGCGAGGATGACCGCGGCCAGCGCGCCGCGCGGCTCCGACTGCAGGGCGACGAGCGCGCCGAGCACGGCGAGCAGCGCCCAGCACGCGACGGCGACGCCCCGGTTCACTCGAGAATGGACGGTCACGGCATGCAGATCGTCGTTCGACACAGCTTCATCGTCGCAGGCGCCTCCGCGCCGGACGACTCCGACACCCCGCTGCAGGAGGCGGCATGACTTCCCACACCAGCACCCACTCCACCGGCAGCGACACGCCCGCCCTGCAGATCACCGGCCTCAGCGTCGACTTCGCGGTCGACGGCTACTGGATCCCGGCGGCCCGCGAGGTCTCCTACGAGATCGGCAAGGGCGAGGTCGTCGCCGTGGTCGGCGAGTCCGGCTCCGGCAAGAGCGTCTCGTCGATGGCGATCCTCGACCTGCTGCCGAAGAACGCGCGCGTCGCGGGCTCGATCAAGCTCGGCGGCGAGGAGCTCACCGGCATCAGCCCCTCCGAGATGCGGCAGGTGCGCGGCAACCGCGTGTCGGCGATCTTCCAGGAGCCGATGACGGCCCTCAACCCCGTCTTCACCGTCGGCTTCCAGATCATGGAGGCGCTGCGCATCCACCGCAGCATGTCGCCGAGCGACGCGAAGGCGCGTGCGCTCGAGATGCTCGAGCTCGTCGAGCTGCCCGACGCGATGAAGGCGTTCAAGTCGTACCCGCACCAGCTCTCGGGCGGGCAGCGGCAGCGCGCGATGATCGCGCAGGCGCTCGCGCTCGACCCCGAGCTGCTCATCGCCGACGAGCCGACCACGGCGCTCGACGTCACGGTGCAGGCCGAGATCCTCGAGCTCATGCGCGACCTCAAGGACCGCCTCGGCTCCGCGGTGCTGCTCATCACGCACGACATGGGCGTCGTCGCCGACCTCGCCGACTGGGTGGTCGTGATGGAGCAGGGCCGCATCGTCGAGCAGGGTCCCGTGCGCGAGATCTTCGGCTCGCCCAAGGCGGCCTACACGCAGATGCTGCTGGCTGCCGTGCCGCGGCTCGGCGAGGGCGGCGAGGGCGAGGCGATCGACCTCACGGCGGCGCTCGCGCTCGCCTCGAACGACGACATCGAGGACGCGGAGCTCGCGCAGCGCGTCGAGGTGAACGCCCGCGCGGCGGAGCAGGCCAGGCAGGCCGAGACCACCGCGACGACGACGCCGCCGGTGCTCGTGCTCGAGGACGTCGCGATCGAGTACGGCAAGAAGGGCAAGCTCGGCACGTTCCGCGCGGTCGACGGCGTCTCGCTGCAGATCCACGCGGGCGAGGTGCTCGGCCTCGTGGGCGAGTCGGGCTCCGGCAAGTCGACCATCGGCCGCGCCGCGATCGGCCTCCAGCCGATCGCCGAGGGCAGGCTCGAGGTCGCCGGCGTCGACATCTCGCACATCGACCGCAAGCTCGCGCGCAGCCTCAACCGCAAGGTGGGCATCGTCTTCCAGGACCCGTCGTCGTCGCTCAACCCGCGACTGCCGATCGGCGAGTCCATCGGCGAGCCGATGTTCCTCGCGAAGATCCACCGCGGCAAGGCGCTCGACAAGCGCGTCGAGGAGCTGCTCGACGCCGTCCGGCTGCCGCAGTCGTACCGCAACCGCTTCCCGCACGAGCTCTCGGGCGGCCAGAAGCAGCGCGTCGGCATCGCCCGCGCGCTGTCGATGAGCCCCGAGCTGCTCGTCGCCGACGAGCCGACGAGCGCGCTCGACGTCTCGGTGCAGGCGACGGTGCTCGAGCTGCTCACCGAGCTCCAGCGCGAGCAGGGCTTCGCGTGCCTCTTCATCAGCCACGACCTCGCGGTCGTCGACCTGATGTCGGACCGCATCGCGGTCATGCACCACGGCAAGATCGTGGAGCAGGGCTCGCGCGACGCGATCCTGCGCGCACCGGAGCAGCCGTACACGCAGCGCCTCATCGCCGCGATCCCGGTGCCGGACCCCGACAAGCAGGCCGCCCGCCGGGCGCTGCGGCAGCAGGTGCTCGCGCAGACGTCCGACGAGTCGCCCGAGGCGGAGGCCCCCGCGGCCGCCGACCCGGACGCCCTTGTCGAGCAGCGCAAGGACGTGCAGGCGATCGAGGACGAGCGCAACATCTGACGCCACATCCGACGGCCGCGGCCGCCCGCTAGACTGGGCGCCGCGGCCGTTCGTCGCGCACCCCCTCATCGGAAGGCACCTGCATGCCGATCGCCGCGCGATCAGACCTCCGCAACGTGGCGATCGTCGCCCACGTCGACCACGGAAAGACCACCCTCGTCGACGCGATGCTCCAGCAGACCGGCTCGTTCGGCACGCACGACACGCACGACGAGCGGGCGATGGACTCGAACGAGCTCGAGCGCGAGAAGGGCATCACGATCCTCGCCAAGAACACGGCGATCCGGTACGTGGGCGCGCACGCCACGGACGGCCCCGTGATCATCAACGTGATCGACACCCCCGGCCACGCCGACTTCGGCGGCGAGGTCGAGCGCGGCCTGTCGATGGTCGACGGCGTGGTGCTGCTCGTCGACGCGTCCGAGGGCCCGCTGCCGCAGACGCGCTTCGTGCTGCGCAAGGCGCTCGAGGCGAAGCTCCCGGTCATCCTGCTCGTCAACAAGACCGACCGCCCCGACGCGCGCATCGACGACGTCGTGACCGAGAGCCAGGACCTGCTCCTCGGCCTCGCCTCGGACCTCGCGGACGACGTGCCCGACCTCGACCTCGACGCCGTGCTCGACGTGCCCGTCGTCTACGCATCCGGCAAGGCCGGCCGCGCGTCGACCGTCAAGCCGGCCGACGGCCAGCTCCCGGACAGCGAGGACCTCGAGCCGCTGTTCGAGGCGATCCTCCAGCACATCCCCGCACCGACGTACGACGACGAGGCGCCGCTGCAGGCGCACGTCACGAACCTCGACGCGTCGCCGTTCCTCGGCCGCATCGCGCTGCTGCGCGTCAAGGCGGGCACGATCCGCAAGGGCCAGACGGTCGCGTGGGTGCGCCACGACGGCGAGGTGCAGAACGTGCGCATCACCGAGCTGCTCGAGACGAAGGCGCTCGAGCGCGTGCCGGCCGAGAGCGCGGGCCCCGGCGACATCGTCGCCGTCGCCGGCATCGCCGAGATCACGATCGGCGAGACGCTCGCCGACCCCGACGACGTGCGCCCGCTTCCGACCATCACGGTCGACGAGCCGGCCATCTCGATGACGATCGGCACGAACACGTCGCCGCTCGCCGGCAAGGTCAAGGGCTCGAAGCTCACGGCCCGCATGGTGAAGGACCGCCTCGACCGCGAGCTGATCGGCAACGTGTCGCTCCGCGTCGTCGACATCGGCCGACCTGATGCGTGGGAGGTGCAGGGCCGCGGCGAGCTCGCGCTCGCGATCCTCGTCGAGCAGATGCGCCGCGAGGGCTTCGAGCTCACCGTCGGCAAGCCGCAGGTGGTCACGCGCCAGGTGGACGGCAAGCTGCACGAGCCCTTCGAGCACCTGACGATCGACGTCCCCGAGGAGCACCTCGGCGCCGTCACGCAGCTGCTCGCCGCCCGCAAGGGCATCATGGACGGGATGCAGAACCACGGCACCGGCTGGGTGCGCATGGAGTTCGTGGTGCCGAGCCGCGGGCTCATCGGCTTCCGCACCGAGTTCCTGACCATCACGCGCGGCACGGGCATCGCGAACGCGATCGCGCACGGCTGGCAGCCGTGGGCGGGCTCGATCGTGACCCGCAACAACGGTGCGCTCGTCGCCGACCGCATGGGCGTCTCGACGCCGAACGCGATCATGACGCTCCAGGAGCGCGGCGTGTTCTTCATCAAGCCGGGCGACGACGTCTACGAGGGCATGGTCGTGGGCGAGAACGCCCGCGCCGATGACATGGACGTCAACATCACCAAGGAGAAGAAGCTCAACAACATCCGGTCGTCGACCGGTGAGGAGCTCGAGCGCCTGACGCCCCCGAAGCTGCTCTCGCTCGAGGAGTGCCTCGAGTGGGCGCGCGACGACGAGTGCGTCGAGGTCACGCCGCACGCGGTGCGCATCCGCAAGGTCAACCTCGACGCCAACACCCGGGCGCGCGAGGCGAGCCGCCTCAAGAAGCAGGGCTGACCGACCGACCGCCAGCGCCCCGCGGACCGATCGCTCGGTCCCGCGGGGCGCTGCTGCGTCCCGGGCGCACCGGCGCGAGTGGTTGGATGGACGGAATGGACCCCCGCCTCGAGCGCGTGCTCTTCGTGCACGCGCACCCCGATGACGAGACGCTCTCGACCGGCGCCGCGATCGCGACCGTCGCCGCCGGCGGCGGCGACCCGGTCGTCGTCACCTTCACGCTCGGCGAGCGCGGCGAGGTGCGCGAGGAGCGGCTCGTCGACGTCGAGCACGTCGGCGTCGGCGAAGTGCGCCGCGCCGAGCTCGAGGGCGCGCTGCGGGCGCTCGGCGCGCGCGGCCGCCGCATCCACGGCTGGGACGACTCCGGCATGGCCTGGCACGCGTCGGGGATCGCCGGCGCCGCCCCCGATGCGCCGCCCACCTCGATGAGCAAGGCCGACCCCGACGACCTCGCGGATGCGCTCGGCGTCGTCATCGAGGAGGTCGACCCGACGTCGATCGTCACCTACGACGTCGACGGCGGCTACGGGCATCCCGACCACGTCGCCGCGCACCACGCAGCCGTGATCGCCGCGCGCCGCTACGACCTGCCGCTCTACGTGCGCTCGAAGCGGGCCGGCGACGTCGCCTTCCCGCTCGCGCCGGTGCGCGACCGCGTCGTGGCCGCGCTCGGCGAGCACCGCTCGCAGCTGACGGTGGAGGGCGAT
Organism: Agrococcus jenensis; assembly: GCF_003752465.1. Classification (NCBI taxonomy): domain Bacteria; kingdom Bacillati; phylum Actinomycetota; class Actinomycetes; order Micrococcales; family Microbacteriaceae; genus Agrococcus; species Agrococcus jenensis. The sequence goes on along the minus strand of NZ_RKHJ01000001.1, from coordinate 2,956,669 downwards.
GACGTGCTGCACGTCGGCGGCCAGCGCCGCGCGCTCGACGAGGTCGAGCACTACACGCTCATCGAGACGCGTCCGCGCCGCCGCATCCGCTGGGGCCTGCGCGTGGGCACGCTGCTCGCCGGCGCGATCGTCGGCACGGTCGGCACCTTCTCGCACCAGCAGGTGCCGTGGGGCATCGCGCTCTCGCTGCTCGCCGCGCTCGGCCTCATCGTCGGCGTGCGGGCGGCCTCCGGCTCGCGCCAGCTGACGTTCGCGGCCGTGCTCGGCGTGCTCGGCGTCGTCGCGCTCGTCGCGATCGATCCGCTCGGCCGGGGCGCCTTCGGCACCGAGCGGGCGATCGTGCCGGCGAACCTGCCGGGGTGGCTCTGGACGATCGTCCCGGCCGTCGCGTCCTTCGTCGCGCTGGCGTGGCCGGACGCGGAGGCGATGCGGCGGATTAGGATGGCTTCGACGACCGCGACGGAAGGGGACCGGAAGTGACGTATGTGATCGCGCTCCCGTGCGTGGACGTCAAGGACCGCGCCTGTGTCGACGAGTGCCCGGTGGACTGCATCTACGAGGGCGACCGGATGCTCTACATCCACCCCGACGAGTGCGTCGACTGCGGTGCGTGCGAGCCGGTGTGCCCCGTCGAGGCCATCTTCTACGAGGACGACACGCCGGAGGAGTGGGCCGAGTACTACGAGGCCAACGTGCACTTCTTCGACGAGATCGGCTCGCCCGGCGGCGCGGCGAAGGTGGGCGTGCTGCCGTTCGACCACCCGATCGTCGCGGCGCTGCCCCCGCAGGCGCAGCCGGCCCCGTAGCCCGCGCCGCGTGGTCCAGCTGCCCGAGTTCCCCTGGGACACGCTCGCCGGGGCGAAGGCGCGCGCCGCCGAGCATCCCGGCGGCCTCGTCGACCTCAGCGTCGGCTCGCCCGTCGATCCGACGCCCGCGCTGCTGCAGGAGGCGCTGCGCGAGGCGACCGACGCCCACGGCTACCCGACGAACTGGGGCACGCCCGAGGCGCGCCGCGCGATCGTCGCGTGGTTCGCGCGCGTGCGCGGCGTGCCGGGCCTCGACGACGCCAACGTGCTCGTGACGGTCGGCTCGAAGGAGCTCGTCGCCGGCCTGCCGCAGCAGCTCGGCCTCGGCGCGGGCGACGCGGTCGTGCACCCCGCGGTCGCCTACCCGACCTACGACATCGGCGCCCGGATGGCCGGTGCGACCCCCGTGCGCGCCGACGACCCCGACGACTGGCCCGCCGAGACGCGGCTCGTGTGGCTCAACTCGCCGTCGAACCCGACGGGCGACGTGCTGGGCGTCGACGCGCTCCGCCGCGTCGTGGCCGCCGCCCGCGAGCGGGGGATCGTGGTCGCGAGCGACGAGTGCTACGCGCTGCTGCCCTGGGAGGTCGACGCGGCGCCCTCGATCCTCGACCCGCGCGTGACCGACGGCGACATCGGCGGCCTGCTCGCCGTCTACTCGCTCAGCAAGCAGTCGAACCTCGCCGGCTACCGCGCCGCCTTCGTCGCCGGCGACGCCGCGGTCGTGCAGCGCGTGCTCGCGGTGCGGAAGCACCTCGGGCTCATGGCGCCGAGCCCGGTGCAGCACGCGCTCGCCGTCGCGCTCGGCGACGACGCGCACGTCGACGCTCAGCGCGAGCGCTACCGCGCCCGCCGCGCGCTGCTCCTGCCCGCGCTCGAAGCGCGCGGCTTCTCGGTCTCCTCCGACGCCGGCCTCTACCTGTGGGCGTCGGACGGCACGGATGCGCTCGCGCAGGTCGACCGGCTGGCCGACCTCGGCATCCTGGCCGCGCCCGGCACGTTCTACGGCGACCCGACGCACGTGCGCGTCGCGATCACGGCCTCCGACGACGACATCGCGGCTGCCGCGGCGCGCCTGCTGGGCTGAGGCGCCGGGCCGTGGCATGGCCGTGGCCGAGGGTCCGCTCGGCGGTCGGTAGGCTGTCCTGGTGACGACCGAGGACACCGCCATGCACCCCGCCCGATCCGAGGACGCCCCTGCGCGGACCGTGACCCTGCAGCATGACGGCCGCGCCACCGAGCTCGCCGTCTTCCAGGCGGCGGACGGCCGCTCCGCGATCGACGTGTCGAAGCTCACGCGCGACACCGGCTACACCGCGCTCGACTACGGCTTCGTCAACACGTCGGCCACCCGCAGCGCCATCACGTACATCGACGGCGACCAGGGCATCCTCCGCTACCGGGGCTACCCGATCGAGGAGCTCGCCGAGCAGAAGACGTTCCTCGACGTCGCGCACCTGCTCATCCACGGCGAGCTGCCGAACGAGGACGAGCTCGCGGACTTCGACCACGGCGTGCGCCGCCACACGCTGCTGCACGAGGACCTGCGGCGCTTCTTCGACGCGCTGCCGCGCGACGCGCACCCGATGAGCGCGCTCTCGAGCGCGGTCAGCGCCCTGTCGACGTACTACGAGGCCGACCACGACCCGCGCGACCCCGAGAAGGTCGACAAGCAGACCATCCGGCTGCTCGCGAAGATGCCGGTCATCGCCGCCTACGCGCACAAGAAGTCGATCGGCCAGGCGTTCCTCTACCCCGACAACTCGCTGTCGTTCGTCGAGAACTACCTCAAGCTGAACTTCGGCATCCAGGCCGAGGAGTACGTGCAGAACCCCGTCATGGTGCGGGCGCTCGAGCGGCTCCTCATCCTGCACGCCGACCACGAGCAGAACGCGTCGACCTCGACGGTGCGGCTCGTCGGCTCGACCGACGCCAACCTGTTCGCCTCCGTCTCCGCCGGCATCCACGCCCTCTCCGGCCCGCTGCACGGCGGCGCGAACGAGGCCGTGCTGCAGATGCTCCGCGGCATCCGCGACTCCGGTGAGGGCGTCGAGCGCTTCGTCGAGCGCGTGAAGCGCAAGGAGCAGGGCGTCAAGCTCATGGGCTTCGGCCACCGCGTCTACAAGAACTACGACCCGCGCGCGAAGCTCGTGAAGTCGTCGGCCGAGGAGGTGCTCGCTCAGCTCGGCGTGCGCGACCCGCTGCTCGACATCGCGCAGGAGCTCGAGCAGGTCGCGCTCGCCGACGACTACTTCCGCGAGCGCAAGCTCTACCCGAACGTCGACTTCTACACCGGCGTGATCTACAAGGCCATGGGCTTCCCGGAGCGCATGTTCACCGTGCTGTTCGCGATCGGACGCCTCCCCGGCTGGATCGCGCACTGGCGCGAGATGATGCTCGACCCGCAGACGAAGATCGGCCGCCCCCAGCAGCTGTACGTCGGCCCGGTCGAGCGCCACATCTGAGCCGGCCCAGGCCCACCCCACCCACCGCCGCCTGCGCGGTCACCGACCCGGAGCATCCATGACCAGCAGCACGCAGGCGCAGCCCACGGGCGCCGTCGACCGGTTCTTCAAGATCAGCGAGCGGGGCTCGAGCGTCTCGCAGGAGGTGCGCGGCGGCCTCGTCACGTTCTTCGCGATGGCGTACATCATCGTGCTGAACCCGCTCATCATCGGCGGCTTCTCGGCCGATCAGGCGGCGACCGACGTCGAGGGCGGATGGCTGCCCAACGGGCAGGTGGCGGCCGTCACCGCCCTCGTCGGCGGCCTCATGACGCTCGCGATGGGCCTCATCGCCAACGTGCCGTTCGGGCTCGCGGCGGGCCTCGGCATCAACTCCTTCCTGGCCTTCGGCCTCGTCGGCGAGCTCACCTGGCCCGAGGCGATGGGCCTCGTGCTCATCAACGGCGTCATCATCGTCGTGCTCGCCGCGACCGGGCTGCGCCGGATGATCTTCGACGCCGTGCCGCCGGCGCTCAAGAGCGCGATCGCGGTCGGCATCGGCCTCTTCATCGCGTTCATCGGCTTCGTCGACTCGGGCTTCGTGCGCTCGACGGGCGCCGCGTCGCCGCCGGTCGAGCTCGGCGACGGCGGCTCGATCACGTCGCTGCCGACCGCGGTGTTCGTGATCGGCGTCATCCTCATGGGCATCCTGCTCGCGCTGCGGGTCAAGGGCGCGCTGCTCATCGGCATCGTGGCGACGACGATCATCGCCATCATCCTCGAGGCGATCTTCCGGGTGGGCCCGTCGCTCGGCGCGAACCCGGACGCCTGGAACCTCAACGCGCCGGCGCTGCCGACGAGCGTCGTCGCGCTGCCGGACCTCTCGCTCATCGGGCAGGTGTCGTTCGGCTCGTTCGACCGCATCGGCATCCTCGCGACCACGATGTTCATCTTCACGCTCGTGTTCATGAACTTCTTCGACGCGATGGGCACCATGACGGGCCTCGCCCGCCAGGCCGGCCTCGCCACCCCCGACGGCCAGTTCCCGGGGCTCAAGCGCGCGCTCGTCGTGGAGGGCTTCGGCGCGGTCGCCGGTGGCGGCGCGAGCGCCTCGTCGAACACCGTCTTCGTCGACTCCGCCGCGGGGGTGGGGGAGGGCGCCCGCACGGGCCTCGCCTCCGTCGTGACGGGCGTGCTCTTCCTCGCCGCCATGTTCCTGACGCCGCTCACGCAGATCGTGCCGCTCGAGGTCGCGGCGGCCACCCTCGTGGTGGTCGGCGCGATGATGATGGCGCAGATCGCCGACATCGACTTCACCGACTTCCGCGTCGCGCTGCCCGCGTTCCTCACGATCGTCGTGATGCCGCTCACCTACAACATCGCGAACGGCATCGGCGTGGGCTTCATCGCCTGGGTCATCGTCAACGCCGTCTCCGGCCGCGCGAAGCAGATCTCGCCGCTGCTGTGGATCGTGGCGGCGCTCTTCGTCGTCTTCTTCGTGCGCGGACCGCTGCAGGCGCTGATCGGCTGAGGCCGGCGCTCCGCGCCCGCTACGCCGCCTTCGACACGTGCGCGAGCACCTCGGGGGCGCGCCGGTCCAGTGCGGCGCCGCCCACGCGGATGCCGAACCACGCGGCGAGCGCGGCCACGGCGAGGCCGACCGCGAGGCTCAGCCAGCCGAGCCAGGGGATCCAGATCGCGGCGACCGCGAGCCCGATGCACGGCGCGCCGACCGTGCCGAGCAGCGGCAGCGAGAGGGCGATCCCGGCGAGCGACTGCACGCCGCCCGAGGAGCCCCGCCCGAGCGGGTTGGAGCCGGGCGCCGGCGCCTCGCCCGGCAGCAGCACGCCGAACCACAGCATGACGCCCGCGAGCAGCAGGAACGTGCCGAGCCCGCTGCCGATGCTCGCCGGCAGCAGCTCCCAGCGGCCGCTCGCCCACGTCGCGAGCACGGCGGTGAGCGCGAAGGTCGGCACGTAGACGACCGCGATGCCCAGGAGCCTGCCCGCGCGGTCGTCGGCGCCGCGCACGCCGGTGAGGATGTGCCACGCGAACGCGCTGCTGTCGTAGGCGACGTCGATCTGCACGATCGCCGCCGCCACGAAGGCCATCAGCACCGGCAGCAGCGCGAGCCCGTCGGGCGGGAGCCGCGTGCCGTCGACGTCGACGTCGACGAACCCGACGAGCTGCATGCCACCGACCACGGCCGGCACGAGCAGCGCGGCGATGACGTTCATGAGGTGCCGCACGTCGCGGCGGCGGTAGCGGATGCTGCGGGCAGCGATGGCGCCCACCGGGGTCGCGGGTAGCAGGCGGTCGAGCAGCCGCCCCTCGCGCACGCGCCCGCCGCCGCGCAGCACGATCGGGTGCGTGAGCCGCTCGGCGAGCAGTCGTCCCCACGCCCACCAGGCGAGCCCCACCGTGGCGAGCGCGATCGCGAGCTTCGCGACCGCCTCGAGCCACGCGCCCGCGGCGACCGCTCGCGGCAAGTCGAAGGCCGCGCCCAGCGGTGTCCAGGCGAGCGCTGCCGCAGCGGTGTCGAGCGCGCGGGCGAGGTCGGCGATCTCCCGCACGCCGCTCGCGAGCAGCTGCACCCCCACCGTCAGGCCGAGCACGGCGACGAGCAGCAGGATCGCCATCACGTCGCGAGCCCCCTTGCTCGCGAGCTGCCGCGCGAGCAGGTCGGCGACCGCGCGCGGCACGAGCACGGCGGTGGCGACGGCGATCGGCAGCGCGACGACGGCCGCGGCGAGCGCCGCCGCGGAGGTGGACCAGACCACCACGCCGATGGCGGTGCCGAGCGCGCCGACGAGGACCCACGGATCCAGCACGGACGCGACGAGCAGCCCGCGCCGCAGCGCCCCGGCGCGCACGGGCAGCAGGCTGAAGCGCTCGGCGGCGAGCGGATCGCTCGTGCCCACGAGCACCGTGACCGCCGTGAGCGCGAGCACGAGCACCGCGCCGCCGACGACGGCCGCCGCGGCGCCGAGCTCCGGCACGAGCGCCCGGACCGCGACCGCCCCGGCGAGGGTCGAGCCGAGCAGCGAGATCGCGCCGAGCGCGGTCACGACGAGCGCGACGACCGCCCATGCGCTCTGCCGCAGGCTGCCGACGAGCAGCCGGAACCTCAGCGCGAGGAGGTGCGCAGCCACGGCAGCCCCTCCGCGTCACCCGACTGCCGCCCGACGAGCTCGACGAAGCGGTGCTGGAGGCTCGAGCCCGCCCGCACCTCGTCGAGGCTCCCGGTCGCCACCAGTCGCCCATCGGCGACGACCGCGACCCGGTCGCACAGCGACTCCACGAGCTCCATGACGTGGCTCGAGAGCACGACCGTGCCGCCAGAGGCGACGAAGTCGCGCAGGATCGCCCGGATGGCCTCGCCGGAGACGGGGTCGACGGCCTCGAACGGCTCGTCGAGGATGAGCAGCCGGGGGGCGTGGATGAGCGCGCACGCGAGGGCGATCTTCTTGCGCATCCCCGCCGAGTAGTCGGCGACCGCGGTGCCGGCGGTGCCGGCGAGGTCGAGCGCCGCGAGCAGGTCGGCGGCCCGCGCCGTCACGTCGGCCTCCGGCATCGAGCGCAGCAGGCCGTTGTAGCGCAGCAGCTCCGCACCCGTCAGGCGGTCGAAGAGGTGCACGCCGTCGGGCAGCACGCCCATCCTCGCCTTCGCGGCCGCCGGATCCCGCCACACGTCATGCCCGAGCACGACCGCCGCGCCGTGGTCGGGCCGCAGCAGCCCGGTCGCCATCGAGAGCGTCGTCGTCTTGCCGGCGCCGTTCGGGCCGACGAGCCCGAACATCGACCCCTGCGGCACCGAGAGGCTCAGGCCGTCCACCGCCACCTTCTGGCCGAAGCGCTTCGCGAGCTGCACGAGCTCGAGCGCGGGCGGCGGTGCGGATGCGGGCTGGGCGTGCGCGGACGTCATGGCTCCAGCCTGCCAGCGGGGGCCGCCCGACGCCTCCGCCGCCCGGTGGACGGCGCGGTCCGCCCCTCGGCGGAGCGATCGGGGCGGCTAGTGCAGCAGCGCGTTCAGCTCGACGCCGCGGCCGTCCCGCGCGACGACCTCGACCGCGCCCGACACGGAGTTCCGGCGGAAGAGCAGCCCGGGGGTGCCCGAGAGCTCGACGGCCTTGACCGTCTCGCCCGACGGCACGAGCGTCACCTTCGTGCCGGCCGTCACGTAGAGGCCGGCCTCGACGACGGAGTCGTCGCCGATCGAGATGCCGACGCCCGCGTTCGCGCCCAGCAGCACGCGGGAGCCCAGCTGCACGCGCTCCTTGCCGCCGCCCGAGAGCGTGCCCATGATCGAGGCGCCGCCGCCGATGTCGGTGCCGTCGCCGACCACGACGCCCTGCGAGATCCGGCCCTCCACCATCGAGGTGCCGAGCGTGCCGGCGTTGAAGTTGACGAAGCCCTCGTGCATGACGACGGTGCCGGGCGCGAGGTGCGCGCCGAGGCGGATGCGCGAGGCGTCGCCGATGCGCACGCCGTCCGGCAGCACGAAGTCGGTCATCCGCGGGAAGCGGTCGACGAGCTGCACCTGGATGCCCGCGCGCTGCAGCTGCACCCGGTGCGACGCCGCCCAGTCCGGGTCGACGGCGCCGGCGTTCGTCCACGCGACGATCGGCAGCGCGGCGAAGATCCCGTCGAGGTTGATGGTGTTGGGCTGCACGAGGCGGTGGCTCAGCAGGTGGAGGCGCAGGTAGGCGTCCTCGGTCGACGCGGGGGCGGCATCCAGGTCGATCTCGACGTGCCGGTGCTCGAGCACCACGCCGCGGGCGGGCACCGGGCCGGCCTGGTCGCCGAGGTCGCCGCCGCCCATCCACGCCTCGTCGCCGCTCGGCGAGCCGAGCGCGGGGGAGGGGAACCACGCGTCGAGCACCCGGCCCTCGAAGACGGTGACGAGCGCATGTCCGTGTGCGGGGCGAGCCATGCGCCAAGTCTAGGCTTGGCCCCATGACTGCCCCGACGCTCGACCTCACCGCGACGAGCGCTGCGCTCACCCGCGCGCTCTGCGACATCGACTCCGTCTCGGACCGCGAGGGGCCGCTCGCCGACGCGATCGAGGCCGCCGTGCAGGCCGTGCCGCACCTCACCGTGACGCGCGTCGGCGACACGGTCGTCGCGCGCACCGACCTCGGCCGCGATCGCCGCGTCGTGATCGCCGGGCACATCGACACCGTGCCCATCAACGACAACCTGCCGACCCGCGACATCGAGGTCGACGGCGAGCCGCACATCTGGGGCCGCGGCACCGTCGACATGAAGGCCGGCGTCGCCGTGCAGCTCAAGCTCGCCGCCGAGCTCGCCGAGCCCGTCGTCGACCTGACCTGGATCTGGTACGACCACGAGGAGGTCGGCGAGGACCAGAACGGCCTGCGGCTGCTCGCCGAGACCCACCCCGAGCTCATGCAGGGCGACTTCGCGATCCTCGGCGAGCCCTCGAACGGCCACATCGAGGGCGGCTGCAACGGCACGCTGCGCGCCGAGATCCGCACGCGCGGCGTGCGCGCGCACTCCGCCCGCGCCTGGGTCGGCCACAACGCCATCCACGACGCCGCGGAGGTGCTGCAGGTGCTGCAGTCGTACCGCCCGCGGCAGATCGAGGTGGAGGGGCTCGTCTACCGCGAGGGCCTCAACGCCGTGATGATCTCGGGCGGCGTCGCGACGAACGTCATCCCCGACGAGTGCGTCGTGCAGGTCAACTACCGCTTCGCGCCGTCGCGGAGCCTCGCGGAGGCGACGGCGCACGTCGTCGAGCTCTTCGAGGGCTTCGACGTGCGCGTCATCGACGCGGCGCCCGGCGCCCGCCCGGGGCTCGACGCGCCGCTCGCGAAGGAGTTCATCGAGGCGGTCGGCGTGACGCCGCAGCCGAAGTACGGCTGGACCGACGTCGCACGATTCTGGGGCCTCGGCATCCCGGCCGTGAACTTCGGCCCGGGCGACCCGTCGAAGGCGCACGCGGACGACGAGTCGGTGCCGGTCGCGCAGATCGTCGCGACCGAGGAGAGCCTCCGCACGTGGCTCTCGCCGGCCTGACCGAGCGCCGCCCCGCGCTCGCGGCGATCGCCGCAACGGGCGCGGAGCGCTGGTGGGTGTGGCCCGCCGCGCTCTGGCTCGTCTCCCGCCTCATCAGCACGGCGTTCCTCGCCGCCTTCGCCGGCCGCCAGGAGCAGAGCTCGTGGACGCCCGCGGGCCCGGACCTGCTCGACTACTCGACGATGTGGGACGCCCACTGGTACTTCATCGTGTCGGTCTCCGGCTACCCGTCCGAGCTGCCGATCACCGACGACGGGCACGTCGGCGAGAACGCCTGGGCCTTCATGCCGGTCTATCCGATGGTCGCGCGGCTGCTGACGGCCGTCGGGCTGCCGTGGGAGGCCGCGTCGGTGCTGCTGTCGGTCGCCGCGTCGCTCGCGTTCGCCCTCGTCGCCTACCGGCTGTTCGCCGACATCGCGCCCGGCAGGGAGCGCTTCGCGCTCGCGATCGTGCTGCTGTCGCCGACCGCGCCGGTCTTCCAGCTGGGCTACGCGGAGTCGCTCTTCCTGCTGCTGCTCGCCGGCGCGCTGCTCGCCTGGCGGCTGCGCGCGTGGTCATGGCTGTGGGTGCTGCTGCCGGTGCTGGCGCTCACCCGGCCCGGCGGGCTCGCGTTCGCGCTCGCGCTCGGGCTCTGGTTCCTCATCCGCCTCTCGACCGACCGGGCCGCGTTCCCGGCGGCGGAGCGGCGGATGGTCGCGGGCCTCGGCGCGTGGAGCGCGCTCTGGGGCTTCGGCTGGCTCATCGCCTGCACGCTCGTCACCGGCAGCGCCACCGCCTACGTCGAGACCGAGCTCAGCTGGCGCTCCGCCTACATCGGCAGGCAGGAGCTCGTGCCGCTCACGCCCTGGCCGATCGGGCTCGAGTGGTGGTTCGGGGCGTGGTGGCCGCTGTGGCTCGTCGGGATCGTCGGCGCGGCGGTCGCGCTGCTCGCCGGCCCCTGGCGGCGGGGGGTCGCGCTCGAGGCCCGGCTCTGGACGATCGCCTACCTGCTCTACCTCGCCGCGGTGTGGTTCCCGCAGTCGTCGACCTGGCGGCTCCTCATGCCGATCTTCCCCGCCGCGGCGATGCTCGCCGCGGTGCGGCCCGGCTGGGCGCGGGCGGTGCTGCTCGGCGCGTGCATCGTGCTGCAGCCGGTGTGGATCTGGTTCTGCTGGCACGTGAACGGCGCGGACTGGACGGTTCCGTAGCGGGCGCCCGGTCGGCCGCTCTCGGGCGCCACGCGAGCGATGCAGGGCGAGAACATGAGACAATGTCCCCAGTAGCCGCGAATGAAAGGGGTGCCTCCATGGCCGCCATGAAACCACGCACCGGAGACGGACCGCTCGAGGCCGTCAAGGAGGGTCGGGTCATCGTCGTCCGCGTCCCTCTCGAGGGTGGCGGGCGCCTCGTGGTCTCCGTCAATGATGCAGAGGCAGCAGCGCTCCACAAGGCGCTGGGCGAGGTCGTCGTCACGGCCTGAACCGCTCCCGGCCCGTCGGGCCGAGCGCAACGGGGCCGATCCATGGCGGATCGGCCCCGTTCGCGTGCGCGGATGCGCCGCGCGGCGACTAGCGCTTCGGTGCTGCAGGCTCGGGCTTGCGCACGATCTGCAGCAGCCCGTCGCCGACGGGCGAGACCGCGGCCTGCACGGCGTCGCTCGTCGCGAGCTCCTTGAGCAGCGCGCGCACGTCCGAGGCGGCGTCGTCCCGCTGGGCGGGGTCGGCGACCTTGCCGCCGAGCAGGGCGTGGGCGACGAGCACCGAGCCGCCGACGCGCACGAGCGCGAGCGCGTGCTCGACGTACTCGAGCATCCCGGCCTGGTCGGCGTCGATGAGCACGATGTCGTAGCTCGACTCGTTCATGCGCGGCAGCACGTCGCGCGCCTTGCCGGTGATGAGCCGGGCGCGGGTGACGGGGATGCCGGCCTTCGCGAACGCCGCGCGGGCGTGCTGCTGGTGGTCGAGCTCGGTGTCGATCGAGGTGAGCGTGGCCGTGGGGGCGCCGCGCAGCAGCCAGAGGCCGCTGACGCCCGCACCGGTGCCGACCTCGAGGATGGCGGTCGCCTGCGTCCCTGCGGCGACGGCGGCGAGCTGCGCGCCGACGGCGGGCGCGATGGGCGTGATGCCGAGCTCGACGGAGGCGTCGCGCGCGGCGGTGAGCACCTCGTCCTCGCTCGCGAGGTCGTCGAGGTACTTGGCGATGAGCGATGTTGTCTGCACGGTTCCTCCGCCTCGACCCTAGTCGTGCGAGGCACGCGCATCCTCCAGGCTCGCCGCCGATCCGGCCGTCGTGGGCTCCACTACCCTGGAGGGGTGTCCCTCGCAGGCATCACCCTCGACAAGCTGCTGCTGATCGCAGTGCTCGCGGCCATCCTCATCGGCCCCGAGCGGCTGCCCGCGCTCGCCGAGAAGCTGGGCGCGCTCGTGCGCGGCCTGCGCGACCTCGCCGGCGGCGCGAAGGAGCGGATGCGCGAGGAGATGGGCCCGGAGTTCGACGAGGTCGACTGGCGGCGGCTCGACCCCCGGCAGTACGACCCGCGCCGCATCGTGATGGATGCGCTGCGCGACGACCCGAAGCCGCCGCCGGACTTCGCCACCGCCGCGGCGGGGGCCTCGGTCGCGACCGTGACAGGCCTCCCGCGCCGGGCGAGCGGCCCGATGCGCTTCGACGACGAGGCGACCTAGCCCAGCCCCTCCGCGTCCCCGCACCCGAGTGGTCACTCCCGCCCGTGAGTGGTCACTCCCGACCGTGAGTGGTCACTCCCGCGCCCGATCGGTCACCTCCGCGCCTGAGTGGTCACCTCCGCGGACGAGTGGTCATTTCCGCGCCTGAGTGGTCACTTCTGCCCCTCACTGGGTCAGGGAAGGAAGCCGGGAGGAGACGAGTGGAACCGTCCCGCATCTACCGCGCCCATCACCCACTTCCCGGTTGCGTCGCGCAGTCACTGCATCCGTGGCCATGCAACCCAGGCGCCACTCACCAGCGGCAGTGACCTCTCACGTGCCCAAGTGACCTCTGACGGACCGGAGTGACCTCTGACAGACCAGAGTGACCTCTCACGTGCGGGAGTGACCACTCACGAGCGGAAGTCACCACTCACGTGCGGGAGTGACCACTCACGTGCGGGTGGGTGGGCGGTCAGGCGGGGGAGAGGGGGAGGCCGCGGCCCGCGATGGGGCGCGTGCCGCGCAGCGCCTCGGCGAGCGCGATCACCGCGGCCGCCGCGGGATCGCTCGGCTCCGACGCGACGACCGGCGCGCCGGCGTCGCCGCCCTCGCGCAGGGCGACCGACAGCGGGATGCGCGCGAGCAGCGGCACGCCCAGCCGCCGCGCCGCCTCGTCGCCGCCGCCCGCGCCGAACAGCTCGAGGATCGAGCCGTCGGGCTGCGCGAGCCCCGCCATGTTCTCGACCACGCCCAGCACCTCCTGCCCCGTCTGCCGCGCCACCTCGGCCGCGCGCTCCGCGACGTCGGCCGCCGCGCGCTGCGGCGTCGTCACGACGAGCACCTGCGCGTGCGGCAGCAGCTGGCCGAGCGAGATCGCCACGTCGCCGGTGCCGGGCGGCATGTCGATGAGCAGCACGTCGAGGTCGCCCCACCACACGTCGGTGAGGAACTGCTGCAGCGTGCGGTGGAGCATCGGGCCGCGCCACGACACCGAGCGGTTGCCGTCGACGAACATCCCGATCGAGACGAGCCGCACGCCGTGCGCCTCGGGCGGCATCATCATGTCGCCGACCTTCGTCGGCTTCGCCGCGCTCCCGAGCAGCGCCGGGATCGAGTAGCCGTGCACGTCCGCGTCGATGACGCCGACGGCGAGCCCGCGGGCCGCGAGGGCGACCGCGAGGTTCGCGGTGACCGTCGACTTGCCCACGCCGCCCTTGCCGCTCGCGACCGCGATGATGCGCGTGAGCGTGCCGGGCCCGAACTGCGCGGGCCGCGAGCCGCGCAGCCGCTCGACGAGCGCCTGCCGGCGGGCGGGATCCATCACCGCGACCTCGACGGCCACGGCATCGACGCCGGGCACCGACGCGGCCGCCTGCCGCACATCCGCCTCGATCCGATCGGCCGCCGGGCACGCCGCGACCGTCAGCTCGAGCCGGATGCTCGCGAGGCCGCCGTCGAGCGTCGCGGTCGGGATCATGTCGAGCTCGACGAGCGGTCGGCGGATCTCGGGGTCGACGACGGTGCCGAGCGCGCGCTTGAGCCGGGGGTCGATCACCGGGCGGTCACCGGTCCGGTCATGAGGTCTCGCGCTCGCGCCGCTCGTCGAGGTCCTCGACGAACGTCTTGAGCTCGGCGCGGATGAACTCGCGCGTCGCCATGTCGCGCATCGCCATGCGCAGCGCGACGACCTCGCGCGCCAGGTACTCGGTGTCGTTGAGGTTGCGCTCGGCGCGCAGGCGGTCCTGCTCGATCTGCACCCGGTCGCGGTCGTCCTGGCGGTTCTGCGCGAGCAGCAGCAGCGGCGCGGCGTACGAGGCCTGCAGGCTCAGCACGAGCGTGAGCAGCGGGAAGCCCTGATCCTGCGGGTCGAACTGCGCGGCGGGCGCCGCGAGCGAGTTGTAGCCGAGCCAGAAGGTGACGAAGATCGTCATCCCGATGAGGAACGCGGGCGTGCCCATGCCGCGCGCGAACGACTCGGTGAAGCGGCCGAAGCGGTCCTTCGACTGCGGCTTGGGCATGGCGAAGCGACGCCGCGCCTTCGGCCGCGAGAACTGCTCGTCGCGCTCAGCCACGCTGCGGCTCCTCCTGCGTGCGCCAGTCGGCGGGCAGCAGGTGGTCGAGCACGTCGTCGATCGTGACGACGCCGACGAGCCTGCCCGCGGTGTCGACGACGGGCACCGAGACGAGGTTGTACGCGGCCATCTGGCGCGTCACCTCCGCGGCGGTGTCGCTCGTGAGCACCGGCTCGATCTGCTCGTCGAGCAGCGTGCCGACCCGCTCGTTCGGCGGGTAGCGCAGCAGCCGCTGGAAGTGCACCATGCCGAGGTAGCGGCCGGTGGGCGCCTCGTACGGCGGCAGGGTCACGCAGATCGCGGCGGCGAGCGCCGGCGCGACCTCGTGGCGGCGCATGAGCGCGAGCGCCTCGGCGACCGTGCCGTCGGAGGCGAGGATGATCGGCTCCGTCGTCATGAGGCCGCCCGCGGTGTCGGCGCCGAACGCGAGCAGCATGCGCACGTCCTCGGCCTCATCCGGGTCCATGAGCTCGAGCAGGGTCTCGGCGCGCTCGGTCGTCATGTGCGCGACGAGGTCGGCGGCGTCGTCGGGCTCCATCTGGTCGAGCACGTCGGCGGCGCGGATGTCCTCGAGGCCGTTGAGGATCTGCACCTGCCGGTCCTCGTTCATCTCCTCGAGGATGTCGGCGAGCCTGTCGTCGGAGAGGTCCTCGGCGACCTCCATCATGCGCTGCTCGGGCAGGTCGAGCATCGCGGAGGCGGCGTCGGCGGCCGGCAGCTCCTCGAGCGACGCGAGGAGGTGGTCGGTGTCGTGGTCGGCGTCGGGCTCGTGGCGCACGTCGTTCCAGCGCGCGAGCGTCGTGGGTCCCTTGCCGAACGGGCCGACCTTCGGCTTCCGCAGGAAGAGCTCGTCGACCTCCCACTCGCCCGGGCCGCGCTCGGCGATCGACAGGTCCTCGAGCACGGCCGTCGAGCCGTCGCGGAGCGTCACGGTGCGGCCCAGCACGTCGGCGAGCAGCAGGCGCTCGCCGCCGCGCTGGCGGAAGCGCCGGTCGCTGATCGCGGAGGCGATGAGCTGGCCGCCGCCGATCGACAGCACCCGCCCGATCGAGAGGAAGACGCGCGCGCGGCCCCGGTCCTCGACGACGAGCCCGACCACGCGCGGGGAGGCCGCGGTGCGGGGCACGGTGACGACGTCGCGCACCTTGCCGATGCGCTCTCCCGCGGGGTCGAAGACGCCCGAGCCGGCGAGGCGCGCGACGAACACGGTGGGAGCGCTCATGCCGTCCAACGTACCGCGCAGCGCCGCCCGTCGAGGTGTGACGCCCAGAGCGAAAGCCCGGTGCGCGCCGACGACCGCATGGAAGACTGGGCGGGTGAGCATGTTCCAGCGATCCGCGACCGGCGACCAGCATCTGCCGCGCGGTGTCGTGGTGGCCTCCTACGAGACCTACGACCAGGCGCAGGCCGCGGTCGCGAAGGTCTCGGGCGCCGAGGCGGAGGTCGTCGGCCTCGCGATCGTCGGCAACGACCTCAAGCTCGTCGAGCGCATCGTGGGCAGGCTCACGTGGGGCAAGGTCGCGCTGCAGGGCGCGATGCGCGGGCTCGGCTTCGGCGCGTTCATCGGCCTCGTCTACCTGCTCTTCGTGCCGGAGGCGATCGCCTCGGTGCTGCTCTTCCCGGCGCTCGGCCTCGCGTTCGGCATCCTGCTCGGCGTCACCTCGCACGCGATGACCCGCCGCAAGCGCGACTACGCGTCGGTGCAGCAGGTGCTCGCGGCCCGCTACGACGTCGTCGCCCCGCAGGAGACCGCCGGCAAGGCCATGCACATCATCGGCCAGCGCGGCGGCGCCGCAGCGGCGGCATCGCCCGCGCCGCAGCCGGCCGAGCAGCCGCAGCCGCCCGCACCGCCGCTCGGCTGAGGGTCAGACCAGCGCGGGCGACGTCCGCGCGGCCGACTGCACGGCATCCGTCACGAGGTCGAGCAGCGGCGACGACAGGTTCCAGCGCTGCCACCACAGCGGCACCTCGACCCCCGTCTCGGCGAGCTGCACGAGCGAGCCGTCGGCGAGCCCCGCCTCGAACTGACCGGGCAGCAGCATGCCCCAGCCGAGCCCCATCCGCACCGCCTCGGCGAACTCGGCGGATGCCGAGATGACGTGCCGCGGCGCCTCCGAGCGCGCGCCGTGCCGGTGCGCGAACTTGGCCTGGAGGGTGTCGTGGCGGTCGAAGTCGACGATCGGCGCCGCCTCGAGGGCCGCGCGGGACAGCCCACGCGAGAACCACCGCTCGGCGAGGGCGCGCGAAGCGATCGGCACGTAGCGCATGCGTCCGAGCGGCGAGGCGACGCAGCCGGCGACCGGCTCGCGCTGCGAGGTGACCGCGCCCATGACGGTGCCCGCCTCGAGCAGCTGGGCGGTGCGCTCCTGGTCCTCGCGATGGATGTCGAACGTCACGCTCCGCTCGGCGGTCACCGCGGCGAGCGCGGGCAGGAACCAGGTGATGAGGGAGTCGGCGTTCACGGCGAGCGGCACGCGCTGCGCGAGGGTGTCGTCGCCGAGCGCGATGCGCGCGTCGTGCTCGAGCAGCGCGAGCTGCCGCGCGAGCCGCACGAGCGCCTCACCGGCCTCGGTGGCGCGCACCGGCTTCGTCCGCTGCAGCACCACCCGGCCGACGCGCTGCTCGATCGCGCGGATGCGCTGGCTCACCGCGCTCGGCGACACCGCGAGCTGCACGGCCGCCCGGTCGAGCGTGCCGGCGTCGACGACGGCGGCGAGCGTGCGGAGATGGTCGAGCGGCAGGTCCATCCCTCGATCCTAGATGAAGCGATCCTTATGATGCTGCACGATCGTGCGCTGGACTGCATGTCTGATCACTCGTAGCGTCGACGGCATGGACCAGGGACTCATCGCACTGCTGTCGGGGCTCGGCCTCTGCCTCGGGCTGATCATCTCGATCGGCGCGCAGAACGCCGTGGTGCTGCGGCAGGGCCTCCGCCGCGAGCACGTCGGGATCGTCGTGCTCGTGTGCGTCGTGAGCGACGCCATCCTGCAGGTGATCGGCGTCGCCGGCGTCGCGACGCTCGTGACGAGCCACCCGTGGCTCGAGACCGTCGCCCGCTGGGCCGGTGCCGTCTTCATCGTGGGCTTCGCGATCGTGAGCGCCCGGCGCGCGTGGCGCGGCGGCGGCTCGCTCGAGGCGGCGCCCGAGGCGGAGGCCGACGGCGTGCCCGGCGGCGGCGCCCCCGTGGCGACCCGCACCCGCACCCGCAGCAGCCGGCTCGCCGTGCTCGGCACGATCCTCGCGGTCACCTGGCTCAACCCGCACGCGCTCGTCGAGACGACCGTCGTGATGGGCTCGGTCGCCGCGACGCACGGCGACGCGCGCTGGTGGTTCATGGTGGGCGGCATCACGGCGAGCACGCTGTGGTTCGTCGGCTTCGGCTACGGCGCCCGCTACCTCGCGCCGCTGCTGCGCACGGAGCGGGCCTGGCGCATCCTCGACGGTGCCATCGCGGCGGTCATGCTCGTGATCGCGGTCACGCTCGTCCTGGGCTGAGCGCGCCGCCGGGTCGCGTCAGCGCGCGCGCACCTCGCGCATCCACGCCTCGACCTGGTCGGCCGTGCGGGGGATCGCGCCGGAGAGGTTCCGGGCGCCGTCGGCCGTGACGACGATGTCGTCCTCGATGCGGATGCCGATGCCGCGCAGCTCCTCGGGCACGGTGAGGTCGTCGGCCTGGAAGTAGAGGCCGGGCTCGATCGTGAAGACCATCCCCTCGCGCACGATGCCGTCGTGGTAGAAGTCGCGGCGCGCCTGCGCGCAGTCGTGCACGTCGAGGCCGAGGTGGTGGCTCGTGCCGTGCACCATCCAGCGCCGGTGCAGCTGCTGGTCGGGCTCGAGCGACGCCTCCGCCGAGATCGGCAGCAGCCCCCACTCCGCGGTCCGGCGCGCGATCACCTCCATCGCGGCGGCGTGCACCTCCTTGAAGACGATGCCCGGCCTCACGATCGCGAAGGCGGCGTCGGCCGCCTCGACGACGGCGTCGTAGACGCGCCGCTGCACCTCGGTGAATGCGCCCGAGATCGGCAGGGTGCGGGTGATGTCGGCTGTGTAGAGGCTGTCGACCTCGACGCCCGCGTCGAGCAGGATGAGGTCGCCCTCCCGGACGGCGCCGTCGTTGCGCGTCCAGTGCAGGTAGCAGGCGTGGTGACCGGATGCCGCGATCGTGTCGTAGCCGACGGCGTTGCCGTCGAGCCGCGCGCGGCGGTGGAAGGCGCCCTCGACGACGCGCTCGCCGAGCTCGTGGCGGGTGGCGAGCGCGAGGTCGGCGATGACGTCGTCGAAGCCGCGCGCGGTCGCGTCGACCGCGGCCTGCACCTCGGCGACCTCCCAAGCGTCCTTCACGAGCCGCAGCTCGCTGAGGTCGCGCGCGAGCGTGTCGCCGTCGGGGTTCGCGCCCTCGACGCGCGCCTCGACGGCGGGGTCGGCGCCGGTCACGACGAGCGCGGTGCCGCCGCCGGTCAGGGCGGCGTCCAGCTCGGCGAGGTCGGCGGTCGCGACGCCGAGGTCGGCCGCGACGTGCTCGAGCGAGGGCCGGGGACCGACCCAGAACTCGCCGATCGCCGGGTTCGCGTAGAACTCGGTCGTGCCGCGACCGGCGGGACCGCGGAAGTACAGCGTCGCCTCGTGGCCGTCGCCGGCCGCCGGCTCGAGCACGAGCACCGAGTCGGGTTCGGCGTCGGAGCCCCAGCCGGTGAGGTAGGTGAAGTCGGCGTGCGCGCGGAACGGGTAGTCGGTGTCGTTCGAGCGCACCTTGAGCGACCCCGCCGGGATCACGAGGCGCACGCCGGGGTGCATCGCCGAGAGCCGCGCGCGGCGCTCGGCGGCGGGGCCGGCGGCGGCGCGCGGCGCGGGCGTCGTCGCCTCGCGCTCGGCCCAGCCGGACTGGATGTGCTCCGTGAACGCCGACGACGTCGGGGTCGTCGATCGGTTGGTCGTGCTCTGCGTCGTCGCCTGGTCACTCATGCCCGCCATCATCCCACCGAGGCGAGGTCGGTGGCGGCGGATGCCTCAGCCGCGCACCGAGGGCGGGTTGCGGTCGGCGTAGAGCGCGGCGAAGAAGCCGAGCGTCGTGCCGTCGGGGTCGGGACCGCGCTCCTTGAACTCGTCGAGCAGCGCGAGCAGCCGCCGCTCGAACTCCTCGCGGTGCGCGTCGTCGATCTTCAGCCCCATCCAGGTCGCGTCGAGCTGGTCGGGCGCGAGCCCCTCGATCTGCTGCAGGAACGTCTCGACGAGCACGGGGGAGCCCTCGGGCATCGACGTGCGCCACGAGAGCCCGGTCGCGCGGTAGGGCACCTCGCGCGCACCGCCGGCGCCGGCGCGCTCGGGCTCGGCCGCGAGGAAGCCGGTCTGCACGAGCGTGCGCACGTGGTGGAGCATCGTGCCGGGGTTGACGCCCAGCAGCTCGGCGAGCTCCTTGTTCGTGCGCGACTCGAACGCGCACAGCCGCAGCGCTCGGAGCCGCAGCGGCGAGCTGAGGGCCCGCGCCATCGCCTGCGCGCGAGCGTCGGGATCGTCGGCCCGCAGCTCGATCCGGTCGTCGCCCATGCCGTCACCCTACGCGAGCGATTGACAGATCTCAATCGAGCGCGCACACTGATCGACATGTCTCGATCGGAAGCCGTCGGGGAGCGCGCGGACCGCTCGCTCTGGCGCGACGGCAACTTCCTCACCCTCTGGAGCGGCCAGGCGCTCGCGCAGCTCGGATCGCAGGTCGCCGAGCTCGCGATCCCGGTGCTCGCGGTGCTGCTGCTCGGCGCGAGCGAGCTCGAGGTCGGGTTCCTGAACGCCGCGGGCGTCGCCGCGTTCCTCGTCGTCGGGCTGCCCGCGGGCGCCTGGATCGACCGCATGCGCAAGCGCCGGGTGATGATCTGGGCGGATGCCGTGCGCGCGGTCGCGCTCGGCGTCGTGCCGCTGCTGTGGTGGGCCGGCCTGCTCGAGATGTGGCACCTCTACGCCGTCGCGCTCGTGGTCGGGGTCGCCACCGTCTTCTTCGACGTGTCGTACCAGAGCCTCATCCCGTCGCTCGTCCGGCCCGGCCAGATCGCCGAGGCGAACGGCAAGCTCGAGGCGACCTACCAGGTGGCGAACATCGGCGGTCCCGCGGTCGGCGGCTGGCTCATCGGCATCGTCGCCGCGCCGTTCGCGATCCTCGCCACGGTCGGCACCTACGTCGCATCGTTCGTCGCGCTGCTGCTCACGCGCGACCACGAGGAGCCGCGCGCCGCCGACGACCGCGGGCCGATCCTGCAGGAGATCGGCGAGGGCCTGCGCTGGGTGTTCGGCAACCGGCTGCTGCGCCGCATCGTCACGACGACCGCCGTCTTCAACCTCTCGAGCACGCTGTCGTTCACCCTGCTGCCCATCTTCCTGCTGCGCGAGCTCGGGCTCAGCCCCGCCGCGATGGGTGTGATCTTCTCGCTCGGGGCGATCGGCGGGCTCGCCGGCGCGGTCGCGACGCCCCACATCGTGCGCCGCATCGGCGAGGCGCGCGCCATCCCGGCGAGCGGGATCGCGTTCAGCGTCGTCGCGTGCCTGCTGCCGCTCGCGGCCACGTTCCCGGCGGTCGCGTTCCCGCTGCTCGTGGCGCAGTCCTTCGTCGCGAGCTTCACCGTGCTGCTCTACAACATCACGCAGCTCACCTTCCGCCAGCGCATCACGCCCACCCGGCTGCTCGGCCGCATGAACGCCTCCATCCGCTTCTGCGTCTGGGGCGTGATGCCGATCGCGGCGCTCGCGGCGGGCGTGCTCGGCACCTGGCTCGGCGTCGTCCCGACCATGTGGATCGGCGCGGTCGGGCAGGTGGTCTCGGCGCTGTTCGTCGTCATCGGCCCGTTCTGGGCGCTCCGCGAGCTGCCCGACGCGGCGGCCTGACCGGGCGGCGCGACGCAGGACAGGCTCAGGCGGCGCGCCGTACCCTCGTGGGATGCATGTGCCGACCCCCGCTGGCCTCGCCGAGTGGCGCGAGGTCGCCGACACCGCGGTCGACGGCGCCGTCGCCTCCCACGTGGACGGCGATCACGTGCTGCTGCTGCGCCGCTGGCGGCGCGAGGGAGCGCCGATCGTGCTGCTCGTGCACGGGATCGGCATGGGGCAGCAGTACTTCGGGCTGCTGCGCGAGGCGCTCTCGGCCGAGCTCGACGTCATCGCCCTCGACCTCCCCGGCTTCGGGTCGTCGCCGGAGCCGGCCGAGAGCATGCCGATGCCGGAGCTCGCCGACTTCGTCGCCGACGCCCTGCGCGGCATCGTCGGCGAGCCGGTGATCGCGCTCGGCCACTCGATGGGCACCCAGGTGGTCGCCGAGCTCGCCGCGCGGCACCCCGAGGTCGTCGACCGCGTCGTGCTCATCGCGCCCACCGTCAACCCGCGCGAGCGCAGCGGCTGGCAGCAGGCGTGGCGGCTGCTGCAGGACCTCGCGAACGACCCGCCCATCGTCGCGCTCGTCGGCGCGCGCATGTACGCCCAGACCGGGCTGCGCTGGTACCTGCGGAAGCTGCGGTCGATGCTCGCGCACGACCTGCGCGACGTGCTGCCGCGCGTGCTCCAGCCGACGCTCGTCATCCGCGGCGAGGAGGACAGGGTCGTGCCGGAGGACTGGGCCGCCGAGGTGTGCGGCCTGCTGCCGGACGCCGAGCTGCGGATCGCGCGCGGCAAGGGCCACGAGGCGATGGTGACCGGCGCCGAGCCGGTCGCGCGCATGGTGATGGAGTTCGCGGCATGAGCGCGCAGCGCCCGCGGCCGAGCGCGCGGCTCATGCCCGGGGAGGCCCTCGTCTGGGCGGGGGACTACCGCTTCGCGGCGATGCAGCACGTGCGCTCGTGGTTCGACCGCCGGCCGCCGTCGCTCACCGGTCCTGCGGATGCGCGCGTCCACGTCGTGCTCGTGCCCGGCGTCGTCGAGCGGTGGCACTTCATGGAGCCGCTCGCGAAGCACCTCGTGCACGCGGGGCACGCGGTGCACTTCGTGCCGGAGCTCGACCGCAACCTCGCGCCGGTGCTCGAGTCGGCGCCGATCGTGCGCGACGTGGTCGACCGCGTCGCCGCCGAGCATCCGCACGCCAGGATCGTGCTCGTCGGCCACTCGAAGGGCGGCCTCATCGGCAAGCGCGTGCTCGTCGACCGCGCCCTCGAGCCCGACGAGCCGCAGCCCGACGGGCTCGTCGCGCTCGCCACCCCCTTCGCCGGCTCGGCGCGGGCGCGCTTCATCCCGGGCACGTGGGTGCGCGAGCTCGACGCGTCGAGCGAGGTGCTGCTCGCGCTCGCCGCGGAGCGCGTCGCGGATGCGCGCATCCGCGTGATCCTGCCGCGCATCGACCCGCACATCCCGGGCAACGAGATCCCGGAGGGGATGCAGGGCGTGCGGCTGCGCGCGAGCGGCCACTTCCGGCCGCTCGCCACCCGGGAGGCGGCCGAGGCCGTGCTCGACGCGATCCGCGCGCTCACGAGCGACGCGCGGCCGGAGCCCGGAGCGGAGCTGCGCGAGGCGGTGCGCGACACGGCGGACGACGCCGAGCCCGGCGGGGCCGACCGCTAGCCGGTCCTCCGCAGCTGCACGAGGACCGGCCGGTGGTCGGTGCCGGCGCTGTCGAGCCCGGTGAGCACCCGCGCGGCGACCGGCTCCCAGTCGGGCGTGGCGACGACGTGGTCGATCTGCGCGCCGAGCCACGACGGCGCCCACGTCGGCCAGCTGCCGACCGCGCCCGCGCCGACCGCGCTCGCCGCGTCGCGGCACGTGCCGAGGTCGCCGCCGTCGACGCCGAGCGAGGCCCAGTGGTCGAGCGTGGAGTTGAAGTCGCCCGCCATCACGACCGAGGACGAGCCGTCGCAGAGACCCGCGACGAACTCGAGGTCGGCGCGCCAGTTGCGCATCTGCTGCGGCACGGGCGCGACCGGGTGCGTCGACACGAGCACGGGGCCCTCGCCGTCGTCCGGTCGCGCGACGACGGTGGGCAGCGTGCGCGTGCCGCCGACGGAGCCGTCGGTCGTGTACTCGCCGAGCGCCGCCGAGATGAGCAGCGTCGTGTTGAGCGCGCCGTACGAGGGGGAGTAGTCGGTCGTGTGCACCCAGAACGGGTTGCCGCGCTCGCGCAGCAGCTCCGCGACCCCGACGCCGAGCGGCAGCGTCGTCTCGGGCAGCATCACGACATCCGCCCCGGTCTCGTCGATGATGCGCGCGACCTCCTCGGCGCCCGGCTCGTCGCCGAGCGTGTTCCAGGTGAGCACCACGAGGTCGCCCCCGTCGCCGTCGATCGTCTGGCCGTCATCGAGACCGCGGGATGCGTGGACGCCGCCGGAGACGAGCGCGAAGACGAGCAGCATCGAGACGACGCCGAGCACGAAGGGCCGCACGCGCCGCCAGCCGACGAAGCAGAGGAAGACGATCGCCAGCACGAGCGCGATGCCGACCACGCCGATCCGCATCGACACGACCTGGGCGACGACCGGCGCCTGCTCGAGGCCGAGCGCCTGCGGCCACGCGGCGATCAGCAGGCACGCCGCGATGACGATGGCGAGCAGCCAACCGAGGATCGCGAGCACATCGGGAGCGTAGGACACCGATCGATGCGAGGCCTGTGGAGCGCGTCCCCCGACCGGCCGGAATAGGCTGGCCGGATGGACGACGACTGGGTGCGCAGGGGTCCGATCGACCTGCACGCGCACTCCCGCGAGTCGGACGGCACCGATGCGCCCGGCGACGTCGTGCGGGCCGCCGCCGCGGCGGGGCTCGGCGTCGTCGCGCTCACCGACCACGACACGGTCTCGGGCTGGCAGGAGGCGGCCGACGCCGCGATGGAGACGGGCGTCGCGCTCATCCCGGGCGTCGAGTTCTCGTCGCAGATCGGCCCGGCGAGCGTGCACGTGCTCGGCTACCTGCTCGACCCCGTCTCGGCCGCGTTCGTGGGGGAGCGGGAGCGCATCCGGCTCGAGCGCGTCGAGCGCGCCGAGCGGATGGTGCGCGCGATCGGCCGCGACTACCCGCTCACGTGGCGGCACGTCGAGGAGCACTCGGCGCCCGGGGCCACGATCGGCCGCCCGCACATCGCCGATGCGCTCGTGACCCTCGGGATCGTGCCCGACCGGTCGGCGGCGTTCGAGGGCATCCTGCACTGGCAGGGCGGCTACTACCAGCCGCACCACGCGCCGCACCCGGTCGACGCGATCCGCATCATCGCGGATGCCGGCGGCGTCGCGGTGCTCGCGCACCCCGCGGCACGCGGCAGGCCCGTCATGCGGATGGGCGTGCTCGGCGAGCTCGTCGACGCCGGCCTCGACGGCGTCGAGATCTGGCACCGCGACAACGACGCGCGCTCGCAGCGGGAGCTGCTGGTCGACGCCGAGCGCCTCGGGCTGCTCGTCACCGGCTCGAGCGACTACCACGGGTCCGGCAAGCCCAACGTGCTGGGCGAGCACACGACCGAGCCGGCGGTGCTCGCCGAGATCGTGCGGCGCGCGACCGGCTTCGCGCCGGTCGTGCCCGCGCCCTAGCCGCGCGCGACGGGGTCTTGACAGCCCACTTGCATTTTGCAAGCATCAGCGGCATGAGCCTCTTCATCACCTGCCCGGTCCAGAGCGTCGAGCGCGCGACCGCCTTCTACACGGCCATCGGCTGGACCCTCAACGCCGAGATGTCCGACCACAACGTCTCGTGCTTCCAGATCGCGCCCGAGCAGTACGTCATGCTCGGCAGCCGCGAGATGTACGCGAGCGTCGGCGGCGTCGAGTCGGTCATCGGCGGTCCCGACACCCCGTCGAAGGTCACGGTCTCGTTCGACCTGGGGAGCCGCGAGGCGGTCGACGAGCTCGTCGAGCGCGCCGGCGCCGCGGGCGGCCGGATCGGCGACACCGACGACTACCCCTTCATGTACCAGCGCCAGTTCGACGACCCCGACGGCTACCACTACTCGCCGTTCTGGATGAAGCCGGACGCAGCCGCCGACGCGTGAGCGACCTCGCGGCCGCCCTCGACGTCGTCGGCGCGCGCTGGGCGCTGCGGATCGTCGAGCGGCTGCTCGACGGGCCGCAGCGCTACGGCGACCTCCAGCGCGACCTCGGCGTGCCGACGAACATGCTCGCGACCCGGCTGCGCGAGCTCGAGGAGGCCAGCGTGCTGGCCCGGCTGCCGCTCACGCACAACACCCGGGCCTACGCGCTCACCGAGCGCGGGCTCGCGCTCCGGGAGGCGATCGACGCGCTCGGGCGCTGGGGCGCCGAGCTCGACGAGGTCAGCGCTGCGTCGGCCCCGGACTAGCTCTGCGCGGGCGGCGTCGAGCCGCCCGAGCGGCTGCGCCGGCGCCGGCGACGCGTCGGCGACGCGTTGCCGTCGTGGTGCTCGTTGCCGCCGCCGTCGTGCGTGCCGCGCCCCTCGGCGACCGGTCCATCCGTCGTCGGGGCAGCGCCCTCGGCGCCGCGACCGCGTCCGCCGCGGCTGCGGCGACGACCGCCCTCGCCGTCGCTGCTGCGCTGGCTCTCGCCGCCGCGCTGGCCCTCGCCGCCGCGGCCGCGCTCGGAGCGGCCACCGGGCGCGACGCCCTCGCGCTTCGCCTCCTTGTTGGGAGGCGTCGCGTGCAGTCGGCCCTTCACGCCCTGCGGGATCTTCAGGTCGGTGTAGAGGTGCGGGCTCGACGAGTACGTCTCGACCGGCTCGGGGCGACCGAACTCCAGCGCGCGGTCGATGACCGACCACTTGTGGAGGTCCTCCCAGTCCACGAAGGTCACGGCGATGCCGGTGCGACCGGCGCGGCCGGTGCGGCCCACGCGGTGCAGGTACGCCATCTCGTCCTCGGGGATGGTGTGGTTGATGACGTGCGTCACGTCGTCGACGTCGATGCCGCGGGCCGCGACGTCGGTGGCGATGAGCACATCCTTCTTGCCGGCCTTGAACGACGCCATGGCGCGCTCGCGCGCCTCCTGGCTCATGTCGCCGTGCACGGCCGCGGCCTGGAAGCCGCGGTCGATGAGCTCCTCGGTGATGCGCGCGGCGGCGCGCTTCGTGCGGGTGAAGACCACGGTCTTGCCGCGGCCCTCCGCCTGCAGGATGCGCGCGATGACCTCGTCCTTGTCGAGCGCGTGCGCCCGGTAGACGACGTGCTCGATGTTGGCCTGCGCGATGGTGTCGTCGACGTCGGTCGCGCGGATGTGCAGCGGGCGCGCCATGAAGCGGCGGGCGAGCGCGACGACCGGTCCCGGCATGGTGGCCGAGAACAGCATCGTGTGCCGCACGGCCGGCACCTTCGAGAAGATCTTCTCGACGTCCGGCAGGAAGCCCAGGTCGAGCATCTTGTCGGCCTCGTCGAGCACGATCTCCTTGACGTTGGAGAGGTCGAGGATGCGCTGCTGCGAGAGGTCGAGGAGGCGGCCGGGCGTGCCGACGACGATCTGGGCGCCGGCCTTCAGCTGCTCGATCTGGCCCTCGTAGGCCTTGCCGCCGTAGATGGAGACGATGGTCGTCGGACGGTTGGAGGTGATGATCTCCATGTCCTCGGTGACCTGCACGGCGAGCTCGCGCGTGGGGACGACGATGAGCGCCTGGACGCCGGCGGGCGGCTCCGCACCGAGCCGCTGCGCGAGGGGGAGGCCGAACGCGAAGGTCTTGCCGGTGCCGGTCTTCGCCTGGCCGATGATGTCCTGGCCGGAGAGCGCGAGCGGGATCGTCTGCGTCTGGATGGGGAAGGGCTCGAGGATGCCGCGGTCGGCGAGCGCCTGGACCATGTCGGCGTCGATGTTGAGGTCTTGGAAAGTCAAGGGAGTGTTCCACCTGTTCGGGTTGCTCCGACCAGCCTACCCGCGGCATGCGTGGGCGGGGTGTTCCGCGCCCCTAGACTCCTCACCGTGGTGAAGTGGTTCGACCGGACGCCGCGCGACGTCACGCGCCAGCTGCTCCGTCAGCATCGCGTGCCGGTCGTGGGCGACCGCGTGCTGCTCTCGGACGTGCGTCCCGCGCTCGCGCCCTTCGTCGGCCAGGCGCTCGGCCTCGAGCTCGAGCTCGTCGCGAAGGCCGGCCGCGTGCTCGCGGAGGCGCCATCGCTCGAGTCGCGCGTCGCGCTCGCCGAGGTCGTCCGCATCCACGCCGCCCGGGCCGGCGCGTTCGCGCGCATCCTCGAGGGCGAGCACGTCGACGCGGAGGAGGCGATGCGCCCCTTCGCCGAGACGACCCGCTCCTTCGCCGACGCGATCGCCGGGGCCGACTGGTACGAGCAGGTGCTCGCGCTGCACGTCGCGAGCGGGCTGCTCGTCGACTTCTTCGTCTCGATCGCGCCCGGCCTGCCGGAGGACGACCAGGACGCCATGCTGCGCGCGCTGCGCAGCGAGACCACGCATCCGCACCTCGTGCACCTGCTGCAGCGGGCGATCGTCGCGACGCCGCGGCTCTCCGACCGGCTGGCCGTGTGGGGGCGCCGGATCGTGGGGGATGCGCTGCTGCAGATGTACCTGGCGGTCAACGGCCCCGACGACTCCGGTCGCGCGGTGCCGAGCCAGCCGCGGCTCGAGCCCGCGTTCAACGACATCGTCGCGTCGCACACCCGCCGCATGGACGAGCTGGGCCTCACGGCCTGAGCGCCTGACCGGGTCGGGCCGCGCGGGTCAGGCCGCGCGGGTCAGCTGCGCGAGGTAGGCGGCGTCGGCCTTGGCGCGGCGCGGGGGGAGCACGCGCGGCAGCACGAGCGCCACGGCGAGCGCCGCCGCGAGGCTCGCGATCCAGAGCCAGCCGTTGTCGTTCGCGAGCCCTGCAAGCCGGAGGATCGTCCAGACGATGCCGGCGGCCGCGGCGGAGGCCGCGGGGTTGAGGAAGAGCCCCACCCACTGCCTGCCGGGCAGCAGGTACCGCGCGGTCAGGCCGATCGCCGCGCCGATGACCATCGGCACCAGGACGAGGATGGGCATCAGGCCACGAAGCCGATCTTGCGCGTCGTCTCGCTGCCGATCTCGACGTAGGCGATCTGCGCGCTCGGCACGAGGTACCGGCGGCCCTTCGCGTCGTCGAGCGTGAGGTGACCGGCGCCGAGCGCGGCGATGACGGCGGACTCGATCTCCTGCGCCGTCTGCGCCGAGTCGAACGCGATCTCGCGGGGCGAGTCCTTGATGCCGATGCGGATGTCCATGGCCTCAGGATAGGCGATGCCGGCCGGGCGATCGGCCGCGTCCGCCGAGGGCGAAGCGCCGCCGCCCGGAGCGGCTCCCGGCCGTGTCGGCGGCCGCCGCTACCGTGGCGTCGTGCTCGACCTGCTGCCCCTCGCCGACGCGATCGCCGACCTGCCGGAGGCGTCCGGCGCCGAGCCCGCCGACCCGGCCGGCGCGGCCCTCGACCCCTCGCAGCGCGCGGTGCTCGCCCTCGACCGGCGGGCGTCCGCGATCGTGCTCGGCGTCGCGGGCTCCGGCAAGACGACGACGCTCGTCGAGCTCGCCGCCGACCGGCTCGCGCGGGGCCTCGACCCGGCGTCGCTGCTCGTCGTCGCGGGCTCCCGGCAGGCGGCGACCGCGCTCCGCGACCGGCTCGCGCAGCGCACCGCGCTCGTCACGCCCGGGCCGCTCGCGCGCTCGATGCCGTCGTTCGCGCACGCGCTGCTGAGCGCCGCGGCCCTCGCCGACGAGCGGCCCGTGCCGCAGCTGCTCTCGGGCGCCGAGCAGGACCGCATCATCGCCGCGATGCTCGCCGGCCACGCCGACGACGCCGCGGCCGGCATCGCGACCGGCCCCGAGTGGCCGCCGCACCTGCACGACGAGGTGCGCGAGCAGGCGGGCTTCCGCGCCGAGCTGCGCGAGCTGCTCGCGGCCGCGCAGGAGCGGGGGATGGACGCGGCCGACCTCGCCGCGCTCGCCGCGGCGCGCGAGGTGCCCGAGTGGGCCGCCGCCGCGCGGTTCCTCGACGAGCTCGAGCGGCTCCAGCGGCTCGAGCGCCGCGGCGCCGAGGCGCTGACCGCCGCGTCGCTCCTGCGCCGCGCGGCGACGGCGATCGCCGAGACGACGGTGCCGCTCCCGAGCCTCGTGCTCGTCGACGACGCGCAGGAGCTCACCGAGGGCGCCGTCGTCGTGCTCGAGGCGCTCCGGTCGCGCGGGGCGTCGGTGATCGCCTTCGGCGACCCCGACACGACCACCGGCGGCTTCCGCGGCGCCGACCCGGCGCTGCTCGCCGCGCTGCCCGCGCGGCTCGGCTTCGCGCGGCAGCCAGGGCACCGGCTCGAGCTCGCGGTCGACCACCGCCACGGCGAGCGGGTGCGCGCGTTCATCGCGACGTCGGTCGAAGGGATCGGCACCGCGGGCGCCGGGACGCACCGCCGCGCCGCCGCGCGCGCGACGCCGGGCGGCGACGAGCTCGAGCTGCACCTCGCGCAGTCCATCGACGAGCAGGCGCGCCGCATCGCGCGCCTCATCCACGAGCGCCGGGCGCGGGGCGTCGCGTTCGACGACATCGCCGTCATCGCCCGCACCGGGCGAGCGGCCGCCGAGATGGGGTCGCTGCTCTCGGCGCTCGAGGTGCCGGTCGCCTCCGGCGGGCCGACGCGGCTGCGCGAGACCGAGGTGGTCGACGCGCTCGTGCGCGTGCTCGCCGTCGCCACAGGCCGTCGCGCGCTCGATGCGCAGCTCGCCGAGGAGCTGCTGCGCAGCGACCTGCTCGGGCTCGACGCGCTCGCGGTGCGGCGGCTCAAGCGCGCGCTCCGGCACCGCATCGTCGCGGCGGGCGGCGAGGTGCACGTCGCCGGTGCCGAGCTCGTGCGCGCCGCGATCGCGGCCGCCGTCGCCGGCGACCCGGCGCAGCTCGAGGGGCTCGCCGACGCGCGGCAGGGCGCCGCGGCCGCGCGGCGGCTCGCGCGCATGCTCGCCGACGCCGGGGCGCTGCTCGGCGCGACCGACCCGGCGGGCGCCGACCGCGTGCTGTGGGCGGTGTGGAGCGCCGCGGGCGTCGCCGACGGCTGGCGGCGCGCAGCGCTCGGCGGCACGACGGTCGAGCGCGCGCTCGCGAACCGCCGGCTCGACGCCGTCGTGGCGCTCTTCGACCAGGTGGCGCGGCTCATCGAGCGGCGGCCCGACGCCGACACCGGCGCGTTCGTCGACGCGTGGCTCGCGTCGAGCGTCGACGACGACTCGCTCGCGGCGCGCGCCGAGCGCTCGCGCGTCGCGATCGGCACGCCCGGCCAGCTCGTCGGGCGCGAGCTCGACACCGTGATCGTCGCCGGCCTGCAGGACGGCGTCTGGCCCAACCTGCGGCCGCGCGGCTCGCTGCTCGGCGCGAACCGCCTCGACGGCGACCCGAGCGAGGACGCCCGCGCCGGCGTGCTCCACGACGAGCTCCGCACGTTCGTCAAGACGGTCGCGAGCGCGCGCGCCGCCGTGCTGCTCACGGCCGTCGCGAGCGAGGACGAGCAGCCCTCGCCCTTCGTCGGCGGCATCGACCCGGAGCCCGCCCCGAGCAGGGACGACGGCTGGCACTCCCTGCGCTCCCTGGTGGCGAGCCTGCGACGGCGCGTGGTCGAGCGCCGCCCGGACGCCGAGCAGGCGGCGTCCGCGCTCCGGCGGCTCGCCGACGCCGGTGTGCCGGGCGCCGCGCCCGAGGAGTGGGCGGGCCTCACCGACGTCACGACGACCGAGCGGCTCGACGCGAGCGAGCAGGTGCGCGTGAGCCCCTCGGCGCTGCAGGGGCTCGTCGAGTGCGAGCTCTCCTGGGTCGTGGGCCGCATCGCGGGCAGCACCTCGAACCGGGCGGCGGCGCTCGGCACGATCGTGCACGACGCGGTCGAGCACGTCGACGCGACCGACGCGGCCGCGATCGAGGCGGCCGTCGACGCCCGCTTCGCCGAGCTCGCCCACCCCTCCGAGTGGGAGGCGGCCCAGCAGCGCGAGGAGGTCGTGCCGATGGCGGGCGCGCTCGCGGGCTACTTCCAGGTGCTGCGCGGCGCGGGCTGGACGATCGAGCGCGACGAGCGCGAGGCGCGCTTCTCCGTCGAGGTCGACGGCGCGGTGCTCTCCGGCGCGATCGACTGGATCGAGCACGGACCGTCGGGCGAGGTGCGCATCGTCGACCTCAAGACGGGCAAGCGCGTGCCGCAGGAGGTGCCCGGCCTCGGGAACCTGCAGCTGCGCGCCTACCAGCTCGCCGTCGCGCTCGGCGGCATCGAGGGCATCGAGGCGGGCGGCCGCACGTCCGCGCGGCTCGTGATGCCCAAGCTCGCGCGGCGCGACAAGACGGTCGACTCCGAGCCGTTCGACGAGGTGGCGGATGCGTTCCGCGCGCACATCCGCTCGGCCATCGACACCATGGGTGGCGCGACGTTCGTCGCGCGGCCGGAGCTGCACTGCAGCGGCGACTACAGCTTCGGCCAGTGCGCCATCCACGTCATCCCGGAGGTCACCGAGTGATCAGCGCCATCGAGATCACCGAGGCGATCGCCGCCGTGCGCGGGAGGGCGCCGCAGCGCCCGACCGAGGAGCAGGTCGCCGTCATCCAGGCGCCGGAGGAGCCGACGCTCGTGGTCGCGGGCGCCGGCAGCGGCAAGACCCACACGATGGCACAGCGTGTGCTGTGGCTCGTCGCCAACGGCAGCGTCGCGCCCGACGAGGTGCTCGGCCTCACGTTCACCCGCAAGGCGGCGCGCGAGCTCGGGGAGCGGCTGACCGCCGAGCTGCGCGCGCTCGGCGAGGCGGGGCTCGTCGACCCCGAGGTGGCGGCGACCCGGCGGCCCGTGGTGCAGACCTACAACTCCTTCGCGAGCGCGCTGTTCCGCGAGTGGGCGCTGCTGATCGGGCGCGATCCCGAGTCCGAGGTGCTCACCGACCCCGCCGCGTTCCTGCTCGCCCTCCGGGTGGCGCGCGCCTCCGACGACCTCCGGCTCGCCGCGCTCGGCCGCGCCGAGACCGTCGCCGACCGCGTCGTGCAGCTCGCCGGCACGCTCGGCGACCACCGCGTCTCGACCGACGAGCTGCGGCGCGGCCGCTACCCGGAGGGCTTCCAGGCGCTCCGCGCGCTGCCCACCGCCGACGAGCCGAAGGCCTTCCGCGCCGCGCACGCGAAGGCGATCGCGCAGGACGTCGAGCGGGTCTCGAGCCTCGAGCCGCTCGCCGACCTCGTCGACGCGTTCGACGACGCGAAGCGCCGCCGCGGCGCCGTGCAGTTCAGCGACCAGGTGTGGCTCGCGCTCGACGCCGTGAGCGCGCACGCGGGTGCCGTCGACGAGCTGCGCGCCCGCCACCGGGCGGTGCTGCTCGACGAGTTCCAGGACACCTCGGTGCTGCAGCTGCAGCTGATCCACGCGCTGTTCGACGGGTCGCCCGTGATGGCGGTGGGCGATCCCAACCAGGCGATCTACGGCTTCCGCGGCGCGAGCGCCGGCACGCTCGCGCTCTTCGCGCAGCGCTTCCGGGTCGAGCGCACGCTCACCCTCTCGACGAGCTGGCGCAACGACGAGGACGTGCTGCGGCTCGCCCACGCCGTCGCGACCCGGCTGCCCGAGCAGCCCGGCGTGCCCGTCAGGCGGCTCGCGGCGCGCGAGGGCGCCGGACCCGGCGACGTCGTCGTGCGGCACCTGCCGACGATCGAGGACGAGTCGCGCGAGCTCGCGCGGTGGCTGCGCTCCCACGGCGCCGGCGTCGCGGGCTCCGAGACCACCGCTGCCGTGCTCGTGCGCTCCCACGCGCAGGGCATCGAGCTCACGAGGGCGCTCCGCACCGAGGGCATCCGCGTGTTCCGCTCGGGCGGCGGCGGGCTGCTCGACGAGCCGGAGGTCGTCGACCTCGTCGCCGCGCTGCGCGTGCTCGGCCGGCCGGAGGAGGGGTCGAGCCTCGTGCGGCTGCTCGCCGGCAGCCGCTGGCGCATCGGCGTCGCCGACCTCGCGGCGCTCCAGCGGCGCGCGTCGATGCTCGCGAAGGCCGGGCTGAGCGACGAGCAGCGCAGCGCCGATCGGGGTGCGATCGCGCCGGAGGCGCACGTGTCGATCGTCGACGCGCTCGACGCGCTCGTCGACGTCCCGCGGCTCGAGGGTGCCACGGAAGCGGGGCTCGCGCGCATGCGGGAGGCCGGCGCGCTGCTGCGCGAGCTGCGCCGCCGCGCCGGGATGCCGCTGCCCGAGCTCGTGCGGAGCGTCGAGCAGGCGCTGCGGCTCGACATCGAGGTCGCGGCGAAGCGCCCGCACGCGCACGGCGCGCTCGACGCCTTCGCGCGCGAGGTGCAGGCGTTCACCGCCGCCGACGAGCGCGGCTCGCTCGAGGCGTTCCTCACCTACCTCGACGTGCTCGAGGCGGGGCGCGGCCCCGACGTGCCCGAGCCGGAGCCTGAGCCCGGCTGGGTGCAGGTGCTCACGATGCACGCCTCGAAGGGGCTCGAGTGGGACGTCGTGGCGCTGCCTCGGCTCGCCGCCGCGAAGCAGGACGACCAGCCGCTCGGCTGGCTCACGCACGCGACGCTGCCCTACCCGCTGCGGGGCGACGCCGACCTGCTGCCGCGCCTCGAGTGGCGGGGCCACGACACCCAGCTCGACTACGCGACGGCGCGCGAGCGGTACCTCGAGTCGCTCTGGGACCACTTCCAGTCGGAGGAGGACCGGCTCGCGTACGTCGGCGTCACCCGCGCGCGACGGGCGCTGTGGCTCTCCGGCGCGCAGTGGTACGGCATGGCCCGCACCCCCGCGAAGCCGAAGCGGCTGCTCGAGCTCGCCGCGGGTGCGATGGGTGCCGACCTGCTCGAGCCTCCCGCGAAGGGCGCCGAGAACCCGCTCGGCGACCGCAGCCCCTCGCTCGCGTGGCCGGTCGACCCGCTGGGTCCCCGGCGGCAGGCGATCGAGGGAGCCGCGGCCGCGGTGCACGTCGCGGACGCGTCGGCGCCGACGCCGTGGGACGACGCCATCGCGCTGCTGCTCGCCGACCGCTCGGCCACGCCGCTCGCCCTCCCCACCCGCATCGCCGCATCCGGCTTCAAGGACTGGGCGGCCGACCCGGTCGCCGTCGCGCAGCAGATCGCGCGGCCGATGCCGCAGGAGCCCTTCGCGGCGACGCGGCTCGGGACGCTCTTCCACGGCTGGGTCGAGCGGCGCGGCAGCGCGATCGGGCTCGGCGACGCCGTCGACGACGAGGCGCTCGACGAGGAGCTCGTGGGCATCGACGCCGACCGGCTCGAGCGGCTGAAGCGCACCTTCCTCGCCTCGCCCTACGGCGACCGCGAGCCCGCCGAGACCGAGCTCGAGATCCACCTGCCCCTCGCCGGCACGACGGTCGTGTGCAAGATCGACGCCGTCTACCGCGACGGGGAGCGGGCGACGGTCGTCGACTGGAAGACCGGCAGGCTGCCCTCCGGCGACGCCGACCTCGAGGCGCGGCAGCTGCAGCTCGCGCTCTACCGCGCCGCCTACGCGGCGCACGCGGGGCTCGACCCCGACCTGGTCGACGCGGAGCTCTACTTCGTCGAGCACGACCGCGTCGTGCGGCCGTCGCGCATCGAGTCGCTCGCCGAGCTCGAGGACCGCTGGCTGCGGGCGCAGCGGGCGGTCGCGGCGGCGTCAGCGGTCGGCTGAGGGCGCGCGGTCCGCGTCGTCGCCCGCGCCGTCGACCGGTCCGGTCTCGCCGAGGTACTGCTGCACGCCGGTGAGGTCCATCGTCTCGGGCTGGCTCGCGGCGATCGCGGCGCCCGGGTCGCGGTCGACGCGCTGCACGAGCGACGCGAGCATCCCGGACGCGTCGTCGACGACGGACCGGTCGCCCGAGTCGACGCCGTGCAGCAGCCATCGGGCCACGTCGAGCTCGGCGTGCAGCATCGCGCGCTGGCGCAGCTGGCGGTCGCCGATGCCGCGCGCGGCGGCGTGCGCGTCGAACGCCTCGTCGACGCTGCCGAACTCGTTCGAGCCGAGCAGGAACGCGAGGTCGCGCGCCGGGTCGCCGACGGCGAGCGCGTGCCAGCCGTCGATGCCGACGACGCGCGCGCCCTCGACGCGGAAGGCGGGCGCCTGCAGGTCGCCGTGCACGAGCGCGGGCTTGAACTGCCAGAGCCGGTCGTCCGAGAGGGCGCCCTCCCAGCGCTCGAGCAGCGCCGTCGGCACCGAGCCGGTCGCGGCAGCGCGGTCGAAGGTGTCGAGCAGCCGCTGCCGCAGCGCCTGCGCCGTCTCGTGCGGCAGGCCCGCGTCGGCGGCGACGGACGTCGGCAGCTCGTGGATGGCCGCGATCGCCTGGCCGACGCTCGTCGCGAGACCGGGACGGGCGGGGGAGATGTCCTGCAGCCGCATCGTCGCGCCGCCGAGGCGGGTGAGCACGAAGAGGGTCGAGCGGCCCGCCTCGGCGGTGCCGAGCGCGGACGGCACCTCGAACGGCAGCCGCGAGCGGGTCGCGAGCGTGAGCGCCGCCAGCGCCGCCGCGTGGGCCTGCGCGGTGCCGAGCGCCGCGACCGAGCGGGGGAGCACGATCTGCACGGTCTCGCCGTCGGCGAGGCGCGCGGCCACGACCGAGCGGTGCTCGTCGGAGCCGTCCTCGGTCGCCCCGACCACCGTCAGGCCGTCGACGGCGGTGGTGGCGAGCGCGGCTAGAGTGAAGGGGTTCGTGCTCATGGATGCCAGGCTAGGCCGCCCTCGACCGTCGGGGGCCGCGCCACGCGACGGAGGTGACGTGCAGGTTCCCCCGCTCGCCAGATCGGCCCTCGACCGCGACCACGCGTCCCGGCTCGCGCCGGATGCGGTCGACCGCGCCCTCGAGGACCCCTCGACCCGCGTCATCGCGGTCGCCGGCGATCGCGCGCCGGTGCGCGACGGCGCGCTCGTGCGCTTCGCCCCCGACGCGCTGCCCGCCGACGTCGAGCCGCTCGTGCCGCTCAGCTGGCTCGGCCGCGCGGCCGGCGCCGACGGCGCCGCCGGCGGGGTGATCCTGTCGATGCTCGTCGCCGAGCCCTTCGACGTGCCGGGCGCCGAGTGGCGCTCGCTCCGCGAGGTGGGTGCCGACCTCGACGACGCCGACGCCGGCGCGCTCGTGCAGGCGGTCGCGCTCGGCGTCTGGCAGCGCGAGAGCCACCACAGCCCGATCGACGGCAGCCCCGCCGACTTCGAGGAGTCGGGCTGGGTGCGCCGCGACGTCAACGGCGCAGCCCACTTCCCGCGCACCGACCCCGCGGTGATCGTGGCGATCCACGACCGGGCCGACGAGCGCATCCTGCTCGGCCACAACGCGGCGTGGCCCGAGGGTCGCTACTCGCTCATCGCGGGCTTCGTCGACCCGGGCGAGTCGCTCGAGGCCGCGGTCGTCCGCGAGGTGCGCGAGGAGACGGGGCTCGAGGTCGTCGAGCCGCACTACCTCGGCTCGCAGCCCTGGCCGTTCCCGCGCAGCCTCATGATCGGCTTCGAGTGCGTCGCCGACGACCCGGGCACCATCCGCCCCGACGGCGTCGAGATCCTCGACGTCCGCTGGTTCACGCGCGACGAGCTGCGGGCGGGCGCCGTGCAGCTGCCGGGCCGGACCTCGATCGCGTCGTGGATCCTCGACGCCTGGCTCGCGCGCGGCGCCCGACCCGCGTGACCGATCGCGTGCTGACCGACGCCGACCGCATCCTCGCCGGCCTCGACGAGCAGCAGCGCCAGGCGGCGACGACGCTCGGCGGCCCCGTCGCGATCCTCGCGGGCGCCGGCACCGGCAAGACGCGCGCGATCACGCACCGGATCGCCTACGGCGTCGCCACCGGCGAGCAGGCCGAGCACGCATCGCTCGCGCTCACGTTCACGAGCCGGGCGGCGGGGGAGATGCGCACGCGGCTCGCGCGCCTCGGTGCCGGCGGGGTGCAGGCGCGCACGTTCCACGCGGCGGCGCTCGCGCAGCTGTCGCACTTCTGGCCGCGGCTCACGGGCTCCGCGATGCCCCGGCTGCTGCCGCAGAAGGCGTCGCTGCTCGCCGACGCCGCGGCGCAGCTGCGCCTGCGGCTGCCGACGGCGCAGCTGCGCGACGCGGCCGGCGAGATCGAGTGGCGCAAGTCGCAGGCGATGACGATGGAGGACTACGGGCTGCAGGCCCGCATCCGTCCGATGCCGACCGGCATCGCGCCCGACGCGATGATCGACCTCCACATGGCCTACGAGCGCGTGAAGGACGAGCGGCGGCAGATCGACTTCGAGGACGTGCTGCTCGCGACCGCCGGCATGCTCGAGCGGGAGCCCGTGGTCGCCGACGAGGTGCGATCCCGCTACCGCCACTTCACCGTCGACGAGTACCAGGACGTCTCGCCCATGCAGCAGCGGCTGCTCGCCGCGTGGCTCGGCGACCGGCGCGACGTGTGCGTGGTCGGCGACCCCAGCCAGACCATCTACTCCTTCGCCGGCGCCGACCCGGCCAGCCTCAACCGCTTCGTCCACGACCACCCGGACGCCGAGGTCGTGCGGCTCGAGCGGTCGTACCGCTCGACCGCGGCGATCGTCGGCTGCGCGAACCGGCTCATGCGCGGGCGGGACGCGCTCACGCTCACGGCCGCGTCGGGCGAGCCGGGGCGGGAGCCGAGCGCGACCGTGCACGGCAACGACTCCGCGGAGGCCGCCGCGGTCGCCGCCGCGTGCCGCGCGCAGGTCGACGCCGGTGCCGACCCCGGCGACATCGCGGTGCTCACGCGCTTCCACGCGCAGGCCGGGCTGCTCGAGCAGGCGCTCGCGGGCGTCGGCCTGTCGTCGACGGTGCGCGGGTCGACGCGGTTCTTCGAGATCCCGGTGGTCAAGCGCGCCGTGCTCATGCTGCGGAGCGCGCCCGCCGACGGCCGGCCGGTGTTCCAGGCGGTCGCCGACATCGTCATGGGGCTCGGCTACTCCGCCTCGCCGCCCGCGACGCACGGCGAGGAGCGGGCGCAGTGGGATGCGCTGCACGCGCTCGTCACACTCGCCGAGGAGGCGGGCGGCACCGACCTGCCCGGCTTCGCGCGCGACCTCGAGCGGCGCGCGGCGACGGAGCACGAGCCGACGCTCGCGGCCGTGACGATCGCGACGATCCACGCCGCGAAGGGCCTCGAGTGGCCGCACGTGCACGTGATCGGCCTCGCCGAGGGGCTGCTGCCGGTCTCGCACGCGACGACGCTCGCCGAGATCGACGAGGAGCGCCGACTGCTCTACGTCGCCATCACCCGCGCGCAGCGGTCGCTCTCGCTGACCTGGGCGCGCCACTCCGGCCACGCCATCAGGCAGCCATCGCGGTTCCTGGCCGAGATCGGTGGGGGCAGCGCGCCCGGGAGCGCCGCAGCGCGCTGACCGAGGCGTCGCGCTGCCGGATGCGCGCGCCCCAGCCCGCTGGCAGCGCGTCGTCGGCCGCCCGGCGGAGGGCGCCGAGCACCGTGACGACCGTCTGCGCCGCCGCGATCGGGCTCGGCACGGGCGTCAGGTGGCCCGGGAGCAGCGCGCCGGCGTCCAGGCGAGCGGCGTCCTGCCGGGCGCAGCCCGCGCAGCCGGCGCCCGCGGGCACGAACGGCCCGACCTGCACCCAGACGTCGCCGACCACGACGGGCAGGTGCGCGAGCCCCGACGCCGCGAGCCGCTCGAGCTCCGCGTCCGGCAGCCGCCACGCCGCCACCGGCAGCACGAGCCCGTCGTCGCGCGCGGGATGGCCCGACAGCCGCACCGCGCGGTGCAGCGCGTCGGCGAGGGGGATGCGGCCCCGCACGCGCACCCCGAGCGCGGGCGGCGAGAGCTCGAGCGCCGGCCCGACCGCGCGGAGCAGCACGGCGGCCGGCTCGTCGCCCAGCAGGTGCTCGAGCTCGCGGCGCACGACCCCGCGCGTCAGCGCCGCGATGCCGAGGAGCGTCGGGTCGTCCGCGTCGAGCTCGGCGACCGGCTGCTGCGCCCCGATCGCGATGCGGTCGGGCGCGGTGCGGAAGACGGCGAGGTGCGGATCGAGGCGCAGCATGGCGGCATGGTGCGCCGATCGGCACCGCCGCGTCGCCGGCTCTCCACAGGCCGACGCTCCACAGGCCGGGTCAGCGCTGCGGCGGGGCGTCCTCGCCGGAGTCCTCGTCGGGCTCGTCGTCGGCCTCAGCCGGCGCGGGCGCCTCGCCCTCCGCGCGCTCCGCGTCGTCGAGCAGCTCCTGCAGCGCGAGGTCCATCTCGTCGAGCTCGCCGGCGCCCTGCAGGCGCGCGATGACGCGCGACGGGTCGTCGATGTCGGCGCCGTCGGGCATGAGGTCGGGCTGGTCCCAGAGCGAGTCGCGCACCTCGGCGCCCACGGCATCCGTCACCGTGCGCCAGAACGCGGCGGCCTCGCGCAGTCGGCGCGGCCGGATCTCGAGGCCGACGAGCGTGCCGAACGCCTTCTCGGCGGGGCCGCCCGTCGCGCGCCGCCGGCGCACCATCTCGGCGATCGACTCGCGCTTGGGGAGCCTGGCGGTCGCCGTCTCGGTGACCGCGTCGACCCAGCCCTCGATGAGGGCGATCGTCGTCTCGAGGCGCGCGAGCGTCTCGACCTGCTCGGGCGTCTTCGGCGGGATGAGCGCACCGCTCTTCAGCGCCTCGCGCAGCTCATCGGGGTTCGTCGGGTCGAACGACTCCGCGAGCTCCTCGAGCCGGTCGACGTCGATGCGGATGCCCTCGGCGTACTCGCGCACGGACGAGAGCACGTGCAGGCGCAGCCAGCGCGCGTGGTGGAAGAGCCGGGCGTGCGCGAGCTCGCGCGCCGACATCCAGATGCGCACCTGGTCCTCGGGGATCTCGAGCCCCTCGGCGACCGCGCGCAGGTTGACCGGCAGCAGCGCCGCGGTGCCCTCGAGCAGCGGGAAGCCGAAGTCGCCGCCCGCGACGGTCTCACCGGCGAGCTGGCCGACCACGTTGCCGAGCTGCATCGCGAACATCGTGCCGCCGACGTTGCGGAGGATCCGCTCGGCGCCGGCGAGCATCTCCTGCGCCTCCTCGGGCGCGTGCTCCTGCATCGCGGCCGTGAGCGCGTCGGAGATGCTGTTCGCGACCGGCTCGCTCATCTCCTGCCACACGGGGATGGTCGCGTCGACCCATTGCTGCCGCGAGAGCAGCTGCAGCTCGGTGGCGGCGGCGCCGATGTCGGTCGTCTCGCTGAGCCAGAGCGCCGCGAGCTCGGCCGCCTGCCGGACCGCGTCGCGCTCGGCGCTCGACACCGAGCCGGGGTCGCGCTGCACGACGGCCGCGGCCTGGCGGCGGGACGCCTCCCAGTCGATGCCGTCCTCGGTGCGCGCGAGCGCCGCCTGCAGCTGGGCCATCAGGGCCTGCAGCTGCGCGGGGTCGGACGGCATGCCGGCAGCGCCTGCCAGTCGGGCGGGATCGATCGGTCCCTCGCCCGACAGGAACTTCTGCAGCATCTCCCGCAGCTCGTCCTCAGGGCGTCGATCGTCGGAGTCCTCAGGCATGCGACTACGCTAGCCGCAGCATGTCGCAACCCGCGGGGAATCCGCCCATCCCGTCCTCCGCCGTCCGCGAACACCCGGTGCAGCACCGGTTCCCGGACGTGCGGCCCCGTCGCGTGCGCCGGGCCGGATGGGTCGGCCTCGGCATCGCGGCGGTCGCGTCGCTCGCGCTCGCCTTCCTGCCCTCGCCGTACGTCGTCGAGACGCCCGGCCCCACCTTCGACACCCTCGGCGCCACCGACGCCGGCCCGCTCATCACGATCGACGGCGCCGAGACGTACCCGACCGAGGGGGAGCTGCGGCTGCTGACCGTCTCGCTGCTCGGCAACCCGCAGCGGCCGCTCACCTGGATCGACGTCGCCGAGGCCTACCTCGACCCGTCCGACTCGATCATCCCGATGGCCGCGGCCTTCCCGCCCCAGGTGTCGGTCGAGGAGTCGAACGAGGCTGGCCGCATCGAGATGCAGAACTCGCAGTCGGCCGCCGTCGCGGCCGCGCTGCTGCACGAGGGCCTCGACGTCGAGAGCGACGTGCGCATCGCCGGCGTCATCCCCGGCTCGCCCGCGGAGGGCCTGCTCGAGGAGGGCGACCGCATCCTGCGCGTCAACGGCGAGGCGGTGTACGACGTCTTCTCGATCCGCGCCTCCATCGCGGCCGTCGACGGCCCCACGACGCTCGAGATCCAGCGCGGCGACGAGGCGCTCACCGTCGAGGTGACGCCGGTCGTCGAGGACGGGCAGAAGATCGTCGGCATCTACCCGTCGAACGAGTTCACGTTCCCGTTCGAGGTCGACATCCAGCTGCCGAACGTGGGCGGGCCGAGCGCCGGCATGATGTTCGCGCTCGGCGTCGTCGACGAGCTGACGCCCGGCGCGATGACCGCCGGCACGCGCTGGGCCGGCACCGGCACGATCGCCGCGCTCGGCGACGTCGGCCCCATCGGCGGCATCGTGCAGAAGATGCACGGCGCGGTCGACGCCGGCGCGACGCACTTCCTCGCACCGGTCGAGAACTGCGGCGAGGTCGCCGGGCACGTGCCGGAGGGGCTCACCGTCTTCGCGGTCGACACGCTCGACGACGCGATGGCGGCGATCGACGCGGTGGCCATGAACGAGGACACCTCGGCGCTCCCGACGTGCGAGGCTGCACCCGCCCCCTAGGCGCGGTTCGCTCATAGGCGGGGCGGATACCATGAGCGGCACCGCCCGCCCCGCACCTTGGAGCTGAACGACGTGTCTTCCAACGCCGAACGACCGACCCCAGCGACCGTCAGGCGGCAGCGTCCATCGCCGCTGCTCATCACGATCCTGATCGTCGCCGCCATCATCGGGGCGTTCGTGCTCTTCTCGGGGTTCTACGCCGATGTGCTGTGGTTCGACCAGCTCGGCTTCGTGCAGGTGCTGCAGACGCGCTGGCTCTCGATGGCCGTCATGTTCCTCATCGGCTTCCTGGGCATGGCGGTGCCGCTCGCGCTCAGC
Source organism: Agrococcus jenensis (assembly GCF_003752465.1). Classification (NCBI taxonomy): domain Bacteria; kingdom Bacillati; phylum Actinomycetota; class Actinomycetes; order Micrococcales; family Microbacteriaceae; genus Agrococcus; species Agrococcus jenensis. The sequence continues at coordinate 2,914,893 of NZ_RKHJ01000001.1, read as the reverse complement.
GTGCAGATCGCCTTCCGCTCGCGCCCCGTCTACGCGCAGCTCAACTCGCAGCTCGACCGCTACCAGGAGCTCGTCGAGCCGCTGCGCCAGGTCGGCATGTGGGCCGCGCCCGTCGTGCTCGGCCTCTTCGCCGGCATCGCCTCCGCGACGCAGTGGGAGACGGCGCAGCTGTGGCTGCACCGCACGCCCTTCGGCGAGACCGACCCGCAGTTCGGGTTCGACATCAGCTTCTACGTCTTCGAGCTGCCGCTGTACCAGCAGATCGTCGGCTTCGCGCTCGCGGTGCTGTTCATCAGCGGCGTCGCGACGCTCGCGACCGCCTACCTCTACGGCGCCATCCGCGTGACGGGCCGCGAGTTCCGCATCTCGCGCTCCGCGCGCATCCAGCTCGCGATCATCGTCGCGCTCTACATGCTCGCGCTCGGCGTCTCGATCTGGCTCGGCCAGTACGCCGCGCTCGCCATGACCTCGCAGGGCTTCCTCGCGACCGGCGCCGGCTACACCGAGGTCAACGCGACCATCCCCGGCGCGCAGATCCTCGCGGGCATCGCGGGCCTCGTCGCCATCTTCTTCATCATCACCGCGGTGATCGGCCGCTGGCGCATCGCGATCGTCGGCACCGCGCTGCTCATCGCCGCCTCGCTCGTCGTGGGCGTCGCCTACCCGGCGATCGTGCAGCGGTTCCAGGTCGACCCGAGCGCGCGCACGCTCGAGGAGCCGTTCATCCAGCGCAACATCGACGCCACCCGCGCAGCGTGGGGCATCGACGGGATGGTCGAGAGCGAGTCGGATGCGCGCACGGACGCCGAGCCCGGCGCGCTGCGCGCCGACGCGGAGACGACCGCGAACATCCGCATCATCGACCCGGCGCTCGTCACCGACGCCTTCGCGAACCTGCAGGAGTACCGCCAGTACTACGGCTTCGCCGAGCAGCTCGACGTCGACCGCTACGAGGTCGACGGGCAGACGCAGGACACCGTGATCGCGGTGCGCGAGCTCGACCTCTCGGGGCTCGAGGAGGACAGCTGGTACAACCGGCACATCGTCTACACGCACGGCTACGGCGTCGTCGCGGCGTACGGCAACCAGCGCGGGCCGGAGGGCCAGCCGGTCTTCCTGCAGCAGGGCATCCCGACCGAGGGCGCGCTCGGCGACTACCAGCCGCGCGTCTACTTCGGCGAGTCGACGCCCGACTACTCGATCGTCGGCGGCGCCGAGGGCTCCGCGCCGCTCGAGCTCGACTACCCGCGGTCGGCCGAGGAGGGCAGCGGCAACGCCAACACCACCTTCTCGGAGGACGGCGGACCCAAGCTCGACTCGTTCATCAACCGCCTGGTCTACGCGCTGAAGTTCCAGTCGGAGCAGATCATCCTGTCGGACGCCGTCACCGCCGACTCGCAGATCCTCTACGACCGCGACCCGCGCGACCGCGTCGCCGCCGTCGCGCCCTACCTGACGCTCGACAGCGATCCCTACCCGGCAGTCGTCGACCAGCGGCTCGTGTGGATCGTCGACGGCATGACGACGACCTCGATGTACCCGTACTCGTCGCACCGGTCGATCGCGCAGACGATCGCCGACGTGACGAACGCGAACCCCGAGCTCACCGCCGGCGACATCGTGAACTACATGCGCAACTCGGTGAAGGCCGTCGTGGACGCGTACGACGGGTCCGTGACGCTCTACGCGTGGGACCCGGAGGACCCGATCCTGCAGGCGTGGATGCAGATCTACCCGGGCACGGTGCAGCCGATGAGCGCCATGTCGGGCGAGCTCATGAGCCACGTGCGCTACCCGGCCGACATGTTCAAGCTGCAGCGCAACGTGCTCGGCGACTACCACGTCACGAACCCGGCGACCTTCTTCTCGGGCGACGACCAGTGGGCGACGCCCTCCGACCCGACGTGGTCGAACGCGCAGGTCACCGCGCCGCCGCAGCCGCCCTACTACCTGACGATGTCGGTGGATGGGCAGGACCCGGCGTTCACGCTCTACTCCACCTTCATCCCGCGCGACGGCCGCGAGGTGCTCTACGGCTACCTCTCGGTGAACGCCGACGCGGGCAGCACGCCAGGACAGGTGAGCGAGGACTACGGCAGGCTCACGCTGCAGTCGCTGCCGAAGGAGGGATCGATCCCCGGCCCCGGCCAGGTGCAGAACAACTTCGACACCGACGCCGAGGTCTCGCAGGTGCTCAACATCCTGCAGCAGGGCTCCACCGAGGTGCTGAACGGCAACCTGCTGACCCTCCCGGTCGGCGGCGGCCTGCTCTACGTGCAGCCGGTCTACCTGCAGTCGACCGGTGCGACCTCGTTCCCGGTGCTGCGGAAGATCCTGGTCGCGTTCGGCGACGACATCGCCTTCGAGGACACGCTCGACGAGGCGCTCGACTCGCTCTTCGGCGGCGACTCCGGTGCCGACGCGGGCGACTCCGGCGTCGACCCGGTGCCGACCGAGCCCGGCCAGGAGGGCGAGCAGCCCGCCCCCGAGACCGATCTGCAGACGCAGCTCGACGCGGCGATCGAGCAGGCGGGCACGGCGCTCCAGGAGCGACAGGCCGCCTACGCCGAGAACGACCTCGTCGCGGCCGCGGAGGCGGACGAGCGGCTCACCACGGCGCTCGCCGAGGCCATCCGGCTCTCGGCCCAGATCGAGGGCGAGGCGGCACCCGAGGAGGCTCCGGCGGAGACGCCGGCGCCGGAGGAGACCACCGCGCCGTAGGCATCCGGTGGGGCCGATTTGCCCTGCTGCCAAGTCCCTGGTAACGTCTCTTCTTGTGCCGCGGGGTGGAGCAGCTCGGTAGCTCGCCGGGCTCATAACCCGGAGGTCGCAGGTTCAAATCCTGTCCCCGCAACAAGAAGTCCGCGAACTGCGGCACACGAAGAGGCCCCCGCGAGGGGGCCTCTTCTGCGTGGTGGCGCGGCCGACTAGCCTCGCCGCATGGGCTTCGCGGTCTCGGCCGAGTCGTACGACCGGTTCATGGGCAGGTTCTCGGTGCCGCTCGCCGCGGTCTTCGCCGACTTCTCGGGAGTCGCGGCCGGCGCCGCGGGCGCGGTGCTCGACGTCGGCAGCGGCCCCGGCGCGCTGACCGACGAGCTGCTCGCGCGCGGCGCGACCGCGACGGCGATCGATCCCTCGCCGAGCTTCGTGGCGGCCGCGCGCGCGAGGCACCCGTCGGTCGAGGTCGTCGAGGGCGTCGCCGAGGCGCTGCCGTTCGCCGACGCGGTCTTCGATGCCGCCCTCGCGCAGCTCGTCGTGCACTTCATGCGCGACCCGGTGCAGGGGCTCGCCGAGATGGCGCGCGTCACGCGTCACGGCGGCGCGGTCGCCGCGTGCGTCTGGGACCACGCCACCGGCCCGCTCGGCGTCTTCTGGGCGGCCGTCGCCACGCTGCACGACGGGCCGGGGGAGCCGCCCTCGGAGGCGCGGCGGCCGGGCGCGCACCGCGGCGAGCTCGGGGACGTGCTGCGGGCGGCGGGGCTGCGGGACGTGCGGGAGGAACCGATCGCGGTGACGGTGGCCTTCTCGGACGTGGACTCGTGGTGGCAGCCGTTCGAGCTCGGGGTGGGGCCTCCTGGCGACCACGTGGCGGGCCTCGACGCGGCGGCGCGCGAGCGGCTGCGCGATCGCTGCGCCGAGCTGCTGCCCGAGCCACCCTTCGAGGTGCGCGCGGTCGCCTGGGCAGCGCGGGGCACGCGCGCCTGACGCGGCGCGCGTGCCCGGCGGGCTACTCGAAGAGCCCGCCGATGCCGCCGCCGCTGCTGCTGCCGCCGTTCGAGCCCGAGACCTGCTGCCGACCCTCGCTCGGCTGCACCACGACGAAGCCGGGGCCGTGGAACGCCAGCTGGAAGGCCTCGCCCGTGCCGCCGCGCAGCAGCGAGCGCATGTTCATGCTGTTCACGACGCTCGGCTGCAGGTTCGACGACCAGCAGACCGCGGCGTTCGGGTCGACGAACGTCGGCTGGCGCGAGCAGTCGAGCAGCATCGGCTGCCCCTCGCACGAGACGCCGACGGTGCCGGCGCCGCCGAGCTCCAGGTTGAACAGGCCGCCGGCCATGATGTTGCCGCTGCGCAGCATCTTGATGTCCCACTGCAGGTTCGCGTCGAAGGCGAGCAGGTTCTTGCCGCTCACCGACAGGCCCTCGTTCTCGAGCAGCACCGTGAAGACGTTCGCGGCGTCGCGGGCGAGGAAGACCTCGCCCTGCCCGCGCATCCGCATGAGCGGTGCACCCTCACCGGTGACGAGCTTCTTCAGCATGCGCGCGGCGCCGGCACCCTCGTGCTGGAACTCGATCTGACCCTGGTAGGCGACCATCGCACCCTTGGCGGCCAGCACGTCGCCGCCGTTCGCGACGTTCGCGCGCAGCATGTAGCTGGACTGCTTCACCCACCGCTCGGTCGACTGGGTCTCCTGATTCGCCTCTGCGAACAGCTCGGATCTCATGCGTCCCCCTCCAGGGCCTGCTCGAGCCTGACGACCTTGCCGTCGAGCTCACCCGTCCATCCGGGCCGGATGTCCGCCTTCAGGACGAGGGACGCGCGCGGGCTGAGCGCGAGGACGGCGTCGGTCGCGCGGCGCACGACGTCGAACACCGCATCCCACTCGCCCTCGATCGTCGTGAACATCGCGTCGGTGCGGTGCGGCAGCCCGCTCTCGCGGACCACGCGCACGGCCGCGGCGACCGCGTCGTGCACGGAGCCGTCCGGGCCGGCGGTGCCGGGTGCAACGGAGAATGCGACGAGCATCCTGCTCCCTTCGTCGGTGCGATCTTGGCATCCGCATGCTGGAAGCGCACGCGGCTCGCCACGGCGCCCGCAGGCAGCCCGCGCGCGGCTGCCGCCGTAGGCTCGGAGCATGGACGAGCGAGACGGAGTGCTGACGGCCGCGGCCGTGCAGTGGGCGCCGGGCGAGGACGTGGACGCGAACCGGGATGCCGCGGCCGCCTGGATCGATGCGGCCGCCGCGCGCGGCGCTCGCCTCATCGTGCTGCCCGAGTACTCGCAGCACTGCTCGAGCGACCTCGCCGCCACCGCGCCGGCGGCCGCCGAGCAGCTCGACGGACCGTTCGTCGCGATGCTGACGGAGCGCGCGACCGCGCACGGCGCGCTCGTCGTCGCCGGCCTGCTGGAGCGCCGGGATGGCGGCGTCTCGAACACCGTCGTCGCCGTCGACGCGACCGGGGTGCGCGTCGCCTACCGCAAGGTGCACCTCTACGACGCGTTCGGGTCGAGCGAGTCCGACTGGCTGACGGCCGGCGACCCCGGGCAGGTGCCCGTCGTGGAGGCGCTCGGCACCCGCATCGGCATCCAGACCTGCTACGACCTGCGGTTCCCGGAGGCGACGCGACGGCTCGTGGACGCGGGCGCCGACGTCGTCGTCGTGCCCGCCGAGTGGGTGCGCGGACCGCAGAAGGAGCGCCACTGGACGACGCTCGTCACGGCCCGTGCCATCGAGTCGACGGTGCACGTCGTCGCCGCCGACCAGGCACCGCCGCTCGGCGTGGGGTGCTCGCTCATCGTCGACCCCATGGGCGTGGCGCTCGCCGCGCTCGGCGACGGGGAGGGCCTGGCCGTCGCACCGATCGACGCGGAGGTCACCGCGGCGACGCGCGTGCGCAACCCGTCGCTCGCCAACCGGCGCTACCGCATCGCCTGAGCGCGGAGGGCGCTGCGCGGCGCGCGCTGCGCGGCGCGCTCAGGGCACGGGCTGGAGCACCGCGTCCTTGAGCCCCGCGAGCCGCGAGGCGGCCTCGTGCAGCGTGTCGTCCGACTTGCAGAACGCGAACCGCATGGTCGAGCGGAGGTCGCGCCGCGAGGGTCGGGCGAGCGCCAGCAGCGGCACGCCGACGACCCCGACGAGCTCCGGCATGCGCCGAGCGAGTGCCGTCGCGTCGTCGATGCCGAGCGGCGCCGCGTCGGCGAGCAGGAAGTACCCGGCCATCGCGTCGTGCACCGTGAAGCCGGCCTTCCGCAGCCCGCGCGCGAGGATGTCGCGCTTGCGCGCGAACGTCTGCTGGATGGTGTCGAAGTGCTCGTCGGCGAGCCGCAGGCCGACGGCGACCGCGGGCTGGAACGGTGCGCCGTTCACGAACGTCAGGTACTGCTTGACGGCGCTGATCTGGGCGATGCGCTCCGGGGTCGACATGACCCAGCCGACCTTCCAGCCGGTGACGGAGAACGTCTTGCCGGCCGACGAGATCGACACGAGCCGGTCGCGCGCCGCGTCGATCGTGGCGATCGGCACGTGCCGCTCGTCGTAGACGAGGTGCTCGTAGACCTCGTCGGTGACGATGATCGCGTCGCGGCGCTCGGCGACGCGCACGATGTGCCGCATCGACGCCTCGTCGAAGACGGTGCCGGTCGGGTTGTGCGGGGAGTTCACGATGATCATGCGCGTGCGCGGCGTCGCGGCGCGCTGCAGCCGGTCGGGGTCGGGCTGGAAGTCGGGCGCGGCGAGCGGCACGGGCACGAGCACCGCGCCGGCGAGCGCGGCGACCGCGGCGTACGCGTCGTAGTACGGCTCGAAGACGATCACCTCGTCGCCGGGGGAGAGGTAGGCGAGCATCGTCGCGGCGAGCGCCTCGGTCGCACCGGCCGTGACGAGCACGTCGCCGCGGCCGAGGCCGATGCCGTAGAAGCGCCGCTGGTGCTCGACGACCGCGTCGATGAGCTCCTGGCTGCCGCGGCCGGGACCGTACTGGTTCCTACCGTGGTCGATCGCGTGCTTCGCCGCGTCGAGCACGGCCCGCGGGCCGTCCTCGTCGGGGAAGCCCTGCCCGAGGTTGAGGGCGCCGGTCTTCGACGCGAGCGCGGTCATCTCGGCGAAGATCGTCGGCGCGAGCCGGCCGTCCGCGCCGAGCAGTCCTGCGCCCGCTGCGGTCCGCTGCCAGGGTGCCTGCTCCATGCTCCGAACGCTACTCGCTCCCGCCTCCCTTCCGACGCTCGACATCGGGATCGCATGGGAACCGCATGGATTCGGGTGCCACGCTCGAGCACATGACGAACCCGTACGATCGCGTGCCGAACCCCGCTGGCCCGCAGCAGCAGCCGCAGCAGCCCGCTCCCGCCCCGGCCCCCGACGGCCAGCGCTGGCAGGGCTGGCAGCAGCCCTCCTCGCCGTCCTTGCAGGGCGGCCCGTACGCCACCAGCGCGCCACGGGCACCGGGCGCCGAGCACCCGACGCTGGCTTACACGCCGATCGGCGCGCAGCAGGCGCCCGCCGCGGCTGCGCCGCGCGCATCCCGGCGCACCGGCCTGGTCGTGACGTCGCTCGTCGCTGCGGCGCTGCTCGGCGGCGCGGCCGGCTTCGGCGGCGGCGCGCTCGCGCTCAGCCAGCAGCAGCCGCAGACGCAGTCGGCGCCGGGCGCCGGCGCGACCGGCGACACGGTCTCCGACCCGTCGACGATCGCCGACGTCGCTGCGGCTGCCGGACCCTCCGTCGTCACCGTGCAGGCCTCGTCGAGCTCGGGCTCGGGCGAGGGGTCCGGGGTCGCGATCGCGGCCGGCGGCTACATCGTCACGAACAACCACGTCGTCACGCTCGACGGGCAGGCTGCCGACGCGACCATCACGGTCGAGACGAGCGACGGCCGGCTGCTCGCCGCCGAGATCGTCGGCACCGACCCGATCGTCGACCTCGCCGTCATCAAGGTCGACGCGGAGCTGCCGGTCATCACCTTCGCCGCGAGCGACGACGTGCGCGTCGGCGACACGGCGATCGCCATCGGCGCGCCGCTCGGCCTCTCGAACTCCGTGACCGACGGCATCGTCTCGGCGGTGGACCGCGGCCTGCGCATCGCCTCGAGCGCCGCGCCGAGCGAGGAGGACCAGTCGCAGCAGCAGCCCTTCGGCTTCTGGCAGCCCGACGGCACCCAGGCGGCCGCGGAGGACATCTCCATCCCGGTCGTGCAGACGGATGCGTCGATCAACCCGGGCAACTCCGGCGGCGCGCTGCTGAACGCGGCGGGCCAGCTCGTCGGCGTCAACGTGGCGATCGCCAGCATGGGCTCGGAGACCTCGTCCGGCTCGATCGGCATCGGCTTCGCGATCGAGTCGAGCCTCGTGCAGCGCGTGGTCGACGAGATCATCGCCGACGGCACCGCGAGCCACGGCCTGCTCGGCGCGTCGGTGAGCGACGTGACGGACGCCTCCGTCGGCACCGTGGGCGCGCTCATCCGAGAGACGGTCGAGGGCGGCGCGGCCGCCGCCGCAGGCCTGCAGGCGGGCGACGTCGTGACCGCGATCGACGGGCAGCCCGTGACCGGCGCGACCGATGCGACCGCGCAGGTGCGCGCCCATGCCGGTGGCGAGACCGTGACCGTCACCTACCTCCGCGACGGCGACGAGGCCGAGGCCGAGGTGACGCTCAGCGAGCTCGGCTAGCCGCGACCCCCGTCGGTCTCCGCGCCGTCGGTCCCGCGAGGGGCCGGCGGCGCGCTGTCCTCGAGCGGCAGGTCCTCGTCGACCGGCGGCACGTCGGCGCGCCGCTGCCGCAGGCGCCGGAGCCCGCCGCCGAGGCCCTCGCGCTCGATCGCGCGCGCCTCGCTGATCCGCTCGCCGAGGCTCGGCCGCACCTCGTGCACGACCGGGGCGAGGCTCGCGTCGAAGGCGACCGGCGGGGGACCGAAGGCCTCGCGTGCCGCCTGCACGATCTGGCGGCCGAGGATGTGGTTGCCCACGCCGCCGACGACGGCGCCGATCCCGAAGGGCAGTGCGCGCCCCAGCATCGATGCGCCGGTGTTGCGCGCCATGCGCTTGAGGAACGCGCGCCGCAGGAAGTCCACGACCTGGCCCATCATGCCGGTCGGCATGCGCGACGTGACGAGCTCGCCCCAGAAGGCGCTGCCGGCCGCGCCGCGGCCCATCGACTGCTCGGCGACGCGCTTCACGAGCGCCTTGCCGCCGGAGCCGAGCATGAGCCCCATGACGAGCGCCTTCGCGCGCTCCGGGTCCTCGACGTGGATGCCGTGCACCTCGGTGACCGCCTGCGCGAAGAAGGCGCTCGCCTCGAGGAAGCCGACGGTCTCGGCGACGGTCAGCCCGAGCGCCGCGGCGGTGCCGATGCCGGGGGCGACCGCGGTCGCGCCGACCGCCGCGCCGCCGCTCGTGACGGCGGCGAGGTACTGCTTCTTGAGCCGCTCGATCACCTGCGCGGGCGAGAGCTCCGGGTGCTTGCGGCGGAGCGAGCGCAGGTGGTTGACCACGAGCGGCCGCTGCACGCCGAGGATGCGGTCGAGCGTGCCGACGAGCCAGCCGAGGTCGTCGTCGCGTTCGATCTCCTGCATGGTTCCCCCTCATCCGGTGCCGGATGTGCATCCGGCGCAGACGAGAAGCATGCCGCGACGAGCCGGGAGCGGGCTGAGCGTGCGATGCCGGGGCGTGGGATGCCGGGTCGTGGGATGATGGTGGCATGACGCAGCTGCCCGCCCCCGACACCGCAGGCCCCGGCTCGATCGGCGCCGGCGGGAGCACCGACGTGCTCGACCGCGAGCTCGAGAAGCTCCTCAACGAGGAGTCGGTGGAGGACGGCGACCACGACCGGTTCTCGCACTACGTCAAGAAGGAGAAGATCCTGCAGTCGGCGCTCTCGGGCAAGCCCGTGCGCGCGCTGTGCGGCAAGAAGTGGACGCCGGGCCGCGACCCGGAGAAGTTCCCGATCTGCCCCGCCTGCAAGGAGATCTACGAGAAGCTGCGCGAGGAGTAGGCCGTCCTCAGCGGAAGACGGTCGGGATGACCGGCTCGCCGCGCGCGAGGCGGTGCGCCTCGTTCGGCAGCTCCGCGACCGCGGCGTCGTGGCGCTCACGAGCGGTGGCGACGCCCTGCCGGCCGAGCCAGCGGTCGTCGATCTCGCCGCCCTGCACGAGCGGCACCTGCAGCGCGCGGCCGCCGGCCGCCGCCGCGTCGAGGGTCGGCCGGTGGTCGGTGACGAGCACGGTCTCCTCGACCGCGACGCCCTGCTCGAGCGTGCGCACCGCGACCTTCTCGCCCGGCTTCGACGCCTTGTCCTCGGAGTGCTTCGCGACGCCGACCCACGCGCCGTCGTCGCCCTGCCGCGCGACGAGCTTGTAGACCATGCCGGCGGCGGGTGCCCCAGAGCCGGTGACGAGGCTCGTGCCGACGCCGTAGGCGTCCACCGGGCTCGCCTGCAGCGCCGCGATCGCGTACTCGTCGAGGTCGCTCGTGACGGTGATGCGCGTGCCGGTGGCGCCGAGCGAGTCGAGCAGCGCCCGCGCCTCGGTCGCGACCTCGTCGAGGTCGCCGGAGTCGAGGCGGATGCCGCCGAGGCCGGTGCCGGCGACCTCGATGGCCGTGCGGATGCCCTGCTCGATGTCGTAGGTGTCGACGAGCAGCGTCGTGCCCACGCCGAGCGCGTCGATCTGCGCCTGGAAGGCGGCCGCCTCGGAGTCGTGCAGCAGCGTGAAGGAGTGCGCCGCGGTGCCCATCGTGGGGATGCCCCAGCGCGACCCGGCCGCGAGGTTGGAGGTGGCGCCGAAGCCGGCGATGTACGCGGCGCGGGCGGCGGCGATCGCCGCCTCCTCGTTCGCGCGGCGCGACCCCATCTCGGCGACCGGGCGGCCCTTCGCCGCGCGCGTCATGCGGGTGGCGGCGTTCGCGACGGCCGAGTCGTAGTTCAGCACCGAGAGCGCGAGCGTCTCGAGCACGACCGCCTCCGCGAACGAGCCCTCGACGACGAGGATGGGGGAGCCCGGGAAGTACAGCTCGCCCTCCGCGTAGCCGCGGATGTCGCCCGAGAACCGGTAGTCGGCGAGCCAGTCGAGCAGCTCGCTCGAGACGATGTGCTCGTCGCGCAGGAAGCGCAGCTCGTCGTCGCCGAAGCGGAAGTCGGCGAGCAGCTCGAGGAAGCGGCCGGTACCGGCGACGACGCCGTAGCGGCGGGCGCCCGGGAGCCGGCGCGCGAACACCTCGAAGACGGAGGGCCGGAACGCCGTGCCGGCGCGCAGCGCGGCGTCGATCATCGTCAGCTCGTAGCGGTCGGTCATGAGCGCGGTGTCGGTCACGGCGCAAGCCTATGACGCGCCCCCGCGCGGGACGGGTAGCGTGGCTCGGTGCCCGCATCACCCCGACCCCTGCCCGATGGCGTCGAGCTGCGCCCGCCGACCCCGGCCGACGCGCCCGCGTGGGCGCTGTTCCTCGTCGAGGAGCAGCTGCGCACCTACGCCGGCCTGCTGCCGGACGCCTTCCACGAGGACGGCCTCGCGCAGGCCGACATCCAGGGGCTCGCCGACGCCTTCGCGGCGCCCGGCGACGCGCAGCGGCGCATCGCGTGGCGCGGCGACCGCATCGTCGGCGTCGCAGCCGCCGAGCCCGCCCCGGCGGCGTGGGAGGTCGAGCTCGGCTTCGTGCCGGCACCGGCTGCGCGCGAGCTCGCGCGCCTCTACGTGCACGCCGACCTGCACGGCACGGGCCTCGGCGGCGTGCTCTTCGACGAGGTCGTCGACGAGCGGCCGCACTACCTCTGGCTCATCGACGGGAACGCCCGCGCCGCTCGGTTCTACGAGCGGCGCGGGTTCCGTCACCTGGACGAGCGGGTGTCGACCGGCCCGACATGGGGCCACATCAGCATGCATCGCATGCTGAAGGACTGACCCCGACGAGGCGTGCTCAGCCGAGCAGCCCCTGCTCCTCGAGCCACGTGGCCGCGATGTCGGCGGCCGGCGACTGGTCGACGGTGCTGCGGCGGTTGAGCTCGATGAGCTCCTCCGACGTGAGCGCCGCGCTGATCTCGTTGACGACCGCCTGTGCCTCCTCGTCGACGCGGTCGCTCGCGACCGGGACGACGTTCGACGACAGGAAGAGGCCCTCGGTGTCCTCGAGCACGACGAGGTCGTTCTCGGCGATCTCGGGCTGCGCGGTGTAGAGGATCGCGAGCTGGACGTCGCCGTCCTGCAGCGCGCGCACGGTGAGCGGGCCGCCGCCGTCCTCGATCGGCGTGAAGCCGACCTCGATGCCGTAGACGTCGGCGAGGCCCTGCGGCCCGTTCGGCCGCGTCTCGGCCTCGGAGTTCGCGCCCATCGTGAGCGGCACGTCGACGTTCGCGAGGTCGGCGACCGTCGTGAGGTCGTACTGCTCGGCGAACTCGCGCGTCACGACGTAGGAGTCCTGGTCGGTCGCGGGCGCCTGGTCGAGGACCGTGATGCCCTCGGGCGCAGCCTCGGTGAGGGCGGCGTAGACCTCGTCGCTCTCGCGCTCCTCGGGTGCGTCGGCCCAGACCTGCAGCAGCGGGCCGGTGTACTCCGGGAAGAGGTCGATCGAGCCGGACTCGATCTCGGGCAGGTAGACCTCGCGCTGCCCGATGCGCAGCTGGCGGTCGATCGTGTAGCCGGCGTCCTCGAGGCCCTGCGCGTAGAGCTCGGCGATGATCTCGTTCGAGTAGTAGTCCTGCGAGCCGACGACGAGCGTCGTGCTCTCGCCGCTGCCGCTCGGCGCGGTGGTGGGGCTCTCCTCGAGCGGGTCGGCGCTCGAGCAGCCGGCCAGGACGACACCGGCGGTGCCGAGCGCGGCGAGCGCGAGGCCCGTCCTGCGAATGGGAGTGGTCATGCGGAGTTCCTCTCTGATGCGCGTGCGCGCGCGGTGGTGCGTGGGGTGCCGAGTGGTTCGGCGCGGCGGGCCGCCGCGGATTGGGCGGCTTGGAACAGCAGCTCGACGACGAGCGCGAGCAGCGCGACGAGCAGCGAGCCGGCGAGCATGACGCCGTAGTCGCGGGTCTTCAGGCCGGAGAAGATGAGCCGGCCGAGGCCGGTGTCGGAGACGTAGGCGGCGAGCGTCGCCGTCGAGATGACCTGCAGCGCCGCGGAGCGGAGCCCGCCGATGAGCACCGGGCTCGCGAGCGGCAGCTCGACGCCGGTGAGGATCTGCCGCTCGGTCATGCCGATCGCCCGCGCCCCGCCGATCACGAGCCGGTCGACCGACTCGACGCCGGCGTAGGCGCCCGCGAGCACGGGCGGCAGCGCGAGCACGACGAGCGCGAGGAAGGGCGCCTCGAACCCGATGCCGAGCAGCAGCCCGAAGATCGTCAGCAGTCCGAGCGTGGGGATCGCGCGCGCGCCGCTCGTCAGCGCGATGACGAGCCCGCGGCCGCGGCCGGTGTGCCCGATGAGCACCCCGGCGGGCACGCCGATGGCCGCGGCGACGAGCAGCACGGCGCCCGAGAACGCGAGGTGCTCGAGGATCCGCAGGCCGATGCTGCCGTCCCCTGCCCAGTTGGCCGGGTCGAGCAGGTAGGCCATCGCCTCCGCGAACAGGTTCACGCCGCCACCGCCCGCCGCCACGGCATCGCGAGCCTGCCCGCGAGCACGACGAGCGCGTCGAGCGCGAACGCGACGACGACGGTCAGCACGATGCCGGTGAGGATCGACGCCTCGATGCCGCGCTGGAAGCCGTCGGTGAAGAGCGTGCCGAGGCTCGACGCGCCGACCACGGCGCCGACCGTGACGAGGCTCACGGTCGAGACCACCACGACGCGCAGCGACGACAGCAGCACGGGGCCGGCGAGCGGCAGCTCGACGCGCCAGAAGCGCGCCCACGCGGAGTGGCCCATGGCATCCGCCGCGAGCATCGTCTCGCGGGGCACCGAGCCGAAGGCGTCGGCGGCGCCGCGCACGAGCAGCGCCACGCCGTAGAGCGTGAGCGCGACGACGATCGTGACGGGGGAGCGCACGGGCACCCCGATGATCGGCGCGACGATGATGAACAGCGGCAGCGACGGCACGGCGTAGAGCAGGCCGGTGCCGGTGAGCAGCGGCGTGCGGGCGCGGCGGTAGCGGGCGGCGAGCCAGCCGAGCGGCACCGACACGAGGATCGCGAGCACGATCGGCACGATCGACAGCACGAGGTGGTCGACGAGCAGCGCACCGACGATGTGGAGGTTCTGGCTGAGCCAGGTCATGGCGACGCCGCCCTCACCGCGCCAGCACGCCGGTCGGGCGGTCGTCGCCGTCCACGACGATGCTGCGGCCGTCGATCTCGCGGATGCGCAGCGTGCGGCGAGCGCTGCCCGCGCCCACGAAGCTCGCGACGAACTCGTCCGCGGGGTTCGCGAGGATCTCGGCGGGCGTGCCGCGCTGTGCGATCTCGGCGCCCTTCCGCAGCACGAGCACCTCGTCGCCGAGCGCGAAGGCCTCGTCGATGTCGTGCGTGACGAAGACGATGGTCTTGCCGAGCTCGGCCTGCAGCGACCGCATCTCGGCCTGCAGCTGGTCGCGCACGATCGGGTCGACGGCGCCGAACGGCTCGTCCATGAGCAGGATGTTGGGGTCGGCGGCGAGCGCGCGGGCGACGCCGACGCGCTGCTGCTGCCCGCCGGAGAGCTGCCCGGGGTAGCGGTCGGCGAGCGCGGTGTCGAGGCCGACGCGCTCGAGCAGGCCGAGCGCATCCTGCCGAGCCTGCCTGCGGCTGCGGCCCTCGAGCACCGGCACGGTCGCGACGTTGTCGGCGATCGTGCGGTGGGGGAGCAGGCCGCCCGCCTGCAGCACGTAGCCGATCGAGCGGCGCAGCTTCACGGCATCCATCGAGCGCACGTCGACGCCGTCGATGCTGACGGTGCCGCCGGAGGGCTCGACCATGCGGTTGATCATGCGCAGCAGCGTCGTCTTGCCGCAGCCGGAGGAGCCGACGAGCACCGCGACGGCATGCGAGGGGATCGTGAGGCTGAAGTCCTCGACCGCGACCGTGCCGCCGGGATACTCCTTGCGCACGGATGCGAACTCGATCACGCGGACTCCTGCCGTCGGGATGCAGACGATACCGCGCCCCGCTGACACGACGCCCCAGGCGGTGCGCGAGCCGCTCCGCGCGCCGCGGCTAGGCTGGCCGACGTGCAGCGCCCGATCGGAGTCTTCGACAGCGGCGTCGGCGGTCTCACCGTGGCGCGCGCCATCATCGACCAGCTGCCCGCCGAGTCGATCACCTACATCGGCGACACCGCGAACGGCCCCTACGGCCCGCGCGCGCAGGCCGAGGTGCGCCGCCTGGCGCTCGACGTGCTCGACACGCTCGTCGCGCAGGGCGTGAAGATGCTCGTCATCGCGTGCAACACCGCCTCGGCCGCGACCCTCGACATCGCGCGCGAGCGCTACGAGGAGGGCATGGGCATCCCGGTCGTCGAGGTCATCGACCCGGCCGTGCGCGCCGCCGTGCGGCAGAGCAGGTCGGGGCGGATCGGCGTGATCGGCACGGCCGGCACGATCGGCTCGGGCGCGTACCAGCGCGCGTTCGCCGAGGCCGGGGTGCCGCACGTTGCCGCGGGGGCCGCGCCGCGGTTCGTCGAGTTCGTCGAGTCCGGCGTCACGACCGGCGACGAGGTGCTCGCCGCCGCGCACGAGTACCTCGAGCCGCTGCTCGCGGAGCGCCCCGACACGCTCGTGCTCGGCTGCACCCACTACCCGCTGCTCGCCGGCGCGATCGGCTACGTCGCCGGCCCGGACGTGCGGCTCGTGTCGAGCGCCGAGGAGACGGCGGCCGACGTCTACCGCATCCTGAGCGACCGGCAGCTGCTCGCGCCGCCGGGCGCGATCCCGGCCTACGAGTTCGAGGCGACGACCGAGGCGCAGGAGCCCTTCCTGCGGCTCGCCCGCCGCTTCCTCGGGCCGGAGGTCACGCACGTCGAGTTCCACCAGACCGGGGTCATCCAGCTCCCCGGCCGCACCGACTGAAGGAGATCACCGTGGCTGACACAGGCACGCGCAAGGACGGCCGGCAGGCCGACGAGCTGCGGCAGGTGACGATCGAGCGCGGCTGGAGCGAGCAGGCGGAGGGCAGCGCCCTCATCTCGTTCGGCTCCACGCGCGTGCTCTGCACCGCATCCGTCATGCCCTCCGTGCCGCGATGGATGTCGGGCAAGGGCAAGGGCTGGGTGACGGCGGAGTACGCCATGCTGCCGCGCTCGACGAACGAGCGCATGGACCGGGAGAGCATCAAGGGCCGCGTCGGCGGGCGCACGCACGAGATCTCGCGGCTCATCGGCCGGTCGCTCCGCGCGGCGGTCGACATGCGCGCGCTCGGCGAGCTCTCGATCGCGGTCGACTGCGACGTGCTGCAGGCCGACGGCGGCACCCGCACCGCCGCCATCACCGGCGCCTACGTCGCGCTCGCCGACGCGATCGCGTGGGCGCAGGCCAACGGCCGCGTCCCCGCGAGCGCCAAGCCCATCATCGACTCCGTCGCCGCGATCTCGGTCGGCATCGTCGACGGCAGGCCGCTGCTCGACCTCGCCTACGTCGAGGACGTGCGGGCCGGCACCGACATGAACGTCGTCGCGACCGGCCGCGGCCTGCTCGTCGAGGTGCAGGGCACCGCCGAGGGTGCGCCCTTCGACCGCTCGGAGCTCGACGCGATGGTCGACCTCGCGCTCGCCGGCACCCAGCGGCTCACCCAGCTGCAGCGCGAGGCGCTCGCATGACCCCCGTCGACACGGGCTTCGGCGCCACCGGCGTCGACGTGCGCGGCGGCGGCCTGCAGGTCGTCGTCGCGACCCGCAACCCGCACAAGATCGAGGAGCTGCAGCGCATCCTCTCGCCGCTGCTGCCGGGCGTCGAGCTGCTGCCCGACGACGGGCCCGAGCCCGTCGAGGACGGCGACACGTTCGAGGCGAACGCGCTCATCAAGGCGCGCGCCGCGCACGAGCGCACCGGCCTGCCGGCGCTCGCGGACGACTCCGGCATCGCGGTCGACGCGCTGGACGGCGCCCCCGGCATCCACTCGGCGCGCTACGCCGGCACGCGCGAGGACCTCGACAACCTGCAGCTGCTGCTCGCGAACCTCGAGGGCCGCACGGATCGCGCGGCGAGCTTCGTCTGCGCGGCCGCCTGGGTCGACGCCGACGGCGAGCTCGTCGAGCGCGGCGAGTGGGCGGGCACGGTCGCGGATGCGCCGCGCGGCGAGGGCGGGTTCGGGTACGACCCGATCTTCCTGCCGCACGACGGCGACGGCCGCGCCGCCGCGGAGCTGAGCGCCGAGGAGAAGGACGCGCGGAGCCACCGACGCATCGCCTTCGAGGCGCTCGCCGCCCGCATCCAGCGCGCCTGACGCTGAACCCGCCGCACGTCGATTGGTCGCTCGCGCCCGGCGAGGGCGTCGAGTGGTCGCTTGCGCCCGGCAATCGCGTCGAATGGTCGCTCGCGGCTCGGATCGGGTGGTCACGTGCGCCATACGTGACCAATCTACGATCGGAACGAGTCGGGGCCTGCGCGCTCGGGGAGGGTGGCACGAGCGCGACTGCCATGCCATGATTTCGGCATGCCGAAAGATGTGCGTGCGGGGAGGCGAATCGCCGCGCTCGCCGCTGCGTGCGCGCTCGCGCCGCTGGCGGGCTGCGCCGCGCCGGGCGCCGCGGCACCCGCGCCCGCCGACGACGGCCGCCCGCTCGTGCTCGCGACCTTCACGGTCATCGCCGACCTCGCCCGCGAGGTCGCGGGCGACGCCGCGCGGGTCGAGTCGCTCACGCGCCCCGGCGTCGAGGTGCACGACTACGAGCCGACGCCCGGCGACCTGGTCCGCACCGAGGGCGCCGACCTCGTGGTGACGAACGGGATGGGCATCGACGACTGGCTGCTCACGCTCGTCGAGCGCGCGGCTGCGCCGCACGTGGTGCTGAGCGACGTCGTCGAGCCGATCCCGATCGAGACCGGCCACTACGCCGGCAACCCGAACGCGCACGCGTGGGTGTCGCCGGCCGAGGGCGCGGCCTACGTCGAGGCGCTGCGGGTCGCGATCGGCGACCTCGTCCCCGCCGAGCGTGCCGCGATCGACCGACGGGCGGCGGCGATCACCGCCGAGCTTGAGCGCCTCGGCGACCGGCTGCGCGACGGCGTCGCCGCCCTGCCCGAGGCGCACCGCATCCTCGTCACGTGCGAGGGCGCCTTCAGCTACCTGGCGCGCGACGCCGGCCTCGCCGAGGCGAGCCTCTGGCCCGTGAACGCCGGCGGCCAGGGCACGCCGCAGTCGATCGCGGAAGTCGCAGCGGCCGTCGAGCGCACCGGCGTGCCGACCGTCTTCTGCGAGTCGACGACGCATCCGGGCACGCAACAGCAGATCGCGCGGAACGCCGGCGTGCGCTTCGACGGCAGCCTGCACGTCGACTCGCTCTCCGCGCCGGGCGGTCCCGCCCCCACCTACCTCGCGCTCATCGAGCACGACGTCGACGCGATCCTGGAAGGCCTGGGCGGATGACGGCCTTCCAGCACCCGACGACCGACGCGATCGTCACCGAGCGGCTCGGCGTGCGCTACGGCGACGTCCGCGCGCTCGCCGACGTGACCGTGCGCATCCGCGCCGGCGAGATCACCGGGCTCGTGGGCGTCAACGGCTCGGGCAAGTCGTCGATGCTCTCGGCCGTCCTCGAGCGCGTGCCGCACGAGGGCACCGTGCGCATCCTCGGCCGCACGCCGAAGGAGGCGCGGCGCGCGGGCCTCGTCGCGTCGGTGCCGCAAGCGGAGTCCGTCGACTGGGACTTCCCCATCACGGTGCGCGACGTCGTCACGACCGGCCGCTACGGGCGGATGGGCATGCTGCGCATCCCGCGCGCCGCCGACCGCGCCGCGGTCGACGAGGCGCTCGACCTGCTGCGCATCGACGACCTCGCCGACCGGCCGATCGGCGAGCTCTCGGGCGGGCAGCGGAAGCGCGCATTCGTGGCGCGCGCGATGGCGCAGGATGCCGAGCTGCTGCTGCTCGACGAGCCGTTCGCGGGCGTCGACCGCACGAGCGAGGCGCAGATCACCGAGGTGCTGCGCGGGCTCCGCGATCGCGGCCGCACCGTCGTCATCGTGCACCACGACCTCTCGGGCGTCGCCGAGCTCGTCGACGCGGTGCTGCTGCTGCGCGGCCGGCTGCTGCACCACGGGCCGCCGCACGAGGTGCTCACGCCCGAGCGCATCGCCGAGGCGTTCGGCGCCGGCACCCGCGAGGAGGCCTGACGTGGACGGGACGCTCATCGACGCTCTGCTCGCGCCCTTCGCCTACGACTTCATGCTGCGGGCGATGCTCGTCACGCTGGTCGCCGCCGTCGCGTGCGCGCTGCTGTCGACCTGGCTCGTGCAGATGGGCTGGTCGCTCATGGGCGACGCGGTCTCGCACGCGGTGCTGCCGGGCGTCGCCCTCGCCTACCTGCTCGGCCTCCCGTTCGCGCTCGGCGCCGCCGTCTTCGGCATCGGCGCCGTCGCGCTCATCGGCGGGGTGCGCGCCGTCACGAGGATCAAGGCGGATGCGGCCATCGGCGTCGTCTTCACCACGCTGTTCGCGCTCGGCCTCGTGATCGTCTCGGTGACGCCCGCCGACACCGACCTGCAGCACATCCTGTTCGGCAACGTGCTCGGCGTGAGCGACGCCGACATCGCCCAGGTGCTCGTCGTCGGCGCCGTCGTCTGCATCACGCTCGTCGTGCTGCGGCGCGACCTGACGCTCGTCGCGTTCGACGCCGGCCATGCCCACGCGATCGGCCTGCGCCCGCGCCTCCTGCACGCCGTGCTGCTCGGCGCGCTCGCGCTCACCGTCGTGACGGCGCTGCAGGCGGTGGGCATCATCCTGGTGGTCGCGATGCTCGTCATCCCGGGCGCGACCGCGTCGCTCATCGTCGGCCGCTGGGACGCGCTGCTCGGCTGGTCGGTCGGCGTCACCGCGGTGGCGGCGCTCACCGGGCTCATCGCCGCGTTCTGGCTCGACATCTCCCCGGGCGGCGCCGTGGTCCTCACCCAGGGGCTCGCGTTCGGGCTAGCGTTGCTCTTCGGGCCCCGCCGGGGGCTCGTCATCCGGTGGGCCAGGAGCCGATCGACGAGAGCGAGGCGTCATGCAGTCGACAGCGGCTGAGGACTACGTGAAGGCGATCTACCACCACACCGAGTGGCAGCCCGACCCGATCACGCCGTCGCAGCTCGCCGGCCGGCTCGGGCTCGCGAACTCGACCGTCACCGAGATGGTGAAGAAGCTCGCCGCCGCCGGCCTCGTGCACCACCGCCCCTACGGCGCGATCGAGCTCACCGACGCGGGCCGCACGCTCGCCGTGCGGCAGGTGCGCCGGCACCGCGTCGTCGAGACGTGGCTCGTCGAGCGGCACGGCTACGACTGGGACGAGGTGCACGACGAGGCGGAGGTGCTCGAGCACGCGCTGAGCGACCGCCTGCTCGACTCGATCGCCCGCTCGCTCGGCGACCCGACCCGCGATCCGCACGGCGACGTCATCCCCGCCGCCGACGGCAAAGTCGTGCGCCCGGACGCCGTGGTGCTCGCGGATGCGCCGGTCGGCCACGCGGGCACGATCGTGCGCATCTCCGACGCCGACCCGGCGATGCTGCGCTTCCTCACCGACTCGGGCGTCGCGCTCGACGCCCACCTCGAGGTGCTGGGGCTCAAGCCCTACTCCGGCTCGATCCAGGTGCGCACCGGCGCGGGCACGATCGACCTGGGACCGGAGGTCGCGCAGGCGATCTGGCTGAGCGCGTAGGCGCTGGGTCGCTCAGAGCGCCTAGCGCTCCAGGCCCGGCTCGCTCGTGCCGGAGAGGTCGAGCGTCTGCACCTGCCCGGTCGCGGTGCCGTCGCGCAGCTCGCGCTCGACCTCGCGGCGCGACTGGATGGCGTGCCAGACGATCGCGACGATGGCGATCGCGACGACGCCCAGCAGCACGAGGTCGATGTACTCGGTGACGATGTCGGCGACCCCGGGGATGTGCGCGACGCCCCAGCCGACGAGCGGCAGCCCCGCGCCCCAGAGCAGCCCGCCGACGATGTCGAGGCGGAAGAAGAGCGGCCATGGCATCCGCCCGACGCCCGCAGCGACCGGCATGAACGTGCGGACGATGCCGATGAAGCGGGCGATGATGACCGCGGCGGCGCCGTAGCGGAGGAAGAAGCGGTTCGTGCGCTCGATCGTGCGATGCGAGAACAGCCCGGACGACTTGCGCTGGAAGATCGGGGGCCCGGCCTTGTGGCCGATGAAGTAGCCGAGCTGGTCGCCCGCGACCGCGCAGATCGCGATGCACAGGCAGACGAGCCAGATGGGCTGCGGGATGACGCCCGTGAACGAGAGCACGCCGGCGATCACGAGCAGCGTGTCGCCGGGGAGCAGGAAGCCGACGAGCAGCCCGGTCTCGACGAAGACGATCGCGCAGACGAGCAGGAGCGCCCAGACGCCCGCACCGGCGATCAGCCCCTCGATGTCGATGAGGAACTCGGCTGGCAGCGCGTGCACAGGCAGGCTCCTTCGCGATGGGTCCGGGCAGTGCGGGAGAGGGGACTTGAACCCCTACGCCACGAGGGCACAGGAACCTAAATCCTGCGTGTCTGCCAATTCCACCACTCCCGCGTGGGTGTGCCCAGCGTAGCGGCGCGCGCCCACGCCGACGCGCACCGTCTGCCAAGGTTGAGCCATGGACATGCGCGCGCTCGTGACCGGAGCATCCGCGGGCCTCGGCGCCGAGTTCGCGCGCCAGCTCGCGGCGGACGGCTTCTCGCTCGTGCTCGTCGCGCGCGACGAGGCACGGCTGCGCTCGCTCGCCGACGAGCTCGCGGCCGCCCGCGGCACCGAGGTCGAGGTGCTCGCCGCCGACCTGCTCGAGCACGACGACCTCGAGCGGGTCGCCGCGCGCCTCGCCGACGACGCGAGGCCGATCGACGTGCTCGTCAACAACGCGGGCTTCGCGGTCGCCGAGCCCTTCCACGCCTCCGCGATCGAGGACGAGCGGCGCATGCACGAGCTGCTCTCCTGGGTGCCGCTGCGGCTCGCGCACGCCGCGCTGCCGGGCATGCGCGCCCGGCACCGGGGCGGCATCCTCAACGTCGCGAGCCTCGCCGGCCGGTTGCCGAGCGGCACGTACTCGGCGGCGAAGGCGCAGCTGCTCATGCTGTCGCGGGCGCTCCGCGCGCAGTACCGGCGCGACGGCATCGTCGTCACCGCGCTGCTCCCGGGCTTCGTCGCGACCGAGTTCCACGAGCGGATGGGCGTCGACGCGACGACCGTCCCCGAGATCGGGTGGGCGGATGCGTCGGCGGTCGTGCGCGACGGGCTGCGGGCGCTGCGCACGCGCCGGAAGATCGTCGTCGCCGACTGGCGGTACCGCCTCGCGGCGCCGATCGCCGTGCTCGTGCCCGACCGGATCATCGCCGGCGTCGGGCTCGGCAGCCGGCTCGACGACTGATGCGCGCTCGCGAGGTCGTCGCGGTGCTCGGCGCCGGCGTCATGGGCGCGGGCATCGCACGCGTCTTCGCGCGGGCGGGGCACGAGGTGCGGGTCTTCGACGTCGACCCCGCGGCTGCCGCGCGCGCGGCCGAGTCGGCCGGCGCATCCGCGCACGACAGCGTCGAGGGGGCGGTCGACGGCGCCACGATCGTGCTCGAGGCGGCGCCCGAGCGGCTCGAGCTCAAGCAGGCGCTGCTCGCCCAGGTCGAGGCGGCGAACGCCGAGGCGATCATCGCCTCGAACACCTCATCGATCGCCCCGGATGCGCTCGCGGCCGGCATGCGCGACCCGTCGCGGCTCGTCATCGCCCACTTCTTCAACCCCGCCGACACCGTGCCGCTCGTCGAGGTCGTGCCCGGCCCCGCCACGCCCGTGGCGACGGTCGAGCGGATGACCGCGCTGCTGACCGCTGCCGGCAAGACCGCGGTGCCGCTCGCGCAGCAGGTCGAGGGCTTCATCGCGAACCGGCTGCAGGCGGCGCTCTACCGCGAGGCGATGCACCTCGTCGAGCTCGGCATCGCGACGCCGGAGCAGGTCGACCTCGCCGTCACGGCGGGCCTCGGGCCGCGCTGGGCGCTCGCCGGGCCGTTCGAGGTGATGGACCTCGGCGGGCTCGACGTCTGGACGAGCGTGGCCGACGGGATCCTGCCGACGCTCGGCGACGCATCCGCGGCCCCCGCCATGCTGCGCGATCGCGCGGCGCGCGGCGATCTCGGTGCGAAGACGGGGGAGGGGTTCCTGCCGCGCGACGCGGATGCGCCGGCCCGCTTCGCCGCCCGGCTCGCGGCGCTGCTGGAGGCGCGCGCAGCGATCGACGGCGGCTGACTCAGTCGCGGGCTGACCCGAGCCTGTCCCGCCGCAGCCGCCACACGTTGCCGCCCCGGCGCTCGTGCTCGAACGCGTCGAGCGCGGCGGCGGCGAGCGCGATGCCTCGGCCGGACTCCTCGAGCGGGTCCGGCATCTCGGCCTCGTCGAGCTCGACGTCGGCGGGGAGCGCGGTGTCGGTGAAGCTCGCCGCCAGGTGCGTCGGGTGCACCTCGAGGGTCGCTGACACGTGCACGCTCCCCGGCGGCAGGCCGTGCTCGGCGATGTTCGTCACGACCTCGGTCACGGCGAGCTGGAAGAGCGCGCGGTCGTCGGGCGCGACGTCGCCCGCGGCACCGTAGAGCCCGTCGAGCGCGTCGAGCGTCGCCTCCACGAAGGCGAGGTCCGCAGGGCCCTCGAGGGTCGTCGTCCTGGCGTCAGTCGGCATCGAAGGCCTCCGCCGCCGTGGGGTGCGCGCGGAGCACGCGGTCGAGGTTCGTGAGCCGCAGCACCGTGCGCACCGTCTCGGGCACGGCCGCGATCCGCAGATCCCCGCCGGCCAGCCGGGCCGCCTTGAGCGCCCCGATCAGCGCCCCGAGGCCGGAGGAGTCGACGAAGTCGGTCGCCGACATGTCGATGACGATGCGCGCGCTGCCCGAGTCGATGAGGTCCTGCACCGCCTGTCGCAGCTGCGGTGCCGCGGCGGCGGTGAGTCGGCCCTCCGGTGCGACGGTGGCGTGCCGCTCGTCGGTGGTGACGGTGACGTTCATGCGATCCCCTTCTCTCGCTGCTCGGCGGCGGCCTCCTGGCCGGCGCCGACGAAGCCGCGGTAGCGGGCAGCCTGGACGATGACGCTGAGCGCCAGCAGGTCGTAGGCGACCCAGATGGTGTTGACGAGCGTGCCCGTGCCGTCGCCGGTGCCGACGATGACGCGGCCGACGCCCACGACGAGCGCGAGCACGAGCAGCGCCATCGCGGTCAGCTGCGGCCAGATCTCGCGCCACGGCACCCCACCCTCGCGCGTCTTGTCCTTGCGGGTGACGACGAAGTCGAGCGGCGCCTTGAAGACCACGTTGGCGAACGAGGTGACGCACGCCTTGATCCAGACCGGGAAGAGGGCGAGCGAGTACTGCTGGCCGCGCCAGGTCTTGATGCCCCGCGCGACGATGATGAAGAGCAGCTGGTTGACGAGGAAGTACGGCAGGAAGCGCAGGAAGAAGTCGAGGCTCCACGCCGTCACCGGCAGGATGCCGAGCATGAGGTAGACCATCGGCGCCGCGAGGTAGATGACCGCGGCGAACCCCGACAGGTAGCTCCACATCGTGCCGAAGTACATGAGCCGCTGCCCCGCGGAGAGCCCCCGCTTGAGCAGCGGGTTGTCGCGCAGCATCACCTGCAAGGTGCCCTGCGCCCAGCGGAGGCGCTGCTTGAGCATCGTGCCGAGGTCCTCGGGCGCGAGCCCGTGGGCGAGGATCTCGTGGTGGTAGACGCTCCGCCATCCCAGGGAGTGCAGCTGCATGGCGGTCGCCATGTCCTCGGTCACCGAGATGGTGGCGAGCGGCTGGATCGGCTGCGCCTCGTCGGGTCGGTCGACGCGCACGGCGTCGAGCAGCGCCGCGACGGCGTCGACGGCGCCGAGCGGCGAGAGCTCCGCGGCGGCGAGCCGGTCCAGGGCGGCGTCGTCGATCACGACGACGCCGAGCTCGGCGTCGCGCTCGACCGGCAGCGCCTGGATCGCGGCGAGGTCCTCGTGGATGCGGTCGACGTCGCTCGCGACGAGGCGGCGTGACGCGGCGTCCACGGCGGCCCGCAGCCGGAAGGTGACGTCGGCGATCGGCTCGCCCGCCTCCACGTCCGTGCGAGCCCTGGCGACCTCCGCGCGCAGGGAGGACAGCTCGGCGTGCAGCGCCGGCTCCGCCGTACGGCGCCGCGCTTCGCGATCGAGGAGCGTCTGCGCCGCCCGGAGCGCGCGGCGGGTCGACGCCTCGACGTCGCGGACGTACCCGACGATGCCGAGCTGCATGAGCGCGTCCCGGCGCAGCACCGCGTTGGAGCCGCAGAAGAACGCGGCGTTCCAGCCGTCCTTCCCCTGCTGGATCGGGCCGTAGAAGAGCGGTGCCTGGCTGCCGAGCGGGTCCGCGTCGTCGACGTTGACGAACCACTGCGGCGTCTGCACGAGCGCGACGCGGGGGTCGTCCGCGAAGTAGCCGAGCGTGCGCTCGAGGATGAGCGGGTCGGGCACCTGGTCGGCGTCGAGGATGAGCAGGAACTCGCCCTCGGTCTGGAACAGCGCGTTGTTGAGGTTGCCCGCCTTGGCGTGGCGGGGCTTGCCCGCCCAGTCGGCGGTGCGCTCGATGTACCCGATGCCGGCCTCGCGGGCAGCCTGCGCCATCTCCGGGCGCGCGCCGTCATCGAGGATCCAGGTCTCGTGCGGATAGGCGATGCGCTGCGCGGCGATCGCGGTCGCCATCACGAGCTCAATCGGCTCGTTGTACGTCGTGATGAAGACGTCGACGGTGCCCTGCGGCGGCGACGTGGGCCGGGGTCGCTCGCGCGCGCGCCACATCGTGGCCGAGAAGATGACGGTGTCGATCAGGCTGTAGGTCTCCGCGATCACGAGCGGCACGGCGATCCACCAGGCAGACCAGTTCACCGACTCGAGCCAGCGCCAGGCGACGTAGTTGACGCCGAGCAGCACCGCGAGCGTGGCGAGGACCCGGATGACGATGAGGCGCATCAGGCGCTCCTCCGCACGACGATGACCGTGACGTCGTCGGGTGCGCGCTGCTCGGCGGCGAGCCGCAGCGCCTCCTCGACCGCGCCCTGCGGACCGAGCTCGGCGAGCACCTCGGCCACGTGCCGGAACGGCTCCGCCGGGTCGAGCACGTCGAGCAGCCCGTCGCTGCAGCACAGCAGCGCGTCGCCGGGACCGAGGGCCGCGTGCGCCTCGGTCCGCTCCTCGTCGAGCCCCATCCCGAGCGGCAGGCCGGTCGAGCGGAGCTGCTCCCACGAGCCGTCCGCGCGCAGCGCGAAGGCGAGGCTGTGGCCGGCGTCGACGAAGCCGATGGCTCCCGAGGCGAGGTCGAGGCTCGAGTGGAAGGCCGTGACGAAGACCCCCGCATCGGTGAGGCTCTCCTCGAGGAGCGCGTCGAGCTCCTGCACCGCGGTCGCGATCGGCCGGTCCGGCGCGGTGCGGAGCGATGCGCGCACAGCCGAGGCGATGATGGCAGGCCCCATGCCCTTCCCCATGACGTCCGCGAGCGTCACCCGCAGCTCGCCCCCGTGCGCGACGATGTCGTGCACGTCGCCGGCGATGCTGCCCGCCGCGATCGAGCCGGCCGCGATCTCGTACCCGGGCACCGAGGGGAGGCGCCGAGGTGCCAGCGCCCGCTGGATCAGCACGGCGTCGTCGAGCTCCTTCTCCTGCGCCAGCTCGAGCTGCACCCACTGCGCGAGGTCGCGCAGCAGGTCGCGCTCGCGCGCGTCGAGGCCGCGCGGCTTCGTGTCGAGGATGCACAGCGTGCCCACGTGCTCGCCGCCCGGCGCCGCGAGCGGATGGCCGGCGTAGAAGCGCAGGTGCGGGTCGCCGAGCACGAACTCGTTGTCCGCCCAGTCGGCGTCCTCGCCCGCATCGGAGACGATGAGCGTCCCTCCGCTCCGGACCGTCGCGTCGCAGAACGAGCCGTCGCGCGGCGCCTCGCTGCCGCCGAGCCCGATCTGGGACTTGCGCCACTGGCGATCGCGATCGAGCAGCGTCACGCTCACCATCGGCACGTCGAAGAGGTCCTTGGCGAGGCGGGTGATGCGGTCGACGCGCTCGTGAGGCGGTGTGTCGAGCACCCCGAGCGCCTCGAGCGCGCGCTGGCGCTGCTCCTCATCCACCATGGCTCCGCCTTCTGGGATCGTGACATCCACGGCCCCGACGACAGCAGCGCGGCCCTTGGCATGATCGTGCCGCATCTGCACCTTTCCGCGCTACTCGCCACGGCACATGCCGATGCCGAGCAGGCGTCGATGTGCTGCATGCGAGTCCCCTGGGAGACCGCCTGCATCGGGGCTTCCCCGTCTCGTGCCGTGGAAGCATGACTGGATGACCGAGCCCATCCGAGCCCTGTACTTCAACTGCACGCTCACGCCGTCGCCCGACGAGAGCCACACCGACCTGCTCATCCAGGCGAGCGCGACGATCCTGCGCAAGCAGGGCGTCGAGGTCGAGGTCGTGCGCGCCGTCGACCACGCCATCGCCCCGGGCGTGCAGCCCGACATGACCGAGCACGGCGCGAGCGAGGACGCCTGGCCGGCGCTCTGGGAGCGCGTGCTCGCCGCCGACATCCTCGTGCTCGCCACGCCGATCTGGCTCGGCGACGGCTCGAGCGTCTTCCGCCGGGTCATCGAGCGCCTCTACTCGGAGTCGAGCGTGCTCAACGACGACGGCCAGTCCATCTCCTACGGCAAGGTCGCCGGCGTGCTCGTCGGCGGCAACGAGGACGGCATGAAGCACGTCGCGCGCGAGGCGATCTACGCGCTGCAGCACATCGGCTACACGATCCCGCCGCAGGCCGACGCCGGCTGGGTGGGGGAGGCGGGCCCCGGCCCGTCGTACGGCGACGAGCTCGACGACGGCTCGCACGCCGGCGCCGACAACGACTTCACCAAGCGCAACGTCACGATCATGGCGTGGAACCTCCTGCACCTGGCGCGGCTGCTGCAGGGCGGCATCCCCGCCGAGGGCAACGACCGCGACGCGTGGGAGCGCGGTGAGCGCTTCGGGTTCCAGAACCCGGAATACCGCTAGCCGCACGAGCGCTGCATCGACCACCCGACACCCGACCGACCCAGGAGGCACCATGCCCGACATCCGACTCCACATCGAGGACTCCGGCGGCGACGGCCGCCCGGTCGTGCTCATCCACGGGTGGCCGCTGTCGGCCGAGTCGTGGGACGAGCAGACCGACGCGCTCGTCGCGGCCGGCTACCGCGTCGTCTCGTACGACCGCCGCGGCTTCGGCCGCAGCGAGCAGCCTGAGACCGGCTACGACTACGACACGCTCGCCGCCGACCTCGACACCGTGCTCACCGACCTCGACCTCGAGGACGTCACGCTCGTCGGGTTCTCGATGGGCGGCGGCGAGGTCGCACGATACGTCTCGGCCTACGGCCAGGACCGGGTGCGCTCGGTCGTCTTCGCCGCTGCGGTGCCGCCGTTCTTGCTGCAGTCCGACGACAACCCCGACGGCCCGCTGACCGACGAGGCGCGCCTGCAGATGCGAGGCGGCCTCGAGCAGGACCGCGACGCGTTCTTCGACGACTTCACGACCGGCTTCTTCTCCACCGCGGAGGGGCTGCAGGTGACCGAGGAGCAGCGGCAGCAGGCGCTCGCGCTCGCGAAGCAGTCGTCGCAGGCGGCGGCGCTCGGCGCGATGGATGCGTGGGCGACGACCGACTTCCGCGACGACCTCGGTGCGATCTCGGTGCCGACGCTCGTCATCCACGGCGACGGCGACCAGACGGTGCCCTTCGAGGGCTCCGGCCGCCGCACGCACGCGGCGATCGACGGCAGCGAGCTGCACGTCGTCGAGGGTGCCCCGCACGGCCTCAACGTGAGCCACGCCGAGGAGTTCAACCGGGCGCTGCTCGGCTTCCTGGCCGAGTGACCCTGACCCGCTGAGGGTGTGCGTCCGAGCTGCCCGCCACTCGGACGCACACCCTCGACGGGCGCGCGCATCCGCTGGCGCACGTGGGCGGCCCGGGGCAGGATGCCCGCATGGACACCATCGACTGGCTGCTGCAGGGCGATCCGGCCATCCGCTGGCAGGTGCTGCGCGACCTGCTGGGCGCTGACCCCGACGAGGTGGCGGCCGAGCGCGCGCGGGTCGCTCGCGAAGGCTGGGGCGCGCAGCTGCTGGCCGAGCGCGGCGACGACGGCCAGTGGGCGGGCGGCGCGCACTTCCCGAAGGCCGAGCCGGCCTTGCCGGGCCAGCCGTGGACATCCACGTCGCACGTGCTGACCGAGCTGCGGCTCCTCGGCGCCGACCCGGCGGATGCCGCGGTGCAGGACGCGATCGCCGACGTCGCGCGGGTGACGCGGTGGGAGTACGACGACCTGCCCTTCTTCGACGGCGAGGTCGAGCCGTGCATCAACGCGGCGCTCGTGACGAACGCCGTCTACTACGGCGTCGACGTCGCTCCGGTCGTCGAGCGGCTGCTCGGGGAGCGCATGGAGGACGGCGGCTGGAACTGCGAGCAGGAGCGCGGCAGCGTGCGGTCGTCGTTCGACACGACGATCGCGGTGCTCGAGGCGCTCGCGGCGTTCGAGCGGATCAGTGAAGACCCGCGTGTGCCGGAGGCGCGCAGGAGCGGCGAGGCGTACCTGTTGAAGCGCAGCCTGCTGCGCCGGCGCTCGACCGGCGAGCTGATCAGCGAGGGCTACCGCGCCTTCGCGTTCCCGCCCCGCTGGCACTACGACGCGCTGCGCGCGCTCGAGCACTTCCGCGCCGTCGGTGCGGCACCCGACGAGCGGATGGCCGAGGCGATCGAGCTCGTGCGCGCGAAGCGGCGCGACGACGGGACCTGGCCGCTCGACGCGCGGCACGGCGGCGACGCGCGCATCGACTACGGCGAGGTGGGCGAGCCGAACCGGTGGATCACGCTCCCGGCGCTGCGGGTGCTGCGCTGGGCGGGGGAGTGATCGGCGTCAGTCCTGCTCGTCGCTCGCCTCGGCGCCGAGGTACAGCAGGAAGCCGTCCGGATCGCGCACCTGCGCGACGCGCTCACCCCACGGCATGAGCTCGGGCTCCGCCACGCTCGTCGCGCCGGCCTCCAGCGCCGCCCGGTGGCTCCGGTCGACGTCGTCGACGTAGATCCAGAGCGCTGCTTCGACGGGGGGACCCGGGAGGTCGTCGTCGAGTCCGATGCTCACCGTCGACGCACCGATCTGCATCGCGATGTAGACGTCGCGACCGTCGTCGGCGTAGGCGTAGACCCGCTCGGCACCGAACGCGTCCCGATAGAAGGCCTCGAGCCGCTCGAGGTCGCGCGTCGACAGGATCGGGAAGGTCCGCTGCACCGCCATGCGGCCGATGCTAGGGGTGGACATCCGTACCGTCGACCCGTGCTGTGGACAACTTCCGCGCCGGGAGACGCCGGTCGGCTTCACTGGCACGCATGCGCCAGGCCGTCGCCGACATCACCGCATCCGTGCGGGCGAGGGTGCGGCGCGACGGGGTCGACCTCGCGCGCTCGGGCGACCTCGCCGAGCGCTACGTGCGCGATGCGGTGCGCTCCTATGCCGAGCGGTCGCTCGGCGGCAGCCTGCCGATGCTCGCCGACGAGCAGCAGGCGCAGCGCGACGTGCTCGCCGCGGTCTCGGGCTACGGCCCGCTGCAGCCGTACCTCGACGATCCCGAGATCGAGGAGCTCTGGATCAACCAGGGCTCGCGTGTGTTCTGCGCTCGCGCCGGTGTGAGCGAGCCGCTGCCGCTGCGGCTCACCGAGCGCGAGGTGCGCGACCTCGTCGAGCGGATGCTGTCGACGACCGGCAGGCGCGTGGACCTCTCGACGCCGTTCGTCGATGCGTCGCTGCCCGACGGCTCGCGGCTCCACGTGGCATCCGGCGACGTCGCACGGGGCGCCATGAGCATCAACATCCGCAAGTTCGCACGCCGGCTGTCGTCGCTCGCGGCGCTCGTCGAGCGGGGAGCGCTGAGCCAGCAGGCGGCGCACTTCCTCCGGCAGTCGGTGGTGGCCGGCAGCAACATCCTCGTCTCCGGACCGACGCACGCCGGCAAGACGACGCTGCTCAACGCGCTGCTCGCGGCGGTCCGGCCTGGTGAGCGCGTCGTGACGGTCGAGGAGACGTTCGAGCTCGACCCGCCGGTCGACGACATCGTGGCGCTGCAGTGCCGGCAGCCGTCGCTCGAGGGCACCGGCGAGATCACGCTGCGCCGCCTCGTCAAGGAGAGCCTGCGGATGCGGCCCGATCGGCTGATCGTCGGCGAGGTGCGCGAGGCGGAGGCGCTCGACCTGCTCGTCGCGCTCAACTGCGGCGTGAGCGGCATGTGCTCGATCCACGCGAACTCGGCGCGCGACGCGCTCGGCAAGCTCACGACCCTGCCGCTGCTCGCCGGCCGCAACATCGATGCGGGCTTCGTCGTGCCGACCGTCGCGCAGTGCATCGACCTCGTCGTGCACCTCGCGATCGACGCGCGCGGCAACCGCAGCGTTGTCGAGATCCTCGCGCCGACCGGGTCGGCGACGAGCGGCGTCATCGAGGCGTCGACGCTCTTCGCGCTGCGCGACGGGCTGCTCGAGCCGACCGGCTCGCACCCCGCCCGGACCGCCAAGTTCGCCGCGGTCGGCATCGATCCGGTCGCGCTGCTGGCGGGAGGCGCGGCATGATCTGGCTGCTCGGCGCCGCGTTGGGGCTGGGCGTCGTGCTCGCGGTCAGCCCGTGGCTGTGGCCACGCGCCCCGCGTCGCCCCGAGCGCGCCGGGCGACCCGTGCTCGACCGGCTCGCGCACGCCGGGCTCGAGGGCATCCCGCCGCTCGCGGTCGCCGCGGTGGCGCTGCTCGCCGGCGTCCTCGCCGCCGGCATCGCGCTCGCGCTCGTGCCGGTCGTCGCCGTCTCCGGCGCGGCGTTCCTCCTGGGCGTCGCGGCACCCCCGCTCGCGGTCCGCTGGCGCGCACGACGACGCCGCCGCGCGCAGGCCGGTGTCTGGCCCGACGTCGTCGACCACCTGGTGTCGGCGGTGCGGAGCGGCCTGGCGCTGCCGGATGCGGTGGCGCAGCTCGAGCGCGCGGGCCCGGAGCTGACACGACCGGCCTTCGCGGCCTACGCCGCCGACCTCCGGGCGACGGGCAGCTTCGGCTATGCGCTCGACCGTCTGAAGGACCGGCTCGCGGACCCGGTCGGGGACCGCCTCATCGAGACCCTGCGCATGGCCCGCGAGGTCGGGGGCACCGAGGTGACGACGGTGCTGCGGGAGCTGGCCGCCTACCTGCGCGTCGACCTCGCGACGCGCGGCGAGCTCGAGGCGCGACAGTCCTGGATCGTGAGCGCCGCGCGGCTGGGTGTCGCAGCGCCGTGGATCGTGCTGCTCATCCTGTCGACGCGACCGGAGGCCGCGCAGGCCTACAACGCACCCGGCGGGCTGCTGCTCATCATCGGCGGGGCAGTGGTGACGTGCATCGCCTACCGGGTGATGCTCCGGATCGGCGCCCTGCCGACCGAGGCGCGGTGGTTCGCGTGAGCGACGCCGGCTGGAGCCTCATCCTCGGCGCGAGCCTCGGCCTCGGGCTGTGGGTGCTCGTGAGCCTGACGCCGATGCTGCGCCGGCCGCTGCTGCTGCACCGCGTCGCTCCCTACGTGCTCGACGTGTCCGCCGGCGCGCGCGACCTCGTCGCCCGACGCCGCGTCAGCCCCACCCGGGTGCTCGGGGTCGTCGCCTCGCCGGTCGGCGACCGGCTCGCCCCCGTGCTCCGCGCCGTGGTCGGCGCACCCGACGGCGTGCGCAGGCGCCTCCGACAGGCAGCATCGACGGAGACGGTCGCGGAGGTGCGCGGGAGGCAGCTGCGCTGGGCGGTGCTCGGCGGAGCCGCCGGGGCGGCCGCCGGTGTCGCCGGCGCGGTGCAGGGCGGCCCGCCGGCGCTGCCCGCGGCGCTCGCCGCGATGGGCGCCGCGAGCGGCGCCGTCGCCGTCGACTGGCTGCTGCAGCGCCGCGCGAAGCGACGGCTCGCGCGCATCTCCAGCGAGCTGCCGTCCATCCTCGAGTTCCTGTCGCTGAGCCTCGCAGCGGGAGAGGGGCTGCAGGATGCGCTGCGCCGGGTCGGCGCGGCCGGCTCGAGCACCCTGGGTCGCGAGCTGGCCGGTGTCGTGGCCGATGCCGCGGCGGGCACGAGCCTCTCGAGCGCGCTTGCGACGCTGGCCGACGAGCTCGGGCACCCGGCCGTCACCCGCTGCGTCGAGCAGATGCGGGGCGCGCTCGAGCGCGGCACCCCGCTCGCCCAGACGCTGCAGGCGCAGGCGCTCGACGCCCGGGAGGCGGCGAAGCGGGACCTGCTCGAGGCCGCGGGCCGCAAGGAGATCTCGATGCTCGTGCCACTGGTCTTCGGGCTGCTGCCGACGACGGTGGCGTTCGCGCTGTGGCCGGGCATCCACGTGCTGCAGGTCGGATTCTGAAG
Source organism: Agrococcus jenensis (assembly GCF_003752465.1). NCBI lineage: Bacteria > Bacillati > Actinomycetota > Actinomycetes > Micrococcales > Microbacteriaceae > Agrococcus > Agrococcus jenensis. The sequence goes on along the minus strand of NZ_RKHJ01000001.1, from coordinate 2,881,724 downwards.
GAGGACACCATGTCGACGATCAGCATCAGGTACGCGCGCCTCGTCGGGCGCATGAGGGAGGAGCGTGGCGATGTGCCCGGTTGGGTGCTCGTCACGCTCATGACGGCGGGGCTGGTGATCGTGCTCTGGACCGTCGCCGGTCCGGCGCTCACCGGCGTCTTCGAGCAGGCGATCGCGCGCGTCTCGAGCTTCTGATGCGCATGACCGACGAGCGCGGCTCGGCGGTCGCGGAGTTCACGATGGTCGCGGCGCTGCTCGTGGCGCTCGTGCTGTCGGTCATCCAGCTCACCCTCGCGCTGCACGTACGCGTCACCCTCGCCGATGCAGCCGCCGAGGGCGCCCGCCACGCGTCGCTCGTCGGCGCGGACGCGTCGGCGGGCATCGCGCGCACGCGCGAGCTCATCACCGTCGCGCTCGGTCCCGGCTACGCGGAGCGCGTCTCCGCCACCACCGCGTCGGTCGCCGGGCTCGAGACGATCGAGATCCGCGTCGCGGCACCGCTGCCGGTGCTCGGCCTCGTCGGGCCGATCGGGCTGGAGGTGACCGGGCATGCGCCGGTCGAGTCGCTCGGATGAGCCGCCGGTTCGCACGCCCGGTGCCCGGCTCGTCGACGAGACGGGCTCCGCGTCGCTCGAGTTCCTCACCGTCGGCGTGCTGCTGCTCGTGCCGCTCGTCTACCTCGTGCTCGCGCTCGGCCAGATCCAGCACGCGGTGCTCGGCGTCGAGGGGGCGGCCCGGTACGCGGCGCGGACGATCGCGCAGGCGCCGAGCCACGACGCCGGCCTCCAGGCCGCCGACCGTGCGCTGCTCGTGGCGATGGCGGACGCCGGCATGGAGCGGGACGCGGCACTCGTGACGATCGCGTGCGAGCCCGACCCCGGCGCGTGCTGCACGCGCGGCGGCACCGTCACGGTGCAGGTGGACGCGACGGTGCCGCTGCCGCTCCTGCCGCCGGTCCTCGCTCCCGACGTCGGCATCGGCGTGCCCATCTCGGCTCGAGCCGTCCAGCCGGTCTCCGCCTTCGGCGGTGCGCCGTGAGGCGACTCGCGCGCCGGCTCGCGCGGGAGGACGACGGGTCGACGCTCGTGCTGACCATCGGCTTCGCTGCCCTCGCGCTGGCGCTCATCTTCGCCGTCGCCGCGGCCACCAGCTTGCTCATCGAGCGCCGCCGGCTGTTCACGGTGGCCGACGGCGCAGCGCTCGCCGCCGCCGAGGCGTTCGCGCTCGAGCAGGTGCGGTTCGACGGCGATGCGGCGGCGCCAGAGCTCGCCGACCGCGCCGTCGACCTGGCGGCCGCGGCCTGGTCCGTCGCGGCCGGCAGCGGCCTCGCGGGCCTCCGGGTCGAGGGCGCGAGCGCCGACGCCCGCAGCGCGACCGTCACGGTCTCGAGCGCCTGGCGCCCGCCGGTCGTGACACTCTTCCTGCCCGACGGCATCCGGCTCGACGTGACGTCGACCGCCCGCGCGGTCTTCGTCGACTGACGCGGCGCAGCTCCTCAGCATCGGGCGAGGGCCGACGCCGAGGAGCCCGAAACCCGCTGGAAATGTAACCCCGTTACGCTGGAGGTCTGAGCGGCGCTACCCGGCGCGACCGCTCCAGTGTCGGACGCCGCTCCCATCCACGTACGGAGAGGAAGCCACGACATGGCAAGCACCACACCCACGCCATCACCCGCTTCGAGCCTGCAAGCAGGCGTGGCCGAGGCGATCGACACCTGGCTGGTGACGCTCGCTCGAGCGTACGAGAGCGGAGACACGTCCACCGCCGAGCGTGCCCTGGACCGCATCGCGCTCGCGACGCGCCTCGGTCAGCGCGATCTGCATCGCGCTCGCTCCGACGCCTGACCAGCCGTCCTGGCTCGACGATCGGTCGGCCGTCAGCTCGTCGTCACCCGGTAGTCGTCGTAGCGGATGCGCGTCGTCGCGACCGTCGACGACGACGAGATCGCCGACTTGAGCGTCACGATGCCCGCGGTCTGCATCGCGGCCGTCGCATCGGTCGCCTGCAGCTGCCAGCTCGCGGGCTGCGTGCCGCTCGCGCGCCAGATCATGGCGCCGAGCGTCGTCGGCGAGGCACCGCGCACGCTGAGGCGCAGCATGATCGCCTCGCCGGGCACGTAGGCGCCCGGCAGCACGTAGCTGCCGGCGAGCGCCACCTCGTCGCGCAGCAGGTAGAGCCGGATGGTGCCGCCCGGCTCGAGCCGCAGCCGCGCCGCGTACGTCGACGTGCCCACCATGCGCCCGACCACGGTGGCGCTCGCCGCACCGCCTGCCGCCGCGGCATCCGCGCTGATGCGTACCGTCACGACCGCGTTCGAGGTCGAGACGCCCGCGAGCCGCGCCTCGCGCGTCGAGCCGGGCCCGATCGCCACGACGCCCGCGCCGCCGCCGACCGAGAAGGCCGAGGCCGTGCCGCTCAGCGTCCACGGGCCGCCGGTGTCGGCCGTGCCCCACGCGTTGCTGAGCACGCGGCCGAAGGCGTCGGTCGCCAGCACGCCCGCGGGCGGCGCGGTCGTCACCGTGACCGACCGGGTCGTTGACGCGGTGGCGCCGTCGTCATCCGTCACGGTGAGGGTGACGGCGCGGGTGCCGTCGGTCGCGTAGGTGTGCGTCGGCGTCGGACCGCTGCCGATGCTGCCGTCGCCGAACTGCCACGCGTACGTCGCGATCGTCCCGTCCGGGTCGGTCGAGCCGCGCCCGTCGAGCGCGACCGTGCGGCCGGTGATCGTCGGTGCGGCGATCGCCGCGGTCGGCGGCTGGTTCTGGGGCGGGAGAGCGGTGACGGTGACGCTGCTCGACGTCGCATGGGTGGCGCCGCCGTCGTCGGTGACGGTCAGGCCGATCGAGTACGTGCCGGCGGCCGCATAGGTGTGCTGGGCGGTGGAGCCCGTGCTCGTCGAGCCGTCGCCCCAGGTCCACGCGTACCCGGTGATCGTGCCGTCGGCGTCCGTCGACCCGGTGCCGTCGGCGGTCACCGTGAGACCGGTGCCGCCGGTCGTGAAGCGGGCCACGGGCGCGGCGTTCTGCGGCGGCACGCCCACCGGGTCGACGACGCGCAGGTCGTCGAACGCGACGCGCGTCGACGCGACCGTCGACGTGGAGCTCACGGCGGTCTTGATGACGACGGGTCCCGCCGCCTGCATCGCCGCGACGGTGCTCGTCGCCGTCAGCTGCCACGAGATCGGCTCCGGCGAGCCGACCGGCCAGACCATCGTCGCCAGCTGCGTCGGATTCGTCCCGGTCACCGAGAGCCGGGTGTTGAAGCGCTGGCCGGGCGTCCAGGTCGTGACCCTCTGCGCGAGCGCTGTGTTGTTGTGGAGCAGGTAGAGGCGGAGCACGCCGTTCGGCTCGAAGCGCACGTTGAGCCCGTAGCTCGAGGTGCCGACCTGCCTGCCGATGATGGTGGTGTGCGCGGCGCCACCGGCAGCGGCGAGATTCGTGCTCACGCGCGCGTCGACCACCGCCGACGTGCCAGAGGTCGAGCCCAGCCGGACCTCGCGCGTCTGGCCGGGCGCGAGCGTCATGAGCCCCTCCGAGCCGTTCACCGAGAACGGGCCGGTGGTGCCGGTGCCGGGCGTCCATGCGCCGCCCACGTCGGCGCTACCCCACCCGCCGGTCACGGTGCGTCCGAACGCGTCGGCGGCGAGCACAGCCTGCGGGGCGGGCGGCGTGCGAAGCGTCCACGTCGCCGACGCGGTCCTCGTCGCGCCGTCGTCGACGACCGCGCGCCACTCGTACGCGGTGTCGTGCGCGAGGCCGGACCACGTCGCGGATGCGGTGCCACCCGACGAGACGGTGCTCGTCGCGATCGGCGCGAACGGTGCCGGCTGCGGCTCGGTCAGCTCGAACGGCAGCGTGAACGACGAGTTGCCGTCGGTCTCGTAGCGGTCGAGCGTCGGCGAGTAGGTCGTCGCGCGCATCGTGTTCGCCGCCGGGTCGAAGGTGTAGTACCGCAGCCAGCCGTCCCCGCCGTTCGCGCGGGCCTGGTAGTCGGTGAGGATCTGCGGCACCGGCTCGCCGCACGCGTTGGCGTCGACGCGGTGGGCCTCGCCGAGGTCGCCCTGGTGCTCGTGGCCGGCCACGACGAGGTCGATCTCGCAGTGGGTGCGCACGAAGCCCTCCCACAGCGCGGTCTGCGACGTGCCGCCGGGACGCTGGGCCGTCGCGCGGCGCGTGCCGTTCACCGACACGAAGCTGTGCGTCGCCATGATGACGCTGCGGCCGGGATGCGCGTCGATCACCCGGTCGGCCCAGTCGAGCGCGTACTGCGGCGCCTCCCACTCGAGGTTCAGCACGAGGAAGTCGCGGCCGCCGGCGGTGAAGAGGGCATAGCTGTCGCCGTTGCCGCGGTCGATCGGGTCGGGCCCGAACTGGTCCTGCCCGAGGTAGCCGCCGTAGCGGGTGGTCGCCGTGTTCCACGATGCGCCCGAGTAGCGGGTGGAGGGGAAGTGGCTGTTGTACGGCCCGAGGTCGCCGGTCACGTTGTCGAAGTCGTGGTTGCCGGGCACGACCGTGTTGGGCACGCCGGCGTCGTCGAGGATCGCGAACGAGCGCGACACGTTGTCCCAGTGCCGCGGGGTGTCCCACTCGCTCACGAGGTCGCCGACCTGGATCACGAAGGCCGTGTCGAGCGCGTCGCGCGAGTCGCGCACCCACCCCAGCTGCGCATCCAGCAGGTCGATCGGCCCGTAGCTGTAGTTCTGGGTGTCGGGCACGACGACGACCGAGAAGGGCTCCGCGTCGGTGGCGCCGGGGACGGTCGCCCCCACCCGGCGGCCCTCGAAGGTCACGTCGAGGGGGCCGCCGTCCGGGTCGCTCGCGGTCACGCTCAGCGTGGGGCTCGCGGATGCGGTCGTCCCGCCGTTCGTGGGAGCGACGAGCACCGCCGCGGCCGGGGCGGCCGCCGACGCGGCGGTCGGCATCGCGAGGCTCACCACGAGCACCGCGACGGCGGTGACGGCGACCGCGCTCGCTGGTATCGAACGACGCGGGATCGGACGACGAGGGACGGGACGACGCTGCACGGGATCCTCCACCACCGGCCCGTGACGCCTCAGGTCTCAGGGGGCGCCGCCCTCGGCGCCCGCTGCGGCAAGGATGGCACCGGCCCGCGCGGGCGACAACGCAGGATTCCGTCAGCGCGGGCACCAGCGTCCGCCCAGCGCAACGGGTCGGTCCGCAGCCACCGCCGCCCAGGCCGCGCCGGTACCCTCGCCGCATGACCGAGCAGCCCAGCGATCAGCCCGAGCCCGACTACGACGCCGTCGCGGCGGCCCTCCCCGTCGAGGACCCCGAGCGGGCGGCCGACGGGCTGCGGGCGCTCATGGAGAACCCGGCATTCCGCCAGCTCGTGCAGCAGGTGCAGTCGGGTGAGCTGAACGACGACGAGCTGCGCGAGGAGGCGACGTCGATCGCCCACGACCTCGCCGCCCGCCAGGAGCTGCGTCGCGACGAGTAGCGCTCGCGGAGTGCAGTGACGGCCGCCGCGTGCTCAAGCCGACAGCGCACCGGGATCGCGCCCTGGGAGGGGCGCGGCGGATGCGCGCCGCAGTCGTCGCATCCCGTCACGCAGGTGCGCCTGCACGGTGTCGAGCGGCACGCCCTGGTGCTCGGCGATCTCGGTCTGCGTCATGCCCCCGAAGCAGGCCAGCACGATGGCCTCCCGCTGCACGTCGCTCAGCTGCGCGAGCGCTTCGCGGACCCGCGCTGCGTCCCCCGACCGCTCGACCTGCTCCTGCACGGACACCTCCGACCCGGCGCTGTCGCGAGCTGCCGGGAGGAGGCCCCGGTCGCGCTGGGCCTGCGTCGCTCGCACGCGATCGACGGCGCGCGCATGCGCGATGCGGAGCAGCCAGCTCGTGGCGGAGCCCCGGGCGGGGTCGAAGCGGCCCGCGCTGCGCCAAGCCTCCACGAACACGTCCTGCGCGACCTCCTCGGCCTGCGCACGATCGAGGAGCACCCGGAGGATCGTCCCCAGCACGCGCGTCGAGGTGAGGTCGAAGACGGTCGCGAACGCCCGCACGTCGCCGGTGCCCGCGAGCTCGAGGTGACGTTCGAGGCTCGGCTGCACTGCGCGAGTGTTGCACGGTCGGCAACTTCCTGACCGGAACGTGACCCAACCGTAACTTAGTTGCCTTGGCTAAGTAAATTCGCGCGGCAGACTCACCCGCGGCGTCCAGCGGCGACAGGGGAGACTGGGGGACATGCTCCCCGGTTCCGTGCTCGCAATGCGATACGAGCTCGTCCGACCGCTCGGTCGGGGTGGCATGGGCCAGGTGTGGCTCGCGGTCGATCGCGTCCTGGGCCGCGAGGTCGCCATCAAGACGATCGACGTCGACGGCACGGGGGACGCGACGGTCGCCGAGCGCTTCCAGCGGGAGGGGCAGGCGGCGGCCTCCCTCATGCACGAGCACGTCGTGACGGTGTTCGACTCCGGCGCCGATGCGGGCATCGCGTTCCTCGTCATGCAGCTGCTGCCCGGACCCACGGTCGCCGACCTGCTGCGGCACGGCGAGCCGCTCCCGCTCGCGCAGGCGGTCACGATCGCGGAGCAGACCGCGGCGGCGCTCGCCGCGATCCACAGCATCGGCATCGTGCACCGCGACATCAAGCCGGCCAACCTCGTGTTCGACGGCTCCGGGCGGCTCAAGGTCGTCGACTTCGGCATCGCGAGCGTCGCCGACGCGCCGGCCGCGCAGCTGACGACCGCCTCGACCATCCTCGGCAGCGCCGCGTACATGGCACCGGAGCAGGCGGAGGGCGGGCGTGCGACGCCGGCGACCGACCTCTACGCGCTCGGATGCGTGCTCACCACGCTCGTGACCGGTGCCGCGCCCTTCACCGGCGAGCATCCGCTCGCGCTGCTGCAGCAGCACGTCGCAGCACCGGCACCGCGGCTCGCCGCGCGGCGGCCGGAGGTGCCGGCCGCGCTCGACGAGCTCGTCGACCGACTGCTCGCGAAGGCGCCCGAAGCGCGTGGCGACGACGCCGCCCGGGTGCGCGATGAGCTGGCCGCCCTCCGGGCCGCGCTGCCGGTGACCGCCGCCGCTCTCGCGATCCCGTTCGAGGGTCCTCCCGAACCGGTGGACGCGGAGGCGAACGCTGCGCTCGTCGGCGCGACGGCGGTCGATGTCCCACGCACCCGCCGCCGCTCCGCTGCCCGTGTCGTGCTCCCCGCGGTCGTCCTGGCGGCGATCGCGGCGCTCGCGATCGCCGTGCTGCCGGGGCTGCTGCAGCACGGTGGGGCGGGGGAGGCGCTCGCCTCCCAGCCCCCGGCCGCCGCGACCGCCAGCCCACCGCCCGCGGCGAGCGCCGAACCCGCCGTCGCCGACGGCGCGACGGCGGCGCCCGCCACCGCCTCGGACCGGGCGGCCGACGAGCCGGCGAGCGGCGAGGGGGCGCTCGCGGAGGGATCCCGCGGCGCTGGCACACCCGCACCCTCGCGCTCGGCCGAGCAGCCGGCGCCCACCTCGCCATCCTCGACCGAGCCGGCGACTCCGCCCACCGAGTCGACGGCCCCGCCCCCCGAGCCCGCGCCGGAGGAGCCCGCGCCAGTCCCGCCGGACGCGCTCGCCGGCGTGCGCGCCGCGATCGCCCAGGCGATCGAGAGCGGGGGACTCGAGGGCGACGCCGGCGGAGCGCTGGGCGAAGGTCTCGCTGCGATCGAGGCATCGCTCGCGGACGGCCGGACCGAGGAGGCGCGCGCGGCGCTGGGCGAGCTGCAGGGACAGGTCGCCCAGCTGCAGGAGGCGGGCGCAGTGACCCCGGATGCCGCGGCCGGCATCCAGGCGGCGATCGACGACGCGGCCGCGTCCCTGCCCTGACGCGCTAGTCGCGAGGCTTCCGGGGGAGCCAGCGCAGCAGCATGCCGGCGCCGACGATGCAGAGCGCGGTGAGCCCGCCCGCCGCCCAGGCGATCGAGGCGATCGAGACGAGCAGCGAGATGAGCAGCGGCGCTGCCGCGCCGCCGAGGTCGGTGGTGAGCCGCCACGCACCGAGGAACGGCGCCGGGTTGCGGCGATCCGCCAGATCGGCCCCGAGGGTCATGAGGATGCCCGAGCCGAGGCCGTTGCCGAGCGCGAGCACGAGCGCGGCGGCCGTGAACCAGCCGGTGGCGGCATCGAGGTCGTGCGACACCGCCAGCATCGCGAAGGCCGCGGCCATGAGCGTGAGCGACGGCACCACGCTCCAGAGCCGCCCGAAGCGATCCATCACCCAGCCGGAGACGAAGAAGAGCGCGAAGTCGACGCCGCCCGCGATGCCGATCACGAGACCGGTCGTGACGCCGTCGAGCCCGATCGAGACGGCCCAGAGCGGCAGCAGCACGTTGCGCGCAGAGCGGGCGAGCGCGAGCATCGCGGCCCCGACGCCGACCGTCGCGAGCACCCGCGCGTTGCGGCGCACGACCTCGCCGACGCCGGTGCGCTCCGCCCGCAGCTCGATCGTGCCGGTCGTCAGCGGCGTCCACTCGAACGCCGACGAGGGGTCGGGCAGCACGATCAGCACGACGATCGCGATGACGGTGCCGATCGCGCACACGACCCAGACCGACGCGAGCGGCAGGCCGAGGCCGAGGACGGCCGAACCGAGCAGCGGCCCCACGAACATGCCGAGGCGGAAGATGCCGCCGAGCGTCGAGAGCGCCCTGGCGCGGAACCGGATGGGCACGAACGTCGTCATGAAGGCGTGCCGCGCGAGCGCGAAGACGGCGTGGCCGAGGCCGAGCACGAAGATCGCGGCCCCGAGCATCCACACGTCCGTCGACACGAACGCGATCGCGAGCGCGACGAGCACGAGCAGTCCGGCGCCGATCATGGTCGGCCGCTCGCCGAAGCGCGCAACGACGCTGCCGCCCGGCACGTCGCCGGCGAGCTGCCCGACCGTGAGCATCGCCGTCACGACCGCGGCCACGGCGAGCGATGCGCCCAGATCGCCCGCGATGAGCGGGATGTAGGGGATGACCGCGCCCTCGCCGATCGCGAACGCGGCGGTCGGCACGTAGGCGGCGCCGGCGACCCTCCGCCAGGGGAAGCGCTCGGACTGGTCGACGCCGCTCATGCAGCGAGACTACGGGCCGTCGCGCCCGAGACCCGGCCGCGTCGGTAGGCTGGAGGCACCATGGCCGATCTCGACATCGCCGGCGACATCGCCGCTCTCCGCTCCACGTTCTCCGACATCAAGGCGGTGGCGGACGTCGACAAGATCGCCGCCGACATCGAGCGCCTCTCGGAGGCCGCCGGTGCCCCCGACCTCTGGGACGACCCCGACGCCGCCCAGAAGGTGACGAGCCGGCTGAGCCACGCGCAGACCGCGCTCCGCCGCCTCACCGAGGCCGAGGCTCGCATCGACGACCTCGAGGTGCTCGTCGAGATGGCCAACGAGGAGGCCGACGAGGCCACCCAGACGGAGGCCCGCAAGGAGCTCGCGAGCCTGCAGCGCCTCGTCTCCGAGATGGAGATCCAGACGCTCCTCGACGGCGAGTTCGACCCGCTGCCCGCGGTCGTCACCATCCGCGCGGGCGCCGGCGGCGTCGACGCCTCCGACTTCTCCGAGATGCTCATGCGCATGTACCTCCGCTACGCGGAGCAGCACGACATGCCGGTGACGATCTACGAGACGAGCTGGGCGGAGGAGGCCGGCATCAAGTCGGCGTCGTTCGAGATCGACGCGCCCTATGCCTTCGGCCACATGTCGGTCGAGGCCGGCACCCACCGGCTCGTGCGCATGAGCCCGTTCGGCGCGGCCGGCAAGCGGCAGACGTCGTTCGCCGCGGTCGAGGTCGTGCCGCTCTTCGAGCAGGTCGACGAGGTCGAGGTGCCCGAGGGCGACATCCGCGTCGACGTGTTCCGCTCCTCGGGCCCGGGCGGCCAGAGCGTCAACACGACCGACTCCGCCGTGCGCATCACCCACCTGCCGACCGGCACGGTCGTCTCCATGCAGAACGAGAAGAGCCAGATCCAGAACCGCGCGGCCGCGATGCGCGTGCTGCAGAGCCGCCTGATGCTGCTCAAGCGCGAGGAGGAGGCGGCCCGCAAGAAGGAGCTCGCCGGCAACATCTCGGCGAGCTGGGGCGACCAGATGCGCTCCTACGTGCTCGCGCCCTACCAGATGGTCAAGGACCTCCGCACGCTCCACGAGGTCAACAACCCGTCGGCCGTGTTCGACGGCGACCTCGACGGCTTCATCGCCGCCGGCATCCGCTGGCGCAAGCAGCAGCAGCTCGAGGCCGAGTAGGCGCCGAGGGCGCCGCACCGACGCAGGGAGCCCGGATGACCCGCCCGCAGACCGGCAGCGACTACCTCGCGAGCCTCGACGACGGCCGCGTCGTCGTCCACGACGGCGTGCCGGTGGAGCGCGTGGCCGAGCATCGTGAGCTGGCCGGGCTCGCGAGCACCATCGCGTCGCTCTACGACGCGCTGCACGGTGACGAGGCGGATGCCCTCCTCGCACCGACGGCGGACGGATCGGGCGTGACGCACGCCTTCTGGACGGTGCCGCACACCCGGGACGACCTGCGGATGCAGCGCGACGCGATCCGGGCCTGGCAGCGCAGCACCCGCGGCTGGGTCGGGCGCACGCCCGAGTTCATGGGCGCGGTGCTGACCTCGATGGCTGCGCATGCGAGCGAGTTCGGGCGCTTCGAGGGGAACGTCCGCGCGGCGCTCGCGCGCGACCAGCGCGACGTCACCCACTACGCCCAGGCGCTCGTCAACCCGCCCGTCGACCGCGACCTGCCGCCCGACGAGGTCGGCGATGTCTTCCTGCACGTCGTGCGCGAGACCGACGAGGGGGTCGTCCTCCGCGGCGCGAAGGCGGTCGTGACCGGCGCGGCGACCGCTCAGCGCCTGCTCGTCTCGCACTTCGGCGGCGAGGTGCAGACGGATGCGTTCGCGATCGCCGCGTCGGTCGCCGTCGGCACGCCGGGCATCCGGATCTACACGAGAGGCACGCCCGCCCGCGACGACCAGCCGCTCGCGAACCGCTTCGCCGAGCACGACGCGCTCGTCGTCTTCGACGACGTGCTCGTGCCGTGGGACGACGTCTTCATCCGCGACGCCGAGGCGATGCTCGCCTTCAACGGCGGCTCGATCGGCTGGAACCGCCGGCTCGCCTTCCAGGCGGCGACGCGGCTCGAGGCCAAGCTCGAGCACATCGCCGGCCTCGCCGTGCGCGCGACCGAGATCATGGGCACGACCGAGCGGCGGGGCGTGCAGGCGGCGCTCGGCGAGGTGCTCGCGTTCCGCCACATGACGGCGGGGCTCCGCGACGCGATGATCGAGCAGGCGGCACCCTCGGGCGACTCGATCGGCCCGGGCGCCGAGGCGGCGCTCGCGTTCGCCGCGTTCGCGCCCGACGCCTACAGCCGCATGCGGGTGACCCTGGAGACCACCCTGTCGTCGGCCTTCGCGCACCTGCCGGTGCCGCTCGCGTCGCTCGGCACCGACGCGGTCGCGGCGATCGAGCCGCTGCTGCGCGGCTCCGGCGGCGCGGACGCGCGCGAGCGGCTCGAGGTCATGGGCGAGCTGTGGGATGCGGTCGGCACCGGCTTCGGCGCCCGGCACGAGCTCTACGAGCGCAGCTACTGGGGACAGCCGGAGCGCACGCACGTCGGCATCCTCGGCCTCGCGCGCGCCGACGGCAGCCTGGCGCGCTGGCGCGGCTGACGCCGGGTGCCAGAGCGGGCCGCCTCGTCGGTGACGAGGCGGCCCGCTCCTGCGATGCGCGGATCAGTGCAGGTTGATCCGCATGGCCTTGCCGGTGACGGTCGTGTTGCCCGTCGCCGTGATGTCGCCCGCGGTGCGGATGATCTGGCAGTTGAACACCGAGTTCGCGCCGAAGATGTTGCCGACGATGTCGATGTTCTGGAACTGGCCCTTGCCCTTGTCGTGCAGGTTGACCGTGCAGCCGCCGCCGTCGAGGAAGTTGTCGCGGATCATGACGTTCGAGACGCGTCCAGCGTCCTGCGTGATCATGATGCCGGCGTTGTTCGCATCCTCGATGCGGTTGCCCGTGATCCAGTAGCCGGAGCCGCTCTGGATCTGGATGCTGTCGTCGTGGCTCGGGCCGCCGTTCCAGCCCGGGTCGCTCGCGTAGTGCAGGTTGTCGTGCAGCCACGAGTTGCGCAGCTGCACGTTACCGGAGCCCCAGAAGTGCGCGGGGTCGATGACGTGGCTGATCTCGAGCCGGGTGGCGTCGATGTTCCAGCCGCGCAGGCCGTTGACGCGGTACGTCGACTTGCTGGCCCGCAGCGTGCTGTCGTAGATCCGGAGGCTCGCCGCGTTCGAGGCGCTGCGCACGAGGAAGTCGTGGGTGCCCGCCGAGTCGCCGCGGATGATGGAGTTGCGGATCGTGACGTTGGCCGCGCGCACGTCGACGGAGCCGTAGATGTCGAGCCCGCTGATGACGGTGCCGGCGCGGGTGATGACCATGTTGCCGCGGTGGACGCGCAGGGCCACGCCCGAGGGCACGCCGGTGTTGCTGGCGCCGGGCATCGACGTGGCGACGCTCGCGGGGCGGTCGATGACCGCAGGCGCGGCGGTGGCCGCAGTGGCCGGCAGGAGCGTCGCGCCGAGGGCGACGAGCGTGGTCACGACCGCGAGTCGGAAGGTGCGGCGACGCGTGCTGGGGGCATGCGACGACGCGATGGCAAGGGGGAGATGCGTGATGGGAATGGCGTGTACCTCTCATGGGGATGCACGACGGCATGCCGACGGGCGGCAGGCCTGCGTCGGCACGGCGTGATGGTGCAATCGAGCTGCCGGCGCTGCCGAGGGATACGGCTGCTGCACGGCGTGAGCTCCAGCGACCGGCGCGGAGGTCGTGACCCCATCCGCTGCTCGGCAAGACGCTAGCGCGCTGCTCGACCCCTCAAGAGTAACAGAAGCGTAACGATTGTCTTGATTGTTGACCATGACCCGGCGTGGCGCTGTATACGGACGTCGTTATGATCACTCGTTTCCGGTCCACGGGTCCGGATGCGCAGGAACGACGCTGCCCCGCCGAGGAGCTCGGCGGGGCAGCGAAGCGTGTGCTGGGAAGCGGTCAGCCCCGGACGACGACCACCGCGGCGTCACCGTCGGTGTCGACGTTGCCGCTGGTCGAGATGCTGCCCGCGGCCGGGCGGATGATCGCGCAGTTGTAGGTCGAGCGCCCGAACGTGTTGTCGGTGACCGCGATGCCCTGCAGCGGGCCCTGGTCCTTCTGGGCGAGGTTCACGGAGCAGGCGCCGCCGTCGAGCCAGTTGCCGCTGATCCGCACGTCCGAGGTCGGGCCGGCGTCCTGCGTCAGCTGGATCGCGGCGTTGTTGCCGCCCTCGATGCGGTTGCCGGTGATCACGTAGTCGGAGCCGCTCTGGATCTGGATCGCGTCGTCGTGGCTCGGGCCGCCGCCGCGCGGGTCCGAGGCGAAGTGCAGGATGCCGTGGATCCAGGAGTCCTGGAGCGTGACGTCGCCGTCGCCCCAGAAGTGGGCACCGTCGAGCACGTTGCGGATCTCGAGGCGCTGGGCGTCGATGTGCGAGCCGCGCAGGCCGTCGGTCGCCCACGGGACGGTCGCGACGAGCTCGCTGTCGGTGATCGTCAGGCTGGCGCCGTCGGTCGCGCTGCGGACGAGCGAGTCCTGCGCGCCCGGCTCGCCGCCGCGGACGATCGAGTTGCGGATCGTGACGTTCGCGGCGCGGACGTCGACGAAGCCGTGGATGTCGAGGCCGTCGATCACGGTCCCCGGCTCGGTGATCACCAGGTCGCCCTGGTGCACCCGCAACGACGTGCCCGCGGGCACGCCGGTGTTGCTCGCGCCGGGCAGGCCGCCCGTCGGGGGTGCGGGTGCCGGAGCCGGCGCGGGTGCCGGAGCAGGCGCGGGTGCAGGAGCAGGCGCGGGAGCGGGAGCGGGTGCGGGAGCCGGAGCCGGTGCGGGTGCCGGCGCAGGCGCGGGTGCCGGGGCCGGCGCGGGAGCGGGAGCCGGAGCCGGAGCCGGAGCCGGAGCCGGGGTGGGAGCCGGAGCAGGCGCCGGAGCCGGGGTGGGAGCGGGAGCCGGAGCCGGAGCCGGAGCCGGAGCCGGAGCCGGAGCCGGTGCTGGCGCGGGAGCCGGTGCGGGAGCCGGGGCCGGTGCGGGAGCGGGGGCCGGTGCGGGAGCAGGCGCAGGAGCCGGGGCCGGGGCCGGTGCGGGTGCACGAGGCGGAGCGGGCTCCGGCCGCGGCTGCTCCGGCAGCTGCAGGTAGCGCGAGGGCGCCGGCTGCTCGGACTCCACCGCCGCGGGCTGGGCTGCGACGGGCTCGGGCGCCACGGGCGCGGGTGCTGCGCTCGCCGTGGGCTCGGGCGCGACGTCGGCCTCGGGAAGGGCCTCCTCGCGGCCCGCCGACGCCTCGCGGCCTGCAGCGCCGCGGCCGCCGAGTCCCTCGGCCGGGGTGGCCGTCTCGGACGACGTCGGGCCGGTGGAGAGCAGGGCGACCTTGGCGTCGACGCCAGCCTGCATCGGCGAGCAGGCCACGAGCAGGATAGCGCCCGCCGACACGACGGAGGTGGCGACGACGAGCCGCGTCCTGCGGCTGAGGGGCGTGGTGGTGCGGTGCTGAGGGGTCATGGAGTGGTGTGGCCTTCCGGTTGCACGATCACCACCGTCGCCGACCGTCGACGCATGGACGGGAGGCTCGGACTTGCACAAGGTGGTGGTTGCCGCGGAGCTGCACGCAGGGCACGATCACCGCTCGGCCGCTCATCCGACCCGGGCTCACGCTGCGTGCGATCCGGAGGGAGATGGGCTCCCGGTCCGCACGCGGCACGGCAACGATAACAGATTGATAACAGTGCTTGGCAAGCACGAAGTCTGATGGATCCATGGAACCGCCGGTGCGGCGCGCCGGTCGGGGCGCCGCCGCCCATACCCTCGACAGGCCATGATCCGCTTCGACGAGGTCTCGAAGACCTACTCCCGCAAGGCCCGCCCAGCCCTCGACGGCGTCTCCCTGGAGATCCTCAAGGGCGAGTTCGTCTTCCTCGTCGGCGCCTCGGGCTCCGGCAAGAGCACGCTCATCCGCATGGTGCTCCGCGAGGAGAGCCCGACCGAGGGCGAGGTGCACGTGCTCGGCCAGCGGCTCAAGGCGCTGCCCAGCCGTCGCGTGCCGTTCTTCCGCCGCAACCTCGGCGTCGTCTTCCAGGACTTCCGGCTGCTCAACAACAAGACGGTCTACGAGAACGTCGCCTTCACGCTGCAGGTCATCGGCAAGAGCCGCGGCTTCATCTCGGAGGCGGTGCCGGACGTGCTGAAGACCGTCGGGCTCGCGGGCAAGGCCAGCCGCCTCCCGCACGAGCTCTCGGGCGGCGAGCAGCAGCGCGTGGCGATCGCCCGCGCGGTCGTCAACCGGCCGCCGATCCTGCTCGCCGACGAGCCGACCGGCAACCTCGACCCGTCCACGAGCGCTGGCATCATGGCGCTGCTCGCCCGCATCAACGAGGGCGGCACGACCGTGGTCATGGCGACGCACGAGGCGTCGATCGTGAACGAGATGCAGAAGCGCGTCGTCGAGCTCGATGCCGGCGTCATCATGCGCGATGAGGCCTCGGGCAGCTACCGCAGGCAGCTCGCGTCGCACGCCGGGGAGGAGCTCGCATGAGGATCCAGCTCATCGCGAACGAGGTCTGGAACGGCCTGCGCCGCAACCTCTCGGTCGTCGTCTCGGTCGTGCTCGTCACCTTCATCTCGCTCTCGTTCGTGGGGGCGGCCATCCTGCTGCAGCAGCAGATCAACCAGATGAAGGGCTTCTGGTACGACCGGGCGCAGGTCGGCATCTACTTCTGCGGGCCGGTCGACGCGACCGACACCTGCACGCAGACCGCCGCGACCCCCGAGCAGATCGAGGCCGTGCGCAGCACGCTCTCGAGCGGCGCGATCGCGCCCTACGTCGCCGACGTGCAGTTCGAGGACCGCGAGCTCGCCTACCAGCACTTCATGGAGCAGTTCGGCGGCACCGCGAGCGCCGAGTTCGCGAGCCCCGAGACGATGAACGAGGCGCTCTGGGTGCGGCCCACGACGCCGCAGGACGCCGACCTCATCCGGGAGGCGACGACGGCGCTCCCGGGGGTGCTGGAGGTGCGCGACCAACGCGCGCTGCTGGAACCGATCTTCCAGGTCCTCAACACCGCGAGCCTGGCGGCGATCGGCGTCGCCGTGCTCATGCTCGTCGCCGCGGTGCTGCTGATCTCGACGACCATCCGTCTCTCTGCCTTCTCGCGGAAGCGTGAGCTCGGCATCATGCGGCTCGTCGGGGCGTCGAACCGCTTCATCCAGACGCCCTTCATCATCGAGGGGGTGGTGGCGGCGCTCATCGGGGCGGTGCTGGCCGCCGGCTCGGTCGTGGCGGTCGTCCACTTCGTCCTGCAGGGCTACGTGGCGCCGATGCTGCAGACCATCGCGATCGTGGGGCTCGACGACGCCCTCGTCGTCGCGCCCGTGCTCATCGGCATCGGCGTGCTCTTCGCCGGGGTGGCGGCGGCGGTCGCGATCCGCAGGTACCTCAAGATCTGATCCGGCTAGACTGGGCGGCTGCCCGGTGGTCGGGCACAGGATGCAGGAGCGAACCATGCCGCGCGAACAGGGCCAGAAGGTCGTGGCGCAGAACCGCAAGGCGCGCCACGACTACACGATCGAGGATCGCGTCGAGGCGGGCCTCGTGCTGACGGGCACCGAGGTGAAGTCGCTGCGCGCCGGCAGGGCGTCGCTCGTCGACGGCTACGCCTTCATCGAGTACGGCGAGGCCTGGCTCGACGCCGTGCACATCGCCGAGTACGGCCAGGGCACGTGGACGAACCACCCGCCCCGCCGGAAGCGCAAGCTGCTGCTCCACCGCGACGAGATCGACAAGCTGGCCGCGAAGGTCGCCCAGGGCGGCTACACGCTCGTGCCGCTCTCGCTGTACTTCTCGGATGGCCGGGCGAAGGTCGAGCTCGCCGTCGCGAAGGGCAAGAAGGAGTACGACAAGCGGCACGCCCTGCGGGAGCGGCAGGACAAGCGCGAGGCCGAGCGTGCCATGCGCACCCGCAACCGCCTGAACGAATGAATGCCGCCGAGTGAGCTGACGCCCGCGGTTCGACAATCGCCCGCGCAGCCGCTTGGATGGGCTCCGCCGGCAGGATTCACCCAGGGCCCTCCGGCGGAAGGCGAAATGCGAGTCGGCATCCTCACGTCCGGCGGCGACTGCCCCGGTCTCAACGCAGTCATCCGAGCCGCCGTGCTCACCGGCATGGTCCACCACGGCCTCGAGTTCGTGGGCATCCGCGACGGCTACCGCGGCCTCGTCGAGGGCGACGTCCGCGTGCTCAACCGGTCGTCGGTGCGCGGCACCTCCCGCATCGGCGGCACGATCCTCGGCACGAGCCGCACGAACCCCTACGAGGGCCCGAACGGCGGCGCGGCGAACGTCGCCAAGACGCTCGAGCGGCTCGGCATCGACGCCGTCATGGCGATCGGCGGCGAGGGCACGCTCGCCGCGGCCAACCGGCTCGCCGACGACGGGCTGCCGGTCGTCGGCGTGCCGAAGACGATCGACAACGACCTCGACGCGACCGACTACACGTTCGGCTTCGACACCGCCGTGCAGATCGCGACGGAGGCGGGGGACCGGCTCCGCACCACCGGCGACTCGCACATGCGCTGCATGGTGCTCGAGGTCATGGGCCGGCACGTCGGCTGGATCGCCCTCCACACGGGCATCGCGACCGGCGCGCACGTCACGCTCATCCCGGAGCAGCCGCGCTCGATCGAGTGGATCTGCGAGTACGTGCAGTCGGTCTACGACCGCCGCCGCGCGCCGCTCGTGGTCGTCTCGGAGGGGTTCAAGCTCGAGGGCATGGACGAGGAGTACTCGCGCAAGGGCCTCGACGCCTACAACCGGCCGCGCCTCGGCGGCATCGGCGAGGTGCTCGCACCGATGATCGAGGAGCGCACCGGCATCGAGTCGCGCTCGACGGTGCTCGGCCACATCCAGCGCGGCGGGGCGCCGAGCGGCGCCGACCGCGTGCTCGCGACCCGGTTCGGGCTCGCCGCGATCGACGCCATCACCGCGAAGGCGTGGGGGACCATGGTGTCGCTGCGCGGCACCGAGATCGTGCGCGTGCCGATGTCGGATGCGCTCGGCGACCTCAAGCGCGTGCCCGACCACCGCTACCGCGAGGCGGAGCTGCTCTTCGGCTGAGCGCCTTGCCGCGCGGACCGCGGGCGCGATATGATGACGGGCTGGCCCAGCCAGCGCGCCGGAGCGATCCGGCCTTGACAACTCCACAGCGTGCGACTCGCACACCCAGCACGGGGATGATCGGTTTCGACATCGTCTCGGTTGCTGCGGGAAGCGGGTAGAGGATGCAGGGTCATCTCTTCAACGCCCCCTGCAAACCCATAGGTGCCAACGCAAAGCGCACCGACTTCGCCCTCGCTGCTTAAGCGAGCCTGAAGTCCGTCAGACCGGAGACGCCCTCGCTCCGGACCCTGGCGTCATCTTGAGGGCTTGCTGCGATGCTGCGTCACAGGGCATCGCGGGACTTTTCCTGTGACTGGGCTCGTCGACCTAGGTGCTCAGGACAAAGGTCGGAGCCGAGCAGAACGCCTTCCCTGAGCTGCACCCGGAGAATCCGCACGATATGAGCGTTGGACGGGGGTTCGATTCCCCCCATCTCCACCATTCAGGCTGCGAGTCGCACGTTGTGAGAGTCCTCGATCGAGGCGCCCTGCTGCCCCTCGGCGGCTGCCGGCCGCTCGTCGTGCCACCACTACGCTGGTGGTCCACCGACGCTGCGAGGAGGCAATGGCGTGAGCGAGTACCGCGTGACGGACCCGTACACGGGTCAGGTCGTGAAGGAGTTCCCGACCGCGACGGATGATGAGGTGCGCGCCGCGATCGAGCGTGCGCACGCGGCGTACGAGCCGTGGCGGTCGACGCCGCTGCCGGAGCGGGCGGCGGTCCTGGGCCGGGCGGCGGACGCGTTCGCGTCGCGGTCGCGGGAGCTGGCGGATATCATCCGCACCGAGATGGGGAAGCCGCTCGGGCAGGGGGTGTTCGAGGCGGAGTTCTCGGGCGAGATCGTGCAGTACTACGCCGACAACGCCGAGGCGTTCCTCGCGGACGAGGTGCTGCAGGTCCGGTCGGGTGTGGATGCGCGGGTGCGGAAGTCTGCGCAGGGCGTGATCCTCGGCATCATGCCGTGGAACTTCCCCTACTACCAGGTGGCCAGGTTCGCGTTCCCGAACCTGATGCTCGGCAACACGATGCTGCTGAAGCACGCGCCGCAGTGCCCGTGGTCGGCGACCGTGATCGCCGAGATCCTCGCCGAGGCGGGGCTGCCGGCGGGCGCGTACGAGAACATCTTCGCCACCAACGACCAGATCGGCGACATCGTCGTCCCCGACCCGCGAGTCCGCGGCGTCTCCCTCACCGGGTCCGAGCGCGCGGGCGCCGCGGTCGCCGAGATCGCCGGCCGGCACCTGAAGAAGGTCGTGCTGGAGCTGGGCGGCTCCGACCCGTTCATCGTCCTCTCCACCGACGACATGGACGCGGTCGTGGCGGCGGCGGTCGAGACGCGGATGGAGAACTCCGGCCAGTCCTGCAACGCCTCCAAGCGGTTCATCGTCATCGACGACCTCTACGACGAGTTCACGCGCAAGCTCGGCGAAGCCATCACGGCGCTGCCGGTCGGCGAGGCCGATGACGAGGACGCGCTCGTCGGGCCACTGTCGTCGCAGGCGGCCGCCGACCGGCTGCGGGAGCAGACCGGCGCCGCGGTCGCCGAGGGCGCGCAGGTGCTCGCCGGCACCATCACCGCCTCCGGCGACGCCCGCATCACGCCCGCGCTGCTCGGCGGCGTCACCGACGAGATGGACGCGTTCCGCGAGGAGCTGTTCGGCCCCGTCGGCACCGTCTACCGGGCGACCGACGTCGACGACGCGCTCCGGATCGCGAACGGCACCCCCTTCGGGCTCGGCGCGCGCCTGTGGTGCACCGACCCCGAGCTCGCGGCCTCGGTCGCCGACCGCATCGACGCCGGCATGGTCTCGATCAACGGCGCAGGCTCCGAGGACTACGACATGCCCTTCGGCGGCACCAAGCGAAGCGGCTTCGGCCGCGAGCTCGGCCCCCACGGCATGGAGGAGTTCATGAACAAGAAGCTCATCGTCGGCTGACGAGCGCGCGCGCTCAGTCGAGCCAGCGCCGCAGCCGCGGCCGCACGGCCTTCGCCTGGGCGCGCGCCATCTCGCCCTCGAGCGAGGCCGCGGCGGCGCGCTCCTGCGCGTGGAGGAGCCCGAAGCTGAAGGCGTTGTCTCCGTCGAGGTGCGCCCGCACGCCCAGGTCGCGCAGCGCCTCGCGCGCCACCACGGTGTCGTGCTGCTCGCCGAGCACCGACTGCACGCGCTTCGCCGCGCGGGCGAGCCGCTCGGCGGGCTTGTTAAACGCGGGGGCGAGCACCTCTGCCGCGTAGCGGGCGCGCTTCGCCGCCTTCCTGGCCTCGTGCAGCAGCCCGTCGCGCGCCGCCGCGTCCGTTGCGGTGTCGGCCGCGTCGATCCGCCGTCGCATCCGTCGGTGCTCGCGGCGCATGCGCGACCGCAGCACGTCGGCCGCGGTGCGGGAGGCATCGGCGGTCCACGGCGGCGCCTCCGCGAAGCGCTGGAGGTCGTCCATGAGCGCCAGGTAGCGCTCGGAGCGCATCGCCTCGAGCACCGCGGCGTGCGCCGAGCGGCGGTGGGTGCGGAGGTCGTCGTCGATCCGCTGCGCGACCCGACCCAGCACGAGCTCGACGGGCTGCGCCGCGACGAGCTGCGCGAGCCGCCGCCGCTGCACCTCCGCGTCCCGCGCTGCGCCGAGCTCGCCGGCGATCCAGCGCAGCTCGCGCCGGATGCGCTCGACCGCCTCGCTGTCGAGGAGCGGCCGGAAGGTCGCGAGGATGCTCCGCAGCCGCCGCGCCGCGACGCGCATCCGGTGCACGCCTCCGTCGACGTCGGCGCGCACGAGCGGGTCGTGGATGCGCAGCGCATCCACCTGGGCGCGCAGCGCGGGCTGGAGCACCTCGCGCGCCTCGCTCTGCGGTGCCAGCGACAGCGCAGGCTCCGACGCGGTCGCAGCGCGATCGTCGCCGAGCACGCGCGCGAGCTTCGACCGGCTCGCCGCCGGCTTCGCACCGGCCTCGCCGAGCAGCGCGATCGCGGCGTCGAGGAGCCCGGGATCGCCGTCGACGACCTCGACCTCCCACTCCCGCCAGGTCATCGGCTCGCCGTCCGGCAGGGTGCGCGCGACGACGGTGTCGTCCGCCACCTCCACGAGCACGCGACCCGCTGCATCGCGGAGCCGGTGCGCGACCCTGCGCGTGCGCAGCTCGGCGATCGGCCGCAGCGGCTCGTCGCGCACGAACAGCTGTGCGGCCTCGCGGAGCTCCGCGGGCACACTCGTCCTCGCGCGGCCGAGCGGCAGCCGCAGCTCGTCACGGCCGTCGCCGCGCGCGGGCACCTTCAGGTGCCACCCCGCGTCGTCGCCGCCCGTCCGCCGTCGCAGCGAGATCCGCGCTGCCGCGAGCGCACCGCCCTCGGTGTCGAAGTAGGTCGCGGACAGCTGCTGCTCGACCGGCTCGTCGACGGCGGCGACCCCGTCGAGCCGGTCGAGCGGCGGCACGGCCGCATCGTCGGGAGCGTCGAGCTTGATCTCCACCTCGCGGTACCTCGTCGGCATGCGTCGGTTCTACACCCGACGGCCGTCCGCGCGCCGTGCGCTCAGGCGATCAGAGGACCGCGCCCACCATCGGCCGGCCCTCGGCCGCCCACTGCAGCGTGCCGCCCGCGACGTTCGCGGCATCCCGGCCCTGCTGCTCGAGGTAGGCGACCACCTGTCCGCTGCGCGCGCCGGAGCGGCAGATGACGGCGGCGCCGTCGGGCACCTCGTCGAGCCGGGCGACGACCTCGCTCATGGGGATGTGGATCGCGCCGACCGCGTGGCCGGCGTCCCACTCCTGCTGCCCCCGCACGTCGACGATGGGCATGGTCCCGACCTCGGCCGGCTGGATCTCGCGCATGGATTCCAGGCTAGCGCGAGCGCGGTCGGTGCCCGAGGATGGCGGGCATGGACGTGAGCACCTGCATCTGGTTCGACGGCAACATCGAGGAGGCTGCGCGCTTCTACGTCTCGCTCGTGCCCGGCTCGGAGGTCGGGTCGATCAGCCGCTACCCGGAGGGCAGCGAGTTCCCCGGCGGGACACCGGGGGAGGCGCTCACCCTCGACTTCACGCTCGCAGGCGTGCCCTACCAGCTGCTCAACGGCGGCCCGGAGTTCCCGCTCACCGAGGCCGTCTCGATCGCGCTGATCGTCGACGACCAGGACGAGGTCGACCGCGTGTGGGACGCGCTCATCGCCGATGGCGGTCAGGAGTCACAGTGCGGCTGGTGCAAGGACCGGTTCGGGCTCTCGTGGCAGGTCGTGCCGCGGCGCTTCGTCGAGCTCATGTCCGGCCCGAGCGCCGGCGCGGTCTCCGGCGCGCTCATGCGGATGCGGAAGATCGACGTCGCCGAGCTCGAGGCGGCCGCGGCCGGACGCTGAGCCCGCTCGCCCGCGACGTCAGTCGGCGAGGCGCGCGAGCAGCCCTGCGTGCAGCGCCCCGTTCGTCGCGAGCGCGGAGCCGTGCCACGGCCCGGCCTGGCCGCCGATCGACGTGAACGTGCCCCCGGCCTCCTCGATGACGGGCACGAGCGCCGCCATGTCGTAGGGCTTGAGGTCGAACTCCGCCACCGCGTCGATCGTGCCCTCGGCGAGCAGCATGTAGCTCCAGGCGTCGCCGTAGGAGCGCGCGCGCCAGACGTCGCGCTGCAGGGCGACCAGGTCGTCCATCCTGCCCGCGCCGTCCCAGCCCTGGATCGAGTTGTACGAGAGCACGGCGTCCGACAGGTCGGCGACCTTCGAGACGTGGATCTGCCGCGGCTCAGCCACGTCCGTCCACGCGCCCTGGCCCTGCGCCGCCCACCAGCGGCCGCCGAGCGCTGGCGCCGACACGACGCCGACGACCGGGTGGTGGTCGACGACGAGCGCGATGAGCGTCGCCCAGATGGGCGCGCCCCGCAGGTAGTGCGCGGTGCCGTCGATCGGGTCGATGATCCACTGGCGCTCCGCGTCGCCGGTCGAGCCGAACTCCTCGCCGAAGATGGCGTCGTCCGGCCGCTCCGACTGCAGCACGTCGCGGATGCGCTGCTCGACGGCGCGGTCGGCGTCGGTGACGTGCGTGGTGTCGGCCTTCGTCGTCACCTGCAGGTCGCGCGCGCCGAAGCGCGCCATGGCGATGGCATCGGCGGCGTCGGCCATCCGCAGCGCGAGGTCGAGGTCGTCGTCGTAGCGGGTCACGCGACCAGCGTACGACGGCGCGCGGACGCCCGGCAGGGCGCGAGCCCGGTCACTCCTGGTGCCGCTGCTCGCGGATCGCGACGAGCGTGCCGAGCAGCCGCTGCATCGAGTCGACTCGGCGCGCCTCGAGCCTGCCCTCGGCGGCGGCGATCGACAGCTCGCAGTACTCCTCGTCGGCGAGGTGGGTGCAGCCGCGCGGGCAGTCCTCGGCGACCGCGGCGAGGTCGGGGAAGCCGCGCAGCACGCTCGCGGTCGCGACGTGGCCGAGCCCGAAGGAGCGCACGCCCGGGGTGTCGATGATCCAGCCGTCGCCGAGCTTGAACGACACGGTCGACGACGAGGTGTGGCGGCCGCGGCCGGTGACGGCGTTCACGTGGCCGACGGCGCGCATCGCGCTCGGCACCAGCGCGTTCACGAGCGTCGACTTGCCGACGCCGGAGTGGCCGACCGCGACGGTGGTGTGGCCGTCGAGGCGCGCGCGCAGCGCCTCGACCGGCGGGTCGTCGATCGACGACCGCCACACCTCGATGTCGAGGCCCTCGAAGAGCGCCAGGAACGGCTCGGGGTCGGCGACGTCGGTCTTCGTGATGACCATGATCGGGGTGATGCCGGCGTCGAGCGCCGCGACGAGGTAGCGGTCGACGAGCCGCGGTCGCGGCTCGGGGTCGGCCGCCGCGACCACCATGAGCATGAGGTCGGCGTTCGCGACGATGACGCGCTCCACCACGTCGGTGTCGTCCGCCGAGCGCCGCAGCACCGTGGTGCGAGGCTGGATGCGCACGATGCGCGCGAGGGTGCCGGTGTCGCCCGTCGCGTCGCCGACCGCGTCGACGCGGTCGCCCGCGACGATCGCCTGCTTGCGCAGCTCGCGGGCGCGCGCCGCCGTGACGATGGCCTCGTCGTCCTCCCCGATGCGCACCGCGAGCGTGTAGCGGCCGCGGTCGACGGCGGTGACGATGCCCGTGATCGCGCTCTCGTGCTCTGGCCGCTGCTTCGACCGCGGCCGGTTGGCCTTCGGGTTCGGCCGCTCGCGCACGCTCGACTCGTCGTAGTCCTCGTACGGGTCCTCGTAGTCGCCCAGCCAGCTCATGCGAGCATCGCCGCCCACAGCTCGGGGAACTCCGGGATCGTCTTGGCGGTCGCGCCGATGTCGTCGACCTCGACGCCCGGCACGCGCAGCCCGATCACGGCGCCGGCGGTGGCGATGCGGTGGTCGGCGTAGGCGCCCCACGGACCGCCGGTGAGCGGTGCCGGTTCGACGCGGATGCCGTCGGGGAGCGCGGTCGCGACGCCGCCGATCGCGACGATGTCGTCGACGAGCGCGCGGATGCGGTCGGTCTCGTGCCCGCGGATGTGCCCGATCCCGGTCACCTCGACGGGCGCGGACGCGAGCGCGCCGAGCGCGACGATCGTGGGCGCGAGCTCGCCGGCGGCGCGCAGGTCGAGCGTCGCGCCGGGGATCTCGCCCCCGACCGCCTCGACCGTGAGCGTGCCGTCCGCGACGCGCGACGTCGCGCCAAACGGCGCGAGCAGCTCGGGGAGCAGGCGGCCGACCTGCGTGGTCCGGGCGGGCCACCCGTCGAGCACGACCCGGCCGCCGACGGCGACGACCGCGGCGAGGAACGGTGCCGCGTTCGAGAGGTCGGGCTCGATGTGCTCGTCGAGCGGTGCGATGGGCCCCGGCTCCACGCGCCACGACGCGCCGTCGCCCGCGTCGAGGGATCGCGCGTCGACGCCCCGCTGCCGCAGCGCCTCGAGCGTCATCTCGATGTGGGGGAGCGACGGCAGTCGGGAGCCGCGATGGTGGAGCGTCAGCCCCGCGTCGAAGCGGGCGGCGACGAGCAGCAGCGCCGAGACGAACTGGCTCGACGCGCTCGCGTCGATCGTCAGCTCGCCGCCCCGCACGCGGCCGGCGCCGTGCACCGTGAACGGCAGGCGCGGCGCAGCCGCCTCCACCTCGACGCCCAGCGCGCGGAGCGCCGCGATCGTCTGGTCCATCGGCCGCTCGCGCGCATGCGGGTCGCCGTCGAACGAGACCCGACCGTCGCCGAGCGCCGCCATGATCGGCAGGAACCGCATCGCGGTGCCCGCGAGCCCGCAGTCGATGGCCGCGCCGCCGGCGACCGGACCCGGCGTGACGACCAGGTCGGGGCCGAACAGCCCGTCGCCGGGGGCCTCGCGGATGTCGGCGCCGAGCGCTCGGAGCCCGGCGGCCATGATCGACGCGTCGCGGCTGCGCAGCGGCCGGTGGAGCGTGCTCGGACCGTCGGCCAGGGCGGCCAGGAGCAGCGCGCGGTTCGTGAGGCTCTTCGAGCCGGGCAGCTGCACGCGCGCGTCGAGGCGGGCGGTCGCCGTCGGCGCGGTCCATGGGCGGGAATGATCTGGTGCAGGCATCGGTTGCAATCTATCGGTCACGCGTCCAGCCGAGGAGGTGCCTGTGCCCACAGCCACACTGCCTGTCGCCCTCTCGGCGACCGCCGCAGCGACGACCGCGACACTAGACTCACCCGCGATGACAAGCGACCAGACCGACGCCGCGAAGCGCGACGACTTCGCCGAGCAGGCCATGCAGTACGCCGACCAGCTCTACGGCGCGGCGATGCGCATGACGCGCAACCCGGCAGACGCCGCCGACCTCGTGCAGGACACGCTGCTCAAGGCGTACGCGGCGTACGGCTCGTTCAAGCAGGGCACGAACCTGCGCGCGTGGCTGTACCGCATCCAGACCAACACCTACATCAACACCTATCGCAAGCAGCAGCGGCGGCCCTTCGAGGCGCCGCTCGACGACCTCGAGGACTGGCAGGTCGGCGACGCCGAGTCGTTCACCGCCACCGCCTCGCGCAGCGCCGAGGCCGAGGCGATCCATCGGATGCCGTCCGGCATCGTCAAGGACGCCCTCCAGCAGGTCCCCGAGGACTTCCGCATGGCCGTCTACTGGGTCGACGTCGAGGGCCTCAGCTACGCCGAGACGGCGGAGGTCATGGAGTCGCCCGTCGGCACCGTGATGAGCCGCCTCCACCGAGGGCGCAAGCTGCTCCGCGGCCTGCTCGCCGACTACGCCAGGGAGCAGGGGATCGCCGTGCAGGGCACCACCGAGAAGGAGAAGAAGCCGTGACCGAGACCGGCAGCCTCGCACCCGAGGCGAAGAAGGATTGCACCGAGGCTCGAGCCGCGCTCGAGGAGTTCCTCCACAACGAGCTGTGCGCCGAGGACGCCGCCGACGTGCGCGCGCACCTCGCCACGTGCGACGAGTGCTCCGCGGAGCACCACGTGGGCGAGATGCTCACGGCGGCGCTGCAGGGCGCCTGCCGCGACCGGGCGCCCGAGGAGCTGCGGGCGAAGCTGCTCGCGAGCCTCCGCCAGGCGCGCGACCAGCACGCCTGACGCCAGCCTTCCCGCCGAGCGGCGCATATGGTAGCCAGGGCGCATGAGCGCCGCACCGGATCCGACCTCGCCCGCCGCGCTCGCGCGACGCATCCTCGACGCGAACGCCTACCTCACGCTCGCGACGGCCGACGCCGACGGCCGCCCCTGGGCGACCCCGGTCTGGTTCGCGGACCGCGACGGCCGCGAGCTCATCTGGGTCTCGCGCCCCGAGGGCCGGCACTCGCACAACATCCGGGTGCGACCTGAGGTCGCGCTCGCGGTCTTCGACTCGACGACGCCGGTCGGCGACGCGACCGCGGTGTTCGCCGACGCGGTCGCCGGCATCGTCCCGGACGACGAGGTGCTCGGCGCGCTCGCGGTCTTCAACGCGAAGACCGTCGCCTCGGGGCGGCCGGCGTGGGAGCCGCAGCGCGTGACGGGGGCGTCGGCGCTGCGGCTCTACCGCGCGGTCGCCACCGAGGTGTGGATCATCGACGAGGACGAGCAGCGCGTGCCGCTGCGCTGACCGTCACGCCGCCAGCCGCGCGGGTGCATCCTCCGGCGCGTCCTGCACCGGGATCGAGCCGGTGGTCGGCCGCTCGACGCCGTCGCCGAGGTAGCGCTCGGTGCCGGCCAGCGTGAGGAACGCCGGGTAGGTCTCCTCGAGCGCGATCTCGCGGAAGAGCGCGATCGCCTCCCGGAACCGGTTGCCCTCGGTGAGGTCGAAGCCGGCCGCGAGCTCGTCGACGATCGACTCGCAGCGCTCGCGCGTGATCGTCCGGCCGTCCGAGGTCGACGACTCGTTGTGGATCCACTGCCACACCTGCGAGCGGGAGATCTCGGCCGTCGCGGCATCCTCCATGAGCGAGTGGATCGCGACCGCCCCGTGCCCGCGCAGCCACGCCTCCATGTAGCGGATGCCGATCTCGATGTTGGAGCGCAGGCCGCCGTCGGTGATCTCGCCGCGCGTCGTCGACAGGTCGATGAGCGCGTCGCCGTCGACCGGCACCTCCTCCCTGGTGCGCTCGAGCTGGTTCGGGCGCTCGCCCAGCACCGCGTCGAACGCCTCGCGGCACGTCGCGACGAGTCCCGGATGCGCGACCCACGAGCCGTCGAAGCCGTCGGCCGCCTCGCGCGCCTTGTCGGCCGCGACCGCCGCGAGCGCACGCCCCGTCGCTTCCGGGTCCCTCGCGCTGGGCACGAACGCGGCCATCCCGCCGATCGCGTGCGCGCCGCGCCGGTGGCACGCGCGCACGAGCTGCTCGGTGTAGGCGCGCATGAAGGGCGCCGTCATCGTGAGCTGCGAGCGGTCGGGCAGCACGAAGGCCGGGCCGCGCAGGCGGAACGCCTTGATCATCGAGAAGAGGTAGTCCCATCGGCCGGCGTTGAGGCCCGCCGAGTGCTCTCGCAGCTCGAAGAGGATCTCCTCCATCTCGAACGCCGCCGTGATGGTCTCGATGAGCACGGTCGCGCGGATCGTGCCCTGCGGGATGACGAGCAGGTGCTGCGCCACCACGAAGACCTCGTTCCACAGCCGCGCCTCGATGTGGCTCTCGAGCTTCGGCAGGTAGAAGTACGGGCCGCGCCCGCGGGCGATGAGCTCGTCGGCGTTGTGGAAGACGTGCAGCCCGAAGTCGACGAGCGCGCCCGAGACGGGCGTGCCGTCGACGAGGATGCGGTGCTCGTCGAGGTGCCAGCCGCGCGGCCGGACGACGATCGTCGGCGTCGTCTCGGCCGTGACGCGGTACCGCTTGCCCTCCGGGCTCGTGAACGCGATCCGGTCGCGGATGGCGTCCTGCAGGTTCACCTGGCTCGCGATCACGTTCCGCCACAGCGGGCTCGACGCGTCCTCGCAGTCGGCGAGCCAGACCTTCGCGCCCGAGTTGAGCGCGTTGATGGTCATCTTGCGCTCGATCGGCCCGGTGATCTCGACGCGGCGGTCCTCGAGCCCGGGGGCCGGCGGCGCCACGCGCCAGCTGGCGTCCTCGCGGATGCGGCGAGTCGACTCCAGGAAGCGCGGCGAGTCGCCGTCGGCGAAGGCCGCGCGGCGCTTGCGGCGGATCTGCAGCAGCTGCTGCCGCGTGGGCTCGAAGCGGTCGTGCAGCGCGAGCAGGAACGCCAGGGCCTCATCGGTCAGGACCCGGTCCTGGCCCTCGGCGGTGTCGGTGATGCGGATGCGGTCGTGCATGGTCGTGTCCTCTGCGGTCGGTGCTGGTCGGGTTCAGTGGAACTGCTCGGACTCGGTCGAGCCCGCGAGCGCGAGCGTCCCCGAGGTCGGGTTGAGCGTCGTCGCGACGAGGTCGAACCAGCCGGTGCCGACCTCGCGCTGGTGCTTCGTGGCCGTGTAGCCGTGCGCCTCGGCGGCGAGCTCGCGCTCCTGCAGGTCGACGTACGCCGTCATGTGCTGCTGGGCGTAGCCCTTCGCCAGGTCGAACATCGAGTGGTTGAGCGCGTGGAAGCCGGCGAGGGTGATGAACTGGAAGCGGTATCCCATCGCGCCGAGCTCCCGCTGGAACGCGGCGATCTGATCGTCGTCGAGGTGCTTGCGCCAGTTGAACGACGGCGAGCAGTTGTAGGCCAGCAGCTGGTCGGGGAACGCCTCCTTGACGCCCTCGGCGAAGCGGCGGGCGACCGCGAGGTCGGGCTTGCCGGTCTCCATCCAGAGCAGGTCGGCGTAGGGCGCGTAGGCGCGGCCGCGGGCGATGCACGGCTCGATGCCGTTCCGCACCTCGTAGAAGCCCTCCGACGTGCGCTCGCCGGTGACGAACGGGCGGTCGCGCTCGTCGACGTCGCTCGTGAGCAGGGTCGCGGCCTCCGCATCGGTGCGGGCGATGATGACGCTCTGGACGCCCTCGACGTCGGCGGCGAGCCGCGCGGCGTTGAGCGTGCGCACGTGCTGCTGCGTGGGGATGAGCACCTTGCCGCCCAGGTGGCCGCACTTCTTCTCGCTCGCGAGCTGGTCCTCCCAGTGCACGCCTGCCGCGCCGGCCGAGATCATGCTGCGCATGAGCTCGAACGCGTTGAGCGGGCCGCCGAAGCCGGCCTCCGCGTCGGCGACGATCGGCGCGAGCCAGTCGGCGACGGTCCGGCCGCCCTCGCTGCGCTCGATCTGGTCGGCGCGCTGCAGGGCGTTGTTGATCCGCCGCACGACCGCGGGCACCGAGTTCGAGGGGTACAGCGACTGGTCGGGATAGGTCTGGCCCGACAGGTTGGCGTCGGCCGCGACCTGCCAGCCCGAGAGGTAGATCGCCTCGAGGCCGGCGCGCACCTGCTGCACCGCCTGGTTGCCCGTCAGCGCGCCGAGCGCGCGCACCGGCGCCTCGTCGGCATGCAGTCGCTCGAACAGCCGCTCGGCGCCTCGGCGCGCGAGCGTGTGCTCCTCGACGACCGAGCCGCGCAGCCGCACGACATCCGCCGCGCTGTAGTCGCGCCGGATGCCGCGCCAGCGGGCGTCGGCCGCCCACTCGAGCTCGAGCTCCGCGGCCTCCGTCGCCAGCGCTGCGTCCTGCGGGGCGGTGTCGTGCGGGGTCGTCCTGGGCTGCTCGGTCATGGTGTTCTCCTGGGTCACTGGGTGGGTCTGCACCCACTGTGCGGGCAGGACGACGGCACATGGCGGCGTTCGCGCAGTGAAGTTCTGCATTCCTGCCACATGCCGCAGGAATGGCGTAGGGTGCCCGCATGAGCAGCGAGACCGCAATGACCAGCGACCACAGCGCCACCGCGTCGTGGGATCGCCCCCCGCGACCCGCGTCACCTTCCCCGCACGTGGATGCGCTGCAGCTCGGGCGATCGCTCCGGCACGCGCGGAAGGCCGCCGGGCTGACGCTCGACGCGGTGCACGACGCGATCGGCCTCGCGCCGTCGCAGCTCTCCGGCTTCGAGACGGGCAAGCGCGAGGCGCGGTTCACGCAGCTGCAGCAGCTCGCGGCGCTCTACGGCGTCACGCTCGAGCGGCTGACGGGCACCGAGCCGCCCTCGCGCCGCGCCGAGCTCGAGCTGCGCCTCGAGCGCGCCATGCGGTCGTCGACGTGGCAGCAGAAGCGGCTCCCGACCATGCGGATCGGGCCACGCACGCCCGACGACGTGCTCGAGACGATGCTCGCGCTCGTCGACGAGCTCGACCGGGCGGCCGAGGAGCGGGTCGCGACGCCCGAGGAGGCGCGGCGCGCCAACACGCAGCTGCGCGCCGAGATGCGCGCGCGCGACAACCACTTCCCCGAGATCGAGGCGGAGGCGGCGGCGATGCTCGCCCGCGTCGGCTACCAGTCCGGTCCGCTGTCGCAGCACCTCATCGCGGCGATCACCGAGCGGCTGGGCTTCAGCGTGCACCACGTCGGCGACCTGCCGCACTCGACCAGGTCGGTCACCGACCTGAAGCGCAAGCGCATCTACCTCTCGCGCTCGAGCCGCATCGACCACGACCCGCGCTCGGTGCTGCTGCAGGCGCTCGGCCACCACGTGCTCGGCCATTCGGTGCCGGCGGACTACGGCGGCTTCCTGCGGCAGCGCATCGAGACGAACTACTTCGCGGCGGCGCTGCTCATGCCCGAGCGCGCCGCCGTCGACTTCCTCGGCGCGGCGAAGGCCGATCGGCAGCTCGCGATCGAGGACCTCCGCGATGCCTTCGCGGTGTCGTACGAGACCGCGGCGCACCGGCTCACCAACCTCGCGACCGTGCACCTCGGCATCCCGCTCCACTTCCAGAAGGTGCACGAGTCGGGGATCATCTACAAGGCGTACGAGAACGACGGCGTCACGTTCCCCGCCGATCACACCGGCGCGATCGAGGGCCAGCCGGTGTGCAAGCGGTGGACGAGCCGCGAGGTCTTCGACGTCGCCGACAAGGTGAACGCCTTCGAGCAGTACACCGAGACGCCCGCCGGCACGTTCTGGTGCACGGCGATGACGGAGCGCAGCGCGGCGGGGGAGTTCTCGCTCTCGATCGGCGTGCCGTTCTCGCAGGCGAAGTGGTTCCGCGGCCGCGCGACCAAGGAGCGCTCGGTGTCGCGCTGCCCGGATCCGTCGTGCTGCCGCACGCCGCCCGCCGAGCTGGCCGAGGCGTGGTCCGGACAGGCCTGGCCGAGCGCCAGGGCGCACTCGCACCTGCTGGCGGCGCTGCCGCCCGGCGCGTTCCCGGGCGTCGACGAGACCGAGGTCTACAGGTTCCTGGCGTCGCGCCCCTAGCCGCGCGTCGCGTCGCTAGGAGAGGGCGATCTGCGCCTGGAGCGCCGCGGCGTCCGCGTTCGCGGTCAGCTGCGCGAGCGCCCGCCGCAGCACGGTGCTCGAGGTGTGCGCGGTGTAGGGGAAGTAGACGACCTCGACCCCGACCTCGGCGAACTCGCGCTCGAGCCGCAGCCCCTTCTCGGTGCCGCGCCAGTCGTCGCCCTTGAAGAAGTGGGTGAAGCCCACCTCGCGCCAGGTGTCGAGCTTGTCGGGCACCGTCTCGACGTGCACCTCGTCGACCCAGCGGACCGCTCGCACGATCTCGACGCGCTCGAGCGTCGGCACGATCGGCTCGATGCGCTTGACCTGCCGCAGCATCTCGTCGCTCACGACGCCGGCGATGAGCACATCGCACCGCTCGCGCGCGTGCTTGAGGATGTTGAGGTGCCCGATGTGGAACAGGTCGAAAGCCCCTGCGGCGTAGCCGATCCGTTGCGCCATCGCGCCACCCTCCTCCGACCGACGCACGCGGCGCCGGTTTGCGAACACTGTTACGAGCGTAGCGTCCAGTGCCGCAGGCGGACCCCAGGGTCAGCCCAAGAAGGCGTCAAGCGGAGGCGGCCGCAGCGGGCCGGGCGTACTCGAACTCGTCGAGGCCGAGCGCACCCTGGATGCGTCCCTGCGCGAACCACCGGCGACGGCGGAACGTCGCGCTCGCGGCGACGTCGCCGCGCACGCGCGCGAGCGTCTCGCCGGCGGCGAACGCCGGCACGCGCACGAGTCCGCCGACCAGGAACCCGGCGCGCTTGGCGATGCGCGCACCGGTCGAGTCGGCTCGCGTGTAGAGCCGGGCGCGGACCTGGCCCTGACAGATCGCGCGCCGCCGGACGAAGGCACGCGTCGTCCGAGCTGCTGCGATGTCGTCGCGCGCGACGGACTCGGCGGAGGCGACGATCACCCCGCCGTGGTCGATGAGGTCGCGCCCGAACTGCACGTCGGAGCCTCCGGAGAGCCCGAGCGAGACGTCGAAGCGCACGTCGAGCGCACGCACCTGCGCGACGTCGACGAGCACGTTGCCCGTCTTGAGGTCGGCGAGGCGCGTGCCGGTCGGGATCAGGCTGCGGCGCAGGAAGCCGCCGCCGGCGACCCAGGGATCGGTGCCCTCCGGCCAGACGTAGCGCACGTAGCCCATCACGACCGCGGGACGGTGCTGCGTCCAGGCGTCGACGAGCCCGCCGAGCCAGCCCGGCTCGGGCACGAGGTCGTCGTCGATCATCACCACGAGCTCGTGGTCGGCCGCGGCGTCGAGCGCCGCCTGCCGCGTCGCTGCGATGCCGGGCACGGGCTCGTGCAGGTGTCCGACGCCGAGCACCGCCGCAGGCTCCTCCGCGGAGCGGTCGGGGTCGTTGTCGACGAGCAGGATGCGGCTCGGCAGCGCGATCGCGGCCATCTCGAGCCGGATGGCCTCGATGAGGTCGGGGAGCAGCTCGGCCCGTCGGAAGGTCGGCACGGCGACCAGCACCGCGGGTCCGGCGCCCGCGCCGGCGGGGTCGGCGGCGCTCACGAGCGGGCCCCGCCGCGGCGGCGCGCGACGGCCGCGACGTACGCCGATCGGTGCGCGTCACCCGCGCTCGCCCACTCGCGGGCGCTGAGGTCGGGTGCTGCGGTGGGGAGCGGGTGGATGCCCTCGGCGAAGCGCTCGAGGTCTGCTCCGGTGAGCGCGCCGTCGAACATCGTGACCCATCCGGGCCCGACCTCCCGGGCGAGTGCCTCGTTGACGTCGGTGCGCGGCACCAGCACGGGGCGCCGCAGCGAGAGGGCCGCGAGCGCGCTGCCGGAGTTGTGCATGAATCGGTACGGTAGCACCACGCCCGCGGATTCCATAACCACGTTCGCGAACTCCGGCTCGGTGAGGTAGCGGAAGTCCAGCTCGACCCGTGCGTCGCCCCCCGCGCGCTCGCGCACATCCCGCTCGAGCTGCGCGCTCGAGGGGCTGCCCGCGATCCTGAGCCGCAGCGCGGGCGCCGTGGCGGCGGTGCTCGCGAACGCGTCGAGCAGCTCCTCGACGCCCTTGTACGGGCGCACGAGGCCGACGAACGACAGCAGCCCGGGGGTGGGAGGCACGGACGGCACGGAGGCGAACCAGTCGCGGTAGTGGCCGTGCGGGATGAGGGTCGAGGCCGCGCCAGGGGCGAGCTCGGTCTGCTCGTTGAGCACGATGCGATGATCCACCCTGCGATCCAGCCACGCGAGGTATCGGCGCTCCCACCGCGTCGAGTCCGAGTGCGGCCGCACGTTGTGCACGGTGTGGATCAGGGCGACCTCGGTGACCGAGAGCCGCAGGCGCAGCGCCATCGCGAAGGCGCGGCGAGCGAGCGTGCGCGACGGGCTCGAGCCGCGCAGGAGCAGCTCCGGCCAGTGCAGGTGCAGCGCGTCGTAGCGGCCGAGCAGTGCCCGGCGGCGGTCGAAGCGCAGGTGGTCGACCCCCGCCGTCTCGGCGAGCGCCGCGTCGAGCATGTGGATGTACGGGTTGGTGGTGGGGCGCGGCGGCCCGAACGACTGCATGACGCGGACGGCGGGCGTCGAGGGGCGCGAGGCGTTCCGCATGCGGCACAGTCTGGCGCATGTTGCGCCGCATGGCGCGCAAGCACCTACACTCATCCCAATCGCGCCGGGCCGCCCGCGCGGCAGAGCGAGGTGCGGATGACCGAGGTGCCCGAGATGGTCGATTCCTTCGCCGATGTCCATCGGCGGCTCGCCGCTGCGCAGAAGGGCCATGCCCGCGGTGCACCGGCGTACTCCGTGTACGTCAACCGACGGATCGGGCGGGTGCTCGCGGTGGCGGCGTATCGATGGGGGTGGTCGCCCAACACGGTGACCGGGGTCAGTGCCCTGCACTCCCTGGCCGCGATCGTGCTGCTGCTCGCGCTCCCCGCGCAGTGGTGGACGGGCGTCGTGGTGGCGCTGCTGCTGGTGCTGGGCTACGCGTGGGATTCGGCCGACGGGCAGGTCGCCCGCCTCGGCGGCGGCGGCAGCCTCTCGGGGGAGTGGCTCGACCACTTCGTCGACGCGATCAAGATCGCCTCGCTGCACCTCGCGGTGCTCGTCGCGCTCTGGCTGCACACGCCCTACCGAGACACACCCTGGCTGCTGGTCCCGCTGCTGTTCTCCATCGTGGGCGTGGTGACGTTCTTCGCGATGCTGCTCAACGACCTGCTCAAGGGCAAGGTCGGCGTGCCGTCCACGCATCAACGGGGGAGCGGCACGCTCGGGCGATCGCTGATCCTCGTCCCCACCGACTTCGGGCTCCTGTGCCTCGTCTTCGTGCTGTGGGGCTGGTCGACCGGCTTCCTCTGGGCCTACGGGGCGCTCGCGCTCGCGAACCTCGCGTTCCTCGTGCTCGCGTCGGTCAAGTGGTTCCGCGAGATCCGCGCGATCGACCGCGAGCGGACCGCCGCGCCATGACCGACCTCCCGCCCTTCGCGGTCATCGTCGTCAACTTCGCGTCGAGCGCGCTGCTGCGCGACCACGCGGCGTCGCTCGACGCTGTGCCACCCGGGCGGGTGATCGTCGTCGACTGCTTCAGCGGCGCGGCCGAGCGCGAGCGCGTGCGGCAGCTGGCGAGCGAGCACGGTTGGGACACCGTGCTGCTCGACACGAACGACGGCTTCGGGGGAGGCACGAACGCGGGCGCCGCCCGGGCGATCGAGCAGGGCGCCGGCGTGCTCGTCGCGCTCAACCCGGACGCGACGATCGAGCGGGACAGCCTCGCGCGCCTGGTCTCGGCGGTCGCCGAGGATCCGATGCTGCTCGCGTCGCCGCGGATCGTGCAGAGCAGCGGTGAGCCGTGGTTCGTCGGCGCCGACCTGTACCTCGACGAGGGCATCCCGCGCGGTGCACGCGCTCGCGCGCGGTTCGCGGGCGCGGAGCGGCTGGAGTGGGCGACGGGCGCGTGCTTCGCGATCTCCGCCGAGCTGTGGACGCTGCTGGGTGGCTTCGACGAGGAGTACTTCCTGTACTGGGAGGACATCGACCTCTCGCATCGTGCGATCGCTGCGGGGGCGCGGCTGGAGCTCGTCGACGCCGAGGTCGTCCACGACCAGGGCGGCACGCACGCCGAGCGTCGCAGCGCCCGTGCGAAGTCCGAGCTCTACTACTACTTCAACATCCGCAATCGGATGCTGTACGCCGTGAAGCACCTCCCCGACGTCGACGTGCGCCGCTGGGCGCGCTCGTCGGCCCGCATCGGCTACGGGGTGCTGCTGCGTGGCGGCCGGCAGCAGCTCGTCGCCTCGTGGCGGCCGTGGCGCGGCTACCTGCGAGGACTGCGCGACGGCCGCCGCATCGTGCGGGCGCACCGGCGCTCGACGGCACGGCTGCACGAGCACGCCGGGAGGCGCTGACATGGACGGCAACCGCGACGGCGGCATCCTGATCGTGTGCGCGGCGAACGTCTGCCGCTCACCGATGGCGGGGCTCACCCTCCGACGCGCCTTCGCGCGCCTGCCCGACTACGACGCCGTCCCGGTCGCGACCGCGGGCGTGAGCGTCGACGGCGCCCGCACCGTCTGCCCGGAGGTCGCGGCGTTCCACACCGGCGAGCGCTGGCGCGAGCTCGCCGACCTGCACCGGTCGCGACCGCTCTACCCGGAGGAGACCCTCCAGGCGACGCTCGTGCTGACCGCCTCGCGCGGGATCCGGTCGTCGGTCGTCGCCGCGGCGCCCGAGCGGCGACGCCGGGTCTTCACCCTGCAGGAGGCGGTGTGGCTCGGCAGCGGGTTCGTCGTGGAGCCCGGCACGCCCGGCATGGACGCGCTCGCCGCGTTCCAGCGCTACATCGACGACCATCGGGGCCTGCGGCAGCTGCCGAAGCGGCCGCGCGGGCTGCTGCCGTCACGGCAGTCTCGGGACCCGCTCGACATCAGCGACGGGCACGTCCTCGGTGCGGGCGCGCACCGACGCACGGTGCGCGCGGTGGATGAGGCCGCCCGCGAGCTGGCGTCGCTCCTGACGGGTGCTCGACCGCTCGAGTGAGTGCACGTCGGCGGCCGCGCGGAGCGAGCGCGCCGCGGCGTCCCAGCTGAAGCGGCTGACGGTGCGCTCGCGCGCCGCCACGTCGGGGCGGTTGCCCCAGGCCGCGTCGAGCGTGCTCGCCGTCGCCATGGCGTCGAGGGGCGGGGCGAAGACCGCGTAGCCCTCGACCGTCTCGCGGAACACCGGGATGTCGCTCGCGACGAGCGGCGAGCCGAAGCGGGCGGCCTCGACGGCGGGCATGCCGAACCCCTCGTCGAGGCTCAGCGCGATCGTGAGCGACGCATTGGCGTAGAGCCAGGCGAGCTCGTCGTCGGGCACCTGCCCGAGCAGCACGATGCTGCCGTCGTCGAGCAGCGCGCGGGCGGCATCCGGGACGGCCACGCCGACGCCCGAGTGCGCGGTGCTGCCGACGACGTACAGCGGGCGCTCGGGGGAGATGCGTGCGGAGTGCACGGCGGCGAGCATCGCCGTCTCGAGGTTCTTGCGCACGTTGAGCCGCCCGACGGTGACCGCGAACTCGCTGCCGGCGGGCACGCGCGAGGGGCGCCGCGGCTCCCCGTCGAGCGACGGCGGCACACCCAGGCCGGTCACGATCGACTGCGGCAGCGACGGCGCATGCCGCGCGATGCGGTCGGCCTCCGTGCGCGTCGAGGTCGCCACGAGTGCCGCGCGCCGCGCCCACGGGAGCATCGCGCTGAAGTAGAGCCGCTCGGCCAGCGAGAACCACTCCGGGTGCTCCTCGAACATGACGTCGTGGAGGAACAGGAGCGAGGGGCCGACCGCTGGCGTGTAGTTGTGGCAGACGGTCAGCTCTGTGCCCGCGCCGGCGGCGAGGAGGGGCAGCTCCCAGCGGTTGGAGGCGGCGTGGGGCCACAGGTGCGTGCGCACCGCCTCGGCGTCGGCCGGGAGGTCGTCAGCCTCGGCGTCACGACGCAGCGCGACGACCACCTCGTCCTCGGGGAACGCCCGAGCCCAGGCGAGCACGAGCTCGCGCTGCACCGTCCTGGCCGCCTGCGGGCCGTCCTGCCACCAGTAGCCGTCCATGAGGATCCGCATGGATCTCCCTCGTGTCGCGTGAAGCGCGGCGCCTGCGCCGCCCCGTCAGGCTATTGCGAACACTGTTCGCGAACGCTGTCGTCATACTCAAGCCAGGCGCGGCTTCCGCTGATGATTGCCGCCGTCGGTCGCTTTTCGAACGGTGTTGTCCATACGCTCACCTCAGGCGGCGTCGACGCCGCTCCTGGCTCGCCGGCGAGCACCGTCGTGGACCGTGAGCAACCGATGTCTTGGAGAGCTGTGATCGCACCACGCCGGACCCGTCGAGCACGAGGCGCGACGGCGGTGGCCGTCGCCATGGGGGCCGCAGCGCTCGTCGTGCTGGGAGTGACGGGGTGCGGACCGACCTCCGCTGACCCGGCCGCGACCGCGGTCGCCAGTGAGACGCCGGACGCGAGCCAGACGGCTGCTCCGAGCACTGCGCCGGACGCGAGCGATCCGCCCGCCACCGGGCCCACCATCCCGCCCGGCGCCACCGCCGTGCCCGCGCCGGGAGCTGGCGCGACGCCCGGCCCTGACGGCCCCACTGAGGCAGCGGCGCTGCCCACGACGACGGCGGCGCTCGACGAGGCCATCACGTTCGACACGGGCGTCGTGGTCGAGATCGTCGCCGTCGACGCGATCACCGTCACCGCCGAGACGCCCGGAGAGATGGACGGTCCCGCGCTGCGCGTCAGCGTCGCCGCCCGCAACCAGTCGGGTGAGCCGCAGGAGGTCGACTCCGCCGTCGTCACCCTCATCACGGATGACGGAGAGGTCGGCGTCGGCACGACGGCGGGTTCGCCGTCACCGCTCTCCGGGATGATCGAGCCTGGCGCCACCGTCTCCGGCACCTACGTCTTCATGCTCGACCCGGCCTCGGGCCGGAACGTCACAGTCACGGTCAACTACGCCGCAGGCGAACCGCTCGCGGTCTTCACCGGAAGAGCCCCCTGAGATGGACATCACCACGCGCCCCCGCCAACCGCTGCGCTCCGTGCTGCTCGCAGCGCTCGCCACCGTCGCGACCGGCGCGCTGCTGACCTCCGGCCTGACCGTCGCCAACGCCGCGGGGACCGGCCCGGTCACGCTGCAGCAGCGCACCAGCTCGGTCGTGACCGCGGACCCGCTGCCCACGGTGCAGATCGACAACGGCTACGTGTGGGCGCAGACGATGATCGGCACCACCGTCTATGCGGGCGGCGGCTTCGCGAACGCGCGCGCGCCGCTGGCGGCACCGGGCACGAGCCTGACGCCGCGGAGCAACATCCTCTCCTACGACATCCGGACCGGGAACCTGCTGTCGTTCGCCCCGCAGGTCAACGGCCCCATCCGCGCCGTCGCCGCCTCGCCCGACGGCACGCGCCTCTACATCGGCGGATCGTTCACCTCGGTGAACGGCCAGACCCGCTTCAACATCGCGGCCCTCAACCCGACCACCGGAGCGCTGCTGCCCGACTTCAACGCCTCGATCGGCGGCAGCGGCGTCTACGGCATCGCGACCACGAGCGACACCGTCTACGTCACCGGCCTCTTCACGCAGGCGAACGGCGTCGCGCGGCAGAACCTCGCCGCCTTCGCGATGGCCGACGGCGCGCTCCGGTCGTGGGCGCCCACGGTCGACCTGCAGGGCGACGCCCTGGTGATCGATCCAGGCGGGTCGCACGTCATCGTGGGCGGCCGCTTCTACCTCACCAACGGGGTGGTCCAGCGCGGCCTCGCCCCGCTCGACCCCGTGAGCGGCGCCCTCGACACCGCCTGGGCCGCGTCGAAGACCGTCATCAACGGCTGGTCGGAGGGCACCTACGCCGGCAAGGCGGGCATCTTCGCGCTCGCGGTCGACGACTCCGGCGTCTACGGCACCGGCTGGGTCTATGCGAACACCTCGATCGGCAACCTCGAGGGCGTCTTCGCCGCCGACGCCGGCACCGGCGCCATCCGCTGGGTCGCCGACTGCCACGGCGACCACTACGGCGTCTTCTCCACCGGGGAGACCGTCTACGCGACGAGCCACACGCACGAGTGCGACACCGCAGGCCTCGCCCCGGAGCTCAACCCCCGCAGCTACCGGTACGTGGAGGCGTTCAGCGCGACCGCAGAGGGCACGCTCACGCGCAGCCCCTCGGTGAGCAGCATCTACAAGGACTGGAGCGGCACGCCCGCCCCTGCCCCCTATGCGTGGTACCCGGACTTCACGGTCGGCCGCACGTCCGGGCTGAACCAGGCAGGCCTGTCGATGACGGGCAACGATCAGTACGTCTCGGTCGGCGGCGAGTTCGGGAGCGTCAACAACCAGCGCTACGAGGGCCTCGTCCGCTTCGGAGTCGCGCCACCGAACGGCCCGAAGCAGGGCCCCCGCGTCGCGAGCGCGACCTGGGGCGCGCCCACCGTCACGTCGGTCGTCGCCGGGCGAGCACGGATCTCCATCCGCGGCAACTGGGACCGCGACGACCGCGACCTCACGTACGAGCTGCGACGGGCGGGAACGGCCAGCGTCATCCAGTCGCGCGTCGTCCCGTCGAGCTGGTGGGCGCAGCCGCAGGTCGCCTTCACCGACACCGGGCTGACCCCGGGAGCGAGCCACACGTACACGGTGCGGGTCGTCGACGGCAACGGCAACGCCGTGACGAGCCAGGCTGCGACCGTGACGGTCGCGAGCGGGAAGACGTCCGAGTACGTGAACGCGGTGCTCGATGACGGTGCGACGCTCTACTACCCGCTCGGGACGAACCGCTCCGACTGGGGCGGATCGAGCACGCCGCTGTTCGGCAACCGCGTGACCGACGTGTCGCCCGGAGCGGTGGCGGGCGTGACGGGCGAGTCAGCGTCGAGCTTCAACGGCACGACGAACGCGCGCGTGTCCTCGGGCTCCAGCTCGACGGCGCCCGGCACCTTCTCGACCGAGCTGTGGTTCAACACCACGACCACGCAGGGCGGCAAGCTCATGGGCTTCGGCAGCGCGCAGACCGGCTCGTCGGGCAGCTACGACCGCCACGTCTACATGCAGAACAGCGGGCGGCTGACGTTCGGCGTCTACCCGGGGCAGGTGCGGACGATCTCGTCGACCGCGTCGTACAACGACGGGCGCTGGCACCACGTGGTGGCGACGCAGGGGGCGGACGGCATCGCGCTCTTCGTCGACGGGAACCGCGTGGCGCAGGACACGACGGTCACGACTGCCCAGGCGTACAACGGCTTCTGGAGGATCGGCGGCGACGCCCTGGGCTCGTGGCCGGGCGCCCCGTCGTCGAGCTACTTCCGCGGCACGATCGACGAGGTCGCCGTCTACGGCTCGGCGCTCACGAGCGCCCAGGTCTCGACGCACTACGCCGTCGGCTCGGGATTCCAGGCGCCGACCGCGACCTTCCAGGCCACGGCGGACCTGCTGGCCGCGAGCTTCGACGCTGCGGGCTCCTCGGCTGCGGGCGGGTCGACGATCACCTCGTACGACTGGCAGTTCGGTGATGGTGCGAGCGGCACCGGAGTCGCCCCGACGCACACCTACGGCGAGGCCGGCACCTACGCGGTCACGCTGACGGTGACCGACGGCCGCGGGCTCAGCGATGCCATCACGCAGGAGATCACCGTCGAGGCCCCGAACGTCGGACCGAACGCCTCGTTCAC
Source organism: Agrococcus jenensis (assembly GCF_003752465.1). Classification (NCBI taxonomy): domain Bacteria; kingdom Bacillati; phylum Actinomycetota; class Actinomycetes; order Micrococcales; family Microbacteriaceae; genus Agrococcus; species Agrococcus jenensis. The sequence goes on along the minus strand of NZ_RKHJ01000001.1, from coordinate 2,840,141 downwards.
CAGCACGGTCGACGACCTCGACGCCGCTGTGGACGGCGCAGCCTCGACGGATCCCGACGGCAGCGTCGTCGCCTGGAGCTGGAGCTGGGGCGACGGCTCGGCGACCACCTCCGGCGCGACGTCGACGCACCGGTACGGGTCGGCGGGCAGCTACACCGTGACGCTCACCGTGACCGATGATGACGGCGCCACGAGCTCGGCGACGGGTGTCATCGAAGCAACCGAGCCGGACCTGCCGCCCCCCGCGACCTTCGCGGCGTCGGACGACTTCTCGCGCACGGTCTCGCCGGGCTGGGGGAGCGCTGACGTCGGCGGGCCGTGGACGATCACCGGCACGGCGGCGCCGGCTGCGGTCGCCGACGGCGTCGGCACCCTGAGCCTGGGCGCCGGGTCGACGCGCGACCTCCGGCTCAGCGGCCTCTCGCTCAGCGACGTGCGGGTGTCGATGGACCTGCGGCTGGACCAGGCGCCGGCTACGGGCTCCGCGTACCTGGGCGTCATCACCCGGTCGACGTCGGCGGGCGACTACCGCGTGCGGGTCTGGCTGCGCGACAACGGGACGGTATCGCTCGTCGTGCAGCACGGGTCGACGGTGCTGCGCACCTATCAGGTGCCGGGCATCACCCGAGCGGCCGGTGACTGGTTCACGCTCGAGGTGCAGGTGACGGGCACGACCAGCACCACCGTCGACGCGAGCATCTGGCGCGCCGGCACGCAGCAGCCCGCGGCGTGGCAGGTCAGCGTGACGGATGCGACCGGATCGAACCTGAGCGGCTCGGTCGGCGTGCACGCCAACCGCAGCAGCGCGGCGACCGCCGCCGGGCTCTTCTCGATCGATGCGTTCCGGGTGACGAACCTCGGGTGACGGAGGGCGCTGGCCCCGCGCGGGCGGTGCGTGCGCGGGGCAGCCCTCTCGGTCCTCAGCGGGAGGCGGGCTCCGCCGCCACGAGCACAGGGTCAGGAGACTCAAGCCCGGCGCGGATTTCCCTGTTGATTGCCGCCATCGGGCGTTTCCGAACGGTGTTATGCCTACGCTCGCTGCAAGGCGGCATCGTCGCCGCTCCCGGTCCGCCGGCGAGCAGCGTCATCGGCCGCTACCGACCCATCTGGAGAGCCGTGATCGCACCACGCCGAAGCCGTCCAGCGCGACGCTCGACGGCAGCGGCTCTCGCCGCGGGCGAGCCGCTCGCGGCCTTCAACGGAACAACCGCCTGAGAGGGACTCTGCCATGCGCTCTCGCCAACCGCTGCGCGCCGTGCTGCTCGCCGCGCTCGCCACCGTCGCGACCGGTGCGATGCTCGCCTCCGGACTGACGGTCGCGAACGCCGCGGGCACCGGCCCGGTGACGCTGCAGCAGCGCACCAGCTCGGTCGTCACCGCTGATCCGCTCGCCACCGTCCAGATCGACAACGGCTACGTGTGGGCACAGGCCATGATCGGCAACACGGTCTACGCCGGCGGCGGCTTCGCCAACGCGCGCGCGCCGCTCGCCTCGCCAGGCACGAGCCTGACACCGCGCAGCAACATCCTCGCCTACGACATCCGCACTGGGAACCTGCTGTCGTTCGCACCGCAGGTGAACGGCCCCATCCGCGCGGTGGCGGCCTCTCCTGACGGCACCCGCCTGTACATCGGCGGGTCCTTCACCTCCGTCAACGGCCAGACGCGCTTCAACTTCGCCGCGCTCAACCCGACCACCGGAGCGCTGCTGCCCGGGTTCAACGCCTCGATCGGTGGCGCGGGGGTCTTCGGCATCGCGACCATGAACGACACCGTGTACGTGACCGGACGGTTCACGCAGGCCAACGGGGTGGCACGGCAGAACCTCGCCGCCTTCGCGACGGCCAACGGCGCCCTTCGTTCGTGGGCTCCCACGATCGACCTCCAGGGCGACGCGCTCGTGATCGACCCGGGTGGCTCGCACGTGATCGCAGGCGGCCGCTTCTATCGCACGAACGGCGTGGTGCAGCGCGGTCTCGCCCCGCTCGACCCGGTCACCGGCGCCCTCGACACGGCCTGGGCTGCGTCCAAGACCGTCATCAACGGCTGGTCCGAGGGCGACTTCGCCGGCAAGGCCGGCATCTTCTCGCTCAACGTCGACGATTCGGGCGTGTACGGCACCGGTTGGGTGTACGCGAACACGTCGATCGGCAACCTCGAGGGCACGTTCGCCGCAGAAGCGGGGACCGGTGCGATCCGATGGGTCGCCGACTGCCACGGCGACCACTACGGCGTCTACTCCACCGGCGACGTCGTCTACACGACGAGCCACACGCACGCCTGCGACACCGCGGGCCTCGCGCCGGAGCTGAACCCTCGCACCTACCGCTACGTCGAGGCGTTCACCGCCACCGCGGAGGGCACGCTGACCCGCAGCCCGACGACCGGCAGCATCTACAAGGACTGGAGCGGCACGCCCGCCCCCGCGCCGTATGCGTGGTACCCCGACTTCACCATCGGTCGCACGTCGGGTCTCAACCAGGCCGGGCTGTCGATGACGGGCAACGGCCAGTACCTCTCCATCGGCGGCGAGTTCACCAGCGTGAACAACCTCCGCTACGAGGGGCTCGTGCGCTTCTCGACCACCCCGCCGAACGGGCCGAAGCAGGGCCCGCGCATCGCCAGCGCGACCTGGGGCGCGCCGACCGTGACGTCGGTCGTCGCCGGCCGCGCCCGCATCTCGATCCGCGGCAACTGGGACCGCGACGACCGCGACCTCACCTACGAGCTGCGCCGCGCGGGCACCGCCGGCGTGATCCGGTCGCAGGTCGTGCCCTCGGGCTGGTGGTCGCAGCCGCAGGTCACGTTCAACGACACAGGGCTGACACCGGGGACGACGCAGAGCTACACGGTGCGCGTGGTCGACGGGAACGGCAACGCCGTGACGAGCCAGGCCGCGACGGTGACCGTCGCGAGCGGGCAGACGTCGGCCTACGCCAACGCTGTGCTCGACGACGGGGCCACGCTCTACTACCCGCTGGGCTCGAACCGCTCCGACTGGGGTGGCACGAGCACGCCGCTGTTCGGCTCGGGCGCGACGGATGTGTCACCCGGCGCGGTGGCAGGCGTGACCGGCGAGTCCGCGTCGAGCTTCAACGGCACGACGAGCGGCCGCGTGTCGTCGGGCTCCAGCTCGACCGTGCCTGGCGCGTTCTCGACCGAGCTGTGGTTCAACACCACGACCACGCAGGGCGGCAAGCTCATGGGCTTCGGCAGCGCGCAGACCGGCTCGTCGAGCAGCTACGACCGCCACGTCTACATGCAGAACAGCGGTCGGCTGACCTTCGGTGTCTACCCGGGGCAGGTGCGCACCATCTCGTCCACCGCGTCGTACAACGACGGCCGCTGGCACCACGTGGTGGCGACGCAGGGGGCGGGCGGCATCGCGCTCTACGTCGACGGCACGCGCGTGGCGCAGGACACGACCGTGACCACGGCGCAGGGCTACACCGGCTTCTGGCGGATCGGCGGCGACAACCTCGGCTCGTGGCCCAGCGCACCGTCGTCGAGCTACTTCCGCGGCGCGATCGACGAGGTCGCCGTCTACAGCGCGGCGCTCTCGAGCAGCCAGGTCTCGACGCACTACGCGGTCGGATCCGGGCAGCAGGCGCCGACGGCCGCGTTCCAGTCCACGACCAGCGCGCTCACCGCGAGCTTCGATGCCTCCGGCTCGACCGCCGCGTCCGGCTCGACCATCGCCTCGTACGCGTGGCAGTTCGGTGACGGCGCGACCGGCACCGGCGTCTCCCCGAGCCACGCCTACAGCCAGTCCGGCACCTACGGCGTCACGCTCACGGTCACCGACAGCCGCGGGCTGAGCGATGCCATCACGCAGAACGTCACGGTCCAGGCCGCGAACGTCGGTCCCACGGCATCCTTCACCAGCACGGTCAGCGATCTCGACGCCGCGGTGAACGGCTCGGGCTCGTCGGATCCGGACGGCAGCGTCGTCGCCTGGAGCTGGAACTGGGGCGACGGGACGGCGAGCACCTCGGGTGCGACGTCGACGCACCGCTACGGCGCGGCGGGCAGCTACACCGTGACGCTCACCGTGACCGACGACGACGGCGCGACTGCCACGACGACACGGGTCGTCCAGGCGACGGAGCCGGACGTCCCGCCGCCGGCGACGTTCGCCGCCCGCGACGACTTCTCGCGCACGGTCGCTTCTGGCTGGGGCACATCGGATGTCGGCGGTCCCTGGACGATCACCGGGACTGCGACGCCCGCGTCCGTCGGCAGCGGACTGGGCACGCTCTCCCTCGGAGCGGGCTCGACCCGAGATCTGCGGCTGAGCTCGCTCGCGCTGAGCGACGTGCGGGTCTCGATGGACCTGCGGCTCGACCAGGCGCCGGCGACCGGTTCCGCGTACGTCGGCGTGATCACGCGGTCGACGTCGGCGGGCGACTACCGGGTGCGGGTGTGGCTGCGCGACAACGGGACCGTCTGGTTGGTGGTGCAGCACGGCTCGACGGTGCTGCGCAGCTACCAGGTGCCTGGCATCGCTCGCGCGGCAGGGGACTGGTTCACGCTCGAGGTGGAGGTGACCGGGTCGACGAGCACGACGGTCGACGCGAGCATCTGGCGCGCCGGCACGCCGCGGCCTGCCGCCTGGCAGGTGAGCGTGACGGACGCGACCGGATCGAACCCGCAGGGCTCGGTCGGCGTGCACGCCAACCGGAGCAGCACGGCGACCTCGACCGGCCTGTTCTCGATCGACGCATTCCGGGTGACGAACCTCGGGTGACGGAGACCCTCGGCCGATGACGACCCCGCCCGCGCGCTGCGCGGGCGGGGTCGTCCTGTTCGTGCCGATCGCGATCCTCAGGCCCGACGCGGGTTCCGCTGATGATTGCGGCGCGCCGGTCGTTTCGGAACGACGTTATCCATACGCTCGCTCTCAGGCGGCGATGACGCCGCTTCCGGTTCGCCGGTGAGCAGCGTCCTCGCGGCCTCACGTGCACAACCTCTGACAGATGGACATCACCATGCGCCTTCGCCGCCCTCTGCGCGCCGTCCTGCTCACCGCCCTCGCTGCCGTCGCCACCGGCGCCTTGGTGACCTCGGGCCTGACCGTCGCGACCGCTGCCGGGACCGGTCCGGTCACCCTGCAGCAGCGCACCGGCTCGATGGTCACCGCGGACCCGCTGCCCACGGTGCAGATCGACAACGGCTACGTCTGGGCGCAGACCATGATCGGCAGCACCGTGTTCGCCGGCGGCGGCTTCGCCAACGCGCGCGCGCCGCTCGCGGCACCCGGGACGAGCCTGACGCCGCGGAGCAACATCCTGTCCTACGACATCCGGACCGGAAACCTGCTGTCGTTCGCGCCGCAGGTGAACGGCCCGATCCGCGCGGTCGCGGCATCCGCGGACGGCACGCGCCTCTACATCGGCGGCTCCTTCAGCTCGGTCAACGGCCAGACCCGCTACAACTTCGCGGCGCTCAACCCGACCACCGGCGCGCTGCTGCCGGGGTTCAACGCGTCGATCGGCGGCACCGGCGTCTACGGCATCGCGACGACCGGCGACACCGTGTACGCGACGGGCCTCTTCACGCAGGCCAACGGCGTCGCCCGGCAGAACCTCGCCGCCTTCGCGACTGCCAACGGCGCGCTCCGGTCGTGGGCACCGACGCTCGACCGCCAGGGCGACGCGATGGTCATCGACCCCGACGGATCGCACGTGATCGTGGGTGGCCGCTTCTACCTCACGAACGGCGTGGTCCAGCGGGGTCTGGCCCCGCTCGACCCGGTGACCGGCGCCATCGACACCGCGTGGGCCGCGTCGAAGACCGTCGTCAACGGATGGTCCTCTGGCGCGACCGCCGGCAAGGCGGGCATCTTCGCGCTCTCCACCGACGACTCGGGCGTGTACGGCACGGGCTGGGTGTACGCCGACGTGAACGCGGGCAACCTCGAGGGAGTGTTCGCGGCTGAGGCGGGCACGGGTGCGATCCGCTGGGTGGCAGACTGCCACGGCGACCACTACGGCGTCTTCTCGACCGGCGAGACGGTCTACGCCACGAGCCACACGCACGAGTGCGACAGCGCGGGCCTCGCGCCCGAGCTCAACCCGCGCACGTACCGCTACGTCGGGGCCTTCAGCGCCACCGCCGAGGGCACGCTGACCCGCAGCCCCTCGGTGAGCAGCATCTACAAGGACTGGAGCGGCACGCCGGCGCCCGCGCCGTACGCGTGGTACCCCGACTTCACCGTGGGACGCACCTCCGGCCTCAACCAGGCAGGGCTCTCGATGACCGGCAACGACCAGTTCCTGTCGGTCGCGGGCGAGTTCGGGAGCGTCAACAACCTGCGCTACGAGGGCCTCGTGCGCTTCGCGGTGGCGCCGCCGAATGGGCCGAAGCAGGGCCCGCGCATCGCGAGCGCGACCTGGGGCGCGCCCTCCGCGACCTCCGTGGTCGCCGGCCGGGCGCGGATCACGATCCGCGGCAACTGGGACCGCGACGACCGCGACCTCACGTACGAGCTGCGACGGGCCGGCACAGCAGGCGTCGTCCAGTCGCAGGTCGTCCCGTCGAGCTGGTGGTCGCAGCCGCAGATCACCTTCAACGACACGGGTCTGACGCCGGGGGCGAGCCACACCTACACGGTGCGGGTGGTCGACGGCAACGGCAACGCCGTGACGAGCCAGGCCTCGACCGTGACGATCGCGGACGGGGACTCGTCCGCCTACGCCAACGCCGTGCTCGATGACGCAGCCACGCTCTACTACCCGCTCGGCACGAACCGATCCGACTGGGGCGGTTCCAGCACCCCGCTGTTCGGCCCCGGCGCGACGGATGTGTCGCCGGGCGCGGTCGCGGGTGTGACGGGCGAGTCGGCGTCGGGCTTCGATGGCACGGCGAACGGCCGTGTGTCGTCCGCCTCGAGCGCCACCGTGCCCAGCACGTTCTCGACCGAGCTGTGGTTCAACACCACGACCACGCAGGGCGGCAAGCTGATGGGCTTCGGCAGCTCGCAGACCGACTGGTCGGGCAGCTACGACCGCCACATCTACATGCACAACGACGGACGACTGACCTTCGGCGTCTACCCGGGGCAGGTGCGGACGGTCTCGTCGACCGCCTCGTACAACGACGGCCGCTGGCACCACGTCGTGGCGACGCAAGGAGCTGAGGGCATCGCGCTCTACGTCGACGGAGCACGAGTCGCGCAGGACGCGACCGTCACCACGGCGCAGAACTACGCCGGCTACTGGAGGATCGGCGGCGACAACCTGAACGGGTGGCCGGCGCAGCCGTCGTCGGCCTCGTTCCGGGGCGCGATCGACGAGGTCGCCGTCTACAGCACGGCGCTCTCGAGCAGCCAGGTCTCGACGCACTACGCGGTCGGATCCGGTCTCCAGGCGCCGACGGCCGCCTTCGCGGCCACGACGAGTGCGCTCACCGCGAGCTTCGACGCGTCCGACTCGGCAGCTGCGAGCGGCTCGACGATCACCTCCTACGGGTGGCAGTTCGGTGACGGCGCGACCGGGACCGGCATCACGCCGACACACCTCTACGGCCAGCCCGGCACCTACGCGGTCACCCTGACCGTCACCGACGATCGCGGCCTGAGCGAAGCGATCACGCAGGACGTCACGGTCGAGGCCGCCAACGTCGGTCCGACGGCGTCGTTCACCAGCACGATCGACGACCTCGATGCGGCGGTGAACGGCTCGGGCTCCTCGGACCCGGATGGCGGCGTCGTGTCGTGGAGCTGGAACTGGGGCGATGGCACCGCGAGCACCTCGGGTGCGACCTCGACGCACCGCTACGGGGCGGCCGGGAGCTACACGGTGACGCTCACGGTGACCGATGACGACGGTGCGACGGCGACGACGACCGGTGTCGTCGAAGCGACCGAGCCGGTCGTGCCGCCGGCCACCTTCGCGGCCTCGGATGACTTCTCTCGCACGGTGGCCCCGGGCTGGGGCACGTCGGAGGTCGGCGGTCCGTGGACCGTCACGGGCACCGCGACGCCCGCGTCGGTGGGCAACGGCGTCGGCACGCTCGCGCTGGGGGCCGGGTCGACGCGGGACCTGCGGCTGAACGGCGTATCCCTGAGCGATGTGCGGGTCTCGATGGACCTGAGGCTCGACCAGGCGCCCGCGACCGGTTCTGCCTACCTCGGCGTGATCACGCGGTCGACGTCGGCCGGCGACTACCGGGTGCGGGTCTGGCTGCGCGACAACGGGACCGTCTGGCTCGTGGTGCAGCACGGCTCGACGGTGCTGCGCAGCTACCAGGTGCCGGGTCTGACACGTGCGGCCGGGGACTGGTTCACGCTCGAGGTGGAGGTGACCGGCTCGACGAGCACGACCGTCGCGGCCAGCATCTGGCGCACCGGCACGCCGCGGCCCGCGGCCTGGCAGGTGAGCGTCACCGACGCGACCGGATCGAACCCGCAGGGGTCGGTCGGCGTGCACGCGAACCGCAGCAGCACGTCGACCTCGACCGGCGTGTTCTCGATCGACGCATTCCGGGTGACGAACCTCGGATGACGGAGGCGAGCGCCGGGCGGCTCGAGGGAGCCTGACCGGCGAGTCCTTCGTGACGGCCCCGCTCGCGCGATGCGAGGGCGGGGCCGTCGCGGTGCTCCGCCCGGCGGGCGCGGTGTCGACGCCGCCTCGCGAACGGCTCAGGAAGATCAAGCCCGGCGCGGGTTCCGCTGATGATTGGCGCGAGCGGTCGTTTCTCGAACACTGTTATCCATACGCTCGATGCAAGGCGGCATCCATGCCGCGCCGGGTCGCCGGCGAGCGTCATCGTCGGCCGCCGGCAACGGACGTCTGGAGAGAGCTGTGAACGCACGACCCCGGATCCGTCGAGCAGGACGCTCGACGGCAGTGGCTCTCGTCTTCGCGGATCGGATCGCCGCCAACGACGCCGCGGGGGAGCCGTTCGCGGTCCTCGCGGGAAGCACCCGCTGACAGATGGACACCGCCATGCGCTCTCGCCGCCCCCTGCGCGCCGTGCTGCTCGCAGCGCTCGCCACCGTCGCGACCGGCGCGATGCTGACCTCCGGCCTGACCGTCGCCAACGCCGCGGGGACAGGTCCGGTCACGCTGCAGCAGCGCACCAGCTCGGTCGTCACCGCGGACCCGCTGCCCACGGTGCAGATCGACAACGGCTACGTCTGGGCGCAGACGGTGATCGGCACCACCGTCTATGCGGGCGGCGGCTTCGCGAACGCGCGCGCGCCGCTGGCGGCACCGGGCACGAGCCTGACGCCGCGCAGCAACATCCTCGCCTACGACATCCGCACCGGGAACCTGCTGTCGTTCGCCCCGCAGGTCAACGGTCCCATCCGCGCCGTGGCAGCCTCTCCTGACGGCACGCGCCTCTACATCGGCGGGTCGTTCACGTCGGTCAACGGCGAGACGCGACGCAACTTCGCCGTGCTCAACCCGACGACCGGTGCGCTGCTGCCCGGCTTCAACGCCTCGATCGGCGGCGCCGGTGTGTTCGGCATCGCGGCGACGGGCGAGACGGTCTACGTCACAGGACGCTTCACGCAGGCGAACGGGGTCGCGCGGCAGAACCTCGCTGCGTTCGCCACTGCGAACGCTGCCCTGCGCTCGTGGGCGCCGACGATCGACCTGCAGGGGGACGCACTCGTCATCGACCCGGGTGGCTCCCACGTGATCGTCGGGGGCCGCTTCTACCGCACGAACGGCGTCGTCCAGCGCGGCCTCGCCCCCCTCGACCCGGTGACCGGCGCCCTGGACGCAGCGTGGGCGGCGTCGAAGACCGTCATCAACGGCTGGTCCGAGGGCGACTACGCCGGCAAGGCCGGGATCTTCGCGCTCTCCACCGATGGTTCGGGCGTGTACGGCACCGGCTGGGTGACGTCGAACTCCACCGTGGGCAACCTCGAGGGCGTGTTCGCGGCAGAGGCGGGCACCGGCGCCATCCGCTGGGTGGCCGACTGCCACGGCGATCACTACGGCGTCTTCTCGACGGGTGAGACGGTCTACGCGACGAGCCACACCCACGCGTGTGACACCGCCGGCCTCGCCCCCGAGCTGAACCCGCGCACCTACCGGTACGTCGAGGCCTTCACCGCGTCCGCGCAGGGCACGCTCACCCGCACGCCGTCCGGCGGATACAAGAACTGGAGCGGCACCCCCGCCCCTGCGCCCTTCGCCTGGTACCCGGACTTCACCATCGGCCGGACCTCCGGCCTCAACCAGGCCGGGCTGTCGATGACGGGCAACGGCCAGTACCTCTCCGTCGGCGGCGAGTTCACCAGCGTGAACAACCTCCGCTACGAGGGGCTCGTGCGCTTCTCGACCACACCGCCGAACGGGCCGAAGCAGGGCCCGCGCATCGCCAGCGCGACCTGGGGAGCCCCCACGGCCACGTCCGTCGTCGCGGGGCGCGCCCGCATCTCGATCCGCGGCAACTGGGACCGCGACGACCGCGACCTCACCTACGAGCTCAGACGGGCCGGCGCCGCCGGCGTGCTGCAGTCGCGCGTCGTGCCGTCGAGCTGGTGGTCGCAGCCGCAGGTGACCTTCACCGACACCGGCCTCACGCCGGGCACCAGCCATACCTATACGGTGCGAGCGGTCGACCGGAACGGCAACGCCGTGACGAGCCCGGCGGTCACGGTGACCGTCGCGAGCGGTCAGACGTCGGCCTACGCCAACGCCGTGCTCGATGACGGTGCCTTCCTCTACTACCCGCTGGGCTCCTCCCGGACGGACTGGGGCGAATCCACGACACCGCTGTTCGGCAGCGGCGCGACCACCATCTCGCCGGGCGCGGTCGCGGGCGTCACCGGTGAGTCGGCGTCGAGCTTCGACGGCACGACGAACGGCCGCGTGTCGTCCAACGTGATCGGCAGGGCACCGAGCGCGTTCTCGACCGAGCTGTGGTTCAACACCACGACCACCCAGGGCGGCAAGCTCATCGGCCTCGGCAGCTGGCAGACCGGCTCGTCGACCAGCTACGACCGTCACATCTACATGCGGAACGACGGCAGGCTCACCTTCGGCGTGCGCCCGGGCGGTGTGATCCGCACGATCTCGTCCCCGGCCGCGTACAACGACGGTCGCTGGCACCACGTGGTGGCGACGCAGGGCGCCGACGGCATGACGCTCTACGTCGACGGCGTGCAAGTCGCCCAGCTCATGGTCACGACCGCGCAGACGTACAGCGGCTACTGGAGGATCGGCGGCGACAACCTGAGCTCGTGGCCCAGTGCGCCGTCGTCCATGTACTTGCGCGGCGCGATCGACGAGGTCGCGGTCTACGGATCGGCGCTCTCGAGCGGCCAGGTCTCGACGCACTACGCGGTCGGCTCCGGGCAGCAGGCGCCGACGGCCGCGTTCGAGTCCACGACGAGCGCGCTCACCGCGAGCTTCGACGCGTCGGGATCGACCGCCGCGTCCGGCTCGACGATCGCCTCCTACGCGTGGCAGTTCGGTGACGGCACGACGGGCACCGGCGTCTCGCCGACCCATGTCTACGGGCGGGCAGGTACCTACCCGGTCGTCCTGACCGTCACGGACGGCCGCGGGCTGAGCAGCACCGCCACGCGGAACGCGACCGTCGAGGCTCCGAACGTCGCCCCGACGGCATCGTTCACCGCCACGATCGACGATCTGGATGCGGCGGTGAACGGGTCGGGCTCGTCGGATCCGGACGGCAGCATCGTGTCGTGGAGCTGGAACTGGGGCGACGGGACGGCGAGCACCTCGGGTGCGACGTCGACGCACCGCTACGGAGCGGCGGGCAGCTACACCGTGACGCTCACCGTGACCGATGACGACGGCGCGACCGCCACGACCACCCGCGTCATCCAGGTGACGCAGCCGGACGCGCCGGCAGCGGCGACCTTCGCCGCGTCGGACGACTTCTCGCGCACCGTCGCTTCGGGTTGGGGCACGTCAGACGTGGGCGGCCCGTGGACGATCACGGGCACCGCGACGCCCGCGTCCGTCGCCGGCGGCGTCGGCAGGCTGAACCTCGGTGCCGGGTCGACGCGCGACCTGCGGCTGAGCTCGCTCGCGCTGAGCGATGTGCGGGTCTCGATGGACCTGCGGCTCGACCAGGCGCCGGCGACCGGTTCCGCGTACGTCGGCGTGATCACGCGGTCGACGTCGGCGGGCGACTACCGGGTGCGGGTGTGGCTGCGCGACAACGGGACCGTCTGGTTGGTGGTGCAGCACGGCTCGACGGTGCTGCGCAGCTACCAGGTGCCCGGCATCACTCGGGCGGCAGGGGACTGGTTCACGCTCGAGGTGGAGGTGACCGGGTCGACGAGCACGACGGTCGACGCGAGCATCTGGCGCGCCGGCACGCCGCGGCCTGCCGCCTGGCAGGTGAGCGTGACGGACGCGACCGGAGCGAACACACAGGGGTCGGTGGGCGTGCACGCCAACCGCGCCAGCTCGTCGACCTCGACCGGCGTGTTCTCGATCGACGCGTTCCGCGTGACCGACCTCCAGTGACGGCGGTGGGCGCCCGACGGCTACATTGAGCCCGATGAGCAACTCCATCCTGGTGCTGGCGCCGCTCGCGCTCTGCGCGGGCATGGTCGCCCTGTTCGTCTTCCGCGCGAGCCCGCGGACGACGTTCGTGATGTGGGCGTTCGTGCTGTTCCTGGTGCCCATCTGGGTCGGGGTCACGGTCAGCTTCTTCTGGGCCGCGATCACGCTCGTCACGCTGGCAGCGATCGCCTCGAACTTCGCCGACGTGCGCCTCGCGATCTCGGATGCGTTCGTCGCGGTGTTCGCACTGCTCGTGCTGATCCTGTTCGCGCTGCAGCTCGCGACGCTCTCGCACTCGGTGATCGCGATCCTGCAGTGGGTCGTCCCGTACGCCTGGGGCCGGATGGTGCTGGCGCGCGTGCCGGCGCTGTTCGTCACCCGTACGATCGCAGCGTTCGCGACGGTCGCCGGGATCCTCGCGCTGGTCGAGTTCGCGACGGGGTCGAACTTCTTCGTCCTCATCCCCGGGCCGGGACCGTTCGCCGAGTGGGGGAACCTGCAGCCGCGGTCGGACTTCCTGCGGGCCGAAGGCGCGTTCGGTCACGCGATCGCGCTCGGCGCCTCGCTCGCGATGGCATCGGCGTTCGTGCTCGGGACGCGGTGGTCGGCGCCCGCCATCGTGCTCTCGCTCGCGGTGCTCGTCGGCGCGGTCGTCGTGTCGTTCAGCCGCATCGGCATCATCACCGTCGCGCTCACGATCGCGGTCAGCATCGTCGTGATGCCGGGCATCCGCCGCGCCGCGCGCTGGTGGGTCGTCGTCGGCGGCGTGACCGCGATCGCGATCCTGGTGCCGTTCCTCGGCGATGTCTTCTCCGACGCCGGCGACGAGGCGTCCGGCAGCGCCGACTACCGCACCGGGCTGCTCTCGCTGGTCTCCGAGGTGCGGCTGTTCGGCAGTGCCGGCGACTGGCAGGGGCGCATCGAGGGCGGCGTGTACTTCGGCACCTTCGCCGGCTCGGTGGACAACGCGCTGCTGCTGATCGCGCTGCGCTTCGGCTGGGTGCCGGTGCTGCTCGTGGCGGCACTGCTCGTCGCGCTCATCCTCAACGTCCTGCGGGGGCGCGCGAATCCCGCGTCGATCGCGGTGGTGTGCCAGGTGCCGGCGCTGTTCGCGGTCGCGCTCATCACGCAGTTCGGGTCGTTCCTGTGGTTCCTGACCGGCCTCGCGGTCGCGTGGACCGCGATGCAGGACGATGCGGATGCGCTCCGCGACCGGTCGAGCCAGCCGCTGCCCGTGGGCCTGGAGCCGGCGGGCGGCACGTGGTCATCCGCGAGGCGAATCCCATGAGCGGCGACGCAGGCGCAGTCAGGCAGCTATGACGCGTCCGCGGTCCGCTGCCGGGTCACCATCAGGCGCATGAAGCCGAGCAGCGAGCCCGCATCACGGCGGTAGGCGGGCACCACGAGCGCCGCGGCGGCGAGGAGCAGGCCGGCGGCCGAACCCACACCCACCTGCGCCCATGGCCCGAGTGCCGCGACCGCGGCGCCGGCCGCCCAGGCAGCCGTGCCGGCGAAGGTCGCGACGCCCACGATGCGCAGTGCACCGGCGTAGAGCCGACGCGTCGGCATCGGCGTGATGCGGGACAGCCAGGCGAGCGAGATCGGCCACTCGATCGCGTGGTACACCGCGATCGCCACCACGACCCCGACCACCCCGAAGAACGAGCCGACGGCGATGCACGCGATCTTGATGACCGCGGTGCACAGCGTGAACCGCAGCAGCTGCCCGCCCAGGCCGCGCGCCAGGTAGACCCAGTAGCCGACGTACGACAGCGTCGTCAGCAGCCCCGCGATGGCGAACATCCGCAGCAGGGGCGACGCATCCGCCCACGCGTCGCCGAGCATGATGACGACCACGGGATCGGCGAGGCCTGCGACGAGCGCGAGCGGGATGCCGATGAGGTATCCGAGCGCCAGCTGCGCCGCGGTGACGTAGGTGTCGAACCTCGGCAGGTCCTGCTGGAGGCGGGCGAGCACCGGCAGCGCGACCGACTGCAGGGGCGATCGCACCTGGCCGAGCGGGGTCATGATGAGGTGGAAGGACCGGTTGTACAGGCCGAGGCTCGACGTGCCGAAGCGGACGCCGACGACGATCGTGTCGACCTGGCGTGCGCCGTACTGGACGAGGTTCGCGGCGACTAGGTTCCAGCCCAGCGAGACCATCGACCGCACGCTCTCGTGCCGGGCGTACCGCCCCGGGAGCCAGCCGCCCCCGATCACCACGCCGACGAGCGCGACGGTGCCAGCCGTGAGCTGCTGCGCGACGAGCGCCCAGAAGCCGCCGCCCGCGAGCGCCACCACGATCGCCACGGCGAGGCCGATCGCGGCGGACGCCACGTCGGCGATCGCGAGCGGACGCAGGCGCAGCGCGCGCATGAGGCTCGCCCGGTGCTGCGTCGCGAGGCCGTTCAGCACGAACGTCAGCGAGAGCCACTGCGCCATCCCGACGATCTCGGGCTCGCCGGTGACCGCGCCGAGCGGCCACGAGCCGAGCAGCATCAGCACCGCGAGCCCCATGCCGATCAACGCGTTGATCCAGAACAGGTTGTCGCGCTGGCCCGAGGAGAGGGTGGGGGCCTGGATGGAGGCCGAGGTGAGCCCGAAGTCGCGGAAGATCTCGCCGAGGCCGACGAGGACGAGCACGATCGCGAGCAGGCCGTAGTCGTGCGGCGTGAGCAGCCGCGCCAGCACGACCACCGAGACGAGCTGCAGCACGATCCGTGCGGCCTGCGCGCCGAGCGTGAAGAGCGAGCCGCGTGCGGCGGCGTGCGCGAGCGAGGACGAGGCCATCAGCCCGTACCGCGGGCAGGGCGAGCGAGCACGCGCACCGGGCCCCCCTTCGTCTCGCACAGACCTCGGTCCGCGCCCGGCGACGGCTGCCTGACTGTGCGTCCCCCGAGCATCGCCTCATGAAGGATGCGCGCTCGGCAGGTTTCCGCGGCTGGGAGAAGTAGTGTAACCCCCATGAGGACCCGCAGCTCCGGCGAGCACATCGCGTCGAACCGCTCTCCGGCGCCGCGCGGGGGGAAGCGATGAATCCCGCTCCGGCGACGTGGACGCTGACGCACGCCTGGGAAGCGGTGCGGAAGTACTGGATCCTCATCGTGGGCTTCGCGGTGCTCGGCGGCGGCATCGGCTACGCGGTGTCCGCGAGCACCCCGCCGCGGTACCAGTCCGCAGCGTCCCTCTACTTCGCGCTCAACCAGGGCACGAGCGGCGCAGACCTGAACCAGGGATCCACCTACACGCAGAACCAGATGCTGTCGTTCGGCCGGCTCGCCACGTCGTCCAGGGTGCTGGAGCGCGTGATCGACGAGCTGGACCTGCAGAGCACGCCGCGGGAGCTGGCGCGGTCGGTCTCGATCACCGTCCCGCAGGACACGGTCATCCTCGAGGTGGCCGCCACGTCGTCCGAACCCGAGCGCGCGGCCGCCATCGCCAACAGCGTCGCCGAGCAGCTGGCCGTCGTGGTGCTGGATGTCGGCGCCGAGAGCGTCGAGGGCGCCGCGTCGATCAGTGCCTCGGTCATCGACGACGCGGTCGCGCCGACGGTGCAGACCACCCCGAACAAGACGCGTGACGCACTGCTCGCGGCGGCGATCGGCTTCCTGCTCGGCGTGCTCACGGCGTTCGTCGCGACCCTCGCCGACACGCGGGTGCGCAACGAGGCGGCCGTCGCCAGGGTCACCGACCTGCCGGTGCTGGGTGTCGTGACGCGCGCCACGCGCGGCGTGGGCGCTGGGCTCATCTCGGCGCGCGAGCCGCACGACCCGGTGTCGGAGGACATGCGGCGGATCCAGTCGGCGCTCGCCTTCACCACGCTCGACGGCACGTCGCGCCGCCTCCTCGTCACCTCGTCGTCGCCCGGCGAGGGCAAGTCGACCTTCTCGACCAACCTCGCGGTGACGCTCGCCGACTCGGGCGATCGGACGCTCGTGATCGACGCGGACCTGCGCCGCCCGCGGGTCGACGAGCTGTTCGGGCTGGACGGCTCGGTGGGCCTCACGACGGCGCTCATGGGCGGCATCGACCTGTCGCGGGCCATCGTGGGATGGCGTGAGCACGGCCCCGACGTGCTGACCTCTGGCGCGCTGCCCCCGAACCCCGCGACCGTGGTGACCTCGGAGGCGTTCCGGTCGGTGCTCGACGACGCGTCGGAGCGCTACGACGTCGTCATCATCGACTCGCCGCCCGTGCTGACCGTGGCCGACTCGAACCTGATCGCCCCGCTCGCCGACGGCGTCGTGATCGTCGTGGACGCGTCGAAGACCCGCCGGCCCCAGCTCGCGAACACGATCCGCTCGATCGAGTCGGCGGGTGGGCGGATCCTGGGCATCGTGCTCAATCGGGCTCGCCCGTCGAAGCACCGCAACACCTACTACGCCGACGATCCCAGCGCTGAGCGTCGGCAGAAGCGGCCGGTCGCGCGAGTGCGGCATTCAGCGGTGCCCAAGGCGTGACAACCGCCTGCCGACCCGCGCGCGGGCGGTCGCGGGCGCGTAGGCCAGCCGGAACCGCCGCACGAAGCGGGCGGCCTCCGCGGGCGACATGAGGCCGCGGTCGGACCACAGCCGCGCGATGCGGCGGCGGGTCGGCGCATCCGCTCGGGCGAGGGCACGACGGTGCACGGCGAACCACGCGGCCCCGGACTCGGTCGCCTCGCGGATCGCGTCCGCCGCGCCGTCCTCGGTGGCGCGCGCCGGCCACAGGATCGGCGCGGGGATCGTGTCGCCGTTGACCGGCGAGCCCGGGCCCCGCAGCAGCGACCAACCGGAGTAGAGGAAGAACTCCAGCAGTCCCGCGCGCTCGAAGGCGTCGCCGAACGACTCACGGGCCTCTGCCTCGATGTCGTCCATCATGCGGCGCGCGAGCTCGGTGTCGGCCACGAAGGGTGTCACCGTGCGCGGGAAGTCGGCGATCATCCGCTCGACCGTGTCGTCGTCGGCGCCGAGGTAGCGCAGCGTGCGCTCGAGGCCCTCGCGGAGCGGATGCGCGGCGTAGGAGTGCGTGCCGCCGCGGGCGGTGCCCGCGGCATCGACGAAGTCGTCGGCGCCGGCAGGCCCGATCAGGTGGTTCTTGGCGTCGAGGATCACGTAGTGCGGTGTGGTGATGCGCCGGGCCACGAGCAGCTTCGCCGCCTGCTGGCTGCGCCATCCATCCGTGCTGCCGACCATGCCGAGCTGCGCCGTGCGCACGAACGACACGCGCGGCGCGAGCACGGGCCCGAATCGCGCGAGCACCGCACGCCGTGCGTGGCGGCCCATGCCGCCCGCGCAGTTGTCGAGCACGATGATCGCTGCGACGCAGTCCGGATCGAGGTAGCGGGCGAGCGAGCGAGCCTGCAGTCGCAGCAGTGGCAGCTCGGGCTCGAAGACGACGGTGACGAAGGTGAGCGGGGCGGTCACGACAGGACGAGTCCGGCACTGGCCTGTGCCGGCACGGCCCGTCGGGCGTGGCGCGCGAGCTGATGCACCGAGCTGCCCTCTCGCAGTCGCATCGCGAGCTGCTCGTAGTCGTCGGCGACGTCGTCCCAGCGGAACACGCGAGCGGCTCGCTCGCGGGAGCGCAGCCCGCGCGCCAGCACGGTGGCGTCGTCGGCCTCGACGGCGTCGAACACGCGCGCCAGCTGACGCGGGTCGCCGAAGAACCAGCCGTCGTCGGCGAGCACCTCGCGGTTGAACCCGACGTCGAAGGCGATGGTGGCGGCACCGGCGCCCATCGCGCGCAGCAACGAGGGGTTCGTGCCGCCGACCGAGTGGCCGTGCACGTACGTGCGCGCGTGCGCGTAGAGCGCGTCGAGCAGATCGCTGTCGTAGACGGTCCCGATCAGGCGGATGCGCGGGTCGCCCGCCGCTGCCTCGTGGATCGCCTGCGTGTAGGCGGCGCTGTAGGGTGCGGCGCCGACGACGACGAGCGGCCGCGTCGCGCTGCTCTCCCGGTAGCCCTGCACGATCTCGAGGATGTGGTTCTCCGGCTCGAAGCGGGCGACCGCGACGTGGTAGCCCCCGTCGACGAGGTCGAGCGGCTCCAGCAGCGAGGCGTCTGTGCCGCTCAGGATCGGCGCGCCGTACCGGATGAGCTCTGTCGGCACATCGAACTCCTCCCGGTAGTAGTCGGCGATCCCCGGCGCGTCGGCGATGAGCGCATCCGCCGTCTGGACTGCGAACGACTCGGCCCAGCGATAGTAGGCGCGGCCGGCGCCGCCCCACTTGGAGCGCCGCCACTCGAGCCCGTCCATGTGGACGGCGACGGGGATGCCGCGCGCCCGCAGCAGGGGGACGTACGGGGCGTTCGCCGCATTGAAGACGAACGCGGCGTCGGGCCGCCGACCGGCCATCGCGCGCAGCGTCGCGATCCCCGTGCGGGTCAGCGTCTCCGCCTGCTTCAGGCGGAGGGCCGGCACGTGGACGACGTGCATGCCCCGGTAGGACGTGATCTCCGGCTGGGTGTCGTCGCCGTAGACGGTGACGTCGTGCCCGCGCTCGACGAGGCGAGCGCCGACCTCCTCAGCCGCAGTCTCGAATCCGCCGTAGCTGGCGGGAACGCCGCGGGTGCCGAGCATCGCGATGCGCATGGTGTCTCCTCAGGTGGTGGTGTCGGCGGCTCAGTACGCGCCGGACGGGTGGATGACGACGCGGGCGGTGCGGACCATGATCATGAGGTCCTGCATCACCGACCAGTTCTCGACGTAGCGGAGGTCGAGGCGCACGCTCTCGTCCCACGAGAGGTCGCTGCGCCCGCTGATCTGCCAGAGGCCCGTGATGCCGGGCTTGAGGTACAGCCGCCGCATCGCGACGCCGTCGTAGCTGGTCGCCTCGCTGGGCAGCGGCGGGCGCGGACCGACGACGCTCATGTCGCCCTTGAGCGCGTTCCAGAACTGCGGCAGCTCGTCGAGCGAGTGCCTGCGCAGGAAGGCGCCGACGCGGGTGATGCGCGGGTCGTCATGCAGCTTGAAGAGCGGTCCCGCGCCCTCGTTGCGCTCCAGCAGCGCTGCGAGCGCCTGCTCGGCGTCGACGTGCATGGTGCGGAACTTCAGCATCGCGAAGGTGCGCCCGTCGCGGCCGACGCGCTGCTGGCGGAAGAGGATCGGCCCGGGGGAGTCGAGCCGGATCGCGATCGCGATCGGCACGGCCAGCACCCCGACCGCCAGCAGCGCGCAGGAGGAGACGACGACGTCGAGCGCGCGCTTCAGCACGTGCTCGCCGCCGTCGAAGGTGGGGATCCGGACCTGGATGAGCGGGAGGCCATCGACGGGTCGGAAGGAGATGCGGGGGCCGGCGACGTCCGTCAGCCGGGAGAAGAGCACGAGCTCGGCGCAGGTGCCCTCGAGCTGCCGGCTGAGCCGCGTGAGGTAGGCGGGGTCGGCGTCGGGCTTCGCCGCGAGGATCACGGTGTCGGCGCCCATGCGCTCGGCCATCTCGGCGATCCCTGCGTGGGCGCTCAGCACGGGCACGCTCCGGCCGCGCAGCTCGAGCGGGTCGCCCTGGTGGCCGGCGACCGCGGCGGCGATCACGTGGTAGCCCAGGTCGGGCGCGCGGCCGAGCCGCTCGAGCACGTAGGCGACCTCGTCGTGGTCGCCGACGAGGATGGTGCGCGATGCCCATTCGCCGTCGCGGCGCCGGGCCAGCAGCCACCGGCGCCACTGCCAGCGGCCGATGAGCAGGGCGACCATGCCGGCCGGCAGCGCGATGAGCAGCTGCAGCCGGAGCGCGGGCCAGTCGACGGCGAGCGCGAGGGCGGCGAGCGCGGCGAAGGCGAGGCCCGTCGCGTGCACGACGCGGCGGTACTCCGTCGCGCCGGCGCCGAGCACCGCGGAGTCGCGGGAGCTGATGGCGGTGAGCGCGATGAGCCACGCGAGCACGACGAGCGCGGGCGCTGCGAGCACCTGCTCGAGCGGGACCGGCTCGAGCGCGGTCGCGCCGGCCGGCGCTGTGACGGTGGCGACGAGGAGCGTCGCCGCGGCGACGATCGCGAGGTCCGTCAGCGTCAGGCGCAGGCGGGTGCGGCGCTCCTGCAGCAGGCGTCGGGCGAGCGAGGGTGTGGCGCGCGGCGACTGCGCGCCGGGGAGCGCGACCGGTGCCGCGACCGGGAGTGCGGCTGGGATCGCACCGAGCTTGCGCGATGTGCCTTGCCAAGCACGCTGCACCTGCACCACCCTCTTCCGAGCAGGGCGGCGACTCGTCGCGACCCCTCACATAACGTTGTTTCCAAACAGTATGTGGAAATGAGGGATGCGCGACAAGCGAAGATCCCCGCACGAGGAGACTCGTGCGGGGATCGTCGGGCGGTGCTGAGGCGTTGCTCAGCGGAGGCCGGGATCAGTACCCCGGGTCAGCCCAGAGCGGACTCCAGGATCGCCGACAGCTCCTGCGCGGAGCGCTTCGCAGAACCGGTCGCCGGGCTCGCAGCGGGAGCCCGGCTGACGACCTTGAGCGTGCGGCCGTGCAGGTGCCGGGGGAGCGCCAGGTGCATGAAGGGCCATGCGCCCTGGTTGAGCGGCTCCTCCTGCACCCAGACGAGCGAGGCGTTGGGGTAGCGGTCGACGGTCGCGTTGATCTCGTCGATCGGCAGCGGGTACAGCTGCTCGACGCGCACGAGCGCGATGTCGGTGCGGCCGCGCTTGGCGAGCTCGGCCTTGAGGTCGTAGTGCACCTTGCCGGAGTGCAGGAGCACGCGCGTGACCGCTCCGGGATCCTGCACCTGCCGGTCGTCGATCACCGGCTGGAAGCGGCCGCTCGTGAAGTCCTCGACCGGGCTCGTCGCGTCGCGCAGGCGCAGCATGGCCTTGGGCGTGAAGACGACGAGCGGCCGGCGCGGCCGCGCGTACGCCTGCCGGCGCAGCAGGTGGAAGTGGTTCGCCGGGGTCGACGGTCGCGCGATCGTCATGTTGCGCTCGGCCGACAGCTGCAGGAAGCGCTCGATGCGGGCCGACGAGTGGTCCGGACCGGCGCCCTCGTAGCCGTGCGGCAGCAGCAGCACGAGCGACGACTGCTGGTTCCACTTCTGCTCGGCGGAGGCGATGAACTCGTCGATGACGATCTGCGCGCCGTTGGCGAAGTCGCCGAACTGCGCCTCCCACAGCACGAGCGCGTCGGGGCGCTCGACGGAGTAGCCGTACTCGAACGCCATCGACGCGTACTCGCTCAGCAGCGAGTCGTACATCGAGAGGCGGCCCTGGTCCTCGCCCAGGTTGGCGAGCGGGAGCCACTCCTGGCCGTTCGTGCGGTCGTGCATGACCGCGTGGCGCTGCACGAACGTGCCGCGACGCGTGTCCTGCCCGGACATGCGCACGGGCGTGCCCTCGATCAGCAGCGAGCCGAGCGCCAGCAGCTCGCCGAACGCCCAGTCGATGCCGCCCTCGCGGGTCGCCTTGACGCGCTTGTCGAGCACCTGCTGCACCTTCGGGTGCACCTCGAAGCCCTCGGGCGGGTTGCCGTGCGCGTCGCCGATCGCCTCGATGACCGACGGTTCGACGCCGGTCGTCTCGGGCTCGCCCACGAGCTGCTCGGGAGCGGGCGTCGGCGTCACGGCGGGCATCGAGCCGGTCGCGGCCGCGTGCGTCTCCATGAACGCCTGCTCGAGCTTGCCCTGGAAGTCCGCCTGCGCCGCCTGGTACTCCTCCTCGGTGATGTCACCGCGGCCGACGAGGTTCTCGGCGTAGAGGGTGCGGACGGAGCGCTTCGCCTCGATGAGCGAGTACATGAGCGGCTGCGTCATGGTCGGGTCGTCGCCCTCGTTGTGCCCGCGGCGGCGGTAGCAGATGAGGTCGATGACGATGTCGCGCTTGAACTCCTGGCGGTACTGGAACGCGAGCTCCGCAACGCGCACGACCGCCTCGGGATCGTCGCCGTTCACGTGCAGCACGGGCGCGTGGATCGCCTTCGCGACGTCGGTCGCGTAGGTGGACGAGCGCGACTCCGAGGGCGGCGTGGTGAAGCCGACCTGGTTGTTCACGACCAGGTGGATCGTGCCGCCGGTCTTGTACGCGCGCAGCTGCGAGAGCTGGTGCGTCTCGAAGACCACGCCCTGGCCGGCCATCGCGGCGTCGCCGTGCACGAGCACGGGGAGCACCGATGCCTCGCCGTCGCCGATGCGGTCCTGCTTGGCGCGCACGATGCCCTCGAGCACGCCGTTGACGGCCTCGAGGTGCGACGGGTTGGCCGCGAGGTAGACCGGCACGGTCGAGCCATCGGCGGCCGTGAACTCACCCGAGTTGCCGAGGTGGTACTTCACGTCGCCAGAGCCCTGGAAGACGGCTGCGCCCTCGAACTCCTGGAACACCTGGCCGTAGGTCTTGCCCGCGATCGAGGTGAGCACGTTGAGGCGGCCGCGGTGCGGCATGCCGATCGCGACCTCGTCGAGGCCGGCCTCAGCGCTGCCCGCGAGGAGCGCGTCGAGGAAGGCGATCATCGACTCGGCACCCTCGAGCGAGAAGCGCTTCTGGCCGACGTACTTGGTCTGCAGGAACGTCTCGAACGCCTCGGCCTCGTTGAGCTTGCGCAGGATGCGCATCTGCTCGTCGTGCGTCGGCTTGACGTAGGGCACCTCGAGGTGGCTCTGGAACCACTGGCGCTGCGCCGGGTCGGCGATGTGCATGTACTCGATGCCGATCGTGCGGCAGTACGAGTCGCGGAGCACGCCGAGGATGTCGCGCAGCAGCGCCGAGCGCTTGCCGCCGAACCCGCCGGTGACGAACTCGCGGTCGAGGTCCCAGAACGACAGCCCGTGCTGCTCGATCTCGAGGTCGGGGTGCGTGCGCTGCACGTACTCGAGCGGGTCGATGTCGGCCATCAGGTGGCCGCGCACGCGGAACGAGTTGATGAGCTGCGCGACGCGCGTCTGCTTCGAGAGCTCGTCGGCGGCGCGGACCGAGACGTCGGTCGACCACTTGATGGGCTCGTAGGGGATGCGCAGGTCGGCGAAGATGCCGCGGTAGAAGTCCTGGTCGCCGACGAGCAGGTTGTTCACGATGCGGAGGAACTCGCCGGAGCCCGCGCCCTGGATGACGCGGTGGTCGTAGGTCGAGGTCATCGTGACGGTCTTGCCGACGCCCGCGTCGGCCAGCCGCTCGGGGCTCGAGCCCATGAACTCGGCGGGGTAGTCGAGCGCGCCGACGCCGATGATGCAGCCCTGGCCCTGCATGAGGCGCGGCACGGAGTGCACGGTGCCGATGCCGCCGGGGTTCGTGAGCGAGATCGTCGTGCCCGCGAAGTCGCCGGCCTCGAGCTTGTTGGCGCGCGCCTTCTTGACGATCGCCTCGTAGGCCGCGACGAACTCCGAGAAGTCCATCGTCTCGCACGCCTTGATGCTCGGCACGAGCAGCGCGCGGCTGCCGTCGGGCTTCGGCATGTCGATCGCGATGCCGAGGTTGATGTGCGGCGGGGCGACGAGCGAGGGCTTGCCGTCGACCTCGTCGTAGTAGACGTTCTGGCTCGGGAACGCCTTGAGCGCCTGGACGATCGCGTACCCGATGATGTGCGTGAACGAGACCTTGCCGCCGCGCGTGCGGCGCAGGTGGTTGTTGATGACGATGCGCTGGTCGATCATCAGCTTGGCCGGCACGGTGCGGACGCTCGTCGCGGTCGGGACCGCGAGCGACTTGTCCATGTTGGCGGCGAGCGACTTCGGCATGCCGCGGAGCGTCGTGACGACGGGCTGCTCGGAGGGAGCCTGCTCGGCCTTCGCCGCCTGCTTCGCACCGGCGCTCGGCGCGTCGGCCGGGACGGGCGTGGGGCGGGCGGCCTGGCGCGTGGTGCGGGCGACGATGGCGCCGTCGGCGCGGGCGGGCGCGGGCGTCTCGGCCTGGCCCTCCTTCTGCTCCTGGGGCGCATCCTGGGCGCGCTGGCCCTTGCCGGAGTCGACGGGGCCGTCCGGGCGCGACTCGGCGCGCACCGGCTTCCGGGGCGGCGCGGGCCGCGACGGCGCGGCGCTCGCTGCGGGGGCGGCCGCGGGGGCGGGCGGTGCCGCCGCGGGCGCAGCCGCCTCCGCCGCCGCCGCCTCAGGCGCAGCGGGCGGCGTCGTCGCCCCGCTCATGCTCGTGGTCGCATCTCGGGAGGCGCGCTGTGCCGCGTACCGCTCGAGGATGGGCCACCATGACTGGGCGACGGCGCTCTTGTCCTTGGCGAAGAGCTGGTACTGCTCCTCGACGAGCCACTCGTTCGCTCCGAAGTCGCTGTCGTCCGCAGGGCTGGACACGGTATCGATCGCCTCTTCCGAAATCTCGGGCATGCCGCAGGCAGTCCGCGGCCACGTGTCCTTCCAGCATAGTGGCGCGCGCTGGGGCTCAGTGCGTGAGGCCGAGCTCGGCGAGGTCGACGCCTGCCGCCTCGACCGCGAGCAGCATGACCTCGCGCCGCCACACCACGCGCGGCTCGAAGCGCAGCGGCATCCCCGCCTCCGAGGGCGTGCGATCACCCTTCGCCCCGTTGCACGCGACGCACGCGGTGATGGTGTTGAGCCATGTCGACTCGCCGCCGCGCGAGGCGGGGTGGATGTGGTCGATCGTCGCGCCCGGGCCCTCGCAGTAGGCGCACCGCCGCCGGTCGCGGTCGAGCACGCCGCGGCGGCTCCACGGCATCCGGTCGTAGAGGCGCGTGTGGGGGATCTGCACGTAGTCGTTGAAGACCACGACGCGGGGCACCGGCAGCTCGAGCGAGTTCGAGCGGATGGTGCCGTCGGCGGCCAGCACGATCTGCGCGCGCTCCTTGACGATGAACGCGACCGCGCGCTGCAGCGATGCGACGCCGATCGGCTCGAGCGTCGCGTTGAGCACCACCACTTGCGCTGTCATCGCGTCTCCAGGTCCATCGTGCCGCATCCGACTGTGGGTTGCGCAGAATAGTGTCGACGACGTGGATGCCGGACCTGGCGACGTCGGCGTCGTGCCCCTCGAGCGCGGCGCGCGCATCGCGGTCGCGACGCTCGTCGATGGCAGGGCGACGGACGTGCGCATCCACCCGGCGGCCGACGTCGGGCGCGACGACCGCCTGGGCGGCCGCTCGCCGGCGCGCATCGTCTGGCAGGACGCGAAGGCGGTCGCGCCGGTGCTGCTCGACGCCGCGGTGCCGATCGACCGCGTGCGCGACGTGCGGCTCGTGCACCGCATCCTCGCCGAGGCGCGCGGGCTGCCCGCCGAGGAGCGCTGGGCGCGCTCGCTGCGCTCCGACGCCGAGGGGCTCTTCTCGCTCGCGCCGGAGGCGGAGCCGCTCGACGCGCTCGCCGAGCAGCTGCGGCTGCAGGACGCGGTGATCGGCGACGACCCCGGGCTCGCGATGCTCGCGGCCGCCGAGTCGATGGGCGCGGTCGTCGCGGTCGAGCTGAGCCGCGAGGGGCTGCCGTTCGACCGCGCGCGGCACGACGCGCTGCTCGTCGAGGCGCTCGGCGAGCGCGCCGCGCCGATCGGCGCGGCGGGCAGGCCGCGGCGGATGGAGGCGCTCGCGACCGAGATCCGCGAAGCCCTCGGCGACCCGGCGCTCAACCCCGACTCGCCGCAGGAGGTGCTGCGGGCGCTGCGGCGCGCGGGCGTCGACGTCGCCTCCACCTCGCGCTGGGAGCTGCGCGAGCACGACCACCCGGTGATCGAGCCGCTCGTGGCCTACAAGCGGATGTCGCGGCTGCACACCGCGAACGGCTGGTCGTGGGCGCAGCGCTGGGCGCGCGTCGACGAGCGCGGCCGCTGCCGGCTCGCGATCGAGTACGTGCCCGGCGGCGTCGTCACCGGGCGCTGGGCGACGGAGGGCTCGGGTGCGATGCAGATCGCGCGGCAGATCCGCGGCGCGGTCGCGGCCGAGCCGGGCATGCGGCTCGTGGTGGCCGACGCGGCGCAGCTCGAGCCGCGCGCGCTCGCGGCGCTCGCCCGCGACGAGGCGCTCGCCGACGCGGGCAGGGGCGCCGACCTCTACCAGGCGCTCGTCGACCGCGGCGTCGTCGACACCCGCGAGCACGCGAAGCTCGGCATGCTCGGCGCGCTCTACGGCGGCACGACCGGTGAGGCGGCGGCCGTGCTGCCGAGGCTCGGGCGCGCCTACCCGCGCGCGATGGCGGCGGTCGAGGCCGCCGCGAGGGCGGGGGAGCGGCGCGAGCGCGTGCGCACGTGGCTCGGCCGCGCGTCGCCGCTGCCGCCCCGTTGGCGCGACGACGAGCGCGGCGGTCGGCAGGCGCGCGCGTGGGGCAGGTTCACGCGCAACTTCGTCGTCCAGGGCACGGCGGCCGAGTGGGCGCTCGCGTGGATGGCCGGGGTGCGGCGGGCGATCCGCGACGTCGAGGGCGCGGCGCTCGTGTGCTTCCTGCACGACGAGGTGATCGTGCAGGCGCCCGCGGAGCGCGCCGAGGAGGTCGCGGAGGCCGTGCGCGAGGCGGCGGCGCTCGCCGGCCGCACGCTCTTCGGCGGCTTCCCGATCGAGTTCCCGGTGCAGGCGGCGGTCGTCGGCGACTGGAGCCAGGCGAAGTAGCGTTGGGGCCATGCGATTCATCGGCGACGTGCCGGAGCACGACCTGACCTACTCCGACGTCTTCCTGGTCCCCAGCCGCAGCGGCGTCGGCTCCCGCATGGACGTCGACCTCTCGCCGGACGACGGCACGCGCGCGACGCTGCCGATCGTCGCGGCGAACATGAGCTCGGTCACGGGCCCGCGCATGGCCGCGGCGCTCGCACGACGCGGCGCGCTCGCCGTGCTCACGCAGGACCCGCCGCTCGACGAGACGTGCCGAGCGATCGCCTGGGTGAAGGCGCAGTCCGTGACGCTCGAGTCGCCGCACCGCGCGGCCCCCGACGACGTCGTGCAGGACGCGCTCGAGCGCGTGCCCGCGATCCCGGGCCACTGCGTCGTGGTCGAGGCGCCCGACGGCTCGATGCTCGGCGCGATCCCGGCCGAGCGGCTCGCGTCGGCGCTCCCGGATGCGCGGCTCGGCGACCTGCTGCACTCGCACCTGCCCGTGCTCGGCTCGGACGACGTCCGCGACGGCCGCGCGATGTTCGCGGCGCTCGAGCGCGAGGGCGTCGACGTCGCCCCGGTCGTCGAGGACGGCCGCTGCGTCGGCATCGCCTCGCGGCTCGGCGCGCTGCGCGCCGACCTCTACCTGCCCGCGCTCGACGCATCCGGCCGCCTGAGCGTGGCCGCGGCCGTCGGCATCAACGGCGACCCCGGCGCGAAGGCGAAGGCGCTCGCCGAGGCTGGCGCCGACGTGATCGTCGTCGACACCGCTCACGGCCACCAGGAGGGGATGCTGCGCGCGCTCGAGGCGGTGCGCCGCGCGATCGGCGACGACCTGCCCGTGGCCGCGGGCAACGTGGTCTCGGCCGACGGCGTGCGCGACCTCGTCGCCGCCGGCGCATCGATCCTCAAGGTCGGCGTCGGGCCCGGCGCCATGTGCACGACCCGCATGATGACCGCGGTCGGCCGGCCGCAGTTCTCGGCAGTGCTCGACACCGCCGCGACCGCGCACGAGCTGGGCGCGCGCGTGTGGGCGGACGGCGGGGTGCGCTATCCGCGCGACGTCGCGCTCGCCCTCGCCGCGGGCGCCTCGAGCGTCATGATCGGCTCGTGGTTCGCAGGCACGATCGAGGCGCCCGGCCGGCTGCAGCGCGACCCGCAGGGCCGGCTCTACAAGGAGTCGTGGGGCATGGCCTCGACGAAGGCCGTCGAGGGCAGGTTCGGCGGGCTCGACCCGTACGAGCTCGCGCGCAAGCGCCTCTTCGCCGAGGGCATCTCGTCCTCGACGATCCTGCTCGACCCGCAGCGCCCGAGCGTCGAGGACCTCGTCGACATGATCACCGCGGGCGTGCGCTCGTCGTTCACGTACGCGGGCGCCGACAGCGTGCCGGCGTTCCGCGAGCGGGCACGCGTCGGCGTGCAGTCTGCGGCGGGCTACGAGGAGGGCAAGGCGCTGCCGGTCTCGTGGTGACCGAGTGGGCTCCGCACGGCGAGCGCCGGTAGGATGCCCGGGTGAACGACGACCCCAGTCATAGTCCCGAGCCGGGACCGATCCGCTGATGGACGTGCTGCTGATCTGCATCGGCGTCGTGCTGACGATCGGAACCGGCCTCTTCGTCGCGAGCGAGTTCGCGCTGGTGAACCTGAACCGCGCGGAGCTCGAGGCGCGGCGCGAGCGCGGGGAATCCCGGCTCGAGGGCACCATCAAGGCGCTCCGCCAGACCTCGACGCACCTCTCGAGCGCGCAGCTCGGCATCACGCTCACCACGCTCCTCACGGGCTACACGATGGAGCCCGCGATCTCGCGGCTGCTCACCCCCGTGCTGGTCTCGTGGGGGATGCCGGAGGACTTCGCCGATCCGATCTCGAGCGTGATCGCGATCACCGGCGCGACCGTGCTGTCGATGATCATCGGCGAGCTCGTGCCCAAGAACTTCGCGCTCGCGAAGCCGCTCGGCACCGCCATCGCAGTCACCCCCTTCCAGCGCGCCTTCACCGCGGTGTTCAAGCCCGCCGTGCTCGCGCTCAACGGCTCGGCCAACGGCATCCTCCGCTCGATCGGCCTCGAGCCGAAGGAGGAGCTCTCGGGCGCGCGCACCGCCGAGGAGCTGTCGACCCTTGTGCGCCGCAGCGCGATGGAGGGCGCGCTCGACGCGGGCGCGGCGACGCTGCTCTCGCGCACGCTGCGCTTCTCGGAGCTGAGCGCCGGCGACGTCATGACCCCGCGGCCGCGCGTGCAGGCCGTCGACCGCTCCGCATCCGTCGCCGACCTCATCGCGCTGTCGCACGCGACCGGCCTCAGCCGCTTCCCCGTCTACGACGACGACCTCGACGACGTGCTCGGCATCGCGCACATCAAGCAGGCGATCTCGGTGCCGCGCGACCGCCGCGCCGACGTGCCGGTCGGGGCGATCGCCGAGGAGCCGCACCGCGTGCCCGAGTCGGTCAAGCTCGACGCGCTGCTCGCCGACCTCAAGGAGCGCGGCTACCAGATGGCGATCGTCATCGACGAGTACGGCGGCACCGCCGGCATCACGACGCTTGAGGACCTCGTGGAGGAGGTCGTCGGCGAGGTCTCCGACGAGCACGACCGGATGCACGTCGAGGTCGTGCGCGGCCCCGGCTGGGTGACGTTCCCCGGCTCCTTCCGCCCGGACGAGCTGCGCGAGCGCGCCCGCGTCGAGGTGCCGGAGGACGGCCCCTACGAGACGATCGGCGGCTACATCATGGCCGCGCTCGGCACCGTGCCGGTCGTCGGCGACACCGTCCCGGTCGAGGGCGGCTCGCTCCGCGTCGAGCGCATCGACGGCCGCCGGGTCGACCGGGTGCGGTTCGTCGAGCACCAGCAGCAGCAGGAGGGCGCACGATGAGCGACTGGCTCGGCATCATGTGGCTCGTCATCCTGCTGGTGGCGAACGCCTTCTTCGTCGGCGCGGAGTTCGCCGTCATCTCGGCGCGACGCAGCCAGATCGAGCCGCTCGCCGACCGCGGCAACCGCGCGGCGAAGCTCGCGCTGTGGGCGATGGAGCACGTCTCGCTCATGCTCGCGATGTGTCAGCTCGGCATCACGATCTGCTCGCTGCTGATCCTGAACGTGTCGGAGCCGGCGATCCACCACCTGCTCGAGGGGCCGCTGTCGTGGACGGGCCTCGCGCCGGAGGTGGTCTCGGTCGTCGCGTTCATCATCGCGCTGCTGCTCGTCACCTACCTGCACGTCGTGCTCGGCGAGATGGTGCCGAAGAACGCCGCGTTCTCGGTCCCCGACCGGGCCGTGCTGCTGCTCGCGCCCCCGCTCGTGCTCATCTCCCGCGTGTTCAAGCCCGTCATCTGGCTCATGAACGCGGTGGCGAACGGCATCCTGCGGCTCGTGCGCGTCGAGCCGGTCGACGAGGCCGCGAGCGCCTTCACGATCGACGAGGTCGAGACGATCGTCGAGACGTCGAAGCGCGAGGGGCTGCTCTTCGACCCCACCGGCGCGATCTCGCGCACGTTCGAGTTCACGGAGCGGCGCGTGCGCGAGGTGGCCCTGCCGCTGTCGGAGATCGTGGCGATGCCGGTCGGTGCGACGCCCGCCGACATCGAGCAGGCCGTGCGCGAGCGCGGCTTCTCGCGCTACGTGATCACCGACGCCGACGGCCAGCCGAGCGGCTACGTGCACATCAAGGACGTGCTGGGCGCCGACGACGACGAGGCCGAGCAGCCCGTGCCGGCCAAGCGCATCCGACAGCTCGCCTCGATCTACCAGGAGGCGGAGGTCGAGGACGCGCTGGCGCTCATGCGCTCGACCGGTGCGCACATCGCGCGCTCGTTCGACGCGAACGGCGACACGACCGGGCTGCTGTTCCTCGAGGACATCATCGAGGAGCTCGTCGGCGAGGTGCGCGACGCGACCAGGAGGCTCTTCTGACGCGCGAGCGGGGCTGGCTGTGGCTCGGCTTCGGCGGCGTCCACGCGCTCCTCGCGATCCTCAACGTGCCGAGCGTCTCCGACGCGTTCGGCGACGTGCTCTACGTCTACCCGTCGTGGGTGCAGCAGGGCGAGGCGGGGGAGTGGCTCGGCATCGACGTGGAGTGGGTGTACCCGCTGCTCGCGTGGGCTCCCATCCTGGTCTCGAACGTGCTCGGCACCGACGCGCTGCCGCTCGTCTGGGTGCTGCTCGTGACGGCGCTCGACGCCGTGGCGTTCCACATGCTGCTGCGCGTGCCGCGCGGGCCGGTGCTCGCGTGCACGTGGCTGGCGCTGCAGCTCGCGCTCGGGCCGGTTGCGATCGCGCGCATCGACACCGTCGCGGTCGCGATCGCGATCATCGGCGTCGCGGTGCTGCGCGGCGTGCGGCCGGGGCTCGCGGCGGCCGCCTTCACGGTCGCGGCGTGGATGAAGGTCTGGCCCGGCGTGCTGTACCTCGCGCTGCTCATCGCGCGGCGCGAGCGCCTGCGGGTGCTCGCCGCGGGCGCGATCGTCTCTGCCGCCGTGCTCGGCGTCGCCGCGCTGCTCGGCTCCGGCCACGCGCTGTCGTTCCTCACGCAGCAGGAGGACCGGGGGCTGCAGATCGAGGCGGTCGCCGCGACGCCCTACATGTGGCTCACGACCGGCGACGACGCCTACGTCTACTTCGACCGCGACATCTGGACGTACCAGGTCGACAGCGACGGCGTCGGGATGGTCGCGGCGCTCGCGACGCCGCTGCTCGTCGGCGCCGTCGTGGTGCTGTGCGCGCTCGGCGCGCTCGCGGTGCGGCGCTCGCACGGCCGTGAGGCGATCGTCTGGCTCGCAGTGGCGCTCGTGGCGGCGATGATCGTCACGAACAAGGTGGGATCGCCGCAGTTCGTGCTGTGGCTGACGGTGCCCGCGCTGCTGCTCGCGGAGCTCGGCGCGCGCCGCCACTGGATCGGCGTCGGCGCGATCCTCGCGGTGTCGGTCGCCACGCAGGTGCAGTTCCCGTGGAGCTACGACTGGCTCGTCGTCGGCGACCCCGGGGCGGTGCTGCTGCTGACGGTGCGGAACCTGCTGCACGTCGCGATCCTGGTGGGATCGGTGGTGATGCTGCTGCGCGCCGGTCGGCGCGGACCGTTCGCGGTGTCAGGCGAGGAGCGGCGCGAGCAGGTCGCCAACGCGGCCGGTCTCGATGAGGAACCCGTCATGGCCGAAGCCGCTCTCGAGCACGACGGGCTCGGCGCCCGACACGCTGGTCGGCAGCCCGGCGGCGAGCCGCTGCTGGTCGGCGACGGGGAAGAGCCGGTCGCTCGAGATGCCGACGACGAGCGTCGGTGAGCTGACGCGCTCGAGCGCCGCCTCCACGCCGCCGCGGCCGCGGCCGACGTCGTGGGTCGACATGGCGTCGACGAGCCGCACGTAGGAGCCCGCGTCGAACCGGCGGGTGAAGCGGTTCCCGTGCACGTCGAGGTACGACTCGACCTGGAACCGGCCGCCCGCGAGCGGGTCGACGCTCGACTGCCACTCGCGCCGGAACCGCTCGTTGAGCTCGTGCGGGGAGCGGTAGCCGAGCATGGCCATCCGTCGGGCGAGCGCGAGCCCGCGAGCCGGGCCGGCGTGCCCGGGGAGGTCGTAGAAGTCGCCGCCGAGCCAGCCGGGGTCGGTCGTGACCGCCTCGATCTGCAGCGAGTTCGCGGCGATCTGGTCGGCGCTCGTCGCGGCGTTCGAGGCGAGCAGGGCGGCGGCGCCGACCCGCTCGGGATGCGTGATGGCCCACTCGAGCGCGTGCATGCCGCCCATCGAACCGCCGACGACGGCGTGCCAGCGGCCGATGCCGAGCCGGTCGGCGAGCCGGCGCTGCGCCTCGACCTGGTCGCGCACGGTGACGCGCGGGAAGCGGGAGCCCCACTCGACGCCGTCGGCGGCGAGCGACGCTGGACCGGTCGAGCCCTGGCAGCCGCCGAGCATGTTGGGCGCGACGACGAAGAACCGTTCGGTGTCGATCGGCAGTCCCGGCCCGACGACGTCAGCCCACCAGCCGGCGGTCGGATGCCCGGGACCCGCGTCGCCGCGCACGTGGCTGTCGCCGGTGAGCGCGTGGGCGACGAGCACGGCGTTGTCGCGCGCGTCGTTCAGGCGACCCCACGTCTCGTACGCGAGCACCGCATCCGAGATCGTGCCGCCCGCCTCGACGTCGATGTCACCGATGCGCGCGAAGCGGCGATCGCCCGGGTCGTCACCGGGGCGCCAGGCGCCGGTGACCGGGACGGGTCGGGAGTGGCCGGTCGTCGACGGGTCGCCGAACGGCAGCGCGTCGACGAGCCGCGCGGCGGGCACCCTGGAGGCAGGCTGGACGTCGTCGCTCAGCTGCCAGTCCACGGGTGCCCGCCGTCTCGGCTCAGACCGCGGCGGCCTCGAGCGCGGCCGCCTTCGCGGCCGCCGCCTCGAGCCCGGTGCCGAGGTCGGCGATGAGGTCGTCGACGTGCTCGATGCCGACCGAGAGCCGCACGAGCCCGGGCGTGACGCCCGCGGTGAGCTGCTGCTCGGGGGTGAGCTGCGCGTGCGTCGTCGACGCCGGGTGGATGACGAGCGAGCGCACGTCGCCGATGTTGGCGAGGTGGCTGAAGAGCGACAGCGACTCGACGAGCGCCTTGCCCGCCTCGACGCCGCCGACGAGCTCGAACGAGAGCACCGCGCCGGTGCCGCGCGGGGCGATCTGCTTGCCGCGCTCGTGCCAGGGGCTCGAGGGCAGGCCGGCGTAGTGCACGCCCGCGACCTGCGGGTGTGACTCGAGGAACTGCGCGACCGCGGTCGCGTTCTCGACGTGGCGGTCGAGGCGCAGCGAGAGCGTCTCGATGCCCTGCAGCAGCTGCCAGGCGGAGTCGGGGGAGGACGATGCGCCGACGTCGCGGAGCAGCGTGACGCGCGCCTTGATGATGTAGGCGATCTGGTCGCCGAGCGCCTCGGCGAAGGTGACGCCGTGATACGACTCGTCGGGCTCGGTGAGGCCGGGGAACTTGTCGGACTGCGACCACGCGAAGCGGCCGCCGTCGACGATCGCGCCGGCGACGACCGAGCCGTGGCCGCCGAGGAACTTCGTCGCCGAGTGCACGACGATGTCGGCGCCGTGCTCGAGCGGGCGGATCAGGTACGGCGTCGCGATCGTGTTGTCGACGACGAGCGGGACGCCCGCGTCGTGCGCGACGCCGGAGACGCCGGCGATGTCGAGCAGGTTGATGCGCGGGTTGCCGATCGTCTCGGCGAACAGCAGCTTCGTGTTCGGGCGGATCGCGCGGCGCCACTCGTCGAGGTCGTCCTGGTCCTCGACGAAGGTGACGTCGACGCCGAGGCGCTTCAGCGTGAAGTTGAAGAGGTTGTACGTGCCGCCGTAGATCGACGACGACGAGACGATGTGGTCGCCGGCGCTCGCGATGTTGAGGATCGCGTAGGTGGTCGCCGCCTGGCCGGACGACAGGAGGAGCGCCGCTGCGCCTCCCTCGAGGGCCGCGAGCCGCTGCTCGACGACGTCGTTCGTGGGGTTCATGATGCGCGAGTAGATGTTGCCGAACTCCGCGAGCCCGAACAGCCGGGCGGCGTGGTCGGCGTTGTCGAACACGTACGAGGTCGTGCGGTAGACGGGCGTGATGCGCGCCTTCGTCGTGGGGTCGGGCTGCGCCCCCGCGTGGACCTGCAGGGTCTCGAACTTCCAGTCGCTCATGGTGCGCCTCCTCGGCTGTCGGCTGATCGACGTGCTCGCCCCAGGGTGGAGCGGATGCGCGGCGGTGGCCAGCCCGGCCCGACGCACGGCGTAACAGACGCGATTGGCGCTCGCGGCGCATCCGGTGCTTGCATTGCGGCATGAGCGAGAAGCGGATCATCGTCACGGGTGCGTCGAGCGGCATCGGGGAGGCGGTCGCGAGGCAGGCCGTCGAGCGCGGTTGGCAGGTGCTGGCGGTCGCCCGCCGCGCGGAGCGGCTCGAGGCGCTCGCCGCGGACATCGGCTGCGAGGTGCTCGCGGCCGACCTCACCGACGAGGGCGACATCGCCCGGCTCGCCGAGGCCGCGGCGGCGTTCCGGCCGACGAGCCTCGTGCAGGTCGCGGGCGGCGCCAAGGGCGCGGCACCCCTCGCCGAGACGACGATCGAGGACTGGCGCTGGATGTTCGAGTCGAACGTCATCGCCGCGAAGCGCGTCATCGACGCGGTGCTGCCGCTGCTGCGGGCGTCGACCCGAGCGACGGACGATGCGCCGGGCGGCTACGCCGAGATCATGGTCGTCACCTCGATCGCCGCGACCGTCGCCTACTCGGGCGGCTCGGGCTACAACGCGGCGAAGTCGGCCGAGAAGCAGCTCGTCGACGTGCTGCGGCTCGAGCTGCACGGCGAGCCGATCCGCGTCATGGAGGTCGCGCCCGGCATGGTGTGGACCGAGGAGTTCTCGCTCGTGCGCTTCGAGGGCGACCAGGAGAAGGCGGATGCCGTCTACAAGGACGTGCAGGACCCGCTGTCGGCCGACGACGTCGCGCAGGTGATGACCGACATCCTCGCGCTGCCGGGCCACGTCTCGATCGACGAGACGATCATCAAGCCCGTCGCGCAGACGCACCCGTGGATGGTGCACCGCGGGCCGCTCGTCGCCAAGCAGTAGCCGGGCCTCAGCGCGTCGGCGTCGTGGCTTCCCGTGCCGGCTCGGGGTCGGCGAACGCGAGCCGCGGCACCGCCACGAGCCCGACGGCCGCGACGAGCGCGGTGACGCCGCAGACGATCCAGACGACGAGGTAGCCGCCGATGCTCGCCGCGGTGCCGATCGCGCCGACCGCGAGCACGATCGCGAAGATCGACGACGCGAAGGAGCCGCCGATGGTCTTCGTCGTGTTCGTCATGGCGGTGGCGACGCCGGTCTGCCCGCGCGGTGCCGCGGCAGCGGCTGCCGCGGGGAGCGCGCCGACGAGGGCGCCCGAGCCGACGCCTGCGATCGCCATGCATGCGAAGACCTGCCAGATCTCGAGGTGGAACGGCACGAGCAGCAGGTAGCCGATGCCCACCAGGGTCGCCGCGACGATGAGCAGCAGTCGGGGGCGGATGCGCGTCGACAGCACGGCGAGGGTGGCGGCGCCGACGATGAGCGACAGCAGGTAGACGCCGATGAGGATCGAGCGCCCCGACGCATCGAGGCCGAGGCCGTAGCCGAGCGACGGGTCGGTGCCGGCGTAGGTGGCGAGCGGCGTCTGCGCGCCGAGCAGGCTGACCCCGACGAGGCCGGCCGTGAGCTGCACGGGCCACATCTCGGGGCGGCGCATGACGCGCAGGTCGATCGCGGGGTCGTCCTTGCCGAGCACCCAGCGGCCGAAGGGGAGCAGGAGCGTGACGCCGATGAGCATCACCGCCCAGCCCCACCACGCATCCGCTCCGCCGATCTTGAGGAAGGTGAGTCCCGAGGTGATCGTGAGCAGCGAGAGCGCGAGCAGCACGAAGCCGCCGGCGTCGAGGCTGCGGCCGGGGAGCGGCTCCGACTCGGGCACGCCCCACAGGATCGCGAAGAAGGTGAGCGTCACCATCGCGGCCGGCACCATGAGCGTCGGCGCCATCGCCTCGCCGAAGGCGCCGAGAGCGATCGCAGAGCCGAGCGCCCCCAGGATCGCGCCCGCCTCGAGCGCGATGACGAGCAGTCCCGCCGCGCGCCTCGTCGTTGAAGGTGCGGCACCCGTGCGACGTCCGCGGTCGAAGATGAGCGCGACCTCGAGCGGCAGCCAGACGGCGTAGGCGCCCTGCAGCGAGAAGGCGATGAGGTAGCTCCAGAAGTCACCTGCGAAGGCCATCCACCAGCTCGCGCCGGCGGTGAGCGCGGTCGCGACGAGCAGCATCCGCTTGTGGCCGTGCATGTCGCCGAGCTTCGCGAGCACCGGCACCATGAGCGCCGACAGCAGCAGCTGCCCGGCCTCGAACCAGTTGACGTCGGCGTCGGTGACCGAGAGGTGCCGCGCGATGTCGGGCGTGAGGGTCACGTACCAGCCCTGCAGCACGCCGCTCGTGAGCTCGACGCACACGAGCCAGCCGATGAGGGCGAGGGGGACGGCGCGCGTCGTTGGCACGAGTGCATCATGGCATCGCGCTCGCGGCCCGGCGCGCAGCCGGCGCGCTCGCGAAGGCGCGGCGGAGATCTGTCCCCCACGACGCGGCTCCCGGACGTACGCTTCCCGCATGGGGGAGTCGCTCATCTTTGGCATCGTCGCCTCGAGCGCGCTCATCATCGGCGCGCTCGTCGGGGTCCGCTTCGACCTGCCCAAGCGGCTGCTCGCGATCCTGCTCTCGTTCGCCGCCGGCGCGCTCATCACCGCGCTCGCCTTCGAGCTCTTCGAGGACGCCTACGAGATGGGCGGCATCTGGCGTGCCGCGGTGGGACTGTTCCTGGGCGCGGCCGTCTTCACCGGGTTGAGCGCGCTGCTCGATCGGGCCGCGCAGCCCGGGAAGGGCAAGCCCGCGGACGAGGTGCAGGGCAGCGCGAAGCTCGACACCGATGCGGCGGCCTCCGATCGCAGCGCGACGAAGGCGACGACCAGGGGTGCGGCAGGGCTCGCGCTGCTGGCTGCCGTGACGCTCGACGGCGTGCCCGAGAACGTGGCCCTCGGCGTCTCGCTGGGGGAGGGCTCCGGCGGCCTCGCGCTGCTCGCGGCGATCTTCGTCTCGAACCTGCCGGAGGCGCTCGTCGGGGCATCGTCGATGCGGACGCAGGGGATGGCGCGAGCCAAGATCCTCGGGCTCTGGACGGCGTGCGCGGTGCTGCTCGTCGGCGCGGTGGTCCTGGGTGCCGGGCCGCTCGCGTCGGTCGACCCCGAGTCGATATCGCTGCCGCTCGCGTTCGCGGCCGGCGCCGTGATCGCCTCGCTCGCCGACACGCTCATGCCCGAGGCGTACGAGCACGGTGGCCCCGCCGTCGCGATGAGCACGGCAGCGGGCTTCGTGCTGTCGTTCGTGCTGTCGCTCGCCTGACCGCGGCGGCGTGCCTGACGCGAGTCGGCTCAGAAGGGTGGCGGGTCGCCGGGCGGTCCGGTGGCGGCGGTGACGGGGAGTCCCCAGATCGGGTCGCGCTCGACGAAGACCGGTCCTTGGGGTTCTGGCTCGTCGCGGATGATGCGGCCGAGGGGTGAGGTCCACTCGAGCACGCCGCCGGGCAGCTGCCTCACGGTCCACCTGGTCGAGTGCTTCATGACGTGGTGGCGGCGGCACAGGTGGGCGAGGTTGCCGATCGTCGTCTTCCCGCCCTTGGCCCAGTCCTGGGTGTGGTCGAGGTCGGCGCGGTGGACGGGGTTCGAGCAGCCGGGCCAGCGGCAGTGCCCGTCCCGGGCGCGAAGCGCGCGCCGCTGCGCGCGGTTCGGCGTGTACGTGTCGACGGTGACCGGCAGCCCGGTCACCGGGTGCAGGAAGAGCCGCTCCCACGTGATCGTCTCTGCCGCCAGCGACCGGATGGTGGCCGAGTCGACGAGGATCTTCCCGTCGAGGAGCGCGGGGAACCGCAGCTCCGGCACGTCGGTCGCGCCCGGGTCGCCGAGGAGCTCAGTCGCAGGGATGGTGATCGTAACCGTCGCCGTGATCGGGCTGATGCCGTGGAGGTCGTCGGGGCAGACCCCGGCGAGCAGCAGCTCGGCGAACGCGTCGGCGCGGAACTGGTCGAACGTGCGCCCGTCGTCCTTGGCCTTGCCCTTCGCGGCCTGCGTGAGCCGGTCGAAGATCGCCGTCCCCACCAGCGCCGGCAGCCGGGCGCCGAGGTCGACCATCCCGTCGCCCGCGTCGACCAGGTACACGTCGCGGCGCTCGCGGGCGATGTCGTGCCGTTGCTGCAGCGGCGCGGTCAGCACCCGGTCGATGACGAGCTTCGCCCGCGACCGCAGCCGCGACGGCGTCGTGTCCTCGGCGATCGCGACGAGCTCCGCCTCGACCCGTGCCCTGTGCGTCGCGTCGACCGCGTCGTCAGCCCGCACGGGCCGGGTCTCCTGCTCGATCACTCGCAGGTGGCTGCCGGAGATCCGGCCCGACTTGTGGGCGGCGTGCGCGAGCGGCAGCTCGTGCACGATCGTCCAGGCGGCCGACATGCGCTGCTCGATGCCGCGATCCGACTGGCGCAGCTCGACCGCGAGGATCGACGCCGCCTCCCGCAGCCCGGTCACGACCTCCCCGCCATCGGCCCGCACCCGGTCGAGGCGGGCGGCGAGCATCTCGCGCTCCTCGGCTTCCAGCCTCGCCCGCTGCGCCTCGAGCGCCTTCACCCGGCCCGCGAACTGCTCCTCGAGCCGCAGCAGCCGCATCGGCTCGGACTCCGCCGGCCGCGGCAGCTGCGGGACCTCCATGCGGCCCTCGACGACCGCGTCGAGCTCCGCAGGCGTCATCGCGATCAGCCGCTCCGCCCACTCCTCGTCGTGCGCGTCGAGCTCCGCCTGCAGCTCGTCGGCGGTGCGGCCGAACGGGTCGATCGCACCCGCGCGGATCGCGGCGATGTAGCCCTCGCCGTCGATCCCCCAGTCGTCCATGAGCGCAGTACACCACGGGCCACTGACATCGGATGGGGGCTGTGGAGAACCCGGGATGGGGTGGCCTCGACTCGGTCGGGGCGCTGCGCGCCCGGACCGGCTCGACCGGCGGCAGGGGTGGTCTCGACTCGGTCGGGGCGCTGCGCGCCCGGACCGGCTC
Source organism: Agrococcus jenensis (assembly GCF_003752465.1). Taxonomy (NCBI): domain Bacteria; kingdom Bacillati; phylum Actinomycetota; class Actinomycetes; order Micrococcales; family Microbacteriaceae; genus Agrococcus; species Agrococcus jenensis. Next base: position 2,800,592 of record NZ_RKHJ01000001.1, on the reverse strand, counting down.
GACCGGCAGGGGGGTGGTCTCGACTCGGTCAGGGCGCTGCGCGCGCGGACCGGCTCGACCGGCGGGAGCGGTCGCCTAGACTGGAGGCATGCCCACCCCCCACCCCTTCACGCTGTCTGTGCGCGACATCGTGCAGAAGCCGGGTCGGATGCGCGAGGTCGAGGAGACCGCCCCCTTCGGCGAGAAGGTCGGCGAGGGTCTCGCGACCGTGCTGCCCGACCAGCCCGTCGAGCTCGACGCCCGGCTCGAGAGCGTCCACGAGGGCATCCTCGTCACCGGCGAGGCCTTCGTCACCGCGCTCGCCACGTGCTCGCGGTGCCTCGTGGAGTTCGACCTGGATGTCGAAGTCGACTTCCTCGAGCTGTTCGCGTATGCTGGTGCGTCGGAAACCGACTACCTCGTGGTCGACGAAACTGTCGACCTGCTTCCGGTGGTCCGGGACGCGGTCGTGCTGGCGCTGCCGTTCCAACCGGTCGATCGACCGGACTGCTCTGGGCTCGACCCGGAGACAGGGGAACGGCTCGAGCCTGGCACGGAATACGTGCCGAAGGAGACCATCGATCCCCGATGGGCAGCGCTCCAGGGTTTCACCGAAGACGTGACCGACGACAAGTCGGAAGATGGCGCCCAGGCGCCGAAGAAGGAGTGAGCAATGGCTGTTCCCAAGAGGAAGATGTCGCGGTCCAACACGCGTGCGCGCCGTTCGCAGTGGAAGGCCGTCGTGCCCAAGCTCGTGAAGACGATCGAGGGCGGCAAGACCGTCTACAGCCTCCCGCACCGCGCGAAGGTCGTCGAGGACTCCGCCGGCACCCCGCTGTACATGGAGTACAAGGGCCGCAAGGTCGCTGACGTCTGATCTCCGTCCTGTGACGGAGCACCGACTGCTCGAGCAGCTCGGGGTCGACATCGACCCCGGGCTGCTGTCGTTGGCGCTCACGCATCGGTCGTGGGCGTACGAGCACGGCGGGACGCCACACAACGAGCGCCTCGAGTTCCTCGGCGACTCGATCCTCGGCCAGGCGATCACGATCGAGCTCTACCGCCGCTTTCCCGACGCCACCGAGGGTGAGCTGGCGAAGCGCCGTGCCGGCGTCGTCTCGTCGGTCGCGCTCGCGGAGGTCGCGCGCAGCATCGGGCTCGGCGAGCACATCCGGCTCGGCAAGGGCGAGGCGGCATCCGGCGGTGCCGACAAGCCGTCGATCCTCGCCGACACCGTCGAGGCGATCTTCGGTGCCGCGTTCCTCAGCGCCGGTCACGCCGCATCCGCCGCGCTCGTGCTGCGGCTCGTCGGTCCACTGCTCGACGACCCGGGCCGCACCGGCGCCGCGCTCGACCCGAAGACCGCGCTGCAGGAGGTCGCTGCCGCCCAGGGCGTCGGCGCCCCCGTCTACGAGGTGGATGCCACCGGCCCCGACCACGCGCGCACCTTCACCGCGACCGTGCGGATCGACGGCGAGGCTGTGGCGACCGGCTCGGGGACGAGCAAGAAGGTCGCCGAGATGGCCGCCGCGCTGGCCGCGCACGGCCGGCTCACCGCCGCGGACCCCGCGCGGTCCTGACGTGCCGGAGCTGCCGGAGGTCGAGGTGGTCCGCGCCGGCCTCGCGCCCGCTGTCACCGGCGCTCGCATCGAGGGCGTCGAGGTGCTCGACGTGCGCTCGCTCTCGCGACACACCGGGGGACCCGAGGACTTCGAGGCGACCCTCGTCGGACGCACGCTCGGCGTGCCCGCCCGCCGGGGCAAGTTCCTGTGGGTGCCGCTCGAGGGCGAGATCGGTGCTCACGGTGCGGACATGCATCGGCCGGAGGCGCTGCTGGCCCACCTCGGTATGTCGGGCCAGATGCTCGTGCGCGAGCCAGGCGCTGCCGCGGACCGGCACACGCGCATCCGGCTGCTGCTCGACCAGCCGGCGTTGCATCCTTCTGGGCACGGCCCCGTCGAGGTGCGGTTCGCCGACCAGCGCCTGTTCGGTGGCCTCGCCGTGCGGCCCACCGTCGACGGCGTGCCCGATCAGGCTGCGCACATCGCGCTCGATCCGATCGATCCGGCGTTCGACGCATCCGCTGTCGCCCGACGCCTGCGGATGCGCCGCCAGGGCGTGAAGGCGGCACTGCTCGACCAGACGCTCGTCTCGGGCATCGGCAACATCTACGCCGACGAGGCGCTGTGGCGCAGTCGGCTGCACTACGCGACGCCGGGGGAGCGCCTCACCCAGGCGCGGGCGCTCGCGCTGCTCGCCGACGTGCGAGACGTGCTCGACCTCGCGCTCGCCGAGGGCGGCACCTCCTTCGACGCGCAGTACGTGAACGTCAACGGCCAGGCCGGGTACTTCGCGCACAGCCTCAACGCCTACGGGCGCGGAGGCCTGCCGTGCCCCCGCTGCGGCTCGACGATGGTGCGAGAGCCGTGGGCGAACCGCTCGTCGACGCGGTGCCCGCGGTGCCAGCGGCGGCCGCGCGGCATCGCCGTCTGACGCGACCAGGAGGCGCCGCGTCGTAGGCTCGAGGGATGGCATTCGACGGATTCGGTGACGATGCGTTCGCGTTCTACCGCGAGCTGGAGGCGAACAACGAGAAGCCCTGGTGGCTCGCCAACAAGCACCGCTACGACGAGGCCGTGCGCGCGCCGTTCGAGGCGCTCGCCGAGGAGCTCGAGCCGGTCGCGAGCACCGTGAAGATCTACCGTCCCTACCGGGATGTGCGCTTCGCGAACGACAAGACGCCGTACAAGACGCGGCAGGGGCTCTTCGCGCAGCGCGCGTCCGGCATCGGCTGGTTCCTCAACCTCGACGCGACCGGTGTCTCGCTCGGCGGCGGCTTCTTCGGCGACGCGACGCTCACGAAGGCCTACCGCGCCGCCGTGGAGGCGGTCGCGCCGGGCACCGAGCTCGAGGGCATCGTCGCCGAGCTCGAGCGCGCGGGCTACGAGCCGGGTGGGGAGGCGGTGAAGACGGCGCCTCGCGGTGTCGACCCGCAGCATCCGCGCATCGAGCTGCTGCGCTACAAGTGGCTCACCGCGCGCCGGCACGTCGAGCCGGCGGATGCCGGACCGGCGCTGCTCGACGCGCTCTTCGACACGGTGGAGGATCTGCAGCCGCTCGTCGCGTGGGCGGCGAAGCACGTGGCGCCGAAGCGGTGATCTCGATACGCGGCCTTCGGCAGCTACTCGATCAGCATGTGGCGCGGTGATCTCGATACGCGGCCTTCGGCTGCTACTCGATCAGCAGGTACGCGGTGCTTCGCACTGCTACTCGATCCGCGAGGGGGTCAGCCGAGGATGCGCTTCGCGATCCTGCCGCGCAGCTCGGTGAACGGCGGGTAGATCACCCGCAGCGTGTCGACCGCGGTCGGCTTCGAGAGCACGGCCTTCCGGTGGCTGAAGACCTCGAACGAGTGCCGCCCGTGGTACGCGCCCGAGCCGCTCTCGCCCACGCCGCCGAACGGCAGCCCCGCCGCGCCGACGTGCGCGACGGCGATGTTGATGCCGAGCCCGCCCGACGAGGTCTCGCGCTCGACGCGCCGCACGGCATCCCGGTCCCGTGCGAAGACGTAGAGCGCGAGCGGCTTGTCGCGCCCGCTCATCGTCTCGATGAAGCCGTCGACGCCGTCGACGGGCAGCACCGGCAGGATCGGGCCGAAGATCTCCTCCTGCATCACCGGCGCATCCTCCGCGACGTCGGTGAGGATCGTGGGCGCGATGTAGCGCGCATCGGCGTCCACCTCGCCGCCGGTGACCACGGAGCCGCTGCCGAGCAGGCCGCGCAGGCGCTCGAGGTGGCGCCCGTTGACGATGCGCGCGAAGTCGGGTGATGTGCGCGCGTCGCCGAGCTGCTCGGCGGTCGCGCGGCGCAGCTGCTCGACGAGCTCGTCGGCGACCTCCCGGTCGACGCGGATGTGGTCGGGGGCGACGCAGGTCTGCCCGGCGTTGATCCACTTGCCCCACGCGATGCGGCGCGCGGCAGCCGCGATGTCGGCCGAGCGGTGCACGTAGACGGGGCTCTTGCCGCCGAGCTCGAGCACGGTCGGCGTCAGGTGCTTGGCGGCGGCCGCGGCGACGACGCGCGCGACGGTGCCGTTGCCGGTGTAGAAGATGAGGTCCCAGCGCTGCTCGAGCAGCGCCGTCGTCTCGTCGACGGCGCCCTCGACCACCCGCACCGACCTCGGGTCGAGGTGCTCGGGCGCGAGGCGCGCGAGCAGCCGCGAGGTGGCGGGCGCGAGCTCGCTCGGCTTCACCACGGCGGCGTCGCCGGCGGCGATCGCCCCGATGAGCGGCGCGAGGGCGAGGTGCAGCGGGTAGTTCCACGGCGCGATGATGAGCGTCGCTCCGAGCGGCTCCGCGACGGTGCGCGCGGTCGCCGGCTGCAGGGCGAGCGGTGCCGCGACCCGCGTGGGTGCCATCCAGCGACGGAGGCTCCTGCGTGCCGCGCGCGCCTCCGCGACGACGTAGCCGATCTCGGTGAGGTGCGCCTCGATCTCGCTCTTGCCGAGGTCGGCCTTCAGCGCCGCCTCCCACTCCGACGCGTGCTGCAGCAGCATGCGCACGAGCCCCTCGAGCTGCTGCTCGCGATACGCCCTCGGCCGGGTGACGCCGCGATCGACCGCGGCCCGCAGCTCGGCGGCGATGCCGTCGACGGATGCGGCGGGCGGGGCTTCGGTGCGGATTTCGCTCATCCGGCCATGGTCGCAGGTCGCGCTGTGCTCAACCGGCGGGGGAGACGCGCTTCTGCCAGCCGCCCTCGGCACCGACCGGCGTGAAGCCGAGCGCCTCGTTCACGGCGAGCATCGGGCGGTTCTCCTCGGCGTTCCAGGTGACGACGCGCGAGCGGTCGGGGTGGAGGCGGCCGAGCTGCAGCAGGTTCTCCGCCTTCACGAGCATCCCGAGCCGGTGGCCGCGGTGGTCGGCGTGCACGAGCGTGTCCTCCTGCGTGGCCGGGCGACCCTCGGCGGGCACGAGCAGCACCGTGAAGGCGACCACGTCGCCGGTCGCGCGATGCACCGCAGCGGCCTGCAGGATCGACTGCCCCGCCTCCTCGAACTCGCGCTCCGTGCGCTCGAGTCGCGCGGCATCCCAGTGCTCCGCATCGGTGTCGAGCCCCGCGCTCGGGACATCCGTCGCCATCCGGGCGTGCAGGGCCGCCATGCCGTCGCGCACCTCCGGCGGAGTGCGACCCGACCACGAGCGCGCCTCGTAGGCGTCGCCCGCCGTCGCCGCCGCATCCGCGCGGTGCTGCTCGAGCGAACCCCTGGCCGCCTCGACGTCGAGCTCGGAGATGCGCTCGACCTGCTCGAGCGCGTAGCCCATCGCGACGGCGAGCCGCGCCGCGGCATCCGCGGCCACCGAGCCGTGGCCGCTCACGGGGGAGACCGCGGCGTCGCCCTCGACCGGCGGCCGGTGGTCGGCCCACGCCTGCAGCGTCGTCGCACCGAGCTCGATCGCGACCCGCTCGGTGTGCTCGGCGATCGCCCGACCCAGGCCGTGCCCGCGCGCGTCGGGCACGACCCAGGCGGAGACGTAGGCGACGGATGCGCCCTCCTCGGTGTTGAGCGCGGCGACCGACCGGCCGACGTCGCGGCCGTCCTCCACGACGAGGAAGCGGCGCACGACCTCGTCCTCCTGGTGGCGCATGCTCGCGAGGATCTCGCCGACCGTGGTGTCGCGCGAGTCGTCGCCCCAGAAGTCCTGGGTGACGCGGTTGGCCGTCGCGACGTAGCGCGCGATGCGCGAGAGCGCCGCCTCGTCGAAGTCGTCGGCCGGAGCCTCGAGCTCCAGGTACTCCACCGTGCCGGTCATGCTGCCGACTCCTTCCGCTGCCAGACCCCGCCCTGGCAGATCGTCTCGAACCCGAGCGCCTCGTTCACCGACAGCATCGGGCGGTTCTCCTCGGCGTTCCAGGTGCGGACGACGCCCCCAGGGTCGCGCTCCGCGAGCGCGAGCAGGTTGGCGACCTTCACGGCCATGCCGAGCCGGTGCCCGCGGTGCTCGCCGTGCACGAGGGTGTCGTGCTGGTACCAGGGCTCGGCGACGCCCTGCCCCGCCAGCGTCGTGAACGCGACGACCTCGCCCGTCGACGCCTCGACCGCGACCGCGCGCAGCAGCGTGCGCCCGCCGTCGAGCTGGCTCGTCTCGTAGCGCTCGAGCCGCTCCGCGTCCCAGCCCTCGGCCTCGTGCTCGACGCCCGCCGACGGCGCGTCCGTCGACATGCGCGCGTGCAGCGCGGCGAGCGATGCGACCCGCTCGGCCGGTGCTCGACCCTCCCAGGTCTCGACGCGGTACCGCGGCGCGGCATGTGCCTCGGCATCGGCGCGGTGCGCGGCCAGCGCAGGCACGGCGGCCGCGAGGCGCAGCTCGCTCGCCCGCTCGATCTGCTCGAGCTCGAAGCCGTAGCGCTGCAGCAGCGCCACCTGCGCGCTCGCGGCGGGGATCTCGCCGAAGCCGGTCGGCGACGGCATCGTCGGTCCCGGCTCCGGGTGGTGGTCGACCCACGCCTGGAACGTCGTCGCGCCGCGCTCCCGCATCCGCGCGACGAGGTCGTCAGCGAGCGCAGCGCCGACACCGCGGCGCCGCGCGCTCGGCAGCACCATCACGTCGACCTCGGCGATCGTCGTCCCCTCGAGCAGGCCGCGCGACGCGTAGCCCCGCCCCGCGGGCACGCCGTCGAGGAGCGCGACCGTGCGGAGGTCGTCGCTCTCGCCCACCTGGCTCTGCCACTGCGCCCAGGCCTCCCGATAGCTGAAGGCGTGGCTCTCGTCGCCGCCCCAGCCGTCGACGACCACGGCGTTGCGCACGTCGACGAGCATCCGCAGCCGCCTGGCGCCCTCGCTGTCGTCGTCCCACGCGGCCGGCACCTGCACGTCGATGATCTCGATCGTCATCGCTCCGCCTTCCACTGCCACTGCGCCTCGTAGGCGACCGGTGCGAATCCGGATGCCTCGTTCACGGCGAGCATCGGCCGGTTCTCCTCGGCGTTCCAGGTGACGACGCGCACGAGCTCCGGCCGCAGCTCGCGGAGCCGCACGAGGTTGTCGAGCTTCATGAGCATGCCGAGGCCGTGGCCGCGGTGCGGCTTCGTGACGAGGGTGTCGTGCTGGCGGGCGGTCGCACCGCTGAGCGGGAGGATGAGCGTCGAGAAGCCGCCGAGCTCGCCGGTCGACCGCTCGCGCGCGGCGACCGTGAGCAGCGTCCGGCCGCCCGCCTGCACCGTGCGCTCGAACTCCGCCAGCCGCGGCTCGTCCCAGACCTCCTCCTCCCAGGCGAGGTTGCCGATCGGCGCATCCGTCGACATGCGCTCGTAGAGCGTCCGCATCGCCGGCCGGTGCTCAGCGGGCGTGCCGCCGATCCAGCGCACGAGCTCGTACGCCGGGGCACCGGCCGCTGCCGCAACGAGCCGCGCATCGAGGTCGGGCAGGTCGGCGAGCTCGGCCACGCTCACCCGGTAGACCTGCTCGAGGGCGTAGCCGCGGCGCACGAGCGGCGCGGCCTCCGGATGCGCGGGGTCGGCACCCCCGAAGCCGCTCGTCGCGGTGACGGCGCCCTCGGCGGCGCCGACGGTCGACATGATGACCGTCGAGCGCCCGGCCGCGGCCGCCAGCTCGTGGGCGCGCTCGGTGAGGGCCTCGGCGAGCTCGTGCTGCTCGGCGGCGCTCAGCTCGCTCGAGAGCTCGGGCTGCGCCTCGACGACGTCGGTCGAGTCGAGCAGGTTCGAGTAGACGGTGATGATGCCCACGAGCCGGTCGCCGTCCCACGCGTGCAGCCGGTCGAGCCGGTAGTCGGCGTTCGGCTGCAGCGAGGCGAGGAACTCGACCGGGGTGTTCACGTAGAGGCCCTCGCCGTAGCGCTCGGCGTTGCTGCGCTCGTTGTAGGCGTGCGCGAGGCGGAACTCGTCGCCCGCCGGGCCGTCCTCGTCCGGGTGCGCCGGCAGCACCATGGGGCGGATGTCGATCTGCATGGGATTCCGCCGCTCGCACCGGCACCGTGCCGGCGGGCAGCCTTGCAGAGTAGCCGCGCGCGTGCCGTCGGCGCAACGAGCGATCGCCCGGCTACGGTGTTCCCAGCACCGACCCGGGAGCCGCATGCACCTCAAGACCCTCACCGTCAAGGGCTTCAAGTCGTTCGCGCGCCCGACGACCTTCCAGTTCGAGCCGGGCGTCACGTGCGTCGTCGGCCCGAACGGGTCGGGCAAGTCGAACGTCGTCGACGCCCTCGCCTGGGTGATGGGGGAGCAGGGCGCGAAGACGCTCCGCGGCGGCAAGATGGAGGACGTCATCTTCGCCGGCACCGCGACGACGGGGCCGCTCGGCCGCGCGCACGTCGAGCTGACGATCGACAACGCCGACGGCGCGCTGCCGATCGAGTACGCCGAGGTGCAGATCTCGCGCACGCTCTTCCGCAACGGCGGCTCCGAGTACGCGATCAACGGCGAGTCCTGCCGCCTGCTCGACGTGCAGGAGCTGCTGAGCGACTCGGGCCTCGGCCGCGAGATGCACGTCATCGTCGGCCAGGGTCAGCTCGACAACGTCCTGCAGGCGACGCCGGCGGATCGCCGCGGCTACATCGAGGAGGCCGCGGGCATCCTCAAGCACCGGCGGCGCAAGGAGAAGACGCTCCGCAAGCTCGACGCGATGCAGGCGAACCTCACGCGGCTGCAGGACCTCACGGGCGAGATCCGCCGCCAGCTCAAGCCCCTCGGTCAGCAGGCCGAGATCGCGAAGGAGGCCGCGACCATCCAGGCGACCGTCCGCGACGCTCGCGCACGGCTCATGGCCGACGAGGTCATCGGGCTGCGCCAGCAGCTGGAGTCGGCCGCCCGCTCGGAGTCGGAGCGCAAGTCGGAGCGGATCGTGCTGCAGGAGCAGCTCGAGCAGGCGCGCCTGCGCGCCGGCCGCATCGAGGAGTCGATGGTCGGCGACGACGTCGACCGGGCCCGCACCGTCGCCCACGCGCTCGAGCGGGAGCTCTCGCGCCTGCAGTCGCTGCACGCGCTCGCGGGGCAGCGGCTCGCGCTGCTCGAGGAGGCGCCGGAGGTCGGCGACGCGGCACCGCTCATCACGCCCGACATGGTGCAGGCCGCGCGCGACGAGGCCGCGGCGCTCGGCGCTCGGGTGGCGGATGCCGAGGGTCGCCTGGGCAAGGCCGCGTCGGCGACCGCGCTGGCCCGCGCCGGGCTCGACTCGCTCGACGAGGAGATCGCCGCGCAGGCCGCGCTGGTCTCGCGCCACGACCTCGAGGCTGCCGCCCATCGCTCGAAGGTCGAGGTCGCGCAGTCGACGCTCGCCGCCCGCGAGGCGGAGGTCGCGCGACGCGCGAGTGCGCTCGCGAACGCCGAGCAGCGGCTCGCCGACGCGCAGGGCGCCGCCACCGACCTCGGCGATGATCAGGCCGACGGCGACGCCGAGTCGCTCGCGCAGCGCTACCGCGACGCCGACGACCGGCAGGCTGCACTCTCCGCCGACCTCGACGAGCGGCGCGAGGCGCTCCACGCGGTCGAGCGCGAGCGCGATGCGCTCGCCGCCCGCACCTCGGCCCTCACGGCGGCGCTCGCGACCGCGAACGCGTCCGCCGGTCTCGTCGATGCGGGCATCCCGGGACTCCGAGGCCTGGTGGCCGAGCGGGTGAAGGTCAAGAAGGGCTTCGAGGCGGCGATCGCGGCGGCGCTCGGCACGCTCGGCGAGGCGGTGCTCGCCGACACGCGCGAGGCCGCTGCGGCCGCGATCGAGCACGCGCACGAGGCCGGCCTCGGCCGCGTCGAGGCGGTCGTCGCGGATGCGACGCCCATGCGGCCCGGCGTGCGGCCCATCGAGGGGGCCGTGCACGCGCCGTCGGTCGTGGATGCGCCGGCCGGCGTGCTGGGCGTGCTCGCGTTCACGTTCGTCGTCGACTCGCTCGAGGCGGCGCAGCAGGCGGGGCCGGCGATCGCGGCGCTCGAGCTCGGCGCGCCGGTGACGATCGTGACGAGGCGCGGCGACTACGTGAGCGAGTACCTGCTGCGCGGCGGCAGCGACGACGCGCAGTCGCGGCTCGAGCTGCTCGCCGAGCGCGACGCGGCGACCGAGCGGCTCGACGAGCTCTCGACCGCGATCGAGCGGGAGGCGGGCGCGCTCGAGGACGCGCGCCAGGCGCACCAGCAGGCCAAGCGCGGCGCGCAGGAGGCGCTCGAGGAGCTCCGCGCGCACGACGCGGCGTCGGCGGCGCGCGGCGAGCAGCGCAGCCGGGCTCGGGCCCGGCTCGAGTCGGCGACCGGTGAGCACCAGCGGGCCGAGGCCGCGCTCGCCGAGGCGAGGCAGGGCATCCGCGAGGCCGCGGAGGGCGTCGAGGCTGCGCAGCTCGCCCTCGAGCGCTTCCAGGCCAAGCCGCGGCCGATGCTCGACGCGTCCGCGCGCGACGGGATGCTGCAGGAGCTGGAGGCCGCGCGCACGGCCGAGACGGACCTGCGCATCGAGCTCGAGACGGCGCGCGAGCGCGTGCGCGCCGAGCTCGCCCGCGCCGAGTCGCTCGCCCGCGACGTCGAGGCGCAGCGGGCGCGCGCTGAGGAGGCCGCGCGGCGCGCCGTGCTGCGCGAGCGCCAGCGCGAGCAGGCGGCACGGGTGCTCGCCGCGATCCCGCCGGTGCTCGGCGTCGCCGAGCGATCGGTCGCCGACGCCCGCGGCGTGCTCGCCGAGCGCGAGGCCGCGCGACGCGACCGCAACGAGGAGCTCGGCAGGCTGCGCCGCGACGAGGCGAGCCTGCGCGAGCGGCTGCAGGTGATCACCGAGCACGTGCACGTCGCCGAGATGGAGGCGTACGAGCAGCGGCTGCACCTGTCGAACCTGCTCGAGCGCGCCGGCAGCGAGCTGGGCCTCGAGGAGGCGGTGCTCGTCGCCGAGCACGCGCCGGAGGAGGGCTGGGACCGCAAAGCGGAGCAGGCCCGGCTGCAGGACGCCGAGCGCAAGCTCGCTCGCCTCGGCCGCGTCAACCCGCTCGCGCTCGAGGAGTTCGCCGCGCTCGAGCAGCGCCACACGTTCCTCACCGAGCAGCTCGCCGACCTCGCGTCCACTCGCAAGGACCTCGAGCAGATCATCGCCGATCTCGACGTGACGATGGAGCAGATCTTCGCGGCGGCCTTCGAGGACACGAAGGCGGCCTTCACCGAGGTCTTCCCGATCCTGTTCCCGGGCGGCTCGGGCGCGCTTGCGCTCACGGACCCCGACAACATGCTCGAGACGGGCATCGAGGTGACGGTGCGGCCGGCGGGCAAGAAGATCGACCGCATCTCGCTGCTCTCGGGCGGCGAGCGCTCGCTCGCGGCGGTCGCGCTCATGGTCGCGATCTTCAAGGCGCGGCCGAGCCCGTTCTACATCATGGACGAGGTGGAGGCGGCGCTCGACGACGCCAACCTCGGGCGACTGCTGACCGTCTTCGAACAGCTGCGCGAGGCGAGTCAGCTCATCATCATCACGCACCAGAAGCGCACGATGGAGATCGCGGATGCCCTCTACGGCGTCTCGATGCGACAGGACGGCGTCTCGGCGGTCGTCGGCCAGCGCACGGTGCGCGAGCGGGAGCGCGTCGAGGCGTAGCGGGCGTCAGCCGCGCAGCGCCGGCACCACGAAGACCACGCCGTCGCCGTAGATGTCGTCGATGGCAGCCTGCACCGAGCCGTCGTCGTAGGTGACGTTCAGCACGACCGTGCCGCGCTCGCCCCAGCTGCCGAGCATGTTCGGCCCGGGGATGGTCGTCAGGTCCTCCTGCACGGCCGCGATCGTCGCCTCGTCGAGCTCGCCCTCGGGCGTCTCGACCGCGGGCAGCTGGATGGCGGCGGCGCTCGTCGGCTCGCCCGTCGGCGTGAAGGTCTGCGCCTCCGCGTCGTAGGTGCCCTCGATGGCGACGCCCTGCACCCAGCGCACGCCGCCGGTCTCCTCGTGGTCGAACGCGGCCCAGTCCCACCCGAGCAGCTCGGGGCCGTCGCACTGCGGCGGCGCGGACTCGGCCACGGCACCGACGCAGAGGATCGCGCCGCCGTCCTGCTCGAGCACGGTGCCGATCGCGAGCACGGGCTCGGTGGCGCTCGGGGTCGGCAGGTCGGCGAGCCGTGCCTGCGCGTCAGCGCCCGTACCGACGGGTGCGGCTGGAGCGGTAGGGCTGTCGGTCGCGCCCGGTGATGCGGGGGCGTCGGGCGCGCTCCCGGCTGTCGTAGCGCAGCCGGCGAGGGCGAGGACGAGCGATGCGGCCGCGATGCCGCCGAGCACGATGCTTCTCATGGCATCACGCTAGGTCGGCGCCGCGCGAAGCACATCCCAACGTTCTCCGGCATTCGCACGTCCAAGGCTCGGCACGCGGGCTAGCGTGACCGCATGCCGGTCATCCTGTCGCCGTTCCACCTCGATGAGCGACTGCGCGGCGGCTGGCCGCTCGACGCCGCGACCGTGCTCGACCCGTCGCTGCCGGATGCAGCGCCGTGGGAGCGCATGGCGGTCATCGCGCGCGGCATCGCGGATGCGGTCGCCGCGGAGCGCGCGCGCGGCGCGGTGCCGCTCGTGCTCTCGGGCGACTGCGTCGCCGCGCTCGCGGTCGTGGCCGGCGTGCAGCGCGTCGGCGACGACCCGGTCGTCGTCTGGCTCGACGCCCACGGCGACGTGCAGTCGCCGGAGACAAGCGCCTCCGGCTACCTCGGCGGCATGCCGATCCGGCAGCTGCTCGGCGGTGCCGACCGCACGGTCCCCGAGGCGCTGGGCCTGCGGCCGCTCGACGAGGGCGACGTGGTGCTGCTCGACGGGCGCGACCTCGACCCGCCGGAGGCGGCCTTCCTCGCCGCCTCGCGCGTGCGGCACGAGCCGCTCCACGCGGCGGAGGCCGACCGCCCGGTCGTGCTGCACGTCGCGGACCTCCCCGGCCTGCTGTTCCCGGTGGGCGGCGGACCGTCGCTCGAGCGCGTCGTGGAGGTCGTGACGGCGATCGTCGCCCGCAACGACGTCGTCGCGGTGAGCCTCGCGTGCACGACGGCGGATCGCGCGTCGGCCGGCGTGCGTGCGATCGCCGAGGTCGCGCGGGGCGCGCTCGAACGCTCGCGCTGAGCCGTCGCCTGGCTCGCCGAGCAGCGGCGAGGTCAGCGGGGGAGTCGCCCCTCGTGCAGCACGCCGTCGGGGTCGGCGGCGTCGCGGATCGCGCGCAGCCGCGCGAGGTCGTCGGCAGTCGCGCAGCGCTCGAGCGTGTCGTCCTCGCCGAGGAAGGTCGGCACCATCCGCTCGGAGGCGTGCGGCCGCAGCAGCGCGTCGAGACCGGCGAGGCTCGCTGCGCCCGCCTCGGGCGGTGCGCTCGGGAACATCGGCGCGAGCCCCATCGAGAGCCACGAGGCACCCGCGAGCGTCGCGAAGCCCGGACGCTGCGGCGCGTCGAGCGCACCGCCGAGCATGCGCATCGTCACGCCGATGAGCGGCGCCTGCTCGGGCAGCGCGCGCCACTCGAGCAGCTCGTCGATCACCGGGTCGGGCAGCGCGTCCAGCGCGATCGAGCTGCCGCGGCTCGGCGACGGATCCTCGGGCTCCATCGACATCGCGGCCATCGCCGCCTGGGTGGTCGCGCCGAGCTGCTCGCGGATCGGCGTCGCGACAGCGCGCAGGCCGGCGAGGGGTGCGAGGTCCGCCTCCGCGCGTGCGAGCACGTCGACGGTCGTGAAGCTGCGCCCGCGCACCTGCTCCGGCAGCATCGGCGCGTCCGGCATGCGCATCGTCGAGACGAACAGCCCGAGCCCCTCGGGGGCGTCCGCCGCCGCATCGCGCACGGCCCGCAGCACCGCGGGTCCGTCGGCGGCCGAGAACACGAGCGAGCCGCCAAAGAGTGTCGGCGCTTCGAGCAGGTCGATCTCGAGCTCGGTCACGATGCCGACCGTGCCGCCGGCGCCGCGCAGCGCCCACATGGTGTCGGGGTCGGAGGCGTCGTCCACGCGCTCGTGCGTGCCGTCCGGCCGCACGATCCACGCGGCCCGCAACGACTGCGCGCCGAGCCCGGCCCAGCGGCTCAGCCACGAGTGCCCGCCGCCCAGCAGGTAGCCGGCGGGGCTCACCACCCGGCTCGTGCCGGAGGGCACGACGAGGCCCGTGCCGTCGAGCGCCGCGATCACCGCGCCCCACTGCACGCCCGCGCCGACGACCGCGGTGCGCGCATCCGCGTCGATCTCGAGCCGGTCGAAGGCGGCAGGACGCGTGAGGATCGCCCCCTCGAGCGAGCCCGAGGCGCCGTGCCCGTTCGGCTGCACGGTGACGGTCGCGCCGCTGTCGCGGGCGAAGGCGAGGATCGCTCGCAGGTCGTCGACGCCCGCGGGGTGGGCGATCGCGGCGGGGCGCTGGTCGACGGCGAGGTTCCAGGGGGAGCGCTCGGCGTCGTAGCCGGGGTCGTCGGTGGTGGTGAGGCGACCGCGGAGGCTGGCGGCGAGGGAGGTGAGGGCGGCGGGGGCGACGTAACGCTGTTCCGTGGTCACGCGGGCGAACGTACTCCCTGCGACGGATGCCCGCCAGATGCGCGAGGTGCGAGGATCGACGGGTGACCGACCGCGACGCCCTCTTCGCAGGCCTCCGCCGGTGGCCCGACGTCGAGGACGCGGCGCTGCAGGCGCACGACGCGAGCGACGCGCTCATCCTCGACGAGGCGGCCGGGGGGACGGCACAAGGCAGGATGCCCGCCGACGTCGTCGTAATCGGCGACCGGCACGGGGCGCTCACCCTCGGCGCGCTGCACGACGGTGCCGAGCACGTGCGGGTGCACCAGGACTCGATCGTCGGGGAGCGGGCGCTCGACGCGAACGCGGCAGCGGCGGGCATGACGGGCTTCGCGCACCATCCGCTCGACGCCTCGCTCGTGGAGGGCGCGCGGCTCGTGCTGCTGCAGCTGCCCCGGTCGCTCGACGAGCTCGACGAGATCGCCGAGCTCGTCGCCACGCACGCCGACGAGCGCGTCGTGCTCGTCGCCGGCGGGCGCGTGAAGCACATGTCGATGAGCATGAACGCGCTGCTCGAGCGCAGCTTCCGCAGCGTCCACGCGTCGCTCGGCTGGCGCAAGTCGCGCGTGCTGCGCGCCCAGGCGCCGCGGCGGCCCGGCATCAGCTGGCCGCGCACGCGCCGGCACGACGTCGCGGGGGAGCCGCTCATCGTCGCGGCCCACGGCGGGGCGTTCGCCGGCACCTCCATCGACATCGGTGCGCAGACGCTGCTCGCCCACCTGCCGGAGATCCTCGACCGGCCGCTCGCGGCGGATGCGCCGCAGGTCGTCGACCTGGCGTGCGGCACCGGCGTGCTCGGCGTCGCGCTCGCGCTCGCGCTCCCCGACATCCGCGTGCTCGCGACCGACGCCTCCGCCGCGGCGGCGGCGTCGGCGCGGGCGACGGCCGCCGCGAACGCGGTGGAGGACCGCGTCGTCGTGCGGCAGGCCGACGGCCTCGAGGACGTGCCCGACGCCTCCGTGCCCCTCATCCTGCTGAACCCGCCGTTCCACATCGGCGCCGCGGTGCACACGGGCATCGCGGAGCGGCTCATCGCCGACGCGGGCCGGGCGCTCGCGCACGGCGGTGAGCTGTGGTGCGTGTGGAACGGCCACCTCGGCTACCGCCCGCTGCTCGACCGGATCGGCGAGACCCGCCAGGTCTCCCGCAACGCGAAGTTCGTCGTCACCGCCACGCGGCGTCGGTGACCGCGCACACCCGATGAGCGCCCGATCCGCGTCGGCACGCGAGTTCACCGCGGTCGAGGAGGCGATCGACCGCGCCGCTCACCGGCTGCTCGACGGCCGAGGCCGCTCGCGCTGGCGGCGGGGCGTCATCGAGCTGGGCGTCTTCACGCTCAAGCAGGCGTGGGCGAGCGTCTTCGGCGGCCTGCTCCTCGCCTGCATCCTCGCCGCGCGGCTGTGGTGGCCCGACGACGCCGCCATCGCGCGCAACGACGCGCTCACCGTCGCGGCCGTGCTCATCCAGCTGGCGATGCTGGGCTTCCGGCTCGAGACGCTGCGCGAGCTCTGGGTGGTCGCGCTCTTCCACGTCGCGGGCACGGTCATGGAGCTCTTCAAGACCGACGTCGGCTCGTGGGCCTACGAAGCGGAGGGCATCCTGCGCGTCGGGGGTGTGCCGCTGTTCTCCGGCTTCATGTATGCGGCGGTCGGCTCCTACATGGTGCGCACGATGCGCATGTTCGACCTGCGCTTCACGCGCTACCCGCCGCTCTGGGCGACGATCGCGGTGGCGGTCGGCATCTACGCGAACTTCTTCCTCCACCACTTCTGGATCGATCTGCGCTGGGTGCTCGTCGCCGCGATCGTGCTGCTGTGGGGCGCGTGCACGATGCGCTTCCGCGTGCTCCGTACCCACCTGCGGATGCCGATCCTCGCGGCGTTCGCGCTCGTCGCGATCGTGATCTGGGGCGCCGAGAACATCGCGACCTGGGGCGGCGCCTGGGCCTACCCCGACCAGCTCGACGGCTGGCAGCCGGTGTCGTGGACGAAGATCGTCAGCTGGTTCCTGCTGATGATCCTGTCGGTGGTGCTCGTGACGCTCGTGCACCGTCCGCAGCCGACCGTGCACCCGCGCGCCGACACGCCGTCGCCGCTGCGCGACGGCGTGCACGGCGACTGATCTGATGGCGGCACAGGAACCCGGCCACGTATGAGGTGGCCGGGCTTCGTGCATCCGGGGCTCCATGCATCCAGGGCAGCCCCGCCGGGGAGCGGGACGCCCTGAGACGAGGAGGAGGCCCCGCGCGGTATGAGCGTGCGGGGCCTCCGGCCCTCCGAGGAGGGTCACCCTCCGGAGAGGGTCGCATCAGCATGCACCTCGCCTCGACCGAGCGCAAGCCCCGTCGGCCAACCGGCCTCGACCGGTGGTCGAGGGTTCGGTCAGGGCCGCTCGCTCGCGGCCGCCCAGCAGCGCAGCATGAGCGCCGAGCGGTGCCCCGCGCAGTCCGCGGCGAAGGCGGCGAGGTCGGCGAGACCGTCGCCGATGCCGAGCCGCCGCGCGCCCTTCCGCACCGCGACGTCGCCGAGCAGCAGCACGTCGGGATCGCCCAACCGCAGCGAGAGGTAGCCGACGGTCCACGGCCCGATGCCCTTGAGCGCGAGCAGCTGCGCGCGGATCGCCTCGAGGTCGGCGGTGCCGGCGTGGGATGAGCGCTCGAGGGGGATCGCGCCGCTCGCGACCGCCTCGGCCGCCCGTCGCACGGTCGCGGTCTTCGCGGCTGGACCGCGCAGCACGTCGGCGCCGTCGGCGACCTGCGCCATCGTCGGGAAGCAGCGCTCGATGCCGTCGGCGGTGAGCGCCGGCGGCAGCGCGTCGCCCAGCGCGCCGAGCAGCGCGAGCTGCTGCGTCGCCGCGACGACCGAGATCTGCTGCCCGACGATCGCGCGCACGAGCATCTCGTGCGCGTCGGCGCAGCCAGGCTGGGCGAGCGCCGGCTCCTGGGCGACGGCGTCGGCGAGCGCAGGCACCCCGTGCCGCTCCGCCGCCCACGTGAGCCGCGCATCCGCATCGGCCCGCGCATCCGTGCCGCCGGCCGCCCGGTGCAGGTCGAAGACCCGCGCGAGGTCGGGGTCGGCCGTCGTGGCGACGTCGCCGGCCACCGCCGCGGTCGTCACGCGGGGACCGTGCAGCGCACGCCGGTAGCCGTCGGGCGCGACGACCTCGACGCCCGGCACCGCGCGCGGCGCGAGCCACGCGAGGATGCCGGACGCCCCGGTCACGCGTCGGTCAGACGTTGCGGTCGCCGCGCTCGTCGAGCTCGCGCGCGTCGAGGTTCTCGCCCTTCGCGATGCGGCGACGGACCTCCTCGAGCGCGTCCGGGTCCATGTCCTCGCGAGCGGCCTCGCGGAGCACGTCCTCGTGGAAGTCGGCGGCGGGCGCCTCGGTGCCCTTCGCGTCGATCACCTGAAGGGTGCCGGTCTCGGAGTGCTCGACCCGCAGCGGGCGGTAGAAGGTCCGGCCGGTCGCGTCGACGATGTGGTAGTGGCCGTCGGCGCCCAGCTCGGCCTCGGACGGGCCGAGGTGGAGCGATGCGTCGCCGGTCTGCTTGGCGTCCATGCGGATCTTGATGAGCGATGCGACGACCGCGACGACCATCGAGACGAGGATGACCAGCAGCGAGTGCCAGGTCTCGATGTGGGGGACCCACTCGATGTGCTGGCCGCCGTTGATGAACGGCAGCTCGTTCTCCTCCATGGCGTGGAAGACGAGCTTGACGCCGATGAAGCCGAGGATCGCCGCGATGCCGTAGTGCAGGTAGACGAGGCGGTCGAGCAGGCCACCGAGCAGGAAGTAGAGCTGGCGGAGGCCCATGAGGGCGAAGATGTTGCACGCGAAGACGAGGAACGGATCCGTCGTCACCGAGAAGATCGCAGGGATCGAGTCGATCGCGAACAGCAGGTCGGTCGTGCCGAGCGCGATGATCACCATCAGGAACGGGGTGAAGTAGCGGACGCCCTGCTCGGTGAGCGTGGCCTTGCCGCCGTTCCAGGTGTCGGTGAAGTTGACGCGCTTCTTCATGAGGCGGACGACGAGGTTGTCCTTCTCGCCGGAGTCGTCGTCGTGGCCGAACGCCTGCTTGTAGGCGACGTAGACCAGGTAGCCGCCGAAGATGTAGAAGAGCCACGAGAGCTGCTCGACGAGCTGCACGCCGACGACGATGAAGATGCCGCGGAGCACGATCGCGATGAGGATGCCGATCATGAGCACCCGCTGCTGCATCTCCTTCGGCACCGAGAAGCGGCTCAGGATGATGATGAAGACGAAGAGGTTGTCGATCGACAGCGAGTACTCGAGCAGCCAGCCGGTGACGAACTCGCCCGCGTGCTGGGCGTCGCCCATCACGAAGAGCACGCCGGCGAACACGAGCGCGAGCGCGACGTAGACGACGACCCAGCCGGTCGCCTCCTTCATCGACGGCACGTGCGGCCGCTTGATGACGATGAGCAGGTCGAAGATGAGGATGGCGACGAGGATCGCCATCGAGGCGATCTCGAAGATCTGATACGGAGTCAAGCGACGGCCTTCCGATGGGTGCGCGAACGGGCGCGAACGTCTCTCCCGCGCTTCACGCGCCGCCGCGACCGGGAGCGCAGCATCGGGCTCCGTGATGACGATCGCGGCGAGTCGGGATACTCCCCTTCGCCGGAGCCGAGTCTAGCGGCTGCCCGCCTAGCATGGACGCATGGCAGCGAAGTGGTCTCTCACCGGCGCCCTCCGGGGCATGTTCCAGCGCGAGACGATCACGGAGGAGACCTGGGACGACCTCGAGACGGCGCTCATCACGGCCGACTTCGGCCCCGACATCACCGAGCAGCTCGTCGACGCGCTGCGCGCTGACGTCGAGCGGCTCATGGTCGATGACCCGCAGGACCTGCGCCGGATGCTGCGGGAGCGGCTCGAGGAGCGCTTCGCCGAGTACGACCCGACGCTCGCGCTGAAGGAGCGGCCCGCGGTCATCCTCGTGGTCGGCGTCAACGGCGTCGGCAAGACCACGACGATCGGCAAGCTCGCGCGCTTCCTCGTCGTGAACGGCCAGTCGGTCGTCGTGGGCGCCGCCGACACCTTCCGCGCCGCGGCCGTCGAGCAGCTCGCGACCTGGGCGCAGCGCGCGGGTGCAGCGATCCTGCGGCCGGAGCGCGAGGGCCAGGACCCCGCATCCGTCGCCTTCCAGACCGTCGAGGCGGCGAAGGCGCACGGCCACTCGATGTGCATCATCGACACCGCCGGCCGCCTGCACACCAAGGGCGGGCTCATGGACGAGCTCGGCAAGATCAAGCGCGTCATCGAGAAGCAGTCGCCGATCGCCGAGGTGCTGCTCGTGCTCGACGCCACCACCGGTCAGAACGGCGTGAACCAGGCGATGGCCTTCATCGAGCACGCCGGCATCACCGGGCTCGTCGTGACGAAGCTCGACGGCAGCGCCAAGGGCGGGTTCATCCTCGCGGTGCAGGAGCGCACGGGCATCCCCATCAAGCTCATCGGTCAGGGCGAGGGGATCGACGACCTGACGGGCTTCACGCCGCACGTCTTCGTCGAGCAGCTCGTCGGGTAGATCGGCCGTCGTGACGGAAGGGCGATTGAGGGCGACGCCCGTTGCAGGGTCCCGCACGCAATTCGCCAATCCCTTCCAGCTCAACGCGTTGCTGCTCGCTGCGGCTCCCCTTCTGATCGTGATGGTCGGTCGTCATGCGCTCGCGGAGCGGGACTGGCTCGTGTGGTCGATGGCCTCGGCGACGCTCCTGAGCGGAACGCTCGCGCTCCTGGCGCTGGGTTGGCGCTGTCGCGTGCTGGTCACCGAGCACGAGGCGATCTTCATCAAGCGTCTCTCGGTCGTTCGCCTCGAGCGCCGCGCGATCGAGCGATTCTCGACCGTGGAGGACTGCGACGCGGCGACGGACATCGTCTCGCTCAGCCACCTGAACCTTCATCCGGATCTCTGCTCGATCGAGGTGCGCATGGTCGGACGACCACCCCTGCGCTTCAGGTCGAACGCCGGTACCCGACGCTCCGTCGAGGAGACCGTGAGGCGCTTGAACCTGTGGCTCGGAGACGGCGTCGCAGGCGCTACCCAGCCGCTTGCGGATCGGAGCAGACGGCACGAGGCATGACCGGGATGAGCCGCGTTCGAGGACCGGTGCATCCCTGCGCGCACGACGCCACCTCAGCTCCTCGATCAGCGGTGACGCCTCCCGCGGGATGGTCTCGCGGCTAGTCCGACGTGTCGGGCTGCGTGAGCGGGCCGACGATCGTCAGCATGCCGTCCTCGATGCGGGCGCGGTCCTCGGTGATGACGGTCGAGTGCGCCCCGCGCACCCACAGCAGGCCGCTCGCGTCGCCGCGGCCACGGTGGCCGACGATGCCGAAGTCGCTGCCCGGCAGGCGCCGCCCGACGGTGCCGGGATGCGCCGAGAGCACCTCCGGCGTCGCGACCGCGACCGTGCCGGTCTGCACCGACCCGTAGGCGCTCAGCACGATCGGTCCCCAGACCGTGTGGAGACGGCGCACGAGGTCGGCGTCGACATCCTGGCCGGCGACCACGATGCGGCGCAGTCGCGGCGGTGCCTCGCCGGTGCGCTCGAGCTCGTCGAGGATGCCGGCCAGCTGGCTCGGTGACGCGGAGAGCACCGACACGAAGCGGTCGCGGATGATGCGGATGCGATCGGCCGACGGCGTGTGGGCGGCGCTCACGAGCGTCGCGCCGGTGAGCAGCGCCATGCCGAGCAGCTGCAGTCCCTTACCGCGGTGCAGCGGCGCGCAGGTGAGGATGACGTCGGTGCCCTCGATGCCGAGCCGGTCGTGCAGGCCCGCGAGCTGCCGCAGGCCCTGCACGCCCATCGCGCCCTGCACATGCGTCGTGATCGTGCCGGCGAGCGAGCGGTCGGGGAGCACGATGCGCGCCCGGCGGCGCGGGCGGGCGAGACCGGAGCCGTCGCTGGTCGACCACGCGACGATCTGCTCGGCCTGCACCGTCGGGCCGCGGTGCCAGGCAGGCGCCTCGCCGTCGTGGATGAGCAGCGCGTCCTGCGGCACGGCCCGGCGGAACTCCTCGAGCGAGCCGCGGCTCACCGGCATGACGTCGAGCCCGAGCCGCGCGACGGCGATGAGCGAGAGCGGCATCGCCGGTCCGGCGCACGCGATCACGACCGGTCGTGGCGTGCGGTCGAGAGGCCCGAGGTAGAGCACGGCGGCGACGCCCTGCGCCGCGCTCCAGAGCTCGCCGAAGGTCACGCTCCAGCCGTCCACGACGAGCCCGAGGCTGTCGCGGTGCACGCGCGCCGCGTGGCGGGCGAGGGCCGTGATCGTGAAGCCGTGGAAGCGGACGCTGCGCGCCAGCGACCTGGCGTGCGACGGCGGCATGCCTCGAAGACGCATCCGGACCCTCCTCGTGCTGGCGGCAGGCGCGGCCTGCTCGCCACCAGCATGCCAGTCGGATCGGTAGACTCGGCCCATCATGGCTGCCTTCGGTTCACTCTCCACCCGCCTCACCGAGACCCTCGCCAAGCTGCGCACGAAGGGCAAGCTCTCGGCGGCGGACGTCGACGGCACGGTGCGGGAGATCCGTCGCGCCCTGCTCGACGCGGATGTCGCGCTCGAGGTCGTGAAGTCGTTCACCGCCGCGGTGCGCGAGCGCGCCCTCGGCGCGGAGGTGTCCGAGGCGCTCAACCCCGCGCAGCAGGTCGTGCAGATCGTCAACGACGAGCTCGTCGGCATCCTGGGCGGCGAGTCGCGCCGGCTCGAGCTCGCGAAGCAGCCGCCCACCGTCATCATGCTCGCCGGCCTCCAGGGCGCGGGCAAGACGACGCTCGCCGGCAAGCTCGCGAAGCACCTGCTCGGCCAGGGGCACACGCCGCTGCTCGTCGCGAGCGACCTGCAGCGACCGAACGCCGTCACGCAGCTGCAGGTCGTCGGCGGCCAGGCGGGCGTGCCCGTCTTCGCCCCCGAGCCCGGCAACGGCGTCGGCGACCCGGTGCGCGTCGCCCGCGACGGCGTCGCCGAGGGCAAGCGCAAGCAGCACGACATCGTCATCGTCGACACGGCCGGCCGCCTCGGCGTCGACGCCGACATGATGCGCCAGGCCGCGGACATCCGCCGCGCGGTGCAGCCCGACGAGGTGCTGTTCGTCATCGACGCGATGATCGGCCAGGACGCGGTCGCGACCGCGAAGGCCTTCCAGGAGGGCGTCGACTTCACCGGCGTCGTGCTCACGAAGCTCGACGGCGACGCGCGCGGTGGCGCCGCGCTCTCGATCCGCGGCATGACCGGCAAGCCGATCCTCTTCGCGTCGACGGGCGAGTCGCTCGACGACTTCGAGCCCTTCCACCCCGACCGCATGGCGAGCCGCATCCTCGACCTCGGCGACATCCTCACGCTCATCGAGCAGGCGCAGAAGGCGTTCGACGAGGACGAGGCGCTCCGCATGGCGGAGGCGATCGCGACCGACGGCTTCACGCTCGAGGACTTCCTCAAGCAGATGCAGCAGCTGCGCAAGGCCGGCAACTTCAAGCAGATGCTCGGGATGCTGCCGGGCGGCAAGGGCATGCGCCAGGCGATCGACTCGTTCGACGAGCGCGAGCTCGTGCGCACCGAGGCGATCATCCAGTCGATGACGCCGCAGGAGCGCAAGCAGTCGAAGCTGCTCAACGGCTCGCGCCGGCTGCGCATCGCGCGCGGTGCCGGCGTGACCGTGACCGACGTCAACCAGCTCGTCTCCCGGTTCGAGCAGGCGGCGAAGATGATGAAGACGGTCGCGAAGGGCGGCGTGCCGAACATGCCCGGCATGGGCCCGATGCCTCCGGGCATGCGCCCGCCGAAGAAGGCCGCGAAGCCGCAGGGCAAGCAGCAGCGACGGTCGGGCAACCCGGCGAAGCGCCAGGAGCCCGCGGCCGAGGCGCCGCAGGGGAGCGCCTTCGGCAAGCCGAAGGCGGAGGGCGCCTTCGGCGAGCTCTCCGGCCCCGACCAGGCGGCGCTGCAGCGCATGCTCGGCAACGGCTGACGCGCCGCGCCGAAAGATTTGACTTAGGTAAGGCTTACCTCATAGCCTGCTGTCAGACATGCAGGGCCGCCCGCGGCCGCATGCTGACCTCGCCCCGCTGAGCCCACGCCGGTCCAGCGCGCCGGCGGCATCCAGCACAAGGAGACAGCCATGCCCTCGAACCGTTCGCTTGCCGGCCTCTCGGCGCTCGCCGCGTCAGCGATGCTCCTCGCGGGCTGCTCCGCCGCCACCGCCGAGGAGGCGCCCGCCGAGACGACCGCTGCCGCCTCGACGGTCGAGATCACCGACAACGCGGGCACGCACACGATCGCGCTGCCGCCCACCTCCGTCGTCGCCCTCGACAACCGCACGTTCGAGACGCTCGACGCCTGGGGCATCGAGCTGAGCGCCGCCGCCGTCGCGCTCATGCCCGACACGATCTCGTACACCGAGGACGACGCGATCATCGACATCGGCAACCACCGCGAGCCCGACCTCGAGGCCATCGTCGCCGTCGAGCCCGACCTCGTCATCAGCGGCCAGCGCTTCTCGGACCGCGACGCCGACATCGCCGCCCTCGTGCCCGACGCGACGATCCTGCAGCTCGAGCCGCGCGAGGGCGAGCCCTTCGACGAGGAGCTCCGCCGCCAGGTGACCGTGCTCGGCGAGGTGTTCGGCAAGCAGGCGGAGGCCGCGCAGCTCGTCGCCGACTTCGACGCCGCGATCGAGCGCGCCGCCGCAGCGTACGACGACGCGGACTCGGTCATGGCGGTCACGACCTCCGGCGGCGAGATCGGCTACCTCGCGCCGAGCGTCGGCCGCACGCTCGGACCGGTGTTCGACATCCTCGGCCTGACGCCGGCGCTCGAGGTCGACGGCTCGACCGACGACCACCAGGGCGACGACATCTCGGTCGAGGCGATCGCGGCCTCGAACCCGGCGTGGATGCTCGTGATGGACCGCGACGCGGCCGTGGCCGCCGACGACCCGGCCTTCTCGCCCGCCGCCGACATCCTCGAGAGCTCGGAGGCGCTCGCCGGCGTCACCGCGGTGCAGGAGGACCGGATCGTCTACATGCCCGCCGACACGTACACGAACGAGAGCATCCAGACGTACACCGAGTTCTTCGAGGCGTTCGCCGACGCCCTCGAGTCGGCGAGCTGATCCGATCGTGACGCGAGCGACGGCGGCGGCGCCCGGCCCTGTGGCCTGGGCCGCCGTCGTCGCGCCGTCGCACCGCGCAGCGGGGGAGCGATGACCGCCACCGAGGTCCGGGCCGGCACGCGCCCGCCGCTGCTCGACGCCCGCCTGGTCATCGGCATCGCCGTCGTGCTGCTGCTGCTCGGCGCGTCGCTCCTCACCGGCGTCTACGACGTCTTCGGCGCGAGTGACGGGCAGGAGATGTTCGCGATCACGCGCATCCCGCGCACGATCGCCCTCGTGCTCGCGGGCGCGGCGATGGCGATGTGCGGCCTGGTGATGCAGCTGCTCACCCAGAACCGCTTCGTCGAGCCGACCACGACCGGCACCACCGAGTGGGCAGGGCTCGGGCTCATGGCCGTCATGATCATCGTGCCGACCGCGGGCATCCTGCCGCGCATGCTCGGCGCGGTCGCCGCGGCCTTCGTCGGCACGATGCTCTTCTTCCTCTTCCTGCGCCGCATCTCGCTGCGCTCGTCGCTCATCGTGCCGATCGTCGGCATCATGATGGGCGCCGTCGTCTCGGCGGTCTCGACCTTCATCGCGCTGCAGACCGACATGCTGCAGAGCCTCGGCGTCTGGTTCGCCGGCAGCTTCACCTCGGTGCTGCGCGGCCAGTACGAGCCGCTCTGGATCGTCGCCGTCGTGGCGATCGTGGTCTTCGTCGTGGCCGACCGCTTCACGCTCGCGGGGCTCGGCGAGGAGGTCGCCACGAACGTCGGTCTGAACTACCAGCGCGTGGTGCTGCTCGGCGCGGCGCTCGTGGCGATCGCGACCGGCGTCGTGACCGTCGTCGTCGGCAACCTCCCGTTCCTCGGCCTCATCGTGCCGAACATCGTGTCGATGGTGCGCGGCGACGACCTGCGCAGCAACCTCCCATGGGTGTGCCTCGTCGGCATCGCGATCGTGACCGCGTGCGACCTGCTCGGCCGCACGATCATCGCGCCGTTCGAGGTGCCGGTGTCGCTGATCCTCGGCGTGCTCGGCGCCATCGTGTTCATCGCCCTCCTGCTGCGGCAGCGTCGCCGTGGTTGACGTCGTGCGCCAGGGGCCAGCGGACGGCGCGCGAGCGGCTGCGACGCATGCGGATGCGACGCGGGCGGATGCTGCCCCGACGGCCGCACGCGCCTCCGGGCCGCTCGCCGGGCGCGCGCGCCGCCGCTACTGGGTCGTGCTCGGCGCGCTCATCGTGCTCGCGCTGGTGTTCGGCTTCGGCCTGCTCGCGTGGGACAACCCCATGCCGATCGGCTCCGCCGGCTTCTGGACGATCGCGGAGATGCGCGCCACGAGCGTCACGGTCATGGCCGTCGTCGCGGTCTGCCAGGCGTTCGCGACCGTGAGCTTCCAGACCGTGACGAGCAACCGCATCATCACCCCGTCGATCATGGGGTTCGAGGCGCTCTACGTGGCGGTGCAGACCACCTCCGTCTACATGCTCGGCATCGCCGGCGTCGTGGCCCTCCAGGGCGTGCCGCAGTTCGTGCTGCAGGTCGCGCTCATGGTCGGCTTCGCGCTGCTGCTCTACGGCTGGCTGCTCTCCGGCCGCTACGGCAACCTCCAGGTCATGCTGCTCATCGGCATCGTCATCGGCGGCGGGCTCGGCTCGGTGTCGGCCTTCATGCAACGGCTGCTCTCGCCGAGCGAGTTCGACGTGCTCAGCGCGCGGCTCTTCGGCAACGTCTCGAACGCCGATGCCGACTACCTGCCGATCGCGATCCCGCTCGTCGTGGTCGCGGCCGCGCTGCTCTGGATGCGGTCGCGGCGGATGAACGTGCTCGCGCTCGGGCGCGACGCGAGCACCAGCCTCGGGCTGCACCACCGCGGCGAGGTCATGCGCGTGCTGCTGCTCGTGTCGATCCTGATGGCCGTCTCGACCGCGCTCGTCGGGCCGATGGTGTTCCTCGGGTTCCTCGTCGCGACCCTCGCCTACCAGGCGGCCGACACGCACGACCACCGGTACATCCTTCCGGTCGCCGCGCTGCTCGGCTTCGTCGTGCTGAGCGGCGCCTACTTCATCATGCGCCACGTGTTCTACGCGGAGGGCGTCGTCTCGATCATCATCGAGCTGATCGGCGGCAGCGTGTTCCTCTTCGTCATCCTCAGGAAGGGCCGACTGTGATCACGCTCCGAGGAGTGCGGAAGGACTACGGCAGCGAGGTGTCGATCGGGCCGGTCGACCTGGAGATCCCGCGTGGCGGCATCACGGCGCTCGTCGGCCCCAACGGCGCCGGCAAGTCGACGCTGCTCACGATGATGGGCAGGCTGCTGAGCCTCGACGCGGGCTCCATCGAGATCGCGGGGCACGACGTGACGCGCACGCCGTCGAAGCGGCTCGCGACCGTCGTCTCGATCCTGCGGCAGGAGAACCACTTCGTCACGCGCCTCACCATCCGCCAGCTCGTCGCGCTCGGCCGCTTCCCCCACTCGCCCGGCCGCCTGACGCCGGAGGACGAGCGGCACGTGAGCGCCGCGATCGACTTCGTCGACCTCCGCGAGCTCGAGCACCGCTACCTCGACGAGCTCTCGGGCGGCCAGCGGCAGCGCGCCTACGTGGCGATGGTGCTCGCGCAGGACACCGAGTACGTGCTGCTCGACGAGCCGCTCAACAACCTCGACATGCGCCACTCGGTGCAGATGATGCAGCACCTGCGCCGGGCCGCCGAGGAGCTGGGGCGCACGATCGTCATCGTGCTGCACGACATCAACTTCGCAGGGCACTACGCCGACCGCATCTGCGCCGTGAAGGACGGCCAGGTGGTGGAGTTCGGCACGCCCGACGAGGTGCTCACCGACGAGGTGCTGTCGCGGGTGTTCGACACGCCCGTGCAGATGGTCGACGGACCGAGCGGCAGGCTCGCCGTCTACTACTGACGCGCCGCGTCCAGGCGCCCCGCGTAGCGTTGCGGCCATGGCACGCATCCTCGTCCTCGGCGGACACGGCAAGATCGCCCTCCTCGCGCAGCGCATGCTCGCATCGGCCCAGCACACCGTGCACGGCGCCATCCGCAACCCCGACCACGCCGGCGACGTCGCCGAGACCGGTGCGGAGCCCGTCGTCGCCGACCTCGAGCAGCTCGACCAGCAAGGCGTCGACGAGCTCGTCAAGGGCTTCGACGTCGTCGTCTGGTCGGCGGGCGCGGGCGGCGGCTCCGCCGAGCGCACGTGGGCCGTCGACCACGACGCGGCGCTGCGCGTGCTCGACGCGGTGCAGCGCAGCGGCGCCCGGCTCGTGATGGTCTCCTACTTCGGCTCCCACCGGGACCACGGCGTCGCCGAGGACCACCCGTTCCACACCTACGCCGAGGCGAAGTCGCTCGTCGACGAGGCCATCCGCGCCTCCGGCGCCGACTGGGTGATCCTCGCGCCCTCCACCCTCACGCTCGACGAGGAGGGCGGCATCGAGCTCGACGAGCCTTCGGGCTCGCTGGAGTCGGGGGAGATCCCGCGCGCGACCGTCGCGCGGCTCATCGCAGAGGTGGTCGCGCACCGCGGCGTGCGCGGCATCACGCTCCGCTGCAACGCCGGCGGGACGCCGGTCGCCGAGGCGCTGGGCTCGCTGCCCTGGTAGGGCCGGTCAGAGCTCGATGGACGCCATGTGCGAGCCGGAGACCTTGACGTAGCCGAGCCGCGCGTAGAGGCCGTCGGCGCCCGTCGGGCTCGCCGTGTCGACGTCGAGCACCGCGGCATCCATGCCGTCGGCGGCGAAGGCGCGGATGCCCGCGGCGAGCGCCACGACCGCCACGCGGCGGCCGCGGTAGGCGCGGCGCACCCCGAGCAGGTCGGTGTAGCCGAACGAGTAGCCGCGCAGCGCGAAGTCGCCCTCGTAGCGGCTCGCGAGCTGGTAGCCGACCACGAGGGGCTCGCCGGCGCGCAGCGACGCGGCCGTCTCGTCGTCGGTGGACGGGTCGGCGAGCAGCGCGTCGACGTCGGGCGCGTCGTCGACGACCAGGTACGACCACGTCGGCGCGAACTCGCTGCGCCCGTTCGTCCACTGCTCGCGCGTCTGCGGCTCGCTGCCCCAGTGGTCGCGGAAGGCGTCGTTGTGCGCGAGCCGCGCAGGCTCGTCGAGCTCGTCCGACCACGGCACGAGCCGCAGCGAGCCCGAGAGCTCGACCTCCGGCACCGGCTCGCCGTCGACGATCGGCCGCTTGAGGTCGGCGAACCAGCGGCGGATCTCGAAGCCGCCCTGCTCGTGGAGCCGCAGCTTCGACTCGGGCGCGTCGTCCTCGGCGAACGTGGCGATGCGCGCGGGGAGCTCCTTGCCGGAGGCGGCCAGCACCTGCCGGGCGCGCGCAATGAGCCACGCCTGCAGCTGCGTGCCGATGCCCTCGCCGCGGCGCTCCGGGTGCACGTTGCCGAAGACGAACGCCCGCACGGCGCGCACGTCGCCGGGCGCGGTGTTGACGAAGCCGGATGCGCGCAGCTCGCCGTCGGCATCGAACCCGAGCAGCGAGTCCGTGTCGAGGCTGCGCCACGGCGCCGCCAGGTCGTCGTGCACCTCCTCGAGCGACTCGCGGTACGGCTCGCGGTCGGCGTCGCCGACGGCGCCGTAGAGCGCGACGAGCGCGGGCGCGTCGTCGACGGTCGCGGCGCGCCACGTCAGGGCGCCGGCGGTGATCTCGGGCAGCGTGGCGGGCGCCTGGGCGCGCTCGGCGATGGGGGCGAGGGGGGTTGCGGTCACCGCCCCAGGCTAGCCGCGTAGGGTCGATCGCATGATGGAACGACCCACGAGGATCGGCGTGCAGCTCGCGCCGCAGCACGCGCCCATGCAGGCCACGATCGACGCCGCGCGCCGGCTCGAGGACATGGGCGTCGACGCCGTCTTCGGCTGGGACCACTTCTTCCCGCTCTCGGGCGATCCGGAGGGCGTGCACTTCGAGTCGACGACGCAGCTCGCCGCGTGGGCGGTCGCGACCGAGCGCGTGCAGATCGGCCCGCTCGTCTTCTGCAACTCGTACCGCAACCCCGACCTGCTCGCCGACGTCGCCCGCACGATCGACCACATCTCCGGCGGCCGCTTCGTCTTCGGCATCGGCTCGGGATGGTTCGAGCGCGACTACATCGACTACGGCTACGACTTCGGCACGGTCGGGACGCGGCTCGACGCGCTCGCCGAGGCCCTGCCGCGCATCCGCGCCCGCTGGGACCAGCTGAACCCGCCGCCGCTCGGCCGCATGCCGATCCTCATCGGCGGCAAGGGTGAGCGGAAGACGCTGCCGCTCGTCGCGCGGCACGGCGACATCTGGCACTCCTTCGTGGGGCCCGACGAGCTGTCGCAGAAGCTCGACGTGCTGCGCGGGCACTGCGAGGCGATCGGCCGCGACGTCGCCGAGATCGAGATCTCGAACGGCGCGAGCGTGCGCGACGGCATCGGCGGCGTGGGCTTCGAGCGCCTCGACGCGCTGCACGCCGCGGGCACGCGGCTGCTCACGATCCCGCTCTCGGGCGACGACGGCCCCGACGGCTACGCGCTCGACCGGGTGCCGGCCTTCCTCGAGTGGCGCGACCGCAAGAACGGGTAGCGAGCGGCCGGACCCGCCCGGACGAGCCTGCGCTCGATGTGGCTGCGCCGCCCACCGGGCTCCCCACGGGGCCGGGTCGTGGCGCAGCCCGATCGGACTCGCGCGGTCCCCGAGGGTCGCGCGACTAGGCGCGCATCGCCTCGATGAGCTCGGCGAGCACCGCCTCGTGGCCGCCGCGCTCGAACGCCGCGCGCTGCCGGGCCGCCGAGCCGCCCCCGTCGAGCACCCGCTCGACGGTCGCGAGCGACCGGGCGGCGCCGAGGTCCTCGGCGATCGGGCGCAGCCGGTCGGCCGCCTCCGCGATCGCGTCGCGGGCGTTCTGCAGCGTGCCCTGCTCGTCGACGATCACGGTCGCGCCGAGGCCGTCGCGCGCCGCGCGCCACTTGTTCTCGCGCACGAGCCAGTAGGGCAGGTGGTGCTGCGGCGCGCCGTCGTCGAGCGCCCGCGAGGCCTCCTCGATGAGGCAGTGGGTGAGCGCGGTCACGGCCGCGAGGTCGTCGATCGACGGGGCGCCGTCGGCGACGCGCACCTCGAGCGTGCCGATCGAGGGGGAGGGGCGCACGTCCCAGCGCAGCTCGCCGAGCTCGTCGATGACGCCGGCGGCGAGCATGTCCGAGAGCGTGCGCTCGTACTCCGCCCAGTCGACGAGCATCGGCGGCAGCCCGCCGGTCGGCAGCTGCTGGAAGAGCATCGTGCGGTGCGAGGCGAAGCCGGTGTCGAGGCCCTGCCAGAACGGGCTCGACGCCGAGAGCGCGAGGATGAGCGGCAGCCGGTCGAGCATCGTGCGCAGCAGCGGCACGACCTTCTCGCGCTGCTCGATGCCGACGTGGTTGTGCACGCCGAAGATGATGAGCCGACGTCCCCAGTCCCCGGCCTTCTGCACCACGCGGCGGTAGCGGGCGTCGTCGGCCTGCTCCTGCTCGCGCCAGCGGCTCGTCGGGTGCGTGCCCGTGCCGACGATCGCGACGCCGAGGCGCTCGGCGGCCGCCACGGCGACGTCGCGCATCTCGCGCAGCTCGTCGACCGCCGCATCCGTCGTGGTGTGCACGCCCGTGATGAGCTCGATCATCCCGGTGAGGAACTCCTTGTCGAACCGCGGATCGTCGATCGCGGTGAGCAGCTCCTTGGCCCGGGGCACCATCTCGCCCGACTGGGGGTCCACGAGCGCCAGCTCCCACTCGACGCCGAGCGTCGAGCGCCTGGAGGATGCGAAGTCCATGGGTCGAGCGTAGGGCCGTGCCGCTGGATGGCGCGCACGTCGCCCCGCGGTGTGCCAGAATAGGGGGTCGAGCACGCGCCCGACCCTCTATCCGGCGCGCGGATGCTCACCGAGCTTTGCGGGCCGCGCATATCCCACGTGCGCAGGCCGCGGTGCAACACGAGAACACAAAGCAGGAGAACTGTGGCAGTCAAGATCCGTCTGAAGCGCTTCGGCAAGATTCGCGCACCCTTCTACCGCGTCGTCGTGGCCGACTCGCGCACCAAGCGCGACGGCCGCGTGATCGAGGAGATCGGCAAGTACCACCCGACGCTGAACCCGTCGCTGATCGAGATCGACAGCGAGCGCGCCCAGTACTGGCTCGGCGTCGGCGCGCAGCCGACCGAGCAGGTGCAGGCACTCCTCAAGCTCACGGGCGACTGGGGTCGCTTCACGGGCGAGGGCCCGACCGAGAGCCAGGTCAAGCAGCCGGAGGGCAAGAAGGCGTTCGTCGCCGACGAGCTCAAGAAGCCGGTGCTGAAGCCCAAGGCCGAGAAGCCCGCCGAGGCTCCGGCCGCGGCTGCCGAGGAGGCGCCCGCCGCCGCCGAGGCCGAGTCGACCGAGTCCTGAGCATGCTGCGCGACGCCCTCGAGCACCTCGTCAAGGGGATCGTCGATCGCCCCGACGACGTGCGCGTCGGCGCGCGCGACACGCAGCGCGGCGAGGTCCTCGAGGTGCGCGTGCACCCCGAGGACCTCGGCCGCGTCATCGGGCGCGGCGGCCGCACGGCCGGCGCGCTGCGCACCGTGATCGGTGCGCTGCCCGGGGGGCGCCGCGTCCGCGTGGACGTGGTGGACACCGATCGCTAGGCCCGCCGTGCCCGCTCGCACCCAGCTGCGCGTCGGCCGGCTCACGCGCGCCCATGGGCTGAAGGGCGCGATCAAGGTCGAGCTCTACACCGACGACCCCGCGCGGCGCTTCACGCCCGGCGCGACGTTCACGCTGCAGGTGCCCACGTCGTCGAAGTGGCACGGCAAGACCCTCGAGCTGCTCGAGCTGCGCGTCTACAACGGCACGCCCGTCGCATTCTTCGCCGGCGTCACCGACCGCACCGAGGCGGAGTCGCTCGTCAAGGCGGTGCTCTGGATCGATCAGGACGCCACCGAGGTCTCGACGGAGCCCGACGCCTGGTACGTGCACCAGCTGGCCGGCCTCGACGTCATCCGCGACGGCGCCCGCATCGGCCGCGTCGTGCGCGTCGACCCGATGCCCGCGCAGGACATGCTCATCATCGACATCGACGGCACCGAGACGATGGTGCCGTTCGTCAAGGCGATCGTGCCGGAGGTCGACCTCCGCGCCGGGCGCATCGTCGTGACCCCGCCGCCCGGGCTGCTCGAGGATCTCGAGACGCCCGACGAGCAGGCCGAGGCCACCGCTGACGAGGCGACCGCCGACGAGGCGACCGCCGACGAGGCCACCGCCGACGAGGCGACGGCCGACGCGGCGGTCATCGACGACGCGACCGCGGACGGCGCACCCGAGGCACCCGCGGACGACGACGCATCCGCAGGCGACGCGCCCGCCGACCGGGCCTAGGCCGTGCGCTTCGACATCGTCACGATCTTCCCCGAGTTCTTCGGCGTCCTCGACGTCTCGCTGCTGGGCAAGGCGCGCCGCGACGGTGTGCTCGAGCTCGGCGTGCACGACCTCCGGCAGTGGACGCACGACCGCCACCGCACGGTCGACGACACGCCCTACGGCGGCGGCGCCGGCATGGTCATGAAGCCCGAGCCGTGGGGCGAGGCCTTCGACGCGCTGCTCGGACCGGACGAGGACGCGGCAGGCACGTCGGACGCGGTGGTCGTCTTCACGACGCCCGCCGGCACCCCGTTCACCCAGTCGCTCGCGCGCGAGCTCGCGGCCGAGCGCCGCATCGTCTTCGCGTGCGGCCGCTACGAGGGCATCGACGCGCGCGTCGTCGAGCACGTGGCCACGCGGGCGCGCGTGCTCGAGGTGAGCCTCGGCGACTACGTGCTCAACGGCGGCGAGGTCGCCGCGATGGCGATGATCGAGGCGATCGGCCGGCTCGTGCCGGGCGTCGTCGGCAACCCCGAGAGCCTCGTCGAGGAGAGCCACGAGAGCGGCCTGCTCGAGCACCCCTCGTACACGAAGCCGCGCGTGTGGCGCGGCCTCGAGGTGCCCGGGGTGCTGCACGGCGGCAACCACGCCGCGGTCGCCGCCTGGCGCCGTGAGCAGGCGCTCGAGCGCACCCGTCGCGTGCGGCCCGATCTGCTGCCGGACGGCGACGGCGCGGAGCGCACGGCGTCCCGCCAGCCCTGAGCGAACATCCGGGCGCCCATCGGCTCGGCCGGTTAGCCTCGATGGCATGGCAGGGACCGCAGGCACGTCGGCAGGCTCGCGCCCCGGTGCACGGCACTGGGCGCTGCGAGGCTTCTTCTGGGCGATGATCGCCGCGATCGTGGTGCTGCCCGCCTGGATCATGTTCGGCCGCGCCTTCGCGGGTGCGCCGCTGGGCGACTGGCTGCTGCTGCAGGCGCTGCTCGGCCCCGGGCTCGCGGTGCTCATCGGCGTCGTCGTCGGCCTGACCGTCGCCCGCAAGGAGGTGCGCCGGCCCCGCGCCGTCCAGTGGCGCGACCTGCGCCTCGTCGGCCCCTGGCTGCTCGTCATCGCGCTCCTCGGCTTCACCGTCGTCGACTCCGGCGGCGGGCGCACCGGCAGCGCGCTCACCGCGTGGTTCGGCGACGGCTGGCTCACGGCATCCCAGTCGCTGACCTCGATCGGCATCCTGGCGGTCGTCCTCGGGGGCGCCGTGATCGCGTGGCTGCAGGTGCTCGAGCTCGGTCGCGAGACCCGCGCCCGCGTCGAGCGCGCCGTGAACGACCTGCAGTCGCCGCTGCTCGAGCAGCGCGCGCGTCAGGCCGACGCGACGTTCGAGCCCGTCGACGGACCGCAGGCCGGCCGGATCATCAGCATCGACGACGACCCGCGCCGCTAGCGGGCCCGCGCGCGTTGGCGCGCGCCGCCGCGGTATGGCAAGATGGTCCGTTGGTGCCACACGCAGTCACCGCCTCCGTGCGGCCTCTGCCACATTTCCTCTGCCACAGGGGAGCGGCGGGCACCGAGCAAGAACCCCCTGATCCTTCCATTCATTCGCGGCCGACCTGTGGCGGCTGCAGAGAGCGATACCGCCATGCACATCCTCGACAAGGTCGATGCCGTCAGCCTCCGTTCCGACGTCCCCGACTTCCGACCCGGCGACAACGTCAAGGTCCACGTCAACATCATCGAGGGCTCGCGCTCGCGCGTGCAGATCTTCCAGGGCGTCGTCATCGGCCGCCAGGGCCACGGCGTGCGCGAGACCTTCACGGTCCGCAAGGTCTCGTTCCAGGTCGGCGTCGAGCGCACGTTCCCCGTGCACTCCCCGGTCATCGACCACATCGAGCTCGTGAGCCGCGGCGACGTCCGCCGTGCGAAGCTCTACTACCTCCGCGGCCTGCGGGGCAAGGCTGCGAAGATCCGCGAGAAGCGCGACTTCTCCTGATCGCACCAGAACGGGGCCGGCATCATGCCGGCCCCGTTCTGCGTTCGTCGCCGAATCGTGACCCGATGCGTCGCGGCGGCGACGGGGCGGCGCACGCGCGCGCCTAGACTTGCCGAGGCGAAGGGTCGAGGGATGACGGAGACGGTGGAGACTGGCGCAGCGGGCCGCGAGCAGCGGTCCGGTGGCCGTGGCTTCCTGCTGTTCCTGCGCGACCTGGTGGTCATCTTCCTCATCGCGCTGCTGATCTCCTTCCTCGTGAAGACGTTCCTGATCCGGCCGTTCTGGATCCCGTCCGAGTCGATGAACGAGACGCTCCAGGTCGACGACCGCATCATCGTCAGCCTGCTGACGCCCTCGGTCGTCGCCGCCGAGCGGGGCGATGTCGTCGTCTTCGAGGACCCGGGCGGCTGGCTGCCCGAGCCGACGCCCGAGCCCGAGTCCGGCGTCTTCGGCGCGATCGACTGGTTCCTGACCTTCGTGGGCCTCGCCCCCGAGGACGAGCACGGCTACCTCATCAAGCGCGTCATCGGGCTCCCGGGCGACCGCGTGCAGTGCTGCAACGACTTCGGCCAGCTGACGATCAACGGCGTGCCGATCGACGAGCCCTACGTGCACCTCGACGCCGCCGGCCAGCCCGCGAGCTCGGTGCCCTTCGACGTCACCGTGCCCGAGGGCCACGTCTGGGTGCTCGGCGACAACCGCAACCACTCGGGTGACTCCCGCGCGCACATGGACGCGCCGGGCGGCGGCTTCGTGCCCATCGCGTCGATCGTCGGCCGGGCCGTGCTCGTGTCGTGGCCGCTCGAGCGCTGGACCTGGCTGGACGGCTACGAGCCCTCCTTCATCGGTGTCGAGCCGCAGAGCGCTCCCGCGGAGCAGCTGCTGCCGGTCGCCGTCGCCGGCTGATGCCCGCCCTGCCGACGCTCGAGGTCGAGCGCACGCTGTGGACCCAGACGCCGCTCGTCATCGGCATGGATGAGGTCGGCAGGGGCGCGCTCGCCGGCCCGGTGAGCGTCGGCGCGCTCGCGCTGCAGGCCGACTGCGGGGACTGGCCGGAGCACCTGCGCGACTCGAAGACGATGACGGAGCCGCGCCGCACCGCGACGGCGCCGCTCGTGCGCACGTGGGGCGTGAGCGCCGTCGGCCACGCCACGAACGACGAGATCGACGAGCTCGGCATCCAGGTGGCGCTCGGGCTCGCCGGCCGGCGCGCGCTCGTCGCCCTGCACGAGGCGGGCATCGACGTGCCCGCCGCCGCGATCCTGCTCGACGGCATCCACGACTGGCTCGCGCCGGCGCTGCGGCGGCCCGTGCGCACGATCCTGCGCGCCAAGGCCGACCGCGACTGCGCATCCGTCTCGGGCGCGGCGCTCGTGGCGAAGGTCGAGCGCGACGGCCGGATGATCGAGTGGGACGACGTGCACCCGGGCTACGGCTGGGTGTCGAACAAGGGCTACGGCTCCGCCGCCCACATGGCTGCGATCGCCGAGCTGGGCCCGAGCGCGCTGCACCGACGGTCGTGGCTGCACGCGCCGGGCGCGGCGCCCGTCGAGGACTGAGCCTCGCGCGCTGCGCTGCACGCGCTGCGCTTCACAGGCTGAGCGCCGCGCGGATGCCCTCGGCGACGACGCGCAGGTCGTCGCCCAGCTGGTGCCCTCCCGTCGTCGTCCGCGTCGTGGCCCGGGGGATCGCGGCGGCGTAGCGGGCGCGGTGGGCGAACGGCACCGTCTCGTCGTCCTCGCTCGCGCACAGGAGCACCGGCACATCCGCGGGCAGCCGCCGGTCGAGGTCGTCCGGCAGGTCGAACCCGTCGAACGTCCACGCCGGATCGGCGCCCGGGAACGGTGCGGCGATGAGGCAGATGGCGGCGACCGCACGGGGCCTGGGCCGGAGCGCGAGGTGCTTGACCAGCAGGTAGCCGCCGATCGAGTGACCCACGAGCACGACCGGCTCGGATGCCGCATCGATCGCCGCGCCGATCGCGTCGAGCCACCGCTCGTCGTCGGGGTCGTCCTCCGGCAGGCGCGGGACCGAGACCGAGAAGCCGGAGCCCAGGTGACGCGCGAGGCTGTCGGCGAGGGCCGCGTCCTCGTCGAAGGCACCCGCGCCGGCACCGTGGAGGAACACGACGTCGATGGTCACGGCGCACACCTGCTCTCCTGATCGGCCGTGCAGACGGGGCGCCCGCACGGGGGCCATAGGATGGCACCGTGGAACCCGAGGACATCGAGGACTACGACCGCGAGGTCGAGCTGGCCCTCTTCAAGGAGTACCGCGACGTCGTCGGCATGTTCAAGCACGTCGTCGAGACCGAGCGACGCTTCTACCTGGCCAACGACGTGAAGGTCACCCGCCACGATGCGGGCACGGACTTCTACTTCGAGCTCGAGCTGACCGACGTCTGGGTGTGGGACATCTACCGCTCCGACCGCTTCATCAAGTCGGCGCGGGTGCTCACGTTTAAGGACGTGAACGTCGAGGAGCTCGCCTCCCGCGACCTCGAGCTGCCGAAGGACCTCGCGATCGAGGAGTAGCCCCGCGCGGCTCACGCCGAGTCGGCGGCGGTCCGCGCGCGTCGGTGCTCGGCCACGACATCGGCGACGCCGACGGTCATCAGCGACGTGCCGAGCAGGACGGTGAGCCAGCTGGACTCCCGGTCGACGCCCACCTTCAGCGTCACCACGAACGCCGCGGTGCCGGCGAGCAGCACGCCGCGCAGCCGCGGCCGCGGGCGGGCGTCCGCGCCCGCCGGCGCCGACGGCAGCGCGCCGGTGACGGTCACCACGAGCCCGGCGACGAACGTCCCGATCGCCCACACGCGCACGGTGCCCGGCAGCCCGCCCTCGGCCGGGTCGATCGCGATCACCGCCGCGATCGAGAGCGCGGCGAGCAGCAGCCCGCCGAGGATCCGCCTCCGACTGCGGCGCGGTGACGCGCGCACGCGTCAGCTCTCGGTGCGCTTGGAGCGCTCCTCGCGCACCATCGTGGCCGCCTGCTCGCGGTCCGGCTCGATGCCCGCCTCGCGCAGCTGCCGCAGCACGTCGTCGATCGCGGCCGCCTCGTCGCCGTCGAGCGCGATGTGCACGCCGCCGCTGAGCAGCCGCCTGAGCTCGGGCGTCCACGCGATCTCCATGCGCCCAGCGTGGCACCGCGGCCCCGGCCGGCGGTAGGGCCCATCTGCGTTCTCCACAGGCGGTGCCCGAGCCCGCACCGACGGGCGGCTCGCTGCGCTTCCATGCGCCCATGCGAGCGAAGGACCAGCTGGGCCTCGACGGCGAGGCCGCGGCGAGCGTGCACCTCGAGCGCGCCGGGATGCGCATCGTCGAGCGGCGCTGGCGCTGTGCCTACGGCGAGCTCGACATCGTCGCGCTCGACGGCGACACGCTCGTCTTCGTCGAGGTGAAGACCCGGCGCGGGCTCGCCCACGGCCATCCGTTCGAGGCGATCACGCCCGCGAAGGTCCGGCGGCTGCGCACCCTCGCGGGGCTGTGGCTGCAGGAGCGGCCGCACCGCGGCCCCATCCGGATGGATGCGGTCGGCATCGTCGCGCCCCGCGCGGGCTCGTGGCGGGTCGAGCACCTACGGGGCATCCAGTGAGCGGCTTCGGCCGGGCGGCGTGCATCGCGCTGCAGGGACTCGCCGGCATCAGCGTGCAGATCGAGGTGCACGCG
Source organism: Agrococcus jenensis (assembly GCF_003752465.1). Lineage (NCBI taxonomy): Bacteria > Bacillati > Actinomycetota > Actinomycetes > Micrococcales > Microbacteriaceae > Agrococcus > Agrococcus jenensis. The sequence goes on along the minus strand of NZ_RKHJ01000001.1, from coordinate 2,761,996 downwards.
GCGTCCGGGCTGCCCGCGGTCTTCATCGTCGGGCTGCCCGATCAGGCGGTGCGCCAGGCGCAGCACCGCACGTGGAGCGCGATCGCCCGCATGGGCATCGCGGCGCCGAGCGGGCGCGTGGTCATCAACCTCACGCCCGCGTCGCTGCCGAAGGCGGGCACGCACTTCGACCTCGCGATCGCCATTGCGGTGCTGCGGGCCACGGGCGTCGTGCCGCCGGACGACGGCGAGACCGCGCTCATCGGCGAGCTGGGCCTCGACGGACGGCTGCGACCCGTGACGGGCACCCTGCCGCTCGCCCGAGCCGCCGCGGAGGAGGGACGCACGCGCATCGTCGTGCCGACCGGGTCGGTCGGCGAGGCGTCGCTCGTCGAGGGCATCCGCGTGCTCGGCGCGCCGAGCCTCGCGCATGCCGCGGCGCTGCTGGGCGCCGAGCTCGATCCCGAGCCGGTCGACGCCGTGCCGGCGCCCGCCGCGGTGCCTCGGATGCACGCCGACCTCGACCTCGCCGACGTGGTCGGCAACCGAGATGCCGTGCAGGCGCTCGAGATCGCGGCCGCCGGCGCGCACCACCTGATGATGGTCGGCCCGCCCGGCGCGGGGAAGACGATGCTCGCCATGCGGCTCCCGGGCATCCTGCCGGCGCTCGACACCGACGCCGCGCTCCAGGTCGCGTCGCTGCGCTCGCTCGCGGGCGAGCCGCCGCCCTCGACCCTCGACGTCCTGCCGCCGTTCGAGCATCCGCACCACTCCGCCACCGCCGTGTCGCTCATCGGCGGCGGCTCCGGCGCGATCCGCCCGGGTGCGGCGGCGCGGGCGACCCACGGGGTGCTCTTCCTCGACGAGGCTCCCGAGTTCCCACGGGCGGTGCTCGACATGCTGCGGCAGCCGCTCGAGTCCGGCACGATCACGATCCACCGAGCGATCGGGGTCGCGACCTTCCCCGCTCGGTTCCAGCTCCTGCTCGCCGCGAACCCCTGCCCGTGCGGCCTCTTCGGCTCCGGGGAGTGCACGTGCGCGCCGCAGCAGCGCCGTCGGTACTTCGGCAGGCTCTCGGGTCCGCTGCTCGACCGCGTCGACCTGCAGGTGCGGGTCGACCGGGTCGCGCCGGGGGCCGACGGTGCCCGTCGCACGACCGCGGAGGCGTCCGCCCGGGTCGCGGCGGCACGGGAGCGCGCGGCGCAGCGCCTCGCCGGCACCGGCTGGACGGCGATGGGCCACGTGCCCGGGCCGTGGCTGCGCCGCAACCTCCCGCTCGACCGCGCCCTCCTCGAGCCGCTCGAGCGCGCCGTCGAGCGCGGCGCCCTGACGATGCGCGGCATGGACCGCGCGATCCGCGTGGCGTGGACCGCTGCCGACCTCGACGGCGTCGCCGGCCCGACGCGGACGCACATCGGTCGAGCGCTCTCGCTCCGGAAGGGGATCCCGGCATGACCCCCTTCCGCATCGACCTCGCACGGCTGCGGGCAGCCGTCACGCCGACGCTGCCGGATGGGAAGGCCGACATCTCGGATGCCGACGTGCTCGAGCGCTTCGCGGCGGGCGCGTGGACGGTGCTGCCCGAGCCGGGCGACGGCGTCGCCGGCCTCGTGCGCGAGCGCCTCGGCCCCGTGCGGTCGCTGCAGCTGCTCATCGACGGCGCGACCGCCGCGGACTGGGTGCGGGAGCTCGACGATCGGGAGTCGGCGAGCGGCGTCGCGCAGGGGATCGCGCGCTGGCAGCCGCGGCTCGCCGCCGAACGGATCCTCGGCGCCTTCACGCAGGGCGCCGCCTTCGGTCAGCGGCTCCTGACCCGAGCCGACGAGCACTGGCCGCACGCGCTCGACGACCTCGGACCGCACGCCCCGGCGGCGCTCTGGATGCGCGGCGACCCGGCAGCGCTCGCCGCGTGCGAGCGGTCGGCAGCGCTCGTCGGCTCGCGCGCCTCGTCCGGCTACGGCGAGCTCGTCACCGGGCAGCTCGCGGCGGGCCTCGTCGGCCGGCGCTACGCCGTCGTCTCCGGCGGCGCCTACGGGATCGACGGCACGGCGCATCGCGCCACGATGGCGGCAGGCGGCGTCACCGTCGCGGTGCTGGCCGGCGGCCTCGACCGGTTCTACCCGGCCGGGCACGACGAGCTGCTGCAGCGCGTCGCCGACACCGCGTGCGTGATCGCCGAGGCGCCGAGCGGCGTGCCGCCGACCCGCTGGCGGTTCCTCGCGCGCAACCGGCTCATCGCGGCGCTCGCGAGCGTCACGGTCGTGGTCGAGGCGGGCAGCCGGTCGGGCTCGATCAACACCGCGGGGCACGCAGCGGCGCTCGGCCGTCCGCTCGGCGCGGTGCCGGGGCCGGTCACCTCCGGCGGCAGCACCGGCTGCCACCGGCTGCTGCGCGAGTACGGCGCGGTGCTCGTGGAGCGCGCCGAGCACATCGTCGAGCTCGTCGAGGGGCCGGGCGAGGAGCCCGCGCCGCTCGGCGGGGAGTCGCGCGACGAGATGTGCGTGCTCGACGCGCTCAGCACCCGCGCCCCGCGATCTGCCGACGAGCTCGCGATCCGCACCGGCATGGCGCCGTCCGACGTCTCGGCCTCGCTCGCGCTGCTCGAGCTGGGCGGGCGGGCCGTCGAGCGGGGCAGCGGCTGGGTGCGGTCATCGTGACCCAGTAGCCGACGGGACCCGCTCCACCGGACGGGACCCGGTGCACCGGGTCCCGTCGGGTCGACGGGGTCCTCGTCGCGGGCGAGGCGGCACCGCGCGGCGCCCTGGCGTGACTAGCCTGGGCGCGTGACCCTCGGGATGCATCCGGAACCGGCTGCGGTGATCGCCCACCTCAGCGACACCCACCTGCTCGCGGGCGGTGCGCCGCTCGCGGGCGTCGTCGACACCGAGGGGCACCTGCGCGCCACCGCCGAGCGGCTCGCCGTCGCCGCGGCCGACGCCGACGTCATCGTCGTCTCCGGCGACGTCGCCGACCTGGGGGAGCCGGAGGCGTACGCGCTGGCCCGCGAGATCCTCGAGCCGGTCGCCGCCGGCATCGGCGCGCCCATCGTCTGGACCGCCGGCAACCACGACGAGCGCGCACCGATGCGCGCGTCGCTCGGACTGCCGGGGGCGCCGCTCGACCCGCTCGACTCGGTGCTCGAGGTCGCGGGCCTCCGCATCGTCGCGCTCGACTCGAGCCTCCCGGGCTGGCACCACGGCGGCCTCGACGACGGGCAGGCCGCGTGGCTGGCGGGTGCGCTCGCCGACCCGCCGCCGCTCGGCACCGTGCTCGTGATGCACCACCCGCCGCTCGCGTACCGGGGCCAGCTCATGCGGCTGCTCGAGTTCCGCGACGAGGCGCTGCTCGCCGAGGCGATCGGCGGCGCCGACGTGCGCGCGATCCTCTCGGGCCACCTCCACATCAACGGCTCCGGCACCTTCGCCGAGATCCCGGTCGTGCTCGCCGGCGCCACGAGCTACGCCGACGACCTGGGCGGCCCGCCGCCCGCGATGCACGGCATCGACGCGACGCAGTCGTTCAACCTCATCGAGGTCTACGCCGACAGCATCGCGCACTCCGTCGTGCCAGCCCTGCCGCACCCGACCCGCGAGACGATCTCGCTGCAGCTCGCCGAGCAGGTGATCGCGCTCGACCCCGAGACGCGCGCCGACCGCTTCAGCCGGAAGCCGGACTGACGTGCAGATCGCCGAGGCCGTCGACGGCTACCTCGACCACCTCGAGCGCGAGCGCGGGTACTCGGCGAACACGGTGCGCGGCTACCGGGGCGACCTCCGCAGCCTCACGGAGCACTGCGACGGCGCAGGCCTCGAGGACGCCACCGCGCTCGACATCGACGTGCTCCGCGACTGGCTCTACGCGAGCTCGGAGGCCGGCATGGGCAAGTCGACGATCGCGCGCCGCAGCGCGGCCGCCCGCGGGCTGAGCCGCTGGATCGCCGCGCACGGCGGCGCCGACGTCGCAGGACGCCTGCGCACGCCGAAGCGCGACCGCCACCTGCCGCGCGTGCTCTCGCGCCAGGTGATGGACGGCGTGCTCGGCTCGCTCGCCGCCGCCGCGGGGGAGGGTGACCCCGTGGCGCTCCGTGACCTCGCCGTCGTCGAGCTGCTCTACGCGAGCGCGCTGCGGGTGAGCGAGCTCGTCGGGCTCGACGTCGACGACGTCGACCTCGAGCGGCTCACCGTGCGCGTGACGGGCAAGGGCTCGAAGGAGCGCGTCGTGCCGTTCGGGCGGCCAGCGCTCGACGCGGTGCTCGACTGGATGCGCGTCGGCCGCCCGCAGCTGGCCGACGCCGAGCGCGCCCATCCGGCGCTCTTCCTCGGCGCCCGGGGCGGACGGCTCGGCCAGCGGCGCGTGCACGAGCTCGTCACGGCGCTGCTCGAGGAGATCCCCGGCTCCGGCCCGCACGGCCCGCACACGCTGCGCCACACGGCGGCCACGCACCTGCTCGACGGCGGCGCCGACCTGCGAGCGGTGCAGGAGCTGCTCGGGCACGCGAGCCTCGGCACCACCCAGATCTACACGCACGTCTCGCTCGAGCGGCTCGCCGAGGCGTACCGCGGCGCGCATCCGCGAGCCTGAGCCCGACGCCGAACCCGACGCCGGGCCCGGCGCGGCGCCGCGCATCGGCAGCAGCACCGGCCGGGCGACGCCGAGGAGCGGCAGCGGATCGACGTAGGCGCCGCGCAGCCGCGCGCCGAGGTGCAGCCGCGCGTGCAGCCCGGATGTGCCTCCGTGGCCGGCGAGCAGCAGCCCGATGGTCTCACCGCGCTCGACGCGCGCGCCCGCGACGACCGACGGCTCGACCGGCTCGAAGCTCGACACGAGCCCGCCGTCGTGCTCGATCGAGACGACCGGCCGGCCCGCGACCGGTCCCGCGAAGCGCACCACGCCGCTGTCCGGCGCCACCACCGCCGACCCCGCGGACGCCCTGAGGTCGATGCCCCGGTGGCCCGCGCCGTAGGGTGACGCAGGCAGGTCGAACGCGCGCACGACGTCGAGCGGCGACGCGGCGGACGAGACCGGCCAGGCCCACGTGCCGGCCGCGACCGCCAGCAGGACCGCGAGGATGCGCATGCCCCGCATGGTGCCCGGGCGGCCGCCGCGCGCGTGCGCCGCGCGAGGCGAGCGGTGGAGAGCGGGCGTCCGCGAGCAGGGCCCCCGAGCGTGTATCGTGGGAGGGCATCGCTCATGCGATGACTTCGCGCGCCCGTCGCGACGACACCCCCTTCGGTCCAGCTGCTCGAGCTCGCTCGCGCGCCTGGTGGTGGTGCGTCAGGGCGCCAGGGGCTCGACCACCCGGTCGCGCCGGCAACCAGAACAGAAGAAGGAGGCGGCCATGGCCGTCGTCACGACTCGCCAGCTGCTCGACAGCGGCGTCCACTTCGGGCACCAGACCCGTCGTTGGAACCCCAAGATGAAGCGCTTCATCTTCACGGAGCGCTCGGGCATCTACATCATCGACCTGCAGCAGTCGCTCGCCTACATCGACAAGGCGTACGACTTCGTCAAGGAGACCGTCTCGCACGGCGGCTCGGTGCTCTTCGTGGGCACGAAGAAGCAGGCGCAGGAGTCGATCGCCGAGCAGGCGACGCGCGTGGGCCAGCCCTACGTCAACCAGCGCTGGCTCGGTGGCCTCCTCACCAACTTCAACACGGTCTCGAAGCGCCTGAGCCGCATGAAGGAGCTCGAGGAGCTCGACTTCGAGGACACCACGCAGGGCTACACGAAGAAGGAGCTGCTGCTCAAGAAGCGCGAGCTCCTGAAGCTGCAGAAGTCGCTCGGCGGCATCCGCAACCTCCAGCGCACGCCGTCGGCGATCTGGATCGTCGACACGAACAAGGAGCACCTCGCGGTCGACGAGGCGAAGAAGCTGGGCATCCCCATCATCGCCATCCTCGACACGAACTGCGACCCGGACGACGTCGCCTACCCGATCCCGGGCAACGACGACGCGATCCGCTCCGTCGCGCTGCTGACGAAGATCGTCGCCGACGCTGCCGCTGAGGGCCTCATGCAGCGCCACGGTGGTGGCGACGCCGCTGCCGAGCCGATGGCTGAGTGGGAGCGCGAGCTCCTCGAGCAGCACGAGGCCGAGGCCGCCGCGCCGGTCGTCGAGGAGACGCAGGCCGAGGAGCCGGCCGCCGAGGCACCGGTCGCCGACGAGCCCGCCACCGAGGAGCCGGCCGCCGACGCGCCCGTCGCCGAGGAGCAGCCCGCCGAGACCACCGAGGGCGACACGACGCCCGAGTCCAAGTAAGGAGCAGCGGATGGCATCCATCAGCATCGCCGACCTCAAGATGCTGCGCGAGCAGCTCGGCACCGGCATGAGCGACACGAAGGCAGCCCTCGAGGAGGCCGGCGGCGACGTCGAGAAGGCCACCGAGATCCTCCGCCTCAAGGGCGCGAAGGGCAACGCGAAGCGCGCCGACCGCTCGACGAGCGAAGGCCTCGTGGCCGTCGCCGCCGTCGACGGTGCGACGACGATGATCGCGATCGGCTGCGAGACCGACTTCGTCGCGAAGAACGAGAAGTTCATCGCGCTCGCCGACCGCGTGGTCGCCGCTGTCGCGGCCGCCGGCGCCACCGACCTGGCTTCGGCGCTCGCCGCCCCGGCCGAGTCCGGCACGGTGCAGACCGTCATCGAGCAGCAGGCCGCGACGCTCGGCGAGAAGATCGAGCTGACGAAGGTCGCTCGCATCGAGGGCGAGCAGCAGGCCGTCTACCTGCACCGCACGTCGAAGGACCTGCCCCCGCAGGTCGGCGTCGTGGTGGCCTACTCGGGCGACGACGCGGACACGGCTCGCGCCGTGGCGCAGCACATCGCCATGTTCGACCCCACCTACGTCACCCGCGACGAGGTGCCGGCGGATGCGGTCGAGAAGGAGCGCGAGCTCGTCACCGAGATCGCACGCGGCGAGGGCAAGCCCGAGGGCGCCATGCCGAAGATCATCGAGGGTCGCATCAGCGGCTTCTTCAAGCAGATCGTCCTGCTCGACCAGGACTACGCACGCGACAACAAGCAGAGCGTCGCCAAGGTGCTCGAGGCCGCCGGCCTCACGGTCACCGGCTTCGCGCGCTTCAAGGTCGGCGCGTAGGCACGAACGCACGATGAGGGCCGGGGGAGACCCCGGCCCTCTTCGCGTCCGCGGACGGTCCCGCAGGCGCGGAGCGGCCCGCGGGGGACGAGTCCCGCCACCGGCGCACGGTAGGCTTCTGCACGGCCCGCTCGGGTCGTGACCCCCAGGAGGACGCCCGATGACAGCACAGCCGCGACGCCGAGTCCTCCTGAAGCTCTCGGGCGAGTCGTTCGGCGCCGGCAGCCTCGGCGTGAACCCCGACGCGGTCGCCTCCTTCGCCCGGCAGATCGCGGATGCGGCGGAGACCGTCGAGATCGCGATCGTCGTCGGCGGCGGCAACTTCTTCCGCGGCGCGGAGCTGAGCCAGCGCGGCATGGAGCGCGGTCGCGCCGACTACATGGGCATGCTCGGCACCGTGATGAACGCCCTCGCCCTGCAGGACTTCCTCGAGCAGGCTGGCGCCGAGACGCGCGTGCAGTCGGCCATCCAGATGACGCAGGTCGCCGAGCCGTACATCCCGCGCCGCGCCGAGCGCCACCTCGAGAAGGGCCGCATCGTCATCTTTGGCGCCGGCGCGGGCCTGCCCTACTTCTCGACCGACACCGTCGCCGCGCAGCGCGCGCTCGAGATCACCGCCGACCAGGTGCTGGTCGCGAAGAACGGCGTCGACGGCGTCTACTCGGCCGACCCCAAGCACGACCCGACGGCGACGCGCTTCGACGAGATCACCTACCAGGACGCGCTCGTCCGCGGCCTCAAGGTCGTCGACTCGACGGCCTTCAGCCTCTGCATGGACAACAGGATGCCCATGCGCGTGTTCGGCATGGACGGCGACCGCGCCCTCGAGCGCGCGCTCCTCGGCGAGCCCGTCGGCACGCTCGTGCGCGCCTGACGCCCGCCCCACGCAATACACTCAGCAGCGACGGAAGGAACCACGTGATCAGCGACGTTCTGGCTTCGGCCAAGGAGAAGATGGCCCAGTCGATCGAGGTCGCGAAGGCCGACTTCCAGACGGTCAGCGCGGGCAGGGCCAACCCGGCGCTGTTCCAGAAGCTGCTCGTCGAGTACTACGGCTCGCCGACGCCGCTCGTGCAGCTCGCGGGCTTCCAGCAGCCCGACGCGCGCACGCTCGTCATCACGCCGTTCGACAAGAGCGCGCTCAAGGACATCGAGCGCGCGATCGTCGCCGCGCCCCACCTCGGCGTCAGCCCGTCGAACGACGGCGCGATCATCCGCGTCGTCATGCCGGAGCTCACCGAGGAGCGCCGCCGCGACTACGTCAAGATCGTCAAGGACAAGGCCGAGCAGGCCCGCGTCGCCGTCCGCAACATCCGTCGCCAGGCGCTCAGCGACCTCGACAAGCTGACCGAGGTCGGCGACGACGAGGTCGCGCGCGCCGGCAAGGAGCTCGAGGCCGCGACGAAGCAGGCCGTCGACGGCATCGACGACGCACTGAAGAAGAAGGAGTCCGAGCTCCTCGAGGTCTGATCGAGGAGTCGGGAGGCGACGCGTGCGACGAGAGCATCGGAGCCCCGCCGAGATCGAGGCGCAGATCCAGGCGCAGATCCACGCCGCGCGGGACCAGATCGAGGCGACCCGCGCGCGCGTGAACAAGCGCACGGGCCGCGACCTCGCGGCAGCGACCGGCATGGCGGTCGTGCTGGGCGTGGTGCTGCTGGCGAGCCTGCTGTGGGTGAAGACGCTGTTCATGGTCTTCGCGACCGTGCTCGTCGGCTTCGCGCTCTACGAGCTCGCGAGCGCGATGCGGTTCGGCGGCCGCGACGTGCCGCGCATCCCGCTCGTGCTGCTCGGCAGCGCGATCCTGCCGATCACGTGGGTGCTCGGGGCCGCGGGCATGTGGTGGTCGACGCTCGGCGCGATCGCCGCGGTCGCCCTCGCGCGGGTGCTCGAGCTCGCCGACCGCAGGACCCGCACCGGCGTCCGTGCCGTCGCGGCCGACATCGCCGGGGGAGCGCTCTGCATCGCCTACGTGGCGGTGCTCGGCGGCTTCGCGGTGCTGCTCACCGCGCAGGACGGCGGCCAGTGGTGGACGCTCGCGATGATCATCATGACGACCGTGATCGACACCGGCGCGCTCGCCGCCGGCGTGCTGCTCGGCCGCCACAAGCTCGCGCCCCGCATCAGCCCGGGCAAGACCTGGGAGGGGCTCGCCGGCGGCGCCCTGTTCGCGACCATCACCGGCATCGCGCTCTCGGTGTGGATGCTGCAGCAGGAGTGGTGGTTCGGGTTCGTCCTCGCGGCGCTGCTCGTCGCGGCCGCCACGGTCGGCGACCTCGCCGAGTCGATCATCAAGCGCGACCTCGGCATCAAGGACATCGGCTCGTTCCTGCCCGGCCACGGCGGCTTCCTCGACCGGCTCGACTCGATCCTCCCGAGCGCCGTCGTGATGATGGCCCTGTTCCAGGTGGTGCACGCCTGACCAGGCTGCCGCTGGCATGATGGAGACGATGAGCACGTTCCCGAGGGCAAAGCGCTCGCAGCCCGGCTACGACATCGAGCAGGTCGAGGACTTCCTCGAGGATGCTCGGCGCGCGTACGCCACGGACGCGCGCGCGGCGACCGCGATCGACAGCTCCACCATCCGCCGCATGAGCTTCACGATGCAGAAGGGCGGCTACTCGCCGGCCCACGTCGACGCGGCGCTCGAGCGGCTCGAGGAGGCCTTCGCGCGCCGCGAGCACGAGCGCGGCGTCGTCGAGCACGGCGAGGACGCCTGGTACGCGAAGGTGCGGGACCGGGCGCAGCAGGCGCTCGAGACGCTCAAGCGCCCCGACGGCGAGCGCTTCCGCCGCGTCAGCCGCATCTCGCGCGGCTACCGGGTGCTGGAGGTCGACCGCTTCGCCGCGAAGATCGCCGACTACCTCGAGGACGGGCCGGACATGACGGTGCGCGAGGTGCGCACGGCGCAGTTCGACGCCCAGTTCGGCGGCTACGACGAGGACGAGGTCGACCAGCTGTTCGACACCGTCGTGAGCCTCATGCTGGCGGTCCGCTGACCGCTGCGGGCCTCCGCCGCCAGGGCTCGACCCTGGGCGTCGTTACCATTCCGTGATAACGTCGATTCTCGTGTTCACCAGGTCCCACTCCGCTTCCGCGCGCTCGACGCGCACGCGCGGCGTGCTCTCCGGGGTGTCGCTCGTGGCCGCGGCGGGCTTCGTGCTCGTCTCCGTCGCCGCGAGCCCTGGCTCCGAGGTGATGGCCGAGCCCGCGTCGCTGCCGAGCCAGCCCCGCGCCGGCCAGGCCGTCGACGCGATCACCGGCTCGCAGGCCTCCCTCGTCCGCGACGAGATCGTGGTGCACACGCCGACCCCGACGCCGACGCCGACGCCCGAGCCGGCACCCGCCGCCGCACCGGCAGCCGCCGCCGCACCCGCTGCCGCGAGCGCCCCGCGCGCGGCGTCGATCGCGATCCCCGCCGTCGCGGCGCCGAACCCCGGCAGCGCCCAGGCCGCGGCCCGACAGATGGTGCTGGCGCGCGGATGGGGCGAGGACCAGTACTCGTGCCTCTACAACCTGTGGCAGCGCGAGTCGAACTGGAACGTCTACGCGCAGAACCGCTCGAGCGGCGCCTACGGCATCCCGCAGGCCCTGCCCGGTTCGAAGATGGCGACCGCGGGCGCCGACTGGCAGACCAACCCCATCACCCAGATCAGCTGGGGCCTCGGCTACATCGCCGGCCGCTACGGCACGCCCTGCGGCGCCTGGGGCCACTCAGAGTCTGTCGGCTGGTACTGAGGTGGCCGCGCGGCGGCCCAAGCGTCGCGCGCAGCCCCACGTGCCGCTCGACGTCGACCGCCTGATGCATGGCGCGGCCCGCACCGAGCATCGTGCGGGAGCGGAGTGGCACGTGCAGCCGATCTCGCCGCGCAACGCGGCGAAGGAGTACGCGTGCCCCGGCTGCGGCGGCACGGTGCCGGCGGGCGTCGCGCACGTCGTGGTGTGGCGCGCCGACTCGATCTTCGGCGACGAGCGCGCGCTCGAGGATCGGCGCCACTGGCACACCGGGTGCTGGCGCGCGCGCTGACCGCACCCGCGTTCGGATGCCCGGGAGGGCGAGACAGGAGATGACGTGACGGAGACCATCGAGATCCGCTCCGGCGCCGAGCTGCCCGCACGGCGCGAGGAGATCGAGCTGCACACGCTCGACGGCCTCACGCTCGTCGGCGAGCTGGCGCTGCCGCTCGAGCGCGATCCGGTCGCGACCCTCGTCTGCCTGCACCCGCTGCCGACCCACCACGGCTTCATGGACTCGCACGTGCTGCGGAAGGCCGCGCTCCGGCTCCCCGCGCTCGCCGACCTCGCGGTGCTGCGCTTCAACTTCCGCGGCGTCGAGAGCCCGCGCGGCCGCAGCGAGGGGGAGTTCGACGGCGGTGACGACGAGCGCTACGACCTCGCCGCCGCCCTCGGGCTCGTGGCCGAGCGCGCGCTGCCGTCGCCGTGGCTGCTCGGCTGGTCGTTCGGCACCGAGGTCGCGCTCAAGCACGGCCGCGAGTCGAGCGCCGTCGGCGCGCTGCTGCTGTCGCCGCCGCTGCACCGCACGAGCGAGCAGGAGCTGCGCGCCTGGGCCGGATCCGGCAAGCGGATGACGGCGATCGTGCCGGAGCTCGACGACTACCTGCAGCCGGCCGAGGCGCGCGAGCGCTTCTCGGTCGTGCCGGAGGCCGAGATCGTCGCCGTCGAGGGCGGCAAGCACCTGTGGGTGGGCGAGAACCAGGTGCGGCGCGTGCTCGACGAGATCGTCGCGCGCGCCAACCCCGCCGCGGCGCCGCTGCCGACGCACTGGCCCGTCTAGGGTCGCGCCGGCTGGGCTACTTCGAGTCCTGCCGGGGGATGACGACTTCCTTCAGGATCAGCTGGATCGCCGCCGCGATCGGGATCGCGACGAGCGCGCCCAGGATGCCGAGCAGCGTGCCGCCGATGAGGGCGGCCAGCACGACGACGACGCCCGGCACCTTGACCGCGCGGTTCATGATCTGCGGGCTGATGACGTAGGCCTCGAGCTGCATGTAGATGAGGTACCAGATGGCCACGGGCAGCGCGGTCTGGGGCCCGTCGAGCAGCAGCACGAGCAGCGAGATGACCACCGAGGCCGAGATCGTGCCGACGAGCGGGATCGTGGAGGCGATGAGCGCGATCACCGCGTAGACGCCCGCGAGCTCGGAGCCGACGATCGACAGCACGATGAACGACAGCACGCCGTTGAGCAGGCCGAGCGCGCCCTGGCCGAGCACGAAGCGGCCGACCGACCGCATGATCTGCTCGGCGATCTCGATGAACTTGGGCCGCGACGACGCCGGCACGAGCCGGTACATGCCCGACTTCAGCGCGGGCATCGAGCCCGTGAAGTAGAGCATCAGCACGAGCACGATGAGCAGGCCGCCGATGGCGAACACGACCTGCACCGCACCGCCGACGATGCCCGCGGCGATGTCGGCGACCCAGGGCGGCAGGCTCGACCAGGTGTTGAAGTCGCTCAGGGCCTCGCTCAGCTGCTGGAGCGAGCCGTCGACGTCGAACTGCGGGAACGTCTCGCGCACCCACTCGAGCACGCTCTCGAATGCGCCGCCCTCGATCTCCGCGACGATCGACTGCACGAGCACCGCGAACTGCGCGACGATCGTCGGCACGATGAGCCAGGTCGCACCGACCGCGATGCCGAGGATCAGCGCGAAGATCACGAGCACCGCAGCCCATCGGGGCACGCCGCGGCGGATGAAGAACTGGATGACCGGCTCGACGCCGAGCGCGAGGAAGATGCCGGCGAAGGCCCACACGAGCACGGTGCTGATCTGCTGCACCGCGACGCCGATGGCGAGCGCGAGCAGCACGCCGAGGCCACCGACGAGGCCGAGCAGGAAACCGTTGCGGATCTTCACATCGGCAATCCTAGGGTCGCGCCGACGGGCGCCCCTGCCGCCCCGCCCGCGGCCGGGGTTGGCAGGCTCAGGACCTCCCGGTACCCTGGAGGCTTGCCCGCTCTGCGCCGTCCTGCCCGGACGGCCCGCCGGATCCGCCGGTGAGCGTGAAAGGACCTCTGACTCGTGCGATACATCCTCGCGGCCGTGAGCCTCGTGATCTCGCTCGTGCTGCTCGGGCTCGGCATCGGACAGCGCACCATCTGGGCTCCGCCGGAGTCGATCGTCTCGCAGCTCGACACCGCCACCGACTCGCAGATCCTCGTGATCCCCGGCACGACCATGAACGCGCACGACGGCAGGCAGAGCGTCGTCATCACCGGCGACGGGCCGATCACCGCCGTCGTCGGCCGCGAGCACGACGTGCTCGGCTGGGTGGGCGAGACGGCGCACGCCGTCGCGGGCATCGACGAGTCGGATGCGCTCACGCTCACGGAGCAGTCGGGCAGCAGCGACGCCGTGCCGCAGCTCGCGGGCAGCGACATGTGGATCGAGGAGCACGCCGGCGAGGGCGAGGTCAGCTTCTCGATCGACCTGCCGGTCGGGTACTCGATCGCGATCGCCGGTGAGCCCGGCACCGCCGCACCTGCCGACGTGCGGGTCGAGTGGCCCTTCGACGCCAAGACCCCGCTCTTCGGGCCGCTCATCACCGCGGGCCTCGTCTTCCTCGCGCTGGCGCTCGTGCTGTTCCTGCTGGCGCTGCGCCGCCACCGCCGGCGCCGCGGTCCGCAGCGCCGCTCGCACCGCGAGCTGACCCGCGCGGAGCGCCGTGCGCTCGTGCGCGACGCCCGGGAGGGCACGCCGCGGGGTGCGGTCGGACCCGCCCAGGGCGCGATCGAGGCGCCGACGGCTGACGCGGGCGCGACAGGCGCCTCGGACGCGGTCATCGCCCCCGATGCCGTCGACGCCCCCGACAGCTCGCAGGCGGCCACGGACGCGACGGACGAGCCGCAGACGGATGCGACGACGGACCGGTCGCGCGGCACGGCCGAGCGCACCGCCGCGCCGACCGGCCGCCGCCGCTTCGGCATGATCGCGCTGCCGATCGTCGCGGTCGTGGCGCTCACGGGCTGCGGGCCGCAGTACTGGCCGAGCGGCCCCTCGACGCCCGCGGCGACCGAGGAGCCCACGCCGACGAGCCTCGAGGACACGCTGCCTCCGGTCGCGCTCACCGAGAACCAGTTCGACCGCGTGCTGGAGGAGACGCGGACGGTGACCGCTGCCGCCGACGAGGCGCGCGACCTGGAGCAGGTCTCGACCCGCGTCGGCGGTGCGGTGCTCGACGCCCGCACCACGAACTACGAGGTGCGCGGCCTCAACGGCGAGGTCGAGCCGCTGCCGGGGATCCCGGACGGCGACGTGCAGCTGATCCTGCCGCAGCAGACCGAGGTCTGGCCGCGCACGGTCATGGCGGTCGTCGCGTGGCAGGACGAGGCGCGCGCGCAGTCGGCGCTCGTCTTCGAGCAGGCCGACGCCCGCGCCGACTACCGGCTCGTCTACCAGACGACGCTCGCGTCCGGCGTGCAGCTGCCCGCCGTCGCGAGCCCCACGATCGGTGCCGCGAGCCTGCCGGGCGACACCCCGCTGCTGCAGCGCCGCCCGACCGAGATCACCGACGCGTACGCCGACCTGCTGCTGCGGGGTGACGCCTCCGAGTTCGCCGCGTGGTTCCGCGAGGACGGCGACACCCTGCGCGCCGACCTCGGCCGCGCCGCGAAGGACGAGCTCATCCAGCGGCCGGAGTTCGCGCTCTCGGTGCTCGAGTGGGGGGCGGCGGGCGACGCCCCCGCACCGCTCATGCTGGTGACGAACGAGGGCGGCGCGCTGCTCGCGACGTCGTTCAACGAGACGGTGCGCGTCACTCCGAAGGAGGAGGGCGTCGAGATCTCGACGAGCGGCGCCGCCGCCAGCCTCGCGGGCGTCCAGGAGACGACCGCGGGCATCGAGACGACGTACCAGATCCAGGTGCTCTTCGCCGTGCCGCCGGCCGATGCACCGGAGGGCACGCAGATCCAGGTCGTCGGGTACAGCCAGGCGCTGCTCGACGCGAACGAGGTGGGACAGTGACCGATACGCAGCTTCCGGCATCCATGGGTGGGGCCATCGACCTCTCGGCGCTCGCCGCTCGGCGGGACCAGCCGCCGGCGCCCGAGCGCGCCCAGGGCGGTGCGCCCGGCGTGATCGTCGACATCGGCGACGCCGACTTCGGCCAGATCGTCGAGCTGTCGAGCAGCGTGCCCGTGATCATCGACATCTGGGCCGAGTGGTGCGGGCCGTGCAAGCAGCTCTCGCCGGTGCTCGAGCGCCTCGTCGAGGGCTACGGCGGCCGGCTCGTGCTCGCGAAGGTCGACGCCGACCAGAACCCGCAGCTCGTGCAGGCGTTCAACGCGCAGTCGATCCCGACCGTCGCCGCCGTCATCGGCGGACGGCCTGCGCCGCTGTTCACCGGTGCGCTGCCGGAGGACCAGGTCAAGGACGTCCTCGAGCAGGTGCTCGCGTTCGCCGAGCAGCAGGGCATCACCGGCCGCGTGCCGGTGGGCGACGCGCCCGCGGACGCAGAGCCGGAGCCCGAGCCCCTGCCGCCGCTGCACCAGGAGGCGTACGACGCGATCGACGCCGGCGACCTCGACACGGCGATCGCCGCGTTCGAGAAGGCCATCGCGCAGAACCCGCGCGACACCGACGCGATCGCCGGCCTCGCGCAGGTGCGCCTGCTCGCGCGGCTGCGCGACCGCTCCGCCGACGACATCCGGTCCGCGGCCGCCGCGCAGCCTCGGGACACCGAGGCGCAGCTGCTCGCCGCCGACCTCGACCTCTCGGGCGGCCACGTCGAGGACGCGTTCCTGCGCCTGCTCGACCTCATGGCGACGCTCGTCGGCGACGAGAAGCAGGACGTGCGGCTGCGGCTGCTCGACTACTTCGAGATCGTCGGACTCGACGACCCGCGCGTGCACGCGGCCCGCCGCCGCCTCACCACGCTGCTGTACTAGCCGCCGGCGCCCGGCCGCACGCGCCGCCGGCGCCCGGCCCGCTGTGGCGTCGAGGTGGTCGCCCGCGGGCGCGTGCAGCGGCCGAGAGGCCGTCCGGGAAGGTGCACGGTCGCTCGCACGGGAGCGTGGTCGATCCGGCGAGTGAGTGGTCAGTCCGGTCCGTGAGTGGTCAGTCTGGAGCGTGGGTGGTCAGGTCCGCAGATGACCGGTCAGTTCCGCAGGTCAGCCGCGAGCACGGGATGCGTTCGTCGGTCCGGGCGTGGGAGTGACCGCTCGGGCGTGGGAGTGACCGCTCGGGCGTGGGAGTGACCGCTCGGGCGTGGGAGTGACCGCTCGCGCGTGGGGGTGACCGCTCGGGCGTGGGGGTGACCGCTCGCATGCGAGTGGCGCCGCCCGAGCCCGGGCGGCGCCACGCACGCGAGGGCGCCTGTCAGCTGGAGGCGGGCTCGGTCGCCGGGAGCCGCTTCGCGGAGGCCTTCGGGCGCAGGATCAGGCCCGCGAGCGGCGGGATGGTGACCGTCGCGGATGCGGGGCGGCCGCCCCACGGGTCGCCGGTCGCGTGCACGGTGCCCAGGTTGCCGACGCCCGAGCCGCCGTACTCGACCGCGTCGGAGTTCACGAGCTCCTCCCACTCGCCGGCGAACGGCAGCCCCATCCGGTAGCCCTCGATGGGCCGGCCGGAGAAGTTCATGATCGCCGCGACCGGGTCGCCGTTCGCGCCCCACCGCAGGAACGCGATGACGTTGTCGGACGAGTTGCCGCCGTCGATCCACTCGAAGCCGCCGGGCTCGTTGTCGCGCAGCCACAGCGCCTCGGTCTCGCGGTAGACGCGGTTGAGCTGCGAGACGAGCGACATGAGCCCGCGGTGCACCGGCTGGTCGAGGATCCACCAGTCGAGGCCGCGCGCCTCGCTCCACTCGCTCGGCTGCCCGAACTCCTGGCCCATGAAGAGCAGCTGCTTGCCGGGGTGCGCCCACATGAACGTCAGGTAGGCGCGCACCGAGGCGAGCTTCTGCCACTGGTCGCCGGGCATCTTGTTGAGCAGCGATCCCTTGCCGTGCACGACCTCGTCGTGGCTGATGGGCAGCAGGAACTGCTCGCTGAACGCGTAGAGGAACGAGAACGTGATCTCGCCGTGGTGGTGCGACCGGTACATCGGGTCGACCGCCATGTACTGGAGCGTGTCGTGCATCCAGCCCATGTTCCACTTCATGCCGAAGCCGAGGCCGCCGGCGCTCGTGGGCTTCGTCACGCCCGGCCACGACGTCGACTCCTCGGCGATCATGATGATGCCGGGGCAGCGGCGGTAGACCGTCGCGTTGACCTCCTGCAGCAGCGAGATCGCCTCGAGGTGCTCGCGGCCGCCGTGCACGTTGGGCAGCCACTCGCCCTCGTTGCGCGAGTAGTCGAGGTAGAGCATCGAGGCGACCGCGTCGACCCGCAGGCCGTCGATGTGGAACTCCTCCATCCAGTACACGGCGTTCGCGACCAGGAAGTTCTTCACCTCCGGGCGGCCGAAGTCGAACACGTGCGTGCCCCAGTCGGGCTGGTCGCCGCGCCGGGGGTCCGGGTGCTCGTAGAGCGGCCGGCCGTCGAAGCGCGCGAGCGCCCACTCGTCCTTCGGGAAGTGACCGGGCACCCAGTCCATGATCACGCCGTAGCCGGCGCGGTGCAGGCGGTCGATGAGGTAGCGCAGGTCGTCGGGGTGGCCGAAGCGGCTCGTCGGCGCGAAGTAGCCGGTGACCTGGTAGCCCCAGGAGCCGCCGAACGGGTGCTCGGCGAGCGGCATGAACTCGACGTGCGTGAAGCCCGTCTCCTCCAGGTGCTCGATGAGCGCATCCGCCATCTCGCGGTAGCCGAGGCCCGGCCGCCAGGAGCCGAAGTGCAGCTCGTAGGTCGACATGGGGGAGTTGTGCACGTCGCGGGCGGCGCGCGCGGCCATCCAGTCGTCGTCGCTCCACGCGAAGCGGCTCGAGCCGATCTTCGACGCGGTCGCGGGCGGCACCTCGGTGTACCGGGCCATCGGGTCGGCGCGCGTCACCCAGCCGTGGTCGGTGAGGATCTCGTACTTGTAGGCGCTGTGCTCGAGGTCGCCGGGCACGAAGAGCTCCCAGACGCCGCTCGAGCCCATGGTGCGCATCGCGTGCGTGCGGCCGACCCAGCCGTTGAAGTCGCCGATGATGCGCACGGCGCGCGCATTGGGCGCCCAGACGGCGAACGCCGCACCGGCGACGCCCTCGTGCTCGACGAGCCGCGAGCCGAGCACCTTCCAGGCCTGCTCGTGGCGGCCCTCGCGCCACAGGTGGAGGTCGAGCTCGCCGAGCGTCGGGGTGAAGCGGTAGGGGTCCTCGGACTCCCACGAGCCGCCGTCGCCGTAGGTGGTGCGCAGGCGGTACGGGCGCACCGGTCCCGGCACGCTCGCCTCCCACAGGCCGTGGCCGACGTGGGCCATCGGGGTCGTGACGGCGCCGGTCGCGCCCTCGCCGACGACCTCGACGGCCGTCGCGAGGTGCCGGACGGCCCGCACGACGTGCGCCGAGCCATCCGGATGCGCGCCGAGGAGGTCGTGGGGTGCGGCGTGCGCGCCGGCGGCCAGCTGCTGGATCGTCGATTCGTCGAGCATCATGCGACCGATCGTCGCACGTGCAGCACGTGAGCCGGCTCGACGAAGGCGTCGAGCCGCACGAAGTTGTGGTCGCTCCACGTCCAGGTCTCGCCCGTGATGAGGTCGTGCGCCTCGAACGACTCGCCGGGGCGCAGGCCCAGCTTCGTCAGGTCGAGGTGCACGGTCGTCTGCCGAGCCGAGTGCGGGTCGACGTTCGCGACCACGATGATCGTGTCGTCCTCGCCCGACGCGGTGAAGCGGGCCTCGAGGTGCTTCGAGTAGACGAGGATCGCGTCGTCGTCCGACCAGTGCACGTCGAGCGCCCACAGCTGCTGCACGGCGGGGTGCTGGGCGCGGATCTCGTTGAGGCGCGTGATGTAGGGCGCGATCGTCGTGCCGTTGCGCGCAGCCTGCTCCCAGTCGCGCGGCCGGTACTGGAACTTCTCGTTGTCGTTCGCCTCCTCGGCGCCCGGCCGCGCGACGTCCTCGATCAGCTCGTAGCCGGCGTACATGCCCCACGTGGGCACGGCGGTCGCCGCGATCGCCGCGCGCACCTTGAACGCCGGCACGCCGCCGAACTGCAGGTACTCGGTGAGGATGTCGGGGGTGTTGACCCAGAAGGCGGGCTTGAACCACGCCGCCTGCGGACCGGTGACCTCGCGCAGGTACTCCTCGAGCTCGGCCTTCGTGTTGCGCCAGGCGAAGTAGGTGTACGACTGCTGGAACCCGACCTTGCCGAGCGCCTGCATCATCGCGGGGCGGGTGAACGCCTCGGCGAGGAAGACGACGTCGGGGTGCGCCGCGTTCACGTCGCGGATGAGCCGCTCCCAGAACCACAGCGGCTTCGTGTGGGGGTTGTCGACGCGGAAGATCTCGACGCCGCAGTCGATCCACTGCTCGAGGATGCGCAGCACCTCCGCCAGGATCCCCTCGGGGTCGAGGTCGAAGTTGATCGGGTAGATGTCCTGGTACTTCTTCGGCGGGTTCTCGGCGAACGCGATCGAGCCGTCCGGGAGGGTCGTGAACCACTCCGGGTGCTCGGCGACCCAGGGATGGTCGGGCGCGGCTTGCAGCGCGAGGTCCATCGCGACCTCGAGGCCCTCGGCCTCGGCGCGCTGCACGAACGCGCGGAAGTCGGCGATCGTGCCGAGATCGGGGTGGATCGTGTCGTGGCCGCCCGCCTTCGAGCCGATCGCCCACGGGCTGCCCGGGTCGCCCGGCTGGGGCGTGAGCGTGTTGTTCGGTCCCTTGCGGTTGATCTCGCCGATCGGGTGCACCGGCGGCAGGTAGAGCACGTCGAAGCCCATCGCCTTGACGGCGGGCAGGCGCTCGGCAGCGGTCGTCAGCGTGCCGGAGGCCCAGCTGCCGTCCTCGCGCTGCTCGGCGCCCTCCGAGCGGGGGAAGAACTCGTACCAGGCGCCGACGGCGGCCCGCGCGCGCTCGACGCGCAGCTGCAGCGTCTCGGATGCGCTGACGAGCGAGCGCGGCCGGTTGCGGTCGACCGCGGCGAGCACGGCGGGGTCGTTGACCTCGGCCCAGCGCTGGAGCGGCGCGGTCTCGGTGCGGCGCATCCGCTGAGCGGCACTCGTGAGCGCCGAGGCGTCCGCGGCCTGCGCCTGCGCGGCGGCGCGCTCGAGCAGGTCGGCGCCCATCGTCGCCATGAGCTCGACGTCGATGCCCGCGGCGATCTTGATCTCGGCGTTGTGGTGCCACGTCGCCCACTCGTCGGACCAGGCCTCGACGAACCAGGACCACATGCCCTGCTCGTCGACCTGGGCGAGCGCGCGGTAGGTGTCGAAGCCGTCGAGGAGCGGCTCCATGGGCACGCGCTGCTGCGCCCCGGAGGGGGAGCGGAGCACGAGGGTCACGCCGATGCGGTCGTGCCCCTCCCGGAAGGCGACGGCCTGGAACGGCACCGCGTCGCCCACCACCGCCTTCGCGGGGAACCGGTTTCCCGGCACCTGCGGCGCGAGGTCGAGCACCGGGATCCGGGGCGTCAGGACATCCATCTGCTGGGCATTGGTCTGCTTCGGCACGGCACTAACGTAGCGAGCCTGCCTGCGAGCGGGGAGGATGCCCCTAGGCTCTGTCCTCGTGAGAGCGATCCGCAAGTTCACCGTCCGCACCTCCCTTCCCGCGCGCCTCGGCAGGCTCGAGGCGCTCGCCTCCAACCTGCGGTGGTCGTGGCACGAGCCGACTCGCGAGCTGTTCCGCGAGATATCCCTCGACGGGTGGCGCGCCACCGGCCACGATCCGGTCCAGCTGCTGGGATGGGTCGGCCCCGAGCGCCTGCACCAGCTCGCCGAGGACGACGACTTCGTCGCGCGCGTCGACGCGCTCGCCGACGACCTCGACGACTACCTGTCGCAGGCTCGCTGGTACCAGTCGCTCGACGATGCCCCCGAGTCGATCGCCTACTTCTCGCCGGAGTTCGGCATCACGAGCGCACTGCCGCAGTACTCGGGCGGCCTCGGCATCCTCGCCGGCGACCACCTCAAGGCGGCGAGCGACCTGGGCGTGCCGATCGTCGGCGTCGGCCTCTTCTACCAGTCCGGCTACTTCAAGCAGGCGATCTCGCGCGAGGGCTGGCAGCAGGAGTCGTACCCGGTGCTCGACCCGGACGGCCTGCCGCTGACGATCCTCCGCAACCCGGACGGCCGCCACGCCACGGTGGCGCTCGCGCTGCCCGGGCACCGCACGCTGCACGCGCGCATCTGGGTCGCGACGATCGGCCGCGTGCCGCTGCTGCTGCTCGACACGAACATCCACGAGAACGACCCCGACCTCCGCAGCGTCGCCGAGCGCCTCTACGGCGGCGGCGGCGAGCTGCGCCTGCAGCAGGAGCTGCTGCTCGGCATCGGCGGCGTCCGCGCGCTCGCCGTCTACAGCGAGCTCACCGGCGCGCCGGTCCCGGCCGTCTTCCACTCCAACGAGGGCCACGCCGGGTTCCTCGGCATCGAGCGCATCTCGCAGCTCACGGCCACCGGGCTCTCGTTCGACGCCGCCCTGCAGCTCGTGCGCGCCGGCACGGTCTTCACGACGCACACGCCGGTGCCCGCGGGCATCGACCGCTTCGACGTCGAGCTCGTGCGCCGCCACCTCACGCGCGAGCTCGTGCCGGGCGTCGACGTCGAGCGCGTGCTCGCGCTCGGCCGCGAGTCCGACCCGACGATCTTCAACATGGCGCAGCTCGGCTTCTCGATCGCGCAGCGCGCGAACGGCGTCTCGAAGCTGCACGGCAAGGTCTCGCGGCAGATGTTCCAGGACCGCTGGCCCGGCTTCGACGTGCAGGACGTGCCGATCACCTCGGTGACGAACGGCGTGCACGCGCCGACCTGGACGTCGCCGATCCTCAAGCACCTCGCCGAGCGCGAGCTCGGCACGCTCGACACGGCGCGCTGCGACTGGGCGTCGGAGGCGATCACCGACGAGACGCTCTGGGGCGTCCGCCGCGAGATGCGCGAGCACCTCGTCGAGGAGGCGCGCGACCGCACCCGCGTCAAGCACGAGCGCAACGACGGCGTCGTCCCGTCGTGGGTCGACACCATGCTCGACCCCGACGTGCTGACGATCGGCTTCGCCCGGCGCGTGCCGACCTACAAGCGGCTCACGCTCATGCTCCACGACCGCGACCGCCTGCGCTCGATCCTCACGAACGCCGAGCGCCCCGTGCAGCTCGTCATCGCCGGCAAGTCGCACCCCGCCGACGAGATGGGCAAGGCGCTCATCCAGGAGCTCGTGCGCTTCACGCAGGAGCCGGACGTGCGCGGCCGCATCGTGTTCCTCGAGAACTACGACATCTCGATGGCGAAGTCGCTCTACCCCGGCTGCGACGTGTGGCTCAACAACCCGCTGCGCCCGCTCGAGGCGTGCGGCACGAGCGGCATGAAGGCAGCGCTCAACGGCTCGCTCAACCTGTCGATCCTCGACGGCTGGTGGGAGGAGTACTTCGACGGCAAGAACGGCTGGGCGATCCCGTCGGCGCACGAGCAGATGGACGCCGCCGAGCGCGACGCGTTCGAGGCGAACGCGCTCTACGACCTCATCGAGCACCAGGTGGCGCCGCGCTTCTACGACCGCGACGAGCGAGGCCTGCCGACCGCCTGGATCGCCTCGATCCGGCACACGCTCGCGACCCTCAGCCCCGAGCTGTCGGCCGAGCGGATGCTCGCCGAGTACGTCGGGCGCCTCTACACGCCCGCCGCGAAGGCTGCCGCTGCGGCCGCCGCAGACGGTGCGAGCGCCGCGCGCGACTTCGCCGAGTGGACCGCGCGGATGCGCGACGCGTTCGGCGGCGTGCAGGTGCACCACGTCGAGGTCGAGGGCGTCGACGTGCCGCCGATCATCGGCGACGCCGTGACGGTGCGGGCGTTCGTCGCGCTGGGCTCGCTGCAGCCCTCGGACGTCGCCGTCGAGGTCGTCGCCGGCACCGTCACCGAGGAGGGCGAGCTGCGCCACGCGCGCCGCTTCCCGCTCGCCGATGCGGGCGCCGAGGACGGCAACCACCGCTTCGAGTCGGCGATCGGCCTCGAGCGCGCCGGCACGTTCGGCTACACGGTGCGCGTCGTGCCGCGCCACCCGATGCTCGCCTCCGACGCGGAGCTCGGCCTGGTGGCCTACCCGCGCAGCTGACCAGCACTCCGCGCAGCGACCGTCGCCGCCTGCCCTACGGGGTGGGCGGCGACGTCGTCGCGGGGGATGGGGGCGACGCGGGGGAGCGCAGCCGCATCACGGTCGGCGCAGGCGCGCCTGCCGCCGGCATGCCGTGCACCGCGTACACGCGCATGCTCATCGCAGTCATGGCGACCGCATCGCCCGGCACGACCCGCTCGGCGCCCTGGTGATCGGCGGCGGAGTCCCACAGCAGCTCGAGCGCGGTCGCCCCGTCGGCGACCGGCGTCGTCACCCGCGTGTCGCGCGGCGAGCCGTGGAAGATCACGAGCACGCGAGAGTACGGCTCCTCCACGGGGGTGGACTCGGCGAGCATCTGCATCGTGCGGTCGTGGGAGTGGTCCCAGTCGTCGATCGTCATGCGCAGACCCGCGGCGTTCCACCAGTCGAGGCGCGACGACCCCGCCACGCGCTGACCGGTCTGGCCGTACTCGAGCGGCCGCAGCGCGGGGTGCTCGCGTCGCAGCTGCAGCAGCCTGCGGGTCTGCTCGAGGAACGCGTCCTGCCAGTCCCGGCGGTCCCAGCGCATCCACGTCAGCGCGGAGTCCTGGCAGTAGGCGTTGTTGTTGCCGCGCTGGCTGCGGCCGAACTCGTCGCCCATCGTGAGCATCGGCACGCCCGCCGAGACGAGCAGCGTGCCGAGGAGGTTGCGCATCGACTTGCGGCGGTCGAGCTGCACGGCGACGTCGTCGGTGCGCCCCTCGATGCCGTGGTTGTACGAGTGGTTGCCGTCGGTGCCGTCGCGGTTCTCCTCGCCGTTCGCCTCGTTGTGCTTGCGGTCGTAGCGGGTGAGATCGGCGAGCGTGAAGCCGTCGTGGGCGGTGATGAAGTTGACGCTCTGCAGCGGGCCGCGCTCGGAGGCGATGAGCCCCTCGGAGCCGGAGACGGCGTGCGCGAGCGGGCCGACGCCCGTGGCGCCGTCGCCGCCGTGGCGGAACGAGCGGTAGTCGCTCAGCCAGAACTGGCGCGCGGTGTCGCGGTAGCGGTCGTTCCACTCGCCGAAGCCGTCGGGGAACCGGCCGGTCTGCCAGCCGTCGGGGCCGACGTCCCACGGCTCGGCGATCATCGTCGCGCCGGCGAGCAGCGGGTCGGTGACGATGCGCCGCAGCAGCGGATGCTCGGGGTCGAACGCGCCGTCCGCCCTGCGGCCGAGCACGGGTGCGAGGTCGAAGCGGAAGCCGTCGACGTGCACCTCGCGGTGCCAGTAGCGCAGCGAGTCGAGCACGAGCTCCTCGGCCGCGTGCTCGGAGCAGTCGAGCGTGTTGCCGCAGCCCGTGTAGTCGATGCACTCGCCGTCGGGGCCGGTCCGGTAGTAGGACGCGTTGTCGATGAGCCGCAGGCTCGAGGGCGGGCCGTCCGCGCCCTCCTCGGCGGTGTGGTTGTAGACGACGTCGAGGAAGACCTGCAGGCCGGCCTCGTGGAGCAGCCGCACCATGCCCTTCACCTCGCGCAGCACGCCGCCCGTGCCGTCGAAGCGCGCGCCGCGCGACGCGTAGTCGCTGTGCGGCGCGAACCAGCTGAGGGTGTTGTAGCCCCAGTAGTTGACGCGGCCCTGGCGGATGAGCCGCTGCTCCGAGACGAACTGGTGGATCGGCAGCAGCTGCACCGTCGTGACGCCGAGGTCCTTGAGGTAGCCGATCGTCGACGGATGCGCGAGGCCCGCGTAGGTGCCGCGCAGCTCCTCCGGCATGTGCGGGCTCAGCTTCGTGAGCCCCTTGACGTGCGCCTCGTAGATCACCTGGCGGTCGAGCGGCACGTGCGGGCGCGGCACGTCACCCCAGTCGAAGGCCGGGTCGACGACGGTCGCGCGGTGCTGCCCGTGCGGCGTGCGCACGATGCCGCGCGCGTGCGGCGGGATGGCGTGGCGGCCCGGGTCGAAGGCGTGACCGGGGCCGGTCGGGCCGTCGACGCCCACGGCGTACGGGGTGCCGAGCTCCAGCAGCGGGGTGTCGATCGTGAAGTCGTCGCCCACGCGCTCCATGGGCAGCGATGCCCGCAGCCAGTCGGGATCGTCGCGGTCGAAGAGCCGCAGCTCCATGCTCGTCGCGCTCCGCGACCACACCGTCAAGCGGTGGCCCTCCGGGGTGCGCTGGATGCCTCGCACCCGACTCCCCGACTCCACCACGCGCCCTAGGCTATTGGAGCATGTCCCAGTCCGAGCACCGAGCCACCGAGCGGGGCTCCGCCGCGCCTCGACCGGCCCGGCAGCTGCTGTTCGACCACGCGGCCGCGACGCCCATGCGCGACTCCGTGCGGCACGCGCTCGCGAGCGCGGAGCCGCTCGCCAACCCGGCGTCGACGCACCGCGAGGGCCAGCGCGCGCGGGCGGTGCTCGAGGAGGCCCGCGAGCGGCTCGCGGCGGCCCTCGGGGCCCATCCGACCGAGGTCGTGCTCACCTCCGGCGGCACCGAGTCGATCAACCTCGCGCTCAAGGGCGCGTGGTGGGCCTCCCGCGATGCCGGCTCGAGCGAGGCGCTCGTCGTGCCGGTCGCGGAGCACCACGCCACGCTCGACGCGGTCGAGTGGCTCGAGCGGCAGGGTGCCACGGTGCGGTGGGTGGGCGTCGACGGCGCGGCCGTCACCGACGCGGACGCCTTCGCGGCGGCGCTCGCCGACGGCGCGGCGGTCGCGACGATGCTCGTCGCGAGCAACGAGCTGGGCTCGATGCAGCCCGTCGACGCCGTCGCGGATGCCGCCGCGCGCGCGGGCGTGCCGCTCCACCTCGACGCCGTCGGGGCGTTCGGCCACGTGCCGCTGCGGTTCGACCAGACGGGGGCGGCGCTCATGAGCGTCGCGAGCCACAAGCTCGGCGGACCGCACGGGGTCGGCGCGCTCGTGGTGCGCCGCGACGCGCGCCTGCAGGCGCTCCACCACGGCGGCGGGCAGCAGCGCGGGCTGCGCTCGGGCACCCAGGACGCGCTCGGCGCCTCGCTCTTCGCGCTCGCCGCGGAGGAGGCGCAGGCCGAACTGGCCGCGGAGTCGGCGCGGCTGCGCGCCGAGACCGACCGCATCCTCGCCCTCGCGGCGTCGCTCGACGGCGTGCGCGTGCTCGCCGCCCCCGACCGGCTGCCGCACATCGCGCACCTCGTGGTGGAGGGCGCGGAAGGGGAGTCGCTGCAGTTCCTGCTCGACGAGGCGGGCTTCGCGGTCTCGAACGGATCGGCATGCTCCGCAGGCGTCGCGCGCGAGTCGCACGTCGTGCGCGCGTGCGGCGTCACGGGCGTCGCGCCGCTGCGGCTCTCGCTCGGCCGCACGACGACGGCCCAGGACGTGGATGCCCTGCTGGCAGCCCTGCCCGCGGCGATCGCGCGGGCCCGTTCACTTTGAACCACCCCGCGCGGTGACCGCGCGTCGCGCTCAGGCCGCGCGCCGCCGCGCGAGCTCGACGACCACCACGGCGACGATCGCTCCGACCACGTCGGCGACGAGGTCGCTCAGCGTGTCGGCGTAGCCGACGCGGATCGCGGTCGTGATGAGCGCGTTCCCGGCCCACTCGCCGAGCTCCCACAGCAGCCCCAGCAGCGCCACCCCGCTGACGACGTGGAGCATGCGCGCGGCCGCCGCCCGACCGCCGTCGCGGCCGGGGAGCAGCCCGGCCTGGAGCAGCAGCGCCCGCGCGAGGAGCGCGAGCACCGCGCCCGAGGCGACGTGCGCGATGAGGTCGAGGGCGGGCACGGTCTCGTAGAGCCCGAGCGTCGCGCACCAGGCTGCCGCGAGGAGCACCGCCTGCGTCGTGAGGTCGACCGGGCTCGAGATAGGCGCGATGCGCGTGAGCATCGACCCGCCCAGCACGAGCAGCATCGCGGCGGCGGAAGGCGGGCCGGCGATGAGCCACGCGACCGGGATGGAGGCGAGGATCACGAGCCGCAGCGCGTCGGTGGCGTGCCACCGCCCCAGCTCGAGCACGCGCGCGCTCATCCGCGCACGCGTCGCAGCCGGCTCGGGGAGAGCCGGCGCGCCCAGCGGCGGCCGGGGGAGCCGCCCTCGGCCCAGTTGCGGCGGAACGTGCGCATCGCGACCGAGACGCGACGGCGCACGTCGTCGCGGCTGCGGAAGATGCGGCCCTCCGCGCTCACGCGCATGCGCGGGTCGAAGCGGATCCGCGCCGCGGGTCCGAGGCGCATCGCCACGTCGAGGTCGTCGTGCACGTCGGCGTCGTCGCGCGTGGCGCGGTGCGCGATCGCCGTCCACGCCGAGCGCCGCAGCGCCATGTTCGATCCCCAGAGCGGCACGTTGCCGATCGCGGCGCCCGCGACGACGAACGTGCCGAACGCGTAGGCGACGCTCGCGAGCCCCGCCCAGGGCGCCGGCACGTCGTGGAACCGGCCCGGACCGGTGATGGCGTCGAGCGCCGCGTCGTGGGCGAACGCATCGGCGATCCGCGCCACCCAGTCGACCGGCACGCGCGAGTCGGCGTCACAGCGGGCGATCACGTCGCCGCGCGCGGCGTCGTAGCCGCACGCGGCGGCCGCACCCACGCCGGGGCGGAGCTCCTCGACGACGCGCGCACCGCCGGCGAGGGCGACCGCGGCGCTGTCGTCGGTGCTGCCGTTGTCGACCACGATGATCTCGAGGGGCACCACCGACTGCGCCGCGAGGCGGGCGAGGCAGCCCCGCAGCGCGACCGCGTCGTCGCGCACCGGGATGACGACGGAGACGCGCGAGGGCGTCGTCGACTGGGCGCTCACCCCACCAGCCTCGCACGCCGCGCCCGATCGGTACCCTGGCACGCGGAGGTGGAGCGCATGAAGGTGCTGGCAGCCATGTCGGGCGGGGTGGACTCCGCGGTCGCGGCCGCGCGCGCGGTCGACGCCGGGCACGAGGTCGTCGGCGTGCACCTCGCGCTCAGCCGCATGCCCGGCACGCTCCGCACCGGCAGCCGCGGCTGCTGCACCGTCGAGGACGCGATGGACGCGCGCCGCGTCGCCGACCGCCTCGGCATCCCGTTCTACGTGTGGGACTTCTCCGAGCGCTTCCACGGCGACGTGGTGCAGGACTTCGTCGACGAGTACGCGGCGGGCAGGACGCCCAACCCGTGCCTGCGGTGCAACGAGCGCATCAAGTTCGAGGCGCTGCTCGACCGCGCGATCGGGCTGGGCTTCGACCGGGTCGTGACCGGCCACTATGCGCGGGTCGAGCGCACCGCCGATGGCGTCGAGCTGCACCGGGCGGCGGACTGGGCGAAGGACCAGTCCTACGTGCTGGGCGTGCTCACCGCCGCCCAGCTCGCCCACTGCTGGTTCCCGCTCGCGGACACGCCGACGAAGGCGGCCGTGCGCGCCGAGGCGGCCGAGCGCGGGTTCCTGCTCGCGCAGAAGCCCGACAGCCACGACATCTGCTTCATCCCGGACGGCGACACCCGCGGGTTCCTCGCCGAGCGGCTCGGCGCCGATCCGGGCGACATCGTCGACCGCGACGGCCGCGTGGTCGGGGGCCATGACGGCGTGCACGGCTACACGGTCGGGCAGCGGCGCGGCCTCTCGCTCGGCGTGCCGTCGCCGGATGGGCGCCCTCGCTTCGTGCTCGAGGTGAAGCCGTCGACGCGGCAGCTCGTCGTCGGGCCGAAGGAGGCCCTCGATGTCGTGCGCCTCGCGGGCACCCGGATCTCGCATGCCGGCGCGGTGCATCCGCAGCTCGCCGACGGGCTCGACGTCGAGGTGCAGATCCGCGCGCACGCCGATACCGTGCCCGCGCGAGCGCGGATGGACGGCGACGAGCTCGTGATCGAGCCGGCGGTGCCGCTCAGCGGCGTCGCGACCGGGCAGTCGGCCGTGCTGTACCTCGGCACGCGGGTGCTCGGGCAGTGCACGATCGACCGCACGGTCGCCGCCGACGTCGTGGCGGCGTAGCGCGCCTCGCGAGCTGGCGGTCAGTGACCGCCGTGCTCCTCGACGGCGATGCCGTGCTCGCCGTGCGGCTGGGCGAACTGGCCGGCGTTCGTGCCGGCGAGGGCGGTGGTCGCGATGGTCGCGACGACCGCGGCCGACGAGAGCAGCCCGAGCACGGTGTGGATGGGCTTCGGCTCGTCGTCATGCGTGCGCCGCAGCAGCAGGAGCGCCGCTGCGCCGAGCGCGAGGGTGGACTCCGCGAGCAGCGGTGCCATCGGGAGGGACGACGCCGCCTCGGGCACCGCGAGCAGCGCACCGAGCCAGACGATCGTGGGCAGCAGCAGCGGCACGAGCACGATGCCGGGGTGCCAGCGGGTGCCGCGCAGGGCCGCGACCGCGATGACGGCCTGGGCGATCCCCGCGGCCACCATGGGCACCGCGATCCACGGCACGGCCGCGGCGCCCACCGCCAAGGCGATGAGCGCCGCGCCGAGCGCTGCCACGGCTCCCCAGATCCGGGTCAGCGCTGCCATGACGTGATCCTTACGCGACCGCGCGGCGCGTCGTCGTGCCGCGGTCGAGCGCGAGGCCCGTGCCGAGGAGGACGATCGCCGAGGCGAGGTGCAGGATGTGGTCGGCGGTGTTGAGCGCCAGGATGTTCAGCGCCGTGCCCACGAGGAAGAAGCCCACGATGCCGAGCAGCAGGTAGACCGCGCCGACCGTCGTGTTCGTGGCCTTCGCCGCGGGGGTGCTGCGGAGGCCGGCGGCCAGCAGGGCGCCGCCGATGATGAGGTGCGCGACGTTGTGCAGGTGGTTGACCTGGAAGATGCCGAGCAGCAGGCCGCCTTCCTCACCGACGATGTTGCCGCCGGCCACGAAGAGGCCGAGCACGCCGACGAGCAGGTAGACGGCGCCGAAGATCGTGGCGACGAGGCGGTTGGGGGACTGAGTCATGACTCCTCCTTCTGTCAGGGCCGTTTCCGGCCTGCGCGCCGAGGTGGCGCACAAGGTGTCGATCAAGGTTCGGAGCCTCGGTCGACGCGGATTGGTCCTGATGCTGTGAATTCCTGTGCTGATGGACAGGCGGTGCATAGGGCTTGCACGTGAGGCAAGCATGCACGCATCGGCTGAGTGCATGATGGGCACATGGTGGGAATCGAGGCGGACGCCGCCCTCAGTGACGCGAACGCTCGAGCGCAGGAGCTGCGCGCGCGGATCGAGGAGGCGAGCACCGCCTACTACGACCGCGACGCGTCGATCATCGACGACGCGACGTACGACGCGCTCGTGCGCGAGCTCGACGAGCTCGAGCGCGCGCACCCCGAGCTGCAGAGCCAGGACTCGCCGACGCAGGCGGTGCAGGGCGGCACGGGCAGCGGCCTGCCGACGATCGAGCACCGCGAGCGCATGCTGAGCCTCGACAACGTCTTCTCGGTCGAGGAGCTGCGCGAGTGGTGCGCGAAGGCCGAGGCCGCGGCGGGCAGGCGGGTCGCGTGGCTCACCGAGCTGAAGATCGACGGCCTCGCGATCGCGCTGCGCTACGAGCACGGCGTGCTCACGTCCGCCGCGACGCGCGGCGACGGCCGCGTCGGCGAGGTCGTGACGGTCAACGCGCTGCGCGTCGCGGGCGTGCCGGAGCGCCTGGCCGGCACCGGGCATCCGCCGGTCGTCGAGGTGCGCGGCGAGGTCTTCATCCCGGTCGAGGCCTTCGAGCGACTCAACGCCCTGCAGGCGGCGCTGCGCGACCGCTCGGTCGAGGAGGACCGCGGCAAGTGGGAGCGGCGGCCCGCCGGGAGCCGCGGGGACTTCGACGCCGAGCGCGCGGCCGACCGCGCGGCGAAGCGCTTCCCGGCCTTCGCCAACCCGCGGAACGCGGCCTCCGGCGGCCTGCGGCAGCAGCTCGAGAAGAAGACGGGGCTCGAGCTCGAGGCCGGCGAGGCGCGCATCGCGGCGCTCGCGATGTACGTGCACGGCTTCGGCGCGTGGCCAGACCCGCCGGTCGCGGCGCAGAGCGAGGTGTACGGCCTGCTCGCCGGCTGGGGGCTGCCGACGAGCCCGCACGTCGAGGTGCTCGACGCCATCGACGGGGTCGTCGCGTACGTCGAGCGCTTCGGCGAGCGGCGCCACGCGGTCGAGCACCAGCTCGACGGCATCGTGGTGAAGGTCGACGAGCTCGCGCTGCACGACGAGCTGGGGCAGACGTCCCGCGCGCCGCGCTGGGCGATCGCCTACAAGTACCCGCCCGAGGAGGTGCACACGAAGCTCCTCGACATCGTCGTGAGCGTCGGCCGCACCGGACGCGCGACGCCCTACGCCAACATGGAGCCGGTCCAGGTGGCCGGCTCGGTCGTGCGGCAGGCGACCCTGCACAACCAGGACGTCGTGCGCGTCAAGGGCGTGCTCATCGGCGACACGGTGGTGCTGCGGAAGGCCGGTGACGTCATCCCCGAGGTGCTCGGCCCCGTGGTCGAGCTGCGCGACGGCACCGAGCGCGAGTTCGTCATGCCGGATGCGTGCCCGGAGTGCGGCACGACGCTCCGGCCTATGAAGGAGGGCGACATCGACCTCCGGTGCCCGAACGCGAAGGACTGCCCCGCGCAGGTGCGGGGCCGCGTCGAGCACATCGGCAGCCGCGGGGCGCTCGACATCGAGGCGCTCGGCGAGGTCACCGCCGCGGCGCTCACGCAGCCGAGCGTGCCGGCCGAGCCGCCGCTCGCGACCGAGGCGGGGCTCTTCGCGCTCACCCTCGAGGCGCTCGTGCCGATCGAGGTGGTCGTGCGCGACGCCGAGACCGGCCAGCCGAAGCTCGACGACGCAGGTTCGCCGGTCGTCCGCCGGCCCTTCCAGCGCCTCGCCACCGCCGCGGAGCGCAAGGCGGGCGCCGACGGGCCGCAGCCGTCGAAGCAGGCCGAGACGCTGCTCGCCGAGCTCGAGCGCGCGAAGACGAAGGACCTCTGGCGCCAGCTGGTCTCGCTCAACATCCGGCACGTCGGACCGGTCGCGGCGCGCGCGCTCGCCGACTGGTTCGGCTCGCTCGCCGCGATCGAGGCGGCGACGCCCGAGGAGCTCGCGCAGGTGGAGGGCGTCGGGCCGATCATCGCCGACGCCGTCACGGAGTGGCTCGCTGTCGACTGGCACCGCGACATCGTGGCGTCGTGGCGCGACGCTGGCGTGCGGTTCGCGACACCCGACCACCCGGGACCGGGAGCCGCCGCCGAGCGCGGCGGCGTGCTCGCCGGGATCACCGTCGTCGCGACCGGCACCCTCGAGGGCTACACCCGCGAGGGAGCGCAGGAGGCGATCATGGCCGCCGGCGGCAAGGCGGCCTCGAGCGTCTCGAAGAAGACCGACTTCGTCGCGGCCGGTCCCGGCGCGGGCTCGAAGCTCGGCAAGGCCGAGGCGCTCGGCCTGCGCATCCTCGACGCGGCGCAGTTCCGCATCCTCGTGGAGCAGGGCCCGGACGCGCTCCCCGCGGTCGAGGAGGCGTGATGGACGGCATCGCCGTGCTCGTCGAGGCCTTCTCCCGCGTGCCCGACGCCGCCCGCCGGGCGGTGCGCGGCCTCACCCCCGAGCAGCTCGTGGCCGCGCCCGCCGAGGGCGCGAACACGATCGGCTGGCTCGTCTGGCACCTCGCGCGCGGGCAGGACGCGCAGATCGCCGACGTCGCCGGCACCGAGCAGGTCTACCTGTCGAGCGCGTGGGCCGCCAGGTTCGGGCTCGGCCCGGACCCGGACGACACCGGCTACGGCCACGACCCGGCCGCGGTGCGCGCCGTGCGCCCGGAGTCGGCCGACGCGCTGCTGGACTACCTCGACGCGGTGCACGCGGCGACGCTCACGTACCTCGGCACGCTCGACGACGCCGATCTCGACCGCGTGGTCGACGACGCGTGGGATCCGCCGGTGACGCTCGGCGTGCGGCTCGTGAGCATCGTCGACGACGACGTGCAGCACGTGGGTCAGGCGGGCTACGTGCGCGGGCTGCTGGGCGCGTGATCGACCGGCTCGCGATCGAGGGCTACCGCTCGATCCGCTCGCTCGTCGTCGACCTCGCACCGCTCACCGTCGTGACGGGCCGCAACGGCAGCGGCAAGTCCAGCCTCTACCGCGCCCTGCGACTGCTCGCCGCCGCGGGCCAGGGCAGGGCGGTGGGCGAGCTCGCGGCCGACGGCGGCCTCGACGCCGTGCGCTGGGCCGGGCCCGAGCGCATCTCGCGCGCCGTCCGCGAGGGCGGGCCGACCGAGGGGCTCGTGCGCTCGGGTCCGGTCGCGCTGCGGCTCGGCTTCGGCGCGGCCGACGGGCTCGGCTACGCGATCGACCTCGGCCTGCCGGTGCCCGCGAGCGGCGGCGGCTTCGTCAGCCACTTCGACCGCGACCCCGACATCAAGCAGGAGCACGTCTTCGCCGGGCTCGAGCCACGACCGTCGAGCGTGCTCGTCGAGCGTCGGGGCGGCGTCGCGCGGGTGCACGGCGACGACGGCTGGCGCGAGCTCGCCCGCGGCATGCCGGCGTGGGGCTCGGTGCTCGACGAGCACGCCGGTGCGGCGGATGCGCCCGAGATCGCGGGCCTCCGGCGCGAGATGCGCGCGTGGCGGTTCCACGACGCCTTCCGCACCGATGCCGGGGCGCCCGCCCGACGGCCGCAGGTCGGCACCAGGAGCCCGCGGCTCGACGACGACGGCGCGAACCTCGGCGCCGTGCTGCGCACGTCGATCGAGGCGGGCCACGAGCGCGAGATCGCGCGTGCCGTCGCCGAGGCGTTCGACGGCTCCGAGCTCGAGATCGTGGGGCAGGACGGCCGCATGACGCCCGCGCTGCGGCAGCCGGGGGTGCTGCGGATGCTCACCGCCGACGAGCTCTCGGACGGCACGCTGCAGTTCCTGCTGCTGCTCGCCGCGCTCACGTCGGTCGAGCGGCCGACGCTCATCGTGCTGAACGAGCCGGAGCGCAGCCTGCACGCCGAGCTCTTCTCGCCGCTCGCCGCGCTCATCCGCCGCGCGAGCGAGCAGACGCAGGTGCTCGTCGTCACGCACCAGCGGCAGCTCGCCGACGCCCTCGACGGCTCGCGCATCGAGCTCGAGAAGGAGCACGGGCAGACGGTGGTCGCGGGCCGCGACGGCCTGCTCGACCAGCCGGGCTGGCACTGGCCGAAGCGCTGACGGGCCGCGGGCCTGTCAGAAGAGCGTGGGCGCGGCGACGAGCGGCTCGCTCGTCGACGCGAGCTGCCGCGCGCGCGGCGGCGGCGCGCTCCCGGGCGCGGCGAGACCCGTGCCCGCGGTCACCTGCACCGGTCGGAGCCGGTGCTCGCGCATGAGCGGGCGGATGCGGTCGCGGAGCCAGTCGCGGTAGCCGCGGTCGGCGTAGCTGCCGGTGCCGTAGATGCGCGCGTAGAGCGGCACGAGGTGCGGGTGCGCCTCGCGCAGCCACTGCGTGTACCACTCGCGGGCGCCGGGCCGCAGGTGCAGGGCGCTCGCGATCGCGCGCGTCGCGCCCGCCTCGGCGATCGACGCGAAGGCCGTCTCGAGGTGCGCGCGCGTGTCGGTGAGCCCCGGCAGCACCGGCATCGCGAAGACGGCGCAGTCGAGCCCGGCGTCGCGCACCGCGCGGACGGTCTCGAGCCGCGACCGGGTCGTCGGGGTGCCCGGCTCGACCTGCTGCTGCAGCTCGTCGTCGAAGATGGCGATCGACATCGCGATCGAGACCGGCACGTCGCGCGCGATCTCGGCGAGCAGCGGCAGGTCGCGGCGCAGCAGCGTGCCCTTCGTGAGGATCGAGATCGAGGCGCCGTGCCGCGCGAGCGCTCGCAGCACGCCGGGCATCAGCCGGTAGCGGCCCTCGGCGCGCTGGTAGGGGTCGGTGTTCGTGCCGAGCTGCACGGCCGTGACGTCCTTGCGCGGCCCGGCGAGCTCGCGCTCGAGCACCTCGACCAGGTTCGCCTTCACGACGATGCGGGAGTCGAAGTCGGCGCCCGCGTCGAGGTCGAGGTAGGTGTGCGTGTTGCGCGCGAAGCAGTAGCGGCACGCGTGCTGGCAGCCGCGGTAAGGGTTGATCGTCCACGCGCCACCCATGAAGCCGTCGCCGGCGACGTGGTTGAGGGCGCTCTTCGCCGTCACCTCGAGGAAGGAGGCGCCGTCGAAGCCGGGCGTCGGCCACGACTCCAGCACGCTGCCGCGCTCCTCGAGCCCCGGCAGCGCATCCGCGTCGACGTGTGCCGCCGTCTGTCCCTCCCACCGCATGCCTCCATTCGAACACACGTTCGATCACCGTGCAACCTCGCCCCGCAGCCGTGCGCACAACGCAAGCCCGCCGGGCTGGTCCAGCGGGCGAGCGGGCGAGCGTCACCCGATGGGGCCGGATCCGGGCCGCCGGGCTTGCGTTGTGCGGAGGGGTCGGTGCGGAGGGGTCGGCGGGGGGCGGAGCTCGCCGAGAGGAGCTCGCCGGGAGGCGCGAGCGCGGAGGCCGGCGCGGCTAGGGTGCTGAGGTGGCGATGCGACGGCGGATGCGCGTGCTCGCCCCGGCGCTGTGGGCGGCGCTCGTCGTCGCCACCGGTGCGCTGCTCGCCGCACGGCTGCTGCAGCGGCCGGTCGCCGAGTGGCTCGACGTGCCGCTCGAGCACGGCGGGTGGGCGCTGCTCGTCACCGTCGCGGCGATCGCGACGCTCGGCCTCGGCGGCGCCTCGCTCTGGCACGCGCTCATGCTGCCCCGGCTCGTGCGCGTGCGCCGGGTCGACCGGCTGATCGCTGCGCTGGGCGCCGGCATGGCGGCGCTCGCGGCGGCGATCGTGGTGGCCGGCGCGCTCGACCCCGTGCTCGCCCGGGCGGCGCTGCTCGTCGCGCTGCCGCTCTGGGCCGCCGGCGTCGGCACCGCCGTGCTCGTCGTCGCGATGCTCGTGCACGCCCGCGCTGCGCGCACGCCGCCGCCGCCCGGCACGGTGCTCATCCTCGGCGCGGGCCTCCGCGGCCGCGAGGTGGGCCCGCTGCTGCGCCGTCGCGTGCAGCGGGGTGCCGAGGTGTGGCGCGATGCGGTCGCGCAGCGGCCGGACGCGCGGATCGTCGTCTCGGGCGGGCAGGGCGCCGACGAGGTGCGCTCGGAGGCGTCGGCGATGGCCGAGCACCTCGAGCGGCAGCTGGGCGTGCCGGCATCCGCGATCGACCTCGAGGACGCGTCCACCACCACCCGCGAGAACCTGCGGCTGTCGCGGCCGCTCGTCACCGCGCCCGGCCGGGCGCCGCTCGCCGTCGTCACGAGCGAGTACCACGCCTACCGCACCGCCGGCCTGCTCGCCGAGGCCGGCATCGACGGCACCGTGATCGGCGCGTGGACCCGGCCCTCCTACCGGCCCGGCGCCATCGTGCGCGAGGCGCTCGCGATCGCCGCCGACCTGCGATGGTGGTGCCTCGCCGCCGCGATCGCGCTCGAGGCGCTCGCGGTCTGGGCGCTCGTGGTGACGCAGCAGGCGGGCCCGTAGCCGGTCCGTCACCGCGGGGCCGGACCGTAGGATTGAGCGACCCCCGCCGCCGCAGAGGAGACGCATGTCCGAGATCACTCGCGAGGATGTCCAGCACCTGGCTGGACTCGCTCGCATCGCGCTGACCGACGACGAGGTGACGAGCCTCACGACCGAGCTCTCCGCCATCGTCGACGCGATCGCCACCGTGCGCGAGATCGCCGGCGACGACGTCCCCGCCACGAGCCACCCGGTGCCGCTCACGAACGTGCTGCGCGCCGATGTCGTCGGCGAGACCCTCGTGCACGAGCAGACCTTCGCCGGCGCTCCCAGCCACGACGGCGAGCGCTTCCGCGTCTCGGCGATCCTGGGGGAGGAGCAGTGAGCGGGCACCGAGCAGTGATGGGATCGGCACCGGGCGACCTCACGCGCCTCGCGGGCCACGAGCTGGCCGGCCTGCTCGCCTCCGGCGACGTCTCGAGCGTCGAGGCCACGCAGGCGCACCTCGACCGCATCGCCGCGGTCGACGGCGAGATCCACGCGTTCCTGCACGTCAACGACGGCGCGCTCGACGCCGCCCGGGCGATCGACGAGCGCCGGGCGGCCGGCGAGCAGCTGCACGAGCTCGCGGGCGCCCCGATCGCGATCAAGGACGTGCTCTGCACGATCGGCATGCCCTCGACCGCCGGCTCCCGCATCCTCGAGGGCTGGATCCCGCCCTACGACGCGACCGTCGTCGAGCGCGTGAAGGCGGCCGGCCTCGTCGCGCTCGGCAAGACGAACATGGACGAGTTCGCCATGGGCTCGTCGACCGAGCACTCCGCCTACGGCCCCACCCGCAACCCCTGGGACCGCGAGCGCATCCCGGGCGGCTCGGGCGGCGGCTCGGCTGCCGCCGTCGCCGCCTTCGAGGCGCCGTTCGCGCTCGGCTCCGACACCGGCGGCTCGATCCGGCAGCCCGCCGCGGTCACCGGCACCGTCGGCGTCAAGCCGACCTACGGCGGCGTGAGCCGCTACGGCGCCATCGCGCTCGCCTCGAGCCTCGACCAGGTCGGCCCCGTCACCCGCACGGTGCTCGACTCGGCGCTCATCCACGACGTCATCGGCGGGCACGACCCGCACGACTCCACGAGCCTCGCGCGCGAGTGGCCGTCGTTCACGGCCGCGGCCCGCGAGGGCGCCGCATCCGGCAGCCTGCAGGGCGTGCGCGTCGGCATCGTCAAGGAGCTCGACGCCGAGGGCATCGCCGCCGACGTGGAGGCGCGCTTCCGCGAGACCGTCGACGTGCTGACGGCCGCGGGCGCCGAGGTCGTCGAGGTCTCGTGCCCGTCGTTCGCCTACTCGGTCGCCGCCTACTACCTGATCCTGCCCGCGGAGGCGTCGAGCAACCTCGCCCGCTTCGACTCCGTGCGCTTCGGGCTGCGCGTCGAGGGCCCCGGCCAGACGGTCGAGGACGTCATGGCGGCCACCCGCGAGGCTGGGTTCGGCGCGGAGGTGAAGCGACGCATCATCCTCGGCACGTACGCGCTGTCGGCCGGCTACTACGACGCCTACTACGGCTCCGCGCAGAAGGTGCGCACGCTCATCCAGCGCGACTTCGACGCCGCGTTCGAGCAGGCCGACCTGCTCATCAGCCCCGCGGCGCCCACGACGGCGTTCAAGCTCGGCGAGAAGCTCGACGACCCGCTGGCGATGTACGTCAACGACATCACGACGATCCCCGCGAACCTCGCGGGCATCCCCGGCATGGGGCTGCCCATGGGGCTCGGCGATGACGGGATGCCCGTCGGCCTGCAGATCCTCGCGCCGATGTTCGAGGACGAGCGGCTCTACCGAGCGGGCGCCGCGATCGAGGCGCTGCTCGCCGACCGCTGGGGCGGCATCCTCACGACCAAGGCACCCACCCTTCGAGACGCCGGCTCCGCCGGCTCCTCAGGAACCAACCTCACGGAGGCGGCGCGATGAAGGACAAGCTGATGGACTTCGACGAGGCGCTCGAGCGCTTCGAGCCGGTGATGGGCTTCGAGGTGCACGTCGAGCTCGGCACGCGCACGAAGATGTTCTCGGGTGCCCCGAACCCCGCGCACCCCGACTTCCACGACGTCGAGCCGAACACGCTCGTCGACCCGCTGAGCCTCGGCCTGCCGGGCAGCCTGCCGGTCGTGAACGAGCAGGCCGTGCGCTACTCGATCGCGCTCGGCCTCGCGCTCGGCTGCGAGATCGCGACCTCGAGCCGCTTCGCGCGCAAGAACTACTTCTACCCGGACACGCCGAAGAACTACCAGATCTCGCAGTACGACGAGCCCATCGCCTTCGAGGGCTCGGTCGAGGTCGAGCTCGCCGACGGCCGACGGATCACGATCCCGATCGAGCGCGCGCACATGGAGGAGGACGCCGGCAAGCTCACGCACGTCGGCGGCTCGACGGGTCGCATCCAGGGCGCGGAGTACTCGCTCGTCGACTACAACCGCGCCGGGGTGCCGCTCGTCGAGATCGTGACGAAGCCCATCTTCGGCGGCGAGCACTCGGCGCCCGAGATCGCGAAGGCCTACGTCGCGACGATCCGCGACATCGTGCTGTCGCTCGGCATCTCGGAGGCGCGGATGGAGCGCGGCAACCTGCGCTGCGACGCGAACGTGAGCCTGCGCCCGCGCGGCCAGGAGGCGCTCGGCACGCGCACCGAGACGAAGAACGTCAACTCGATGCGCTCGGTCGAGCGCGCCGTGCGCTACGAGATCCAGCGGCAGGCCGCGATCCTCGCAGCCGGCGGCACGATCGTGCAGGAGACGCGGCACTGGCACGAGGACACGGGCACGACGAGCCCCGGGCGCCCGAAGTCGGACGCCGACGACTACCGCTACTTCCCGGAGCCCGACCTGCTGCCCGTCGCGCCGAGCCGCGAGCTCGTCGATGAGCTGCGCGCACAGCTGCCGGAGCAGCCCGTCGCCCGCCGCCGACGGCTGAAGGCCGACTGGGGCTTCGCCGACCTGGAGTTCCAGGACGTCGTGAACGGCGACATGCTGCATCTCGTCGAGGCGACCGTCGCCGCCGGCGCGACTCCGCAGTCGGCGCGCAAGTGGTGGACGGGCGAGCTCGCCCGCGTCGCCAACGAGCGCGGCGTCGAGGCGTCGACGCTCGTCGAGCCGGCCCATGTCGCGGAGCTGCAGCGGCTCATCGACGAGGGCACGCTCACCGACCGGCTCGCGCGCCAGGCGCTCGAGGGCGTCATCGCGGGCGAGGGGTCGCCGAGCGAGGTCGCGGCCGCTCGCGGCCTGCAGGTCGTCACCGACGAGTCCGCGCTCGTCGCGGCCGTGGACGACGCGCTCGCGGCGCAGCCCGACGTGCTGCAGAAGATCCGCGACGGCAAGGTGCAGGCCGCCGGAGCGGTGATCGGCGCCGTCATGAAGGCCATGCGGGGACAGGCAGACGCGGCACGGGTCCGCGAGATCGTACTCTCGCGCGCCCAGGCCTAGTCAGGCGAGTTCCCAGGAATTCTCAATGAATCCGCGTACGCTTGCAGTCGGACATCGCAGAGCGCGAAGTCCCGGCGGAGCGACACCCTTGCACCGCTGCGACACGGAAGGATCACTTACATGGGATTCCTCGTCTTCCTCATCTTCGGCCTCATCGCAGGCGCACTGGCCAAGCTCATCCTGCCCGGCAAGCAGGGCGGCGGCTGGATCACGACGCTGATCCTCGGCGTCGTCGGCGCCATGCTCGGTGGCTGGATCGCTGGTGGCATCTTCAACCTCGACATCTACAACAGCTTCTTCGAGCCGCTGGCGTGGGTGTTCGCGATCGGCGGCGCGATCATCGTGCTGCTCATCTGGGGCCTCGTCACCAAGAACCGCGGTCGTACGCGCGCCTGAGTCTCGACGCACACGAAGGGGGCTGCCTGCGGGCGGCCCCCTTTCGTGTGCCCGGGCGGCGGGCGCCGTGGGCCGGGACGCCGAAGTGTCGGCTTCGTGCGCGAGTGTCGGGACACTCGAGCAGCATCCCGACACTCGCCGGCACGGGTCAGGTGGCGCTGACCCCGGCGAAGGCCGCGATCTCGTCGACGTGATCGAGGTCGGTCATGTCGAGCACCTGCAGGTAGACGCGCTCGACGCCATCGTCGGCGAGCGCGCCGAGCCGGTCCTCGACCTCGGCGCGCGAGCCGGCGATGCCGTGCTCGCGCAGCTCCGCCGGCTCGCGGCCGATCGCCGCGGCGCGACGGGCGACCGTCGCCTCGTCGTCGCCCACGACCGTCACGAGCGCCACCGATCGCACGACCGGAGTGGTGCGCTCGGCGCGCTCGATCGCGCGGTCGAGCGCCGCGAAGAGCGGGCGGATGCGGTCGAGCGCGGGGAAGGGCAGGTTGTGCTCGTCGGCGAACTCGGCCGCGAGGCGCGGCGTGCGCCGCTCGCCCAGACCGCCGACGATCACCGGCAGCCGGTCCTGCGTGGGCTTCGGCAGCGCGGGGGAGTCGTCGAGCCGGTAGTGCTCGCCCCCGAACGAGAAGCGGGCGCCGGCGGGCGTCGCCCACAGCTCGGTCACGATCGCGAGCTGCTCCTCGAGCAGGTCGAACCGGCGCTCCGGGAACGGGATGCCGAAGGCCGAGTGCTCCTCGGCGAACCAGCCCGTGCCGAGGCCGAGCTCGACGCGCCCGCCCGACATCTGGTCGACGTTCGCGACCTGCACGGCGAGGATGCCCGGCAGCCGGTAGGTGACGGACGACACGAGCGTGCCGAGCCGCACCCGCTCGGTGTCGCGGGCGAGGCCGGCGAGCGACGTCCACGCATCCGTCGGGCCGTAGCCGGGATCGCCGTCGCCCATCCGGAGGTAGTGGTCGGAGCGGAAGAAGCCGTCGAAGCCGAGCTGCTCGGTGCGCTGCGCGATCGCGAGCAGCTCGTCGTAGGAGGCGCCCTGCTGGGGCTCGGTGAAGATGCGGAGGTCCATGCCGGAAGCCTGGCACAGCGCGCCTCGCGGGCAGCGGCGCGACGCCCGCGTACGCTCGATCGGTGCCGAACGACAGCCTGCGGATCGACTGGGACGCCTGGGGCGGCGACGTGCTGTCGCCGGAGGCGAGGGCCGCGAGGAAGCCCGCGCCGCCGAAGCGGGTCCCGGCCGAGCGCGACCTCGTGGTCGAGCGCCACGACGGCTGGGTGGGTGCCGTCGTGCGCGTCGAGACCGGCAACGTGCACCTCGAGGATCGCCGCGGCAGGGTGCGCGCCTTCCCGCTCGGCCGCGGCTTCTTCGTCGACGGCGTCGAGGTCGAGCTCGTGCCGGCGGCGTCTCGGCAGCAGGCGGCCACGCGCACGGCGTCCGGATCCCGCGCCGTCGCCGACGTGCGGGCGCGCGTCGCCCTGCCGAGCCGCATCCTCGTCGAGGGCGTGCACGACGCCGAGCTCGTCGAGCAGGTGTGGGGCCACGACCTGCGGGTCGAGGGCGTCGTCGTCGAGCCCCTGCACGGCGCCGACGACCTCGCGGGCATCGTCGCGGAGTTCGCGCCGACCGCGGAGCGGCGGCTCGGCATCCTGCTCGACCACCTCGTCCGCGGCTCGAAGGAGACGCGCATCGCCGAGGCCGTGCTGCGCGGCCCGCACGGGGCGCACGTGCGCATCGTCGGCCATCCGTTCATCGACATCTGGCAGGCGATCAAGCCCGCCCGGCTGGGCATCCCGGCATGGCCGGACGTGCCGAAGGGCGAGGACTGGAAGCGCGGGACGCTGCGCAGGCTCGGCATGCCGCACGAGTCGCAGGAGGACGTCGGCCGCGCGTGGCAGCGGATGCGCACGCGCGTGCGCGACTGGAACGACCTCGAGCCCGCGCTGCTCGCTCGGGTCGAGGAGCTGATCGACTTCGTGACGACGAACCGCCACTGAGCGGAGCCCGCGTCGCGCTACGCGATCGGCTGCACCTCGGTCAGTGCCGGCAGCTTCGGGTCGCGGCCGTCGCCCGAGGAGCGCCCGGTGAAGCGGCGCCCGAGCCACGGCAGCACGTACTCGCGGTAGTAGCCCAGGTCGCGCCGGCCCTCCGCGGTGCTCGCGCCCGCCAGGTCGCGCCAGCCGGGCGGTGCCTCGTGCCCGAGCGCGCGCAGCACGTTGCGAGCGACGTGCGCGTGCCCGGCCGCGTTGAGGTGGAGCCGGTCGACCGACCAGAAGCGGGGGCTCGCGAGCTCCGGGTCAGACCAGTTGTCGACGTAGGGCGCGTCGAGGTCGCGGATGCGCGCGTGCACGGCACGGGCGAGCGCGTCGCCGCGCCGCTGCATGACCGCGCCGATCGGCATGACCTGGCTCGGGTTGCCGCCCGAGAGCAGGATCGGGCGGATGCCCGCCGCGGCGATGCGGTGGGCGGCGTCGGCGAGCCGCTCGCCCACGTGCTCGATGGAGACCTTCGGGCGCAGGATGTCGTTGCCGCCGCCGTTGAGGCTGATCGCGTCGGGCTGGAGCGCGATGGCCGCATCGAGCTGCTCGTGCAGGATGCCGGCGAGCTTGCGCCCGCGGATCGCCAGGTTCGCGTAGCGCACCGGCTGCCCCTGCGCGGTCGCGAGGCCCGCGGCGACGAAGTCGGCCCAGCCGCGCACGCTGCCGTCGGGCAGCTCGTCACCGACGCCCTCGGTGAAGCTGTCGCCGATGGCGACGAACGATCGGATCGGCTGCACCGCTCCACCCTACGCGCGCCGCGAGGGGCGTGCGGTGCGCCGCCGGCCGGTCGGACCGCGGGGCTACACTGATGGCATCACGGGAGTCCGGTGCGCCGGGCTGAGAGGAAGGCCGAAGCCTTCGACCGTCAAACCTGATCTGGATCATGCCAGCGCAGGGAGGACACCACACCCGTGCCATCTCCTCGAGGAAGGCACTGCAATGACCACCACCGCACCCGCGCCCACGCGCACCCGCTCCAGCCGCTGGCGCGTCGTCGACATCGTCGTCGCCGCGGTCCTCGGCGTCGCGACCGGCCTGCTGTTCGTCGTCTGGAACGGCGTCGGCTACGTCTGGTTCAGCGCGATGGAGGCGCTCACCCCCGGCTTCGGCGGCCTCGCGGCCGGCATCTGGCTCATCGGCGGCGTGCTCGGCGGGCTCATCATCCGCAAGCCCGGCGCCGCGCTCTTCGTCGAGCTGCTCGCCGCGAGCGTCTCCATGCTGCTCGGCTCGCAGTGGTCGATCGAGACCGTGTACTCGGGCATCGCGCAGGGGCTGGGCGCCGAGCTGGTGTTCCTGCTCTTCGCCTACCGACGCTTCGGCCTCCCGGTCGCGATGCTGGCGGGCGTCGGCGCCGCCGTCGCCGCCTGGACGCTCGAGCTCTTCACCTCCGGCAACCTCGCGAAGGGCGCCGAGTTCCTCGGGATCTACCTGGGCTGCCTCGTCGTCTCCGGCGC
This sequence comes from Agrococcus jenensis, assembly GCF_003752465.1. NCBI lineage: Bacteria > Bacillati > Actinomycetota > Actinomycetes > Micrococcales > Microbacteriaceae > Agrococcus > Agrococcus jenensis. The sequence continues at coordinate 2,718,102 of NZ_RKHJ01000001.1, read as the reverse complement.
CCTGCTCGCCGGTCTCGTCGGCTGGCTGCTCACCCGAGCGCTCGCCGCGACCGGCGTGCTCGACCGCTTCGCCTCGGGTCGGTCGCGCTCCCGGTGACCGGCTCCCGCATCCGCGCGCGCGGGTGGGGCTGGCGGCACGCGAGCCGGTCGGCGCCCGCCGTCGCCGGGCTCGACCTCGACGTCGAGCCCGGCGAGCGCGTGCTGCTGCTCGGGCCCTCAGGGGCCGGCAAGTCGACGCTGCTCGCGGCGCTCGCCGGCGTGCTCGGCGGCGAGGACGAGGGCGACGAGACCGGCGAGCTCGCGGTCGACGGCGTGCATCCGTCGGCCAGGCGGGGCGCGCACGACCGCGGCTCCGCCGGGCTCGTGCTGCAGGATCCGCAGGCGAACACGATCATGTCGCGCGTCGGCGACGACGTGGCGTTCGGCTGCGAGAACCTCGCCGTGCCGCGCGACGAGATCTGGCAGCGGGTGCGCGCCGCGCTCGACGCGGTCGGGCTCGACGTGCAGCTCGACCGCTCGACCGCGGCGCTCTCCGGCGGGCAGCGGCAGCGGCTCGCGCTCGCCGGCGTCATCGCGATGCGGCCCGGTCTCATCCTGCTCGACGAGCCGACCGCCAACCTCGACCCCGTGGGCGTCGCGGAGGTGCGGGATGCGGTCGCCCGCGTGACCGCCGAGACCGGTGCGACGCTCGTCGTGGTCGAGCACCGCGTCGAGACGTGGCTCCCGGTCGTCGACCGCGTCATCGTGCTCGAGCCGGGCGGGGGTGCAGCGGCCGACGGCTCGCCCGAGCGGGTGCTCGACGCCCACCGGGACGAGCTCGCGGCGCACGGCGTCTGGGTGCCGGGGCTGCCGGTCGATGTGCCGCGCGGCCGCCGGTCGCTGGGCGACGCGCTGCTCGTCGCCGACGCCGTGCGCTCCGGCCGCGCCGGCGCGCCGGTGCACGCGGCGGTCGACCTCGAGATCCGCGCGGGGGAGGCACTCGTCGTCACCGGCCCGAACGGCGCGGGCAAGTCGACGCTCGCCCTCACGCTCGCGGGGCTGCTGCCGCCGGTCGCCGGTGCGGTGCGGGCCACCTCGGCGCTGCGCGGTGACGTCGCCGCCGAGGCGCCCATCCGGTGGCGGCCCAAGCAGCTCGCGACGCGCATCGGCACCGTCTTCCAGCAGCCCGAGCACCAGTTCGTCGCCGCGCGCGTGCGCGACGAGGTCGCGGCGGGGCTCCGGGCACTGCGGCTGCCGCCCGCCGAGATCGACGCGCGCGTCGGCGGGCTGCTCGCCGCGCTGCGGCTCGACGCGCTCGCCGACGCCAACCCCTTCACGCTCTCCGGCGGGGAGCAGCGGCGGCTCTCGGTCGCGACCGTGCTCGCGCCGGCGCCCCGCGTGATGGTGCTCGACGAGCCCACGTTCGGGCAGGACCGCCGCACGTGGCAGGAGCTCGTGCGGCTCATCGCCTCGCTCGTCGACGATCGGGGCTGCGCGGTCGTCGCGGTGACCCACGATGCCGACGTCGAGCGGGTGCTCGGCGACCGCGTGCTCCGGCTCGGCGCGCAGGCGGCCGAGGCTGCGGCATGAGCGCGCTCGACCGCGTCAACCCGGTGACGCCGCTCGCGGCTGCCGTGCTCTACTCCATCCCGATGCTGATGACGATCGACGTCGTGACCGCGGCGGTCGCGCTCGGCGCATGGCTCGTCGTCTTCGCCGCCGCAGGGCTCGGCGCCCGCACGGTGCTGCGCCGCTCGTGGCCGCTGCTCATCGCCGCGCCCCTCTCCGCCGTCAGCATGCTGCTCTACGCCGAGCCCTCGGGGCGCATCCACGCGCAGGTGTGGCTCGCCACGATCAGCGACGGATCGATCGAGCTCGCGCTCGCGATCGGGCTGCGCGTGCTGGCGCTCGGTGTGCCGACGCTCGTCGCGCTCGTCGGGCTCGATCCCACGCGGCTCGCGGACGGCCTCGCGCAGGTCGCGCGGCTGCCGCACCGCTTCGTGCTCGCGGCGCTCGCCGGCACGCGGCTGTTCGGTGTGCTCGGCGAGGACTGGCGGCAGATCGGCCTCGCGCGGCGGGCGCGGGGGCTCGGCGACACGGGCGCGGTTCGGCGGGTGCTGCAGTCGGCGTTCGCCCTGCTCGTCGTCGCGCTCCGCCGCGGCGGGACGCTGGCGACCGCGATGGAGGCACGCGGGTTCGGCGGGCCGACGCGCACGTGGGCGCGGCCGTCGACGGTCGGTCGCGCCGACGCCGTGCTGCTGATCCTGGCGATCGCCGTCGCGGCGCTCGCGATCGGCGTCTCGATCGCGGCAGGATCGTTCCGACCCGTCTGGGAGGGAGCCTCGTGGTGATGCGCACGCCGATCACGATCGTCGACGGCCGCTCGGGCGCGGGCAAGACCGCGCTCGCCGCGCGGCTCGCCGAGGCGTCGGGGGCGCGCGTGCTGCACATGGACGACCTCTACGCCGGCTGGCACGGCCTCGCGACCGGCTCCCGGCTGCTCGAGCGCGGCATCCTCGCGCCGCTCGCCGCCGGACGGCGCGCGGTCTGGCGACGCTGGGACTGGGAGGTCGGTGACTGGGGCGCCGAGGACAGCGCGTCACCGGGGGAGCCGCTCATCGTCGAGGGCTGCGGCTCGCTCACGCTCGAGAGCCGCGAGCACGCCGCCCGCGCCATCTGGCTCGAGGCGCCGGAGGACGTGCGGCGCAGCCGCGCGCTCGCGCGCGACGGCGACGACTCCTGGTGGCTGCTGTGGCGCGAGCAGGAGGACGCGCACGTCGCGGCGAACGACCCGGCGTCGCTCGCCGACGAGGTGTGCGCGACGTAGCGGCACCCGGCGGGCTCGCCGCTGCACGGTCGTAGGCTTGCCGCCGGCGTCGCACGATGCCCCACGACGAGGAGGCGCCATGCCCATCCGCACCCGAGCCCTGCAGAAGACCGCACCCGACCAGCCGTTCCGGATCGCCGAGATCGAGCGGCGCGACCCGCGCCCGAACGACGTGGTGATCGCCATCAAGGCCGCCGGCATCTGCCACAGCGACATCCACACGATCCGCGACGAGTGGGGCGCTGCGCCGTTCCCGCTCACCGTCGGCCACGAGATCGCCGGCGTCGTCGAGGCGGTCGGAGACGCCGTCACCCGGCACGCCGTCGGCGACCGCGTGGGCGTCGGCTGCATGGTCGACTCGTGCGGCGAGTGCGAGCAGTGCACCGCCGACCAGGAGCAGGACTGCCTGAACGGCACCGTCGGCACCTACGCATCCGTCGACCGCGACGGCACCGTCACGCAGGGCGGCTACAGCGAGCACGTCGTCGTCGACGAGCGCTTCGTGCTGCGCATCCCGGAGGGGATCGAGCTCGACGTCGCGGCGCCGCTGCTGTGCGCGGGCATCACGCTCTACTCGCCGATCGACCGCTGGGGTGTGGGCCCCGGCACGAAGGTCGCGGTCGTCGGGCTCGGCGGCCTCGGCCACATGGGCGTGCAGCTCGCGGCCGCGAAGGGCGCGGAGGTGACCGTGCTCTCGCGCTCGCTCTCGAAGGCCGACCTCGCGGCCGAGCTCGGCGCCGCGCGCACCGTCGCGACCGGTGAGGAGGGCTGGGCGGAGGCGCACCGCGGCGAGTTCGACGTCATCCTCAACACGGTGAGCGCGGATCTCGACCTCGGCATGTACCTCTCGACGCTCAAGCCGCACGGCGCGATGGTCAACGTGGGGCTGCCGCCCGAGCCGCAGCAGCTGTCGCTCGGCTCGCTGATCGGCGGCGGCAAGGTGCTCGCCGGCTCGAACATCGGCGGGATCCGGCAGACGCAGGAGATGCTCGACTTCTGCGCCGAGCACGGGATCGGCGCGGTCATCGAGCGGATCGGCGTCGACGACGTGGATGCGGCCTACGACCGGGTGGTCGACGGCGACGTGCGCTTCCGCTTCGTGATCGACACGGCGACCTTCGCAGCTGCCACCGCCTGATCGTCGTCTCGATACGCGGCCTTCGGCTGCTACTCGACGAGCGGGTGGGGCGGAGCGCGGCGGCTTCACCCCCGCGCTGATCGAGTAGCAGCCGCCCTACCCCGCTGATCGAGTAGCAGCCGGCGGAGCCGGCCGCGTATCGAGATCAACTTCTGTCGCCTCGATACGCGGCCTTCGGCTGCTACTCGACGAGCAAGGGAGTGCGGCCTTCGGCTGCTCCTCGACGAGCCTGCCGAGGAGAGGCGCTGGCCGCCGCTACGCCCAGCCCAGCTCGTGCAGCTGCTCGTCGTCGAGGCCGTAGAAGTGCGCGATCTCGTGCACGAGCGTCGTGCGCACCTCGGCGCGCAGCTCCTCGAGCGTCTCGGTCGTCTCGAGGTGCGGCAGGCGGTAGACCATGATGCGGTCGGGCAGCTCGCCGAAGCCGTACTGCCCGCGCTCGGTGATCGCGACGCCCTCGTAGATGCCGAGCAGGTCCTCGTCCGGGTGCTCGTCCTCGACGAGGAAGACGACGTTGTCGAGGCCCTCGACCATCTCATCCGGCAGTGCGTCGAGCACCTCGGTGACGAGCGTCTCGAACGCACCCTGGTCGAGGTCCAGCATGCGTCCTCCGGTCTCTGCACGATCATCGTGAGCCTAGCGGCGGCTCGCGGGACGGCCCGCGCATGAGGCCCGCTGCTAGCGTCGAGAGCACCATGAGCATCCCCGGTCGCGCGCCCCGCCCCAACCGCCCGCAGCACGTCATGGAGGTCGTCCGCACCGAGCGGATCGCGCCGAGCCTCGTGCGGGTGTGGATCGGCGGCCCGGGGTTCCGCACCTTCGTGCCGAACGACTTCACCGACGCCTACGTGAAGCTCCACTTCGTGAAGCCCGAGCTCGGTCTCGAGCCGCCCTACGACCTCGCCGCGCTGCGCGAGACGCTCGCGCCCGACGACCTGCCGGTCACGCGCACGTACTCGGTGCGGGCCGTCGCGCCCGACTCGATCGCGCTCGACTTCGTCGTGCACGGCGACGCCGGCATCGCGGGCCCCTGGGCGGCGCGGGTCCAGCCGGGGGAGCGGGTCGTCTTCGGCGGCCCGGGTGGCGCCTTCGCGCCCGACCCCGCCGCCGACTGGCACCTGTTCGCCGGCGACGAGTCGGCGCTCCCGGCGATCGCGCGCGCGATCGAGGCGCTCCCCGAGCATGCCCGCGGCATCGCGGTGCTCGAGGTGAGGGACGGCTCGGAGGAGATCGCGCTCCGGCACCCGGACGGCGTCGAGGTGCAGTGGCTGCACCGAGGCGAGCCGAGCGAGGCGACGATCGGGCTGCTCGCCGCCACCGTGGGCGCGATCGCATGGCCTGCGGGCCGGGTGCAGGTCTTCGCGCACGGCGAGCGGGAGTCGATGAAGGCGATGCGCGAGCAGCTCTTCACGCAGCGCGGCCTCGAGCGATCGCAGGTGTCGCTCTCGGGCTACTGGGCGCTCGGCCGCACGGAGGACCGCTTCCAGGCCGAGAAGCGCGAGCCGATCGGCGTGGTGCTGCCGCCCGCATGACGGGACGGATGCGCTGCGGCGCGCGCCGCGGCAGGATGGCGGCATGACCGACGACGCGATGGAGACCGCGATCCTCGAGCTGCTCGCGACCCGACGGCCGGGCGCGACCATCTGCCCGAGCGACGCGGCACGGCGCGTGGCGGGCGACGATCCGACGGCGTGGCGGCCGCGCATGGACGACGCACGAGCGGCGGCCGCACGGCTCGTCGACCGCGGCGAGGTCGTCATCACGCAGCGCGGGGATCCGGTCGATCCGGAGCTCGCGCGCGGGCCCATCCGCATCCGCCGCATCCATGACGAGCAGGCGCCCGAAGACGAGTGAAGGCCCGGAGGACGAACCTCCGGGCCTCTCTGGGTGAGTAACGGGACTTGAACCCGCGACATCCGCCACCACAAGGCGGCGCTCTACCAGCTGAGCTATACCCACCATGTGCGCTCGAAACGCAACCAGGACAGCATACGACATCCTGAGCCTGATCGCCGCATCGGGCGATCGCCGCCTATCGGATCAGCAGCGCAGCCGTGCCGATCACTCGGGCAGCAGCTCGCCGAATCCCTCGGTCACCTCGCGGGCGATGCCCTGCAGCTCGTCGCTCGGACGGCCCGGCGCGTCCGTGAAGACCGCGCGGCGGTAGTAGCGCAGCTCGCGGATCGACTCGAGGATGTCGGCGAGCGCGCGGTGCCCGCCGGCCTTCTCGGGCGCCTGGAAGTAGGCACGGGGGAACCAGCGGCGCGACAGCTCCTTGATGCTCGACACGTCGATCGAGCGGTAGTGCAGGAAGCCGTCGAGGGTCGGCATGTAGCGCGCGATGAACATCCGATCGGTGCCGATCGTGTTGCCGCCGAGCGGGGCCGATCGCTCGACCGGCACGAAGCGCTGCACGTACTCGAGCACCTCGAGCTCGGCCTCGGCGAGCGAGACGCCGTGCGCGAGCTCCTGGTCGAGGCCGCTCGTCGCGTGCATCGTCCGCACGAAGTCGCCCATCTGCGCGAGCGCGGCGTCGGAGGGCTTGATGACGATCTGCAGCCCCGGGTCGAGCACCTCGAGCTCGAAGTCGGTGACGACGACCGCGATCTCGACGAGCTCGTCGACCGACGGGTCGAGCCCCGTCATCTCGCAGTCGATCCAGACGATCCGATCAGCAGCAGCCACGGGCAGAGTCTACGTCGCGGGGACCGCGCCGCCGAGCGCGGCGAAGAGCTCGTCGGCGTCGACGTCGGCGAGCGTGCCGATCGTGCGCTCGGCCGGCACCGGGGATGCGGTGAGCTGCGTCGTGAGGAACCACAGCCGGGCGCCTGCCGCGGTCGCGGCGCGCGCCCCGCTGCCGGAGTCCTCGAAGGCGATGGATGCGGCGGCGTCGGCGCCGAGCCGCTCGATCGCGCGGGCGTAGGGCTCGGGATCGGGCTTCGAGCGCGACACGTCGTCGGCGGAGATCGCGAAGCGCAGCGCGCCCTCCGGCGCAGCCTCGAGCATCGCGCGGGCGTTCTCCGCCGACGCGTTCGTGATGAGCGCCGCGGGGATGCCGGCCTCGGCGACGCGCTCGAGCAGGGCGAGGCTGCCGGGCAGCCACGGCACGTCGTCGCGCACGAGCGCCGCGACGGCGCCCGCGACCGTCGCGATGATCGACGGGGCGTCCATCGTCACGCCGCGCTCGCGCATCCGCTCCGCCCACTCGACCATCGGCCTGCCGGTCGTCCAGTGCGCGTCGTCGGCGGTCCACTCGATGCCGTGGTGGCGGGCGAAGACGCGCATCTGGTCGTGCCACATGGGCTCCGAGTCGATGAGGGTCCCGTCCATGTCGAACAGCAGAGCACCGGCCATGGGTTCAGCCTGGCATGCCGGTGCTGCGCGTGCTCACCAGCGGAAGCGCGTGACGTCCTTCGGGAACGAGAACCAGGCGAGCACCCGCTCGGGCGTGACGACGCGCAGCCCGCCGCCGTCGTCGCCGGACCAGGCGTCCGGCGCGGGCGCGTAGCCGTCGTCGGCGTACTTGCCGAACGCCGCCGAGAGGCGCTCGCCCGGGCCGTCGGGCTCTGCTCCGGTGGCGACCGAGGTGCCCTCGACGATCACGACCTGGGTGCCGCTCTCGAGCGTGAGCGTGACGGCCGGGTTGCGCTGGGTGTTCCGGGCGTGCTGCGTGGTCGGTGCGCCGTCGTACCACCAGCGGCCGTCGACCCAGACGCCCCAGCGGGGGATGCTGTGGGGCCGGCCGTCCGGTCGCACCGACGAGATCCAGTAGTGCTTCGCGGCGACGAGGCGCGCCTCGACGTCGGCCCAGTCGAGCAGGCCGTCGTCGTCGGCGGGGAGACCGTAGCCCTCGGGCAGTCGAGCGCGATCACGACGCGGAGCAGGCAGCGGCGGCAGGGGAGCGTCCATGCGCCGGACGCTATGGGGCACCACCCACACGGCACCCGGAGGCGGTCGTCGATGCTCCCGGTAGATTGGATGAGCCCCCGTAGCTCAGCGGATAGAGCAGAGGCCTTCTAATCCTTTTGTCGCGGGTTCGACTCCCGCCGGGGGCGCACAGCTGCCTGGGCACAGCGCCGGACGCAGCTCGACACCGTGGTTCGGCGGCGTTGCCGCTCCGCTGTCGGTGGTGCCGCGTACCCTCCGGCCATGAAGCGCTGTGCGCGGTGCCTGGCGGAGCGACCGATCGAAGACTTCAATCGGAGCCCGAAGAACAAGGACGGTCGGCACTCCTACTGCCGCGCGTGCCAGAAGGCGCACTACCGAGCGAATGCGGTCCGGCACAAGGCCAACGTGCGCCGCACGAGCAAGGCCCGGCGTCAGCAAGCGCTCGACGCGATCATGGTGCGGTTCTCTGCAGGCTGCGTCGACTGCGGCAGCTCCGACATCAGGGTGCTCGAGTTCGATCACGTGCGCGGGACGAAGGTCGCGAGCGTCAGCAGCATGGTCCGCAGAGGGCGCGCGCTGAGCATCATCCAGGCGGAGATCGCGAAGTGCGACGTGCGCTGTCGGAACTGCCATGCCATCGTCACGATCAAGCGCAGGGGCTCGTCGTGGCACGACGCGTACATGATGCGTTCCTGATGCGTCGATCGGATCGGCGACCGTAGGCTGTCTTGATGCTCCCGACGATCCTGCAGTCCGTTCCCGACACGTCCGAGCTCACCGGCGTCGCTGGCTGGGCCGTCGGGCTCATGGAGGCGGTCGGAGCGCCGGGAGCGGCGATCGCCATCGCCGCAGAGAACCTCTTCCCGCCCATCCCGAGCGAAGTCATCCTCCCGCTCGCCGGGCTCACCGCCGCAGCCGGCGGCTTCACGCTCGCGGAGGCGATCATCTGGACGACGAGCGGCTCCGTCGTCGGCGCCCTGCTGCTCTACGCGCTCGGCCGCGTCCTGGGCCACGAGCGGCTCTCGCGCATCGCGGCGAAGATGCCGCTCGTGCGGGCGAGCGACATCGACAAGACCACCGCGTGGTTCTCCAAGCACGGGTGGAAGACCGTGCTCTTCGGGAGGTTCCTGCCCATCTTCCGCAGCCTCATCTCGATCCCTGCGGGGATCGAGCGGATGCCCGTGCTGCTCTTCCTCGGCCTCACCGCGGTCGGCTCCGCCATCTGGAACACGATCTTCATCATGCTGGGCTTCACGCTGGGCCAGAACTGGCACGTCATCGAGCCCTACATGGATTGGCTGCAGTGGCTCGTGGTCGCTGCGGTGATCGTCGTGATCGCCTGGTGGGTGACCCGCCGCATGCTGCTCAACCGCCGCGAGGGGAAGCACCTCTTCCACGGCGAGTGAGCCGCCGCCGGGATCCGTCCGACGGATCGGGAATGGATCGGCGACGGAGGCAGTTCCCTCCTCTCGGACCGCTCGTTCGATTCTGAACGACTCCCCCTGACAGAGAGGCACCCATGCTGCAGAACATCCCCGGCTACCAGCCCGGCACCTACGTCATCGACGGCTCGCACTCGAACGTGACCTTCTCGGTCCGCCACATGATGGTGGCCAAGGTCCGCGGCGAGATCGAGGGCCTCGAGGGCACGATCGTCCTGGCCGAGCAGCCCGAGGCGTCGTCGATCACGGCGACCGTCGACCCGTCGACCATCAACACGAAGAACGCGGACCGCGACACGCACCTGCGGTCGGGCGACTTCTTCGCGACCGAGGAGCACCCCGAGTGGACGTTCACGTCCACCGGCGCGCGCGTCGAGGGCGACGACCTCTACATCGATGGCGACCTGCAGCTCCGCGGCGTGACCAAGCCGGTCTCGCTGCTCGTCGAGTTCGGCGGCATCGGCCCGGACACGTGGGGCAACACCCGCGCCGGCGCCTCCGCCCGCACGCGCATCAAGCGCAGCGACTTCGGCATCACCTGGAACGTCGCCATCGAGTCGGGCGGCGTCATGCTCTCGGACGACATCGACATCGAGATCGAGATCTCGGCGATCCAGCAGGCGCCCGTCGCGGCCTGAGCAGATCCGCAGCAGCGGGGTCGAGGCGCGAGCCTCGGCCCCGCTGTCGCGTTCGCGGGCTAGGGCCCGGTGAAGCACGCGAGGGCGTCGGCGAGCGACCACCCGCCGCCGATCGGCACCATCGCCGTGCCGCCGGGCAGCAGGCGGCGCGACTCGAAGGCAGGCCCCGTCGGGCCGTCGACGCGCGCGATGTAGCCGAGCGCGAGGCCGGATGCGCTGACGACGCGCCAGAGGTCGTCACGCACGCGGCGGGTGGCGACGTTGCTCGCCTGGGGCGCCGTGCGCCGCTGGGTGCTGGACATGATGGCCATGGCCGCTCCTCTCCCTCGTCTGCGACGCTACGGCGGGCCACCCACACGGGCGCGGGCTAGGCTCGGACCATGCAGGAGATCGTGCTCGCCGGTGGTTGCTTCTGGTGCCTGGACGCCGCGTATCGCGTCGTCGAGGGCGTCGAGGATGTCGTGTCGGGCTACACGGGCGGCGACGTCGCCCACCCCAGCTACGACGCGGTGTGCACCGGCAGGACCGGGCACGCGGAGGCCGTGAAGGTCATCTACGACGAGGAGCGGCTGCCCACCGAGGTGGTGCTCGACATGTTCTTCACGATGCACGACCCGCGCCAGCTCAACCGGCAGGGCAACGACATCGGCACGCAGTACCGGTCAGCCATGTTCTACCGCGACGACGCCGAGCGCGAGCGCTTCGAGACCGCGATCGCCCGCGCGGGCGAGTGGTGGCCGGGAGAGATCGTCACGACGCTCGAGCCGCTCGGCGCGTTCTACGACGCCAAGGACTACCACCAGGACTTCTTCGCCAAGAACCCGACGCAGGGCTACTGCCTCGCCGTCGCTGCCCCCAAGGTGAACAAGATCCGCGCTGGCTTCGCCGACTACCTGCGCGTCTGACGGCCGCTGGGGCCTGACGCTCTCCACAGGCCGTCGGGCCCGTCGCACGCCGCGGTGCGTCGCGGATGCATCCTCCGAGGCATGAACGAAGACGTCATCACCGTCGTCGGGCGCCTCGGCGGCGACCCGACGCTGAAGTCCGTGCACGGCGACCGCGTCGCCGAGTTCCGCCTCAGCAGCAAGCCGAGGCGCAAGGAGGGCGAGACCTGGGTCGACGGCACGCCCAACTGGTACTCGGTCGAGGCCTGGGGCGACTTCGCGCAGCACGTCGCCGCCTCGCTCCGGAAGGGCGACCTCGTCGTCGTGCTCGGCAAGCTCAAGGTCGAGCAGTGGGAGTCGGGGGAGCGGCGCGGCACGAGCGTGAAGATCCGCGCCGACCACATCGGCCACACGCTGCGCGCCGGGGCGGTCGCGAAGGACCGCAGGCCTCGCGAGCAGGAGCCGGTGCGCGCGCCCGAGCATCAGCCAGCCGCGGCGGCCGAGCCGGAGCGGGAGCCGGAGCGCGAACCCGCGATGGCGCTCACGGCGACGGAGGCATGGACCGCGCCGCTCACGGAGCCAGACACGCCCTTCTGACCCGCCTGGCCCGACGCCCCGACGCCCCGATGGCCGCCCCGTAGGCTTGCACGGTCCAGCAGCGGCGGAGGAGGGTGCGTGCATCGGCATCGGATCGCGGCGGTCGCGCTGCTCGCAGCGCTCGTGCTCGCCGGCTGCACCTCAACCGGCATCACCGAGCCGCCCGTCGCGAGCGATGGCGCCGTCGAGACGCCGGATGGGGCCGCCGGCGGCGCGGTGGACGCAGCTCCCGACGCCGAGCTCGACGCCTTCCGCGCTGCGATTGCCGGGCACGCCCCCACGGATCCCGACGCACTCGTCGCCGCCGTCGAGTCCGCCGGCTTCCCGCGCTCGGCGATCGAGCGCACCCGCGAGGTCGACTCGCTCGGCGCACCGGTGACCTTCGTGCAGATCGCCGTGCGCACCGAGGCGGGCTGCATCGTCGGCGAGGTGGGCGCCGGCGAGCCGAGGGCCGTGCGGGCGGCTGCGCTCGGCGGCGGCCGGTGCCTGGTCGGGGAGATCGTCACCGTAGACTGAGGGCATGGCCGAATACATCTTCTCGATGGTGCGCGCCCGCAAGACTGTGGGCGACAAGGTGATCCTCGACGACGTCACGACGGCGGTGATCCCTGGCGCCAAGATCGGCGTCGTGGGACCCAACGGCGCGGGCAAGTCGACGATCCTCAAGATCATCGCCGGCCTCGACACGCCGTCGAACGGCGAGGCGAAGCTGACCCCCGGCTACTCCGTCGGCATCCTCATGCAGGAGCCGGAGCTCGACGAGTCGAAGACGGTGCTCGAGAACGTCCAGGAGGCGTTCGGCCACCTGACGGCGAAGCTCACGCGCTTCAACGAGATCTCGGCCGAGATGGCCGACCCGGACGCCGACTTCGACGCGCTCATGACGGAGATGGGGCAGCTGCAGGAGCAGATCGACGCGGCCGACGCGTGGGACCTCGACTCCCAGCTCGAGCAGGCGATGGACGCGCTCCGCTGCCCGCCCGGTGACTGGCCCGTCACGACGCTCTCCGGTGGTGAGCGCCGCCGCGTCGCGCTCTGCAAGCTGCTGCTCGAGAAGCCCGACCTGCTGCTGCTCGACGAGCCGACGAACCACCTCGACGCCGAGAGCGTGCTCTGGCTCGAGCAGCACCTCGCGAAGTACCCCGGCGCCGTCATGGCCGTCACCCACGACCGGTACTTCCTCGACCACGTGGCCGGCTGGATCTGCGAGGTCGACCGCGGTCGTCTCTACCCCTACGAGGGCAACTACTCGACCTACCTCGAGAAGAAGGCCGAGCGCCTCCAGGTGCAGGGCAAGAAGGACCAGAAGCTCGCGAAGCGCCTCTCGGACGAGCTCGAGTGGGTCCGCTCCAACGCGAAGGGCCGGCAGGCGAAGTCGAAGGCTCGCCTCGCCCGCTACGAGGAGATGGCGGCCGAGGCCGAGCGCACCAGGAAGCTCGACTTCGAGGAGATCACCATCCCGCCGGGCCCGCGCCTGGGATCGATCGTGCTCGAGGCGAACGACCTCGAGAAGGGCTTCGGCGACCGCAAGCTCATCGACGGGCTGTCGTTCTCGCTGCCGCGCAACGGCATCGTCGGCGTCATCGGCCCGAACGGCGTCGGCAAGACGACGCTCTTCAAGACGATCGTCGGCCTCGAGCCGCTCGATGACGGCGCGCTCAAGATCGGCGAGACCGTCAAGCTCAGCTACGTCGACCAGAGCCGCTCGAACCTCGACCCGAACAAGAACCTGTGGGAGGTCGTCTCCGACGGGCTCGACTACATCCAGGTCGGCAACGTCGAGATCCCGTCGCGCGCCTACGTCAGCCAGTTCGGCTTCAAGGGCCCCGACCAGCAGAAGCGCGCCGGCATCCTCTCGGGTGGCGAGCGCAACCGCCTGAACCTGGCGCTCACGCTCAAGGAGGGCGGCAACCTGCTGCTGCTCGACGAGCCCACCAACGACCTCGACATCGAGACGCTCGGCAGCCTCGAGAACGCGCTGCTCGAGTTCCCCGGCTGCGCCGTGGTCATCACGCACGACCGGTGGTTCCTCGACCGCATCGCGACGCACATCCTCGCCTACGAGGGCACCGACGAGGACCCGGCGCAGTGGTACTGGTTCGAGGGCAACTTCGAGGCGTACGAGCAGAACAAGATCGAGCGCCTCGGCCCCGACGCCGCCAAGCCGCACCGCTCCGCGTACCGGAAGCTCACGAGGGACTGATGCGCCTCGAGGTGCCGGTGCAGGTGCGCTGGTCGGACCTGGATGCGTACGGGCACGTCAACAACGCCTCGCTGCTGACGCTCCTCGAGGAGGCGCGCGTCTCGGCCTTCTGGGCGGGCGGGCCCGAGGGCTCGCCGACGACGGCGATCATCGACGCCGGTCCCGGCGCGACGAGCATCACCGTCATCGCGCGCCAGGAGGCGGAGTACCTCGGGCAGATCCCGCACCACCGGGAGCCGATCCTCGTCGACACGTGGGTCGGCCACCTCGGCGGCGCGAGCATGCAGGTCTGCTACGAGGTGCTCTCGCCCGACCGCACAGAGCTCTACGCGCGCGCCGCGACGATCGTCGTGATGCTGGATGCGTCGACGGGCGCGCCGCGGCGGCTCACGGATGCGGAGCGCGCGGCCTGGGAGCCGTACCTCGGGCCGCCCGTCGACTTCCGGCGCGGCTGAGCCTCGCTAGGCTGGCGGCGCAACGATGCCACCACGCCGAGGAGCTGCCACCATGACCGACACCGCCGTCGACACCGCGAACGCGCCCGCCGCACCCACCTCGATCCCGCACTGGATCGCGGGCCGCCGCCAGGAGGGCTCGAGCCGCACCGCGCCCGTCTTCAACCCCGCGCTCGGCACCGCCGTGAGCGAGGTCGCGCTCGCGAGCGCCGACGAGGTGGCCGAGGCGATCGCGACCGCGAAGGCCGCCTACCCGGCCTGGCGCGACCTGTCGATCGCGAAGCGGCAGGCGATCATGTTCCGCTTCCGCGAGCTGATCGTCAGCCGCAAGGACGAGCTCGCGCAGATCATCACGCGCGAGCACGGCAAGGTGCACGCCGACGCGCTCGGCGAGATCGCCCGCGCGATCGAGGTCGTCGAGCTCGCGACCGCCTTCCCGCTGCTGACGAAGGGCGAGTACTCCGAGAACGCCTCGACCGGCGTCGACGTCTACTCGCTGCGGCAGCCGCTCGGCGTCGTCGGCATCATCAGCCCCTTCAACTTCCCAGCGATGGTGCCGCTGTGGTTCGCGCCCATCGCCCTCGCCTCCGGCAACGTCGTGGTGCTCAAGCCGAGCGAGAAGGACCCCTCGGCATCGGTGTGGATCGCCGAGCTCTACCAGGAGGCGGGGCTGCCGGACGGCGTGCTCACCGTCGTGCACGGCGACAAGGAGGCCGTCGACACGCTGCTCACGCACCCGGACGTCCAGGCGATCTCGTTCGTCGGCTCGACGCCGATCGCGCAGTACGTCTACGAGACGGGCTCGAAGCATGGCAAGCGCGTGCAGGCCCTCGGCGGCGCGAAGAACCACATGCTCGTGCTGCCCGACGCCGACCTCGACGTGACCGCCGACGCGGCCGTCAACGCCGGCTTCGGCTCGGCGGGGGAGCGCTGCATGGCGATCTCCGTGGTCGTCGCGGTCGACGCGATCGCCGACGAGCTCGCCGCGAAGATCGCCGAGAAGATGGGCGGCATCCGCACCGGTGACGGCACGCGCGACAACGACATGGGACCGCTCATCACGGGTGCGCACCGCGACAAGGTGGCCGGCTACATCCAGACCGCAGCCGACGACGGCGCCGAGCTCGTCGTCGACGGGCGCGACCCCGAGGTCGACGGCGACCCGAACGGCTTCTGGATCAAGCCGACGCTCATCGACCGGGTGCCGACCACCTCCTCCGCCTACCGCGAGGAGATCTTCGGCCCGGTGCTGTCGATCGTGCGGGTCGCCTCCTACGAGGAGGGCCTCGCGCTCATCAACGACAACCCGTACGGCAACGGCACGGCCATCTTCACGAACGACGGCGGCGCCGCCCGGCGCTTCCAGAACGAGGTGCAGGTCGGCATGGTGGGCATCAACGTGCCGATCCCGGTGCCGGTGGGCTACCACTCGTTCGGCGGCTGGAAGCAGTCGATCTTCGGGCAGGGCAAGGCCTACGGCAAGCACGCGTATGACTTCTACACGCGCGAGAAGGTCATCACGAGCCGCTGGCTCGACCCGAGCCACGGCGGCCTGAACCTCGGCTTCCCCTCCAACTGACCGACCTTCCCAACGTCGCCAGTGGTCGCACGACCCGCCATGCGGGCTGTGCGACCACTGGCGACGTTGAGATCAGGGGCGGCGGATGGCCAGGATGAGCGAGGTGCCGAGCTCGCCGGTCGCGGGGTTGACCTCGTCCTCGACGTGGCGCGCCTCGACGACCATGCCGAGCCGCTCGGCGACGCGTCGCGACGCGACGTTCTCCTCGTCGAGGTGCGCGATCACCCGGTGGGCACCCATCGCCCACGCGAGCTCGAGCGCCGCGCGCGCGGCCTCGGTCGCGACGCCCTTGCCCTGCGCCTCGGCGGCGACCATCCAGCCGAGCTCCGCCTGTCGGCTCCGCAGGCTCGTGATGCGCACCATGAGGTCGCCGACGAGCGCGCCGTCGAGCTCGATGCCGAGCTGCGTCGCGTCGCCGTCGCGCAGCACCACCGGGGCGCCGCCGGCCGTCCAGGCCATGAGCTCGGCCTCGGTCTGGTCGGGCGTGTAGGTCCAGCGGCGCTGGCCCGGCGCGTTGCGGTAGCCGCGCACGACGTCGATGTCGTCGGGGCGCAGCGTGCGCAGCACGAGCCGCTCCGTGCGCAGCGGCAGCGCGCCCCGCAGCGCCCGCATCGCGCCGGCGGGCGCGATCGGGTCGACCCTCATCGCTCGCCCTCGTGGGGCACGCGCACCATGCCCTCCTGGGCGATCGTCGCGACGTGGGTGCCGTCGGCGCTGTAGACGAAGCCGTTCGCGAGCCCGCGGCCACCGCCCGACGAGCTCGTCTCGAGCTCGAGCAGCAGCCACTCGTCGACGCGCGCCGGTCGGTGCCACCAGACGGCGTGGTCGAGGCTCGCCGCCTTGAGGCCCGGGGTCGCCCATGCGGCGCCGTGCATGCGCACGATCGGCTCGAGGATCGCGTAGTCGGACAGGTAGGCGAGCGCGGCGCGGTGGAGCGCGTCGTCGTCGGGCAGCGGATCCTTCGCCTTGATCCAGACGTGCTGCTTGCCGTGCCGCGGACGCGAGGGGTCGGGCACGTAGACCGGTCCCTCGACGTGGCGGATGTCGAACGGCCGCGCGATGACGGCGCGCGCCTGCGGGTGCCCGGCGTAGGGCGCGAGCAGGTCCTCCGAGCTCGGCAGCTCCTCCGGCGCGGGCAGCCCGGTCGGGATGGTGTGCTGCGAGCTGGGGCCGTCGTCGGGGTCCTGGAAGGAGGAGATCATCGACATGATCGGCAGCCCGTGCTGGTAGGCCTGCACGCGGCGCGTCGAGAACGACCGGCCGTCGTGGATGCGCTCGACCGAGAACGTGATCGGCAGCTCGACGTCACCGGGCCGCACGAAGTAGCCGTGCACCGAGTGGATCGGGCGCGGCGAGTCGACCGTGCGCTGCGCCGCGACGACCGCCTGCGCCATCACCTGGCCGCCGAAGACGCGACCGAACGGCATCGGGTGGCTCGCACCGGTGAAGATGTCCTCGCTCGTGCGCGCACCGGTGTCCTCCAGCGCGAGGGTCTCCAGCAGGATGCGGATGCGCTCGGTCATGCGGGTCCTCTCGACGGTGCCCGGTGCGGGGCCGCTCTAGTCTAGGGAGCGCATGCACGCCATCCTCGCCCTCGACGACCGCTCCCGCGCCGACCTCGTCCTGCTGCTCGACCGCGCAGCGGTGTTCGGCGATGGCTCCGTCCGGCTGGTCGCCGACGGCGAGGTCGCGCTGCTCACCACGCCGATGGCCGCCGCGAGCGGTCTGCTCGACACCGGCCCGACGGTGCTGGTCGCGCGCGCCTCGCGGATGCGCGCCGCGGCGCGCTTCGACGGCGTCGTCCCGCTCGCCGCGCTGCGCGACGCGCTGCGCGAGGGCGCCGACGTCGAGGTGCCGGACGCGATCGGCCGGCCCGCGTGGGCGGCCGTGTCGCCGCCGCAGCGCGGCTGGGCGCACGGCGGTGACGTGACCGCCGACGCGGTGCGCGCGTTCGCCACGCAGGCCGCGGCGGACGTCGAGGCTGCGCTGCCGCGATCGCCGGGCGAGGCCGTGCGCCGCCGCGCCGAGCGCGCGGTGTGGGCCCGAGCGGTCGACCCGAGCGGGCTCACCGCCGGGCAGGCGGCCGCGCTCGTGGCGATGCGGTTCCTCGGCGACGCACCCGTGCGCGTGACCACCGCGGGCGGCTGGACCCGCGCCTCCGGTCGCGCCGGCGAGGTGCTCGCCCGCTAGCAGCCCCCCGGCCAGCCGAAGCGGCTAGGTGGTGGGGTCGAGCATGCCGGAGGGATCGCCGATCTCCTCGGCGAGCTCGACGATGATCTCCTCCGGTCCGCGCACGTAGCAGAGCAGGTAGATGCCCCGGTAGTCCTCGACCGTGCCGACCGTCTCGAAGCCGAGCCGGGCGAGCCGCTCGAGCATGCCGCGCAGGTCGGTCACCACGAACGCGAGGTGCCGGATGCCGAGCCGGTTCGAGCGCGCCGGCTGCGGCCCGTCCTCGTCGACGGGCTCGAGGAACCGGCTGACCTCGAGCCGCGCGTGCCCGTCGGGCGTCTCGAGCATCACGAGCTCGACCCGCTGGCCCGGCAGCCCCGTCACGCGCCCCGCCCACGGCTCGTCCACTCGCGCCTCGCCGACGGCGCGCAGTCCGATCTCCTCGAAGAAGGCGCGCGCGCCCTCGAGGTCCTCGACGATCACCCCGACGTGGTCCATCCGCTCCACCGCCATGCGCTCACGCTCGCACGCGAGTGGCGCGGGCGGAAGGACCGGCTCCTCGTGCGGCTGAGGGGCACCGACAGGGCCTCCCGGCGAGCGATCGACCACGCGAGACTCGACGAGGCGCGCCGACGCGCGCCATCCCTCGACATCGCACACCCGGGTCATCCATGCCCGGGAGAAGGAGCACGATGCTGACCGTCAACGCATACGCCGCACCATCGGCCACCGAGCCGCTCGTCAAGACCACGATCCAGCGCCGCGACCTCGGCCCCAAGGACGTGCTCATCGAGATCGCCTACGCGGGGATCTGCCACTCCGACATCCACACCGTCCGCGGCGACTGGGGACCGATCACGTACCCGCAGGTGGTTGGGCACGAGATCGTCGGCCATGTCACCGAGGTCGGCTCCGACGTCACGAAGCACCGGGTCGGCGATCGCGTCGGCGTCGGCTGCATGGTGAACTCCTGCGGCGAGTGCGAGCAGTGCCTCGCGGGCCAGGAGCAGTACTGCCTCGAGGGCAACATCCAGACGTACAACGGCGTCGACCCCGCCGACGGCACGATCACGCAGGGCGGCTACGCCCAGGCCGTCGTCGTCGACGAGGGCTTCGTGCTCCGCGTGCCCGAGTCGCTCGACATCGAGAAGGTCGCGCCGCTGCTCTGCGCCGGGATCACCACCTACTCGCCCCTGCGCCGGTGGAACGCCGGACCCGGCACGAAGGTCGCCGTCGTCGGCATGGGTGGGCTCGGCCACATGGCCGTCAAGATCGCCGTCGCGCTCGGCGCCGACGTGACCGTGCTGTCGCAGACCACCGCCAAGCGCGAGGACTCGCTCCGCTACGGCGCGACGGCGCACTACGCGACGAACGACGCGGCGACGTTCGACGAGCTCGCGAGCACGTTCGACCTCATCATCAACACGGTCTCCGCGAAGATCGACATGGGTGCCTACCTGGGGCTGCTCGCCGTCAAGGGGACGCTCGTGAACGTCGGCGCCCCGGCGGACCCGCTCGAGGTGCCGGTCTTCCAGCTGATCATGGCCGGCCGCAGCTGGGCGGGCTCGGCCATCGGCGGCATCGCCGAGACGCAGGAGATGCTCGACTTCTGCGCCGAGCACGGCATCCTGCCCGAGACCGAGCTGGTCTCGGCGGAGCAGATCAACGACGCCTACGAGCGCGTGCTCGCCTCCGACGTGCGCTACCGCTTCGTCATCGACGCGAAGACCTTCGCCTGAGGCCTGAACACTGGTGCGTGATCCCCGATGGCCGGCGGCGATGCCGCCGGCCATCGGTCGCAGCTAGCCCTCCGCGTCGAGCAGCTCGAGCAGCCCACCTGGCACGACCTCGAGCGCGGGGTCGTCGAAGCGGTCGCGCTCGAGCCACCACACCGGATGCCCCGCGTCCGTCGCGGTCGGGAGCGTCGCATCCGCCGGCAGGTCGACCGACAGGATCGTGACGCGCTCGTGCAGCGCGCGACCGGCGAACACGATTCGATGCTCGAGCTCGCCGAGCTCGCGCGGGCGCGCGGCTTCGACGCCGAGCTCCTCGCGCAGCTCGCGCACGACCGCATCCGCCGCCGTCTCGCCCGGATCGATGCCGCCGCCCGGCGGTCGCACGAGCGTGCGTCCGGTGCCGGGCTCGGTGGCGCTCGTCACGAGCAGCGCGCCGTCAGCGCGGCGGACGACCGCGATGGCGATCGCGCGCATGCCGGCCGGATCCGCCGTCACAGCACCTGCAGCTCGGGCAGCGACGCGAGCTCCTTCACGAGACCGCCGCCGTTCGGCGACCACACCCACGGGTGCATCGAGCGCGTCTCGGCGTGCTTGCGGCCACCGGCGAGCACCGCCTCCTGCGTCGACAGCTCGCGGATCGCGACCGCGCGCACCGAGGTGGGGTGCGCGTTCGCGAACTCGCCGTAGAGCTCCTCGTCGTGCTGGCCGTCGTCGCCGACGAGCAGCCACTGGATGTCGGGGAACTCGCGCGCGAGCCGCTGCAGCTGCGAGCGCTTGTGCTCCTTGCCGGAGCGGAAGAAGCGGTCGTGCGTCGGGCCCCAGTCGGTCAGCAGCATGCTGCCGGCCGGGTAGAGGTTGCGTGACAGGAAGCGGGTGAGCGCGGGCGCCGCGTTCCAGGCGCCGGTCGAGAGGTAGACGAACGGGCTGCCCGGGTGCTGCTGCTTGATGCGCTCGTAGAGCACCGCCATGCCCGGCACCGGGGTGCGGCCGTGCTCGTCGAGCACGAAGGCGTTCCAGGCGGCGAGCAGCGGCCGGGGGAGCGACGTGACCATGACCGTGTCGTCGATGTCGCTCACCACGCCGAAGCGGGTCGCGGGGTCGACGACGAGCACGGGCGCGACGACGGGCAGCGAGCCGGCGACCGAGACCGTCACCTCGCGCCAGCCGGGCTCGAGGCGGATGGGCACGATCGCGTCCACGACGCCGCCGCGATCGGCCGTCACCACGTGCCGGTCGTCGCCGGCCGCGATGGTGACGTCGACGTCGTTGAGCGTGAGCGACGTGAAGGAGCGCCAGCCGCGCACGTTCTCGTACTGGGCGCGCTGCTCGCCGCCCGGCTCGACGAGCAGCACGCGCGCGAGCACGCGCACCCAGCCGTCGCCGCCGTAGCCCGGGTACGAGACGATCACGGGCAGCCTGCCCGAGCGCAGCGCCCGCGCCTCGCGCTGCTCGTGGAACCAGTCCTCGATGCGGGCGGCGGTGTGCTTGATCGGCTCCGGGATGCGGGCGAGCGGATCCAGCTCATCCATGCGTGACCTCCGAGCGCCGTGAACGATTCCCGACCCTACCCGGTGGTGGTTGCCGCGATGAGATCGGGTCCCTGCTCGCGCACGTTCCCGACCCGGTTGTCGACGACGTGCGCGGCCAGGTCGGCGACGACGGAGGGCGCCTCGGCGATGACGGCCTCGAGCGCGGCCTCGCCGTCCTCGGTGGGGTCGAGCCAGGCATCGCGCATCTCGGGGGAGACGACGAGCGGCATCCGCTCGTGGATCGCGGCGAGGTCGCCGGTCGCGGCGGTCGTGAGGATGCTGGTCGACAGCAGCCAGGTGCCGTCAGGCTGCTTCCACCACGCGTAGAGGCCCGCGAACGAGATCGGCGCGTCGCCGTGCACGTAGTGCGGCGTCTTCGCGTCGCCCTCGCGGTGCCACTCGAACCAGCCGTCGGCGGGCACGAGCGCGCGCCGCTCGCGCACGGCGTCGCGGAACATCGGCTTCTCGGCGGCCGACTCGCTGCGCGCGTTGAAGGCGCGCACGCCGACCGAGATGTCGTCGGCCCAGGCGGGCACGAGCCCCCAGCGCGCCGCCTCGAGCCGGCGGATGGGCGGCGAGTCGTCGCGCGGCGCGGGCTCCACGACGATCGGCACGGTCGTCGTCGGCGGGATGTTCCAGTTCGCCTCCGGCTGGTCGGGACCGACCTCGTCGATCTCGAAGAGCGCGACGAGGTCGCTCGTCGGGGTGGCCATCACATACCGTCCGCACATGGATGAAATGGTCTCACCTTGACGTCCCCCGGTGCGAGAGGATGTGCGCATGAGCGATCGTCCGAACGGCCAGCCCTCGGTCACCGTGCGCCATGAGCCGGTGCAGGCGCGAGCCGCGCAGCGCGTCGAGGCGCTGCTGGACGCCGCCGCGGCGGTGGTCATCGAGCACGGCATCGAGCACCTCACGACAGCGCTCGTCGCCGATCGCGCCGGCGCCTCCATCGGCACGGTCTACCGCTACTTCCCGGACCGCGTCGCGGTGCTCGTCGCGCTCGCGGAGCGCAACCTCGAGCGGATGCGCCACGCGGTCGGCCGGGTGCTCGCGCAGCCGCACGAGACCTGGACGGACGCGACGGATGCGGTGATCGGCGCGATGGTCGACACGTTCCGCGAGGTGCCCTCCTTCCGCTCGCTCCGCACTGGCGAGGGCCTCGACCTCGGGCCGGTCGCCCGGCAGGAGGTCGCGCCGCTCTTCGCGGACGTCATCGCCGAGTACGTCGCCGAGCGCTGGGGCATCGAGCTCGACGACGAGCGGCGCGACGACCTCGTGCTGGCGATCGGTGGCCTGGACGCGCTCGTCACCTACGCGTTCCTGCACGACCCGCACGGGGATCCGCGCTACCTCGCGCTCGGCCGCATGTGCGCGATGCAGCACCTGACCGCTGCCTTCGGCGACCCGGTGGCCCCGGATGACCCCCGAGATGGCGCACCTGTCACATAGGTATCGGCGTGTCGTTGCTGTCATATAGGTCGCGGCGAGAGGATGGAGGCATCCGAAAGGCGGCCTGATGCCCATCGTCCCTCTCGCGCAGGAGCTCGACCCGCTCGTCCTGTCCCAGTGGCAGTTCGGGCTCACGACGATCTACCACTTCCTCTTCGTGCCCATCACGCTCGGCATGGTGTGGCTGACCGCCGGGTTCCAGACGGCCTGGCTTCGCACCGGCAACGTGGACCACCTCCGGCTCACGCACTTCTTCGGCAAGCTCTTCCTCATCAACTTCGCGATCGGCGTCGCGACCGGCATCGTCCAGGAGTTCCAGTTCGGGATGAACTGGTCCGACTACTCCCGCTTCGTCGGCGACGTCTTCGGCGCCCCGCTGGCGTTCGAGGGCCTCATCGCCTTCTTCTTCGAGGCGACCTTCATCGGGCTGTGGATCTTCGGCTGGAACCGCCTGTCGCCGAAGCTCCACCTGCTGACCATCTACATGGTCGCGCTCGGCACGATGGCGAGCGCCTACTTCATCCTCGCCGCCAACGCGTTCATGCAGAACCCCGTCGGCTTCGCGATCAACGAGGCGCGCGAGCGCGCCGAGCTCACCGACATCGGCGCGGTGCTCACCAACCCGGTGCTGCTCGCCTCGTTCCCGCACACGATGTTCGCCTCCGTCATGGTGGCGGGGGCCGTCATGGTCGGCGTCGCGGCATGGCACCTGAAGCGCGCGCAGCACACGTCGATGATGTACACCGCGCTCCGCGTGGGGCTCTGGAGCGTCATCGGTGGCGGGATGCTGACCTTCATCACCGGCGACATGGTCTCGATCGCGATGGTCGCCGCGCAGCCGATGAAGATGGCCGCGGCGGAGGCGATGTACGACACGTCCTCCGGCTACGACGCATCCTTCTCGCTCTTCAGCCTCGGCACGCCGGACGGCCAGCACGAGGTCTTCTCGGTGCGCGTGCCGTACCTGCTCGCGCTGCTGTCGACGCACGACCCGCTCGGCACCGTCGAGGGCATCAACGACCTCGAGGCGGAGTACACCGCGCTCTGGGGACCCGACGACTACACGCCGATCATCTGGGTGACCTACTGGTCGTTCCGCTGGATGATGGGCCTCGGCTTCCTGGCCTTCGCGATCGCGATCGTCGGCCTGTGGCTCACCAGGAAGCGGCGCATCGAGCAGCCGCGATGGGTGTGGAACGTCGCCATCTGGAGCCTGCCGCTGCCGCTCCTCGGGATGACGGTCGGCTGGGTCTTCACCGAGATGGGCCGCCAGCCGTGGCTCGTCTTCTCGCAGATGCGCACCGAGGACGGCGTGAGCCCCGGGGTGAGCGGCGGCGAGGTGCTCACCTCGCTGCTGGCCTTCACCGCGATCTACGCGATCCTCGGCGTCATCGAGTTTCGGCTCATGCAGCGGGCGGCGCAGCACGGCCCCGCCGAGGCGCCCGAGCTCGACGAGTCCGGCCGGCCCGCGCAGCCCGTCACGGTCTACTAGGAGGCTGTCGTGGATCTCCCGCTCATCTGGTTCCTCGTCATCGGGTTCATGTTCGTCATGTACTTCGTGCTCGACGGGTTCGACTTCGGCGTCGGCATGAGCCTGCCGATCCTGGGCCGCAGCGAGACCGACCGTCGCCGCATCATCAACGCGATCGGCCCGGTCTGGGACCTCAACGAGACGTGGCTCATCGTGGCCGGCGCGAGCCTGTTCGCGGCGTTCCCCGAGTGGTACGCGACGATGTTCTCCGGATTCTTCCTGGCGCTGCTCGTGCTGCTGCTCGGCCTCATCGCGCGCGCCGTCTCGTTCGAGTTCCGGCACCAGCGCGACTCCGCCCGCTGGCGTGCGGGCTGGGACGCGTGCATCGTCGCCGGCTCCGTGATCCCGGCGCTGCTGTGGGGCGTCGCGTTCGCGAACGTCGCGCAGGGCGTGCCGATGGAGCCGCACCAGGGCGGTGCGCTCGTCACCGGCTCGCTGCTGACGCTGCTCAACCCCTACGGACTCCTCGGCGGGCTCACGATGGTGGCCCTGTGCCTCTCGCACGGCGCCGTCTTCCTCTCGCTGAAGACCGACGGCGACCTGAAGGCCCGGGCGCACCGCCTCGCGGACCGCGCGCTGCTCTCCACCGCCGGGCTGGCCGTGGTGTTCCTGCTGTGGACGGTCATCCAGAACCCGGCGCCGCTCGTCGTCGTGCTCGCGGCGCTCGCGGCGATCACGTGCCTCGCGGCGTGGATGCTCAACCGCGTCGAGCGCGACGGGTGGGCGTTCGCGTCGACGGCGGCGACGGTCGTGCTCGCCGTCTCGACGCTCTTCGGCTCGCTGCTGACGCGCGCGGGCGGACCGTTCGTGATGCCCGCCTCCGACCCGGAGGGCGGCTTCGTCGGCCTCACGGTCGCGAACGCCTCGTCGAGCGCGTACACGCTCGAGGTGATGAGCTGGGCGGCGCTCGTCTGCCTCCCGCTCGTGCTCGCCTACCAGGCGTGGACGTACTGGGTGTTCCGCCGGCGCGTCACTGCCGCGGCCGTCGAGGTGCTGCACTGAACGAGCAGCGATCAGACGAGCGGCACGCGCACGAGCAGGGCCCGACGGGTCGCGCGCGCCGCGGCCCGCTCGACCCGCGGCTCCTGCGGCACGCGCCGGGCGCCCGCGCGCACCTCGCGCTCGAGGCCGCGATCGCGCTCGTGCAGACCGGCGCGATCGTCGCCTTCGCGTGGTTCGCCGGCCACGCGATCGGCGCGGTCGTGCAGGGCGCGCCGCCCGCCTCGATCCTGCCCGACGTCGGCCTGGCGGCGGTCGCCGTCGTCGTGCGTGCGGCGTGCGCCTGGCTGTCGGGATCGCTCGCCCCCGCGGCCGCCGCGCGCGTGCAGTCGCAGCTGCGCACCGCCGCCCTCGCCCGCATCGGCGCGCACGGCAGCCCGGCCGGCGCCGCCGACACCGCGACCGCGCTCGGCCGCGGGCTCGCCGCGCTCGACGGCTGGTTCGGCCAGTTCCTGCCGCAGCTCGTGCGCACGATCGTCGCGACGCCCATCATCGTGCTCGCGCTCTGGTCGCAGGATGCGTTCAGCGGCATCGCGGTGCTCGTCTGCCTGCCGCTCATCCCCGTCTTCATGGTGCTCATCGGCCTCGCGACCGAGCACGTGCAGCGCGAGCAGTGGGCCGCGACGGGCAGGCTCGCGCGCTCGTGGCTCGACACGCTCGAAGGGCTCGCGACGCTGCGGCTGTTCGGCCGCGACCGCCGCGCGGGCGCACGGGTCGACGCGCTGAGCGACGAGCACCGCGCGCGCACGATGGCGGTGCTGCGCGTCTCGTTCGTCTCGTCGATGGTGCTCGAGCTCGCCGGCGCGCTGTCGGTCGCGCTCGTCGCCGTCTCGGTCGGCATCCGGCTGGTCGAGGGCGACATCGCGCTCGGCCTCGCGCTCAGCGTGCTCATCCTCGTGCCGGATGCCTTCCTCCCGGTCCGGCAGGTGGGCGCCGCCTACCACGCGTCCACCGAGGGCATCGAGGCGTCGCGCGCCGTGCTCGACCTCATCGACGCGCCGACGCTCGCCGAGCGGCCGGGGGTCGCGACGGGCTCGGTGCTCGAGGTCGGTGCCGAACTTGTCGTCGACGCCGGGCTCGTCGTCGACGCGCTCGAGGTGCGGCGCGGCGAGCGGTGGCTGCCGCCGGTCTCGCTCTCGGCGCGCCCCGGCGAGCTCGTCGTGCTCGCAGGGCCGTCCGGCGTCGGCAAGTCGAGCGTCATCGCCGCGCTGCTGGGCCTCGCGCCCGCACGGGGCACCGCATCCCTCGACGGCGCAGCGCTCGAGCCCGAGCGGCTCGCGTGGGCACCGCAGGGCGCGTGGGATGCGGTCGTCACCGGCACGGTGCGCGAGAACCTCGCGCTCGGCCGGGCGTCCGCCGACGACGCGGGGCTCCGCGCGGCGCTCGCCCGCGCGGGCGTCGACGTCGACCTCGACGCGCGCATCGAGCCGGCCACCGGCGGCTCGCTCGGACTCTCCGGCGGGCAGGCGCAGCGCGTCGTGCTCGCGCGGGCGCTCCACCGCGTCGCGACCGGCGCGGCCGTGCTGCTCGCCGACGAGCCGACGAGCGCGCTCGACGACGAGGCCGAGCGGCAGGTGATCGCAGGACTCCGCGCCGCCGCCGCCGAGGGCGCGATCGTCGTCGTCGCCAGCCATCGGCCCGCCGTCGTGGGGGCCGCGGACCGGGTGGTGCGGCTAGGCGCGGTGCTCGACGGCACGGCGCCTCACGGCACAGCGCCCGACGACACAGCGCCCGACGGCACGGCGGCAGACAGCATCGGGGTGCGCGCATGACCGGCCGCGAGGTGCTCGCGACGCTCGGGCAGCGCCGCCGCATGGCCGGCGGCATCGCGGCCGCCGCGCTCACCGCGGTGCTCGCGATCGCGCTCATGGCCACCGCCGGCTGGCTGCTCGCCGCCGCCTCGTTCCAGCCGCCGATCCTGCACCTGCAGATGGCGATCGTCGGCGTGCGCGCCTTCGCGATCGGCCGCGCGGCCGGCAGGTACCTCGAGCGGGTCGTCTCGCACGACGCGGCCTTCCGGATGCTCGGCTCAGCCAGGCGCGCGGCGTTCGACCGGCTTCGCCCGGTCGCGCCCGTCGGCGTGGGCCGCTCGAGCGAGCTCATGCCGCGCCTCGTCGGCGACGTCGACCGGCTGCAGGACTGGCCGCTGCGCGTGCTCGGCCCGCTGTCGTCGAGCGGCATCGCGGTCGGCCTCGCGATCGCGACGGTCGCCTGGATCCTGCCAGCGGCCGGCCTCGCGCTGCTCGTCGCGGTCGTGGTGGCGGGCGGGCTGGCCGCCCTCGTCACCGCGCGCATCGCGGGCGCCGCCGACGCCGCGCTCGGTCCGCTGCGGTCACGGCTCGAGAGCGCGCTCGTCGACCACGTGCGCGCGCTCGACCTGCTGCGCGCCTACGGCGCCGAGCCCGAGCGCCGCGCCGCGATCGAGGCGCTCGACCGCGACATCGCGCAGCGGGCCGGCCGGCACGCGCTGGCGGCCGGCGCGGGCGCCGGGCTCATCGCGCTCGCCGCCGGCGGCAGCGTGCTCGTCGCGACGCTCATCGCCGCGCCCGCGGTCGCGGACGGTGGCCTCGACGGCCCGCTCGCGGCGCTCGTCGCGCTCATCGGCCTCGCGGTGTTCGAGGTGTGGGGCGCAGTGCCGCCCGCCGTGCTCGCGTGGCGCGAGTCGCGCGCCGCGGCCGCACGGGTGGCGGAGTCCCTCCCGGGCGACGAGGCGCTCGCCGCCGTGCCCGGCGAGGGCGGGGAGCAGGAGCCGCTGGTCGGGGTGCTCGAGCTCGTCGGCCTGCAGGCGGCGTGGTCCGGCAGCGGCCCGGCATCCGCGCCGGTCAACCTGTGGGCCGAGCCGGGCGAGGCGGTCGCGATCGTCGGCGCATCCGGCGCCGGCAAGTCGACGCTCGGCCTCGCGCTCGTGCGGCTGCTCGAGTCGACCGGCGAGTACCGCATCGGCGGCCGCGACGCGCGCGCGATCGACCCGGATGCGCTCCGCCGCTCGGTGCTGCTCGCCGAGCAGCGACCGCACATCTTCGACGAGGACCTCGAGCAGAACCTGCGGTTCGCCCGCGAGGACGCGACCCATGAGGAGCTGTGGGCGGTGCTCGAGCGCGTCGGGCTCGCCGCCTGGGCGCGCGAGCGCGACGGCCTCGCCACGCGACTGGGGGAGCGCGGCGGACTCGTCTCCGGCGGGCAGGCGCAGCGGATCGCGCTCGCGCGCGCGCTGCTCGCCGACGCGCGCATCCTCGTGCTCGACGAGCCGACGGCGAACGTCGACCGCGAGCTCGCCGAGCCGCTGCTGCGCGACATCCTCGAAGCGGCGCGCGGCGACGGCCGCATCCTGCTCGTCATCAGCCACGCGCCGCTGCCCGTCGACCTCGTGAGCCGCACCGTGCGGATCCGTGCGGCAGCAGCGCGCTGACCGGGGTCAGTCGTCGAGGTGCCGTGCCTCGCTGCGGGCGATGAGCCGCTTGACGACGTAGACGGCGGCGACGAACACCGCGACGACCGCTACGAGCACGTAGCCGGCGCCGTGCAGCTCGTCGGCGAGCTCTCGGTAGCTGCCGCCGGCGAGCCATCCGGCGGTCGAGTACGCGGTCGCCCAGAGCAGGCACGCGGGCAGCGTCCAGGCGAGGAACCTGCGGTACGCCATGCCCGCGCTGCCGGCGATGAGCGGCACGAGCGAGTGCGCGACGGGCAGGAAGCGCGAGAGGAAGATCGCGATGCCACCCCGGCGCGCGAGGTAGCGCTCGGTCCTGCGCCAGCGCAGCGACGCCTTCGGCCAGCGGCGCTCGAGCCAGCGGTCGATCGCTGGCCCGATCCAGCGGCCGATCGCGAAGCCGATCGACTCGCCGCACAGCGCGCCGACCACCGTCGCGCCGATGAGCGCGAGCCACCACGGCCACTCCTCGACCGCGAGCGCGGCGATGATGACGATCGTGTCGCCGGGCACGGCGAGCCCGAGGAGCACGCTCGTCTCGAGCAGCATCGCGAGGCCGGCGAGCACCGTGCGCAGCAGCGGGTCGATCGAGCCGATCGTCTCGAGCAGCACGCCGATCGCGTCGTCGATCACCGCCGGCTCGCGATCGGCGCGTCGATCGCCGGTGCCTGCCGCAGCGCCGCGAGCCGCTCCTGCCACGCGGTCGCGCGCTCGCCGCGGCCGACCTCCGGGCCGCCGTGCCAGCGCGTCACGACGCGGATCCCGCGCAGCGCGTTCGCGAGCCACACCTCGTCGCCCGCGAGGTCGTCGGGCCTCGCGTGCACCTCGCGGACGACGACGCCGTCGGCCTCGGCGAGCTCGAGGAGCACGGCCGCCGTCACCGACGGCAGCCGCGGGACGCCGGCCGCCGGCACGCGCAGCTCGTCGCCGTGCCACCACAGCAGCGCAGACCAGGCGCCCTCGGCGACCAGGCCACCCGCATCCGCACCGGTCGTGAGGATCGGCTCGACCTCGGCGCCGGCGCGCTCGCGCTCCTCCGCCTGCAGCAGGGCGAGCGCGGCGAGGTCGGGCCCCTTGCGGAGCGGCAGCGTGCGCGGGTCGCGCGACGCCGTGACGACCTCGACGGTGCCGCGCGCCGCGGGGGCGGGGCGGATGCGCAGGCGGATGCCCTCGGGCGTGAGGTCGAGCCGGGGCGACCAGTTGCCCGCGGGGACGTGCTGCATCGCGGCGTCGACGGCTGCGCGGGCGGCGGCCGGGTCGCCCCCGACCTCGGCGGCGGCCCGCGCGAACCGCTCGCGATGGCGGTCGAGCGCGAGCACCGCGCCGTCGACGACGAGCCAGGAGTCGGCCGCGAGGATGAGGTCGGCTGCGCCGTGCTCGGCGGGGTCCGCGGGCTCGAAGCCGGCGCCCGTCCAGGCGCGCACGACATCCCTCCCGCTCATAGGATCGACCCTATGCCAGCGACCCCTGCGGCACTCCTGCCGCACCTCGGGGCGCGCTGGACGCAGCCTGTGACGACGACGCCCGAGGCTGCGTTCGCCGCGCTCGAGGCCGCCTCGACCGACGTCGTCTGGCTCGACTCCTCCTCGGAGGGCGCGCACATCATCGGCGTCGGCGCGCACGTGCTGGTCGTGCGCGGGGGCTGCGCGAGCCTCGACGGACGGCCGATCCCGGGCGACGCGGTCGCCGCGCTCGAGGCGGCGCGCGCCGAGCTGCCGGGTGCGTGGGTCGGCTGGCTCGGCTTCGAGGCGGGCGTGCGGATGCTCGGGCTCCAGCCCGTCGAGAGCCGCTTCCCGGAGGCGGCGTGGCTGCTGCTCGACCGCTGGGTCGTCGTCGAGGGCGGGCAGGCGCAGCTGCAGTCGCGCGACGGGCTGCCGTGGTCGCTGCCGGACGGGCCTGTGCCGGCGCTGTCGACGCCGGCGCTGCCGCCCATGGCGCGGGTCGAGCCGAGCGCGCTCCGCTGGCGGGACGAGGACGCCGCCTACGCGGCGAAGGTCGAGCGGTGCCGCGAGCACATCCGCGAGGGCGACTCCTACGTGCTGTGCCTCACCACCGCGATCGAGGCGCCGCCGATCGACCCGATCGCGACCCATGCGCGGCTGCGGTCGGCGAGCCCCGTGCACCACGGCGGGCTGCTGCGCATCGCGGGCGTCACCGTCTCGAGCGCGAGCCCCGAGACGTTCCTGCGCGTGCAGGACGGCGTCGCGACGACCCGGCCGATCAAGGGCACGCGCCGCCGCGGGGCGGAGGACGACGCGGCCCTCGCGCGCGAGCTGTTCGACAGCGAGAAGGAGCGCGCCGAGAACGTCATGATCGTCGACCTGTGCCGCAACGACCTGCAGCGGGTGTGCGCGCCCGGGACCGTCGACGTGACGAGCCTGCTCGGCGTCGAGACGTTCCCGACCGTGCACCAGCTCGTGTCGACCGTGCAGGGCCGGCTGCTGCCTGGGCTCGGCCCGCTCGACGCCGTGCGCGCGCTCTTCCCCGCCGGCTCGATGACGGGAGCGCCCAAGCGCCGCACGGTGCAGCTGCTGCAGGAGCTCGAGGGTGCGCCGCGGGGCGTGTACGCCGGATGCTTCGGGCTCGTCGCGGGGGAGACGTGCCAGCTCGCGATGGTGATCCGGAGCGTCGTGGCCGATGCGCACGGCGCGCACATCGGCGTCGGCGGCGGCGTCACCGCCCTCTCGGAGGCTGCCTTCGAGGTCGACGAGCTGCACGTGAAGGCGGCGGCCCTGCTCGCGGCCCTCGTCCCAGCCGCCCCCTCTCGCTGATCGAGGAGCAGCCGGCCAACCCCGATGATCGAGTACCAGCCGCCGAAGTGGGCCCCCACCCGCTGATCGAGTAGCAGCCGGCGAAGCCGGCCGCGTATCGAGATCATGCCGTCTCGATACGCGGCGCCTCCGGCGCAGCTACTCGACGAGCAAGTACCGCCGATCGAGTAGCAGCCGGCGAAGCCGGCCGCGTATCGAGATCACGTCGTCTCGATACGCGGCGCCTCCGGCGCAGCTACTCGACGAGCAAGTACCGCTGATCGAGTAGCAGCCGTCGGAGCCGGCCGCGTATCGAGATCAGGTCGCGAGGGACTGTCGTCTCGATGCGCGGCGCCTTCGGCGCTGCTACTCGACGAGCAAGATGTGCTGATCGAGGAGCAGCCGGCGGAGCCGGCCGCGTATCGAGATCACGCCCACGCAGGAGATTCATCTCGCTACGCGGCGCCTCCGGCGCTGCTACTCGACGAGCGAGAGGCTGAGCCGGCCGCCCATCGAGATCACACCGTTACTCCGCGGGAGCAGAGCCCGCCCGTGCCTCCGCGATCCGCGCGATCCGGTCGAGCCGCGACTCCCACTGCCGGCCGATCGCGTCCAGCCGGTCGGCCAGCGCGCTGAGGCTCGCGCCGATCGCGCGGTAGCGCAGCGCGCGGCCGTCGCGCTCGGCATCGACGAGCCCGGCGGCCTCGAGCACCGCGAGGTGCTTCGCGATCGCCTGCCGCGAGACCGGCAGCTCGCGCGCGAGGTCGCTCGCCGACCGCGGCTCGCTCCCGAGCAGCTCGAGGATCGCCCATCGGGTGTCGTCGGCGAGCGCCGCGAGCTGCATGGCTGCGAGCTCCCGCGTCGGTGCTCCGGGTGCGCCGCTCACGGCGCGACCGCGCCCAGCACGTGCGCCCGCAGGCCGTCGAGCACCTGCTCCCACCCGCCCGCGTTGCCGCGGATCCGCTCGTCGCGCTCCTCGTCGGGCACGCGCATCCACCCCGACTCGACCACCGTCACTCGCGTGCCGCCATGCTCGAGCTCGTCGAGGTCGAAGCGCACGTCGCACGCGCCCGGGCCAGGCTCGGCTTCGCCGAACTCACCCCACCGGAACGCGAACGTCTGCTCGGGGCGCAGCACGCGGATGGCGACGGGCCATCGCTGCCCCTCGTGCTCGAAGGTGCCCGTGACGCCCTCGCGGAGGCCGCCGGGGAACACGGCCGGATGCCCCCACCACAGCTCGATCGACGCGGGATCGGTGAGGTGACGCCAGACGCGCGAGCGCGGCGCGGGGATGTCGAGCACACGCGTGATCGTGCCGGCGAGCCCGTCTACGGTCGCGGGTGTCCAGCGGCGGGCGAGGAGTGCCACGAGCTCATCGAGCTCGTGCGTCCAGCCGTGCTGGTTGTCGCGCATCGCGGCGCGCGCCGCTGCGGCGTCGCCGAGCCGCTCGAAGCCGGTCTCGACGACCGTGAGCCGCGTCCCGGCGTCGAGCGGCTCGAGCGTGAAGGTCGCGAGCGTGCTGTTGTCGTCACGCAGCTCCTCGCCGGGCCGCCCCCAGCGGAACGCCCAGACGTGCGGCCGCTCCGAGCGCTCGACGACGGCGGGGAACGAGCCGTGGTCGCTCCAGCCGAAGCTGCCGACCGCGCCGGCACCGGTGCCGTCGGGGAACTCCGCGCTGTCGCCGAACCACTCGGCGATCTCGCGCGGATCCGTGAGCGACTCCCAGACCACCTCGATCGGCGCCCGCACCTCGATCGTCCGGGTGACGCGCGTCGCGCCCTCGTCGATGACGGCCTCGGCTTCGTGCCTGCCGCCCTGCTGCCGCTCGCTCCGCACTGCGTCGTCCATGACCCCTCCTGCAATCGTTCGGTTGCAGGAGACGCTATGCCTAGGCCTGAGCGGACGCAACCCTCGGGTTGCACATCGCGCGAGTGGGGCGTCGACCTTCCCCGAACTCCGGGATCTCGGCCGCGAATCCCGCAGTTCGGGGAAGCTCGGTGACGGGGAGGCGTCAGCGGACGAGCGACTCCGCGAGGTCGACGAGCTCGTCGAGCTCGACCGTCCAGCCTGCCGCGAGCGCGCGCAGCGCCTCGCGCCGCGTGGCGTCGTCGCCCTCGAGCGGGAAGCCGTGCTCGACCAGGTGCAGCTGCGTCGAGCCGTCGATGTCGCGCAGGCCGATCTCGACCGTCGACGCGCGGCCGGACAGGATGCCCTCCGCCCAGTCGAAGACGAAGCGCTCCTCGGCGTCGACCTCGAGGATGCGCGCGGCGAGCACCACCTCGCCGGTCCAGGCGAAGCGTCCGGTCGCGCCCGCGACCACACCATCCGGGAACGCGGCGATGTCGCCGAGCCAGCGCGCGAGCAGGTCGGGCTCCGTGAGGCAGCGCCAGACGGCGCTCCGAGGAGCGTCGATCGCGACGATGCGCGTCACGCGCGAGGCGGGCACGTCGACCGTCGCTGGCGGGTTCTCGAACTCCGGCACCGACGACTCCCTTCCGCCACCCCGGCGGCCGTGGTGGCCGCGGGAACGGTCTCGATCATGCCATGCGGGGCTCTGCCTGGCTCGCCGTAGACTGGGAAGCCGTCGTGCCGCCTCCGGCCGACGACACCCAGGAGCATCTGTGACCGACGAGACCTACGACTTCGCCCGCATCCAGCAGCGCTGGCTGCCGGTGTGGGACCGCATCCGCCCCTTCGCGACCGACGACGAGACCGACGCACGGCCGCGCAAGTACGTGCTCGACATGTTCCCGTACCCCTCGGGCGACCTCCACATGGGGCACGCGGAGTCGTACGCGTACGGCGATGTGCTCGCGCGCTACTGGCGCCAGCAGGGCTTCAACGTGCTGCACCCGATCGGCTGGGACTCGTTCGGACTGCCCGCCGAGAACGCGGCGATCCAGCGCGGGATCGACCCGAAGGCCTGGACGGCCGACAACATCGAGCAGCACAAGCGCTCGATGCGGCAGTACGCGACCGCGTTCGACTGGGACCGCATCCTGCACACGTCCGACCCGGCGTACTACAAGTGGAACCAGTGGCTGTTCCTCGAGCTCTACAAGGCGGGTCTCGCCTACCGGAAGCCGTCGAACGTCAACTGGTGCCCGAAGGACCAGACGGTGCTCGCGAACGAGCAGGTCGTCGCCGGCGCGTGCGAGCGCTGCGGCACGCCCGTGGTCAAGAAGAAGCTCACGCAGTGGTACTTCAAGATCACCGACTACGCGGACCGCCTGCTCGACGACCTCAACCAGCTCGAGGGCCGCTGGCCCGACAAGGTGCTGCGCATGCAGCGCAACTGGATCGGCCGCTCGGTCGGCGCCGAAGTCGAGTTCGAGATCGAGGGCCACCACAGCCGCGTGCCGGTCTTCACGACGCGCCCCGACACCCTCTACGGCGCGACCTTCATGGTCGTCGCGCCCGACTCCGACCTGGCCGCCGAGCTCGCCTCGGGTGCGTCGCCGGAGGTGCGGATGCGGTTCCAGGCGTACCTGGAGGACGTCGGTCGCATGACCGAGATCGACCGCCAGAACGCCGAGCGCACGAAGACGGGCGTCGACCTGGGCCGCTTCGCGATCCACCCGCTGACGGGGGAGCGCCTGCCGATCTGGACCGCCGACTACGTGCTGGCCGACTACGGCCACGGCGCGGTCATGGCCGTGCCCGCGCACGACCAGCGCGACCTCGACTTCGCGCGCGCCTTCGACCTGCCGGTCAAGGTGGTCGTCGACACGAACGCAGCCGTCACGGGCGTCATGCCGATGATCCCGATCGACGACGAGGGCAACGCGATCGAGCCCGAGGGCTTCGAGCCGCTCGACCCGAAGGCGACCGGCGAGGCGCTCACCGGCGACGGCCGGATGGTGAACTCGGGCGACCTCGACGGCATGTCGAAGCAGCACGCGATCGGCCGCATGGTGCAGATGCTCGAGGCGAAGGGCGTCGGCCGCGCCGCGAAGTCGTTCCGCCTGCGCGACTGGCTCGTGAGCCGGCAGCGCTACTGGGGCACGCCCATCCCGATCATCCACACCGCCGACGGCCAGGAGGTGCCGGTGCCGCTCGAGCAGCTGCCCGTCACGCTGCCCGACACCGCCGGTCTCGACCTGACGCCGAAGGGCACGAGCCCGCTCGGCGCCGCCGAGGACTGGGTCAACGTGCCGTCGCCGATCGACGGCAGCCCCGCGCGCCGCGACGCCGACACCATGGACACGTTCGTCGACTCGTCCTGGTACTACCTGCGGTTCCTGAGCCCGAACGACGACACGCAGCCGTTCGACCGCGCGCAGGTCGAGCGCTGGGCGCCCGTCGACCGCTACGTCGGCGGCGTCGAGCACGCGATCCTGCACCTGCTCTACGCGCGCTTCATCACGAAGGTGCTCTTCGACCTCGGCCACGTGCCGTTCACGGAGCCCTTCGAGTCGCTGCTCAACCAGGGCATGGTCATCCTCGACGGCGCGAAGATGTCGAAGTCGAAGGGCAACCTCGTCACGCTCTCGGAGGAGCTCGAGCAGTACGGCGTCGACGCCGTGCGGCTCGCGATGAGCTTCGCCGGCCCGCCCGAGGACGACATCGACTGGAAGGACGTCAGCCCGACCGGCGCGCAGAAGTTCCTGGCGCGCGCGTGGCGGCTCTCGAAGGAGTCGCTCGCGAAGCCGAGCACCGACCCGAAGCCGGGCGACCGCGCGCTGCGCCGCGAGACGCACCGGTTCCTCGCGGATGCCCCGGGGCTCATCGAGGCGCTGAAGTTCAACGTGGTCGTCGCTCGCCTCATGGAGCTGACGAACGCCGCGCGGAAGACGGTCGACACGGGTGCCGGCGCCGCCGACCCCGCGGTGCGCGAGGCGGTCGAGACGATCGCGCTCGGTCTGTCGCTCTTCGCGCCGTACACGGCCGAGGAGATGTGGGCGAACCTGGGCTTCGAGCCGTCGATCGCGAACGCCGGCTGGCGGAAGGCCGACCGCTCGCTGCTCGTCGAGCAGACCGTCACCGCGGTGGTGCAGGTCAACGGCAAGGTGCGCGACCGCATCGAGGTGGCGGCGGACGTCGCCGGTGACGAGCTCGAGCGGCTCGCGCGCGAGCTGCCGGGCGTCGCACGCTCGATCGGTGACGCGACCGTGCGGCAGGCGATCGTGCGGGCGCCGCGGCTCGTGAACTTCGTCGTCGGGTAGCGCCTTCCCTGCTGGTCGAGCCGCACGGCGAAGCCGCGCGAGTCGAGACCACCGCGCCATCGATCGGGCTGAGCGCGTCGCCAGCACCCCATCGGGGTCGGCGCACGGCTCAGCCCGATCGGGCGTGCCCGCCCGGGCTGCCTCCACCGGAGCACCGCGCGCGCCGTCAGCCCTGCATCCACAGGGCTGACCGCGGCGCGCTCGCCCGCAGGCCGGCCGGCCCTACCGTGCGGGAATGGCCGGTGAGGGTGAGCGCGCTGCGGATGCGCGCTGGCGGCTCGGCGCGGGCGCTGCGGTCGTGCTCGTGCTCGGTGCCGTCGCGGGCGGCGTCGTGCAGCGGATGGTCGCCGACGCCCAGCCCGCGGTCGTCGCCGCCACGCCGGTCGCGACCGCCTCGACGGGGCCGGCGGAGGTCGTCGTCGACGTGCAGGGGGCGGTCGCGCATCCGGGCGTCTACCGGTTGCCGGCCGGCTCGCGCGTGCTCGACGCGATCGCCCGTGCCGGCGGCACGAGCGCGGAGGCCGCGCCCGGTGCGCTGAACCTCGCGCGGCCGGTCGTCGACGGCGAGCAGCTGCTCGTGCCGACCGAGGGGGAGCAGGCGGAGGCAGCCGCCGCGTCTCCCGAACAGGGCGCACTCGTCTCGCTCAACCAGTCCGATCAGGCCGCACTCGAGACGCTGCCGCGCGTCGGCCCCACGCTCGCGCTCGCGATCATCGCCCACCGCGACGAGCAGGGTCCCTTCACCGACGTCGCACAGCTCGACGACGTGCCGGGCATCGGCCCAGCGCTGCTCGCGGCGCTGACCCCGCTTGTGACGCTGTGAGGATGCGCGCCCACCGATCATGCGGACCCACCGATCATGCGCACCCACCGATCATGCGCACCCACCGATCATGCGCACCCACCGACCATGAGCAGGCACTGATCATGAGCAGCTACTGATGCGCGACCTCCGGCTCGCCCTGCCGGTCGCCCTCGCATGGGCGGTGCTCGCTGCGCTCAGCCCGCACGTGGCGATGCTGGGTCCCGCCGCAGCCGGCTGCGCCCTCGTGGCCGGCGCCTGCCTGCTCGGCGCACGCGGCGCAGCCGCTCGGCACGACCACGTCGCGGCAGCGCTGAGCACCGCCGCCGTCGGCGCCGGCCTCGCGGTGCCGTTGCTCGCCGGCGCCGCCTCGGCGACCTCGGTGCCGCTCGACGCGTGCGACACCGTGTCGCTGCTGGTGCTCGGCGCATCGACGCCTGCCGAGGTGCTCGTCACCGGTTGCGACGGAGCAGCCGCCGCTTCCATCCCGCCGAGCGCGCTGCTGCTGCGCGCGGATGCCCCGCTCGCGATCGGCGCGACCGCGCTAGGCGCGTGCGACGCGTGGCTCGACGGATCGCGGTGGCTGCTCGCCTGCGCACGGCTCGATGTCGCGGAGCCTGCGGCGTGGGCGGCATGGGCGTCCCCGCTGCGCGACGGCCTGCTCACCGCGTCGGCGCAGCTGCCGGGCGCTGGCGGCCAGCTCCTGCCGGGGCTCGCGATCGGTGACGAGCGGCGGATCGGGCCTGCGCTCGAGGCCGCGATGCTCGGCGCGGGGCTGAGCCACCTCACCGCCGTCTCAGGGGCGAACTGCGTCATCGTCGTCGGCGCCGCCTTCCACGCCGCTGCCGCGCTCGGCGCCCGACGGGGGGTGCGGGTCGCGATCGCCGCGGGCGCGCTGGCCGGCTTCGTGCTGCTGGTGACGCCGGAGCCGTCGGTCGTGCGCGCCGGCACGATGGCCGGCATCGCCTTGATCGGCCTCATCACTGGCCGCCGCGTTGGTGCGCTCGCGCTGCTCGCCCTCGCTGTGCTGCTCGCGCTCGCCGCGCAGCCCCACCTCGCGACGAGCGCCGGGTTCGCGCTCTCGGTGCTCGCGACCTGCGGCCTCATCGTGCACGCGCGTCCCATCGCGATCGTGCTCGGGCGCGTGCTCCCGATGCCGGTCGCTGCGCTCATCGCCGTGCCGGCAGCCGCACAGCTCTGGTGCATGCCGGTGCTCGTCGCGCTCGACGCCAGCGTGAGCCTCGTCGCGGTGCTCGCCAACCTGCTCGCGGGCCCCGCCGCGCCGCTCGCGACGGTGCTCGGGCTCGCGGCGTGCGTCGCAGCGCCGCTCGTGACGGGCGTCGCGGCGGCCCTCGCGTGGATCGCGTGGCTGCCCGCCGCGTGGATCGCGCAGGTCGCGATGCTCGCGCAGCAGCTGCCGGCCTCGCAGACCGCGTGGCCCGCTGCGCCCTGGGGCGTCGTCGCCGCATCCGTCATGCTCGCCGCGGTCGTGCTCGGGCATGCGCGTCGGCACGTCATGCGAGGCGTGGCGGTCGCCTCGGCCGTCGGTCTCGTCGCGGCGGGCGTCGCGGCGTGGCCGGCCGTGCGGCTCGGGTCGCTCGCCGACTGGACGATCGCGCAGTGCGACGTCGGGCAGGGGAGCGCGACCGTCGTGCGGCACGCCGGCGCCACGGTGCTCATCGACGCGGGCCGCGAGGCGGAGCCGATCGACCGGTGCCTGCGGATGCTCGGGGTCGGCCGCATCGAGCTGCTCGTGCTGACGCACTTCGACGTCGACCACGCGGGAGGGGCGCCGGCGCTCGCCGGGCGCATCGGCACGCTCGTGCATGGCCCGGTCGACGAGCGCGCCGCGCCGCTCGTGGCCGAGCTCGTCGCCGCGGGCGCGACGGCGCAGGAGGCGCGCCGCGGCGACGCCTGGATGCTCGGCGAGCTGCGCGTCGACGCGCTCTGGCCGACGGGCGACGACGAGCCGGGCAACGACGCGAGCGTCGCCGTCGCGATCGACGTCCCGGATGCGGCCGGCGCAGAGGACGGGGAAGGCGCGCTCGAGCTCGTCGTGCTGGGCGACCTCAGCGCCGACGCGCAGTCGCGACTGCTGCGCGCTGGAGTGCCGGGTCCGGCCTCCGTGATCGTGGTCGCGCACCA
Organism: Agrococcus jenensis; assembly: GCF_003752465.1. Lineage (NCBI taxonomy): Bacteria > Bacillati > Actinomycetota > Actinomycetes > Micrococcales > Microbacteriaceae > Agrococcus > Agrococcus jenensis. The sequence continues at coordinate 2,678,770 of NZ_RKHJ01000001.1, read as the reverse complement.
CGGCTCGGCCGACCAGCTGCCAGCGCTCTACCGCCGGCTCGGCGCGGCCGTCGGGCTCATCGGCGTCGGCCCGAACGACTACGGGCACCCGGCGGATGCGGCGCTGCAGCTCGTGCGCGAGACCGGGGGAGCGCCGCTGGGCACCGACGAGCTCGGCACGATCGCCCTCGCCGTCGACGACGACGGCGTCCGCGTGTGGTCCGAGCGCGTCGGCGGCCCGCCGTAGGCTGATCGCATGGCCGCGAGCATCCCCAAGATCAGCTGGGAGCAGGTGTCGCCCGCACCCGTCGTGCTGGTCTTCGGCAAGGAGTCGTTCCTCGCCGACCGCGCGCTGCAGCGCCTCCGCGCGCTGCTGCTGCTCGAGGACCCAGAGCTCGAGGTGCACGACGTCGACGCCGGCCAGTACAGCGACGGGGCGCTCGAGCTCATCGCGAGCCCCTCGCTCTTCGACGAGCCGCGGCTCGTGCGGGTCGCCAACGGCGTCAAGGCGACCGATGCGTTCATCGCCGACGTGCTCCGATACCTGGCGCAGCCGGTCGACGGCACGACCCTCGTCATCCGGCACGACGGCTCGACCGTGCGCGGCAAGAAGATGCTCGACGCCATCCGGCAGACGCCCGGCGCGATCGAGGTCGTCTGCCAGCCGCTCAAGCGCGGCGACATGGTGCCGTTCGCGCGCACCGAGCTGCGCCTGCTCGAGCGCGAGGCGACACCCGGGGCGATCGCGGCCCTCGTCGACGCCTTCGCCTCCGACGTCTCCGAGCTCGCGAACGCCATCCGCCAGGTCGCCCTCGACACCGAGGGCGAGGTCACCGAGCAGGTCGTGCGCACCTACTACGCGGGGCGCGTCGAGACGACGGCGTTCGCGGTCGTCGACGCGGTCGTCGCCGGAGATGTCGCCCGCGCGCTCGTCACCCTGCGGCAGGCGATCGCGACCGGCGCCGACCCTGTGCCGATCGTCGCGGCGTTCGCGATGCGCTATCGCCAGCTCGCGAAGGTCTCGGGAGCCGGTGGCTCCGACTCGCAGGCCGCGCGGCAGCTCGGCATGCAGGACTGGCAGGTCGGCAACGCGCGCCGCGACCTGCGGTCGTTCACGGATGCGTCGCTGTGCGACGCGATCGAGGCGATCGCCACCGCGGATGCGGCGGTCAAGGGTGCCGAGCGCAGCCCCGGCCACTCCGTCGAGCGGCTCGTGCGCCAGCTCGCGGCGCGCACCGCCTGATCCGAGCGCCCTCGCGCTGCGGCGAAGACAGCAAGCGGTCGTCGTCGTGCCTCCGGTACCGATCTCAGGTACCGATCTGCGGGTGGCGGGGCTGCGCACCCGCAGATCGGTACCGGAACCGCCCCTTCGCGACGCGGGAGCGTGGGCGCGGCTCAGGCCGAGCCGCTCCACGGCGCCGGCACGATCGTCCAGAGCACGACGGCAGGCTCGCCGCCCTCCACCCGCCAGGTGTGCGGCTCGCGGCCCGGCAGGGTGAGCGCCGCCCCGGCGTCGACGGTCACCGTACGGTCGGCGAAGCGCACCGAGACGGAGCCGCTCACGACGTGCAGCACCTCGACGTCGCAGTTGATCGTGTAGAGGTCGCTGCCGCCGTGCGCGTCGGGCTCGAGCTCCGAGCGCAGCAGCTGCACGCGCTCCTGCCCACGCGGCGACAGCATGCGCTCGTCGGCGCCGAAGCCGCCCAGGTTGATCGGCGGCGCCTCGTCCCACGTGACGAGCTGCACCTCCGGCTCGACGAACAGCGCGCCGACGGGCAGGGAGAGCACCTGGCACAGCTGCACGAGCGTGGCGACGCTCGGCGACGTCTCGTCGCGCTCGACCCGGCTGAGGAACCCCTTCGAGAGGCCCGTCGTCGTCGCGACCTGGCTCAGCGACATGCCCTGCGCGGTGCGCGCGGCGCGCAGCTTCGCCCCGATCGGGGTCGCGCCCTCGTCGGCGGCGGGGTGGATCGAGCGCATGGATGCTCCTGGTCGCGCGGGCCCGCTTGACGCGTCCGTGCGTGAGGCGTACCTTGTGGGCAATCGTTGCGTCCAGAGTATCGAAGGTTGTCAAATATGCAACTCCCGCAGGAGCAGGATCGAGTGGCAGCGGACGGCGCCGTCGAGAGCCATCCGACGCCGCGCGGCCCCGTCGACGCGAGCATCGTGCCGCGCTTCGCCGGCATCGCCACGTTCGCCCGCCTGCCGCGGCTCGACGAGGTCGGCCGCGCCGACATCGCGATCGCCGGCGTGCCGTTCGACAGCGGCGTGAGCTACCGCCCGGGCGCCCGCTTCGGCCCGGCGCACGTGCGTGAGGCATCCCGCCTGCTGCGGCCCTACAACCCCGCGCAGGACGTCTTCCCGTTCGCCTCGCAGCAGGTCGCCGACGCCGGCGACCTCGTCGCCAACCCCTTCGACCTCACGGCCGCGGTCGCCGAGATCGAGGCCGGTGCGCTCGAGCTGCGGCGGAGCGCCGACCGGCTCGTCGTCATCGGCGGCGACCACACGATCGCGCTGCCGCTGCTGCGCGCGGTGCACGCCGAGCACGGCCCCGTCGCGGTGCTGCACTTCGACGCGCACCTCGACACCTGGGACACCTACTTCGGCGCGCCCATCACGCACGGCACGCCGTTCCGCCGCGCGTCGGAGGAGGGCCTCATCGACCTCACCGCGAGCATGCACGTCGGCACCCGCGGCCCCCTCTATGACAAGGGCGACCTCGAGGACGACGAGCGGCTCGGCTTCGCGGTCGTCACGAGCGAGTTCGTCGAGGAGCACGGCGTCGCGACGGCGATCGACCGCATCCGTGCGCGCGTCGGCACCGCCCCGCTCTACATCTCGATCGACATCGACGTGCTCGACCCCGCGCACGCTCCCGGCACCGGCACGCCCGAGGCGGGCGGGCTCACGAGCCGTGAGCTGCTGCGCATCCTGCGCGCCCTCTCCGACCTCCGGATCGTCGGCGCCGACGTCGTCGAGGTCGCCCCCGCGTACGACCACGCGCAGCTCACGGCGATCGCCGCGAGCCACGTCGTCTACGAGCTGCTGAGCGCGATGGCGCCGAGGGAGGCACGAGCATGACGGCCGAGGAGCAGGGCCTGCGCACGCCCGACCGAGCAGCGGTCGAGGCCGCGGCCGACGCGATCATCGACGCCTTCGCGGCGACCGACGGCGAGCGCTACTTCGCGGGCTTCTCGCCCGACGCGACGTTCATCTTCCACACCGAGCCCGCCCGGCTCGACGACCGCGCCGCGTACGAGCGGTTGTGGGGCGGATGGGTCGACAGCGGCTGGCGCGTCGCATCCTGCACGTCGACCGACCGCCTCGTGCAGGTCTGGCCCGGCGGCGCCGTCTTCACGCACACCGTCGACACCGCCGTCGAGACCACGGACGGGCCCTCCGCCTACCGCGAGAGCGAGTCGATCGTGTTCGCGCTCGACGGCGACCGCCTCGTCGCCGTGCACGAGCACCTCTCGCCCCTCACCGAGCCCACCCCCGCCTGACCCTGCACGACCCGCGCACGCCGCGCACCTGACGACATCCGCCGAAGGAGTCCCATGTCGCTCTACTCCCGCCTCGAACGCCGACTGGAGGCGAGCTCTGACGACGCCGGCCCCGTGCGCGGCACGTACTCGTCCGGCCGGATGCTCATGATCTGGCTCGCAGCCAATCTCGTCGTCACGACGCTGCTGACCGGCACGCTCTTCGTGCCCGACGTGCCGTACGGCCTCGTGCTCGGGCTCATCGTCGGCGGCACGGTCGTCGGCGCTGCCGTGCTCGTGCTCATCGGCGCGATCGGTACCCGCACCGGACTGCCGACCATGGCGCTCACCCGCGGCCCGTTCGGCACCCGCGGCAGCCTGCTGCCGCTCGCCGCGAACGTGATCATCCTCATGGGCTGGAGCTGGGTGCAGGCGATGCTCGCCGGCATCTCGCTCGACTTCATCGTCGCCTCGATCACGGGCTTCTCGAACCCGGTGATCTTCGCCGTGCTGTGCCAGACGATCGTCGTCGTGCTCGCGATCTTCGGCCACGCGGGCGTCGCGCGCGTCGAGCCGTGGTTCGCCGCGGTCATCCTCGCGATCGCCGCCTACATCTTCATCGCGTCGTTCACGACCTTCGCGCCCGCCGACTTCGCCGCGATCCCCAGCAACCCGGAGGCGTTCTACACGCCGGGGCTGGTCTTCGACGTCGTGCTCGCGACCGCCATCTCGTGGACCGTGCTCTCGGCCGACTTCAACCGCTTCGCACGGACGACGCGTGCCGGCGTCATCGGCTCGGGCATCGGCTACACGCTCTCGACCATCATCTCGATGGCGCTCGGCGCGACCGCGATCGGCTACGTCGCGCTGAGCGGCGGCGAGGTCGTCGCGTTCGACCCGGTCACGATCATCGACGCCTTCGGGGTGCTGTTCGCGGTGGCGATCTTCCTCTCGGTGATGGCGACGAACACGATGGTCGTCTACGGCATGGTGACCTCGGTGATCAACGCCCTGCCCGGCCGCAAGGTGCCGTTCCTCGCCAGCGCGCTCGTGCTCGGGGCCATCTCGATCATCGGCTCGACGTTCTTCGGCCTGCTCGCGCAGTTCACGACCTTCCTCGTCACGATCAGCGCGCTCTTCGCGCCCGTCTTCGCGATCATGATCGTCGACTACTACCTGCTGCAGCGCCGCTCCTACGACGCCGACATCCTGCGTCCGACGGGCGGCCGCTACTGGTACTGGGCGGGCGTCAACTGGGTCGCGGTCGTCTCGTGGACGATCGGCGCGACGCTCGCCTACGTGTGGGCGTACGTCTGGCCGCTGCCGATCGGCGCGACCGTGCCGGCGTTCATCGCGACGTTCGTCATCTACCTGGCGCTCTCGCTGCCGTTCCGCGGCAAGGTCGCGCCGGCGCCCGCCCGGCACCTGGCGGATGCTTCGTCGGATGCCCGCTGACGCCTCGAGGCTCGTCGACCTGAGCCACCCCATTCGCGACGGCATGCCGGTGTATCCCGGCGACCCGGGGGTGTCGATCGGTCCGGCGCTCACCGTCGACGCCGACGGGGTCGACGTCGCGGGCATCCGGATGGGCTCCCACACCGGCACGCACGTCGACGCGCCGTCGCACACGGTGCGGGGCGGCCGGACGATGGCCGACGTCGGGCTCGACGAGCTCGTCGGCGACGCGGTCGTGCTGCGGGTGCCGGGGCTCGCCGAGGGTGAGGTCTACGACTGGGACCGGCTCGAGGCGCACGGCTCGCTGCCGGCGCAGCTGCCGCCGATCGTGCTCATCGACACCGGCTGGGCGCGCTGGTTCGACGATGAGCGGCGCACGCGGCATCCGGCGCTCGCCGCCGAAGCCGCCGAGGAGCTGCTGCGGCGCGGCATGCGCGTGCTCGGCGTCGACACGCTGAGCCCGGACGCGACGGCCGGGGGAGCGGCGTTCCCGGTCCACGACGCCGTGCTCGGGAGCGGCCGGCTCATCGTCGAGAACGTGGCCAACCTGGATGCCGTGCCCGACCGCGTGCGCGTCGGCTTCTTCCCGCTGCGCCTCGCCGGCGACGGCGCTCCGGTCCGAGCGGTCGCGTTCCTCGACTGACCGCCGTGCGCCTGAGTGGTCACTGCGGCACGTGAGTGGTCACTCCGGCACGTGAGTGGTCGCTGCGGTGGGTGAGTGGTCACTGCGGCCGGTGAGCGGTCACCCTGGGAGGTGAGCGGTCACTGCGGGAAGTCAGTGGTCACTCCGGCACGTGAACCGAGAGTTTGCAGGGTGAGTTGCGTGGGCGGTGCGTGCGTTCCGCATCCGGGAGGTGGAAACGCATGCGCGGTCGCCGGACGATGCCGTCCCCGATGCGCCGCTCGTGGGCGCCAGTGACCTCTCGCGCCCGGGAGTGACCGCTCAGGTGCGGGAGTGACCGCTCAGATGCGGGAGTGACCGCTCAGGTGCGGGAGTGACCGCTCAGGTGCGGGAGTGACCGCTCATTGGCGGGAGTGACCGCTCAGGTGCGGGAGTGACCGCTCAGGCGCGCGAATGACCACTCAGGCGCGGGGGTGACCACTCGGGTGCAGGAGGTTCCACCCGCCCGCGCGCAGCGACGACCCCGCCCGCGCGCAGCAACGACGAAGGGGACCCCCTCGGGGTCCCCTTCGTGCAGCGGTCAGCTCAGAGCGACGCGGCAGCCTTCGTGATCGACGACTTGCGGTTCGCGGCCTGGTTGCGGTGGATGACACCCTTCGACACGGCCTTGTCGAGCTTGCGGCCGGCGATCGCGACCTTCTCCTGCGCGACGGCCTTGTCGCCGGCGGCGATGGCCTTGCGGGCCTCGCGCACGGCGGTCTTGAGCTCGCTCTTGACGGCGCGGTTGCGGAGCGTCGCCTTCTCGTTGGTGAGGATGCGCTTGATCTGCGACTTGATGTTCGCCACGTGGTGTCCTGTTCTGATTCGAAGAGTGGTTGGCGGCGGCTTCTGCTCGCCTGAGCCGCCGCGACCCGCCCTCGCGCGACGGGCGCGCAGAAGAAGGGGAAGCCAGCGAATGACTCTACCAGCGCGCGGTGGCCGGGCGCAACGCGGCCCCGCCCCTCCGCTGTGGGAGAATGGACGCTTCCGCACCGCACCCCTGCACCGCTTGACCGCGACCGCAGCGGCGCGGCGATCCCCAGCCGACGAGAAGGACCCGTGAGCCCCCGAGCGACCAAGGCACTCGAGCCAGCCTCCACCGATCCGGCGAAGATCCGCAACTTCTGCATCATCGCCCACATCGACCACGGCAAGTCGACGCTCGCGGACCGCATGCTGCAGCTCACCGGCGTCGTCGACGACCGCTCGATGCGCGCGCAGTACCTCGACCGCATGGACATCGAGCGCGAGCGCGGCATCACGATCAAGTCGCAGGCCGTGCGGATGCCGTGGGAGCTGGACGGTGAGACGTTCGCCCTCAACATGATCGACACCCCCGGCCACGTCGACTTCACGTACGAGGTCTCGCGATCCCTCGCCGCGTGCGAGGGCGCGATCCTGCTCGTCGACGCGGCCCAGGGCATCGAGGCGCAGACCCTCGCCAACCTGTACCTGGCGATGGACAACGACCTCGAGATCATCCCGGTGCTCAACAAGATCGATCTGCCGGCCGCCGACCCCGAGAAGTACGCCGCCGAGATCGCGCGCCTGATCGGCGGCGACCCCGACGACGTGCTGCGCGTGAGCGGCAAGACCGGCATGGGCGTCGACGCGCTGCTCGACCGCGTCGTGCGCACCGTCCCCGCGCCCACGGGTGATGTCGACGGCCCCGCCCGCGCGATGATCTTCGACTCGGTCTACGACGCCTACCGCGGCGTCGTCACCTACGTGCGCATGGTCGACGGCACGCTGCGCCCGCGCGAACAGGTCGTGATGATGTCGACCGGCTCGAAGCACGAGGCGCTCGAGGTGGGCGTCTCGAGCCCCGAGCCGCTCCCCTCGAAGGGCCTCGGCGTCGGCGAGGTCGGCTACCTCATCACGGGCGTCAAGGATGTGCGCCTGTCGAAGGTCGGCGACACCGTCACGACCGTGAAGTCGCCCGCCACGACGCCGCTCAAGGGCTACGCCGACCCGAAGCCGATGGTCTTCTCGGGGCTCTACCCGATCGACGGCAGCGACTACCCGGTGCTGCGCGAGTCGCTCGACAAGCTCAAGCTGTCGGATGCCGCGCTCGTCTACGAGCCCGAGACCTCCGTCGCGCTGGGCTTCGGGTTCCGCTGCGGCTTCCTGGGCCTGCTGCACCTCGAGATCATCTCGGAGCGGCTGGAGCGCGAGTTCGGCCTCGACCTCATCGCGACCGCCCCGAGCGTGCCGTACCAGGTGCAGACCGAGGACCGGCAGACGCACGTGGTCACGAACCCGAGCGAGTTCCCCGAGGGGAAGATCCTGTCGGTCGTCGAGCCGATGGTGCGCGCGACGATCCTCGCGCCGAAGGACTACGTCGGCGCGATCATGGAGCTCTGCCAGACGCGCCGCGGCACGCTCGGCGGCATGGAGTACCTCTCGGAGGACCGCGTCGAGCTGCGCTACCGGATCCCGCTCGGCGAGATCGTCTTCGACTTCTTCGACCAGCTGAAGTCGCGCACGCAGGGCTACGCCTCGCTCGACTACGAGGTCGACGGCGAGGAGGAGGGCGACCTCGTCAAGGTCGACATCCTGCTGCAGGGCGAGCAGGTCGACGCGTTCAGCGCGATCGTGCACCGCGACAAGGCCTACGCCTACGGCGTGCTCATGGCGGGCAAGCTGCGCGAGCTCATCCCGCGCCAGCAGTTCGAGGTGCCGATCCAGGCCGCGATCGGCGCACGGATCATCGCGCGCGAGACGATCCGGGCCATCCGCAAGGACGTGCTCGCGAAGTGCTACGGCGGCGACATCACCCGCAAGCGCAAGCTGCTCGAGAAGCAGAAGGAGGGCAAGAAGCGCATGAAGATGGTCGGTCGCGTCGAGGTCCCCCAGGAGGCGTTCATCGCCGCGCTCTCGACCGGCGAGACGAAGAAGGACGCCAAGTGACGGCGGCAGCCCACGCGAGGAGGACAGCACTGTGAAGCCGATCGGCGAGCGCTCGACGAACTACGGCGCCGTGGGCGCCACCGCGCACTTCGACTTCCACCGGTTCCCGCCGAAGGGCTTCGAGGTCGTGCAGAAGCGCGCCCGCATCGGGCACGGCCGACCGCGCTACGACGCGGCCGTCGCCGCGCTCCGCACCTGGAAGATCCAGCGGCTCTCGGGCATCGAGGTCGACGTCGTCGGCACCGAGGAGGGCACCGTCTACCGGCCTGTGGGCTTCGACGGCACCGAGGCGACGCGCGCGGCGAGCATCGAGCCGCAGCAGGACTTCGGCCCCGACGGCGAGCCGTTCCTGCAGCCGGGCGACTCGGTCGACCAGCGCATCCGCGTCGCCGGCATGCAGATCCATGCCCCGATGCGCGTGATCGCGGTCGAGGAGGAGCCGAGCACCCACGTCGTCATCGTCGGCTCGCTCGAGGGCCACCCGCTCGCCGGCGAGGAGCGCTTCACCGTCGAGATCGCCGAGGACGAGACCGTCTTCCTGCACTTCCGGGCGATCGTCCGGCAGGACGCCTTGTGGGCCCGGCTCGGCACCCCGTTCGCGCGGGCGCTCCGGCGCCGCTACCACGACCGGTTCATGGACGTGCTGCGCTCGATCGACGTCCGCTGACGATGGGGCGGCTGCCGGAGGGCGAGGCCGCGCCGACGGACGGGCGGCTGCCGCTGGGCACCGCCGTCGACGGCCCGTTCGGCGTCTACCTGCACGTGCCGTTCTGCTCGGTGCGGTGCGGCTACTGCGACTTCAACACCTACACGGCCGATGAGCTTCGCGGTGCGACGCGCGCCGGCTACCCGGACGACGTCGCCGCCGAGATCGCGCTCGCCGCGGCCTCGCTCGCCGAGCTCGGCCCGCTGCGACCGGCGCAGACGGTCTTCTTCGGCGGCGGCACGCCCACGCTGCTGCCGGCGGGCGACCTGCTGACCATGCTCGCGGGCGTGCGGGATGCCTTCGGGCTCGCCCCGGATGCGGAGGTCTCGGTCGAGGCGAACCCCGACTCGATCGACGCAGGCGGCCTCGCGCAGCTGCGCGCGGGCGGCGTCACGCGCGTCTCGTTCGGGATGCAGTCGGCCGTGCCGCACGTGCTCGCGGCGCTCGACCGCACCCACGACCCCGAGCGCGTGCCGCTCGTCGTCGGCTGGGCGCGCGACGCCGGCCTCGAGGTCTCCGTCGACCTCATCTACGGGGCGCCGGGGGAGTCGCTCGACGACTGGCAGCGGTCGCTCGACGCGGCCGTCGCGATGGAGCCGGACCACATCTCGGCCTACGCGCTCATCGTCGAGGACGGCACCGCGCTCGCCCGCCGCATCCGCAAGGGCGAGCTCACCGCGCCCGACGACGACCTGCAGGCCGCGATGTACGAGGCGGCGGATGCGACGCTCGGCGCCGCCGGGTTCGAGTGGTACGAGGTGTCGAACTGGGCGCGCGGCGACCGCGTCGCCCGCCACAACCTCGCCTACTGGCGCGGCCAGGACTGGTGGGGCTTCGGGCCCGGCGCGCACAGCCACGTCGGCGGCGTGCGCTGGTGGAACGTCAAGCATCCGGCCGCCTACCGCGACCGGCTGCTCGCCGGCGCCTCGCCCGCGCTCGCGCGCGAGGTGCTCGACGACGAGACGCGCCGCGTCGAGCGGGTGCTGCTCGAGTCGCGCATCGTCGACGGCCTGCCGATCTCGATGCTCGAGCCGGAGGGGCGCCGCGAGGTCGCGGGCCTCATCGCCGACGAGCTCATCGACGGAGGAGCCGCCCTCGCCGGCCGGGTGGTCCCGACGCTGCGAGGGCGGCTCCTGGCCGACGCGGTGGTGCGGCGGCTGCTGCCCTGAGGCTGCGGCCTACTTCACGAGCCGCCAGTTGAACGGGTAGCGGTACGAGCCGCCGCTGTTGACGCGCATGGCGCCGACGATCGAGAAGATCACCTGGAGCAGGCCCGGCACCCACCAGAGGATGAGCAGGATGAAGCCGATCCCGACGAAGCTCAGGATGGTGCCGACGACGAGCAGTCCGACGGTGACGATCGTCATGAGGATGCCGAAGTTCAGCGCCTCCTTCGACTCCTGCCTCGCGAACGCGCTCCGGTCCTTGTAGATCATGTAGACGATGAGCGGCCCGACCCAGCCGCCGTAGCCACCGGTGACGATCGTCGAGAGGCCGGAGAGATGACCCCACATGCCGGCGTTCTTCTCGTCGACGGGCGACATCGGCGCGGCGGCCGCGTACTGCGGCTGCCCGGGGGCGCCGTACTGCGGCTGCTGGCCGTACTGCTGCGGGCCGCCGTACTGCTGGCCCGACTGCGGCTGGCCGTACTGCGGCTGGCCGTAGGGAGGCTGACCAGGCTGCCCCGGCTGACCCTGGCCGAACTGGCCCTGCCCGTACTGGCCCTGCCCTGACTGGCCCTGGCCGTACTGCGGGGCGCTCGAGCCGGCACCGCCGAAGGGCTGCTCGCCGGGGCGGGGGGCGGCCGATGCGCCGCCGGATGCCTGCTGGCCCTGCTGCCACTCCTGGCCGGCCTGCGGGGCGCCGCCGAACGCGGGCGGTCCGGGCACCTCAGCGGGGGAGGAGAAGGACTGCGCGGGCTGGCCCACGCCGGGCGCGGGCGCCGCAGGAGCGCTCGGGGCGGCGTGCTGCTCATGGGTGACGTCGAAGCCCTCCGGGTGCTCCGGGGGAACGGGCTGCTCCCCGCGGGGAGCGTTGGGATCGGTCATGGCATGCCTTTCGTGTCGGCCTCGCGGAGCGCGGGGCGTCGCGGGCCCATTGTGCGCCCGATCGGCTGTGCATGGCATCCGAGACTTCGCGCCGCTCGCGGTAGGATTGGCAGTCAGACGACGGGAGTGCCAAGGGGTGCGTCCACAGCGGATGCGTCCCCACCGGACGAGAGGAGCGCGGATGGTCTCGGATCGCGGCCTCGATGTGCTGCGGGCCATCGTGCAGGACTACGTGGCGATGCGCGAGCCGGTGGGCTCGAAGTCGATCGTCGAGCGCCACGCGTTCGGCGTCTCCGCCGCCACCATCCGCAACGACATGGCGCTCCTCGAGGAGGAGGAGCTCATCGTCGCTCCGCACACCTCCTCCGGGCGGGTGCCGACCGACAAGGGCTACCGCGTGTTCGTCGACCGGCTGCAGCGCATGCAGCCCCTCACCGCCGCGCAGCGCGTGGCCATCACGCGCTTCCTCGACGAGGCCGTCGACCGCGACGACGTGCTCGCGCGCACCGCGCGCCTGCTCTCGAGCCTCACGAACCAGGTCGCGCTCGTCCAGGTGCCGATGCGGCGCCCCGCAGGGGTGCGCCGCGTCGAGCTCGTCGCGGTCGCCGAGACGCGGCTGCTCGCGGTGCTCATCCTCGACTCCGGCCGCGTGGAGCAGCGGGTGCTCGACGCGCAGCAGCGCATCGAGCCCGAGCAGGCGACCGCGCTCGGCCGCGCCTTCACCGAGACCACCGCCGAGCTGCCGCCGGCCGAGGCCGTCCAGCGGCTCTCGTCGGCAGCCGCATCCGCCCCGCCGTCGCTGCACGCGGCGACCTCGGCGGTCGCGACCGCGCTCACCGAGATGCTGCAGGCCGCCGGCGGCGACCGCATCGTGATGGCGGGCGCCTCGCACCTCGTGCGCGAGGAGCGCGACTTCCACGGCCGGGTGACCCCCGTGCTCGACGCGATCGAGGAGCAGGTCACGCTGCTGCGCCTCTTCGACGAGATGGGCGCGGAGGGCGAGGTCGCGACCCGCATCGGCCGCGAGCTCTCGGGCCCGCTCGGCGAGGCGGCCGTCGTGGCGTCGACCTACAGCGACTCGAGGCTCGAGGGGCACGTGGGCGTGCTGGGCCCGACCCGGATGGACTACGCAGGGAACATGGCCGCGGTGCGCGCAGTTGCGCGCTACCTGACGCGGCTGCTGAGCGAGGACTGAGTGACTGACCACTACGAGACCCTCGGCGTCGCGCGCGACGCCGGCCAGGACGAGATCAAGAAGGCGTACCGCCGGCTGGCTCGCGAGCTGCACCCGGACGTGAACCCGAGCGCAGACGCGGCGGAGCGGTTCAAGACCGTCACGCACGCGTACGACGTGCTCGGCGACGCCCAGTCGCGCGCCGAGTACGACCGCGGGCCGTCGGGCGGCGCGGGTGCCTTCGGGTTCGGCGACATCTTCGAGCAGTTCTTCGGCGGCGGCGGCCGCTCGCAGGCACCGCGGTCGAGGCGGCAGCCGGGGCAGGACAGCCTGCTGCGCGTCGACCTCGACCTCGCCGACGTCGTCTTCGGCGTGCACCGCGAGCTGCGCGTGCAGACGGCCGTGCTGTGTGAGACGTGCGGCGGCGCGTGCACCGCGCCCGGCACGAGCCCCGAGCGCTGCACGATGTGCGGCGGCTCCGGCCACGTGCAGCGGCAGGTGCGCTCGCTGCTCGGCAACGTCGTGACGAGCCAGCCGTGCGCGGTCTGCCAGGGCTACGGCAGCGTCATCCCCGAGCCCTGCCCGACGTGCGCGGGCCACGGCCGCGTGCGCGCCGAGCGCAGCATCCCGGTCGACATCCCCGCGGGCGTCGACACCGGGCTGCGCATCCAGATGCCCGGCCAGGGCGAGGTCGGCGAGGCCGGCGGACCGGCAGGCACGCTCTACCTCGAGGTGAACGTGCGGCACCACGACGTCTTCAGCCGCGCAGGGGACGACCTGCTCGGCACCCTCGAGGTGTCGATGCCGGATGCGGCGCTCGGTGCGCGCGCGACCGTCGAGGCGATCGACGGGCCCGTCGACGTCGAGGTGCGCCCCGGCACGCAGTCCGGCGACGTCATCACGATCGCCGACCGCGGCGTCACGCGCCTGCGCGGCGCCGGCCGCGGCGACCTGAAGCTCGGCGTGCAGGTGGTGACGCCGCAGCGCGTCGACCGTCGCACCGAGGAGCTGCTGCGCGAGCTGCGCGACCGCACGAAGGCGCCCGCGCCGCACCTCGCGCAGTTCAAGCAGGGGCTGTTCGCGAAGATGCGCGACCGCCTCCGCCTCTGATGGCCCACTGCTACTGGCACGACGAGCTCGAGGGCTCGGTCGCCGGCGACGTGGTGACGCTCACCGGCGAGGAGGCGCACCACGCCGCCGTCGTCTCCCGCATGCGACGCGGCGAGCGCGTGCTCGTCAGCGACGGCCGCGGCACCCTCGCCGAGGGCGTGATCGACCGCGCCGAGAAGGACGGGGTCGACGTGGTGCTGCACCGCATCGAGCACGTGCCGCCGCCCACGCCGCGCATCGCCCTCGCCCAGGCGCTCGCCAAGGGCGACCGGGCCGAGCTCGCCGTGCAGGCGTCGACCGAGCTCGGCGTCGATGTGATCGTGCCCTGGCAGGCGCGCCGGAGCGTCGTGCAGTGGAAGGGCGACCGCGCCGAGAAGTCGCTCGACCGCTGGCGCCGGGTGGTGCGCGAGGCGGGCAAGCAGGCGCTCAGGCCCAGGCTGCCCGAGGTCGTGCCGGTCGTGGACGCCGACGGCCTCGCGCAGCTCGGCTTCGCGTGGCGCCCGGTCGTGCTCGACCCCACCGCAGAGGCGTCGCTCGCCGACGTGCCGCTCGACCGCGACATCCTGCTCATCGTCGGGCCGGAGGGCGGCATCGATCCGGCCGAGATGGAGCGGCTCGAGGCCGCGGGCGGCGTGCGCGTGCGGATGGGCGACCACGTGCTGCGGACGTCGACGGCGGGGCTCGCGGCGATCGCGGCCCTCAGCGTGCGACTCGGCCGCTGGTGAGCGGCGCGAAGGTAGGCTGACTGCCATGGCTGAGCCCACCGTCTTCGAGAAGATCATCGCCCGAGAGATCCCCGCCGAGATCGTGCTCGAGACCGATCGGATCATCGCGTTCACCGACATCCACCCCCAGGCGCCCATGCACGTGCTCGTCGTGCCGAAGACGCCCGCGTACCGCGACGTCGTCGAGCTCGCGGCCGCCGAGCCCGAGCTGCTCGCCGAGATGATCCAGGCCGCGCAGGCCATCGCGCGCGAGCGCGGCGACGGCGGCGACTTCCGCCTCGTGTTCAACACCGGCGAGCTCGCCGGCCAGACCGTGTTCCACGCCCACGCGCACGTGCTCGCGGGCTCCTTCGGAGAGGGCTCGCTTGCCTGACGCATCACAGTCCATCGAGATCGACGGCATCGAGATGGTGCGGCTGCTGGGGCCGCAGGACCGGCTGCTGACGCGGCTCGAGCACGAGCACCCCGACGTGCGCGTCGCCGTGCGCGGCAACCTCGTCACCCTCGAGGGCCCGGAGGACGACGTGCTCGTCGCGGGCCGGCTCGTGCAGGAGCTCGTCGACATGCTGCGCCAGGGCGCCGACCTCAGCCAGACCGAGGTCGCCGAGGGCACGCGCATCCTGCGCCAGGACTCCACCCGCAACCTGTCCGACGCGATGGGCGAGGCGATCCTCACGTCGCGCGGCAAGTCGGTGCGGCCGAAGACGGAGGGCCAGCGCGCCTACGTCGACGCCATCGACCAGCACACGATCGTCTTCGGCATCGGCCCCGCCGGCACCGGCAAGACCTACCTCGCGATGGCGAAGGCCGTGCAGGCCCTCCACCGCAAGGAGGTCGACCGCATCATCCTCACCCGCCCCGCGGTCGAGGCGGGCGAGCGGCTGGGCTTCCTGCCGGGCACGCTCACCGACAAGATCGACCCCTACCTGCGACCGCTCTACGACGCCCTCAACGAGATGATGGACCCGGAGCTGGTGCCCAAGCTGCTCGCGACCGGCGTCGTCGAGGTCGCGCCGCTCGCCTACATGCGCGGCCGCACGCTCAACAGCTCGTTCATCGTGCTCGACGAGGCGCAGAACACCAGCCCCGAGCAGATGAAGATGTTCCTCACGCGCCTCGGCTTCGGCTCGCAGATGGTCGTCACCGGCGATGCGACGCAGGTCGACCTGCCGGCAGGCACCTCGGGGCTGCAGGTCGCGCAGCAGGTGCTGGGACGCATCGACGACATCCACTTCTCGATGCTCACGAGCGCCGATGTGGTGCGCCACACGCTCGTCGGCGAGATCGTCGACGCCTACACCGAGCACGACCAGAAGCAGATGGCGAAGCAGGCCCGCAAGGCGCAGGGGCCGCACCACCAGCAGCGCGGACGAGGTCGCTGATGGCGATCGACCTGCTCAACGAGACCGAGGCGTCGGTCGACGAGGCGCAGCTCGTGCGGCTCGTCGCGTTCGACCTCGAGCGGCTCTTCGTGCACCCGGATGCCGACGTGTCGATCGTGCTCGTCGACGTCGCGGCGATGGAGCAGCTGCACGTGCAGTGGATGGACGAGCCCGGCCCCACCGACGTGCTCTCGTTCCCGATGGACGAGCTGCGCCCCGGCGCGCACGACCGGCTGACGCCGGCCGGCCTGCTCGGCGACATCGTGCTGTGCCCCGAGGTCGCGCAGGCGCAGGCCACCGAGGCCGGGCACAGCCTCATGACCGAGCTGCGGCTGCTCACGACCCACGGCCTGCTGCACCTGCTCGGCTTCGACCACGCCGAGCCTGCGGAGCGCGACGAGATGTTCACGCTGCAGGACAAGCTGCTCGCCGGCTTCGAGGAGCACGACGCCGGCACGCCCGGCCGCACCCCCTGATGTTCGAGATCCTGCTCTTCCTCGCCGCCGGCGTGCTGATCGCCTTCGGCGCCTGGCTCGCCGCCGCCGATGCCGCGCTCGGCGTCGTCTCGCGCGCCGAGCTGCAGGAGGCGGCCGTCACCGCACGTCGCGGCTCGGCGATGCTTGCGATCGCCGACGACCTCCGCGGCCACGTCATGACGCTGCAGTTCGGCCGCATCATGTGCGAGACGATCGCAGCGGTGCTCATCACCCTCGCCGTCGACTCGCTCGTCACCGAGTGGTGGATCACGCTGGCCGTCGCGGCCGGCGCGATGATCGTCGTCTCATTCGTGCTCGTCGGCACGAGCCCCCGCGCCGTCGGCCGCACGCACGCGATCGCGCTGCTGCGCGCCTCCGCCCGCTTCCTGCGCTTCTGGCGCGTGCTCATGGGTCCGATCGCGAGCCTCATCGCGAGCGTCGGCGACAAGATCACGCCGGGGCGCCAGCGCGAGACCGCGTTCACGACCGAGGCGCAGCTGCTCTCGATGGTCGACGCGGCCGCCGAGTCGGATGTCCTCGAGGACGACGACCGCGAGCTCATCCACTCGATCTTCGAGTTCAACGAGACGCTCGTGCGCGAGGTCATGGTGCCCCGGCCCGACATGATCACCGTCGACCGCGACGCGACCGCGAAGGACGCGCTGCGGCAGTTCCTCGA
The DNA here is from genome assembly GCF_003752465.1 of Agrococcus jenensis. Taxonomy (NCBI): domain Bacteria; kingdom Bacillati; phylum Actinomycetota; class Actinomycetes; order Micrococcales; family Microbacteriaceae; genus Agrococcus; species Agrococcus jenensis. The sequence continues at coordinate 2,661,983 of NZ_RKHJ01000001.1, read as the reverse complement.
CAACGGCCTGTCGCGGATGCCGGTGGTGGGGGAGTCGACCGACGAGATCCTCGGCATCCTCTACCTCCGCGACGTCGTCCGGAGCCGCACCTGGCGACCGGAGGCGACCGAGACAGCCGAGGAGCTCGCGCGCCCGGCCATCCTCGTGCCCGAGTCGAAGAAGGGCGACGACACGCTCGCGCTCATGCAGGCCGAGCGCGTGCACGTCGCGATGGTCGTCGACGAGTACGGCGGCATCGCCGGGCTCGTGACCCTCGAGGACCTGGTCGAGGAGCTCGTCGGCGAGATCCGCGACGAGCACGACCGCGGTCGCGCCGAGGTCGTCGACGAGGGCGAGGGCGTGTGGCGGGTCTCCGCCCGCCTGCAGATCGACGAGCTGGGCGACCTGTTCGACCTGACGCTCGAGGATGAGGACGTCGACACGGTCGGCGGCCTCGTGCAGAAGGAGCTGGGGCGCATCGCGGAGGTGGGCGACGTCGTGCACGTCGGTGACCTGCGCATCGCCGTGCGCTCGATCGACGGCCGGGGCCGCAACGCCGGCGAGATGGAGGTCTCGCGCATGGTGCGCGCCGACCACGAGGCCGAGGGGGCCGCTTGATGGACGACACCGCAGACGCCGGGTTCGACTCCGGCGCGCAGGGCCAGCGCGACGCCGCGCACCGCAGCGGCTTCGTGACCTTCGTGGGTCGCCCGAACGCGGGCAAGTCGACGCTCATGAACGCCATCGTCGGCGAGAAGATCGCCATCACGTCGTCGAAGCCGCAGACGACGCGGCACGCGATCCGCGGCGTCGTGCACCGCGACGACGCGCAGCTCGTGATCGTCGACACCCCGGGCATGCACAAGCCGCGCACGCTGCTGGGCAAGCGCCTGAACGCCGTCGTCCAGACGACGCTCGGCGACGTCGACGTCATCTGCCTGTGCGTGCCGGCGAACGAGCCGCTCGGACCGGGCGACCGCTTCATCGACCAGCAGCTCGAGGGGTTCCCGAGGGCGAAGAAGGTCGCCGTCGTGACGAAGACCGACGCCGCGTCGAAACAGCGCGTCGCCGAGCAGCTGCTCGCCGTCACGGAGCTGCGCGAGTGGGATGCGGTCGTGCCGCTGTCATCGCTGCGGGGCACCCAGCTCGACGTGCTCGTCGACACGCTCGTCGGCCTGCTGCCGCAGGGACCGCCGCTCTACGAGGCCGAGACGACCACCGAGGAGCCGCTCGACATCCGCATCGCCGAGCTCATCCGCGAAGCGGCGCTCGAGGGCGTGCGGGACGAGCTGCCGCACTCGATCATGGTGACGATCGACGACATCGTGCGGCGCGAGGATCGCGAGCTCACCGACGTCTACGCCAACCTGTGGGTCGAGCGCGACAGCCAGAAGGGCATCGTGATCGGCAAGGGCGGCTCGCGGCTGCGGCAGGTGGGGGCGGATGCGCGCGCCGAGATCGAGCGCATCGTCGGCACGCAGGTGCACCTCGACCTGCGCGTGAAGATCGCGAAGGAGTGGCAGGGCGACCCGAAGCAGCTCGGCCGCTTCGGCTTCTAGCCTCCCCGCTGGTCGAGCACCACGCGGAGCGCACCCTGCTGGTCGACCAGCAGGCGAAGCGCACCCTGCTGCTCGAGCAGCACGCGAAGCGCACCCTGCTGGTCGAGTAGCACGCGAAGCGCGCGTATCGAGACCACGCCCTGCGAACCGCCCCTACGCCGCCCGGAACAGGTAGTTCCGCGTGCCGAGCACGACCCGCTCCGCGGCCCGCCAGCCGCCGTCGCGCCACGTCTGCATCGCGTAGCCGCGTTCGCGCAGCATCCCGCTCACCTCGTCGGCCGTGCGTCCGTAGCGGCCGAGGTGGCGGTCCTCGATCTCGAGCAGCAGCGCCGGCATGTCGCGCTCGAGCACGCGCGCGGCACCGTGGAGCACCTCGGGCTCGAAGCCCTCGACGTCGGCCTTGATGAAGTGCACGCGCGCGATCGCGTGCTCGGCGCAGACGTCGTCGATCGTCGTCACCGGCACGCGGATGCGCCGCGGCGCGGGCCCGGCGGTCGGCGCCTGCGCGGCGAGGCGATCCGCGAGGTGCGCGTGCCCGCTGATCCGCACGCCGTAGCGCGACGGCAGCACGAGCGGCAGGTGGCCGGCGCGGCGGCCCATCCCGTGGTCGGACAGGCGCACGTGCGCCGCGCCCACCGCGCGACGCATCGCCGCGAGCACCGCGCGGGGCCGCGGCTGCGGCTCGAAGCTGTGCACGGCGCCGCGCGGCCCGACGAGCTCCGCCAGCGGGAACGTGTACATCCCGTAGGCGGCGCCCACGTCGAAGCACACGTCGCCGGCGCGCACGAGGTGGTGCAGACCGCGGATCTCTGGCTCGACCATCCGCAACCTGGCTGCGGCGCGCAGCGATGCCGCGGCGAGGGCGAGCCGACCGCGGCCGCGCGCACGCTCGGCACGTCGCGGCGACGTCTCGACGGTGATCTCGTCCACGGGGCCTCGGTCCTCTGGTGGTGGCTGCACCGGTGCAGAGGCTGAGCATATCCATGTGGACACGTCCGCCTATGCCAGCGCGCGGGCCGATCGACGGCGCCCTCCGAACCTAGGATGCTCGCGTGACCGCATCCTCGCCGCCGGCCAGCGACGCGCTGCCGACCGTGACGATGCTGGTGCATTCCATCCACCCACTGCGATGGACCCCGCGCGTCATCGAGCTGACGCTGGACCGCGAGGCGCTCCGCCCGAGCGATGTGGTCGCCATCCAACTGCGCCGCATGGCAGCGGGTCTCCCGCTCGACGAGCGCGAGGAGGCGACGGCGCTCGCGCTTCGCGACGAGCTCCCGGCTGTGCGATCGCGCTGGTCGCTCGACGCCGTTCGGCCCGACCAGTACCTCGAGCTCTACGATCTCCGCGCCCACGAGCGCCGCCTCGTGCTCGCCGTGCTGCTCGCACACCTGGTCGACAGCGTCGGCTACGTGAGCCTCGAGGACGAGGCGGGGTGCCTCATCGACTCGCACGGCCGCGGCGGTCGCTTCCAGGAGCTCGTGCCGTGGGGGCCACTCTCGCGCGCGTCGCGGGTATGGCTGCGCGGTCACCGGCCGAGACCGTTCCGCGCCGCGCTCCGCGAGGCGATCGACGATGAGGCGAGGGCGCTGGCGGACGTCGCAGAGCCGCCCGCGCGCACACGCTCCGCCGCGTCGACGGCGGTGAGCGGGCTTGCGCGCCGCCGCCTGCGCCGGGAGATCTTCGCGACGTCCTCCGCGCTGCTGCCCGCCGACGAGCTGCCGTCGATCGAGCTCGGATCCGACGATCCCGAGGTCGACGCGCTGGTCGTGGGCGTCCATCAGCTGCAGCAGCGAATCGACGGCCAGCCGTGGCGCTCGGCCGACGCCCTGGGACGGCGGATCCGCGACGAGCTCATCGCCGCGGCGGACGGGCTCGCCGCTGCGAGCGCGAGCCTGCGGCTGCACGCCACGGCAGAGCGGCTGCGCGCGCTCCACCAGGCGCTCGACCGCTACGACGCGGCAGCGACGCTACCGCCTCATCCGTGACCGGCCAGCCGCCTCCGCCGAGCGGATGATTCCCGGACGCCGCGCGCGCCCCGTGCGCGTCGCCGACCTACGCTGGATCGCGTGACCACCCTCCCGATCGCCGACCCGACCGCGCCCGCAGCGGCGCCGGCGATCGAGCACGGGTCGCTGCGGTCGGACGCGATCATCGCCGCCGTCACGGCGCTCGTGCTCGCGGTGCCGACGCTGCTGCTCGGCACGGTCGGCTTCGGCTGGCACTGGGTGATGGCCGGCGTCGTCGCGCTCGCGATCCCCGGCGCGATCCTGCTGCGGCGGTCGCGGCCGGTGCTCGCCATCGCCGGGCTCACCGCGCTCGCCGCCGTGCACGTCGCGGTCGCCGCGCCGATGTTCCCGATGTGGTTCGGCGTGCTCGTGCTGCTCTACTCCGCCGGCCGCTTCTCGCGCTGGTCGGGGCGGCTCGGCGCCTTCGGGCTGTCGCTCGTCGCGTCGGTGCTCGCGGCCTACTGGATCACGACCACCGGTGGGCTCGCGGGCTTCGCACCGGGGGAGCCGGTGCCGCTCGGCGAGATCGTGCGGCTCGTCGCGTTCCTGTGGATCCCGCCGATGCTGCTGTTCTCGATGACGATCCTCGTGGGCTGGGGCGTCGCCGCCGCGGCGCGCACCGAGGCGGCCACCGTCGTCGCGCAGGTCTCGCTGCAGCGAGCCGACCAGGAGGAGGAGCGCGCCGCCCTCGCCCGCGACATGCACGACGTCGTCGCGCACTCGCTCGCCGTGGTCATCGCCCAGGCGAACGGCGCGCGGTACACGGCCGATCCGGCCGCGAAGGACGCATCGCTCGAGACGATCGCGGGCACCGCCAAGCAGGCGCTCGGCGACGTGCGGCTGCTGCTCGCGCAGCTGCGCCACAGCGAGGCGCCCGATCCCGTCGCGTCGCTCGACGATGTCGATGCGCTCATCGAGCGGATGCGCGACAGCGGCCTCGACGTGCGGCTCGAGCGGGTGGGCGCGCGGTTCGCGCTCCCGCGCACCGCCGACATCGCCGCCTACCGCATCCTGCAGGAGGCGCTCACGAACGCGCTGCGCCACGGCGACCGCGCGCATCCCGTCCACGTGCGGATGCGCGGCGTCGGCTTCCCGGGTGGGACTGGCATCGTGGTCGACGTGCACAACCGCGTCCTCAGCACCCCCGGCCTCGCCGGCCACGGCGTGCGCGGCATGCACGAGCGCGCCCGGCTCTCCGGCGGCGAGCTCTGGACCGGCATCGAGGACGGCTGGTTCCGCGTGCGCGCAGCCTTCCCGGCGGGCGTCGCATGATCCGCGTGCTGATCGTCGACGACCAGGCGCTGTTCCGTGGCGGCATCCGGATGCTCGTCGAGTCGCAGCCCGACCTCGTGTGCGTCGGCGAGGCCGCCGATGGCGCGCAGGCGGTGCGGCTGGCGGAGGAGCAGCAGCCCGACGTCGTGCTCATGGACGTGCGGATGCCGGTGCTCGACGGCATCTCGGCGACCGACCGGATCGTGCGGGCGAACCCCGGCATCCGGGTCGTGGTGCTCACGACGTTCGACCTCGATGAGGCGGCGGCGCGGGCGATCCGGGTCGGCGCCTCCGGCTTCATCCTCAAGGATGCGGAGCCCGAGCTCGTGCTCGCGGCGATCCGCACGGTGCACGCGGGCAACGAGGTCGTCGCCGCGAGTGCGACGCGCGCGCTGTTCAAGGCGTTCGGGCGTCAGCGGCGGACGGCCCCGGCGGCGTTCGGCGAGCTGACCGACCGCGAGCGCGAGATCTTCGCGCTCGCGGCGAAGGGGCTGTCGAACACCGAGATCGCGCGCTCGGAGTTCGTGTCGGAGGCGACCGTGAAGACGCACATCTCGCGGATCCTGGCGAAGCTCGGGCTGCGCGACCGCGTGCAGCTCGTCGTCTTCGCCTACGAGCACGGGCTCGTGGGGGACCAGCAGGCCTGATGGCCGCTCGCCGCTCGATCTGCGGGTCGAGCCCTGCTGCTGGTCGAGCCGGTCCGCGTACTGCTGTTGGTCGAGCCGGTCCGCGCGCGCAGCGCGCTGACCGAGTCGAGGCCACCGGCTCGGCCCGGTGTGGTCTCGACTCGCGCGGCCGCCGGGGCGGCCGTGCGGCTCGACCAGCAGCAGCGGGTGTGGTCTCGACTCGCGCGGCCGCCGGGGCGGCCGTGCGGCTCGACCAGCAGCGGGGGCGGCCGTGCGGCTCGACCAGCAGCAGCGGGCGGCCGTGCGGCTCGACCGGCAGCGGCGGATCATCCGCTCGGATGACCGGGAGTCGGCCTGCAGCCCGACGACGCGGCGCGCGCCGCCGCGTTGACTGATGAGCATGCACCAGCACGCACTCCGGCTCCGCACCGTCACGAAGCGCTTCGGCCTCGGCGACGCATCCGTCACCGCCCTCGACCACCTCGACCTCGAGATCGCCCCCGGCACCCTCACCGCCGTCATGGGGCAGTCCGGCTCCGGCAAGTCGACGCTCCTCCACCTCGCTGCGGGCCTCGACGCGCCCACGTCCGGCGACGTCGTCATCGGCGGCACCTCCGTCGTCGGGCTCGACGACGACGCCCTCACCGCGCTCCGCCGCCGCGAGGTGGGCGTCGTCTTCCAGTCGTTCAACCTCGTGCCCAGCCTCACCGCGCTCGAGAACGTGCAGCTGCCCGCGCTGCTCGCCGGCCACGAGCCCGAGCACGACCGCATCCGCACGCTGCTCGACGACCTCGGCATCGCCGGCCTCGCGGCCCGTCGCCCGCACGAGCTCTCCGGCGGCCAGCAGCAGCGTTTCGCCATCGCCCGCGCGCTCGCGCACCGGCCCGCGATCGTGCTCGCCGACGAGCCGACCGGCGCGCTCGACAGCGCCACCTCGCTCGAGGTGCAGGAGATCCTCGTCGCCCAGGCCGCCGCCGGCCAGGCGATCGTCGTCGTCACGCACGACCCCGCGGTGGCGGCGCGCGCCGAGCGCGTCGTGCTGCTCCGCGACGGCCGCATCGACGACGACCTGCCGGCGACGGATGCCGCCACCATCGCCCAGCGGATGCTGCGGCGCGTCGACGCCATGGACCCCATCCCGGCCGCCGGACCCCGGATCACGGGTCCGGCGGCCGCGATCGGGTCCGCGGGCGACCGCGCCATCGACGGCGGCTCGCGATGACCGCGACGCTCGCGCCGGCCGAGGCTCCGGCGGCCGCGCCCCGCTCCGCCCGCGCGGCGACCGCCTCCTCGCGCACCGGCGCCGTGCTCGCCTTCTCGGTCGCCGCGCTCGCCTCCGCGTTCGGCACCGCGCTCTCGACGCTCATGGAGCACGCGGCGCTCGCCCTCTACGGCGAGCGGATGGTCGCCGAGAGCGAGACGGCGCGGCTGCTGCTCGCGCTCGCCGGCACGCTGCTCATCGGCGTCTCGGTCGTCGTCGCGGCGATCGTCGTCCGCCAGGCGCTCACGAGCGCCGTCGAGGACCTGCGCGGCGAGATCGCGCTGCGCCGCCTGCTCGGCGCCACCGCGCGCGCCGAGCGGCGACGGATGCTCGGCCGCTTCGTCGGCGTCGGCGTGGGTGGCGCCGCGCTCGGCTGGGGCCTCGGCGTGTTCGCCGCGATGCCGGTCGAGGCGCTGCTCTCGCAGCTCTCCGGCGGCCTGGAGCTCGTCGGCATGCCGCCGGTCATGCCTGCCGCGATCGTGCCCGCCGCTGCGGTCGCCGTCGCAGCCGCCGTCGCCGCGTGGCTCGCGACCGGCGCCGTGCTCGCCGTCACCCCGCTCGAGGCGCTCCGCGGCTCGGGCGTCGACGCCGAGACGACCGGGCGCCGCCCGCGCCGCGCCGTCGCGCTCACCGCACTCGGCATCGGCGCGCTGCTGCTCGCCGGCGCGGTCGTGCTCGGCGCCGTCTCGCCCTTCGCCGTGCTCGTCGGCTTCGCGGGCGGCGTCGTGCTCGTCATCGGCATCGTCGGCATCGCCCCGGTCGTCGCGCCGCCGCTCGTCGCCCTCGCCGGCCGCGCCATGGGCCGCTCCGTGCCGGCCCGTGTCGCCGCCGGGACGCTCGCCACGCATCCGGGCCGCACGGCATCCCTCGTGCTCGCCCTCTTCGTCGGCGCCGCGATCGTCACGATGATGGTGACCGCCGGCGCGTCGCTCACGACCGCCGTGCTCACCATCGAGCGCGACCCGGTGTTCCGCGCCGAGCTCGAGGCGCTGCTCACCGGCGTCACGACCGTCGTCACGGCGATCGTCGGGTTCTCGGCGGTGCTCGGCGTGCTCGGCTTCGTCGCCGCGATGCTGCTGTCGGTGCGCCGCCGCACCCGCGAGATCGGCCTGCTGCGGATGCTCGGCATGCGTCGCGCGCACACCATGCGGATGCTGCTGGCCGAGGCGGCCGCCATCACGATCGTCGCCGTGACGACCGGTTTCGGCATGGGCGTGCTGCTCGGCTGGATCGGCGTGCAGTCGATGGTGGGCTCGGTGCTCGGGGTCGTCTCGACCGCGCCGACCATCCCGTGGCAGCTGCCGGTCGCGCTCGCGGTCGCCGGACTCCTCGTCGCCGCGACGGCGAGCTGGCCCGCCGGCCGGCGCGCGTCGCGCATCGCGCCGCTCGCCGCCGTCGCCGCAGACTGACGCGCCGCGGCGCCACCACCCCCGCCCCACCCTGCCCGGGAGGGGCGGGGGTGTACGCTGGCCCCATGCAGAGCGCGCTGCTCCTTCGTCGCCGCGACGAGGCCTGACCCCGGGCTTCCTCGTCGCGGAGGCCGTCCTGCCCGGACACGAGAGCAGCGACAGGAGCGAACGATGAAGAACATGCAGCAGCCGAGCGGGATGCCGGCGCACCGCTACACCCCGTACCACGAGCAGATCCGGGTCGACCTCCCCGACCGGACGTGGCCGTCGAAGCGCATCGAGCGCGCGCCCCGCTGGTGCGCGGTCGATCTCCGCGACGGCAACCAGGCGCTCATCGACCCGATGACCCCCGACCGCAAGCTGATGATGTTCCAGCTGCTGGTGCGGATGGGCTACAAGGAGATCGAGGTCGGGTTCCCGTCCGCGAGCCAGCTCGACTTCGACTTCGTGCGCAAGCTCATCGACGAGGACCTCATCCCCGACGACGTCACCATCCAGGTGCTGACGCAGTGCCGCGACCACCTCATCCGCCGCACGTTCGAGTCGATCGACGGCGCCAAGCAGGCGATCGTGCACATCTACAACTCGACGAGCGTGCTGCAGCGCGACGTCGTCTTCCGCTCCGACCGCGAGGGCGTCAAGCAGATCGCCGTCGACGGCGCGAAGCTGTGCCTCGAGCTCGAGGGCATGCTCGAGCGCACGCAGGTCTTCTACGAGTACAGCCCGGAGTCGTACACCGGCACCGAGCTCGACTACGCCGTCGAGGTCTGCAACGCGATCATCGAGACGTTCGACGCGCGCCCCGAGCGCCCGGTCATCATCAACCTGCCCGCGACCGTCGAGATGGCGACGCCCAACGTCTACGCCGACTCGATCGAGTGGATGCACCGCCACCTCGCGCGCCGCGACTCCGTCATCCTGTCGCTGCACCCGCACAACGACCGCGGCACGGGCATCGCGGCGGCGGAGCTCGGCTACATGGCCGGCGCCGACCGCATCGAGGGCTGCCTGTTCGGCAACGGCGAGCGCACCGGCAACGTCGACCTCGTCGCGCTGGGCCTCAACCTGCTGACGCAGGGCATCGACCCCGAGATCGACTTCTCCGACCTCGACGGCATCCGCCGGGTCGCCGAGCACTGCAACCAGCTCAAGGTGCACGAGCGCAGCCCCTGGGCGGGCGACCTCGTCTACACCGCCTTCTCGGGCTCGCACCAGGACGCCATCAAGAAGGGCTTCGAGCGGATGGCCGAGGACGCGGCCGCGCAGGGCAAGAGCGTCGACGAGATCACCTGGGCCGTGCCGTACCTGCCGATCGACCCGAAGGACGTCGGCCGCAGCTACGAGGCCGTCATCCGGGTGAACTCGCAGTCGGGCAAGGGCGGCGTCGCCTACCTGCTGAAGGCCGACCGCGGGCTCGACCTGCCGCGCCGCCTGCAGATCGAGTTCTCGAACATCGTGCAGGGTCGCACCGACAGCGAGGGCGGCGAGGTCACGAGCGACGCGATCTGGACGATCTTCAGCGACGAGTACCTGCCCAACCCGTCGCGCGAGGCGGAGGACCAGTGGGGCCGGTTCGAGCTGCGCGAGGTCGGCTCGTCGTCGTCGCTCGGCGGCGAGACGCGCCTGACGGTCGTGCTGCGCGACGAGCAGACGCTGCGCGACGTCGAGTCGGCCGGCAACGGCCCGATCGACGCGCTGCTGTCGCTGCTGCGGGCCGAGGGCGTCGAGGTCTCGCTCATCGACTACGTCGAGCACACGCTCGCCGAGGGCCAGGACGCCCAGGCGGCGTCCTACGTCGAGCTCGAGCTCGGCGGCGTGCGCTACTGGGGCGTCGGCATCGACCACTCGTCGACGAACGCGTCGCTGCGGGCGATCGTCTCGGCCGTGAACCGCGGGCTGCGCGCCGCGGGCCCCGTGCAGGCCGTGGCGGAGGAGCGCGCGGCCGCCGAGCACGTCTCCGCCTAGTGCCCACGTACCGCGACGAGGGGGTCGTCCTCCGCACCCACCAGCTGGGAGAGGCCGACCGCATCGTCACGCTGCTGACGCGCGAGCACGGCAAGGTCCGTGCCGTCGCCCGCGGCGTGCGGCGCACCTCGTCGCGGTTCGGGGGCCGGCTCGAGCCGTTCATGGTCGCCGACCTGCAGCTCGCGGTCGGCCGCAGCCTCGACATCGTCACGCAGGCGGTGACGCTCGGCAGCTACGCGCCGGTGATCGTCGCCGACTACCGCAGCTACACCGCGGCGGCCGCGATGGTCGAGACGGCCGACCGGCTCACCGACGAGGACGCCTCCCGGCAGCAGTACCTGCTGCTCGTCGGCGCCCTGCGATCGCTCGCGCGCCAGGAGCACGACCCGTCGCTGACGCTCGACTCCTACCTGCTGCGGGCGCTGTCGGTCGCCGGATGGGCGCCCTCGTTCGGGGACTGCGCCGTCACCGGCGAGCCTGGCCCGCACCGCGCGTTCGTGCCGCGGCTCGGCGGGATGGTCGCCGACCAGGCGGCGCCCCCGGGCTCGCTGCGCATCGACGAGCCGACGCTCGACCTGCTGTCGGCGCTGCTGACGGGCGACTGGGTGCACGCGGAGGCCGCACATCAGGGCGTGCGCACCCGCGCATCCGGTGCCGTCGCCGCGTACGTGCAGTGGCACCTCGAGCGCGGCCTGCGCAGCCTCGAGCACGTCGATCGCGGCGTGCAGTGAGCGAGCCGCTGCGGCCCGTCGACTGGACGGGCGAGCACCCGCCGGCCTACGACCCGGGCACCGTGCCGAAGCACGTCGCGATCATCATGGACGGCAACGGCCGCTGGGCGAACCAGCGCGGGCTCACGCGCACGCAGGGGCACGCCGCCGGCGAGGCCGTGCTGCTCGACGTCGTCGCGGGCGCGCTGCAGGCGGGCGTGCAGCACCTGTCGGTCTACGCCTTCTCGACCGAGAACTGGAAGCGCAGCCCCGACGAGGTGCGCTTCCTGATGGGCTTCAACAAGGACGTGCTGCGCCGCCGCCGCGACCAGCTCGACGCCTGGGGCGTGCGCGTGCGCTGGGCCGGCCGCCGTCCGCGGCTCTGGACCTCGGTCATCCGCGAGCTCGAGGAGGCGGAGCGCCGCACCGCCGGCAACTCGACCATGACGCTGCAGATGTGCGTGAACTACGGCGGCACGCACGAGATCGCGGATGCGGTGCGCTCGATCGCCGACGACGTCGCGGCCGGGCGGCTCAAGCCCTCCGGCGTGACCGACAAGCTCGTGCGCAGCCGCATGTACAACCCCGACGTGCCGGACGTCGACCTCTACATCCGCTCGTCGGGCGAGCAGCGCATCTCGAACTTCCTCACCCTGCAGGGGGCCTACGCCGAGATGGTCTTCCTCGACCGGCTGTGGCCTGACTTCACGCGCCGCGACCTGTGGCGGGCGCTCGACGTCTACACCGGGCGGGACCGCCGCTTCGGCGGCGCCGTCGACGCGCCCAAGGCGTGATGCGCCGCGCGATCGCCGCCGCGGCGGCCGTGCTGCTCGCGGCGGTCGGATGCGCGCAGGCCGATGCCGAGCCGACGCCGGCGGCCGCGTTCGACGAGGCCGCCTTCGCGGCGCTCTGGGCCGAGGCCGAGGCGGGCGCGCTCGACTACCAGCTCGGCGGCGCGTACGAGCCGGGCGACGGCGTGACCGTGGTCGTGCGCGACCGCGAGGCGGCGCCCGCGGGCGTCGCGATCGACGTCTGCTACGTGAACGGCTTCCAGACGCAGCCCGGCGAGCTCGACTGGTGGCTCAGCGAGCACCCCGAGCTGCTGCTGCGCGGCGGCGACGGTGAGCCGGTGGTCGATCCCGCCTGGCCCGACGAGCGCATCCTCGACACGTCGACGGCCGCCGCGCGCGACGCGGTCGCCGGCGTCGTCGGCGGCTGGATCGACGGATGCGCCGACGCCGGCTACGAGGCGGTCGAGCTCGACAACCTCGACTCGTGGACGCGCGCCGACGGTCTCGACGCGGAGGGCAACCTGGCGCTCGCGGCGCTGCTGACCGCCCGCGCGCACTCGGCGGGCATCGCCGTCGCGCAGAAGAACGCGCTCGAAGCGGGCGACGCCGGGCCCGCCGCGGGCTTCGACCTCGTGGTCACCGAGGAGTGCGCGCGCTTCGACGAGTGCGACGACTACGGCGCGCTCTACGAGCGCCACCTCGCGGTCGAGTACGAGGGCGAGCTGCCCGAGGGCGGCTTCGCGGCCGTCTGCGAGCGCGCGGACCAGCCGGCGCTCACGGTGCTCCGCGATCTCGACCTCACGACGCCGGACGACCCGGCGCACGTCGTGGAGCGCTGCTGACCGACCTCATCCGTCGAACTTCCCCGAACTCCGGGTTTCCGAGGCGAAATCCCGGAGTTTCGGGAAGCTCGGCGTTCCGCGCGCCGGCGGGCGCCGCGGCGCGTCAGGTGAGGCGGGCGCGCCAGGGGTGGTCGTCGGCCAGGCGCTCGGCGAGCCACGCTCGCGCCTCGGCGTCGAGCGAGGGCAGCGCCTCGTCGAGCCACGCCACGTCGGCGTGCTCTGCGGCCGCGTAGGCGAGCACGATCTGCGGCTTCGCGAAGCGGATACCGTCGACGGTCGCGAGCGCATCCTCGAGCGGCATCGTCACGGCCGTGTCGCGGCGGAACCGCCACGACTCGCTGTCGCTCGGGTCGAGGAGCACCTCGTACTCCCACTGGCCGTAGGCGCTGTGGCGCAGCCAGATGCTCGTCGTGCCGATCGGCAGCACGTCCGAGTCGTGGGGGAGCAGCGGCTTGAGCGCGCCCTGGAACGTGGACCACAGCTGCCACTTGCCGCCGAGCCAGCCGCGCAGGAGGCTGAGCTCGCTGCGGGGGATGACGATGTCGAGGTCGCCGTGCTCGCGTCGGCGGCCGGTCGCGACGTCGATCGCCCAGCTGCCGCCGATCCACCACGCACCGGAGTAGCCGTCGAGCAGCTCGGCCGCATCGCTGGGCCATCGCTCCGCCCAGGCCCCGTAGAGCTCCCGCCGCTCCTCGCTCCGCATCAAGCCTCCTCGCACGCGATCGGGGCGCTGACGCCCCGAGGGATGAGCCTATCCCAGCGCCGTCTCGCACCACGTGCACACCGGCGGCGGCGTGCGCCGCGATCGCGCGCCGCGCTCGGTAGAATCGAGGTTCACGTGCCGCGCGCGCGGCTCGGGCTGACCGGCCCGGGCGGGCGGCGCGCGACCGATCTCAAGGAGCCCCCGTGGTGCAGAACCGTCTCGACGCCGTCATCAACCTCGCGAAGCGACGCGGCTTCGTGTTCCAGGCGGGCGAGATCTACGGCGGATCCCGGTCGGCGTGGGACTACGGGCCCCTCGGCGTGGCGCTCAAGGAGAACATCAAGCGCCAGTGGTGGAAGACGTTCGTGCAGGGCCGCGACGACATGGTCGGGCTCGACTCGTCGATCATCCTGCCCTCGGCCGTGTGGCAGGCATCCGGTCACGTCGCGACCTTCACCGACCCCCTGGTCGAGTGCCTGCAGTGCCACAAGCGGCACCGCCAGGACCACCTCGAGGAGGCGTTCGAGGCCAAGAAGGGCCGCGCCGCCGCCTCGATGGAGGAGATCACCTGCCCCGACTGCGGCACGACCGGCAAGTGGACCGAGCCGCAGATGTTCTCGGGCCTCATGAAGACGTACCTCGGCCCGGTCGACAACGAGGCCGGCCAGCACTACCTGCGCCCCGAGACGGCGCAGGGCATCTTCGTCAACTTCTCCAACGTCCTCACGGTCTCGCGCAAGAAGCCGCCGTTCGGCATCGGCCAGGTCGGCAAGGCGTTCCGCAACGAGATCACGCCCGGCAACTTCATCTTCCGCACGCGCGAGTTCGAGCAGATGGAGATCGAGTTCTTCACCGCGCCCGACGACGCCCCCGAGTGGTTCGACCGCTGGGTCGAGGCGTGCTGGTCGTGGTTCGTCGACCTCGGCGTCGACCCGGCCAACATGCGCCGCTTCGAGGTGCCTGAGGACGAGCGGGCGCACTACTCGGCCGGCACGATCGACGTCGAGTACCGCTTCGGCTTCCAGGGCTCCGAGTGGGGCGAGCTCATGGGCATCGCGAACCGCACCGACTTCGACCTCTCGTCGCACTCGAAGGCGTCCGGCAAGGACCTCGTCTACTTCGACCAGGCGACCGGCGAGCGCTACACGCCCTTCGTCATCGAGCCGTCGTTCGGCCTCACCCGCAGCCTGATGGCGTTCCTCGTCGACGCGTACGCCGAGGAGGAGGTGCCGAACGCCAAGGGCGGCACCGACACCCGCACCGTGCTGCGGCTCGACCCGCGCCTCGCGCCGGTGAAGGTCGCCGTGCTGCCGCTGTCGCGCAACGAGCAGCTCTCGCCGCTCGCCCGCGAGATCGCCGGCCGCCTGCGCAGCCTCTGGGCGATCGACTTCGACGACGCCGGCGCGATCGGCCGCCGCTACCGCCGCCAGGACGAGGTGGGCACGCCGTTCTGCGTCACGATCGACTTCGACTCGCTCGAGGACGGCGCCGTGACCGTGCGCGAGCGCGACTCGATGGCGCAGACCCGCGTCAAGGTCGACGAGCTCGAGGCGCACCTCGCGCAGGGGCTCATCGGGGCGTGAGCACTCCAGTGCGCACCACGCCGGCGCTGTCGATCGGGCCCATCGCCCTCGACGCGCCGGTCGTGCTCGCGCCCATGGCCGGCATCACGAACACCGCCTTCCGGCGGCTGTGCCGCGAGTTCGGCGCCGGCCTGTACGTGAGCGAGATGATCACCTCGCGCGCGCTCGTCGAGCGCACGCCCGAGACGATGCGGCTCATCAGCCACCACGAGTCGGAGTCGCTGCGCTCGGTGCAGCTGTACGGCGTCGACCCGCGCACGATCGAGCAGGCCGTCGGCATCCTCGTCGACGAGGACCGCGCCGACCACATCGACCTCAACTTCGGCTGCCCGGTGCCGAAGGTGACCCGCCGCGGCGGCGGCAGCGCCCTGCCCTGGAAGCGCGACCTGTTCGCCGCGATCGTGACGCGCGCGGTCGAGCGGGCCGGCGACATCCCGGTGACGGTCAAGATGCGCAAGGGCATCGACGACGACCACCTGACGTTCCTGGATGCGGGTCGCATCGCCGAGGACGCGGGCGTCGCCGCGGTCGCGCTGCACGGCCGCACCGCGGCGCAGCACTACTCCGGCACCGCCGACTGGTCCGCGATCGCGAAGCTCAAGGAGGCCGTCACCTCGGTGCCGGTGCTCGGCAACGGCGACATCTGGCAGGCGGAGGACGCCGTGCGGATGATGCGCGAGACCGGCGTCGACGGCGTCGTCGTCGGCCGCGGCTGCCTCGGCCGGCCCTGGCTGTTCGGCGACCTCGCGGCCGCCTTCTCGGGCAGCGACGCACGCCACCGCCCGACGCTCGGCCAGGTCGCCGACGCCTTCCGCCGCCACGCCGAGCTGCTCGTCGAGTTCTTCGACGAGGAGGATCGCGCCTGCCGCGACATCCGCAAGCACGTCGCCTGGTACTTCAAGGGGTACCCGGTCGGCGGCGACGCCCGTCGCGCGCTCGCCGGCGTCGAGTCGCTCGCGCAGCTCGACGACCTGCTCGGCGCGCTCGACCACGCCGTGCCCTACGTCGCCGAGGGCATCGAGGGCCAGCGCGGCCGCGCCGGCAGCCCGCGGAAGCCCGCGCTGCCCGACGGCTGGCTCGACAGTCCCGAGCTGAGCCCGGCGCAGCGCGCCGCGCTCATCGAGGACGAGAGCGACACCCGTGGCGGCTGAGCGCGGGACCGGCATCGGGGCGTACAGCGCGCACGACGCCGAGCGACGGCTGCCCGAGACGCACGCATCCGCGCGCACCGACTTCGCCCGCGACCGCGCGCGGCTGCTGCACTCGAGCGCCTTCCGCAGGCTCGGGCAGAAGACGCAGGTGCTCTCACCCACGATGGGATTCGACGACTCCCGCACGCGCCTGACGCACTCGCTGGAGGTCGCGCAGATCGGGCGCGAGCTCGCCGGCGAGCTGCGCCTCGACCCGGACGTCGTCGACACCGCGTGCCTCGCGCACGACATCGGGCATCCGCCGTTCGGCCACAACGGCGAGCGCGGCCTCAACGAGTGGGCGCTCTCGATCGGCGGCTTCGAGGGCAACGCGCAGACGCTCCGGGTCATCACGCGCCTCGAGCCGAAGGTCATCCGAGACCAGCCCTACGGGCTCAACCTGACGCGCGCCTCCGTCGACGCCGCGTGCAAGTACCCGTGGCCCGCCGGTGACGTGCACGACGCGTCCGGCCGCATCAAGTTCGGCTTCTACGAGTCCGACCGAGCGGCGTTCGAGTGGATGCGCGAGGGCGCGCCCGCCAGACGCCCGAGCGTCGAGGCGCAGGTCATGGACCTCGCCGACGACATCGCCTACTCGGTGCACGACTTCGAGGACGCGGTCGTCGGCGGCTACGTCGACGTCGCGAAGCTGCAGAGCCGCGTCGGCCACGACGAGCTCGTCTCGACGATGCTCACGTGGGTCGGGCCGGAGTTCACGCGCGACGAGCTGCTCGCCGCCTTCGACCGGCTCGACGACCTCGACACCTGGCTGCGCTCGTTCGACGGCTCCCGCGCTGACCACGCGCGCCTCAAGAACCTCACGTCGAAGCTCATCGGCCGCTTCGCGAACGCGGCGAGCCGGCTGACGCGCGAGACGCACGCGGGGCCGCTCGCGCGCTTCGGCGCGACCGTCGAGGTGCCCCGCGAGGTGCGCGCCGAGATCGCGGTGCTCAAGGGCACGGCCGCGAGCTTCATCCTCGCCGAGCGCCGGCAGCCGATCTACGCGAGCCAGCGGCGCATCCTGCAGGAGCTGTGCGACGCGCTCCTGCGCATCGGCCCCGAGGCGCTCGACCGTGCCTACGCGGATGACTGGGCACAGGCGCCCGACGACGCCGCGCGCGCCCGCGTGGTCGTCGACCAGGTGTCGAGCCTCACCGACCGCGGCGCGTTCGCGTGGCACGAGCGCCACGTGGGGGACTGAGGGGCGGCCATGGCGGGGCGGATCCGGCGGGAGGACATCGACGAGCTGCGCGCTCGCATCTCGATCGTCGACGTCGTCGGCGCCCACGTCACGCTCAAGACGGCGGGCGTCGGCAGCATGAAGGGGCTCTGCCCGTTCCACGACGAGCGCTCTCCGTCCTTCCACGTGCGGCCGGCCGTCGGCCGCTACCACTGCTTCGGCTGCGGCGAGGACGGCGACGTCTTCCAGTTCGCGATGGCGATGGATCACACCTCGTTCGCCGAGACGGTCGAGCGCTTCGCGGCGCAGGCCGGCTTCACGCTCCACTACGAGGACGGCAAGCCGCAGGAGGAGACGAGCGGCCGCCTGCGCCTGCTCGAGGCGAGCCGCGCTGCCGAGGCCTACTTCCGCGAGCAGCTCGTGACGCCCGCCGCGGCGCTCGGGCAGCGGTTCCTGGGGGAGCGGGGCTTCGACCTGGCCGCTGCCGAGCGCTTCGGCGTGGGCTTCGCCCCGGCATCCTTCGATGCGCTCGGCCGGCACCTCAAGGGCCGAGGGTTCACCGAGGCCGAGCTGCTCGGCGCCGGCCTCCTGAGCGAGGGCCAGCGCGGCAGCTACGACCGCTTCCGCGGACGCCTCATCTGGCCCATCCGCGACGTCGCCGGCGCCACCGTCGGGTTCGGCGCGCGCCGGCTCTCGGACGACGACAAGGGCCCGAAGTACCTGAACTCGCCCGAGACGCCCATCTTCCGCAAGAGCCAGGTGCTCTACGGGCTCGACCTCGCGAAGCGCGACATCGCACGTGGGCACGAGGCGGTGGTGGTCGAGGGCTACACGGATGTCATGGCGTGCCACCTCGCGGGCGTCACGACCGCGGTCGCGACCTGCGGCACGTCGTTCGGCGTCGACCACATCAAGGTGCTCCGGCGCGTGCTCGGCGACGTGTCGACGACCGACACGCGCTCGCTCGGCCGCGTCGTCTTCACCTTCGACCCGGACGAGGCTGGCCAGCAGGCGGCCGCCCGCACGTTCGCCGAGGAGCAGCGCTTCGCCGCGCAGACGTTCGTCGCGGTGCCGCCCGGCGGCCTCGACCCGTGCGACCTGCGGCTCGAGCGCGGCGACGACGCCGTGCGACGGCTCGTACAGCAGCCGCGGCCGCTGTTCGAGTTCATGCTGCGCCGGATCGTCGCGCAGCACGACCTCGAGACCGTCGAGGGCCGCGTCGCCGCGATGCGCCGTGCAGCGCCCGTGCTGCAGTCGATCCGCGACCGCGCGCTCGCCGACGGCTACACGCGCACGGTCGCCGGATGGCTTGGCGTCTCGCCCGACGAGGTGCGCTCGGCGGTGCGGCAGGCGGGCCCGCGCCCCGCTGCCGCGGCCGAGGGTGCGGCCGCCGGGCATCCGCCCGCCGACGTCGCGCTGCGCCAGCTCGAGCGCGACCCCGCATCGCGGCTTGAGCGCGACGCCATCTCGGCGCTGCTGCAGCAGCCGGCGGTGCTCGGCCGCGAGCTCGCCGTGCGCGGTGCGACCGCCTACATCGCGAACCCGTCGCTCGCGGTCGTGCGCGACGGCGTGCTCGCGTCGCTCGACGCGATCGAGGCGACCGACTTCTCGGAGCGCGTCGCCGAGGCGGTGCCCGCCGAGATCGTGCCGCTCGTGCGCACGCTCGCGATGGCGCCCATCCCGCAGTCCACGAACGAGGGCGTCAAGGCCTACGTGCGCGGCATCGTCGGCTCGCTCGTCGACCGCGACATCCTGCGCCGCAAGGCCGAGCTGCTCGGAAGCCTGCAGCGCATGGGCGGCGCCGACCCCGAGGGCTCGAAGCGCCTGCAGGAGCAGCTGCTCGAGCTCGAGCGCGAGCGGCGGTCGCTGCGCTCGGAGTGACCGCCGCTTGTGCTCGGCTGCTGCGCTGCCGCTACGGGACCAGGAAGTTGATCTGGAAGTGCTCGGCGATGAGGTCGTCGATGTGGTCGATGCCGCCGGCCGCGCCGCCGCAGGTCGCGCGGATCGAGCTCGTCGACTGGCTCGACTGGAAGTTGCGGGCGAAGTACGCCTCGGCGTCGCCGGTCGCCTCGTCCTCGGTGTAGATCGAGAGGAACGCGACCGTGACGCCCTGCGTCGAGGGGCTCAGGTCGAGCGTGTCGGGGTCCCAGTCGTCGGTCGTCGTGCCGGAGAGAGCGGCGAGGGTCGCCTCCGAGCTCGCGTACTCGTCGGTGTCCGCGCTGTCCTGCGCGCCCTGGTAGGCCCAGATGTCGCAGCCGGTGGCGGTCTCGATGACGTGGATCGTCGGGCCGGCCGGGAAGTCGGAGTCGGCCTGCACCGCGAAGGCGTCGTCGACGATGATGCTGGTCTCCCAGCCGGCGAGCGTGCCCGCCTCGAGCTCGGTGCCGAAGTCGACGTACTCGGGGAGGTCGCCACTCCCTGCGTCGGGCGTCGGCTCAGTGTCCTCCGTCTCGACCGGCTCGGGCGCCGCCTGGGTCTCGGTCGGCACGGGCGGCGGCGGGAGCGTCGGCACGGCCGGGGGCAGCACGATGCAGCCCGAGAGGGTGAGCGCGGCGCCGGCGGCGACGACGAGGAGCGGCAGGCGGAAGCGGGACGAGGGCATGGATGCTCCAGGGCGTGCAGGCGGCAGTGGTGCTCGAACGCTAGCGCGGAACCGCGGCGTGCGACCGGTGGCCGCGCGGGATGCTACGATTGTCGTCGCTGCTGCAGCGATCCTCGATAGCTCAATTGGCAGAGCAGCCGGCTGTTAACCGGCAGGTTGATGGTTCGAGTCCATCTCGGGGAGCGACAAGGCCCCGCCTCACGGCGGGGCCTTTCTCGTGCCCGCTGTTGGTCGAGCCGCACGGCCGCCCCGGCGGCCGCGCGAGTCGAGACCACCGCGGGTGCGAGCGCCTCAGCCCTCCAGGTCGTCCACGCCCGGCAGCCAGCTGAGGCCCTCGACGCCCCACTTGTTGCGCTTGACCGCCTTCTGCACGCCCTTCGTGCCGAACGCATCCAGCCGGTCGGCGTAGAGCACGCCGTCGAGGTGGTCGAACTCGTGCTGCAGGATGCGCGCGAGCCAGCCCGACGCCTCGAGCTCGTAGTGCTCGCCGTGCTCGTCCTGCGCGCGGAGGATCGCCCGCTCGGCCCGCAGCAGCGCGAAGCGCTCACCCGGGATCGAGAGGCAGCCCTCCTCGTCGTCATCCTCGGGCACACCGACCGGCAGCGGCGTGATCCACAGCTCCGGGTTGACCGCGACGCCGCGCGTCTGCACGCCGTCCTCATCCGTCCAGTCGTAGACGAACACGCGCTTGCCGACGCCGACCTGCGGGCCGGCGAGGCCGACGCCCGGCGCGGCCTCCATCGTCGCGAACATGTCGGCGACGAGGGTCGCGAGCTCCGCATCGAAGTCGGTGACGGGCTCGGCGACGCGGTGGAGCACCGGCTCCCCGGTGATGCAGATGGGCAGAACAGTCATGTCCTCCAGGCTATCGAGGCCCGCGGCGGTAGGTTCGACACGTGCTGTCCACCTCGCTCGACGACCTCGCGGCGGAGATCTCCCTCACGCCGCTGCAGGCCGTCGGCATCCCGCTCGCGATCGTGGGCGCGGTCTTCCTGTCGGTGGGCACCCAGTTCCAGCATCGCGGGGTCGGTCACTTCCAGGGCGGCGACCAGCGCGGCGCCGCGCTCGGCGGCAAGGCCGTCCTCAAGATGCTGCGCGAGCCGGCCTGGGTCGTCGGCACCCTGCTGCTCGGCCTCGCGATCATCTTCCAGCTCGGCGCGCTCGCGTTCGCCCCGCTCATCGTGGTGCAGCCGCTCGGCGCGGTCGCCCTCGTCGTCACGGCGCTGCTCAACGCGCGCCTCGCCGGCATCCGGCTCGACCACCGCACCGTCCGCTCGATCGTGCTGTGCCTCATCGGCATCGGCATCTTCGTGTTCATCGCCGCGATCTTCGCGATCGAGCGCCCCATCCGCGATCAGCAGCTGCTCACGGTGCTGGCGCTGCTCGTGGTCGCCCTCGGCGGTCTCGGCGCGCTCTGGTGGTTCTTCCGGTCGCGGGCGAACGCGGTCTTCTACATCGTCGCCGCCGGCGTGCTGTACGGATTCGTCGTGACGCTCTCGAAGGTCGTGATCAACCGCATCATCTCCGGGCAGTTCGAGTGGCTGACGGTGCTCTGCGCCGTCGCCATGCTCATCGCCGTGCTGGCCGGCAGCTATGCCGTCCAGCTCGCCCACGCCTCGGGCCCGCCCGATCTCGTGATCGCCGGCCTCACCGTCATCGACCCGCTCATCGCCGTGCTCATCGGCGTCACCGTGCTCGGCGAGGCGGCCGCGACGCCGCCGTGGGCGATCATCGTCTACGCCGGCGCCGGTGCGCTCGCCGTCACCGGGGTCTTCCAGCTCGCCCGGCACCACCCCCAGATCCGGATGCCCGGTGCGGCATCGGAGGAGGACGAATGACCGACCGACCGCTGCGCATCCTCATCGCGACCGACACCTTCGCGCCCGACGTCAACGGCGCCGCGAAGTTCACCACCCGGCTCGCCGCTCGACTCTCGAAGCGGGGCCACGAGGTGCACGTCGTCGCGTCGGCGCTCGGCCGCGGCAAGCAGGGCACGCACATCGAGGAGCACGAGGGCCAGCGCTTCACGGTGCACCGCCTCCGCTCGATGCTCTACCCCGGCCACGAGTGGCTGCGCTTCGCGGAGCCGTGGCGGATCTGGCAGAACGCCGCCTCGCTGCTCGACGCGCTGCGGCCCGACGTCGTGCACTTCCAGTCGCACCTCGTGCTCGGACGCGCGTTCTCGACCGAGGCGAAGAAGCGCGGCATCCGCGTCGTCGGCACCAACCACCTGATGTTCGAGAACCTCATGGACCACTCGAACATCCCACGCGCGATGCACGGCAGGGCGGTGGACTTCGCCTGGCACGACGCCGCCACCGTGTTCGGCCGCTGCGACGTCGTGACGACGCCGACGCGACGAAGCGCCGACTACCTCGAGCGCAAGACCGGCATCACCGGAGTGCACGCGATCTCGTGCGGCCTGCCCGGGGACGAGTACCTGCCCAACCCCGAGCGCCAGCGCGGACGGATCGTCTTCGTCGGCCGTGTCACGAGCGAGAAGCGGCTCGAGACGCTCGTGCGAGCCGTCTCGCAGCTGCCGGCGGATCTCGAGTGGCACCTCGACATCGTCGGCGGCGGCGACCTCATCGACGAGCTGGGTGCGCTCGCGCGCGACCTGCGCGTCGCCGACCGCGTCACGCTCACCGGCTTCGTGAGCGACGACGAGCTGCGAGAGCGCCTGCGCTCCGCCGAGGTCTTCGCGATGCCGTCGACCGCTGAGCTGCAGTCGATCGCGACGATGGAGGCGATGGCGACCGGGCTGCCGGTCGTGGCGGCGGATGCGATGGCCCTGCCGCACCTCGTGCGGGACGGCGCCAACGGCTGGCTCTTCCGGCCGGACGACGCGACCGACCTCTCCGAGAAGCTCGAGCGCATCCTGCGGCTCGACGACGACGAGTACCGCGCGTTCCAGCAGCACAGCCTCGACATGGTCGCGCCGCACGACATCGAGCGGACGATCACCGCATATGAGCGGCTCTACCGCGGCGAGGAGATCCGCGACCCCGAGACCCGGGTCGAGCTGCACGGCTAGGCTCGATCTCCGGGCCGGAAGGCCTCGGGGCGGTAGCTCAGCTGGTCAGAGCAGGGGACTCATAATCCCTCGGTCACGGGTTCAAGTCCCGTCCGCCCTACCATCGCGGCACCATGATGACGCGGACCACCGATCGACGATGTCCCGCGTCATCTCCGCACTCGCCGGCCGAGACCGAACGGTGTCGGTTCCTAGCGCAGCACGCCGCAGGCAGCAGGGTCAGTCGCCTCGGCGGGCAGGTTGGGGTTCAGCTCGCTGGCGCCCTCGGGGCTGAAGCTGTACATGCCGTTGCCGTCGTAGTCGACGCCGTGGATCACCAGCACGCCTTCGCCGGCGCGGATGGCGTCAGCGATCTGCCGTGCGGTGCCGGTGCCGTCTGCTCCCGGATAGCCGGTTCCGGCGACGTCGGTGAACTCGATGTGGTCCCGGCTGTAGTGGTAGCTGCCATCCTCCGAGACAGGGAAGCGGCCGACGTCGAGGAAGCTGGCGGGCGTGGTGTCGCCGGTGGTGTTCAGCGAGACCACGACCGGGCCGTACGCCGGCACACCCTCGAGGGTGTTGATCCGTCCGTCAGCGTTGCTGTCCAGCGCGAGTGTCGGGCACTCGTTCATGGCCTGCTCGCCGTAGTGGATGTGCTGCGCGTGCGGCGCGTCGGGCGAGAGGCCCTCGGCGTGCACCTCGATGTGCCGGATCTGCTGGTTGCGGACGACAGCTGTCGCGGTGCCGGACGCGCCCGACCCGTTCAGCGCGGTCAGCGTCGCGTGCAGCGTGACCGTCTTCCCGGCGCCCTGCCCGGCGCTCGCCATCGCTGGGGCGGCACCCATCGCCACCGTCGCCAAGACGGCAGCGCTGGCGCCGAGCGCCAGCTTCGTGTTCCTGTTCATGATGACTCCTTCGTCATCGCCCGCAGGGAGGACTCCCTGCCATAGGGAGCGATGCAAGGTATTCGTAGTCAAACGGCGTTCGGATTGAGCGAGCTGACGCCGCTTGCGCGCGCAACGGCCCGTCATTCCTGCTCGTCGGCGACGCTGGGATCACGCGCACGCGCGACCACCGAGCGCTCGTGTCGGACTGCGCCCATCTGCAGCCGGTAGCGTGCGATGTGTACGGTCGGGGTACAGCGAGGAGCGAGATGTCGGTCACACAGCCAGCGGATGAGACGCCCACCGCGCCCGAGCACGGACCCCGCGGCGAGCGCGCGCAGGACACCACCGTCGGCGAGGTCGAGCTCACCCGTTGGCACACGCGGATCGGTCACTGGATGGCCTCGTTCGCGCGGTGGCTCGCCGACACGGTCGGCCCGTACGGCACGCTGCTGCTCACGCTGGCGATCGGTGCAGCCATCGCCGGGCTGCTCAGCGTCGCCGCGGTGCTCGTGTACGACGCGGTCACCGACCAGGACGGCGTCGCGGGCATCGACCGCCCGCTCCTCGACGCCATCCTCACGATCCGCAACCCCGCCGTCGACCCATACATCACGAGCTTCACCGACCTCGCGGGCACGATCGGGATGCCGCTGGTCGCCATCGCGGCCCTGCTCATCCTCAGCATCCGTCGCCGGTCGTGGACGCCCGTCGTGCTCATCGTCGCGGCGGGCGGCGGTTCGCTGCTCATGACGATCGCCGGCAAGGTGCTGATCGGCCGCGAGCGGCCGCCGCTCAGCGACGCCGTGCCGCCCTACGAGGTCTCGGCCTCGTTCCCGAGCGGCCACACGCTGAACGCGGTCGCCATCCTCGGCGTCATCGCCTACCTGCTCGTGCTCCGCCGGCAGAGCAACGCGGCCCGCGCCGCCATCATCGCGGTCGCCGTCATCGCGACGATCTTCGTCGCGGGGAGCCGCGTCTACCTCGGCCACCACTGGGTCACCGACGTGATCGCCGGCTGGGCGCTCGGCGCCGCGTGGCTCGCGCTCGTCATCACCGCGCATCGCCTCTACCTGACGTCCCGGCTCCGACGCGACGAGCACCGCGCGGTCGCCTGAGCCGATCCACTCGGTCGTGGCGGCTTCCACGCCTGGCGGGTCAGCCGGAGCGCGTGCTAGACCGAAGCCTCACCGATCCCGGAGGCCGCCATGGCACCTGACACCGTCGACGACGCCAAGCGAGCCGCCAAGGAGGCTGCGGAGCAGGCCGAGCGCGCGGCGGACGCAGCCGAGCGCGCGGCGGCGAAGCTGGACCAGCAGCGGCGGAGCCAGGATGGTGAAGGCGCTTCCGACGACATCGGCCGCGGCGGCGATGGCATCGGCACCGGGGAGGCCCGCGGATGAGCGCGCCGCGCGACGGGGCGCCCGACGAGCGCGCCGAGCCGTCCAGGGAAGCGCCGGACGTCGGCAAGGGCGGTGACGGCACCGGCTCGGGCCAGGCGATCGGCGGCCGATGATCCCCGAGGGGTTCGCGACCGTCTACGCCTTCCTCGGGCTGGTCGCCCCCGGTCTGCTCTTCGAGATGCTGCGCGAGCGGCGACGGCCCTCGCTCGAGCAGTCGAGCTTCCGAGAGGCGAGCCGCGTCGCGCTCATGAGCCTCGTGCTCACGACCGCGTCGATCCTGATCCTCATGGTGGTCGCGCTCGTGCTGCCGGGAGCGCTGCCCGACCTCGCCGCGTGGGTGAGCGACGGCGACGCGTATGCCCGGGATCACTTCTGGCGCATCGTCGTCGGCATCACGGCGGAGGTCGTGATCGCGTGCCTGCTCGCGCTCGCGGCGGACCGCTACCTGCGTCGCGGTGACACCGCCGCGCATCCCATCGGCCACGGCGACCTCTGGAACTCGCTCTTCTCCGCCGATCTCTCCCGCGACGAGGTCGCGTGGGTGAAGGTCGAGCTCAGCTCGGGAGCCCAGTACTGGGGCTACGTCGACTACTTCACCATCGGGAAGCCCCCGTCGGAGCGGGAGATGGTGCTCAAGGGCCCGCGGATGCAGTCGCGCGACGCCGGTGCGATCAGGGCCTCGGAGGAGGAGTACTGGGCGTACGTCGTCGTGAAGTACGCCGACGTCCGCCTCCTGAAGGTGCGGTACGAGCCGCGCGCGAAGGCATCCGCGCCGCCGTCGTGAGCCGCGCGATCCGTCAGCTGCGCGACGCGGCCTTCCGGCCGACCCTCGTGACGGCGTAGGCGACGAGACCCACGCCGATGGCGATGCCGCCGAACAGCCACACGTGCGGCTCCTGCTGCGTGAGGAGCAGCACGCACGAGCCGATGCCGAGCACGGGCACCCAGGTCCACACGCGGAAGTGGTCGTGCTCGACGCGCTCGCGCCGCAGCACGAGCACCGCCACGTTCGTGCTGAGGAACACGAAGAGCAGGAGCAGCACGACGGTCTCGGCGAGGGTGCCGAGATCGCCGACGAAGGTGAGGCCGATCGCGATCGCGGTCGTGACGAGGATGGCGACCCACGGGGTGCGGCGCCGCGGCAGCACGCGACCGAGCACGGCGGGCAGCAGGCCCTGCTCCGCCATCCCGAATGCGAGGCGGCTCGCCATGATCATCGTCAGCAACGCACCGTTCGCGACCGCGACGAGCGCGATGACGCTGAAGACCCAGCCGGGCAGCGGGGCGCCGGTCGCTGCGAAGACGTCGAGCAGCGGCGAGCTCGAGCCCGAGAGCTCGTCGGCGGGCAGCGCGATCGCGCTCGCCAGCCCGACGAGCAGGTAGACCACGCCGGCCACGAGCAGCGAGCCGATGAGCGCGCGCGGGTACACCTTCGCGGGGTCCTTGATCTCCTCCGCGACGTTCGCCGACGTCTCGAAGCCGACGAACGAGTAGTAGGCGATGATCGCGGCGGCGAGCGTCGCGAGCGCCGGGTTCGCACCGGCCGGGAACTCGCCGACGCGGCTCACATCGCCGCCACCGCCGAGCACCATGAAGGCGACGGCGACGATGATGAGCAACAGCCCGGTGAGCTCGACGATGGTCATGACGACGTTGCCGGCCATCGACTCCCGGATGCCGCGCGCGTTGAGCGCGGCGACGAGCAACAGGAAGACCGGGGCGGCGATCGCCGGCGCGATGGGCACGAGCGCCGCGAGGTAGTCGCCCGCGAAGGCGAGGGCGAGCCCGGCCGCGCTGACGACGCCGGCGGCGAGCATGCAGAAGCCGACGAGGAACGAGACGATCGGGCTGCCGAAGGCGCGCTGCGCGAAGACGGCTGCACCGCCGGCACGCGGATGCTTCGTCACGAGCTCGGCGTACGACCCGGCGGTCAGCAGCGCGAGCAGAAGCGCGAGCAGCAGCGGCAGCCACATGGCGCCCCCGACCTCGGCCGAGAGCTCGCCGGTGAGCGCGTAGACGCCGGCGCCCAGCACGTCGCCGAGGATGAAGACGAACAGCAGCGGCCCCGTGATGCCGCGCTTGAGCTTGCTCGGAGCCTCGTGGCCTGCCGTGGTCGTCGCCCGTCCATGCTCGCTGGTCATCGTTCCAGGCTAGGCGACCGAGGGCAGGCAGGCCGCCATCGCACCGGTCGTGAGCGTCGGAACTGGGCACTTCTGCGCCGCGGAGCTCGGGCGTACAGTGCGCACGGGGTCATCGTGCACGACGGGGGACGCCATGTCAGACCTGGTGGATGCGGCGGCCGCGAGTGAGCCGCGCGTGCTCGAGCTGCGGGTGCACGGCGTCAACAACACGACCCCCGCCGCGCTGCTCGACCTGCCGCAGGACGACATCCAGTGCCTGCGCGGTGACGACAAGGCCGCGTTCTGGCTGGCTGCACCGAGGCAGAACCCTCCGGATCGCGCACGCGGGCACATCCCCGCGGGGATCCGGCGCGAGGCGTACTCGTGGGGTGGGCTCGTGCGGTCGCAGACGGCCAAGCGCACGGCGAGCCGCTCCATCGCGCTCGCCTTCCAGGTGCTCGCCCTCCCGTTCAGCATCGGCAACGGCGCCATGTGGACGCGGCGCCTGCCCCATGACAGCGACACCGGCGCCACCCGCCTCCGAGCGAACATCACCGCGGCGGCGGCGCGGCTCTTCGGGTTCGTGCTCACCCTGCTGTTCACGACGACCGCCGTGACCGTCGCCGTCGACCTCATCGCGCTGCAGTGCTCGATCGGGGGCCACTGCTCGGCCTGGCCGTCCGACCTGCTCGGGAGCGCGGTGGCATCGACGCCAGGGCTTGCCGCGCTGCTCACGCCCAGTCGCGTGCTCGCGCTGCTGGCGATCGTCCCGGTGCTGGGCGTCGCGCTGCTCGTGCTCTTCGCGCGCATCGCGCGCATGCGGTACGACACCCTGCACACCCACGAGACCGCAGCCGGTGCCAAGGCCAGGGAGGCCATGGAGGCGGCGAAGGCCAAGGCCAACGCCAGCGCCGAGGGAAGCCCGGCGGCGCCCGATCGTCGCGCCGTGCTCGCGCAGCCGGCGTTCTGGTCGAACCGCACCACGGCCCACCTCGCGCTCGTGCACTTCGCGGCCGCGACCGCGCTCACGACAGCGCAGGTGTCGTGGAATCTCGTGGTGCTGGATGCGTCGCCCGGCTTCCCCGCGATCCTCTTCTGGGCGGCCGTCGTGCTCCTGGTGCTCTCGGCCGTCGCGGCGGCGATCCTGCCCACCATGACGATCACGCCGAGCGCGCCGGAGGGCCCCCGGTGGAGCGCGTGGCTCGCGCAGGGGCTCCTCGTGCTCGCGATGCTCTGCTTCGCGCTGCTGCTCGTGCTGCTCGTGCTCCCGTCGGCGCCCGACTTGTCGTCGACCGACGGCCTCGCCGGCGACGAGCTGCCCCCGCTCCTCATCATCACGCTCGGCGGGGTGCTCGCGCTCTCGGGCGTCGCGTGGCGGCCTCGCGGCTCCCGCGCCGGCACCGCGTGGCTCGGCTCCACGCCGGCGGTGTTCATGCTGCTGTCGCTCACGGTGGGCGTGCTGACGAGCTCGGCCGTCATCGCGCTGACCACGATCGTCGTCGCGGGATGGGGCGGCCCGGCAGCGCTGGTCGCCGGTGCCGCGACCCGCACGGGACTCCACGTGCCGGATGTCTTCCTCGCCCTCGGTGGGATGATCGCGGTCGCGCTGCTGCTGAGCGTCGCCGTGCTCGTGACCTTCCTCATCCCGCGGAAGCTGCTCGCCGACCGTGCGAAGACGTGGCTCGTGCAGGACGAGGACGACCCGCTCCGCGCACGGCTCGAGCGCGACCGCCGACGTGCCGCGTTCATCCATCTCATCGAGCCGGCGACCGGGATCATCGCCACGCTGATGGCGGTGGCGATCGGCCTCGCGCTGACGTGGGTCTGGGCCGGCATGCTGTGGCAGGCGCCCCTGCCCGGTGTCGCGAGCGGCACGGCCAGGGTGCTCGGCATCCGCGTCGCCGACATCCTCGTGCTCACCACCTGGTCGCTCACGGTGGTGGGCGTAGCGCTCGCGGCGGTCGTGGCGCTCGGGGTGCTGCTGCGGAAGCCCGGACTGCTCGCGATCGTCTGGGACGTCACCTGCTACCTGCCGCGCACGGCCCAGCCGTTCGGCCCGCCGTGCTACGCCGAGCACGCGGTGCCCGACATCGCGCAGGAGCTCGACGAGTGGCTCTGCGAGCACCCCGAGCGGCGCGCGGTGCTCGCCGCGCACAGCATGGGCGCCGTGATCGCGGTCTCGGCCCTCGGGCTGCTGGGGGCGACCACGCGCGACCCGACGGTGGTCGACCGCGTCGCGCTGCTCACCTTCGGCTCACAGCTGCGCACCTACTTCGGTCGGCTGATGCCCGAGCTCGTCGGGCCGGCGGTGCTCGGCACCTACCCCGCGCGAGGGCCGCGTCCGTGGAAGCGCGACCCGTGGTCGATGGATGCGCTCGACGACGACCGCGCGTGGGACGCGCCCCCGTCACAGCCGTCGATGACCCGGCTCGGCGGTGCGCTGCTGCCGGGCGACGGGGTGCCGTGGATCAACCTGTGGCGGCTGAGCGACTACCTCGGCTTCCCGGCGGTGGCGGGGCGCACGAGCCTGCGCCGAGGGGAGACGACCTACGAGAACGCCATCGACCGCTACGCCCAGGAGATCGACCGGACGATCGATCCGCCGGTGGTCGTCACGCACAACGACTACTTCCGGGTGCCCGCGTACCAGGACGCGCTGCTCGAGCTGCTGGGCGGTCCTGAGATCGCCGAGCGGGTGGACGGCGGCTCGGCGGCGCGCTGACGTCGTGCACCCGTGCTGGAGCATCCGCTGGTGGCCGCGTCGGCGGGTACGCTCCGGAGCATGAGCCCGAGCACGCCGTTCCTCTCGGTCGACCTCGAGCGCATGCAGGCGAACATCGCCCGCACCGCCGACGCCGCCACCGCCCGCGGGCTCGCGCTGCGGCCGCACGCCAAGACCCACAAGTGCATCGAGATCGGGCGGATGCAGCTGGCCGCCGGCGCCGTCGGACTCACGGTGGCGACGGTGGGGGAGGCCGAGGTCTTCGCGGCCGCCGGGCTCGACGACCTCTTCATCGCCTACCCGCTCTGGGTCGACGCGGACCGCGCAGCGCGGCTCAGCCACCTCGCCGCGGTCGGCGCCAACGTCGCCATCGGCGTCGACTCGGTCGAGGGGGTCCGGCGCCTGACGCGCGGGGGCCTCGCCGGTCGCGTCGCCGTGCGCGTCGAGATCGACGCGGGCCACCATCGGTCCGGATGCGACCCGACGGCCGGGGCCGACGTCGCGATCGCCGCCGCGCGCGCCGGCTTCGACGTCGAGGGCGTCTTCGCGTTCCCCGGCCACGCCTACGCGCCCGGTGCCAGGGAGCGCGCTGCCCTCGACGAGGCGCAGGCGCTCACGGTCGCCGTCGCGACGATGCACGATGCGGGCATCGCGCCGCGCGTGGTCTCGGGCGGCTCCACGCCGAGCTTCGACGCCGCGCTCGCGATCGACTCGCCGGTCACCGAGCTGCGACCGGGGGTCGGCGTGCTGGGCGATGCGCAGCAGTGGGAGCTCGGCAGCATGCCGGCGACCGACCTCGCCCTCACCTGTCACGCGACGGTCGTCTCGCACGCCGGCGGTCGGCTCGTGCTCGACGCCGGCTCGAAGGTGCTGGGCGCCGACCGCCCGGCGTGGGCCACCGGTCACGGGCGGCTGCTCGACCACCCCGACGCGCGCATCGTGCTGCTGAGCGAGCACCACGCCGTCGTCGACATGGGCGACGAGGCGCTGCCCGCGCTCGGCAGCATCGTGCGGGTCGTGCCCAACCACGTGTGCACCGCGGTCAACCTCGTCGACGAGCTCGCGGTGCACCACCACGGCACCGACGCCCAGCCCGCGGCCAGGTGGCGCGTCGCGGCGCGCGGCCGCAACAGCTAGCGGGCCTGCGCGCGCGCCGCGCCACCGATCGTCGCCGCGAGCTGCAGGATGCCGTCACCGGCTTCCGGCGCGCCGTCGGGACCGAGCGCGATGAGCGGCACGCTCGTCACGCCCAGCTCGCCGAGGGCGGCGGCGAAGGACGAGACCTCGTCGGCCGACGCATCCGACCGGATGCCCGCGAACTGGACGACGTCGAACGCGCCACGGAGCCCCGCCGCGGCCCGGGCCTCGCGCACGACCTGGATGGCGTCGCGCGTCACCGAGCGATCGGCGTCGGGGGTGAGATCGCCGGCGAGGATGACGCCGTCGCCGAGCTCGCCCGCGAGGCCGAGCGTCTTGGGCTTGCCACCGCCGATGAGCAGCGGCGGGACCGGCTCGGGCAGCCAGCGCAGCCGCACACTGTCGAGCCGCACGTAGCGGCCCTCGACGCTCAGCTCGTCGCCGGCGAGCAGCGTCCGCAGCGCCGTGGCCTGCTCGGCGAGCAGCGTGAGCGGCGACTGCGCGCGCACACCCGCCTGCGCCATCCACTCGAGCACGCCGTGGCCGATGCCGGGCAGCAGGCGGCCGGGGAACATCCGCCCGAGCGTCGCGATCTCCATCGCGGTCAGCGCGACGTTGCGCAGCGGGACGGGCATGAGGCCGATGCCGACGCGGATGCGCTCGGTCGCGGCGAGCACGGCGGCGGCGGTCGACGTGCCGGACTGCCCGAAGCAGTCCTCCCACAGCCAGACCTCGTCGACGCCCGCCTGGTCGGCGGCGCGGGCGACCGCGATGAAGCGCTCCGGCGGCTGGTCGGGCGGGATGATGAGGCCGAGCGTCGGGGCTTGGTGCATGCGTCGAATGTACGATGCGGCACCCACGCGTGCGCTGTCGGCCCGGCGGCGCTCGTTTAGGCTGGGGTGCATGAGCGACACGGCCCAGACGGCGCCTGACGACGCCATCGCGCAGCACGAGGCATTCCGACGCAAGCGCGAGCAGAGCGTGCGCGCCCCGCAGGGGTCGCTCGCGCTCGTCGCGACCGCCTGGATCTCCGAGCCCACGACCGTCGAGGGCGTGCCCGGCACGTGGGCGGCGTCGCCCGCCGGCGACGGGCTGCAGGTCTCGGCGGATGCCGCAGACGACATCAGCGTCGACGGCCAGGTGGTGGACGGGGCTGCCATCGTCTACGGCCACGACTCGATGACGCCGAGCTCGGTGCGGTTCGACGACCGCCGCACGGCGTTCGCGATCGGTCCCGACTTCCACGGTCGCTTCGCGCTGCAGGTGTGGGACGCCGACGCTGCCGAGGAGCGTGGCTTCGAGGGCATCGACGCCTACCCGTACGACCCCGCGTGGGTGAAGCAGGGCACGTTCGAGGCCGTGGAGGGCGGTGTGGGCTTCGAGTACGAGAAGTCGCGCGGCGGCTCGCTGCGCCAGGCGGTCTCGCCCGGACGCATCCGCTTCGAGCACGAGGGCGCCGAGATCGAGCTGCTCGCGCTGCCCGACGGCGACAGCCTGCAGATCGTCTTCGCCGACGCCACGACCGGAGACGAGACCTACGACGTCGGCCGCTTCCTCTTCGTGAAGCCGCGCCACGACGGCACCGTCGTGCTCGACTTCAACCGGGCGATCGTGCCGCCCTGCGCGATGAGCGACCTCTTCAACTGCCCGCTGCCGCCCGCCGGCAACCGCCTCGCCATCGCCGTCCGGGCGGGGGAGCAGCGACCGAGGTTCGCGCAGCCGTAGACATTCGACCTGCCGCGGCCGCACGTGTCCACAGCAGGGGTGCCATGTCAGTGGCCCATGGTGTGATGCGCACATGGACGACTGGGGCATCGACGCAGAGGGCTACATCGCAGCCGTCCGCGCGGGTGCGCTCGACCCCTATGGGCAGACCGCCGACGAGTTGCAGGCATCGCTCGACGCGTTCGACCTCGAGCTGACGCAGCGCATCCTGGCGATGACGCCCGACGAGGTCGAGGCGGGTGCCGACCTGCCGCCGCTGCGGCGGGAGCCGGAGTCGCCGGCGCAGGAGCGGCAGCGGCTCGACGACGAGTTCGCGACGCGCATGCGGGCGCTCGAGACGCAGTCGGCGCGGGTCGAGGGGTCGCGTCGTGCGCTCATGGCCGAGCACATGCAGCGGGTGCTCGACCTGCCCGGTGACGCCGGCCCGAAGGTCAAGGAGCTCGCGTCGTGCGCTCATGGCCGAGCACATGCAGCGGGTGCTCGACCTGCCCGGTGACGCCGGCCCGAAGGTCAAGGAGCTCGCGTCGTTCGCCGCGGTCGAGGTCGGCCTCACGACTGGCGGGATGCAGCAGCGGATGACCCAGGCGTGGACGATCGTCACGGAGCTGCCGGCGGCGCACGAGGCGGCCTCCGCAGGACGGATCACCACCGCGCACCTCCGGGTGATCGAGTCCGAGACGCGCGCGGCGCGGCTGGACCCTGGTGTGGATGCCGGGCAGCGGGCGCGCGTGGTCGAGGCGCTCGTGGCGGTCGCGGAGCGCTCGAGCACGAGCGAGCTGCGGGCGCGCGCGAAGCGGATCGTGAACGAGGTGCTGAGCGAGCCGCTGCAGGTGCGCCACGACGCTGCCAGGCAGCAGCGGCGGGTCGAGCTGTTCGATGCGGGCGACGGGATGTCCGACGTGGTCGCGAGGGTGCCGACGCTCGAGGGGACGGCGATCCTCGACCGGCTCACGCAGGCGGCGCGCGGCAAGCCGAAGGATGACCCGCGCACGTTCGACCAGTTCCGCGCCGACGCGTTCCAGGAGCTCCTGCTCGCCGGCGTCGTCCCCGAGGACCTCCATGGCGTCTCGCCGATCACGGCGCACGTCTCGATCCTCATCCCTGCGACGACGCTGCTCGACGACGACGAGCAGGACCCCGCGGTGCGGGCGCTCGACTTCCCGGCAGCGCTCGACGGCAAGGTGCTCGTCGACCGAGACACGGCCCGCCGCATCGCCGGCACAGCGTCGGTCTGGGAGCGGCTGTTCACCGACCCCGTCACCGGCGTCGCGGTCACGGTCGACACCTACCGCGTGCCGCGGCTGCAGAGGCTCTGGCTGCAGGCCCGCGACGGCGGCTGCCGCGGCCCCGGCTGCGCCAGGCCAGCGCTCCGCTCCGATGTCGACCACACCATCGACTGGGCGAAGGGCGGCACGACGACGCTCGGCAACCTCGGTCACCTCTGCCGCAGCTGCCACACCCTCAAGCACGACTCCCGCTGGGCGGTGCGACAGCTGCCCGGCGGCGTGTTCGAGTGGACCTCACCGATCGGGCGGGTCATCACGGACGTGCCCGAGCCGATCGGGCCCGTCTTCACCGACATGCCGCGGCGCAGCCCGCCGTCGACGGCGACGCGCGCGGAGCGCCGCCGCCGCACGCAGGAGGCGGTCGAGCGCATGGCTGCCGACCGCGACCGGATGCTCGCGGGGCTCCCACCGGATCCCGACGCGTCGCCGCCGCCCCTGCCACCCGATCCCCTCGGCGTCTGGACTGCCGCGGTCTCGCAGGTGCTCGGGCCACCAGCCCCCTTCTGAGCCAGGAATGACACGGTTGTCACTCATCAGCGGGCTGTGGCAGACTCGTCACGTCGTCAACGATCGTTCGACCGATGGGGAAGTCGCATCGAACGAGGGAGAGACGATGACTGCCGCGAACACGCTCAGACGACGTCCCGCATCCACGACGGGGGTCGTCTGGATCCACGCGTCCCCGCGCGCCATGCGCACCCACCTGGAGTGGGCCGTCGGTCATGCCGTCGGCGACGCGCTCCGCTTCGTCTGGCAGGCGCAACCCGCTGCGCCCGGACTCGAGCGCACCGAGGTGCACTGGACCGGCGCGGCCGGCACCGGCGCAGCGATCGCGAGCGCTCTCGCCGGCTGGCGCGACGTGCGCTTCGAGGTGTCGGAGGACCCGACGCCGGGCAGCGACGGCATGCGTTGGATGCACACGCCGGAGCTCGGCATCACCGCCCGGCGCATCGATGCCGCCGGCTCCATCGTCGTGCCGGAGGACCGCATCCGCAGCGCCATGGAGGCCGCGGGCACCGACCCGAAGGCGCTGCTCGCCGAGCTCGACGACGCCCTCGGCGGCGCGTGGGACCGCGAGCTCGAGACCTACCGCCACGCCTCCGACGCGTCGCCCGTCATCTGGCTGCACCGTGTCGGCTGACGATCGCGTCGGCTGACGATCGCGTCGGCTGACGACCGTGTCGGCTGACCACCGCGTCGGCTGACGCGCCCACGAACGGCTGAGGGCCCCGCTGCGTACAGCGGGGCCCTCGGCGTTGCGTCGGTCAGACCGAGCGGATCGCGATCACGGCGTTGTGGCCGCCGAAGCCGAACGAGTTCGAGATCGCCAGCTGCGGCTCGTCGCCGAGCGGCATCGGCGTGCCCGAGATGCGCAGCGGCGCCTCGGGGTCCTGCTCGGTGACGTTGATCGTCGGGGGAGCGACGCGCTCGTTGAGCGCGAGCGTGGTGAACACGGCCTCGAGCGCGCCGGTGCCGCCGAGGAGGTGCCCGTGCGCCGCCTTCGTCGCCGAGACCGGGATGTCGCGGATGCGCTCGCCGAAGATGCGGTGCATCGCGCGCACCTCGGCCACGTCGCCGACCGGGGTGGAGGTCGCGTGCGCGTTGATGTGCGTGACGTCGTCGGCGGTCGCGCCTGCAGCCGAGAGCGCGAGGCCCACCGCACGGCTGGCGCCGAGGCCCTCGGGCTCGGGCGCCGTGATGTGGTACGAGTCGGCGGTCACGCCGCCGCCCGCGAGCTCGGCGTAGATGCGGGCACCGCGCGCGAGCGCGTGCTCCTCGGTCTCGAGCACGAGCGCGGCCGCGCCCTCGCCCATGACGAAGCCGTCGCGAGTGATGTCGTAGGGGCGGGATGCCGTCGCCGGGTCGTCGTTGCGGCGCGAGAGCGCCTGCATCGAGGCGAACGCGGCGAGCGTCATCGGGTGGATCGCCGACTCGCTGCCGCCCGCGATGACCACGTCGGCTAGGCCCTCCTGCAGGTGCGCGTACGCGTGCACGAGCGCCTCGGTGCTCGACGCGCACGCGGAGGCGACGGTCTGGGCGTAGGCGCGCGCCTCGAAGTGCATCGAGATCGCGGCGGAGGGCGCGTTCGGCATGAGCATGGGCACCGTCATCGGCATGACGCGGCGCGGGCCCTTCTCGCGCAGCGTGTCCCACGCGTCGAGCAGCGTCCAGAGGCCGCCGATGCCGGTGGCGAAGTCGACGCCGAGGCGCTCAGGGTCGAGCTCGGGGGAGCCGGCGTCGGCCCACGCCTCCTTGGCCGCGACGAGCGCGAACTGGCTCGACGGGTCGAGGCGCTTCGCGATCGGGCGCTCCAGCACCGTGTCGGGGCGCACCTTCGCCTGCGCGGCGAAGGTGACGGGCAGCTCGTACTTCGCGACCCAGTCGTGCTCGAGCGTGCTCGAGCCGGACTCGCCGGCGAGCAGCGCATCCCAGCTGGCGCGCGCGGTGCCGCCCAGCGGCGACGTCGCGCCGATGCCGGTGATGACGATCTTGTGCGTCATGGGGTTCCTCCGTAGATGGCGCGTGCGGCCGGTCGCCCGGCCGCACGCGTGTCGCAGCGAAGGCTCAGGCCGCCTGCGCGCCGGTGATGTAGTCGACCGCGTCCTGCACGGTCTTGAGGTTCTTGACCTCGTCATCGGGGATCTTGACGTCGAACTTCTCCTCGGCGTTCACGACGATCGTCATCATCGAGATCGAGTCGATGTCGAGGTCGTCGGTGAACGACTTCTCCATCTGCACGTTCTCGGTCGCGATGCCGGTCTCGTCGTTCACGAGGTCGGCGAGCCCTGCCAGGACCTCGTCCTTGGTGAATGCCATCGGGTGTCTCCTTCTGTCTGGTGGACGGGTTGAAGTCTAGGGGAGGACGACGACCTGGGCGCCGTACACGAGGCCCGCGCCGAAGCCGATCTGCAGCGCGAGACCGCCCGAGAGCTCCGGCTGCTCCTCGAGCAGGCGGTGCATCGCGAGCGGGATCGAGGCCGCCGAGGTGTTGCCGGTCGTGGCGATGTCGCGCGCGATCGCGACCGAGTCGGGCAGCTGCAGCTGCTTCGCGAACTCGTCGATGATGCGCATGTTCGCCTGGTGGGGGATGAACGCGGCGAGGTCGCCGGGCTCGACGCCGGCGGCGTCGAGCGCCTCGCGCGCCTTCTTCGCCATCTCCCAGACGGCCCAGCGGAAGACCTTCTGGCCGTCCTGCCGTAGCGTCGGCCAGGCGGCGCCCTCGCGCATCGAGCCCAGCGGGTTCGTCATGCGGATGGTGTCCCACTGCGAGCCGTCGGACCCCCAGACGGAGGGGCTGATGCCCGGCTCGTGGGACGGGCCGATGACGACGGCGCCGGCGCCGTCGCCCAGCAGGAAGCTGATCGAGCGATCGGTCGGGTCGACGATCTCGGAGAGCTTCTCGACGCCCACCACGAGCACGTGCTCGGCCATGCCGCTGCGCACGAGCGCGTCGGCCTGCGCGACGCCGTAGGCGTAGCCGGCGCACGCCGCCGAGATGTCGAACGCCGGCGCGGGCGTCGCGCCGAGCCGCTCGGTGAGCAGCGCGGCCATCGACGGCGTCTGCACGGTGTTGCTGATGGTCGAGACGACGACGGCGTCGATGCGGGAGGCGTCGAGCCCTGCGCGCTCGAGCGCCTCGCGCGACGCGGTCTCGGCGAGGTCGACGGCCTCGATGCCCTCGGACGCGCGCACGCGGCTGATGATGCCCGTGCGCTGGCGGATCCACTCGTCCGACGAGTCGATGGGGCCGATGAGGTCCTCGTTCGGCACCACGAGGTCGCCGCGGGCGGCTCCCACGGCGAGGATGCGCGCGCCGGCGCGGGTGGGGAGGCTCGTCATCCTGGTCATGCTGCGGCTCCGCTCTCCAGCAGCGCCACGGCTGCGTCCAGGTCGTCAGGGGTGGTGATGCCGACGGACGGCACGCCGCGCAGCCCGCGCTTCGCGAGCCCGATGAGGGCGCCCGCGGGCGCGAGCTCGATGATGCCCGTCACGCCCGCATCCTGGAACGCCGCCATGCAGCGATCCCAGCGCACGGGGCTCGAGACCTGCCCGACGATCAGCTCGAGGAAGTCGGCACCGGATGCGACGGCGCTGCCGTCCCGGTTCGTCCAGAGCGTCGTGGTCGGGTCGCTCGTCGCGGTCGCGGCGGCCGCGGCGCGGAAGCGCTCGACGGCGGGTGCCATGTAGCCGGTGTGGAACGCCCCGGCCGTCTGCAGCGGGATGACCCGCGCACGCTCGGGCGGCGCCTCGGCGAGCGCGGCGAGCGCGTCGACGGCGCCGGCGACGACGATCTGGCCGCCGCCGTTGTAGTTCGCGGGCTCGAGCCCGAGCTCGGCGAGCCGGCCCTCGAGGGCTCCCTCGTCGGCGCCGAGCACGGCGGCCATGCCGGTCGGGGTCGTGGCGGCGGCATCCGCCATCGCGCGGGCGCGCTCGCCGACGAGCGCCATGGCGTCCTCCGCGCTGAGCACGCCGGCGGCGACCGCGGCGGTGATCTCGCCGACGGAGTGGCCGGCGACGCCGCCGGCGAGCCGGGCGCGGTCGCCGAGCGCGTCGAGGGCGAGGATGCCCGCCGCGACGATGAGCGGCTGCGCCACGAGGGTGTCGCGGATGGTGTCGGCGTCGCTCACCGTGCCGTGCTCGACGAGGTCGATGCCTGCGGCCTCGCCGAGTGCGCCGAGCCGCTCGGGCACGCCCGGCAGATCGAGCCACGGAGCGAGGAAGCCTGGCTTCTGCGAGCCCTGTCCGGGGGCGACGATCACGATCACGTCGTTCATCCTTCCACTGGGGACCTGCCCCGGCTTGCATGCCGGGTCGAGGCGGCGCCGCGCTGCGTGCGCTCGCGCGACGCGTCGTGGATCGAGCCGAGGATGATCGCGGTGTGGAGCGCGAGCGCCTCGCGCGCACCGGTCGCGTCCCAGCCGATGATCTCGCTGATGCGCTTGAGGCGGTACCGCACGGTGTTCGGGTGCACGAAGAGCTCGCGGGCGGTCGCCTCGAGCGAGCGGCCCGTGTCGAGGTAGCAGGCGAGCGTCGCGAGGAGGTCGCTCGAGTGGTCGCGGAGCGGCTGATAGACGCCGCGCACGAGCTCCTGGCGGGCGAGGGGGTCGCCCGCGAGCGCCCGCTCCGGCAGCAGGTCGTCGGCGCGCACGGGCCGCGGCGTGCGCCGCCACGCGTCGGCGACGGCGAAGCCCGCGAGTGCCGCCTTCGCGCTCCGCGCCGCCTCGACGATGCTCGGCACCACCGGGCCCAGCACGAGGTGGCCCTCGCCGAACGCCTCGGAGAGCTCGCCCGCGATCGCGAGGAACGCGATGGGCTCCTCGGCGGCGTCCTCGCTCTCGGCGGCTGCGCGGCCGATCACCACGACCAGCCGGGTGCCCTGCACGCCGACGAGCACGTCGCATCCGGCATGCCGGGCACGACGGCGGATCACGTCGACGTCGAGCACGCGCGGCGCGGTGCCGACGAGCACCGCGCACTCGCCGCGGCCGTGCCAGCCGAGCGCCGCGGAGCGGCTCGGCAGCTCGTCGTCGTGCTCGCCGGTGAGGATCGAGTCGACGACGAGCGCCTCGAGCCGCGCGTCCCACAGGCCGCGCGACTCGGCAGCGCGGGCGTAGACGTCGGCGGCCGCGAAGGCGATCTCGCGGGAGTACCGCAGGATCGGCTCGCGCATCACGGGGTCGGCGTCGCCGATCCGCTCCTCGAAGACCGACACCACCGTGCGGATGAGCTGCAGCGTCTGCTGCAGGCTCACGCTGCGCAGCAGCTCCCTGGGCGCCGCCGCGAAGACGTCGGCGGCGATCCAGGGCTGCGCCTCAGGATCCTCGTGCCACGCGATGAACGAGGTGATGCCGGACTGCGCGACGAGCCCCACCGCGCTCCGCCGCGACGGCGGCATCGTGCGGTACCAGGGCAGCCGGTCGTCGAGCGCCCGCATCACCTGCGTCGCGAGGTCGCCCGAGGTGCGCCGCAGCCACGCGAGCTGCTGCGCCTTGAGCTCCGCCTCGGCGGACAGCGCCGGCCCTAGGACTCGCCGCCGGCGTTGCCCGACTGGCCGGCGTTCACGTCGTGGAGGCTGTACTTGTCGATCGCCTGCATGACCATGCCGAGCGGCACCTTGCCCTGCTTCGCGAGCGCCTCGAGGGCACGGACGACCACCGAGTGGCTGTCGATCGTGAAGAAGCGACGGGCAGCGGCACGGGTGTCGGCGAAGCCGAAGCCGTCGGCGCCGAGCGTCGCGTAGTCACCGGGCACCCACTCGCGGATCTGGTCGGGCACGGCGCGCATGTAGTCGCTCGTCGCGATGAACGGGCCCTCCGCCTCCGACAGGCGCTGGGTGACGTACGGCACCTTCGCGTGGTCCTGCGGGTGCATCCAGTTGTGCTCGTCGGCCGCGAGGCCGTCGCGCCGCAGCTCGCTCCACGACGTGACCGACCAGATGTCGGCCGAGACGCCCCAGTCGCTGCCGAGCAGCTCCTGCGCGTGGTGGAGCCACGGCAGCGCCACGCCGGAGCCCAGCAGCTGCACCTTGATCGGGTGGTGGTCGCTCACCGAGACGCGGTGGATGCCGCGGCGGATGCCCTCGACGTCGACGTCCTCGGGCTCGACCGGCTGCACGTAGGGCTCGTTGTAGACGGTGAGGTACATGATGATGTCCTCGGGGCTGTCGCCGTACATCCGCTCGAGACCCATCTGGGTCAGGTGCGCGATCTCGTAGCCGTATGCCGGGTCGTACGCGAGCACAGCGGGGTTCGTCGACGCGATGAGCGGCGAGTGGCCGTCGGCGTGCTGCGTGCCCTCGCCCGCGAGCGTCGTGCGGCCGGCGGTGGCGCCGATGAGGAAGCCGCGCGTCATCTGGTCGGCGGCCGCCCAGATGGAGTCGCCCGTGCGCTGGAAGCCGAACATCGAGTAGAAGACGTAGATCGGCACGAGCGGCTCGCCGTGCGTCGAGTACGACGACCCGGCGGCGATGAACGCCGCCATCGCGCCGGCCTCGTTGATGCCGACGTGCACGATCTGCCCGTCGGGCGCCTCGCGGTACTTCAGCAGCAGGTCGCGGTCGACCGACGTGTAGTTCTGGCCGTGCGGGTTGTAGATCTTCGCCGTCGGGAAGAACGCGTCGATGCCGAAGGTGCGCGCCTCGTCGGGGATGATCGGCACGATCCGCTCGCCCCAGCCCTTGTCGCGGAGCAGGTCCTTGAGCAGGCGGACGAACGCCATCGTGGTGGCGACCTGCTGCTTGCCCGAGCCCTTCTTGGGCAGGTCGTAGGTCTTCGCCTCGGGCAGCGGGATGATCGTGTGCTTCGAGCGGCGCTCGGGCGTGAAGCCGCCCAGCTCGCGGCGGCGCTCGAGCATGTACTGGATCTCAGGCGAGTCGCCGCCCGGGTTGAAGTACGGCGGGTTGTACGGGTCGGCGTCGAGCTGCTTGTCCGAGATGTCGAGCTGCAGGTAGTCGCGGAACGTCTTCAGGTCGTCGATCGTCAGCTTCTTCATCTGGTGCGTCGCGTTGCGCGCCTCGAAGGACTTGCCCAGGCCGTAGCCCTTGATCGTCTTCGCGATGATGACGGTCGGCTGGCCCTTGTGCTCGGCGGCTGCCTTGTAGGCGGCATACACCTTGCGGTAGTCGTGGCCGCCGCGCTTCATGCTCCAGATCTCGTCGTCGGTCATGTGCTTGACCATCTCGAGCGTGCGCGGGTCGCGGCCGAAGAAGTGCTCGCGCACGAACAGGCCCGACTCCGCCTTGTAGGTCTGGTAGTCGCCGTCGGGCGTGACGTTCATGAGGTTGCGGAGCGCGCCCTCGTGGTCGTTCTCGAGCAGCGAGTCCCACTCGCGGCCCCAGACGACCTTGATGACGTTCCAGCCCGCGCCGCGGAAGAACGACTCGAGCTCCTGGATGATCTTGCCGTTGCCACGCACCGGGCCGTCGAGGCGCTGCAGGTTGGCGTTGATGACGAAGTTCAGGTTGTCGAGGCCGTCGTTCGCGGCGAGCTGCAGCGCACCGCGCGACTCGACCTCGTCCATCTCGCCGTCGCCGAGGAACGCCCACACCTGCGAGTCGGCGACGTCCTTGATGCCGCGGTTCGCGAGGTAGCGGTTCGCCTGCGCCTGGTAGATGGCGTCGATCGGGCCGAGGCCCATCGAGACGGTCGGGAACTGCCAGAAGTCGGGCATCATCCGCGGGTGCGGGTACGAGGGGATGCCGTTCGGGGCCTTCGACTTCTCCTGGCGGAACGCGTCCATCTGCGTCTCGCTCAGGCGGCCCTCGAGGAAGGCGCGGGCGTACATGCCGGGGGAGGCGTGGCCCTGGTAGAAGATCTGGTCGCCGCCGCCCGGGTGGTCCTGGCCGCGGAAGAAGTGGTTGAGCCCGACTTCGTAGAGGGCCGCCGACGACGCGTAGGTCGAGATGTGGCCGCCGACGCCGATGCCGGGCGCCTGCGCGCGGTGCACCATGATCGCCGCATTCCAGCGGATCCAGCGGCGGTACGTGCGCTCGATCGCCTCGTCGCCGGGGAACTCCGGCTCGTTCTCGGGCGCGATCGTGTTGATGTAGTCGGTCGTGGGCACCATCGGCACGCCCAGGTGCAGCTCCTTGGAGCGCTTGAGCAGGCTGAGCATGATCTCGCGGCCGCGCTCGTGGCCATTGGCCGCGACGAGCTGCGACAGCGACTCCTGCCACTCAGCGGTCTCGCTGGGGTCCACGTCGTCCGTGTGGCCCGAGTAGGGGTCCTGGTCGTTCAGCACCGATGCTCCTGACGTCGATATCTCGCGGCGGCCTGGGTGCGCACGCCCGAGCATCCACCCTATCGACCGCGGCGTGCATCCATCGCAGTGCCGCCGTCGGCTCTGGCACGATGGGATGCATGGCTCAGGATGCGCTCGAGATCGGGGCCGAGGCGCCCGACTTCACCCTCACCGACCACACCGGCGAGGCGGTCACGCTGTCGGCCCTGCGCGGGCACCCGGTCGTGCTCGTCTTCTACCCCGCGGCGTTCACCGGCCGCTGCACCGGAGAGCTGTGCGCGATCCGCGACGAGCTCGCGGCGTTCGAGGACGCGGACGCCGAGGTGCTGGCGATCTCGGTCGACACCGCCGCATCGCTGCGCGTCTTCGCCGAGCAGGAGGGGCTGTCGTTCCGGCTGCTGAGCGACTTCTGGCCGCACGGCGGGGTGGCGCAGGCCTACGACGCGTTCCTGCCGGAGCGCGGCACGGCGACCCGCGCGACCTACGTCATCGACCGCGAGGGCAGGATCGCGGCGCACTTCCGCGTGAGCCCGTCGGCGTCGCGCGACATGGACGCCTACCGCGAGGCGCTCGCCGGCGTCGCCTGACGGCGCGCCGAGCGCCCGAGCCCGGCGGCGCCCGGTGTCGGCGCAGAGTGTCGGGTCGTCGCGGCAGTGTCGCGACACTCGAGCAGCACGTCGACACTCGCGCGTCCGGGTCCGCTGTGGCGAGCACGGAGTGTCGGGTTGTCGCTGCAGTGTCGCGACACCTGCCCAGCAGGTCGACACTCGCGCGCTCGGGCCCCCCGTGGTGTGGACGGCCGAACGGCTACGGTGTTCGGATGGAGCAGCGGAGCGCGGTCGAGCGGCGGTTCGGCCGATCGCACCGCCCCTGGGCGGCGATCGCGATCACCGCGGCCCTCTCGGTCGGGTCGACCGTGCTGCTGTCTCCGATCTGGGCGCTGCTTGGGCTCGCGCTCGGCCGCTACGACGCGTCCGGTCGCGGTGGGCCCTTCGCCGCCTGCGCCGCCGACTCGACCGACTGCAGCGGCCCGGACCTCGTGGCCTTCGGCGTGCTCGCGCTCGTGCTGCTGGCGGTCGCTGCGCTCATCGCGCTGCTCGGCACGAGGCTGCAGCGCCCACGTCGCCGCGCCCCCGCGTTCGCCGTGCACCTGGGCGTGACGGTCGCGGCGGCGGTCACGACCGCGGCGGCGCTGTGGGCGAGCGGCAGCTGGCTGCGGTGACCGCGGGCCGCGTCGTGGGCGGTGCCGGGCTCGAACCGGCGACCCCTTCGGTGTAAGCGAAGTGCGCTACCAGCTGCGCCAACCGCCCGACGGCCATCCTGCCATCCCGTGCGAGCGGGTGCTGCTGGCGCGGGCGGTAGCGTGGCCGAGCGCCGATCGGCGCGCGACGAGGAGGTCGATGTGGAGATCCGTGGTGCTGCCGCGCTCGTGACGGGCGCCGCGTCCGGACTGGGCGCCGCGACCGCCGCCGCCCTCGCCGCTCGCGGCGCGCTCGTGGTCGGGCTCGACCTGCCCGCCGCGATCGAGCGCGCGCAGTCGACCCAGGACGGGCCGCAGGACGGCATCCGCCTCGTGCCGGGCGACGTGACGGTGGAGGCCGACGTGCAGCGCGCGGTCGACGAGGCATCGGCGCTCGGCCCGCTCCGCATCGCCGTCTCGTGCGCCGGGATCGCGACCGGCAAGCGGCTCATCGGCCGCGACGGCCCGCACGACCAGGCCGCGTTCGAGCGCACGATCGCCGTCAACCTCTTCGGCACCTTCCAGGTGCTGCGACTCGCGGCTGCGCGGATCGCCGAGACGGAGCCGCTCGACGGCCGGGACGGCCAGCGCGGCATCGTCGTGCAGA
Organism: Agrococcus jenensis; assembly: GCF_003752465.1. NCBI lineage: Bacteria > Bacillati > Actinomycetota > Actinomycetes > Micrococcales > Microbacteriaceae > Agrococcus > Agrococcus jenensis. The sequence continues at coordinate 2,617,425 of NZ_RKHJ01000001.1, read as the reverse complement.
CCGCATCCGTCGCCGCGTTCGACGGGCAGATCGGGCAGGCCGCGTACAGCGCCTCGAAGGGCGCGGTCGCCGCGATGACGCTCCCGGCCGCGCGCGACCTGGCCCGGCACGGCATCCGCGTGATGACCGTCGCGCCAGGGGTCGTCGACACCCCGATGATGGCCGGCATCGGCACCGAGGTGCGCGACGCGCTCGAGGCGACCGTGCCGTTCCCCGCCCGGCTCGCGCGGCCGGACGAGTTCGCGCAGCTCGTCGTCGCGGTGGTCGAGCACGACTACCTCAACGGCGAGACCATCCGCATGGACGGCGCGCTGCGGATGCCGCCCCGCTGACCGCGGCGGGCACGCCGGGCGCGCGTCCGTAGGATGGGGCCCATGACGAGCGTCGCCGAGGTCCAGCGCGCGGTCGAGTCGCTCTGGCCGGCTGCGACCGCCGAGGACTGGGACGCGGTCGGGCTCATCGCCGGCGACCCGGCCGATGCCGTGTCGCGCGTGCTGCTCGCCGTCGACGCGGTCGACGCGACCGCCGCAGAGGCCGTCGCCCGCGGCGCCGACCTGCTGCTCGTGCACCACCCGCTGCTGCTGCGCGGCGCGACGAGCGTCGCCGCGACCACCCCCGCGGGCCGGGTCATCACCCGGCTCGTGCGAGAGCGCGTCGCGCTGCTCGCCGCGCACACGAACGCCGACGCCGTCGACCGCGGCACGAGCGGCGAGCTCGCGACGATGCTCGGCCTCACCGGCCTCGCACCCATCGTCGTCAACCGCGTCGACGCGTCGCTCGGGCTCGGCCGCGTCGGCGACCTGCCGCAGCCCATCGCGCTCGGCGAGCTCGTCCGCACGCTCGCGGGCCTGCTGCCGGCCGTCGCCGGCGGCCTGCGCGCCGTGGGCGACCCCGCCCAGCACGTGCAGCGCATCGCCATCTGCGGCGGCGCCGGCGACTCGCTGCTGCGCGAGCGCGCCGTCGCGGGCGCCGACGTCTACATCACGAGCGACCTCCGGCACCACCCGGCATCGGATGCGCGCGAGCGCCACGGCGCGGGCGAGGGCCCCGCGCTCGTCGACGTGTCGCACTGGGCGAGCGAGTCGCTGTGGCTGCGGCCCGCGGCCGAGCAGCTGCGCGCGGCGCTGCCGGGCGTCGAGGTGCTCGTGAGCGACATCAGGACGGACCCATGGGACTTCGCGGTCCCGCAGGAGGAGCACGCATGGCACTGAAGGCGACGAACGGCGATCAGCGGCGGCTGTTGGCGCTGCAGGACGTGGACACCCGCATCGTGCGGCTGCAGGCGAAGGCGAAGGCGCTGCCGCAGACGAAGCGGATCGACGAGCTCGACGCGCTGCTCGCGCGACTCGACCGCGCCGTGCTCGACCGGCTGGGTGCGCACGACGACGCGACCGCGGAGGTCGCGCGCATCGAGAGCGACGTGCAGCTCGTCGAGGCGCGGCTGAAGCGCGACCAGGAGCGGCTGCAGGTCGTGAAGGATGCGAAGACCGCGACCGCGACGGAGCACGAGATCGCGACGCTCGAGCGGCGACGCTCGACGCTCGAGGACCTCGAGCTCGAAGCGATGCAGGCGCAGGAGGACGCGGCGGCCGCGCTCGCCGCTGCCCGCGCCGAGGCCGGCGAGGCGCGCGCGGAGCGCGACCGGCTCGCGGCCGAGCGCGCCGAGGTCGCTGCCGGTCTCGAGCGCGAGCTCGCCGAGGCGCGCGCCGAGCGCGCCGACCGCACGGTCGCCGTGCCCGCGGACCTGCTCGCCCTCTACGACCGCCAGCGCGAGCGCTACGGCATCGGCGCGACGCTGCTGCAGCACCGCACGTCGGCCGCCTCGGGCGTCGAGCTCAACGCGTCGGAGCTGCACCAGATCCGCCAGACGCCCGACGACGAGGTCATCCTCGACCCGAACTCGTCGGCGATCCTCGTGCGCACGGAGGAGAGCGGGCTGTAGCCCGCAGTCCCGGCCGCCGTAGCATGCCAGCGGGAGCCGCGGAGGGGGTGGCGCGATGCGGGTCGTGGAGGTCGCCGACGACGCGGCGCTCGACGCCTTCGTGCGGCTCGGCCAGGACACCCACGGCGGCATGGCGGTGCCCCTGCCCGAGCGCACCGTGCGCGCGTGGCACCGCGGGAGGCATCCGCACCCGCATCCGATCACGCTGCTGCTCGCGGTCGACGACGACCGCCCCGTCGGTCGCGCCATCGTCCACCGCGATGACCGGCTCGACGCGCGCCTCGGCACCCGTGCGCTCGTGTTCGGCGCCCTCGAGGCCGCGGGTCCGGCTGTCGTCGATGCCCTGCTCGACGACGTCGAGGGGCGCGCGGCAGCGGCCGGCGCGCACGAGCTGTTCGGACCGGCGCAGCTGCTGCCGAACCAGTCGGGCGGCGTCATCACCGCGGGCTTCGACGAGCGCGGCTTCCTCGACGCCGCCTGGAACCCGCCGTGGCTCCCGGCGGTGCTCGAGGCGCGCGGCATGCGCCGCTGGTACGAGGCCGACACCTGGATCGTCGACGTCGTGGATGAGGACGGCCCGAGCGTCGCCGAGCTCGACGCCGCCGGCATCCGCATCGACGAGGTGACGCGCTTCGGGCTCGATCGCGGCCTGCGCGCGCTGCTGCCGCTGCTCAACGACTCGTTCGCGCTGCTGCCGTACTTCACGCCGTTCTCGCGCGGCGAGCTGCGCACCCAGACGGCGGGGCTGTGGCTGCTGCACGAGCCGGGCCTCTTCCTCATCGCTCGCGACGAGGACGACCATCCGCTCGCCTTCGTCGTCGCGGTGCTCGACGCGTCGCCCGTGCTGCAGCGCTCGGGCGGTCGGATGGGGCCGAGGGAGGCGTGGTCGGTCGCGGCGCGGCGGGCCGAGCTGCGACGGGAGGCGGTGCTCGTCATCCAGGGCGCGCGCCCGGACTCGCAGGGCAAGGGCATCGTCTCGCTGCTCAGCCGACGGCTGCACGCGAACCTCGCCGAGCTCGGCTGCCGCACCCTGCGGTCGACGCCGGTCGGCCGGCAGAACCCCGGCTCCGCCCGGCAGTTCTCGCGCTTCGGCGGCCGCCCGCTGCACGCGACGACCTACTACCGCAAGCCGCTCGCGCCCGCAGCGCCGTAGCGGCGGCCGCGATAGCCTGGGGGCGCGGATCGGTCGGCTAGGCGGTCGCGTCGCGGCACCCCCGGGTGCTGTGCCGAGGAACGTCCGGGCTCCGCAGAGCAGGGCGGTGGATAACGTCCACCCGGGGCAACCCGCGAGAAAGTGCAACAGAGAACAGGTCCACCCGCCTGGGCGAGAGCCCGAGCGGGCCAGGAGTGAAACGGTGGGGCAAGAGCCCACCAGCGTCGCGTGCGAGCGCGGCGGCTAGGCAAACCTCGCCCGGAGCAAGACCAGACAGCGGATCACGGGGCTGCTCGTCCCATCCGCGGGTAGGTCGCTAGAGGGCTGCAGCAATGCATCCCGTAGAGAGATGACCGTCCACGACAGAACCCGGCGTATCGGCCGGCCGGTCCGCCCACAGCACGACCCCCGAGGCCACGAGGCCTCGGGGGTCGCTGTGCCTGACGGATGCGTCAGTCGGGTGCGTCAGGCGGCGACGAGCGCGGGCTCGGCCTCCTGCGCCACCGGCGTGCGGCGCGCCCAGCGCTTGAGCGCGATCACGGCGAGCGCCGTGATGACCGTGCCGACCGCGATCGCGATCGTGAACATCAGCAGGTTGCCGATCGCGAAGAACACGAAGAACCCGCCGTGCGGCGCCTGGCTCGTGACGCCGGCGGCCATCGAGATCGCGCCGGTCGCCGCCGAGCCGAGGATCGCCGCGGGGATGACGCGCAGCGGGTCGGTCGCGGCGAACGGGATCGCGCCCTCCGAGATGAACGACGCACCGAGCAGCCACGCCGCCTTGCCGTTCTCCTGCTCCACGGGGGTGAAGAGCCGGCGGTCGAGCGTGCTCGCGAGCGCCATGCCGAGCGGCGGCACCATGCCCGCGGCCATGACCGCCGCCATGATGAGCCACGGCGAGGGGTTCTCGGGGGAGCCGGCACCGAGGCCGGCGACCGCGAAGCCGTACGCGACCTTGTTGATGGGCCCGCCGAGGTCGAAGGCCATCATCGTGCCGAGCAGCAGGCCGAGCAGCACGGCACCCGTGCCGGTGAGCGAGCTGAGCCAGGCGGTGAGGCCCGCCATGAGGGCCGCGATGGGGCCGCCGAGCAGCATCACCATGAGGCCCGAGGCGAAGATCGACGCGAGCAGCGGGATGATCACGACCGGCATGAGGCCGCGGAGCCACGTCGGCACCCGCCAGGTGCCGATCCACCAGGCCGCGAGGCCGGCGAGCAGACCGCCGACGAGGCCGCCGATGAAGCCGGCGTCCATGGTGCCCGCGACGGCACCCGCGACGAAGCCGGGTGCGATGCCGGGTCGGTCGGCGATCGCGTAGGCGATGTAGCCCGCGAGCGCCGGCACGAGGAAGCCCATCGAGGCCGCGCCGATCGAGAAGAGCACGGCGCCGAGGTACTGCCCGAGTCCGCCGTCGGGCAGGTTCCACAGCGTGTTCTGGATGATGACGTCGCCCGCGACCTCGGTGATGCGGAAGCCGCCGAGCAGGAAGCCGAGCGCGATGAGCAGACCGCCGCCGGCGACGAACGGGATCATGTAGCTGACGCCGGTGAGGAGCGCGCGCTTCACGGTGCCGCCGAGGTTGCCGGCCGACGGCGCGGGCGTCGCCTCGGCGGAGGCGCTGCCCGCGATGCGCGGCCCGTTCGGGTCGTCGGCGTGGCCCAGGGCCTCCTGGATGAGGGCGTCGGCGGCGTCGATGCCGCGCTTCACGGGCACCTGCACGTACGGCTTGCCGGCGAAGCGGCCCCGCTCGCGCACGTCGACGTCGACGGCGAAGACGACCGCGTCCGCGGCCGCGATGACCGCGGGGTCCAGGCGCTTCGTGCCTGCGGATCCCTGCGTCTCGACGGCGATGCGCACGCCGGCGCGCTCGGCGGCGGCCTTGAGCGCATCCGCCGCCATGTAGGTGTGCGCGATGCCGGTCGGGCACGCGGTGACGGCGACGATGCTGCGGGCGCCCTCGGCGACCGGCGCGGCGTCCGCCTCGTCGCGGTCGGCGACGACGTCCTCGACGAGCGCGACGACCTCTGCCGGGCTCGAGGCGGAGCGGAGCGCATCCGTGAACCGCTCATCGATGAGCGACCCCGCGAGCCGCGACAGCACCGCGAGGTGCGTCTCGGCGGCGCCGTCGGGCGCCATGATCATGAAGACGAGGTCGGCGGGGCCGTCGGGAGCGCCGAAGTCGACGGGCGGCTGGAGCCGGGCGAAGGCGAGGCTCGGCTCGCGCACCGCCGCGGACTTGCAGTGGGGGATCGCGATGCCGGCGCCCATGCCGGTGGGCGTGAGCGCCTCGCGGTCGAGCACGGCGGCGGCGAGGCCGTCGCCGTCGACGACGCGGTCGGTGCCCGCGGCACGGGCCGCGAGCGCACGGATCACGGCCTCCTTGTCGGCGCCGAGGTCGGCGTCGAGCACCACGAGCTCGGGGGTGAGGATCTGGGGCATCAGTGCTCCTGTGTGTCAGCGGCGGGGGCCGCGGGGGTGGCGGCGGCGGATGCCGCGGTCGTGGGGGTGCTGATGCGGACGCGGGTCGCGTCGGCGTCAGCAGGCGTGGGGAAGCCGGTGCCCGGCATCGCGGCGGCGGCGGAGCCGTGCGCGACCGCCTGGCGCAGCCGGCCTGCGGCGTCAGCGCCGCGGCGCTCGGCGATGAGCCAGCCGGCGAGGCTCGCGTCGCCCGCGCCGACGGTCGATCGGACGGTCGTGGGCGGCGGGGTCGCGCGCAGCAGGTCGTGGGCGTCGGCGAGGATCGCACCGTCGCCGCCGAGGGTGAGCAGCACGGCGCCGACGCCGCGCCCGACGAGCGCGGCGGCGGCGGTCGCCGCGGCGGCCGGGCCGTCGATCGCGCCGTGCGCGAGGCCGAGCAGCTCCTCGAGCTCCTCGTCGTTGGGCTTGACGAGGTCGATGCCGCCCGCGGTCACCGCCGCGGCGAGCGGTGCGCCCGATGTGTCGACGGCGATGCGGATGCCGGGGCGCGCCTCGCGGGCGGCCAGCACGACGTCGGCGACGAGGCTCGGCGCCGCACCCGTCGGCAGCGAGCCGGCGACGACGAGCCAGTCCGCGTCGACCGCGTGCGCGCGCACGGCGGCCAGCACCGCTGCGATGGCACGTGCGTCGAGGGCGGCGCCCGGCTCGTTGACCTTCGTGGTCGTGCCGTCGGGCTCGGTGAGCGCGAGGTTCGTGCGCACGGGCGCCTCGACGGGCACGTGCACGGCGTCGACGCCGTCGGCCGCGAGCAGCGCGGCGAACGGGTCGTCCTCGCGCGACACGACGATCGCGCGGGACGGCACACCCGCGGCGGTGAGCACGCGCGTGACGTTGACACCCTTGCCGGCGGCCACCTCGGACGCCGCGGCGCTCGTGCGCTGCACGGCACCGCGCTCGAGCCGGGCGCCGAGCTCGACGGTGCGGTCGATGGAGGGGTTGAGCGTGAGCGTGAGGATCATGCGACCTGCACCTCGCAGCCCGCGTCGTCGAGCGCTGCGGCGAGCGCAGCATCCGGGGCTCCGTCGGTGAGCAGCACGTCGAGCTGCTCGAGCGCCGCGAACCGGCACAGCGAGGCCTCGCCGAGCTTCGTCGCGTCGGCGAGCACCGCCACCCGGCGGCCCGCCGAGACGATCGCGGTCTTCACGGCGGCCTCGTCCGGGTCGGGGGTCGTCGCGCCGGACGCGTCGAGCCCGTTCGTGCCGAGCACCACCACGTCGGGCCGGAGCGCCGCGATCGCGAGGACGGTCTGGGCGCCGACTGCGGCGCCGGTGACGGCGCGGATGCGGCCACCGATCGCGTGCACCTCGATCGACGGGTGGGCGGCGAGCAGCTGCGCGATCGCGGGGGAGTGGGTGGCGACGACGAGCCTGGGGCCGCCGGCGCCGGGCCACGTCTCGACGAGCTCGGCAGCGAGGGCTGCGGTGGTCGTGCCGGCGTCGAGCAGCAGGCTCGTGGCGCCGGAGGCGAGCAGCCGCTCGCACGCGAGCCTCGCGATGCGGCGCTTGCCGTCGGTGTTCGTGCTCTGCCGCTCGGCCACCGCGGTCTCCACGAGGCTCGATCGGCTGGCGCTGACGGCCCCGCCGTGCACGCGCCGTGCGACACCGGCGAGCTCGAGGGCGTCGAGGTCGCGGCGCACGGTCTCGGGCGTGATGCCGAGCTCGCGAGCGAGTCCGGCGACGAGCACGCGGCCGTCGAGCTGGATCCGCGCGGCGATCTGGTCACGGCGCTGGGTTGCGAGCATCGGTGCTTCCACGCCTTCACCGTAGCGCCGCAACGCAGAGAAAGCAACAGATCCCAACACAAACGCAGATCCAAGGCCGAACGCGGCCGGCCCGCCTCAGCGCGCGTCAGCCCATCGCAGCGCCGCAGGGCACGCCGAACTTCCCCGAACTTCGGGTTTGCGCCGCTCAACCCCGCAGTTCAGGGAAGCTCGACGGTGGAACCGCCGCTCGAGGCGGAGGGCGGCGACGAGCGCCGCCCGAGGTCAGACGCCGCGGGCGAGCGCCGCGGCGCCGATGATGCCGGCGTTGTTGCGCAGCTTCGCGGGCACGATGGGCGTGTCGAGCGTGAGGAGCGGCAGGAAGAGCTCCGACGACTTCGAGACGCCGCCGCCGACGACGAAGAGGTCGGGGGAGAAGAGGAACTCGAGGTGCGTGTAGTACCGCTGCAGCCGCTCGGCCCACGCCTCCCAGCTGAGCTCCTCGCGCTCGCGCGCACGGTTCGAGGCGCGCGACTCCGCGTCGTGGCCGTCGATCTCGAGGTGCCCGAGCTCGGCGTTGGGGATGAGGACGCCGTTGTAGATGAACGCCCCGCCGATGCCCGTGCCGAGCGTCGTCATGATGACGAGGCCGGCCGCGTCCTTCGCGGCGCCGTAGTGGTCCTCGGCGAAGCCGGCCGCATCCGCGTCGTTGACGAAGTGGATGTCGCGGCCGAGCGCCTGCTCGAAGAGCCGCTCAGCCTCGAGCCCGATCCACGCCTTCGAGACGTTCGCGGCGCTCATCGTGCGGCCATGGCGCACGATCGCGGGGAACGTCACGCCGATCGGCGTCCCCTCGGGCGCCTCGAGCCGCTCGACGAGCTCGACGACCGCATCGCGGATCGCGTCGGGCTCGCCGCCCTCGGGCGTCGGCAGCTTGACGCGGTCGCTGAGGAGCTCGCCCGTCCTCACATCGACGAGGGCGGCCTTGACGCCCGTCCCGCCGATGTCGACGCCGACGGCCTGGTGCTTCGACTTGGTCACGGCTCGCATCCTGCCACGGATCCTGCCGTGGAGCGGGCCTCCACGCGCGAGCCGGTCAGGCGGACGGCAGGGTGAGGATCTCGGCGCCGGACTCGCGCACCACGATGGTGTGCTCGAACTGCGCGGTGATGGACCGATCGCGCGTGACGACCGTCCAGTCGTCGTCCCAGCCCTCCCACTCGTGCGTGCCGAGCGTCAGCATCGGCTCGATCGTGAAGACCATGCCGGGCACGATCTCGGTGTCGTAGCGGTCGGTGTCGTAGTGAGGGATGATCAGCCCGGAGTGGAACGACGTGCCGACGCCGTGGCCCGTGAAGTCGCGCACGACCCCGTACCCGAAGCGCTTCGCGTACATCTCGATCGCGCGGCCGATGACGTTGACGCGGCGGCCGGGCATCGCGGCTCGGATGCCGCGCCGCAGCGCCTCCTCGGTGCGCTCGACGAGCTGCGCGACCTCGGGCGTGGCCTCGCCGACGATGAACGTGCGGTTCGAGTCGCCGTGCACGCCGTCGAGGTAGGCGGTGATGTCGATGTTCACGATGTCGCCCGGCTCGAGCTCGGTGTCGTCCGGGATGCCGTGGCAGATCACCTCGTTGACGCTCGAGCAGATCGACTTGCGGTAGCCGCGGTAGCCGAGCGTCGAGGGGTAGGCGCCGTGGCCGGTGACGTACTCGTGGCCGATCCGGTCGAGCTCGTCGGTCGTCACCCCCGCCTGCGCGGCGGCGCCGACAGCGGCGATCGCGTCGGCCGCGATCGTGCCGGCGCGGCGGATGCGCTCGATCGTCTCGTCGTCGTACGCGTCGCCGCCGACGTGCTTCGCCGGTGCCGGGCGCCCGACGTACTCGGGCCGTGCGATCGCCGGGTCGACCCGTCGCTCCGGGCCGATGCGGCCGGGGATGAGGTGACCACTGGCGTCCTTCGGCATGCGCTCCATCCTAGGAGGGCGACGCTCGGCGCCCTCGCGGGCGGGGTCGACCCTGGACGCGCGCTCAGGGTGCCGATGGGGGACATCCGTAGCCTCGACGCATGGCTGATCAGTACACGTTCACCGACCCGACCGCCCGCTACGCCGACATCGACACGAAGCCCGTCTCGCAGGACGGCCCGGGGCTCGACTCCGGGATGCGCGACCGCGCCGACCTCGGCGAGGAGAGCTACCGCGGCACCGGCCGCCTCGAGGGGCGCAAGGCCCTCATCACCGGCGGCGACTCCGGCATCGGCGCCGCCACCGCGATCGCCTTCGCCCGCGAGGGTGCCGACGTCGCGATCTCGTACCTGCCCGAGGAGGAGAGCGACGCGCAGCGCATCGTCGCGCTCATCGAGGAGGCAGGCAGGACCGCCGTCGCGATCCCCGGCGACCTCACCGACCGCGCCTACTGCGCGCAGCTCGTCCAGACGACCGTCGAGCGGCTCGGAGGCCTCGACATCCTGGTCTCGAACGGCGGCAAGCAGCAGTACGTCGACCGCCTGGAGGACCTCACCGACGAGGCGTTCGACGAGACGTTCAAGACCAACGTCTACGCCTTCTTCTGGCTCGCGAAGGATGCCGTCCCGCACATGCCGCCCGGCTCGACGATCATCGCGACCTCGTCGATCCAGGCGTACCAGCCCTCCGAGAACCTCGTCGACTACGCGACGACGAAGGCCGCGATGAACACGATGAGCAAGGCGCTCTCGCAGCAGCTCGCGCCGCGCGGCATCCGCGTCAACGTGGTCGCGCCCGGACCGGTGTGGACGCCGCTGCAGACGGCCGGCGGCCAGCCGACCGACGTGCTGCCGGAGTTCGGCCAGCAGACGCCGCTCGGCCGCGCCGGGCAGCCCGCAGAGCTTGCCCCCGCGTTCGTGTTCCTCGCCTCGGGCGAGTCGAGCTACGTCGTGGGCGAGACGCTCCACGTCAACGGCGGGATGCCCACGCCGTGATCGGGCCGGCCGGGATCGGCACCGCCCTGCGCTGGCAGGGCGGTGCACCGGTCCCGGGGCCGCTCGACGAGCGCGACGCCGACGGCTACGCCGACCTGCGCACGTACGCGTCGATCGGCGACGGCCGCACGATCGCGCTCGTGGCGCGGGACGGCAGCATCGACTGGCTGCCGCTGCCGGCGGTCGACGCGATGCCCGCCTTCGCCGCGCTGCTCGACGCGGAGCGGGGCGGCCGCGTCGCGCTCGCGCCGCTCGACGCCCACCGGGTCGAGCGGCGCTACCTCGAGGGCGGGAACGTGCTCGAGACCACCTTCACGACCGATGCCGGCGTCGTCCGCATCACCGACTCGCTCAACACCGGCATGGCCGGGCGGCTGCCGTGGTGCGAGCTCGCCCGCCGCATCGACGGCGTCGAGGGCGAGGTCGAGCTGCGCGGCGAGATCGCCCCCGGCACGATGCTCGGCACCGCGTCGCCGTGGGCGAGCGAGACCGTGCACGGCACCGTGCTGCGGATCGGCGGGCTGACGCTCGCCCCGCGCACCCTGCACGCCGCCGACGTCGAGGTCGACGCGCGCGGCATGGTCGCGCGCTTCCGCACCTCGCCCGGGTCGCGGCACCTGCTCGGCTTCGTCGCGACCGACTCGGAGCCGCTCCTGCTGCCGGATCCCGCCGCGATGGACGCGGGCATCGACCGCACGATCGACGCCTGGCGGCGCTGGACGGAGTCGTGCGCCTACGACGGACCGTGGCCCGAGGCGGTGCACCGCAGCGCGCTCGTGCTCAAGCAGCTCATCTACGCGCCGACCGGTGGGATCACGGCCGCCGCGACCACGTCGCTCCCGGAGTCGCTGACCGTGCGGAAGGGCTGGGACTACCGGTACTCCTGGATCCGCGACACCGCCTACTCGCTCGGCGTGCTGCTGCAGCTCGGCGTGAGCGAGGAGGTGCACGGCGCGATGACGTGGATGCTGCGGCTCCTCAAGGATCACAGCGAGACGGCCGTGCTCCACGGGCTCGACGGCCGCGTGCCGGGCGACGACGTCGACGAGCACGACGTGCACGGCTGGCGCGGCGCGCAGCCGGTCGTGACCGGCAACCGCGCGGCCGGCCAGCTGCAGCTCGGCGTCTACGGCGACATCTTCAGCATCGTCGCGATGTACGTCGACGCGGGGAACGTGCTCGACGCGCCCACCGGCCGGCTGCTGACCGAGATCGCCGACCTCGCGGCCGATCGCTGGCGGCGCGTCGACGCCGCCATGTGGGAGCTGCCCGACCACCGGCACTACACGACGTCGAAGCTCGGCTGCTGGCACGCCCTGCAGCAGGCGGCGCACCTCGCCGACATCGGCCAGATCCCCGGCGATGCGGATCGCTGGCGCTTCGAGGCCGACGCGATCCGCGCGTGGGTCGAGGAGCACTGCTGGTCCGAGGAGCGCGGGGCGTACGTCTGGCACCCGGACACCGACGAGCTCGACGCCTCGATCCTGCTGCACGCGATCAGCGGCTTCGACCGCGGCGACCGGATGCGGCGCACGCTCGACGCGCTCGACGCGGAGCTCGGGCAGGGCCCGCACCTCGCGCGCTGGTCGGGCGCCGAGCGCGAGGAGTCGTCGTTCGTCGCCTGCTCGTTCTGGATGGTCGCCGCCCGCGCGCTGTGCGGGCAGGTCGACCAGGCGCGCGAGCGCATGGAGGCGCTGCTGACCGAGGCGCCGAACGACGTGGGACTGCTCTCGGAGATGCTCGAGCCCGAGACCGGCGCCTTCCTCGGCAACCTGCCGCAGGCGCTCAGCCACCTCGCGCTCGCGCAGGCGGCGATCACGGTGCAGGCGGCCGAGCGCTCGGCGCGCGGCGACGACGACTGACGCCGAGCGTCCTCGCATCCGGCTCCCTGGAGTCGCGGAGCCGACGTGGCTACGCTCGGCCCCATGAACGCCGCTGAGTACTGGTACAACCTCGAGACGGGTGTCGTCGAGGAGGGCATGGTCTCGCCGGGCTACGACCGGGCAGGACCGTTCACGTCGCGCGAGGAGGCAGCGCGCGCACCGGAGATCATCAAGCAGCGCTCGCAGCAGTGGGCGGCGGAGGAGGCGGCCGCCGACTCGTGGGGCAGCGGCGCGAAGCCCCGCGACGACGAGGGGTAGCGCGCCGCGCGAGAGGTAGTGGCGCGCGGCTACCGCTCGCGCGGACTGCTACCCGTCGACGCGTCTGTGCTCCTGCTGCACCACACGATGGCTCAGGCGGCGGCGATGACCTTGCGGAGCGTGCGCACGTTGCGCGTCGTGACCCGGTCCTTCGCAGTGCGCTCGAGCGCCTTCGCGAACGGGCTCGTGAGCGTGGTGCCCTTCGGGTTCGCCCAGTGCACGACGCCCGCGCCCGCGGCGATCGACTCGCCCTCGCCGGGGTCGAGCGCGGCGAGCTCCTCCGCGATCCCGGGCTCGAGCTCGAACACCACGTACGGTGTGTGCTCGTCGTCCTCGCCGTGCGGATACGCGTCGACGATCCGCTGCAGCGCGTCGACCTCGATCCCGAGCACGCGGATCCGACGCCCGTAGCGGGCCTCGAGCGCCGCCTCGGCCGTCGTCGCCGCCGTGGCGGCGCTTCCGGCGGTCACGACCGCGTTGCCGCTCGCCAGCACGGTCGCGACGTCACCGAGCCCCGCGTCCGCGAGCAGCGCGCGGAGGTCGGCCGAGCGCACGGTGACACCGCCGACGTTGACGCCGCGGAGCAGCAGGGCGACGCGCACGGGGTGGCTACTCGTACTCGTGCTCGCGCGCCGGGTAGGCGCCAGAGGAGACGTCCTCGCGGAACGACACCGCGGCATCCTCGAGCGTCTGGGCGAGCTGCGCGTACTGCTTGACGAACTTCGGGATGCGGCCGCTCGTGAAGCCGGCCCAGTCGCTCCAGACGAGCAGCTGGCCGTCGCAGTGCGGGCCGGCGCCGACCGAGATGGTGGGGATCGAGAGCGCCTCGGTCACCTGTCGCGCCGACTCCGAGGGCACCATCTCGAGCACGACCGCGAAGGCGCCCGCGTCCTCGACCGCGCGCGCGTCGCGCAGCAGCTGCTCGACGCCGGCGTCGCCGCGCGCCTGGATCACGTGCCCGCCGAGCCCGTGCTCCGACTGCGGCGTGTAGCCGATGTGCGCCATGACCGGGATGCCGGCCTCGACGATGCGTCGGATCTGCTCGGCCGAGCGCTCGCCGCCCTCGAGCTTGACCGCGTGCGCGCCCGTCTCCTTCATGAAGCGGATCGCCGTGTGCACGGCTTCGCGCGGGTTCGTCTCGTACGAGCCGAACGGCAGGTCGGCGATGACGAGCGCCCGCTTCGCGGCGCGCGCGACGGCGCGGGTGAGGGGAATGAGCTCCTCGACGGTGACGGGCAGGGTCGTGTCGTAGCCGAAGACGGTGTTGCCGGCCGAGTCGCCGACGAGCAGGAAGTCGATGCCCGCGCGGTCGAAGATGCCTGCCGAGAGGTAGTCGTAGCTCGTGAGCCCGACGATCTTGACGCCGTCGCGCTTCGCCTGCGAGAAGTGGCGCGTGCGCACGCGCTTGGGCCCCGCGGAGCCGCCGCCGTACGGGGCCGCCGTCTCCTGCGCGCCCTCGGTCGGCGCCTGCGCCGCCTGGGCCTGCTCGTCCTGTCCTGAGCCACGCTGCTGTGAACCACCCTGTGCCATGCCTCCGAGCCTAACCTCACGCATCTGCGCGACCACTAGCCTGAGGGGAGGCAGAGAGAGGTACGGGATGGACAAGCAGCGAGACTTCGTGCTGCGCACGATCGAGGAGCGCGGCGTGAAGTTCGTGCGCCTGTGGTTCACGGATGTGCTGGGCACGCTGAAGTCGGTGGCGATCGCCCCGGCCGAGGTGGAGGGCGCCTTCACCGAGGGGCTCGGCATCGACGGCTCGTCGATCGAGGGGCTCTCGCGCTCGTCCGAGGCCGACGTCATCGCGAAGGCCGACCCGTCGACCTTCCAGATCCTCCCGTGGCGCGGCGAGGTCGACCCGACCGCCCGCATGTTCTGCGACATCTCCACCCCGGACGGCCAGCCCGCCGCCGCCGACCCGCGGCACGTGCTCAAGCGCACGCTCGCGAAGGCGGCCGACCGCGGCTTCAGCTTCTACACGCATCCCGAGTGCGAGTTCTACCTGCTCAAGTCGGCCGACGTCGCCAACCCCGAGCCGGTCGACCACGCGGGCTACTTCGACAACGTGCCCGGCGGCACCGCGCACGACTTCCGCCGCGCGAGCGTGCGCATGCTCGAGGACATCGGCATCTCGGTCGAGTTCAGCCACCACGAGGCGGGACCGGGCCAGAACGAGATCGACCTGCGGTACGCGGATGCGCTCTCGACGGCCGACAACATCATGACCTTCCGCACGGTGGTGAAGGAGGTCGCCCAGTCCGAGGGCGTCTACGCCACCTTCATGCCGAAGCCGTTCGAGGGCCACCCCGGCAGCGGCATGCACACGCACCTCTCGCTCTTCGAGGGCGAGCGCAACGCGTTCTACGACGCATCCGGGCAGTACCGGCTGTCGAAGATCGGCCGCCAGTTCATGGCGGGGCTGCTGCACCACGCGCCCGAGTTCACGGCCGTGACGAACCAGTACGTCAACTCCTACAAGCGCATGTGGTCCGGCGACGAGGCGCCCAGCTTCGTCAGCTGGGGCCACAACAACCGCTCCGCGCTCGTGCGCGTGCCGCTCTCGAAGCCCAACAAGGCGCAGTCGGCCCGCATCGAGTACCGGGGCCTCGACTCGGCGGCGAACCCCTACCTCGCGTTCTCGGTGCTGCTCGCCGCGGGCCTCAAGGGCATCGAGGAGGGCTACGAGCTGCCCGACGAGGCGGTCGACGACATCTGGCAGCTCTCCGACAAGGAGCGCAAGGCGCTCGGCTTCAAGCCGCTGCCCGCGAGCCTCGACCGCGCCATCGGCGCGATGGAGGAGTCGGAGCTCGTCGCCGAGACGCTCGGCGAGCAGGTGTTCTCGTACTTCGTCCGCAACAAGCGCGAGGACTGGCAGCGCTACCGCGCGCAGGTGACGCGCGTCGAGCTCGAGTCGAACCTGCTCACGCTGTAGCCCATGCGCGTCCCGTCTCCCCGGGTGCGGCTCGCCCAGCTCGGCTTCCGGGAGCCGAGCAACGCGGAGGCGTGCCTGGCGGAGCTGCCGGAGGCGCTGCACGGGCTCGTCGACGAGTGCGCGCGCTCCGCCGATCCCGACACGGCGCTGCAGATGCTCGTGCGGCTCGAGCGCGCCGGCATCGACCTGGGCGACGTGCTCGACGACGCCGAGGCGCGCGCGTCGCTCGTGCGCGTGCTCGGCGGCTCGCTCGGGATCGGGGAGCACCTCGAGCGGCATGCCGAGGACCTCGACGTCGCCGCGCGGCCCGCGGCGCCCGCCGATGCCGCGACCTACCGCGCGAGCATGCTCGAGGCCGTCGCGGCCGAGGACGGCGCCACGACGATGCCGCGCGACCGCGCCGTCTCGGCGATGCGCGGCCGCTACCGGCGCCACCTCACCGAGCTCGTCGCCTGGGACCTCCGCCTCGACGACCCCGCCGACTTCGTGCACGTGGTCTCCGCGGCGCTCGCCGACCTCGCCGCGGCCGCCCTCGAGGCCGGCCTCGCGATCGCGCGCTCGGCGGCGCGGGAGCGCTTCGGCGCGGACGCCGACAGGGTGCGGCTCGCGATCATCGGCATGGGCAAGGCGGGCGCGCGCGAGCTCAACTACATCAGCGACGTCGACGTCATCTGGGTGCACGAGGCCGACGACCTCGAGGATCCGCGCGCCACGCAGGTCGCGACGCTGCTCGCGCGCGAGACGGCCGCCGCGTGCTCGCAGTTCCAGGCTGCGCCGCCGCTGTGGGAGGTCGACAGCAACCTGCGGCCGGAGGGCAAGGACGGCGCGCTCACGCGCACGCTCGCATCCCACGTCGCCTACTACGACCGGTGGGCGAAGTCGTGGGAGTTCCAGGCGCTGCTCAAGGCGCGGTTCCTCGCCGGCGACGAGGCGCTCGGCGCGGCTTACGAGGCGTCGGTGCGGTCGAAGGTGTGGGAGTCGTCGAGCCGCGAGGGCTTCGTGGAGTCGGTGCAGCGGATGCGCGAGCGCGTCACCGAGCACATCCCGGCCGACGAGGTGGGACGGCAGCTGAAGCTCGGGCCCGGCGGCCTGCGCGACGTGGAGTTCACGGTGCAGCTGCTGCAGCTCGTGCACGGCGCCGACGACGCGTCGCTCCGCCAGCGCGGCACGCTCGAGGCGCTCGACGCCCTCGCCGCGCGAGGCACGATCGGCCGCGCGGACCGGCTCGAGTTCGGCGCCCACTACCGGTTCCTGCGCGTGCTCGAGCACCGCATCCAGTTCTGGCGCATGCGCCGCACGCACCTCATGCCGCTCGGCGAGGACGACCTGCGCCGGCTCGCGCGGGCCGCGCGGCTCGCCGACGCCGACGTGCTCGAGCGGCAGTGGCAGGCCACGCGCCGCGCGGTGCGCTCGCTGCACGAGCGGCTCTTCTACCGGCCGCTGCTCGGCGCGATGGCGTCGCTCGGCCACGAGGACGTGCGGCTGAGCCCCGAGCACGCCATGCGGCGCCTGCAGGCCTCCGGTTACGTCGACGGCAAGGGCGCGCTCGCGCACATCGGCGAGCTCACCGCGGGCGTCAGCCGTCGCGCGCAGATCCAGCGCCTCCTCCTGCCCGTCCTGCTCGGCTGGTTCGCCGAGGGCGCCGATCCCGACATGGGGCTGCTCGCCTTCCGGCGGCTGAGCGAGGCGCTGGGGGAGAGCCCCTGGTTCCTGCGGATGCTGCGCGACTCACCCGTCGCGGCGCAGCGCCTCAGCCACCTGCTCTCGTCGTCGCGCCTCATCGCCTCGCTCATGGAGCGCATCCCCGAGGCCGCCTCGTGGCTCGACAGCGACGAGCAGCTGCGCCCCCGCAGCGAGGCCGCGCTGCGCGACGAGACGGCGGCCGTGCTCGCGCGGCACCAGGACCCGGATGCTGTGCGGCAGGCGCTGCGCTCGCTGCGCCGCCGCGAGCACCTGCGCATCGCGATGGCGAGCGCGCTGCAGCGCATCGACGAGAGTGCCGTCGGCGCCGCGCTGAGCGGCATGGCGGCGGCGCTCGTCGACGCGGCGATCCGGCTCCACCGGCCTGAGGGGCTCGAGCTCGCGACGATCACGATGGGCCGCACGGGCGGTCGCGAGATCGGCTTCGGGAGCGACATCGACGTGCTGCACGTGGCGCGCGGCGAGGGCGACGCGATCGCGGCGGCGACCGCCGTCATCCGCCGCGTGCAGGAGACGCTCGCCGACCCGACGCTGCCGTTCGAGCTGGATGCTGGGCTGCGGCCCGAGGGCAGGCAGGGACCGCTCGTGCGGACCGTCGAGAGCTACCGCGCCTACTACGAGCGCTGGTCGGAGCCGTGGGAGGCGCAGGCGCTGCTGCGCGCGCGGCCGTTCGCGGGCGACGAGGGGCTCGCGGCCGAGCTCATGGCGGTCATCGACGAGCGCCGGTACCCGCGCGACTTCCCCGCGTCGTCGGTGCGCGAGGTGCGTCGCATCAAGGCGCGCGTCGAGGCCGAGCGGCTGCCGCAGAACGCGGATCGCAGGCGCCACCTGAAGCTCGGCGACGGCGCGCTCAGCGACGTCGAGTGGCTCGTGCAGCTGCTGCAGCTGCGCCACGCGGGACGCCTGCCGAGCCTCAGGACGCCGTCGACGCTCGAGGCGCTCGCCGCCGCCGCCCGCGAGGAGCTGCTCTCGGACCGCGATGTCGAGGTGCTGCGGGAGGCGTGGCAGCTCGCCACCCGCATCCGCAACGGGCTCGCGCTCGCTCGTGCGCGCACGATCGACCTCCTGCCGGTCGACCGCGGCGAGCTCGAGGCGGTCGCGCGGCTCGTCGGGATGCCGTCGGGCTCGGCTCGCGACCTGGAGGAGCACTACCTCGCCGCGACCCGGCGCGCCCGCCGCGTCTTCGAGCGCCGCTTCTACGAGGACTGACCCCCTGCTCGTCGAGTAGTTCCCACCTGCCCGTCGAGTAGCACCGAAGGCGCGTATCGAGACGCCCTGCCTGACAACCGTGGAGCAGCACCGACGGCGCGCATCGAGGCGACCTACCTCCCAGCCAGCCCACCTACGCTGGCCCGATGTTCTTCATCTTCGGCTTCGGCGCCAAGCAGCAGGACCTCGGCCCCGGCGAGACCCGCACGTGCATGCGCTGCCACAACACCACGGTCTGGGGCCGCACGCGCGAATCGAAGCAGTTAACGCTCTTCTTCATCCCGCTCGCCCGCTGGGGCCGCCGCGAGTACGAGGTCTGCGGCATCTGCGGCAACGCCGTCGCGGTCTGAGCCCTCTCGGGCGACCGGGGCCGCGAGTTCGACCGGGGCCGCGAGTTCGACCGGGCTGAGTGGGGCGCCGAGGCCCCCTCGCGACCGGCGAGGCGCTCAGACCGATCGAGCGCACATGCGTCCAGCTCCAGTGACAAGCGAGGCCGGGACGAGTCCCCCTGCGGTCTCGACCACGGATGTTCACGCACCGTTCGGTGGCTGTCCGCTCCGAGACGCTCTTCTCGCGCTACGTTCGCAGCATGAGCGTCAACGGGCGGCCCGGCACCATCCCAGGGGATCGACTCCACGAGCGGCTCCGCGAGCTGCTTGCAGAGCTCGGACGTCTTCCTGCGTCGCCCCGAACAGACCCCGGGGCCAGACCTCACGCCGCACGCTTCGCTGAGATCGAAGCGATCCTCGAGGCGCGACTCCTCAGGCGCCGCCGCGGCTAGGCTCGGCGCTCGTCGACGCGCGTCTTCAGCCGCTTCCTCGTCGCCCGCTCGGTCAGCACGAGCAGGAAGTCCTGCACGGGGCTGTCCGCGATCGCCGCCAGCTCCTCGCGCGCCACCCGCTCGATCTCCGCCGCGTCCCAATCCGGGTGCGAAGCCTCCAGCTTCCCGCTGACCTGCACGATGACCTCTTCGCGGTCGATGTTCGTCGTCACCGCCACATCGTGCCACAACGCCGTTCCAGAACGCGGCGCGCACAGGTGAACAGCACCTCAAGAGCGAACGACGTCAGCGGCACGATCGCGCCGGACCCCGATCTCGGCGTGCGACGCCTCATCGGAGAGCGGGGCTCGCTCGAGCATGCGCACGACGGCGTGCTCGCGCTCGACGAGCACGCGAGCCGGCGATCACTCGCGGGCGGCGACCGGCCGTCCCGACCGCGTGTGCCGCAGAGGCCTGCCATCCCGGCCAGCGCCCGCGACCTGCGCGCGCAGCGGGCGCTGGCGTGCGCGCACTGCCACGGCGGCGCAGGCGATCACGGTCACCCCGCCCAGGACTGTCGGCAGGCTCAGTGGCTCGCCGAGGATGACCGCGGCCCAAGCGAGCGTCAGGACGGGCTGCACGAGCTGGAGCTGGCTCACCTGCGTCATGGGCCCGATCGCGAGCCCGCGGTACCAGGCGATGAAGCCCAGGAACATGCTCACGATCGCGAGGTACGCGAGCGCGAGCCAGCTGGATGCGCCCGCGTGGGGAGGATCGATCGTCGCGGAAGCGGCGGTGAGGCAGATCGTCAACGGCGACACGACGACGAGCGCCCAGGAGATGGTCTGCCAAGCACCGAGCTCGCGCGAGAGCACGCCGCCCTCGGCATAGCCGATCGCCGCGGCTGCCACCGCTGCGAGCAGGAGCACGTCCGACGGTCGGATGGTCCCGAAGCCCCCGTTGCCGAGCGAGGCGAAGACGGCAGCCGCGACCGCGCCGACGGCGGCGGCGATCCAGAACACGACTCCCGGCCGTTCGCGAAGGCGCAGGACCGCCGCGATGGCGGTCGCGGCAGGCAGCAGCGCGATGACGATCGCGCCATGGCTCGCGGGCGCGGTGGTGAGCGCGTAGGAGGTGAGCAGCGGGAACCCGACGACCACGCCACCGGCGACGATCGCCAACCGTGCCCACTGCGCTCCGCTCGGGAGGCGCTGACGGGTGGCGACGAGCACGGCGCCAGCGATCGCCGCCGCGACGACTGCGCGAGCAGCACCGACGAAGAGCGGATCGAGCTCGTCCACCGCGATACGCGTGAAGATGACGGTGAACGAGAACGCAACGACACCGGACAGCCCCCAGAGGGTGCCGGACGCCGTCGCGATGTGTGCCGGCTGACTCGTCATGTCTCTGAGTGTCGTCCGGCGTGAGCGCTCGCGACGGGGCCAGCGGCACACAAGTGGACCGTCGTGCAGGGTGACGCCGTGCACGCCCGAGACGGTCAACGGGTTGCGCGCGCGGTTCCGCATCCACGATCTGCGGCGCTGCTACGCGTCGCGGCTCATCGCGCCGCGGGTGTGCTGGATGCGCACGCGGAGATCCTTGCGGACTCCGGGCGGACCGCGACATGAAGCTGGGCCGGGTCCCCCCAAGGAACCCGGCCCAGCAGTCTAGAAGCGTCAGACCCCGTAGTAGAGCTCGAACTCGAACGGGTGCGGACGGAGCGCCATCGGCAGGATCTCGGACTCGCGCTTCATCGCGACCCAGGTGTCGATGAGGTCCTTCGTGAACACGTTGCCCTCGAGCAGGAACTCGTGGTCCTGCTCCAGCGCGACGAGCGCCTCCTCGAGCGTGCCGGGCACCTGGGGGATGTCCTTGGCCTCCTCAGGAGGCAGCTCGTAGAGGTCCTTGTCGACGGGCTCGTGCGGCTCGATGCGGTTCTTGATGCCGTCGAGGCCGGCCATCATCTGCGCAGCGAAGGCGAGGTACGGGTTCGAGGCGCCGTCGGGAGCGCGGAACTCGATGCGCTTCGCCTTGGGGTTCGAGCCCGTGATCGGGATGCGGACGGCCGCCGAGCGGTTGCCGGCCGAGTAGACCAGGTTGACCGGCGCCTCGAAGCCCTTCACGAGGCGGCGGTACGAGTTGATCGACGGGTTCGTGAACGCGAGCACCGCGGGGGCGTGCGCGAGCAGGCCGCCGATGTACCAGCGAGCGAGGTCGGAGAGGTTGCCGTAGCCGTTCTCGTCGAAGAAGAGCGGCTTGCCGTCGAGCCACAGCGACTGGTGCGTGTGCATGCCCGAGCCGTTGTCGCCGAAGAGCGGCTTCGGCATGAACGTGGCCGTCTTGCCCCACTGCTCGGCCGTGTTCTTCACGATGTACTTGAAGGCGAGGATCTCGTCGGCCGCCTTGACCATCGTGTTGAAGCGGTAGTTGATCTCGGCCTGGCCGCCGGTGCCCACCTCGTGGTGGCTGCGCTCGACCTGCAGGCCGATGCCCTCGAGCTTCAGGACGATGTCGTCGCGGAGGTCGGCCTGCTTGTCGACCGGCGAGACGGGGAAGTAGCCGCCCTTGTAGGGCGTCTTGTTGCCCAGGTTGCCGCCCTCCTCGACGCGACCCGAGTTCCAGGCGCCCTCCTCGGAGTCGACCGAGTGGAACGACTGGTTCTGCGTGACCGAGTAGCGCACGTCGTCGAAGACGTAGAACTCCGCCTCGGGGGCGAAGAACGCGGTGTCGGCGATCCCGGTCGAGGCCAGGTACTGCTCGGCCTTGTGCGCGACCTGCCGCGGGTCGCGGTGGTAGATCTCACCGGTGCGCGGGTTGTAGATGTCGAAGATCATGACGAGCGTCTTGTGCTCGCGGAAGGGGTCGACGTAGGCCGTCGTCACATCCGGGATGAGCTGCATGTCGGACTCGTGGATGTTCGCGAAGCCGCGGATCGACGAGCCGTCGAACAGCTGGCCGACGGTGAA
Source organism: Agrococcus jenensis (assembly GCF_003752465.1). Lineage (NCBI taxonomy): Bacteria > Bacillati > Actinomycetota > Actinomycetes > Micrococcales > Microbacteriaceae > Agrococcus > Agrococcus jenensis. The sequence continues at coordinate 2,595,486 of NZ_RKHJ01000001.1, read as the reverse complement.
GAACTCCTCGTCGACCGTGGACGCGGGGATGTTGAAGTGCTGCTGCACACCCGGCAGGTCCGTGAAGCGGATGTCGAGGAAGCGCACCTCCTCTGCCTTGATGTAGGCGAGGACCTCGGACGAATCCTTGAACATGGTGCTCCTTGACTTTGGGGGTGGGGCGGATGCCTTGGCATCGACGCTACGCAGGAGCCGTTGCCCGCCCGTGACGCCGATGTTTCGGCGGTGTTACGTCAGCGGGGGCGACCGGGCCGCACACGGCGGGGATCGATGCCCCTCGGGATGGGCAGGCTCGCCTGGCCGAGGGAGGTGAGGCGGTTCGCGACGGCCATCACCTCTGCCCGGCTGAGCGTGCGCTTGAGGCGCCGCATGGCGCGCGTGAGCTTGCGCAGCTCGAGCTCGGAGTCGGGGCCGATCTCGATGACGTGGATCGGCACGTTCGGCACGATGCGCTTGACCTTGCGCTTCTCCTCGCCGAGCAGGCGCGACAGTCGCTCGCGCGGGCCCTCGGCGATGAGCACGACGCCGGGCTTGCCGACAGCGCGGTAGACGGCGTCCTGCGTGCGCGGGTTGACGCCCACGGGCATCTCGCTCGTCGTCCAGTTGCCGCGCAGGCCGTTCTTCAGCACGGCGCCGACCGCGCCGGGGCGGCCCTCGATCTGCGCGAACGCGATCTTCTCGGCACGCCACGTGAGCGTCATCATCATGAGCATCAGGCCGATGAGCACGCCGCTGATGATCCAGAGGATCAGGAAGAGCGTGTCCTGGCGGAAGACGATCGCGAGCACCGTGATGATCACGATGGGGCCGAAGAACGCCGCCAGCAGCAGCGGCAGCGCGAGCCGGTCGTTCCTGCGGGTCATCTCGAAGATGGACCACATCGTCTTGAGCCTGCCGGGCTCCTTCTCGCTGTCGCGTGCCATGACGACAGGATACCGGCGCGCGGGTGCCTCGCTCTCCACAGGCAGCGACCGGACCCCCACGCGGATGCGGCCTGCCCTGGCAGGGTCCGGGGCGTGGACCAGGTGGACGAGACGGCTGCGGCGGACGAGGCGGCCTCGGCGGACGACGCGGCCGCAGCGGACGGGGGAGCCGACAGGGAGGACGGGCCGACGATCGCCGGCCATCCGCTCGTGCGCCTGCTGCGACGCACCGGCGAGCGCGAGGTGTGGGTGGCGGCCGACGCGTCGGGCTCGGGCGTCGAGCTGCACCGCAGCATGCCGGGGGAGGAGGCGCTCCTCGCCCGCGAGGTCGAGGCGCTGCTCCTCGCCGATCATCCGCACCTCGTGCCGATCCTCGACGTCGCCACGGACGCGGGGGTGGTCGTCGTGCGGCCGCTGCTGCCGCACGACCTGGCCGACTGGCTGCGCGATAGAGGTGCACCCGACCCGGGCGAGGCGGTGACCGCGCTCGCGCCGATCGCGGCGGCCCTGGGCGCGCTGCACGCGGTCGGGGCGACGGCGGGCGCCGTCAGTGCGCAGCACGTGCGGCTCGACGCCGACGGCGCGCCGCTCCTCACCGGCGAGGGCGCGCGCGTCGAGGCGACGAGGCCGTCGATCGCCTGGCGGGAGGGCAGCGCCGGGGTCGCAGCGGATGCCGATGCGTGGCGCTCGCTCGCCGAGGCGGTGCTGGCGGCGCGCGGCGAGGCGCTGCCCGATGCCGCCCTGCGAGCGATCGACGCCCGCGACCTCGCGGCCGCAGCCAGCGCGCTGCTCGAGGCCTGGCCGGCGCTGCCCCTCGTTCTCGAGCCGGGCGTCGGCCCAGCGGTCGCCACGACGCAGGTGCGCAGACGCATCCGTGCGGAGGGGCTCGAAGCGGTGTGGGCGCGCGCGGCGGTGCTGCTCGAGCGGGTCGCGGCGCGCATGCCGCGGCCCGGTAGCGGTGCCGCCGCGCGGAGCCTCGCTGCCGTGCGCCCGCGGTTCTGGGCCGTCGCGGTCGGCGGCGTCGCGGCGGTCGCGCTCGCACTGCTGCTGCCCGCGCCGGGCGCGGCGGACGAGGGGAGCCGAGCGACAGGGCGCAGCGACGCCCAGGCCCCGCCGACGGCCTCGCCGACCGCTTCGCCGACCGGCTCGCCGCAGCCGCAGCCAGAGGCGATGACAGACGATCCGGTCGCGGGCGCGGCGCTGCTGCTCGCCGAGCGCGAGGCCTGCCTCGCCGCCGGCGACGCCGCATGCCTCGTCGGCCTCCACGAGCCCGACAGCCCGCAGCTCACGGCCGCGTCGCCCTGGCGCATGCCGGACGACGCGCGGCTCGAGCTCGTGCAGCGCCTGGGCGACGCGTGGCTGCTGCGGGTGGTCTCGGAACGAGCACCGGCCTCGGTGCTCGTGATGAGCACCGAGGCCGGTTGGACCCTGCGTGACGCCTGGCCGGCGCCCTAGCGGCTAGACCTCGAAGGCGCCCGACTCCAGGCGCGCCTTGACCTGTCCCAGGTAGCGGGCCGCGTCGGCACCGTCGATGATGCGGTGGTCGTACGACAGGGCCAGGTACACCATCGAGCGGATGGCGATCGAGTCCTGCCCGTCGACCGACACGACGACCGGGCGCTTCACGACCGTGCCGACGCCGAGGATGGCGCGCTGCGGCTGGAAGACCACGGGGGTGTCGAACAGCGCGCCGCGCGAGCCCGTGTTCGTCAGCGTGAAGGTGCCGCCGGCGAGCTCGTCCGGGCTCAGCTTGTTGTCGCGCGTGCGCTGCGCGAGGTCCGCGATCTCGGCCGTCAGCTCGCGGATGCTCTTCGAGCTCGCGTCGCGGATGACCGGGGTCAGCAGGCCGCGCTCGGTGTCGACCGCCATCGCCAGGTTCTCGGTGGCCGGGTAGGTGATCTGCTCACCGTCGTCCGTCGAGTTGATGAGCGGGTGCGACTTGAGCGCCTGCACGGCGGCCTGCGTGAAGAACGGCAGGAAGGTGAGCTTGCTGCCGGTCTCCTGCTGGAACGCCGCCTTCTTGGCCTCGCGGAGCTGCGCGACCTTCGTCACGTCGACCTCGACGACCGTCGTGAGCTGGGCGAGCGTCTGCATCGACTCGACCGCGCGCTTCGCGACCACCTTGCGGAGGCGCGACATCGGCGCGGTCGTGCCGCGGAGCGGCGAGACCTCGACCTCGGCGGGCGCCTGCGACGGCGCCGCCTCGGCGGCCGGAGCCTGGGCTGCGGACTCAGCTGCGGCGAGCACGTCCTCCTTGCGGATGCGGCCGCCCACGCCCGTCCCGGTGAGGGACGCCAGGTCGACGCCCTTCTCGTTCGCGAGCTTGCGCACGATCGGCGTGACGTACGGCGAGCCGCCCGTCGGTGCCGAGGGAGCTGCGGACGGCGCGGGTGCTGCCGGAGCGGCCTTCGGCGCGGGGGCCGCGGGAGCCTTCGGCTGCGAGGGCGCGGCAGGCGCCTGCTTCGGCGCCTCCTGCTTCGGAGCCTCCTGCTTCGGCGCCTCCTGCTTGGGGGCCTCCTCGGCGATCGCCTCCTTGGCGATCTCCTCCTGCTCGACGCCCACCTCTTCGGTGCCGGCGCCCGGGATCACGTCGTCCTCGGCGGGGACCGGCTGGGCACCGGACGCCTGCTCGGACGGCTCGTCGGCGGCCGGCGCGGGGGCCGGCTCGCTGCCGGCGTCGCCGATGCGCGCGATCACGGCGCCGACGTCCACGGTGTCGTCCTCGTTCGCCAGGATCTCGGTGATCGTGCCGGCGACCGGCGACGGCACCTCGGTGTCGACCTTGTCGGTCGAGACCTCGACGATGGGCTCGTCGACCTCGACGGTGTCGCCGACGGCCTTGAGCCAGCGCGTGATCGTGCCCTCGGTGACGCTCTCGCCGAGCGCGGGGAGCGTGATCTCGGCACCGCCGCCGGACGGCTTCGTGCCCGCCTCCTGCGTCTCGGTCGGCGAGATCTCAGCCTGGTCGGTGTCCTGGGCCTGCGCGACGGGGTCGGCCTGCTGCTGCGACGCCTGCGCTGCGTCGGCCTGCTGCGACGGCGAGTCCTGCGCCTCGGCGGCCGACTCGTCGTCGGCCTCCTGGTCGGCCTCGCTGTCGGTGCCGGCGGTGGCGGCCTCGGCGGCCGGGGCCTCCTCGGCGGGCGCGTCCTGCGCCGGAGCGTCGCCCGCGTCGCCGATGCGCGCGATGACGGCGCCGACGTCGACGGTGTCGTCCTCCTCGGCGAGGATCTCGGTGAGCGTGCCGGCGACCGGCGACGGCACCTCGGTGTCGACCTTGTCGGTCGAGACCTCGACGATGGGCTCGTCGACGGCGACCTCGTCGCCCACCGCCTTGAGCCAGCGGGTGATCGTGCCCTCGGTGACGCTCTCGCCCAGTGCGGGGAGCTGGATGTCAGTCATGCTTCGTGTCTCCTGTGGCTGTCGATCAGATGGCGTGCAGGGGCGTGCCCGCGAGCTTGAGCATGGTCTCGCCCAGGGCCTCGTGCTGCGTCGGGTGGGCGTGGATCAGCTGCGAGACGTCCTCGGGGTACGCCTCCCAGTTCACGATGAGCTGCGCCTCGCCGATGAGCTCGCCGACGCGGCGGCCGATCATGTGCACGCCGACCACGGGGCCGTCCTTCACGCGCACGGCCTTCACCGAGCCGGTCGTGCCGACGATCTCGCTCTTCGCGTTGCCGCCGAGCGAGTACTCGTACGTCTCGATCTGATCGTCGCCGTACTGCTCCTTGGCCTTCGCCTCGGTGTAGCCCACGGACGCGACCTCGGGGTCCGAGTAGGTCACCTTCGGGATGTTGACGTCGGCGACCGGGCGCGGCTCGAGGCCGGCGATCTGCTCGGCGGCGAAGATGCCCTGCTGGTAGCCGCGGTGCGCGAGCTGCAGGCCGGGGACGATGTCGCCGACCGCGTAGACGCCCGGCACGGACGTCTGGAGGCGCTCGTCGACCGTGACGTAGCCGCGGTCGAGCTGCACGCCGACCTCCTCGTAGCCGAGGTCCGCCGTCACCGGGCCGCGGCCGACGGCCACGAGCAGCAGGTCGGCGTCGATCGTCTCGCCGTTCTCGAGCGACACGTGCACGCCGCTGTCGTCCTGCGTCACGCCAGAGAAGCGGGCACCGAGCTTGAACTGGATGCCGCGCTTCTTGTAGGCGCGCTCGAACTGCTTCGAGATCGACTCCTCCTCGTTGGGCACGAGGTGGGGGAGGCCCTCGATGATCGTCACCTCGACGCCGAACGAGCGCCAGACGCTCGCGAACTCGACGCCGATGACGCCGCCGCCGAGGATCGCGACGCGCTGCGGGATCCAGTCGAGCTGCAGCGCCTGCTCGCTCGTGATGACGTTGCCGGTGATCTCGAGGCCGGGGAGCGACTTCGGGTACGAGCCCGTCGCGAGCACGATGCTCTTGCCCGTGAGCGTCTCGTCGCCGACCTGCACGGTCGTGGGCGACGCGAGGCGGCCCTCGCCGGCGAACACCTTGATGCCCTTGGCGCTGATGAGGCCCTGCAGGCCCTTGAACTTCTTGGCGACGATGCCTTCGCGGAACGCGGTCACGCGCTCGATGTCGATGCCCTGCAGCTCCGCCTGCACGCCGGCCTCGCCGGACTCGCGCACGACGTCGGCGACCTCCGCCGAGTGCAGCATCGCCTTGGTGGGGACGCAGCCCTTGTGGAGGCACGTGCCGCCCAGCTTGTCCTTCTCGACGATCGCGACGGTCTTGCCGAGCTGCACGGCGCGCAGCGCGACGGCGTAGCCCGCGCTGCCTCCACCCAGGACGACGATGTCAAAGCTCTGATCGGACACGCACTAGCTCCTTATGAGTCTTCGTTGCCGCGCCGGTGGACGTGGCGGTGCAGGGCAGGTCTTGCCCGTCTCAGCCTAGTCGGATGCATCTGCGTGGCGCGGTGCGCGCGGGGCGAGCCCCGTGCGCCCTCGGCGATCACCGGTCGGTGGGCGCCTACTCGGCTTCGCGGGCCATCGTCGCGAGCGTGCGGATGAGGCCGCGCACGGTCACGCCCGTCGCGCCCGACGGGGTGTGGCCGAAGGGCGAGCCGTTGTTCGTGGAGGGGCCAGCGATGTCGAGGTGCGCCCACGGGATGGGCGCGCCGTCGCGCTCGCCGACGAACTCCGCCAGGAAGGCGGCGGCGACGAGCATGCCGCCCGCGCGGTTGCCGACCTTGGCGTTCGCCAGGTCGGCGACCTCCGAGTCGAGCATCCCGAGCATCTCCTCCGGGATCGGCATCGGCCAGACGAGCTCGCCGGCGGCGCGCGACGCGGTGACGACCGCGTCCACGAAGGCGCCGTCGTTGCCCATGATGCCGCTGACGCGGTCGCCGAGGGCGACCTGCTGCGCGCCCGTGAGGGTCGCGACGTCGATGATCGCGTCGGGCTGCGCCTCGCTCGCGAGCACGAGGCCGTCCGCCATGACGAGCCGGCCCTCCGCGTCGGTGTTCGTCACCTCGACCGTCGTGCCGCCGCGCATCGTGATGACGTCGTCGGGGCGCATCGACGTCGACGAGACGAGGTTCTCGGCGAGGCACAGGTGCGCGGTCACGCGGATCGGCAGGTGGAGCGCGGCTGCGGCGACGGTCACCGCGTAGACCGTCGCAGCACCCGTCATGTCGTACTTCATGTGCTGCATGGAGGCGGCGGGCTTCAGCGAGAGGCCGCCCGAGTCGAACGTGATGCCCTTGCCGACGAGCACGACGTGGCGGGTGGCGCTCTCGGGGGCGTGCTCGACCGTGACGAGCCGGGGCGGGCGGCTCGAGCCCTGGCCGACGCCGAGGATGCCGCCGAAGCCCTCGCGGCGGAGGCGCTCCTCGTCGCGCACGACGACGGTGAGCCCGGCGTCGGGCGCCTCGGCGGCGACGCGGTCGGCGAACTCCACCGGGCTCAGCAGGTTGGGCGGGGTGTTCGCGAGGTCGCGCGTGGTCCAGACGGCCTGCGCGGCGATCGTCGCGTCGGTGACGACCGAGGCGGCCACGTCGGCGGCGCCAGCGACCACGGCGATCTCGCACACCTTGGGCGCCTCGGCGCGCTTGAGGCCCGAGAAGCGGTAGGCGCCGAGCGCCGCCCCCTCGAGCACCGCGAGCACGTCGTCGCTCGTGGTCACCGGCAGGGAGAGCGCGATCGACGGCACGTCGCGCAGCGCGCGCACCGCGGCACCCGCGACCTCGCGGAGCCGGATGGGCGACACGTCGTCGCCGAGGCCGGCGAACGCGACCCGGCGGCCGTCGACCACCGCGCGGACGATCTGCTCCCGCTTGCCCGTCACGCCCAGCGCGGTGAGCAGCTCGGCGTCGAAGCCGGGGACCTCCGGGGCGTCGCCGGCGAGCACGCCGTGCACGACGAGCTCGGCGGTCGCGTCGTCGGCGCTGGCGATGATGGACAGTGCGGGGATCGGCATGGGTCACGAGGATACCGGCGCCCGGCGGGTGCGGCGCCCGGCGTCGCTAGGCTGGAGGGGTGTTCGATCCGCGCGACCTGACCCTGGCCCTCGAGGACCTCGAGACGGTGCCGCACGGCCTCGACCTCGTGATCGCGATCCACGGATTCGTGGACGCCGGCGCCGCCGCGGAGGCCGCGGCCGCCGCGATCCTCGACACGCTGCCGCACCGCAGCATCGTCGAGTTCGACACCGACATCCTCATCGACCACCGGTCGCGGCGTCCGCGCATCCTCTTCAACGAGGACAAGATCGAGGAGTACCTGCCGCACTCGCTCACGCTGCTCGTGGTCGAGGACGACGCGGGCGCCCCCTTCCTGCTGCTCACGGGCCCTGAGCCCGACTGGATGTGGGAGCGGTTCACGGATGCGCTGCTCGAGCTCATGGAGCGGCTCGACGTGGCGTCGACGACGATCATCACCTCGATCGGCATGCCGGTGCCGCACACCCGACCGCTCGTCTCGACCGTCTCCGGCAACCGCGCGGAGCTCATCGAGCAGTACTCGGCCTGGCGCCCGGTCTCGCAGGTGCCCGGCTCCGTGATCCACCGCATCGAGCACCGGCTGCACGGCATCGCGCCGGTCACGACCTTCACGGTGCTCGTGCCGCACTACGTGGGGGAGTCCGGGTCGGCGGGGCCCGCGCTCGCAGCGCTCGAGGGCGTGACGAGCGCGACGTCGCTCGCGTTCCGCACCGAGGAGCTGCGGCAGGCCGACCGCGAGTTCCAGCAGCTCGTCGCGCAGCAGATGGAGACGAACGAGGAGCTGCAGCGCATCGTCCACTCGCTCGAGGCGCGCTACGACGCGTTCATGGCGCAGTCGTCGGTGCGGTCGCCGCTCACCGACGAGGACGGCTCGCTGCCGAGCGCCGACGAGATCGCCGAGGAGCTCGAGCGCTACCTGCAGCAGCGACGGCGCCCCGGGGCGGACCCGCTCGGATGAACAGCGCCCGCTCCTGGATCGTCTGGGGGGTCGGCGCGATCGCGTACATGGTCGCGATCCTGCACCGCTCCTCGCTGGGCGTCGCGGGGCCGGCCGCCGCGGAGCGGTTCGAGGTGCAGGCCACGCTGCTGTCGACGCTCGGCGCGGTGCAGGTCGGCGTGTACGCCGCGATGCAGATCCCGGTGGGCGTGCTCGTCGACCGCTACGGCCCGCGCGTCCTGATCGCGAGCGGCGCCGCCGTCATGGTCGGCGGCCAGACGATGGTCGCGCTCGCCGAGGAGCTGCCGCTCGCGATCGCCGGCCGCATCCTGCTCGGCATCGGTGACGCCGCGACCTTCATCTCGGTCATCCGATTGCAGTCGGGCTGGTTCCGCGGGCCGATCGTGGCGCAGATGTCGCAGTGGACGGCGACCACCGGCCAGCTGGGCCAGCTGCTCTCGGTCGTGCCGTTCGCCTGGCTGCTCCACCAGGTGGGCTGGACGCTCTCGTTCGGCTCGCTCGCGATCGTCGGCGCCGTCGCGCTCGTGCTCGTGCTGCTCATCGTCTTCGACGCCCCGAAGGGCGGGGCGCCCGCGACCGGCTCGATCGACGTGCCGGTGGGCTGGTGGCCGCGGCTGCGGAGCGCCATGCGGCAGCCCGGCACGCGGCTCGGCTTCTGGACCCACTTCTCGCTGCTCGGCTCGACGAACGTCTTCCTGCTGCTGTGGGGCTACCCGATGCTCGTCGAGGGGCTCGGCTACGAGCGCGGCCAGGCGGCCGGCCTCATGGCGATCGTCGTCGGCACGGGCATGGTCGTCGGCCCGATCGTCGGCATCGCGACGGCGCGCTTCCCGCTCCGGCGCTCGACGCTCGTGCTCGCGATCGTCGGCCTCGTCGTCGCGACCTGGACGACCGTGCTCGTCTGGCCCGGGCATCCGCCCACCTGGCTCGTCATCGTGCTCGTGGTCGTGCTCGGCATCGCCGGGCCCGGCTCGACGGTCGGCTTCGACTTCGCCCGCACGTTCAACCCGCTGCGCGTGCTCGGCTCGGCGAACGGCGTCGTGAACATCGGCGGCTTCATGGCGTCGTTCGCGCTCATGCCCGCCATCGGCATCATCCTCGACGCCGTGCACGCCGCCCGCGCCGCCGGTGGTGAGGCGGTCGGCGTCTACGACTGGGAGGGCTTCCGCATCGCGCTCGCCTCGCAGCTCGTCGTGCTCGCGATCGGCCTCGTGATGATCGTGCGGACGCGCCGCATCACCCGCTCGCGGATGCGCGAGGAGGGCATCGAGGTCGGCCCGGTGTGGACCGCCATCGCGCGGTGGATGCGGCGCCGCGGCCGCTGATCGCGCCGTCGCCGCGCCCGACCGGCAACCTGGGAATGCGTATGCCATACCCGGCGCTATACTGTCAAGACCGACCCAGTCGAGGTTGTGCTGCCGCACGGACTTGACATGGGTCATTCGACTGCCCCGAAGCCTGGGTGCCTGAGACCTGCGGAGGACGCATGCCAGCCAAGGAAACGACCACGACGACGCGTCGTACCTCGACGAAGGCCGCTGCCGCGACTGACGCCGAGCAGGCCGCCGCGCCCGCGGCGGACGCGACGCCCGCCAAGAAGGCGCCGGCCGCCAAGACGACCGCGGCAAAGACCACGGCGGCGAAGACCGCTGCGGCCAAGACGACTGCAGCCAAGACCACTGCGGCAAAGGCGCCTGCAGCGGCGAAGGCCACGACCGCGAAGACCACCGCCGCGAAGACCGCCGCCGCCAAGAAGGCCGCTCCGGCCGCCGCTGCTCCCGCTGCCCGCGGGGGCCGCCGCAAGGCAGCTGCGACCGAGGAGCCGGAGACCGAGGAGGTCACCGAGGAGGTCGAGGAGGCCGAGGAGGAGGAGGCGGTCCACGTCGAGAAGCTCCCGACCGGCGCCATGCGCCTCTCGGGCGACGACGACGAGCCTGCCGCCACGCAGATCACCGGCGCCACGGCCGACCCGGTCAAGGACTACCTCAAGCAGATCGGCAAGGTCGCGCTGCTGAACGCCGAGCAGGAGGTCGACCTCGCCATGCGCATCGAGGCCGGGCTCTTCGCCGAGGAGAAGCTCTCGATGGAGCCGAACCTCGACTGGCAGATGAAGCGCGACCTCACGCGCATCGCCCGCGACGGCCAGCGCGCCAAGAGCCACCTGCTGGGGGCGAACCTGCGCCTCGTAGTCTCGCTCGCGAAGCGCTACACCGGTCGCGGCATGCAGTTCCTCGACCTCATCCAGGAGGGCAACCTGGGCCTCATCCGTGCCGTCGAGAAGTTCGACTACACGAAGGGCTTCAAGTTCTCGACCTACGCGACGTGGTGGATCCGGCAGGCCATCACCCGCGCCATGGCCGACCAGGCCCGCACCATCCGCATCCCGGTGCACATGGTCGAGGTCATCAACAAGCTCGCCCGCGTGCAGCGCCAGATGCTGCAGGACCTCGGCCGCGAGCCGAGCCCGGAGGAGCTGGCGCGCGAGCTCGACATGACCCCCGAGAAGGTCATCGAGGTGCAGAAGTACGGCCGCGAGCCCATCTCGCTGCACACGCCCCTCGGCGAGGACGGCGACAGTGAGTTCGGCGACCTCATCGAGGACACCGAGGCGGTCGTCCCGGCCGACGCGGTCGGCTTCACGATGCTGCAGCGCCAGCTCGAGTCGCTGCTCGACTCCCTCTCGGAGCGCGAGGCGGGCGTCATCCGCATGCGCTTCGGCCTGGGCGACGGCATGCCGAAGACGCTCGACCAGATCGGCGACACGTTCGGCGTGACGCGCGAGCGCATCCGCCAGATCGAGTCGAAGACGATGGCGAAGCTGCGCCACCCGTCGCGGTCGCAGCAGCTCCGCGACTACCTGGAGTGATCTGTCACGGATCGTCACGAGGCCGCCCGGGAACACCCGGGCGGCCTCGCTCGTCCTAAGATGGGTCAATACCCCCAAGAAGGAGCGCTCATGCCTGGCCCCCGCACGATCCAGTCCCAGCTCGCCCCCGTCGCGGCCATCGCCGCCGCCTCCGTCGCCCTCGCGGGCTGCTCGACCGGCCAGCCCGCCGCGAGCGGCGAGCCCGCCCCGAGCGGTGAGGCGTCGACCGGCCTGACGATCGAGCAGGTGCAGGAGGCCGGCACGCTCGTCGTCGGCACCGAGGGCACCTACTCGCCCTTCTCGTTCCACGAGGGCGGCGCCGGCGAGCTCACCGGCTACGACGTCGAGATCATCACCGCGGTCGCCGAGGAGCTCGGCGTCGAGGTCGAGTTCGTCGAGACGCCGTGGGACGCCATCTTCGCCGCGCTCGACGCGGGCCGCGTCGACGTGATCGCCAACCAGGTCTCCATCACGCCCGAGCGCCTCGAGCGCTACGTCTTCAGCGAGCCCTACACGTACTCGCCAGGCGTGCTCATCGTCCCCCAGGGCAGCGACATCGCCTCGTTCGACGACCTCGCCGGCCGCACGAGCGCCCAGTCGCTCACGAGCAACTGGGCCGAGATCGCGACCGAGGCGGGCGCCGACGTCGAGGAGGTCGAGGGCTTCGCCCAGGCCGCCGAGCTGCTGCGCTCCGGCCGCGTCGACGCGACGATCAACGACCGGCTCACCTACCTCGACTACGTGCAGTCGCAGGGCGGCGAGACCGGCCTCGTCGACATCGCCGAGACCGAGGAGACGAGCGAGAACGCCCTCGCGTTCCGCGCCGGCAGCGAGTCGCTCGTGACCGCCGTCGACGAGGCGCTCGCCACGCTCGCCGAGGACGGCACGCTCGCCGAGATCTCGGAGCGCTACTTCGGCGAGGACGTCTCCCAGCCGTGACGCCCGCACACCGCTCGCGGCCCCGGCGCTCGCCGGGGCCGCGTCGGCGTCCGGCCCGACGCCGTAGGCTCGCGGCGTGAACTGGCAGCTGATCCTCGAGTCGCTCGGGCCGATCGCGATCGGCGCCGTGACCGGCACGATCCCGCTCACGCTCGCCTCGTTCGCGCTCGGCCTCGTGATCGCCGTCGCCCTGGCGCTCGCGCGCATCTCGGGCGTCCGGTGGCTCTCCGGCCTCGCGCGCGCCTACATCTCGGCCATCCGCGGCACCCCGCTGCTCGTGCAGCTGTTCGTGATCTTCTACGGCATGCCGCAGATCGGCATCACGCTCGATCCGTGGCCGAGCGCCATCATCGCGCTCTCGATGAACGTCGGCGGGTACGCGGCCGAGATCATCCGCGCCTCGATCCTGTCGATCCCGCGCGGCCAGTGGGAGGCCGCGTCGATGATCGGCATGTCCCGCGGCCAGTCGCTCTGGCGCATCGTGCTGCCGCAGGCGGCGCGCGTGTCGGTGCCGCCGCTGTCGAACACCTTCATCTCGCTCGTGAAGGACACCTCGCTGTGCTCGGTGATCCTCTTCACCGAGCTCTTCCGCGTCGCGCAGCGCATCGCGGCGCCGAGCGGCGAGTTCCTCACGATCTACATCGTCGCCGCGGCCATCTACTGGGTCATCTGCCTGGTGCTCGCGGCCGGCCAGGACCGACTCGAGAAGAAGCTGGACCGCTATGCCGTCTGACGCCTCCGCCTCGCTGCCCTCCGGCCCGCTGCTGTCGGCGCGCGGCCTCCACAAGTCCTTCGGCGACAACCACGTGCTCCGCGGCGTCGACCTCGACATCGAGGCCGGCACGGTGCACGCGCTCATCGGCCCCTCCGGCTCGGGCAAGACGACGGTGCTGCGCTCCCTCAACGGGCTCGAGGAGCCGGAGGCGGGCACGCTGCGGATCGGCGAGCTCGAGATCGACCTGTCGCGGCCTCGATCGCGGCGGGAGCGCGCCGCCCTGCACCGCACCTCGGCGATGGTCTTCCAGCAGCACCACCTGTTCCCGCACCTGACGGTGCTCGGCAACGTGACGATCGGGCCGATCCGGGTGCAGGGGCGCGATCGTGACACGGTGATGGCCGAGGCGCTGGGCCTGCTCGAGCGCGTCGGGCTGCGCGAGAAGGCCGACGCGTACCCCTCGTCGCTCTCCGGCGGCCAGCAGCAGCGCGTCGGCATCGTGCGGGCGCTCGCCCTGCAGCCGTCGATGCTGCTGTTCGACGAGCCGACGTCGTCGCTCGATCCCGAGCTCGTCGGCGAGGTGCTCGCCGTCATGACCGAGCTCGCGGGCGAGGGCTGGACGATGGCGGTCGTCACGCACGAGCTCGGCTTCGCGCGCGAGGTCGCCGATCAGGTCTCGTTCTTCGACGAGGGCGTCGTGGTCGAGCGCGGCACGCCGGAGCAGGTGTTCGGCGCGCCCGAGCACGAGCGCACCCGCCGCTTCCTGCAGCGGCTGCAGGGGCCGTTCGGCCGCTGACCCGAACTCACGCCCGGCGCACGCGGAAGCGGCCCGCCCCTCGTGGGGTCGGGCCGCTTCGCTCGTCTGGGACCGTGCGCGGATGCGCGCGCCGGTCAGCGCTCCTGGAGCTTGGCCGTCTCGTCGTGCCACACCTTGGCGAGCGGCTGCAGCGCATCGCGGTGCTTCGCCGCGTGGTGCGCGCAGAAGAGCAGCGTGCCGCTCTCCATGGTCGCGCGGACGTACGCCTGGGCCCCGCAGCTGTCGCAGCGATCGAGCCCGCTCAGCGGTGCGCTTGCCTCATCGGCCTCGAGCGTCGTGGTCTGGATGTCGTTCACGGTGCCCTCCCTCATTCGTCCGTCCTCCATCGTGGCATGGACGACCTGCGCATCGGCGTCATTTCGAGGGCGGTTCGCCAGCGGCGCAACCCGGAGCGCGCCGCGTGGCAGCGCGGCCGTCGTGGGACCGCGGACGTAGGCTGGCAGGCGCGGCAGCCATCGGCGGGCCGCGCACGGCTCGATCGTGCGGAGCGCACGCAGGAATGGGGGATCGGTTGGCAGCCGCGGCATCCGACTACTCGGCACGGCACCTGACGGTCCTCGAGGGGCTCGAGGCGGTGCGCAAGCGCCCGGGCATGTACATCGGCTCGACCGACTCGCGCGGCCTCATGCACTGCCTGTGGGAGATCATCGACAACTCGGTGGACGAGGCGCTCGGCGGCCACGGCGACGAGATCACGGTCGTGCTGCACGCCGACGGCTCCGTCGAGGTGCGTGACCGCGCGCGCGGCCTGCCGATCGACGTCGAGCCGCGCACCGGCCTCACCGGCGTCGAGGTGATCTTCACGAAGCTGCACGCGGGCGGCAAGTTCGGCGGCGGCGCCTACAAGTCGTCCGGCGGCCTCCACGGCGTCGGCGCATCCGTCGTCAACGCCCTCTCCGAGCGCCTCGACGTCGAGGTCGACCGCGACGGCGCCACCTGGGCGATGTCGTTCCACCGCGGCGAGCCCGGCGAGTTCCTCGACGAGGGCGAGCCGTCGCCCGGCGCCACGTTCCTGCCGTTCACGGATGCGTCGCGGCTGCGCAAGGTCGGCAAGGTCGCGAAGGGCGTGACCGGCACCCGCGTGCGCTACTGGGCAGACCCGCAGGTGTTCACGAAGGGCGCCGAGTTCCTCGCGGACGAGCTCGCCCGCCGCGCGCGCCAGACCGCGTTCCTCGTGCCGGGGCTCGCGATCCAGATCATCGACGACCGCGCCGACGAGCGCGTCGTGCACGACTTCAGGTACGACGGCGGGCTCAGCGAGTTCGCGGAGTACCTCGCGCCCGACCCGGCGCTCACCGCCACCTGGCGGCTCACCGGCGAGGGCGACTTCCAGGAGACGATCCCGGTGCTCGACGAGGAGACCGGCCACATGGTCACCCGCGAGGTCGACCGCACGTGCGAGGTCGACATCGCCCTGCGCTGGGGCACCGGCTACGACACGGTCGTCCAGACCTACGTCAACATCATCTCCACGCCGAAGGGCGGCTCGCACCTCGCCGGCTTCGAGCAGTCGCTGCTCAAGCTGATCCGCGACCAGGTCGCCGCGAATGCCCGCAAGCTCAAGGCGGGCAACGACAGGATCGAGAAGGACGACGCCCTCGCCGGCCTCACCGCCGTCGTGACGGTGCGCCTGCCCGAGCCGCAGTTCGAGGGGCAGACGAAGGAGGTGCTCGGCACGCCCGCCGTGCGCCAGATCGTCGCGCAGGTGGTCGCGCGCGAGCTCGGCGCGATCCTCACCTCGTCGAAGCGGGACGAGAAGGCGCAGGCGGCGGCGCTGCTCGAGAAGGTCGTCAACGAGATGAAGGCGCGCATCTCGGCGCGCTCGCTCAAGGAGACCGCGCGCCGCAAGACGGCCCTCGAGTCGTCCTCGCTGCCCGTGAAGCTGGTCGACTGCCGCTCGAACGACGTCGCGCAGACCGAGCTGTTCATCGTCGAGGGCGACAGCGCGCTCGGCACGGCGAAGCCCGCGCGCGATAGCGAGTTCCAGGCGATCCTGCCCATCCGCGGCAAGATCCTCAACGTGCAGAAGGCGTCGATCGCCGACATGCTCTCGAACGCCGAGTGCGCGGCGATCATCCAGTCGATCGGCGCCGGCTCCGGCCGCTCGTTCGACCTCTCGGCCGCGCGCTACGGCAAGATCATCATGCTGTCGGACGCCGATGTCGACGGCGCGCACATCCGCACGCTGCTGCTCACGCTCATCCACCGCTACATGCGCCCGCTCATCGAGGAGGGTCGCGTCTACGCGGCCGTGCCGCCGCTGCACCGCGTGCTCGTCAAGCACCGCGGCAAGCCCGACGAGGCCGTCTACACCTACTCCGACGCCGAGCTGCACCGCACGCTCACGCGGCTGAAGAAGGCCGGCAAGACCTGGCACGAGCCGCCGCAGCGCTACAAGGGCCTCGGCGAGATGGACGCCGACCAGCTCGCCGAGACGACGATGGACCGCAGCCGTCGCACGCTGCGCCGCGTCACGATCAACGACGCCGAGCGAGCGCTCGAGATCTTCGAGCTGCTCATGGGCAACGAGGTCGCCCCGCGCCGCGAGCTCATCGTCACCTCGCAGGTCGACCGCGAGCGCATCGACGCCTGATCGTGACCCGGCGGGGGTTCCGACGCTCGGCGGTCGAGCGCATACTGGCGGCATGCGAGCGGCGCGTCGCGTCCTGGCCGGGCTCGCGCTGATCGCGAGCCTGGCGCTCGTGGCGTGCGGTGCCCCGGGGCCGGGCGACGCGACCTCCGCGCCGCCCTCCGCCGGGCCGACGTCCTCCGCCGAGCCGCTCCCCGGCGCGACCGGGGCGCCGTCGCCCGACCCCGCATCCGCCCCGCCCACGATGGGACCGCCCGCCACGGCGGCGCCCTCGGTCGATCCGCCGCCGTCGCCTACTGCCCCGCCGACATCGCCGTCCACGCAGCAGCCGCGTCCCACGCCGGCGCCGCCCCCGCCGGGGCCGCAGCCGGGGCTCCCGTCGGCTTGGCGCGGCGTCGATCTCGAGCGGATCCCCGACGGCCGCGCCGTGGTCGCGCTCACCTTCGACGCCGGCAGCTCGGACCGCGGCGTCAGCGCGATCCTCGAGACGCTCGACGAGCAGGACGTGCCGGCGACCTTCTTCGTGACGGGGGCGTTCGCCCGCATGTACCCGGAGCGCCTCCGCGAGATCGCCGACGCCGGCCACGCGGTGGGGAACCACAGCGACCGCCACCTCGCGTACGAGAGCCTGTCGGACGACCGCATCCGCGCCGACCTCGCCGCCGCGGAGGCGTCGATCGTCGCCGCGACCGGTGCGCCGACGATGCCGCTCTTCCGCTTCCCCTTCGGCGCCCGCACCGAGCACGACATCCGCGTCGTCAACGACGCGGGCTACCTGCCGATCCGCTGGAGCATCGACTCGCTCGGGTGGAAGGGCACGAGCGGCGGGCTGAGCGTCGACGAGGTCGTCGACCGCGTCGTGCGCACCGCGGTGCCCGGCCACATCGTGCTCATGCACGTGGGGGCCAACCCTGACGACGGCTCGACGCTCGATGCGAACGCGCTGCCGCGCATCATCCAGGAGCTGCGGGCGCTCGGCTACGGCTTCGTCGGCCTCGGCGGCCTCGTCGGCTGACGGTCTCCGCCGCCTGACGCCGCGACCAGATCCGGCGAGCTTCCCCGAACCGCGGGTTTCGAACGCGGAAACCCGCGGTTGAGGGAAGTTCGCGCGCTCCAGGGCGGCGGACTCGCGGCCCGGTCAGTCGCCGAGGCGGGAGCCGATCGCGCCGATCGCGCCGTCGACCGAGACGCCCGAGCCCGCACGGGACGCACCACCCGGCGGCAGCTGGCGCTGCGACCCGTCGGTGCCGACCGCGAGCGGCGACGGGCCGGCCCACGCCACGGCGAGCCCGGCCTCGCCCTTCAGCAGCCGGTGCGCCTGCACACCGCCCGTGCCGCGGCCCTTCGGCGGGAACTCGGCGAGGTCGGAGACCTTCGCGCGGGGCTCGTCGAGGCCCGCGAGCGTCTCGGCCGGCTCGGTGACCGTCACGACCTCGGCGTCGTCGGCGACGACGCCGGCGAAGCGCACCGCGGCGCCGGCCTTGAGCCCGATGCCCTTCATGCCCGCGGCACCCGGCCCCTGCGGGTTCACCTGGCCCGCGGGGAAGCGCAGCAGCTGCGCGTCGCTCGTGATGAGCACGATCCAGTCGTCGTCGGGCGCCGGCGCGACGCCGATGACGCGATCGCCGGCCTTGAGCGCAATGACCGGCTCGCGGTCGCGGTCCCGCAGCTCGGTGGGGCGGATGCGCTTGACCGTGCCCTGGGCGGTGGCGACGAGCCACGGCGCGTCGCTCGCGAGGTCGATGAGCGCGACCGCGTCCTCGCCGCGCTCGAAGGCGCCGAGGTCGCGCACCTTGATGCCGGCGGTCAGGCCGATGGATGCGGGCGGCACCGACGGCAGGTCGGCGGGCGTGAGCCGCAGCACGGCGCCCGAGGAGGTGACGAGCCCGAACGTGCCGCGGGTGGTCGTCGGGACGCTCGAGCGGATCGCGTCGTGGCGGCTGCGGCGGGCGGGCGCGGGGATCGGCTCCTCGCCGTCGACGCGCACGACGCGGCCGGTCGCCGAGAGCAGCACGCGCGTCGGCGCATCCGCGATCTCCAGGCTCGCCGCGACCTTCGCCGCTGACGCGCGGCCCGAGGTGGGCTGCCCGTTCGCCTCGGTCAGCAGCGACCGGCGCGGCGTGCCGAAGCGCTCGGCGACCTCGTCGAGCTCGCTCGCGACGAGCTCGTGCAGCGCGGCCTCCGTGCCGAGGATGCGCTCGAGCTCGGCGATCTGCGCGAGCAGCTCGTCGCGCTCGGCCTCGAGCTCGATGCGGCTGAACTTCGTGAGCCGCCGCAGCCGCAGCTCGAGGATGTACTCGGCCTGCGGCTCCGAGAGGTCGAAGACGTCCTGCAGCCGGGCGCGCGCCTGCTCGCCGTCGTCCGAGGAGCGGATGACCTGGATGACCTCGTCGATGTCGAGGATCGCGATGAGCAGGCCCTCGACGAGGTGCAGCCGCTCGCGGCGCTTCCGCAGCCGGAACTCGCTGCGCCGGCGCACGACGCCGACCCGGTGGTCGAGGTAGACGCGCAGCAGGTCCTTGAGGCCGAGCGTCTCGGGCACGCCCTTCACGAGCGCGACGTTGTTGATCGAGAAGCCGTCCTCGAGCGGCGTCTGGCGGTAGAGCTGCTGCAGCACCGCATCCGGGTCGAAGCCGGTCTTGACGCCCACCACGAGGCGGAGGCCGTGCTTGCGGTCGGTGAGGTCCTGCACGTCGGAGAGGCCCTGCAGCTTCTTCGCCAGCACGCCGGCCTTGATCTTGTCGATCACGCGCTCGGGTCCGACGAGGTAGGGCAGCTCGGTGAAGACGATCTGCGTCTTGCGGCCGTGGCGCTCGATCGACGCCCGAGCGCGCGTGCGGAAGCTGCCCCTGCCGCTCTCGTACGCCTCGCGCACGCCGTCGAGCCCGACGATGATGCCGCCGCCGGGCAGGTCAGGCCCCGGGACGTGCCGCATGAGGTCGGCGGTGGTCGCCTGCGGGAGGGCGAGCAGGTGCTTCGCCGCCTGCACGACCTCGACGAGGTTGTGCGGCGCCATGTTCGTCGCCATGCCCACCGCGATGCCGCTCGCGCCGTTGACGAGCAGGTTCGGATAGGAGGCCGGCAGCACGTCGGGCTGCTGGTAGGAGTTGTCGTAGTTCGGGATGAAGTCGACGACGTCCTCGTCGAGCCCCTCGGTGAGCGAGAGGCCGGCGGCCGCGAGCCGCGCCTCGGTGTAGCGGGCAGCGGCGGGGCCGTCGTCGAGCGAGCCGAAGTTGCCGTGGCCGTCGACGAGCGGCAGCCGCAGGCTGAAGTCCTGCGCGAGGCGCACGAGCGCGTCGTAGATGGCCGAGTCGCCGTGCGGGTGCAGCTTGCCCATGACGTCGCCGACGACGCGCGCGCACTTGACATGGCCGCGCTCGGGGCGCAGGCCCATCTCCGACATCTGGAAGAGGATGCGCCGCTGCACCGGCTTCAGGCCGTCGCGGGCGTCCGGGAGCGCGCGGGCGTAGATGACCGAGTAGGCGTACTCGAGGAACGAGTCCTGCATCTCCGCGGCGACATCGATGTCATCGATGCGCTCGGCGACCGGGATGTCCGAGGGCGGGGGAGGAGGCGAGGCAGTCATAGGCTGACGGAATGCTACCGACGCGAGTGCCCGGATCCCGGAGCCTTGCCGACGTTCTGGCGAGCTCGTCGCTCGCGATGCGCGGCGAGCAGAACCCCCTCGGCCTGCCGAGGGTCGCCGGGGCGGTCGTGCTGCTCGTCGACGGGCTCGGCGCATCGCAGCTCGGGCAGCGCGCCGGCCACGCACGCACGCTCGCCGGCGCCCCCGGCGGCTCGCTCGATGCCGGCTTCCCCTCCACCACGGCGGTGGCGCTCGCGTCGCTCACCACCGGTGCGCTCGCGGGCGAGCACGGGATCGTCGGCTACGACGCGCTCGTGCCGGGCGCCGGCGTGCGCAACCAGCTGCGCGACTGGGGCGGGCCGATGGACCCGGCGCACTGGCAGCGACGGCCCACGCTCTTCGAGTCGACGACGTCGATCGCGATCGGGGAGCCGAGGCACGCAGCCGGCGGCTTCACGAACGCCGTGCTGCGCGGTGCGGCGTACCGCGGCGGCCGCACGATGGCCGAGCGCTTCGCGCTCGCCGAGCAGGCGGCCCGCGAGCGGGCGCTCGTCTACCTCTACGTGCCCGAGCTCGACCGGGCCGGCCACGATCGCGGCTGGCAGAGCCCGGCCTGGACCGACGCGCTCGAGGAGGTCGACGGGCTCACGGCGCAGCTCGCCGCCTCGCTGCGGCGCGACGTCGGCCTCATCGTCACGGCCGATCACGGCATGGTCGACGTCGACGCATCCGGGCAGCGGATCGCGCCGCCCGAGCTGCTCGCCGGGCTGGCGCACGTCGCGGGGGAGCCGCGCTGCCTGCAGCTGCACGTCGACGACGACACCGACGCGGATGCGGTGGCCGAGGCATGGCGTGCCTGGCTCGGCGACGGCGCGTGGGTGGCGACCCGGCAGGAGGTCGTCGACGCCGGCTGGCTCGGCGAGGTGCACCCCGAGGTGGCGCCGCGCCTCGGCGACGTCTTCGTCGCGGTGCGGGGTCGCACCGCCATCTACCTCGACGCCGACGACCCGGGCCGCGGCATGGTCGGCCAGCACGGCTCGCTCACGCCCGACGAGCTCCGCGTGCCGCTGCGCCGCTTCGGCGCCTTCGCCTGACCGCTCGGGCCCGTTGATCCGACGTCCAGGAGCGGGGTACAGGATTGCCCTGCACCTGGGTCGAACGGCCCGGGTCGGCCAGCCGGGCCCACAGCCCGGGACAGCTCTCAGGAGAGGAACCCACCATGCGCAGGTGGATCATCACGACCGTCGCCACCGCCCTCGTCGGGTTCGTCGCCCGCAAGATCGGCGAGCGCCGCGACCGGAACAGCGGACGGGGCTCGTCGCGCCGCCGCTGACCCACGCCCGTCCGGGCGACCGGCGCGGGGTGGTCGGCGCCGGGTGGTCAGGACGCGCCGTGCGGCTGCGCGCCCCGCGGCGTGTCGTGACCACCCGGCATCCCTGCTGCGGCGCGTCGTGACCACTCGGCGCGCATGGCGCGGGCCTGAGGCTGGCTCGGGCTAGAAGCGGACGACCTGGCGGATCGCCTTCCCGTCCGCGAGCGTGTCGAGCGCCTCGTTGAGCCCGTCGAGCTCGATCTCGCTCGTCACGAGCGCCTCGACGGGGAGCCTGCCCTCGCGCCAGAGCTGCTCATAGCGCGGGATGTCGCGCGCCGGCACCGCGGAGCCGAGGTACGAGCCGATCACGGTGCGCGCCTCCGCGGTGAACGTCAGCGGCGACAGCGACGACCGCGCATCGGCACGCGGGAGCCCGACGGTCACCGTCGTGCCGCCAGCGGCGGTGAGCGCGAACGCCGTCTCGAACGCCTTGGGGTGCCCGGCCGCCTCGACGACCACAGGTGCTCGCAGCCCTTGCGCGATCGCATCGTCGGGGGAGAGCGCCACGTCGGCGCCCAGCGCGAGCGCCGTCTCGAGCTTGGCCGGCACGGCGTCGATGCCGATCACGCGGCCGACGCCGAGCGAGACCGCCGCGAGCAGCGCAGCCATGCCGACGCCGCCGAGCCCGACGATGACGATGTCGTCGCCCTCGCGCGGCTTCCCCGCGTTGATGACCGCGCCGCCACCGGTCAGCATCGCGCAGCCGAGCACCGCGGCGACCGCGGGCGGCACATCCGCGCCGACGGGCACGACCGAGCGCCGGTCGAGCACCGCGTGCGTCGCGAAGGCCGAGACGCCCAGGTGGTGATGCACGTCGGAGGCCGAGGCGCCGGAGCCCTCGTGCAGGCGTCGCCCGCCGCCGAGCAGCTCGCCGGCGCCGTTCGACGCCGAGCCTCGCTCGCACGGCAGCCTGCCGTCCGTCGCGCACGCGGCGCACTCGCCGCAGCGCGGCAGGAAGGTCGTGACGACGCGATCGCCGACCGCGACGTCGTCGACGCCGGCGCCGATCGCCTCGACGATGCCCGCCGCCTCGTGGCCGAGCAGCATCGGCACCGGCCGCGGCCGGGCGCCGTCGACGACCGAGAGGTCGCTGTGGCACAGCCCCGCCGCCTCGATGCGGACGAGCAGCTCGCCGGGGCCCGGCGCGTCGAGCTCGAGGTCGACGAGCTCGAGCGGCCGGGACGCGGCGAATGGCCGCTCGGCGCCGATCGAGCGGAGCACCGCGCCGCGGATCCGCATCAGTTGCCGTCCCAGCCCTGCACGGTGCCGTCGGGGCTCGCCTCGCGCACGACGAGCGTGCAGTCCTTGCCGCCGAGCCCGTCGTCGAGCAGCCGCTGCAGCTGATCGCGGATGAGCGTCGCGGCTGGCACGTGCACGCCCGTCTGCTCCGCGCCCGCGACGGCGAGCGTGACGTCCTTGTGGCAGAGCATCGCCGAGAACGACGCGTCGAAGTTGTCGTTGGATGCGGCGCCCGGCACGATCCCAGGCACGGGGTACCAGGTGCGCAGCGCCCACGAGTCACCGGACGACACCCGGGCGACGTCGAAGAACGCCTGCGGGTCGAGCCCGAGCTGCTGCGCGAGCTGCGAGCCCTCGGACATCGCGAGGATCGAGATGCCGAGCATCATGTTGTTCACGAGCTTCGCGGCGATGCCGTGCGTCGCCTCGCCGACGGCGAAGACGTTGCCCGCCATCGGCGTGACGATCTCCTTCGCGTCGGCGACGTCGTCCTCGATGCCGCCGAGCATGAAGGTGAGGGTGCCGGCCTGCGCGCCCTGCGTGCCGCCCGAGACCGGTGCGTCGACGAAGCGGAACCCGCGGGAGCCGGCCTGGCCGTGGCACCACTGCGAGGTCTCGATGTCAACGGTCGACGTGTCGAGGATGAGCGTGCCGGGCGCGGCGTGCGCGAAGACGCCGCCGTCGCTCTCGAGCACCTGCCGCACGTGCTCGCCCTTCGGGAGGCTGAGGATGACGACCTCGGCGCCCTCCACCGCCTCGGCGATCGAGCCGACGGGCGTGATGCCATGCTCCGCAGCGCCGTCGCGCAGCGCGTCCACGACGTCGTAGCCGCGCACGTCGTGACCCGCGGTGACCAGGTGGGAGGACATCCGGCTGCCCATGTTGCCGAGTCCGATCCAGGCGATTGACGTCATCGTCGATTCCTTCCGTAGGTGTGCTGCAACGCTATCTGCTGGGATGCGGACGGGCGGCGAGGATGCCCCCGCCGCCCGCCCGATCACCGATCGAGATCGATGCTCAGAGGGTGCCCTTCTCGGCGAGCAGTCGCTCGCGGTCGATGTCGTCGACGTCGTGGAGCGAGATGCCCTTCGTCTCCTTGAGCGCGAGCACCGCCACGAGGGTGATGACGCACGCGATGACGATGTAGATCGCGACCGGGATGTAGCTGTCGAACTGGCTCAGCAGCGCGGTGGCGATGATCGGGGCGAGCGAGCCCGCGACGATCGACGTCACCTGGTAGCCGAGCGAGACGCCCGAGTAGCGCATGCGCGTCGGGAACAGCTCGGCCATGATGGCGGGCTGGCCCGCGTACATGAGCGCGTGGAAGAGCAGGCCGAGGATGATCGCCGAGAGGATGACGATGTCGCTGCCCGTCTCGAACATCGGGAAGGCGATGAAGCCCCACGTCGCGGCGAGCAGGACGCCGGCGAGGTACATCGGCTTGCGCCCGACCCGGTCGGTGAACCTGCCCACGATCGGCACGAAGATGAAGTGCGCGATGTGCGCGATCGCCATGAGCCCGAGGATGCGCGAGACGTCGTACTCGAGGTAGGTCCGCAGGTACACGATCGAGAACGTCACGACCAGGTAGTAGAGGACGTTCTCGGCGAAGCGCAGGCCCATGGCCGTCAGCACGCCCTTGGGGTAGCGCTTGAGCACCTCGAGCACGCCGTAGGACTGCGCCTGCGACTGCGCGACCTCGTCGCGGACGGCCTGGTAGATCGGTGCATCGGTGACGCGCGTGCGGATGTAGTAGCCCACCGCGACGATGACGACCGAGAGCCAGAACGCGACGCGCCAGCCCCAGCTGAGGAACGCCTCGTCGTCGAGCGTCCACTGCAGCACGAGCAGCACGACGGTGGCGATGAGGTTGCCGGCAGGCACGGCGGCCTGCGGGAACGACGACCAGAAGCCGCGCTCCTTGTTGGGGGAGTGCTCCGCGACGAGCAGCACGCCGCCGCCCCACTCGCCGCCGACCGCGAAGCCCTGCGCGAAGCGCAGCAGCACGAGCAGTGCGGGTGCCCAGTAGCCGATCTGCGCGAACGTGGGCAGGCAGCCCATGAGGAACGTGGCGACGCCGACCAGGATGATGGCGAACTGCAGCATCTTCTTGCGGCCGTACTTGTCGCCGAAGTGGCCGAAGACGATGCCGCCGAGCGGGCGTGCGATGAAGCCGACCGCGTAGGTCAGGAACGCGCTGATGATGGGGAAGTACGGATCGTCGTTCGCGGGGAACATGATCAGGTTGAAGACGATCGTGGACGCCGTGGCGTACAGGAAGAACTCGTACCACTCGACGACCGTGCCGGCCATGGCGGCGGTGACGACCCGGCCCAGGCCCTTGCGGTCGTTGTCGCGCGTGGTGTCGTGCGCGGATGCTGTCATGCCTACCTCCTTGTAGGTGCACGGGACTGTGCGCGGTGAATCTAACATGACGAAGCGTTCAGGTGGGACGCGAGTGCCCGCGACACGCCAGAGGGAGGGCGCCCATCGGGCGGCCCTCCCTCTGCACTGCGTGCGGTGCGGCTAGCGGTCGTCGTCCGTGCGGCTGCCGAACACGATCTCGTCCCAGCTCGGCATGGACGCGCGCGAGCCGCGCTTGCGGCCGCCGACGGGCCCGGTCGCCGCGGCGCGCTGCGGACGCTGCGCCTCGGGCTCGGGCTCTGCCGCCTGCTCGGCCTGCGCCGGCTCCGGCTCGTAGCGGACGGGCTCGCTCTCGGCCGTGCGCAGCGCGGCCTCGCGCTCGCTCCGGCGACGGCGCAACGCGTCCAGCAGCTCGGCCGTGTGGTTGGGCTGCGTCGAGGCAGCCGGCCGGTTGATGGCAGCGGCCTGCACGTTCTCGGGCTGGCTGCCGACCTCGCCGCCGCGACGGCGGAGCCACGGGTTGTCGGCCTTCGTCGGCTCGCGGCGCTCGTCGACCGAGCTCTCGACCGCGGCGGAGGAGGCGACGGCGTCCTCGAGGCCGATGCCGGGCTCGACCGGTGCGGGCGCCGACCGCGTCGCACCGCGCTGGATGCGGAAGGCATCCGAGTCGAAGCGGCCGGTGTCGGTCGCCGCGCGCTGCGAGATCGGGGGAGCGGGCTCGTCGGCCGGCGACGGCGCGGAGCCCGCTGCCGGCGCGGAGCCCGCAGCGGGTGCCGCCTCAGACGGCGCGGGTGCGCCTGCCGGTGCGGACGGACGGGACTGGCGGTCGATCGCGCGCAGCCGCGGCACGAGCACGCTCGACGCGTCGCCCGACTGGCTCAGCGAGATCGCCTCCTTGCTGCGCGGCGTGAGCGTGGCCTTCTTCGACTCGTAGCCCCACAGCGCCTCGTGCTGGATGCCCTCGGTCGTGAAGCGCAGGCGCACGGTCCAGGCGCCGCCCTCGGCGTCCTTCCACGACGCCCACGAGCGGTCGGAGGCGCGCAGGTCGTCGAGCCGCTCCTCGATCGCCGCGCCGAAGGTCGTCTCCTGCGCGAGCGGGTCGATGTCGCCGGAGGCGACCGGGATCGAGAGCGCGGAGTCGAGCACGTGCGCGCGCTCGGCGAGCACCGGGCCCTCGAACCGCTCGATGTAGGCGAGCTCCTCGCCGGTCGACGAGGCGACCTGCTCGGCCGTCATGCCGCCTCGGATGAGGGACTGGATGTCGCGGGGGGTGGCCTTACGCTCCCGGTGGGGGATCGCGCTCGGCTGCTTCCTGCGCTCGGGCAGTGCTTCGACGGGCACGCTGAAGCGCTCGCCGGAGTCGGACTCGAGGATGAGCACGTCGTCCTCGACGCCGATGACGCTCAGCTGCTGCATGATTCGTCGGTCCTTCCTGGCGGTGTCGGTATCGAGCCAGCATCCCACGCTGCAGGGGCGCCGCGCGGGAATGGAGCGGGCGCGCCGCGTGTTCTGGGTGGGGCACGGACGCATGACGGCGCTCATCGTCCGCGCGCCTCGGAACGGGATATCTGATTTGCCATGCGGTCCCGTTTCGTGCAGACTGTGCGCCGACGCCGCTCCAACCCCAAGCAAGGACACCTTCATGGCCACCGATTACGACGCCCCGCGCAAGACCGACGACACCGAGAACGAGTCGATCGAGGCGCTCAAGGAGCGCGTCCCCGCGAAGAGCGTCTCGACCGACGAGGATGCCGACAACCCGGGCAGCTTCGACCTCTCGGCGGCCGACCTCGCCGACGTCGAGCTCGACGTCGTGGTGCTGCCGGCGCAGGAGGACGAGTTCACCTGCGTCAACTGCTTCCTCGTGAAGCACCGCCTGCAGTTCGACCACGAGACGAAGCTCGGCCCGATCTGCCGCGAGTGCGCCCACTGACCTGATCCGATCGTCGCAACGCCCGTCGCCTGCTGGCGGCGGGCGTCGCTGCGTCCGGGGGCCTGCTGCGCAGGGGTCGGCGCTAGGCGGCCGCGGTGCCGCGAGGCGTGCTGCGCGCCGCCTCGATCGCCGCAGCGAGGCGTCGCGGGTCCCGCGAGCTCACGACCCACGCGCCGGTCGGATCGCTCGGGTCCTCCACGCTCGCCCGCACGACCGAGCGCGTCCACGGCGAGATGACGTGGTGGTCGGTGGGGTCCCAGCCGCCGCGCAACGCGGCCGTCGCGTCCGCGCCCTCGAGCGCATCCGCCGCGCCCAGGTGCACGACGTCGATCCGCGCCCGTCCCGCCCGCAGCACACCGCCCTGCACCTCGACGACGGGCGCCGCGAGCCAGAGGATGCCCAGCACGGCGACGTAGAGCCCGATCGCGACCGCGATCCCGACGTTGATGTCGACCGGCAGGAACACCAGCAGCGCGGCGGGCACGATGAGCAGCAGGAGCAGGGGCATCCACCACGGCGGCCCGAGCCGCTCGCGGTACGAGGGGGCGGAGGTCATGCCTCCATCATCCCGTGCCCGCGGTGCGCGTTTCCGCCCGGCGGCCCGCTCGGCTAGCCTCGACAGCGATGGAGCAGGTAGAAGTCCTCGTCACCGGATCGCCGGTGCCGTCCTACGCGCACCCTGGCGATGCCGGTGCCGACATCCACGCCGCCGAGGCGGTCACGCTCGAACCCGGCCAGCGCGCGCTCGTCGGCACGGGCGTCGCGATCGCGCTGCCGGACGGCTACGCCGCGTTCGTGCACCCGCGCAGCGGCCTCGCGGCCAAGCACGGCATCACGATCGTGAACGCGCCCGGCACCGTCGACGCGGGATACCGCGGCGAGATCAAGGTGAACCTGCTCAACACCGGCACCGAACCGCACCGCATCGAGCCCGGGGACCGCATCGCCCAGATCGTCGTGCAGCGCGTCGAGCGCGTGCGCTTCATCGAGGTCGAGCGGCTGCCGGGCTCCGATCGGGGCGAGCGCGGGCACGGATCGACCGGCCGAGGCGCCGTCCAAGAGGGGATCGCACGATGACCGACACCACCGAGGGCCAGGAGCAGCTGCCCGACGACGAGGCGCTCGTCGAGAAGAGCGCGCCGGACGACCGGGCCGAGATCGGCCCGCTCGACGAGTCCGAGGCGCCCGTGCGCCCCTACGTCGACCTCGGCGGGCTGCGCATCGTGCCCCGCCCGGGCATGCAGATGCGGCTCGAGGTCGAGGAGAAGTCGAAGCGCATCGTCGCGGTCACGCTCGAGCACGAGGGCTCCACGGTGCAGCTCCAGCCGTTCGCCGCGCCCCGCAGCGAGGGCATCTGGGCGCCCGTGCGCGAGGTGCTGCGCGCGCAGCTGGAGCGCCAGGGCGCGACGGTCGAGGACGCCGACGGCCAGCTCGGCCCAGAGCTGCTCGCGCGCCTGCAGTCCGGCCCCGACGGCGCGCCGCGCGCGGTGCGCATCATCGGCGTCGACGGCCCGCGCTGGATGCTCCAGGGCCTCATCGGCGGCAAGGCGGCGCTCGACGACGACGAGGCCGCGAAGGCGATCGAGCTGTTCCGCTCGACCGTCGTCTGCCGCGGCGTGCAGCCGATGCCGCCGCGCGAGCTCATCCCGCTCTCCGCCCCGAAGACCGTCTGATGGCGGACGAGCCCGGCCGGCCGGCATCGTCCGAGCCGGCGCGCGACCCTGCGAGCCAGCCGGAGCCCTCGTTCTCGGAGCAGGTCGGCGCCGCCATCCGCGGCTCGGCGCTCGGGCACCTCGACCCGAGCGCGCCCCCCTCCGGGAACGCCATGCTCGCCGCGATGGGCGGCGTCCGCGGCCTCGTCGAGTCGCTGCTGCCGGGCATCCTCTTCCTCGTGCTCTACGCCACGACGAAGGACGTCTGGCTCGCCGTGCTCGTGCCGCTCGCCGTCTCGGTGGGCTTCGTCGCCTGGCGCGTGCTGCAGAAGGGCCAGCCGGTGCTCGCGTTCGCCGGGCTCATCGGCGTCGGCATCTCGGCCGCGGTGGCGCTGCTCACCGGCCAGGGCGAGGACAACTTCCTCTGGGGCTTCGCCGTCAACGGCATGCTCATCGCCGTGCTCGTCGTGAGCATGCTGCTGCGCCGCCCGCTCGTCGGCGTCATCGCGGGCTCGCTCACGGGCACGCCCCACGCGTGGCGCACCCAGAGCGCGAAGCGCGCGGTGGCGTGGCGGGCGACCATCCTGTGGCTCGCCGTCATCGCGCTGCGCCTCGTCGTCCAGGTGCCGATGTACTTCGCGGCCGATGCCGGCACGCCGGGCGCGGTCGAGCTGCTCGCCGCGACGAAGCTCGCGATGGGGATGCCGCTCTACCTCGCGGCGCTCTGGGTCTCGTGGCTCATGGTGCGCGCCGTGCTGGACACGCCCGCAGATGCGGCGGAGGCCGACGCGCGATAAGATATCTTGACGTCAAGATATCTCGCCCTCAGGCCGACCGGAACGCCGGCACGAGGCATACACTCGAGGCGCAGTCAGCGCATCCCAGAGACCCCTGAGGAGTCATGATGGCGAACCCGAACAGCTTCGGCAGCAAGGACACGCTGTCGGTCGGCGGCACCGATTACACGGTGTACCGGATCGACACGGTGGAAGGCCACGAGCGGCTGCCGTTCAGCCTCAAGGTGCTGCTCGAGAACCTGCTCCGCACCGAGGACGGCGCGAACGTCACGCGCGAGCAGATCCAGGCCCTCGGCTCGTGGGACGCCGACGCC
Source organism: Agrococcus jenensis (assembly GCF_003752465.1). Taxonomy (NCBI): domain Bacteria; kingdom Bacillati; phylum Actinomycetota; class Actinomycetes; order Micrococcales; family Microbacteriaceae; genus Agrococcus; species Agrococcus jenensis. The sequence goes on along the minus strand of NZ_RKHJ01000001.1, from coordinate 2,565,998 downwards.
GACCCGAGCGTCGAGATCCAGTTCTCGCCGGCGCGCGTCGTCATGCAGGACTTCACCGGCGTGCCCTGCATCGTCGACCTCGCCACCATGCGCGAGGCCGTCGCAGAGCTGGGCGGCGACCCCAAGAAGATCAACCCGCTCGCGCCCGCCGAGCTCGTCATCGACCACTCCGTCATCGCCGACCTCTTCGGCACGCCCGACGCGTTCGAGCGCAACGTCGAGATCGAGTACCAGCGCAACGGCGAGCGCTACCAGTTCCTCCGCTGGGGCCAGACGGCGTTCGACGACTTCAAGGTCGTCCCCCCGGGCACCGGCATCGTGCACCAGGTGAACATCGAGAACCTCGCGAAGGTCACCTACTCGCGCACCTTCGGCGGCGAGCTCACCGCCTACCCCGACACCGTCGTCGGCACCGACTCGCACACCACGATGGTCAACGGCCTCGGCGTGCTCGGCTGGGGCGTCGGCGGCATCGAGGCAGAGGCGGCCATGCTCGGCCAGCCCGTCTCGATGCTCATCCCGCGGGTCGTCGGCTTCAAGCTCACCGGCGCCATCCCCCCGGCCGTCACGGCCACGGATGTCGTGCTCACGATCACCGACATGCTCCGCAAGCACGGCGTGGTCGGCAAGTTCGTCGAGTTCTACGGCACGGGCGTCGCCTCGGTGCCGCTCGCGAACCGCGCCACGATCGGCAACATGAGCCCGGAGTTCGGCTCCACCGCCGCGATCTTCCCGGTCGACGACGTCACGCTCGACTACCTGCGCTTCACCGGCCGCACCGAGGAGCAGATCGCGCTCGTCGAGGCCTACTCGAAGCAGCAGGGCCTCTGGCACGACCCCGCGGTAGAGCCGACGTTCTCGGAGTACATGGAGCTCGACCTGTCCACGGTCGTGCCGTCGATCGCCGGCCCGAAGCGCCCGCAGGACCGCATCGAGCTGACGAACGCGAAGCAGCAGTTCTCCGCCGACCTGGTGAACTACGCCACGGCGCCCGAGCAGGCACCGGTCCCCGAGAAGGACGTCGTCGACGAGGCCGTGGAGGACACCTTCCCGGCATCCGACCCCGCCTCGTTCTCGGCCGACACCGACGAGGAGCTCGTCGCGCCGACGCCCGCCGTGCCGGTGGGGGCGCCGACGCCGTCGCGCATCTCGCAGCCCGTGCAGGTCGAGGTCGATGGCGAGACCTTCGAGCTCGACCACGGCCACGTGGCGATCGCGGCGATCACGTCGTGCACGAACACGTCGAACCCGTCGGTCATGCTCGCCGCGGGCCTGCTCGCGCGCAACGCGGTCGAGCGCGGCCTCAGCTCGAAGCCGTGGGTCAAGACGACGATGGCGCCGGGCTCGAAGGTGGTCACCGACTACTACGAGAAGGCCGGCCTGTGGGGCGACCTCGAGTCGCTCGGCTTCTACCTCGTCGGCTACGGCTGCACGACGTGCATCGGCAACTCGGGCCCGCTGAAGGAGGAGATCTCGGCGTCGGTGAACGACAACGACCTCGCCGTCACCGCCGTGCTCTCGGGCAACCGCAACTTCGAGGGCCGCATCAACCCCGACGTGAAGATGAACTACCTCGCGTCGCCGCCGCTGGTGATCGCCTACGCGCTCGCCGGCACGATGGACTTCGACTTCGACCACCAGCCGCTCGGCAAGGGCAAGGACGGCCAGGACGTGTTCCTCGCCGACATCTGGCCCTCCGCCGAGGAGGTGCAGGCGACGATCGACTCGTCGATCGACACCGAGATGTTCACGACCCAGTACGCCGCGGTCTTCGACGGCGACGAGCGGTGGCAGAACCTGCCGACGCCCGCTGGTGACGTGTTCGAGTGGGATGCGTCGTCGACGTACGTGCGGAAGCCCCCGTACTTCGACGGCATGACGATGGAGACGACCCCGGTCGCCGACATCACCGGCGCCCGCGTGCTCGCGAAGCTCGGCGACTCGGTCACGACCGACCACATCTCGCCGGCCGGCAGCATCAAGGCCGACAGCCCCGCGGGCCAGTACCTCACGGAGCACGGCGTCGCGCGCCCGGACTTCAACTCCTACGGCTCGCGCCGCGGCAACCACGAGGTCATGATCCGCGGCACGTTCGCGAACATCCGGCTGAAGAACCTGCTGCTCGACGGCGTGGAGGGCGGCTACACGCGCGACTTCACGACCGACGACGGCGCGCAGTCGTTCATCTACGACGCATCCGCGAACTACCAGGCGCAGAGCACCCCGCTCGTCGTGCTCGGCGGCAAGGAGTACGGCTCGGGCTCGAGCCGCGACTGGGCCGCCAAGGGCACGAGCCTGCTGGGCGTCAAGGCGGTCATCGTGGAGTCGTTCGAGCGCATCCACCGCTCCAACCTCATCGGCATGGGCGTCGTCCCGCTGCAGTTCCCCGCCGGCGAGACCTGGGAGTCGCTCGGCCTCGACGGCACCGAGGAGATCTCGATCACGGGCCTGACGCAGCTCAACGAGGGCGTCACCCCGAAGACGGTGCACGTGGTCGCCACCCCGACGGCGCACAGCCCCGAGGGCAAGCAGCCGGTCGAGTTCGACGCGGTCGTCCGCATCGACACGCCCGGAGAGGCGGACTACTACCGCAACGGCGGCATCCTCCAGTACGTGCTGCGCTCGCTCGTCTGAGCCGACGCGCACAGGAAGGCCCCCTCCCACGGAGGGGGCCTTCCTGGTTGCGGCGACTACGATGGTGGGCCTATGGCGATCCTCGAGCAGATCACGGGTCCGCGCGACCTCGACGGCCTCACCCGCGAGCAGCTGGTCGAGCTCGCGGCGGAGATCCGCGCGTTCCTCATCCGCGAGGTCTCGCGGACCGGCGGGCACCTGGGGCCCAACCTCGGCGTCGTCGAGCTGACGCTCGCCATGCACCGCGTCTTCGACTCGCCCCGCGACGCCTTCGTCTTCGACACCGGCCACCAGTCGTACGTGCACAAGCTGCTCACCGGCCGCCAGGACTTCTCGCGGCTGCGCCAGAAGGGCGGCCTCGCCGGCTACCCGCAGCGCGCCGAGAGCGAGCACGACATCGTCGAGTCGAGCCACGCCTCCTCGTCGCTGTCGTGGGCCGACGGCATCAGCCGCGCCTTCGACATCACGGGCCAGCACGACCGCACGGTCGTCGCGGTGGTCGGCGACGGCGCCCTCACCGGCGGCATGACGTGGGAGGCGCTCAACAACATCTCCGACGACAACCGGCGTCGCCTCGTGATCGTCGTGAACGACAACGGGCGCTCCTACGCGCCGACCATCGGCGGCATGGCGCGCTTCCTCAACGGCGTGCGCACCCAGCGCTCGTACACGAGCCTCCGCGGCACCTCCGAGCGGCTGTTCTCGCGCTTCGGGCACCCGGGCAGGGCCGTCTACCGCGGCGTCCGCGGCGCCACCCACGGCTTCCTCACCCGCTTCGTGAACAACGAGGTGCTCTACTCCAACCTCGACATCAAGTACCTCGGCCCCATCGACGGGCACGACCAGGAGGCGCTCGAGGAGGCGATGCAGCAGGCGCGCGACTTCGGCGCCCCCGTCATCGTGCACGTCATCACGCAGAAGGGGCAGGGCTTCGACCCGGCCATCAACGACGAGGCCGACCAGTTCCACGCGGTCGGGCAGATCGACCCCGAGACGGGGGAGTCGATCGCGAGCGCCGGTCGGCCGTCCTGGACCAGCGTGTTCGCCGACGAGCTCGTCTCGATCGCGCGCGAGGACGACCGGGTGGTCGGGATCACCGCCGCGATGCTGCGCCCGACGGGCCTCGACCGGCTCGCGGCGCTCGACGCCTCGCGCGTGCTCGACGTCGGCATCGCCGAGCAGCACGCCGTGACCACGGCGGCGGGGCTCGCGTTCGGCGGCCTGCACCCGGTCGTCGCGATCTACGCGACCTTCGTGAACCGCGCCTTCGACCAGGTGCTCATGGACGTGGCGCTCCACAAGGCGGGTGTGACGTTCGTGCTCGACCGCGCCGGCGTGACCGGCCCCGACGGCCCGAGCCACCACGGCATGTGGGACCTCGCGCTGCTGCAGTTCGTGCCCGGCATCCGCCTCGCCGCACCGCGCGACGCGGCCCGGCTCGAGGAGGCGCTGCGCGAGGCGGTCGCCGTCGACGACGCGCCCACCGTCATCCGCTACCCGAAGGGCTCGGTGCCCAACCAGCTCGACGCGGTCCGCCGCACCGACGACGGCGTCGACGTGCTGCTCGAGGCGCCGCACCGCGACGTGCTGCTCATCGCCATCGGCGCGTTCGCCCACCTCGCGATGGATGTCGCGCAGCGCGTGCAGGCGCAGGGCATCGGCGTCACCGTCGTCGACCCGCGCTGGGTCGTGCCGGTGCCCGCGTCGATCGTCGAGCTCTCGCGCGACCACCGGATCGTCATCACGCTCGAGGACGGCGTCCGCGTCGGCGGCATCGGCACGCGCGTGCGGCAGGACCTGCGTGCCGCCGGCGTCGACACCCCGGTCGACGAGCTCGGCCTGCCGGATGCGTTCATCGACCACGCGGAGCGCGGCGAGATCCTCGAGGACGCCGGGCTCTCGGCCCAGGTGATCGCTCGCAACATCATCCAGCAGGTGCTCGGCACCGGCCGCGTGCCGATCGCCCGTCCGCTGCCGGACGAGCAGGAGCTGCGGCTCGAGTCGGACGCGAGCGTGCAGGAGCCCGCGGCCGACTGACGTCCTCCACAGCCGCGCAGTCCGCTGGAGCGGCCGCGGTGCCGGATGCGGTTCCATGCCGGGCATGGACGAGATGACCAGATCCGAGGCCGCGCGATCGCGGCTCACCGTCGAGCGGCTGCTCGAGCTGGGCGACCTCCCGATCGACGACGATGCCTCGCTGCTCGAGCGGGCGAGGAGCGTGGTCCGCGAGGGCCTCGTGCGGCGGCTGTGGCTGCTGCTGCTCGACGGCGGCGGGCTGCTCGTGCCGCGCCTCACGCTCATCGACGACACGCCGATCACCCCCGAGGCCGAGGCGCCCGCGGCGCTCAGCAGGATCCTCGGCGGCATCGCCGACGCCGGCTGCTCCGTCGCCGTTGTGCTCGAGCGGCCGGGGCCGCCGTGGGCGTCGCCCGACGACTGGGCGTGGCACGACGCGCTGCGGCGCGCCGGGGCGGCGCACGAGGGCACGCTCCGGGCGGTGCTGCTCGCGCACAGCGGCGGCGTCGACCTGCTCGGCGACAGGACCGCCGACGGGTGACCGCACCGCTCGCCGTGCGGCCATGGCTACGCCGTGCGACGCTGGAGGCATGCGCGCTCCCGGATCCGATGACGTGGGATCCGACCTCGTCGTGACGCCGACGCTGTCGATCCCCGCGTCGGAGCTGCGCTGGCGCTTCTCGCGCTCGTCGGGGCCGGGCGGGCAGCACGTCAACACCTCCGACAGCCGGGTGCAGCTCTCGTGGAGCGTCGCGGACTCGACGGCGGTCTCCGAGGAGCAGCGGGCGACGCTCCTCGCCCGCCTCGCCGCGCGGCTCGTCGACGGCGCCCTCACGGTGACGGCATCGACCGAGCGGTCCCAGCTGCGCAACCGGGTGATCGCGTCAGGCAGGCTGGCGGCGCTGCTGGCCGCCGCGCTCGCCCCCGAGGGACCTCGACGCCGCGCGACGACGGCGACCCGTGGCGCGCACCGCCGCAGGCTCGCCGCGAAGCAGCAGCGGTCGGCGACCAAGCAGCAGCGGCGCCGCCCCGACGCCGAGTAGCCCGGCCGCCGACGAGCCAGGCCGCCGACGAGCGCGGCCGGCTCGGTATCGTGGCGGCATGCTCTGGACCGAGGCCGACACCGCCGCGCGCATCGCGGTGCCCGACGCCTTCGCCGACAAGCACCGCCGCGGGGTGCTGGGCGCGATCGTCGGATCGGAGCGCTACCCGGGCGCTGCCGTGCTCGGCGTGGAGGCCGCGCATCGCACGGGGCTCGGCATGGTGCGGCTCATCGCTCCGCGCCGCGTCGAGGACCTCGTGCTCGCGCGCAGACCGGAGGTCGTGACGGGCGACGGCCGCGTCGAGGCCTGGCTGGTCGGCAGCGGCCAGGACGCGCGGCTGCGGTCGCCGTCGCTCGCCGCGACGCTCCATGCGGCGCTCGGCAGCGGGGCGCCGATCGTGCTCGACGCGGGCGCCCTCGACCTCGCCGCGCAGGCCGCCGGCGCCGCCGTCGTCACCCCGCACCACGGGGAGCTCGTCCGCATGCTCGCGCACGTCGGGATCGAGACGCACGCGGATGCCGTGCGAGGTGCCCCCGCCGAGTGGGCGGGGCGCGCCGCAGAGTCCTTCGACGCGGTCGTGCTGCTGAAGGGCGCCGAGAGCGTCGTGGCAGCCCCCGACGGGAGCGTCATCCGGCTGCCGCCCGCCACCCACTGGCTCGCGACCGCCGGCTCCGGCGACGTGCTCGCCGGCATCCTCGGCGCGCTCGTCGCGACGCACGCGGGCGAGGTGCACGCCGACGCTGCCAGGCTCGCCGAGCTCGCCGCCTCCGCGGCCGTCGTGCACAGCCTCGCGGCAGCACGCGCGAGCGGCGGGGGACCGCTCGTCGCCCTCGACGTCGCCGAAGCCGTGCCCGCGACGATCGCGGCGCTGCTCGCCGCCTGACGGGCGCTGCATCGTCAGGCGGCGAGCCGTCAGGCCGCGCGCAGGAAGCCCGTCAGCACGAGCTCGCGGACGCGCGGCAGCAGGTCCGCCGCCAGGATCGGCTCGTCGACCTCCAGCAGGCCCGCGATCGCGCCGATGAGCACGCCCACCGGCAGCTCGCCGTCGCACGCGCCCACGAGCGCCGCGAGCGCGGTGTCGACCGAGAGGGTGCGGCCGAGCGCGCCGCCCTGGCGCAGCTCGATGACGTTCGGCCCCGCGGCGCCCGGCAGCTGGTGGTGCGCCTCCGTGACGTCGGGCGCACGCTCGAGGCGCTCGAGGGCGAGGGCGCCGTCGTCGAGCCCGGCGAGCCAGGCGGCCGCGTCGAACGCCGCCGCGAGGTGCGCGCCCGCGTGCTCGAGCGCGATCGCCTGCGGCAGCCGCTCGAAGCGGTCGAGACTCGCGCCGCCGGTCGCGGGCAGGCGCAGCGCCAGCCAGCCCATGCCGACGGCCGAGACCCCGCGCGCCTCGAAGTCGTCGAGCCAGGCGTCGAGCAGCGCGTCGTGCGCCTCGTCGCGGGGGAGCGTGCCGCCGTCGCGCAGCCACAGCTCGGCGTAGCGCACCGGATCGAGCGACTCGCGCTCGATCGCCCATGCGTCGAGCCCGGCTGCCCACGCCCGCACCCGGTCGATGCCTGCCTCGTCGGCGACCGTCTCCCAGTTGCCGAGCAGCCGTGCGTCGCCGCCCGGCGCGAGATGCGCGGCGAGGCCGCCCACCACTGCCGCCATGAGCCCGTCACCGGTCGCGCCGCCGTCGCGGTACTCGTAGGCCGGCACGCCCTCGGCGCGCGGGGTGATGACGAAGGGCGGGTTGGAGGCGATGAGGTCGAAGCGCTCGCCGGCCACCGGCGCGAAGAGCGACCCGAGCCGCGTCTCGATGCCGTCGACGCCGTTCAGCCGGGCGTTGAGGCCGGTGAACCAGAGCGCGCGCTCCGAGATGTCGGTCGCCACGACGCGCGACGCGAGCCGTCGCAGGTGCAGCGCGATGACGCCGCAGCCCGTGCCGAGGTCGAGCGCGCGGTCGACGGGGAGGGGCGGCAGCAGCGACGCGAGCGTGCGGGCGGCGCCGCCGACGCCGAGCACGTGGTCGGGGCGCAGCGGTGCGACGCCCGCGAGCTCGTCGAGGTCGCTCGCGATCCACCACTCGCCCTTGCCGAGCGCGTCGCGGAACGCATGCGGACGGATGGCGACGAGCGGCGCGACCAGCGGCACCCGCCCGGCGCGGCGCCCGACGATGCCGAGCGCGAGGGCGCCGTCGACGCCCATGGCGGGCAGCGCCTCCGCCATCGCGGCCTCCGGCACGGGGTCGCCGAGCACGAACGCCTGCAGCAGCGTCGAGCGCGCACCGGGCCGACGCAGCGCCGCCCGGCGCGCCGGCTCGGCCACCATGCGGGCGAGCGCCGCGTCGGCGTCGTCGCCGACGAGCGCACGGACGCCCTCGCTCGTGAGCCCCGCTGCAGCGAGGTCACGGGCGAGGGCGTCGATGGCGGCGTGCATCCCGCCAGTCTGCCGGATGCGGCCGGTCAGGCCTTCGGCCCGGCGACGCGGGGGTCGTGGAAGGTGCCGCCGAAGACCCGCTCGGAGGCGCCGACCCGGTCGAGGTACGGCGTGATCCCGCCCATGTGGAAGGGCCACCCGGCGCCGAGGATCATGCAGAGGTCGATGTCCTCCGCGGCCTCGACGACTTGCGTCTCGAGCATCCGCTTGATCTCGTCGGCGAGGCCGTCCTCGATCCGCAGCCGCAACTCGTCGACCGAGAGCGCGACCGCACCCGCGGGCCTGTGCTTCGCGACGATTTTGCGGGCCCGCTTGTCGATGCCCTTCGGCTCGCCCTTGCCGTCCTTCTCGAGCAGCACGCCCTCGGCGGCGAGCTCGTGGAGCGCCGGCGACTCGAAGAAGCGGTCGGGGAAGGCGCCGTGGTGGGTGTCGAGCACGTGCGCGCCGACCTTGAGCCCGACGAGGTCGAGCAGCACGAACGGGTCCATCGGGAAGCCGAACGCGCGCTGCGCGGCGACGACGTCCTCGAACGACGAGCCCTGCTCGACGGCGTGCATCGCCTCGCCGAGCAGCTTGGCGAGCACCCGGTTGACCACGAAGCCGGGGGTGTCGCGCGTGATGACCGCGTTCTTCCTGAGGTCCTTCGCCACCCGCATCGCGGTCGCGAGGGTCGCGTCGTCGGTGGCCGGCGTGTTGACGACCTCGATGAGCGGCATGACGGCGACCGGGTTGAAGAAGTGGAAGCCGACCAGGCGCTCCGGGTGGGCGAGCTTCGCACCGATCTGCTCGACCGAGAGGCTCGACGTGTTCGTCGCCATGACGGCCGTCTCGGAGAGGTGCGGCTCGACCTCGGCGAACACCTGCTGCTTGACGCCGAGCTCCTCGAAGACCGCCTCGATGACCCAGTCGCAATCGGCGAAGTCGGCCTTGTCGACCGTGCCGGAGATGAGCGCGGTGAGGCGCTTGCCCTCGTCGTCCGAGATGCGGCCCTTGCCGACGAGCGTGGTGATCTCGCGGCGGATGCCGGCGACGGCCGTGTCGACGCGGGCCTGGTCGAGGTCGGTGATGACGACCGGCACCTGCAGGCGGCGCACGAACAGCAGCGCGAACTGGCTGGCCATGAGGCCGGCGCCGATGATGCCGACCTTCGTGACCGGCTTCGCGAGCGCCTTGTCGGGCGCGCCCGCCGGGCGCTTCGCCCGCTTCTGCACGAGGTTGAACGCGTAGATCGATGCCGCGAACTGGTCGCCGCCGCTCAGCTCGGCGATCGCGTCGTCCTCGGCGGCGAAGCCGAGCGAGCGGTCGTTCTTCCGCGCGAGCTCGAGCAGGTCGAGGGCGCGGTAGGGCGACTGCGGGACCGTGCCGAGCTTCTTCTCGACCGTCTCGCGCGCGATGCGCACCGCGATCGGCCACTTCACCGCGCGCTCGATGGCGCCCGGGACGTGCGGTCGGTCGACCTTCTTGCCGCCGAGCACCTCGTCGGCCCAGCGGATCGACGACTCGAGGAACGTGGCAGGGACGAACATCGCGTCGGCGATGCCGAGCTCGAGCGCCTCCGCGGGCTTCAGCACGCGGTTCTGCTTGAGCGGGTTCTCGATCACGACCTTGAGCGCGCGCTCGATGCCGATGAGGTTCGGCAGGATCGTCGCGCCGCCCCAGCCGGGGACGAGCCCGAGGAAGACCTCGGGCAGGCCGACCGCGGGCGCCGCGGCGTTGATCGTGCGGTAGTCGGCGTTCAGCCCGATCTCGAGCCCTCCGCCGAGCGCGAGGCCGTTGATGAAGACGAACGTCGGCACGGGCGCCTGGTGCAGCAGGCCGAGCACGCGGTGGCCGAGGCGGGGCAGCTCGGCCGCCGTCGCACGGTCGGGGATGTCGGCCACGTTGCTGAGGTCGACGCCCGCCGCGAGGAAGTAGGGCTTGCCGGTGACCGCGATGGCGTCGATCTCGCCCTTCGCGGCGCGGTCGCGCTGCGCCTCGAGGGTGTCGCCGAGCTCGAAGAGCGTGGCGGGGCCGAGCGTCGACGGGCGCGTGTGGTCGCGGCCGTTGTCGAGCGTGATGAGGGCCATCGTGCGCCCGGAGCGCAGCGCGATGTCGCGCACGTGGCTGTGCGTGATGACCTCGTCGAGCTCGGCGGCGGCCAGCAGGGGGAACTCGTCGCGGACGGCCATCAGATGCCCTTCCCGTAGCGCTTGTGGTTGGGGTTCTCCCAGATGACGGTGCCGCCCTGGCCGAGGCCGACGCACATCGCCGTGATGCCGAAGCGCACGTCGGGGCGCTGCTCGAACTGGCGCGCGAGCTGCAGCATGAGGCGCACCCCGGAGGAGGCGAGCGGGTGGCCGATCGCGATCGCGCCGCCCCACGGGTTGATGCGGGGATCGTCGTCGTCGATGCCGAAGTGGTCGGTGAAGGCGAGCACCTGCACCGCGAACGCCTCGTTCAGCTCGAAGAGGCCGATGTCCGAGATGTCGAGGCCCGCCTTGCGCAGCGCCTTCTCGGTCGACGGCACCGGGCCGATGCCCATGATGTCGGGGTCGACGCCCGCGAACGCGAACGAGACCATGCGCATCCTGGTCGCCAGGCGGAGCTCCTTCGCCGCCGACGACGAGGCGACGATCGACATCGTCGCGCCGTCGTTGAGGCCGGATGCGTTGCCGGCCGTCACGCGGCCGTGGTCGCGGAACGGCGTCTTGAGCGCCGCGAGGCCCTCCATCGTCGTGCCGGGGCGCGGCGCCTCGTCTGCGGTGGCGAGCCCCCAGCCCTCTGCCGTCTGCGTCGCGACCGGGACGAGGTCGTGCTGGATGTGCCCGGCCTCGAGCGCGGCGGCGTACTTGTGCTGCGACGCCATCGCGTAGCGGTCGGACCGCTCCTTCGTCAGGTGCGGGTAGCGGTCGTGGATGCGCTCTGCCGTCTTGCCCATGTTGAGCGCGTCCATCGAGACCAGCTTCTCGGCGACGAAGCGAGGGTTCGGGTCGGCGTCGAGGCCCATCGGGTGGCGGCCCATGTGCTCGACGCCACCGGCGATCGCGACGTCGTAGGCGCCGAAGGCGATGCCGCCCGCGACGGTCGTGACGGCCGTCATGGCGCCGGCGCACATGCGGTCGAGCGCGTAGCCCGGCACGGTGACGGGGAGGCCGGCGAGCATGCCGACGGTGCGGCCGAGCGTGAGGCCCTGGTCACCCGTCTGCGTCGTCGCGGCGATCGCGACGTCGTCGATGCGGTCGAGCGGCAGGCTCGGGTTCCGCTCGAGCAGACCGGTGAGCGCCTTGACCGCGAGGTCGTCCGCTCGGGTCTGCCAGTACATGCCCTTCTCGCCCGCGCGCCCGAATGGGGTGCGGACGCCGTCCACGAACACGACGTCGTCGTCAGCCACGATGCCTCCTGATTGGGGGTGATTGCGGCATCAGTGTAGGAATGCGCGCCGAGGGCGCGCTCCGCGGTTGCCGCTTCCTACGAGGGGGCGTCGGCGGGGTCGGGACCGGCTTGGTCGGCCTCTACAAATGCAGCAGCGATCCTCTGTGCAGTCGCGGCAACCTGCCAGGGCCGTGCATCGCGCTCCCGGAGCGCCTCGGCGACCGCCTCGGGGGTCGACTCGACGCGCTCCCATGCGAGGCGGCGGATCGTGTCGGGCGCCAGCAGGTTCTCGGCCGGCATCGACAGCTCCTCGGCCGCGGCCTGCACGGCCGCGCGGGCGTGCTTGAGCCGCACGTCGGCCTCGGGCTTGCGCGAGCGCCAGAAGCGCGGGGGCGGCGGCTCGTCGGACCTCGCCCGCAGCGCGGGAGGATCGTCCGTGGCGCGGCCGGCCTCGATGGCGGCCCACCAGCGGTCGAGCTCGCTGCGGCTCGCGCGGCCGGTGAAGTCCTTGCGCGCCGCGAGGCGGCCCTTGGCGTCGACATCGGCGAGCGCGGCGGCGAGCAGCGACCGATCGGGCACGAGCCGGCCGGGCGCGGTGTCGGTGGAGCGCGCGAGCTCGTCGCGGGCGAGCCACAGCTCGCGCGCGACGGCGAGCTGCCGTCGGTCGCGGATCGCCTGGATGCCGGAGAGCCGGCGCCACGGCTCGGCAGCCGGCGGCTTGGGACGGCGCTCGAGCGCGTAGGCGAACTCCTGCGCCGCGAGCTCCTCCTTGCCCTGCCGGGCGAGCTCCTCGGCGAGCGCGTCGCGCGCATCCGGCAGCACCTCGACGTCGAGCGCGGCGTACTCGAGCCAGGAGCGGGGGATCGGCCGGGTCGACCAGTCTGCCGCGCCGTGCTCCTTGCGGAGGCTCAGCCCGACGAGCCGCTCGGTGACCGCGGCGAGGCCGACGCGCTCGAAGCCGGCGAGGCGGGCGCCGAGCTCGGTGTCGAAGAGGGTGGCGGGCTCGAGGCCCACCTCGCGCAGGCACGGCAGGTCCTGGCTCGCGGCGTGGATGATCCACTCCTCGCCGCCGATCGCGTCCTGGAGCGGCGAGAGGTCGTCGATCGTCGTCGGGTCGACGAGCACGGTGCCCGCGCCGCGGCGGTGCAGCTGCACGAGGTACGCCCGCTGCGAGTAGCGGAAGCCGCTCGCCCGCTCCGCGTCGACGGCGACCGGCCCCGTGCCGGCCGCGAGCCGATCGGCTGCCTCCCGCAGGGCATCCGGGTCGGCGATGACGTCGAAGGGACCCTCCGCGACGGCCTCGCGCAGCTCAGCCACGCGTGCGCCTGTGCGCGTCGAGGCCCGTGGCGCCGGGCTGCACCGGGAGGCCCGCGATGGCGCAGAGCAGGTCGGTCCAGGCGGTGAGGTGGGCGCCGAAGTCGTGACCGGTGGGCGTCCAGGATGCGCGGAGCTCGATCTGCGCGCCATCGCCCTGCGCGGCGAGCTCGCCGAAGCCGCTCGAGAGGATCTTCGTCGCGGTGCCCGACTCCGAGTGGTGCTCGGCGCCGCGCTGCTCGAGCGCCTCGAGCAGGTAGGTCCAGGTGACCTCGGCGAGGAACGGGTCGACGCCGATCTCGGGATCCTGCGACGCCTGCGTGAAGCTCACGATGCGGAAGTCGCCGCCCCAGGCCTCGGGCTCCTCGGGGTCGTGCATGAGGATGAAGCGGCCGGTGCCGAGGTCGGAGTCGTGCCCGTGGCTCGTCACGCCGACGTCGGCCGCGATCGCGAAGGAGTGCGGCGCGATGCGCCCGGGTGCCGGGATCTCGCGCACCGACAGCTCGGAGCGGAGCTCCGCGCGCCGCAGCTGGTCGACGGCAGCGCGGAACGCCTCGGGTTCGGGGGCGGGGGCTCCACTGCTCGTGTCCACCCGGCAAGACTACGATTCCCCCGTGACCACCCGAGCGAGGCGCGCCGCCACCGCCCCCGCGCCCGCCGCCCGGCGTGCCACCCGCGCCTCCCGCCGCGCCGGCGCGATCGCGCTCGCCGGGGCCGGCGTGCTCGTCGCGGGCGCAGGCCTCGCCATCACCGGTGCCTCGGCGGTGCTCGCGTCGATGCTCGTCACGCCGCCGCGCACGCAGCCCGACGACATCCGGATCCTCGGCGTCGACGCGCGCGGCGTGCGGCTCGGCCGCACGCCGGACACCGGGCTGCCGGGCACGTACGCGCTGTGGGTGGGGGAGCGGCACGCGGTGCTCGGCCCCGTGGTCGCGGAGGACGCGGACAGCGTCACCCGCGCGATCGACGAGCCCGCGCGCGAGCTGCTCGCCGGGGCGACGAGCGCCCGCTGGTCCGGATATGTGCTGCACCTGCCGCAGGAGGTGACCGACGACGTCGAGCGCGTCGACGTGCCGACCGAGCTGGGGCTCGCGCCCGCGTGGATCATGGGCGATCAGGAGGCGCACACCTGGTGCATCCAGGTGCACGGCCGCGGCGTCACGCGACGCGAGACCATCCGTGCCGTGCCGGCGTTCCTCGAGCGCGGCATCCCCTGCATGGCCGTCTCCTACCGCAACGACACCGAGGCGCCGCCGAGCCGCGACGGCAAGTTCCGGCTGGGCCTCGACGAGTGGCGCGACGTCGACGATGCGATCGGCTTCGCGGTCGCCCGCGGCGCGCGGCACATCGTGCTCATGGGGTGGTCGATGGGCGGGCAGATCGCGCTGCAGGTGGCGCGCCGCTCCCGCCACCGCCGACGCATCGTGGCGATCGTGCTCGACTCGCCGGTGGTGCGGTGGCAGCCGACCCTGCGCCTGCAGGTCGCGCTGGTGCGGAAGCCGGCATGGCTCGTCGACACGGCGATCGGCCTGCTCGAGTCGCCCGCGGCACTGCTCTCCGGCAGCCGCAGCCTCGACTTCGACGAGCTCGACAACGTGCTGCACGCGGATGCGCTGACGCAGCCGATCCTGCTGCTCCACTCCGCCGACGACGGCTTCGTGCCGCCGGACGCCTCGCGAGCGCTCGCCGAGGCGCGTCCCGACATCGTCGACTACCGCGAGTGGCGCACGGCGCGGCACACGAAGCTGTGGAACCTCGACCGGGCGCGCTACCTGCGCGAGCTGGGCGGCTGGCTCGACGAGCGGGGCATCGCCGCGTTCGACTGACGGGGCGCCCCGTCCGGTCCTCCGAGTGGTCGCTGGTGGCGGTGCGGGACTTCGATTGGTCGCTCGTGGTGGTCCACGGGGGCGCTGAGCAGCCACTGGCGACCAATCGATCACCCGCGGGGGCGGGAGCGACCAAACGAGAACCCGCGGCGTGCGGCAGCGACCAATCGAGGACTCGTCGGCAGCGCGAGCGAGCGGTCGATCAGCGGGCCGCGGCGCGCTCCCGCACCTGGCGCTGGATGCGCCCCAGCATGCCGGCCATGCCGCGCAGGCGCAGCGGCGAGACGACGCGGTCGAGCCCGAGGAGGCGCGGCATGTCGGTCGGCACCGCGAGCGCCTCGTCGGCGCTCGCGCCCTCGAGGCCCTGCGCGAGGATCGACGCGAACCCGCGGGTGGTCGGCGACTCCGCCGGAGCGGTCGCGTGCACATGCACGCGCTCGTCGACCTCGACGAAGAGGAACACCGGCGACTGGCACTCGGCGACGCGCTCGAGCAGGTCGGGGTGGTCGGCGTAGCGCTGCGGCAGCTCGGGCAGCTCGTCGGCGAACTCGAGCAGCAGCTGCAGCCGGTCGCCCTCCTCCATCGCCTGGAAGTCGTCGACCGTCCGCTGCAGGGCGGGGGTGAGCGTCATCGAGCCGGCACCTCGCCGGGCTCGGCGCCGACGGCGATCGGCACGCCCACGAGCGAGCCCCACTCCGTCCACGAGCCGTCGTAGTTGCGCACGCCCGGCAGGCCGAGCAGGTGGGTGAGCACGAACCAGGTGTGGCTCGAGCGCTCGCCGATGCGGCAGTAGGCGATGACGTCGTCGGCGCCGCGGAGCCCCGCACCGTCGAGGTAGATCGCCTCGAGCTCGGCGCGCGAGCGGAAGGTGCCGTCCTCGTTCACGGCGCGGCCCCACGGCACGCTCGCCGCGGTGGGGATGTGCCCCGCCCGCAGCGCGCCCTCCTCCGGGTAGGCCGGCGCGGTCGTGCGCTCGCCCGAGTACTCCTCGGGGCTGCGCACGTCGACGAGCGGCCGGCCGAGGTGCGCGAGCACGTCGTCGCGGAACGCGCGCAGCGTGCGGTCGTCGCGCTCGACGACCGGCACATCCACGGCGGGACGCCTCGCGGGCTCGCGGGTGAGCTCGCGGCCCTCGGCGATCCAGGCATCCCGGCCGCCGTCCATGATGCGGGTGCGGTCGTGGCCGTACAGGGCGAAGACCCAGAGCGCGTAGGTGGCCCACCAGTTCGCCTTGTCGCCGTAGAACACGACGGTCGAATCGCGGCCGATGCCCTTGCGGCGCAGCAGGTCGGCGAACGCCTCCGCGGAGATGTAGTCGCGCTGCACCGGGTCGTTGAGCTCGGTGTGCCAGTCGACCTTGACGGCGCCCGGGATGTGGCCGACCTCGTAGAGCAGCACGTCCTCGTCCGACTCGACGATGACGACGTCCGGATCGTCGAGGTGCGCCGCGACCCACGCCGTGGAGACCAGGCGGTCGGGGGCTGCGTACTCGGCGAAGCGGGGCTCGGACTCGGTCACGGCGTCTCCTTCTCCTGGCTCTCGGCCCAGGGGGTTCGTGTGCCTGACTAGGCTCGGTGAGGGGGAACGCCATCCTCCCACCGAATCTTCCCGCCGGCCCTCCCGGCGCCGCCGAAGGAGCGCCCATGCCAGCACCGATCTCGCTCGTCGAGCGCCGACCGCAGGTCGGCGCGGAGCAGATCGTCGCGAGCCTCGTGCCGCCGCCGCAGTTCGACGGCGCGACGTTCGCGTCCTACCGGCCCGACCCCGCGCATCCGTCGCAGGGTGAGGCGCTGCAGCGGATGCAGGAGCTCGTCGAGGCGTGGACGAAGCCGAAGCGCGGCCTGTTCCGGAAGGCGCCGGAGGTGAAGCCCGGCATCTACCTCGACGGCGGGTTCGGCGTCGGCAAGACGCACCTGCTCGCGTCGCTCTGGAAGGCGATGCCCGGTCCGAAGGTCTTCGGCACGTTCATCGAGTACACCGCGCTCGTCGGCGCACTCGGCTACGCCGAGACCGTCCAGCAGCTGCAGGGATCGCGCATCGTCTGCATCGACGAGTTCGAGCTCGACGACCCGGGCGACACGATGGTGATGACGCGCCTGCTCGGCGAGCTCGTCGCGAGCGGCACGAAGCTCGCCGCCACGAGCAACACCCCGCCGAACGCGCTCGGCGATGGCCGCTTCGCCGCTGCCGACTTCCTGCGCGAGATCACCGCGATCGCCGACCGCTTCCAGATCATGCGGATCGACGGCGACGACTACCGCCACCGCGACATCACCGGCCACGCGCCGGTCGTCGCCGACGACGCCGTCGAGACCGAGCTCGCCACGATCGCGGGCGAGACGGCGCTCGACGACTTCGACGCGCTCATCGCGCACCTCGCCCATGTGCACCCGTCGCGCTACATCGGGCTCGTCGAGGGGCTGCGGGGGCTGGGCCTCCGCGGCGTGCGCGTGCTCACCGACCAGAACGACGCGCTGCGCTTCGTCGCGCTCGTCGACCGGCTGTACGACGCGCAGGTGGCCCTGCGGGCGAGCGGCACGAGCCTCGACCTCGTCTTCAGCGAGGAGATGCTGGGCGGCGGCTACCGCAAGAAGTACCTGCGAGCGATCTCGCGGCTCGTCGCGCTCGCGAACGAGTAGCGCCTAGACGCCGTCGGTGCGGTGCAGCTGCTCCTCGGCGTTCAGCGCGCGGATCGCGGCCGTCTCCACCGGCGGGTACCTGCGGTTCAGCACCGTGAGGTAGATCGCGCCGAGCACGGCCGCGATGAGCGAGCCGGCGAGCACGCCGAGCGTGCCCTCGACGATGAGCTCCTCGGTGGTGCGGTGCGCGAGCTCGTTCATGAGCAGGGAGACCGTGAAGCCGATGCCGCCGAGCAGGCTGATGCCGATGAGCTCGCTGAACCGCACGCGCTCGAGCTTCGGCACCCGCAGCGCCGCCTGGCCCAGCAGCCCCGCGGCCGTGATGCCGAAGAGCTTGCCGACCGGCAGCGCGACGACGATCGCCCAGAACACGGGGCTGAGCTCGCTGATCGGCACCTGCGGGATCGCGACCGAGGCCGACGTGAAGGCGAAGAGCGGCAGCACGATGCCGTTCGACAACGGCTCGAGCTTCTCGCGCGCCGACTCCGCGGGCGCGGGGGAGAGCACGAGCCCGAGCGCGACGCCGGCGATCGTGGCGTGGATGCCGCTCGAGGCGACGAGCCACCAGGTGACGAGCGCGACGGCGAGCAGGGCGATCCGCAGCGGCCAGCTCCCGCGCTTCCCCCGGTAGATGCGCCCCAGCAGCCAGAACGCGACGACGCCGATCGCGGCGAGCCCGAGGTGGCCGAACGAGACCGATTCGGTGAAGAAGACGGCGATGAAGAGGATGCCGATGAGGTCGTCGATGACCGCGAGCGCGAGCAGGAGCGCCCGGACGTTGGACGGCAGCCGCTTGCCGACGAGCGCGAGCACGCCGAGCGCGAAGGCGATGTCGGTCGCGGTCGGGATGGGCCAGCCCTGCGCGCCGTCGGAACCGGCGAGGTTGAAGTAGAGGATCGCGGGCACGGCGACGCCGCCGAGCGCGGCGATCGTCGGGACCGCGGCCTTCGAGACGCTCGAGAGGTCGCCCTGCGTGAACTCGTAGCGCAGCTCGATGGCGACGACGAAGAAGAAGACGACCAGCAGGCCGTCGGTGACCCAGTGGGCGGCCGAGAGGTCGAGGCCGAAGACCGAGAAGGGCAGGTGCGCGTGCTTGAGCGCGTCGAGGCCCGGGCCGAGCCCGGTGTTCGCGATCACGAGCCCGAGGATCGCTGCCCCGAGGAGGAGCATCGCCGACACCTGGGGGTTCCGGATCCACGTCATGCCGTCATCCTCCCATCCGGCCAGCACCGGGCCGCACGGCGAAACGCGCCCGAAACACGGGTGCCCATCCGTAACCGTCGCGAAACGTGAGGACGAGGGCTGGTGAAACGGGCCTGGTGCAACCTCAGCAGTAGTCCCACTTCGGATACCCCCAAGGAGCACCTCTCATGGATGCAGGCAGCATCGCCTTCGGTGTCATCGCGACAGCCCTCGTGCTGTTCATGACGCCCGGGCTCGCGTTCTTCTACGGCGGCCTCGTGCGCGCCAAGAGCGTCATCAGCATGATGATGATGTCGTTCGGCGCCATCGGCCTCGTCGGCACCCTCTGGATCCTCTACGGGTTCAACATGGCGGCCGTCGACTCGCCCTTCGCGTTCTCCGGCAACCCGTTCAGCGACTTCGGCCTCGCGGCGCTCGCCGCCGGTGAGAGCGCCAACACCGACCTCGTCGGCGTCGCCTACGGCTCCACCTTCGCGATCATCACGGTCGCCCTCATCTCCGGCGCCATCGCCGACCGCGCCAAGTTCGGCGCCTGGATGCTCTTCGCGGGCGCCTTCGCCACGCTCGGCTACTTCCCGATCGCCGCCTGGGTCTGGGGCGGCGGCTGGGTGTTCTCGCTCGGCGAGCTGCTCGGCCTGCCGGCCGTCATCGACTACGCGGGCGGCACCGCGGTGCACATCAACGCCGGCGCAGCCGCGCTCGCGCTGACCTTCGTCCTCGGCAAGCGCATCGGCTTCACGAAGGGCGCCCACAAGCCGCACAACGTGCCGTTCGTCATCCTCGGCGCGAGCATCCTCTGGTTCGGCTGGTTCGGCTTCAACGTCGGTGCGGAGTGGCTGAACGGCCTCGGCAACGCCGGCCTCATCACGCTCAACACGCTCGGCGCGACCGCTGCAGCGATCTGCGCCTGGCTGCTCGTCGAGAAGTTCAAGGACGGCAAGCCCACGTCGGTCGGCGCCGCCTCCGGTGCCGTCGCGGGCCTCGTCGCCATCACCCCGGCGTGCGCCAACCTGACGCCCGGCTGGGCGCTCCTGCTCGGCGCCATCGCCGGTGCGGTCTGCGCGCTCGCCGTGGAGCTGAAGTGGAAGCTCGGCTTCGACGACTCGCTCGACGTCGTGGGCATCCACCTCGTCGGCGGCCTCATCGGCACGATCTACCTCGGCTTCTTCGCCACCGACACCGGCCTCTTCCTGGGCGGCGGCGCCGGCCAGCTGGCCGTGCAGGTCATCGCCGCGGTGGGCGTGATGGTCTACGCCTTCGTGATCGCCTTCGTCATCGGCTTCGCGATCGAGAAGACGATCGGCTTCCGCGTCAAGAACGAGGACGAGCTGGCCGGTGTCGACCAGACCGTGCACGGCGAGGACGCCTACGGCTACGAGCTCGAGCGCGAGCGCGTCTGACACGCATCACGCAGCGAAGGGGGCCGGCGCGAGCCGGCCCCCTTCCGCGTGCGCTCCGCGTGCACCCTGCGATGGACCCGAAGCCGGATGGTGGACCCCAGATCTGGGGTCCACCATCCGGCATGGGATCCATACGATGCGTCAGAGTGCGACGGCGCCCCGCACCCTGTGGCCGACGGCGATCGACTCGGACGAGATCGCGGATCGGGGCGAGAGCAGCGGCAGCACCGCGAACGCGACCTGCTCGGGCGAGGAGTCGCCGGGCTTGCCCGCCGCCACGTCGGCCTTCGGCGACTCGGTCACCGGGCCGGGGTTCACCACGTTGACGGCCACGCCCGTGCCGGCCAGCTCGTCGGCGAGGCTCTGCGCCGCGATGATGAGGGCGGCGTTCCGCACCGCGCCGGTGATGTTGCCGGTGATGAGCGCGTTCTGGCCGCTCAGGCCGACGATGCGGCCGTAGCCAGCCGCGCGCATGGTCGGGATGACGGCGTTCGCGATGCGCAGGAACGTCATCGCCTTGCCGTCGACGGCAGCGGCCACCTGCGCCGGGTCGCCCTGCTTCGCGGGGTCGAGCGACTGCGCCGGCGGTGCGGCTGCGATCACGAGCGCGTCGATCCGCCCGTGCTGCTCGAGCACGCGGGCGACGGCGGCGTCGACGGATGCGTCGTCCGCCCCGTCGAGGCGGACGTCGGCACCCTCGCCGCGCGCGGCGGTGACGACGGTCGCGCCCTCGGCGCGCGCCGCATCAGCAACCGCGCTGCCGATGAGGCCGGTGCCGCCGACGACGAGGACGACATGGTCGGAGATCTGGAGGTCCATGCCGGCCACGCTAGCGGCGGCACCTCTCGGTCGGCGCCGAGTCTCCGGGCGTACGGTCACCCGCACGATGCGCGGGCAGCCCAGCCCGCCGAGAGGAGGCACGGATGCACGAGGGACACGAGCACGGAGCCCACGGTGCCGGCGGGCCGCACGTCGGCACGTTCGGCGCGCACGTGGCCGAGCTGGAGGCGTGCGCGGCCGCCTGCCGCGACTGCGCGCGCGCCGACCGCGAGGAGGGCATGGACGACTGCGCCGTCATGTGCGAGGCGTGCGCCGACCTCTGCGAGGCGGCAGCACGCATCCTCGCCCGGGCGACGCTGCCGCAGGAGGCGAGCGCGGCGCTGCTCGCCGCGTGCGCCGCGATGTGCCGCGCGTGCGCGGCCGAGTGCCGGCGGCACGACAGCGAGCACTGCCGGCGCTGCGCCGAGGCCTGCGAGGAGTGCGCCCGGATGTGCGAGGCGGCCTGACCGACGCGGCGGCATGGCGCTGGGAGCGACGACGAAGGCCCCGGCAGCTGCCGGGGCCTTCGCGGTGGTGGGCGATACCAGACTCGAACTGATGACCTCTTCGGTGTGAACGAAGCGCGCTACCAACTGCGCCAATCGCCCGTGCCCGCCAGGCGGGACGCATCGATTCTGCCACAGACTGCGCGCGCTCGATGACCACGCGCGCCCCGATCCGGGCGCCAGGGGGTCGATTTGGAATCACCCCGCGAAGCGGGTTATAGTCATCAGGTGCTCAGCGATGAGCCCCGCGGATGTGGCGCAGTGGTAGCGCATCACCTTGCCAAGGTGAGGGTCGCGAGTTCGAATCTCGTCATCCGCTCGACAGGAATGTCACGACAGCAACGTCATGACAGATGTCACGTGTGAATCTCACACCACCTGGTGGGGTGGCCGAGTGGTGAGGCAGCGGCCTGCAAAGCCGTCTACGCGGGTTCGAATCCCGTCTCCACCTCGAGCATCACCGAAGGGCGATTGGCGCAGCGGTAGCGCGCTTCCCTGACACGGAAGAGGTCACTGGTTCGAACCCAGTATCGCCCACCACGAAGCCCCCGGCACAGCCGGGGGCTTTCTTCGTGCGCGGAGCGCCGGCTAGCGCGTGCGCATCCACGCGCCCTCGACGAGCGCGAACTCGACCCAGCCGCCGCCCGGCGTCCTGCCCGGCAGACGCACGGAGCTGAGCGCCTTGCTGGCGCGCACCATCGCGGTGTGCACCTCGCGGCGGCCTGCCCAGCGGCGCAGGACGAGCGGATCGGTGCCGCAGGCCGTCAGCTCCGTCAGCACTGCAGCGATGTCGGCGGGGGAGTAGACGGGGTGCTGCGTGGGATGGTCCATCTTCTGAGGGTACGCCCGCCAGGGCGCTTCGAGCGGTTCGACCTTCCGCGGCCCGCACGTGCGTGCGCGCAACTCCTGAGCGGCACCTCGGCCTTACCTGACGGGAATCACGGCGCCGTGGCGACATGATGACCGAAACCGACGCCGGGACCGAGGAGCGTACATGCAGTCGACGAAGCCTGATCGGGCCGGATGGTGGCAGCGGGTCGACCCGCTCGGCGTGGTGGCCGTCACGCGCGAGCGCGCGTCGCTGCTCGTGCTGCTGATGCTGCTGGGCGCAGACCTCTACTACGCCGTCAGGCACATCCGCACGGCTGCGGAGACGGACGAGGAGTCGCTGCACTTCCTCGATGCGCCGCTCGGCTACCCCGAGGCGTTCCAGACGCTGCAGTGGCTGTGGTCCATCGGCCTCATCGTGCTCATCGCGGTATTCCTGCGCCGCTGGGCGTTCGCCGCGCTGCTGCCGCTCTTCGCGTTCCTCGTGCTCACCGACACGTTCGAGCTGCATGAGCGCTTCGGTCGGCGCCTCGCAGAATCGGTCGGCATCCCCCCGATGCTCGGGCTGCGGTCGCAGGACATCGGCGAGATGGTGGTGTTCGGCGGCGCTGGACTCGTGACGATCCCGATCGCGCTCGTCGGCCTCTGGCTCGCGCGCCGCGAGGACCGCGGGCACTTCCTGCGCGTCTTCTCGCTGCTGTTCGTCATCCTCTTCTGCGGCGTCGTGCTCGACGCCGTGCACATCCTCGTGATCGAGGACCCGGGCCCCGGCGACGCGTTCGGCCTGTTCGAGGACGGCGGCGAGATGCTGGCCGCTTCGCTGCTCGTGGCGTACCTGTCCTGGGTCTGGCTGCGGGGCGGTCGAGCGGCGCAGCCGCCGTCAGCGGCGCCGTCGTCGGTCGTGGCCTCGACGCCCGAGCCGCAGCCGGCAGCTGCGGTGCCCGCGCGCGCCGACGATTCCCTGGTCCCGCCCGGGAGGCGGGAGTAGCCTCCCGGCGTGACCACGATCCCGTCCGCGACCGTCGCGCTCGGCGGCAGGTTCGCCACCGAGCTGCCGGAGCTCGCCGTGCCTTGGCGCGGCGCCGAGGCCGCCGAACCGCGGCTGCTCGTGCTCAACGAGCCGCTCGCCGCCGAGCTCGGCCTCGACCCGGCTGCGCTGCGCAGCGAGGCCGGCCTGCGGCTGCTCACGGGCAGCGCGGTGCCCGACGGCGCGACGCCGGTCGCGCAGGCGTACGCGGGCCACCAGTTCGGTGCGTACTCGCCGCGCCTCGGCGATGGCCGAGCGCTGCTGCTCGGCGAGCTCGAGGGCGACGACGGCGCGCTGCGCGACCTGCACCTCAAGGGCTCCGGGCGCACGCCCTTCGCGCGCGGGGGCGACGGCCTCGCCGCGGTCGGGCCGATGCTGCGCGAGCACGTGATCAGCGAGGCGATGCACGCGCTCGGCATCCCGACCACGCGCTCGCTCGCGGTCGTGGCGACCGGGCGCTTCGTGCGCCGCGACGAGTGGCTGCCGGGTGCCGTGCTCGCGCGGGTCGCGAGCAGCCACCTGCGCGTCGGCACGTTCCAGTACGCCCGCGCGACGGGCGACCTCGACCTGCTGCGGCGGCTCGCCGGCCACGCCATCGCCCGCCATGCTCCCGACGCCGCTGGCACCGAGCATCCGCACCTCGCGCTGCTGCGCGCCGTGATCGCCGCGCAGGCGTCGCTCGTCGCGCGATGGATGCTCGTGGGCTTCGTGCACGGCGTCATGAACACCGACAACATGACGATCTCGGGCGAGACGATCGACTACGGCCCGTGCGCCTTCATGGAGGGCTACGACCCCGAGACCGTCTTCAGCTCGATCGACGAGCGCGGCCGCTACGCCTACGGCAACCAGCCGGCGATCGCCGAGTGGAACCTCACCCGGCTCGCCGAGGCGATGCTGCCGCTGCTCGACGAGCAGGAGGAGCGGGCGGTCGCGATGGCGGTCGAGGCGCTCGACGGGTTCGCGCCGCTCTACCGCGCTGCGTGGTCGAGCGGCATGCGGGCGAAGCTCGGGCTCCCGGCGGACGTCGACGACGACGCGGCGTCGCTCGTCGTCGACGAGCTGCTCGCGCTCATGGAGTCGGGCCGGGTCGACCTCACGTCGTGCTTCCGGGCGCTCGGAGCGCTCGCCCGCGGCGGCGAGCCGACCGCGCCCTTCGCCGCCGAGATCGTGCCGCTCCGCGACCTCTTCGTGCACCGGGAGGCGTTCGACGCGTGGGCGCAGCGCTGGCTCGCGCTCGGCCCGGACGCCGCCGCGATGGACCGCACGAACCCCGTCTACGTGCCGCGCAACCACCTCGTCGAGGAGGCCCTCGCCGCCGCGACCGATGGCGACCTCGCCCCGCTCGAGCAGTTGCTCGACGCGGTGCAGCGGCCCTTCGACGAGCGCCCCGGCCTCGAGCGGTACGCCGCGCCGAGCCCGGAGCGGAGCTTCCGCGCCTACCGCACCTACTGCGGCACGTGAGGCACGTCGCCGCGCCTACGATGGAGCAGTGACCACAGGATTCGACCTCTTCACCGACCGTGCCGTCGTCGCCATGCGCGTCGACGGTGAGCTGCAGGATCTCGCGCGCGAGCTGACCGAGACGCAGACGGTCGAGTCGGGGTCGGTCGAGCCGGTCACGATCGACAGCCCCGACGGTCTCGACATCCTGCGCCACTCCGCGGCCCACGTGCTCGCCCAGGCGGTGCAGCGGGTGAACCCCGACGCGCGGCTCGGCATCGGCCCACCCGTGCAGGACGGCTTCTACTACGACTTCGACGTCGCCGAGCCCTTCTCGAGCGACGACCTGAAGGCGCTGCAGAAGGAGATGGAGCGGATCGTCAAGGCCGGGCAGCGCTTCGTGCGCCGCGTCGTCACCGACGACGAGGCGCGCACCGAGCTCGCCGACGAGCCCTACAAGCTCGAGCTCATCGGGCTCAAGGGCGGCGCGGGCAAGGCCGCAGAGGGCGCTTCCGTCGAGGTCGGCGCGGGCGAGCTGACGATCTACGACAACGTCGACCCGAAGACCGGCGAGGTGGCCTGGAAGGACCTGTGCCGGGGACCGCACCTGCCCTCGACGCGGCTGATCGGCAACGGCTTCTCGCTCATGCGGGTCGCCGGCGCCTACTGGCGCGGCAAGACCGATCTGCCGCAGCTCCAGCGCATCTACGGCACCGCGTGGCCGTCGAAGGACGAGCTGCGCGCCTACCAGCAGCGCCTCGAGGAGGCCGCGAAGCGCGACCACCGCAAGCTCGGGCGCGAGCTCGACCTCTTCTCGTTCCCCGACGAGGTCGGCTCCGGCCTCTCGGTGTGGCACCCGCGCGGCGCGATCGCGCGCGGCGAGATGGAGCAGCACGCCCGCACGCGGCACATCGAGCAGGGCTACAGCTACGTCTACACGCCCCACATCACGAAGCAGGACCTCTTCGCCACCTCCGGCCACCTCGCCACCTACGCCGAGGGCATCTGGCCGCCCATCCACATGGACGAGGAGCGCGACGAGGCGGGCAACGTCACGAAGCAGGGCGTCGACTACTACCTCAAGCCGATGAACTGCCCGATGCACATCCTCATCTACAAGGACCGTGCGCGCAGCTACCGCGACCTGCCGCTGCGGCTCGCCGAGAACGGCACCGTCTACCGCAACGAGCTGTCGGGCGCGCTGCACGGCCTCACCCGCGTGCGCGGCTTCACGCAGGACGACGCGCACCTGTTCGTCACGCCCGAGCAGCTCGAGGAGGAGACCACGAAGGTCCTCGAGTTCGTGCTCTCGCTCCTCAAGGACTTCGGGCTCACCGACTTCCGCCTCGAGCTGTCGATGCGCGACGACGAGAAGTCGAAGTGGATCGGCGACGAGGCGGTCTGGGCGACGGCGACGGATGCGCTCCGCCGCGTCGCGCGCGCGTCCGGCCTCGAGGTCGTCGAGGAGCCCGGCGAGGCCGCGTTCTACGGGCCGAAGATCGACCTCAAGGTGACCGACGCGATCGGCCGCTCCTGGCAGCTCTCGACGGTGCAGCTCGACTTCAACCTGCCCGAGCGCTTCGACCTCGAGTACACCGCCGCCGACGGCTCGAAGCAGCGGCCCATCATGATCCACCGCGCGCTCTTCGGCTCGATCGAGCGGTTCTTCGCGATCCTGCTCGAGCACTACGCCGGCGCGTTCCCGGTCTGGCTCGCGCCCGTGCAGGTCGTCGGCGTGCCGGTCGCCGCCGACTACGCCGACTACCTCGACGACATCGCGGCGCAGCTGCGCTCCAAGGGCGTGCGCGTCGAGATCGACCGCAGCGACGAGCGGATGCAGAAGAAGATCCGCACGCACACGCTCATGAAGGTGCCGTTCCAGCTCATCGCCGGCGGCCAGGACCGCGACGCCGGCAGCGTCTCGTTCCGGTTCCGCGACGGCACGCAGGACAACGGCGTGCCGGTCGACGAGGCCATCCGCCGCATCGTCGAGGCCATCGACACGAAGGCCCACGTGTGACCGAGCACGCGCACGACGAGGCGGCGGAGCGCGCTGCGGTGCAGCGCGACGCACTGCCGCCGTTCGACCCCGCGGAGGCGCAGGAGCCGCCGCTCGTCGGCGAGCACGCGTGGGGCGCCCCCACGCAGATGTCGAGCGAGCTGCCGGGCGTGCCCGACCACTTCCAGCGGCTCTGGACGCCCTACCGGATGGTCTACATCCAGCAGGGGCAGATGCCCGACGAGGAGGCGTGCCCGTTCTGCCGCGCCCCCGAGCTCACCGACGACCAGGGCCTCATCGTGCACCGCGGCGAGACGTGCTTCGTGCTGCTCAACCTGTTCCCCTACAACACCGGGCACATCATGGTCTGCCCCTACCGGCACGTCGGCATGTACGACCAGGCGACCACCGAGGAGGTCGCCGAGATGGCCGTGCTCACGCAGACGGCCATGCGCGTGCTGTCGCAGGTGACGCGCTGCCAGGGCTTCAACATCGGCCTCAACCAGGGCCGCATCGCCGGCGCCGGGATCGCCGACCACCTCCACCAGCACATCGTGCCGCGCTGGAGCCTCGACTCGAACTTCTTCCCGATCATCGCGAAGACGAAGGCGCTGCCCATCCTGCTGGAGGACATGCGCCGGGACATCCAGGCAGCCTGGCCGGCCTGATGCCCCTCACCACCACCGGCCGGCGATCAGAGAGCACACAATGAGCGAGTCCACCACCGGCTCGGCACGCGTCAAGCGCGGCCTGGCCGAGATGCTGAAGGGCGGCGTCATCATGGACGTCGTCACCCCCGACCAGGCGCGCATCGCCGAGGATGCCGGCGCCGTCGCCGTCATGGCGCTCGAGCGCGTGCCGGCCGACATCCGCGCGCAGGGCGGCGTCGCCCGCATGTCGGACCCCGACCTCATCGACGCCATCAAGGCAGAGGTCTCGATCCCCGTCATGGCGAAGGCCCGCATCGGCCACTTCGTCGAGGCGCAGGTGCTTGAGGCCCTCGAGGTCGACTACATCGACGAGTCCGAGGTGCTGAGCCCGGCCGACTACGTCAACCACATCGACAAGTGGCCCTTCACGGTGCCGTTCGTGTGCGGCGCGACGAACCTCGGCGAGGCGCTCCGTCGCATCACCGAGGGCGCGGCCATGATCCGCTCGAAGGGCGAGGCCGGCACGGGCGACGTCTCCGAGGCGACGAAGCACATCCGCACGATCACCGGCGAGATCCGCCGGCTGCGCGGGCTCTCGAAGGACGAGCTCTACGTGGCCGCCAAGGAGCTGCAGGCTCCGTACGAGCTCGTCGCCGAGGTGGCGGAGCGCGGCGCGCTCCCCGTCGTGCTCTTCACGGCCGGCGGCGTCGCGACCCCCGCGGACGCGGCGCTCATGATGCAGCTCGGCGCCGACGGCGTCTTCGTCGGCTCCGGCATCTTCAAGTCGGGCCAGCCCGAGCGCCGCGCGGCCGCGATCGTGAAGGCGACCGCGGCGTTCGACGACCCGAAGGCGATCGCGGCAGCATCGCGCGGCCTCGGCGAGGCGATGGTCGGGATCAACGTCGCCGACCTCCCGGCGCCGCACCGGCTCGCCGAGCGCGGCTGGTAGCGGTGGCACGGCCGGCGCCTCGCGTCGGCGTCCTCGCCCTGCAGGGCGACGTGCGCGAGCACGTCGCCCTGCTCGAGGCGCTCGGCGCCGACGTGTCGCTCGTGCGCACCCCGGCGCAGCTCGAGGCCGTCGACGGCCTCGTGCTGCCCGGCGGCGAGTCGAGCGTCATCGACAAGCTCTCGCGGCTCTTCGAGGTGCGCGAGCCCATCGTCGCGCGGATCGCCGACGGGATGCCCGCCTTCGGCACGTGCGCCGGGCTCATCCTGCTCGCCGACCGCATCCTCGACGGGCTGCCCACGCAGCTGCCGTTCGGCGGCCTCGACGTCGACGTCCGCCGCAACGCGTTCGGCAGCCAGGTCGACTCGTTCGAGGCCGAGCTCGCCGTGCCGGCGCTGGGGGAGGAGCCCGTGCGGGCGACCTTCATCCGCGCGCCCGCGGTGGAGCGCGTGGGCGACGGCGTCGAGGTGCTCGCGCACGTCGACGGCCGCGTCATCGCGGTCGAGCAGGGCAACCTGCTCGGCACCGCCTTCCACCCCGAGGTGAACGGCGAGCTGCGCTTCCATCGACGGTTCCTCGCGACCGTCGAGCGCGTCGGCGGTGCATGATCTGATGCGGCGATGCAGCGCAGAGGGAGCGATGAGATGACCGACGGCACACGCTCGGCGGGCCGCATGGGCCGGATGCCGTGGCAGGTCCTGTGGATCGGCCTCGCCGTCATCTGGGGCTCGTCGTTCCTGCTCATGAAGCTCGGGCTCGAGGCGCTGCACCCGATGCAGATCGCGACGCTCCGCATCGGCATCGCGGCCATCACGCTGCTCGCGCTCGCCGCCGCGACCCGCACCCGGCTGCCGCGCGACGGCGGCACCTGGGGGCTCCTCGCGATCTGCTCGTTCTTCCTCACCGCCCTGCCCTTCACCGCGTTCGTGGTGGCGGAGACCCGCATCTCCTCGGGCCTCACGGGCCTCGCGAACGCGTTCACGCCCGTCGCGACTGTGCTCTTCGCGCTGCTGCTGCTGCCGAGCGACCGACTGACGCCGCGCAAGCTCCTCTCGGTGCTGCTCGGCTTCGTCGGCGTCGTGCTCATCGCGCAGCCGTGGACGTCGGGGCAGGGGCCCGACCTGCTCGGCATCGCGATCGCGGTGCTCGGCGCGGCCTCGTACGGCGTGGGGTGGACGCTCAACCGCCGGCTGCTCGGGCAGCGTGAGGTGCCCGGCCTCGCGCATCCGACCGCGCTCATGGTGACGGGGCTCCCCATGACCCTCGTGGCGCTGCTCGTCTGGGCCGGCGCGGAGGGATGGTCGCCGGTCGCGACGCACGGCGCGGCCGAGGCCCTGCCGCTCGCGCTCGTCGCGGTCGTGCTGCTCGGCGTGATCGGCACCGGCGTCGCCTACGTGCTGCAGTTCGAGGTCGTGCGGGCGGTCGGTCCGACGGTCGCGGCGACCGTCACCTACCTCATCCCGATCGTGGCGGTCTCGCTCGGCGTCGTGGTGCTCGGCGAGGAGGTCGGCCCGTGGCAGCTCGTCGGTGCGGCGATCGTGATCGGCGCGGGCGTGCTCGTGCAGTCGAAGCCGCGAGCCCGCGCGCCGCAGCCTGCTTGAATCGAGCCGTGCAGCTCTACTCCAGCCGTCCAGGGCAGGCCGTCTGGCAGGCCGTCGGCGACCTCGTCGCGATCGGCACGATCATCGCCGCCGTCTGGCTCTCGCAGCAGGTCGGCGCAGCGATCGCCTCGCTCGGCGGCTTCGGCGAGCAGGTCGCGGCGGCCGGCAGCGGCTTCTCGACGACGCTCGCCGACGCGGGGGAGGCGCTCGCGCAGGTGCCGCTCGTCGGCGAGGGCGTCGCGCAGCCCTTCCGCGACGCCGCAGGCTCGGCCACCGAGCTGGAGGCGGCCGGCTCGGCGCTCACGGACGCCGTCGACATGCTCGCCGGCGCGGTCGCGACGGCGCTCTGGCTGCTGCCGCTGCTGCTCGTGGTGCTCGTCTGGATCGTGCCGCGGCTCCGCTTCGCGACCCGCGCGGGCGCCAGCCGCGCGCTCGCGCAGAGCCGCGAGGGACGCGACCTGCTCGCGATGCGCGCGATCGTCGGGCAGCCGATGGCCGCGGTGCTGCGGGCGGTGCCGGACCCGGTCGCCGCGCTCCGCGCCGGCGACGAGGACGCCCTCCGCGCGCTCGCGTCGCTCGAGCTGCGCAGCGCCGGCGTGCGCGACCCTCGCCTCCGTCCGTAGCCTCGGCGCGCACGCGTAGGATGGGATCCTCCCGTCTCGCGATCAGGAAGCAGCATGTCCGGACATTCCAAGTGGGCCACGACGAAGCACAAGAAGGCCGTCATCGACGCCCGTCGCGCCAAGTCGTTCGCGAAGCTCATCAAGAACATCGAGGTCGCCGCGAAGATCGGCGGCGCCGACCTCTCGGGCAACCCGACCCTCGTCGACGCCGTGCAGAAGGCGAAGAAGACCAGCGTCCCGAACGACAACATCGATCGCGCCATCAAGCGCGGCGCCGGGCTCACGGGCGAGTCGATCGACTACACGACGATCATGTACGAGGGCTACGCCGGGAGCGGCGTCGCGCTCATGGTCGAGTGCCTCACCGACAACAAGAACCGCGCCGCCGCCGAGGTCCGCACGGCGATGACCCGCAACGGCGGCACGATGGCCGACCCGGGCTCGGTCGCCTACAACTTCACCCGCAAGGGCGTCGTCTCGGTGACGAAGACCGACGACGTCACCGAGGACGACATCCTGCTCGCCGTGCTCGACGCCGGCGCCGAGGAGGTCACCGACCAGGGCGGCGGCTTCGAGATCCTCTCCGAGCCGAGCGACCTCGTCGCGGTGCGCACGTCGCTGCAGGAGGCGGGCATCGACTACGACGCCGCCGACGTCGAGTTCGTGCCGAACCTCAAGGTCGAGGTCGACGCCGAGACCGCCCGCAAGGTCATGCGCCTCATCGACGCGCTGGAGGACAGCGAGGACGTGCAGAACGTCTACGCGAACTACGACCTCACCCCCGAGGTGCAGGCGCAGCTCGACGAGGACGAGTAGCCCGTGCCGGCGTCGGTGCGCGTGCTCGGCGTCGACCCCGGCCTCACGCGCTGCGGCGTCGGCGTCATCGACGTCGAGCGCCGCACGCCCACGCTCGTGCACGTCGAGGTGGTGCGCTCCGAGCCCGACGAGGCGATCGAGCAGCGCCTCCTGCGGATCGGCCGCGGCGTCGAGGCCGCGATCGACGAGCACCGGCCCGATGCGATCGCGCTCGAGCGCGTCTTCGCCCAGGCCAACCTGCGGAGCGTCATGGGCGTCGCGCAGATCTCGGGCATCGTGCTGCGCGCCGCCGCGGAGCGCGGCATCCCGGTGGCGATGCTCACGCCGAGCGAGGTGAAGGCCGCCGTCACGGGCTACGGCGCGGCCGACAAGCAGCAGGTGGCCGAGATGGTGCGACGGCTGCTGCGGCTCGACGCGGCGCCGAAGCCGGCCGACGCGGCGGATGCGCTGGCGATCGCGATCGCGGAGGGCTGGCGCACGCGCGTGCCCCGCGCGAGCACGTCGACGCCCGCGCAGCAGGCGTGGGCGGCAGCCGAGGCGGCTGCCAGGTCGCGGCGCTGAGCGCGCCGCGCGGCGACGATCAGCGGTGGCGGAGCCCGCGACGCCCGATCTCGATCGACACGACGAACGACAGCGTGAACATCAGCAGGCCCGCGATGAAGATGAACGCCTCGATGCCCGGGAACGCGAACGCATAGCCCATGACGAAGAACGAGGCGACGAGCATCAGGAACAGGACGAGGAACTGGACGTAGCGCATGCGATCTCCGAGTCGGTCGGCGGGCCGGACCAGGCTATCAGCGCGACGCCCGCCCGACGGCGTGCCAGCGGCCCGAGCGCGCCGCCGCCGCCTAGGCTGACGAGGTGATCTCGAGGCTCGACGGAACGGTGCTGTCCGCACGCGGACAGCGGCTCGTCGTCGGTGTCGGCGGCGTCGGCCTCGCGGTGCACGTGACGCCGCAGTGCTCCCTCGCCGCGCGGCCGGGCGCGGGCGTCGCCCTCCACACCCACCTCGTCGTGCGCGAGGACGACCTCGCGCTCTACGGCTTCGAGACCGAGGCGGAGCTCGAGGCGTTCGAGCTGCTCATCGGCGTCACCGGCGTGGGGCCGAAGTCGGCCCTCGGGGTGCTCGCGCACCTCACGCCGGCCGAGCTCGCGAGGGCCATCGACAGCGGCGACGAGCGCGCGTTCAAGGCCGTGAGCGGCATCGGTCCGAAGACGGCGAAGCTGCTCATCCTGCAGCTGAGCGGCAAGCTCGTCGCGCCCGCCGTCGCCCGCGCCGCGGCGCCGGATGCCCGCGCCGACGTGCTGACGGCGCTCACCGGCCTCGGCTGGCCCGAGCGCACGGCGGCCGACGCGATCGAGCGCGCCGCGGTCGCGGCGCCCGACGCCGCCGCCTCGAGCGGCGCGCTGCTGCGCGCTTCCCTCGCCATCCTCGGTCCGGCGGCGCGCCCGTGAACGACCCGCTCATCGATCCCGCGTCGACGCCGGAGGAGCTCGCCTTCGAGGGCGCCCTGCGGCCCACGACGCTCACCGACTTCGTCGGGCAGCCGAAGGTGCGCGGCCAGCTCGAGGTGCTGCTGCAGGCCGCCCGGATGCAGGAGCGCGCGCCCGACCACATCCTGCTCGCCGGCCCGCCGGGGCTCGGCAAGACCACGCTCGCGATGATCATCGGGCACGAGACGGGCAGGCCCATCCGCTTCTCGTCCGGTCCCGCGATCCAGCACGCGGGCGACCTCGCCGCGGTGCTGTCGGCGCTCGTGCCGGGCGAGGTGCTGTTCGTCGACGAGATCCACCGCATGGCGCGCTCCGCCGAGGAGATGCTCTACCTCGCGATGGAGGACTTCCGGATCGACATCATGGTCGGCAAGGGCGCGGGGGCCGCCTCCATCCCGCTCGAGCTCGCACCGTTCACGCTCGTCGGCGCGACGACGCGCTCTGGCATGCTGCCCGCGCCGCTGCGCGACCGCTTCGGCTTCACCGCGCACCTCGAGTTCTACGAGACGGCCGACCTCGAGCGGGTGCTTGCGCGGTCGTCGCGCCTCATGGACCTCGACCTCGAGGCCGCGGCCCTCGCCGAGCTGGCGAGCAGGTCGCGCGGCACGCCCCGCATCGCGAACCGGCTGCTGCGCCGCGTGCGCGACTGGCTGCTCGTGCACGCCGGCTCGAGCGACATCGACGGCGTGCGCGCGGCGCTCGAGCTCTACGACGTCGACGAGGCGGGCCTCGACCGCATCGACCGCGCCGTGCTGCATGCGATCGCGCACCGGTTCGGCGGGGGACCGGTGGGGCTGTCCACGCTCGCCGCCGCCGTGGGCGAGGAGGCCGACACGATCGAGTCGGTCGTCGAGCCGTTCCTCGTGCGCGAGGGCCTCATCGGCCGCACGCCGCGCGGCCGGATCGCGACGGCCTCCGGGATGCGCCACGCGCGCGCGCTCGCGCCGGACGACACGCTCGACGGGGTATGATCAGTCCTTGGTCCCGCGCGCAGCCGCGCAGGACGGACACCCCCCGAGAGGCTCCTTCCGAATGCTGTTCCTGCAGACGACGACCACCGCCCAGCAAGGGTTCGCGCTCGACCCGCTGACGATCATCATGCTCGTCGTGCTCGCGGCGATGATCTTCTTCATGTTCCGCAGCAACAAGAAGCGGAAGGCGCAGGCCGAGGACCTCCAGACGAAGATGGTCCCGGGTGCAGAGGTGATGACGAACTTCGGCGTGTTCGGCGAGCTCGTCGCGATCGACGAGGAGCGCAACGAGGCGCACATCGAGATCGCGCCCGGCACCGTCATCCGCGTGCACCGCCAGACCCTCGCCCGCGTGGTCGACGACCACGCCGAGGTGACCGAGGCCGCCGACGACCGCACGGACGACCTCGGCGACGCGGACGAGCCGCGCGACCGCGCCTGATCCGTGGCGAAGGCTCGCGCGCGGGGCGGCCGCGCCCTCATCTGGCTGGCGGTGCTGATCGCCGGCCTCATCGGCGTCAACCTCTCGGCCGTCCAGTGGGGTGACGGCGCCTGGACGCCGCAGCTCGCCCTCGACCTCGAGGGCGGCACGCAGATCGTGCTCGAGCCGCAGGTGGCCGAGGGCACCTCGGTCACCCAGGAGCAGCTCGACCAGGCGGTGGCGATCATCCGCCAGCGCGTCGACGCCTCCGGCGTCGCCGAGCCCCAGATCACCACGCAGGGCGGCCGCAACATCGTCGTCGCCCTCGCGGGCGAGCCCGACCAGGCGACCCTGCAGCGCATCCAGGCGAGCGCCAAGATGGAGTTCCGTCCGGTGCTGCAGTCGGCCCCCGCGAACGCGCCCGGCGCGACCCCGACGGCCGAGCCGTCGGAGGAGAGCGAGCCCGCCACGACGCCCGCGAACGCGTGGGACCAGGCGTGGATCACGCCCGCCCTGCAGTCGGAGTTCGACGCCTTCCAGTGCGCCGACGTCGACACGACGGTGCAGGCGCCCGGCGACCAGCCCTACATCACGTGCTCGACCGACGGCAGCGCGCGCTTCATCCTCGGGCCGGTCTCGGTCGAGGGCGCCGACATCGCCGACGCGCAGGTGAGCGCCGCGACGAACAGCCAGGGTCAGGCGACCGGCGGCTGGGGCGTCAACCTCGAGCTCGACGGCGAGGGTCCCGCCGCGTTCGAGGCCGTCACCCGCGCGATCACGCAGCTGCCCGAGCCGCAGAACCAGTTCGCGGTCGTGCTCGACTCGACCGTGCTCATGCCGATCACGTCGAACGCCGTCATCACCGACGGCAACGCGCAGATCACCGGCGGCTTCACGCAGGAGGGCGCGCAGAGCCTCGCCGACCAGCTGCGCTTCGGCGCGCTGCCCATCGGCTTCCAGGTGCAGTCGAACGAGACGATCTCGCCCACGCTCGGCGCGAGCCAGCTGCAGGCGGGCCTGCTCGCAGGCCTCATCGGCCTCATCCTCGTCGTGCTCTACTCGGTGCTGCAGTACCGCGCGCTCGGCCTCGTGGTAATCCTCTCGCTCGCCGTCGCCGGCGTGCTGACGTACCTCGTGGTGACGTTCCTGTCGAGCACCGAGGGCTACCGCCTGTCGCTCGCCGGCATCGCGGGCCTCGTGATCGCGATCGGCATCACGGCCGACTCGTTCATCGTCTACTTCGAGCGCATCCGTGACGAGCTGCGCGAGGGCAAGCACCTCTCGTCCGCGCTCGAGACGGGCTGGAAGCGCGCCTTCCGCACGATCCTCATCTCGGATGCGGTGAGCTTCCTCGCGGCCGTAATCCTCTACCTGCTGTCGGTCGGCAACGTGCGCGGCTTCGCCTTCACGCTCGGCATCACGACCTTCATCGACATCGTCGTGGTCGCGCTGTTCACCCACCCGCTGCTGCGCATGCTGTCGCGCACGTCGTTCTTCTCGTCGGGCCACCGCCTCAGCGGTCTCGACCCGAACGCGCTCGGCGCGGTCTACCGGGGTCGCGCGAAGTTCCGCGAGCCCGTCGCCGCCGGTCGTCCGGCGCGGTCGTCGAAGGAGGCGCAGAAGCGCCAGACCATCGCCGAGCGCAAGGCATCCGTCGGCGCAGGCGTGGGCGCGGGCACTGGCGCGAGCGTCGCTCCCCGCCCCGGCACCGGCAAGGAGAACTGATGGCATCGCTCACCACGATCGGCAACGAGCTCTACACCGGCGAGCGGTCGATCCCGGTCGTCGCGAAGCGCCGCCTGTGGCTCTCGATCGCGGCCGCCTTCCTGATCCTGCTCGCGCTCGGCACCGCGCTGCGCGGCGGCTTCGTCTTCGGCATCGAGTTCACCGGCGGCAGCGAGTTCCGCGTCACCGGGCTCACCCAGTCCAGCGTCGAGGGGGCCGCCGAGGCGGTCGAGTCGATCGTGCCCGACTCGGAGGCCCGCGTCGCGACGGTCGGCGCCGACGCCGTGCGCGTCCAGACCGACGTCGTCACCGAGCAGCAGGCGACCGACATCCGCGCCGCCCTCGCCGAGGCGTACGGCGTCGAGACGGGCGAGGTCGCGTTCTCGTTCGTCGGCCCGTCGTGGGGGCAGGACGTCACGCAGCAGGCGCTGCAGGCGCTCGTGACCTTCCTCGTGCTGGTCTCGATCGTGCTCGCCATCTACTTCCGCACGTGGAAGATGGCGGTCGCGGCACTCGCCTCGCTCGCCTTCGACCTGCTCGTGACCGCGGGCGTCTACGGCATCATCGGCTTCGAGGTCACGCCCGCGGCCGTGATCGGCTTCCTGACGATCCTCGGCTACTCGCTCTACGACACCGTCGTGGTGTTCGACAAGGTGCGCGAGAACACCGCGCCCGGCGTCAGCGGCGACCTGCTCGGCAACATCAACCTCGCCGTGAACCAGACGCTCGTGCGCTCGATCAACACGTCGATCGTCGCCACCCTGCCGATCGCGTCGATCCTCTTCATCGGCGCGCTGCTGCTCGGCGCCGGCACGCTCCGCGACATCTCGCTCGCGCTCTTCATCGGCACGATCGTCGGCACCTGGTCGTCGATCTTCGTCGCCGCGCCCGTGTACGCGTGGCTGCGCCAGGGCGACACCATCGCCCCGGAGGCCGTGAAGCCGCGGAGCGAGCGCGGGGCGGTCGTCTGATCGTGGCAGCGGTCTGACCGACCCGGCCCGACAGACGAGCAGCAGAGGAGGAGCGGCATGAGCGAGACCCAGCCATCCGGTGGCTTCCGCACGCTCCTGCCCTTCCTCTTCTCGCGCTCGCACCGCGCCGGCGCGGTCGACGAGCTCATCCGCACGGTCAAGTCGCAGCATCCGAAGGCCGACACCGGGCTGATCCAGCGCGCGTACATCGTCGCCGAGGAGGCCCACAAGGGCCAGTACCGCAAGTCGGGCGAGCCCTACATCACCCACCCGGTCGCGGTCGCGCAGATCCTCGCCGACCTCGGCATCGGCGCGATCACCGTCGCGGCGGCGCTGCTGCACGACACCGTCGAGGACACCACCTACACGCTCGAGCAGTGCCGGGCCGACTTCGGCGACGAGATCGCGATGCTCGTCGACGGCGTCACGAAGCTCGACAAGCTGAAGTACGGCCAGAGCGCGCAGGCGGAGACGGTGCGCAAGATGGTGGTCGCGATGTCGCAGGACATCCGCGTGCTCGTCATCAAGCTCGCCGACCGGCTGCACAACGCGCGCACCTGGGGCTTCGTCTCGGATGAGTCCGCGCAGCGCAAGGCGCGCGAGACGATCGAGATCTACGCCCCGCTCGCGCACCGGCTCGGCATCCAGACCATCAAGGTCGAGCTCGAGGACCTCTCGTTCGCGGTGCTGCAGCCGAAGGTCTACCTCGAGATCAAGAACCTCGTCGAGGCGCGTGCGCCCGAGCGTGAGCGCTACCTCGACGACGTCGTGGCCGGCCTCACGGAGGACATGAAGGCCGCGAAGATCCGCGGCCGCATCGCCGGCCGGCCGAAGCAGTACTACTCCATCTACAACAAGATGCAGCTGCGCGGCCACGACTTCGCCGACATCTACGACCTCGTCGGCGTGCGCGTGATCGTGCCGAGCGTCCGCGACTGCTACGCGGTGCTCGGCGCGATCCACGCGCGCTGGCAGCCGATGCCCGGTCGCCTCAAGGACTACATCGCGACCCCGAAGTTCAACCTCTACCAGTCGCTGCACACGACGGTGATCGGCCCGCGCGGCCACCACGTCGAGATCCAGATCCGCACCGAGGAGATGCACCGCCGCGCCGAGTACGGCGTCGCGGCGCACTGGAAGTACAAGCAGGGCGGCGGCGCGATGTCGTCGACCGACATGGCGTGGCTCGCGCACATCAACGACTGGCAGGAGGAGACGACCGACCCGGGCGAGTTCCTCGACTCCCTGCGCTTCGAGATCGGCGCGAAGGAGCTCTACGTCTTCACGCCCAAGGGCAAGGTCATCGGCCTGCCCGCCGGCGCGACGCCCGTCGACTTCGCCTACGCGGTGCACACCGAGGTCGGGCACCGCACGATGGGCGCGAAGGTCAACGGCCGGCTCGTGCCGCTCGACACGAGGCTCACCACCGGTGACATCGTCGAGGTGCTGACGTCGAAGAACCCGGATGCCGGGCCGAGCCAGGACTGGCAGGGCTTCGTCACGTCGCCCCGCGCGCGCAGCAAGATCCGTCAGTGGTTCCAGCGTGAGCGCCGCGACGAGGCGGTCGAGGTCGGCAAGGAGGCGATCGCCAAGGCGATGCGCCGGCACGACCTGCCGCTGCAGAAGCTCATGGGGCGGGACGCGTTCGCGCAGGTCGCCGCGCAGCTGAAGTACGACGACGTCACCGGCCTGTACGCGGCGGTGGGCGAGGGCCACGTCTCCACCCAGTCGGTGCTCGAGAAGGTCGTCGCCGCGATCCGCGCCGACGAGGGCGGGGCCGACGACGAGCCGCAGGCCGCGCTGCCGACCCGCACGGCGACGCGCGTGTCGACGAGCTCGTCGGGCGTGCTCGTGCGCGGTGCCGACGACATCCTGGTCAAGCTCTCGAAGTGCTGCACGCCCGTGCCCGGCGACGAGATCGTCGGCTTCGTCACGCGCGGCCAGGGCGTGAGCGTGCACCAGCGCTCGTGCCCGAACGTGCAGGGGCTCCTCGCCGAGCCCGAGCGCATGATCGAGGTCGAGTGGGCGCCGACGTCGAAGGGCCTCTTCCTCGTCAACATCCAGGTGGAGGCGCTCGACCGCTCCGGCCTCCTGAGCGACATCACGCGCGTGCTCACCGAGCACCACGTGAACATCCTCTCGGCGAGCGTGCACACCGGCACCGACCGGCTCGCGCTCAGCCGCTTCGCCTTCGAGATGGGCGACGTGACGCACCTCGACCACGTGCTGAACGCGGTCCGCCGCATCGACGGCGTCTACGACGTCTACCGGATCACGACCGGCTGACCTCCCACGACGAAGGGGACCCGCGCGATGCGCGGGCCCCCTTCGTCGATCGGCTCGGTCAGCCTGCGGCTGCCACGACCTCGAGCCAGGAGCGCTTCGTCGCGAGCTCGGCCTCGAGCTCGGCGCGCTGCTTCGGGTCCGTCGCCGCGGCGATCTCGCCCTCGAGCTTCTCGATGGCGTCCTCCAGCTGGCCGGCGAGCCCCTCGGAGCGCGCCTTGCGCTCGGGGTTCGACGACTTCCAGTGCTGCTCGTCGAGCTCGCGCACGTGCGTCTCGATGGCGCGCATGCGGTCCTCGACCTCGCGCAGCGCCTCGCGCGGCACGCGGCCGAGCTCGTCCCAGCGGCGCTGGATCGGCAGCAGCGCCTCGCGGGCGGCGGCGCGGTCCTTGAGCTGCAGGATCGGAGCCGCCTCCTCGAGGAGCGCGCGCTTCGCCTCCAGGTTGGCGGTGTACTCCTCGTTCTCGACCGTCGACTGCTCGGCCTTGGCCGCGAAGAGGACGTCCCCGGCCTCCTTGAACTGCGCCCAGAGCGCGTCGTCGATCTTGCGGCCGGCGCGGCCGGCGCCCTTCCACTCGTCGAGCAGCGACCGGTAGGCGGGGATGCCGTCGACGCCCTTGGGCGCGAGCGCCTGCGCACGCTCGACGAGCGCCTGCTTGCGCGCGCGGACGTCCTTGTGCGAGGCGTCCAGGTCGGCGAAGAAGCGGCGGCGGGCGCCCTCGAGCGTCGCGCGGGCGTCGCGGAAGCGCTTCCAGAGCGCATCCGCCTGACCCTTCGAGAGGCGGGGGCCGTCCTTCTGCAGGCGCTGCCACTCGGCGAAGAGCTCGTCGACGCGCTGCATCGTCTGCTTCCACTGCACGTTCTCGAGGTCGGTCGAGGCGAGCTGCTCGATCGACTCGACGACGCGCGTGCGCTCGGCGATCGCCGCGTCGACCTCGGCGCGGCTCGCGGCCTGCTG
The DNA here is from genome assembly GCF_003752465.1 of Agrococcus jenensis. Classification (NCBI taxonomy): domain Bacteria; kingdom Bacillati; phylum Actinomycetota; class Actinomycetes; order Micrococcales; family Microbacteriaceae; genus Agrococcus; species Agrococcus jenensis. The sequence goes on along the minus strand of NZ_RKHJ01000001.1, from coordinate 2,526,073 downwards.
CTTGGCCTCGAGCTGCCCGAGCTCGCCGCGCAGCGCGTCGAGGCGGGTGAGCAGCGACGGGACGTCGCCGACGGCGTTCGCCTCCTGCACGGTGGCGTGGAGGTGGGAGGCGGCCTTCGCGACGTCGCGGGCGCTGGCGCCGCCGCGGATGCGCTGCTCGAGCAGGCGCACCTGGCCCTCGAGGTCGGCGAACTTGCGCTCGAAGTAGGCGAGCGCCTCCGTGGCCTCGACGTCGGGGAACTGGCCGACCACGCGCCAGCGCTCGCCCTCCTTGACGGCGACCGTGCCGGTCGCATCGACTCGCCCGAGGCCGCGCTCGATGACGGCCTCGCCCATCTCGGGCTCGGGGGCGGGTGCCGGCTCGGCCTCCGGGGCTGCCTGCTCCGAGGTCGCCTCGCCGGGCTGCTCGGCGGCCTGCTCGGCCGGCTGCTCGGCGGGCTCGACCGGCGCCTCGTCGGCTGCGAGCTCTGCGACGGCCTGCTCGGCGGGGATGCCGGTGGCGGCGTCGGCGGCGGCGGTCAGCTCGGCTGCGAAGAGCTCGGCGTCATCGGCGGGGACGTCGTCCTCGGCCAGGAGGGCGGCGGCGTCCGGGGCCGAGGGACCCTCCTCGGCGGGAGCCTCCTCGGCGGGAGCCTCCTCGGCGGGGGCCTCGGGCGCAGCGTCGGCGCTGGCCTCGGCGACCTCGGATGCGCTGGCATCCTCGATCGGGGCGTCCTGCACGGACTCCTCCGAGTTCTCGGAGTCGGTGGGCTGGATGGGCTCGGGCATGGAGGAGTCTCTCGTACGAGGGAACGGGCAGGGAGAGCCTAGCGCGGCGGAGCCAGCGCCGGACCCGCTACTGCAGGACGAAGTCGTCGATCGCGACGGGCTCCGCGGGCGGTCCGTCGGTGACGCCGCCCTCGGTGCCGAGCGAGATCACGTCGGCCGTCAGCTGGTCGAGACCGGAGGTCACGCGGCCGATCACGCTGTAGCCGCCGGCGGTGTCGGAGGGGATGGTGGTGTCGCCGTAGACGATGAAGAACTGGTGGCCGTTCGACTCGGCGTTGTTGCCCTGGCGCGCCATCGCGATGGTGCCCTCGGTGTAGACGTCGTCCTCCGGCGCGTTCTCGATCGGGCCGTACATGTAGGAGGGGTCGCCGCCGCCCTCGCCGTCTGTCGAGCCGCACTGCAGCACGCTGAAGCCCTCGCTCGTCGTGAGCCGATGGCACGTCTTGCCGTCGTAGTAGTCGCCCTGCGTGTCGGCGAGCACCGCGGAGACGGCCTGCGGCGCGGCCGCGCCGTCGAGCTCGACGCCGAGCTCGATGCCGTTGATCGTCAGCGCACCCGTCCAGGTACGGCCCTCGGCGAGCGAGGGGTCGGGCACGGTCGACTCGGCGGCCGTCGTCTCGGTGGGCGAGGGCGGTGCGGTCGCCGCGGGGTCGGTCGGCGGCTGCAGGGTCGAGAGCAGTGCCGTGCCGCCCGCGAGGACGACGAGCGCGACCGCGCCACCGATGATGGAGTCGCGGCGCTGGCGGCGCTGCCGGCGCTGGTGCACCGTCTGCCGTGCGCGATAGTCGCGCACGCGGCGCTCCTGCTCCTGCTTCGTGACCACGGATTCTCCTCGCATGTCCGCCGCGCGCTGCGTGCCACATCCGGGCTGTCGCGCGACCGCCGTTCAGGCTACCTGCTCCTCGCCATCGCGCCGTGCCGGTGCCGGTCAGGCCGCGGTCCAGCTCGCCGCGAGCGCGAAGCTCCCGACCGCGAACGCCGCCGTCACGAGCGTCACCCATGTGGAGGCGCCCAGGCGCCGATCCTCCATCCAGCGATGGACGGCCATCAGCAGCGCTCCCAGCGCGAACAGGCTCCAGCCTGCCCCCATCACGGCCGCCGCCCACGGATCGCGAGCCAGCATGCGCACGACCCCCAGCGCGAGCCACGGGCCGATCGCGCCCAGGGCGACCAGCACCGCAGTGACCGCGACGAGCGCCTCCTCGCGCCGAGCGGCGCGCGAGGCGGGGCTGTGCTTCCCATCCGCGGCGGCCGTGCGGCGGCGCGCCTCCGCTCGCTCGCCGTGCTGCCCGCGCAGCTCGAGCACCGCCGGGAGATCGGCCGGCTCCGGTGCCCCTGCCGCGAGCGACAGGAACGCCCGCGGCTCGTGGTACCAGATGAGGGCGCGCGCCAGGCGGTCCCGCTCGAACGCGGAGGTCCACCCGTCGATCACGACGCCCCAACGCCCTGCCTGGTCCGGCGCCCCGAGGTCGCGGTAGAGCTCGGCGAGCGCACGGCGGGCCGCGTACGGCGGCTGCTCCCCGGTCGCGAGGGGCTTGAGCAGGTCGATGGCGGCCCTCGTGCGGCCGTACGCGGCGTGCGCGCGTGCCCGTGCGATGGCGTCCATCCCGCCAGTGTCCCGGAGCCCCGTGCCCTGGGCAACGCGAGCGGGGGTCGGCGTGCCGGGGCCCGTGGGCGGCCCCGCCTAGCATGGAGGCATGGCCAGGGGGACGACAGCGCCGCTCGCGGTGCGCATGCGCCCCACGAGCCTCGACGAGGTCGTCGGGCAGCGGCACCTGCTCGGCCCTGGCTCGCCGCTGCGCCGCCTGGCCGGATCGAGCGCCGCCGCGAGCGGCCAGAGCGTCATCCTGTGGGGGCCGCCCGGCACCGGCAAGACCACGCTCGCCCAGTCGATCGCGCACTCGTCCGACCGCCGCTTCGTCGAGCTGAGCGCCGTGACCGCCGGCGTCAAGGACGTGCGCCAGGTGATGGAGGAGTCGCTCGCCGAGCGCGACCTGTTCGCGCGCTCGACCGTGCTGTTCCTCGACGAGATCCACCGCTTCACGAAGGCGCAGCAGGACGCGCTGCTGCCGGGCGTCGAGCAGGGGTGGGTCACGCTCATCGCCGCGACGACCGAGAACCCGTCGTTCAGCGTCGTGAGCCCGCTGCTGTCGCGTTCGCTGCTGCTCACCCTCGAACCCCTCGGCGACGACGACATCGCCGAGCTCATCGCGCGCGCGATCGCCGACCCGCGCGGCTTCGACGGGCGCGTCGAGCTCGACGACGACGCCAGGGCCCAGCTCGTCCGCCTCTCCTCCGGCGACGCGCGACGCGCGCTCACCGCGCTGGAGGCGGCCGGCGAGCACGCGCTCGAGGCGGCGGGCGATGCAGACGGGCCCGCCCTCATCACGGCGGATGCGGTGGCGAGCGCGGTCGATCGCGCGCTGCTGCGCTACGACCGGCAGGGCGACGAGCACTACGACGTCATCTCGGCGTTCATCAAGTCGGTGCGGGGCTCCGACCCCGACGCCGCGCTCCACTACCTCGCGCGCATGATCGAGGCGGGGGAGGACCCGCGCTTCATCGCCCGCCGCATCATCGTGCTCGCGAGCGAGGACATCGGCATGGCCGACCCCCAGGGGCTCGTCATCGCCACAGCCGCGGCGACCGCGGTGCAGATGATCGGCATGCCGGAGGGACGCATCCCGCTCGCCGAGGCCGTCGTCTACCTCGCGACGGCACCGAAGTCGAACCGCTCCTACCTCGGCATCGACCGGGCGATCGCCGATGTGCGTGGCGGCGACTTCGGGCGCGTGCCCAACCACCTGCGCGACGCGCACTACGCCGGCGCCAAGCGGCTCGGCCACGGCAAGGGCTACCGCTATGCCCACGACGCGCTGCACGGCGTCGCCACCCAGCAGCACCTGCCCGACCCGCTCATCGGGCGCCGCTACTACGAGCCGAGCCAGCACGGGTTCGAGCGCGACATCGCGGCGCGGCTCGAACGCATCCGCCGGATCCTGGCAGGCGACGCCTGATCTGGTAGCCTGGTCGCTGGTCCACCGGCCGGCATCGCCGCGCCACCCGGGCCCGCCCCCCTCCTTAGGTCCCGGCACTGTGCCGGGACAGCCGCTCGCGCGGCAGCGACTCAGCGAAGGAAGTCATGTCCACGAAGTCCCGTACCCGTTCGAAGACGCGCCTCTCGCGCGCCCTCGGCATCGCCCTCACCCCGAAGGCGGCGCGCTACCTCGAGAAGCGCCCCTACGGCCCCGGCCAGCACGGCCGCACCAAGCGCAAGGCAGACAGCGACTACGCCGTCCGCCTCCGCGAGAAGCAGCGCCTGCGCGCCCAGTACGGCATCCGCGAGGCGCAGCTGCGCACGACGTTCAACGAGGCGCGCCGCCAGTCCGGCCTGACGGGTGAGAACCTCGTCGAGCTGCTCGAGATGCGCCTCGACGCGCTCGTGCTCCGCTCGGGCTTCGCCCGCACGATGTCGCAGGCCCGCCAGATGGTCGTGCACCGCCACATCATGGTCGACGGCCAGCGCGTCGACCGCCCCTCCTTCCGCGTCAAGGAGGGCCAGACGATCCACGTCCACGAGCGCTCGTCCGGCATGGAGCCCTTCCAGGTCGCGGCCGCCGGCGGTCACGCCGGTGTGCTCCCGCCCGTCCCGCCGTACCTCGACGTGCAGCTCGACCGCCTGCAGGCGCGCCTCGTGCGCCGCCCGAAGCGCGCAGAGGTGCCCGTCGTCGCCGAGGTCCAGCTCGTCGTCGAGTACTACGCCGCGCGCTGATCCCAGCGTCGCACGAGAGGGGTCGCCGGAAGGCGACCCCTCTCGTCGTTAGACTGTCGAAGCCCCGGAGCCGACCGGTCCGGGGGAGAGCGTGACACGAGGAGACCCCGCTGTGAAGAAGCTCCTGTTCCTGGCCATCGGCGTCGTCATCGGCGTCTTCGCCGCCCGCCGCATCGAGGAGACCGAGAAGGGCAAGGCGCTGCTCGACAACGTCGACGCCCGCAGCCGCGAGTTCACCGACGCGGTCAAGGACGGCTACCAGGCTCGCGACCGCGAGCTGCGAGGCGAGTGACGAGACCCGTCCCGAGCCCGGGCGCGACGCGCCCGGGCTCGTCATGCCGCCACCCGGCACGCCCCCATCCGTTCCGCCCCCATCCGTCAGGCCCACAGCGGGCTGGAGAGACCTGACCCCCATGCAGACCGCAGACATCCACAGCCGCTTCCTGAGCTACTTCGAGCGCCGCGACCACCAGATCGTGCCCTCGGCATCGCTCGTGAGCGACGACCCGGCGATCATGTTCACGATCGCCGGCATGGTGCCGTTCATCCCGTACCTCTCGGGCCGGGTGCCCGCGCCGTGGCCGCGCGCCGCGGACGTGCAGAAGTGCATCCGCACGAACGACATCGAGGAGGTCGGCCGCACGCCGCGCCACGGCACGTTCTTCCAGATGGCGGGCAACTGGTCGTTCGGCGACTACTTCAAGCGCGAGGCGATCGGCTACGCGTGGGAGCTGCTCACCGGCTCCGAGGCCGACGGCCACTTCGGCTTCGACCCGCAGCGGCTCTGGGTCACCGTCTTCACGACCGATGACGAGGCGGAGCGCCTCTGGCTCGAGACGACCGACATCTCGGCCTCGCGCATCCAGCGCCTCGGCCTCGAGGACAACTACTGGATGACCGGCCAGCCCGGCCCCGCCGGCCCCGACTCCGAGATCTTCTACGACCTCGGCCCCGAGTACGGCCCCGAGGGCGGTCCCGCGACCGGCAGCGACCGCTACGTCGAGATCTGGAACCTCGTCTTCATGCAGGACGAGATCGCCGACGTGCGCTCGAAGACCGAGTTCACGATCGTGCGCGAGCTGCCGAGCAAGAACATCGACACCGGCATGGGGCTCGAGCGCATCGCCTTCCTCAAGCAGGGCGTGCAGAACATGTACGAGATCGACCAGGTGCGCCCCGTGCTCGACCTCGCGAGCGAGCTCTCGGGCCGCCGCTACGGCGCCGTCCACGAGGACGACGTGCGCATGCGCGTCATCGCCGACCACATCCGCTCATCGCTCATGCTCATGGGCGACGGCGTCACGCCCGGCAACGACGGCCGCGGGTACATCCTGCGCCGGCTCATGCGCCGCTCGATCCGCTCGATGCGGCTGCTCGGCGTGCAGGACGCGACGTTCCCGACGCTGTTCCGCGCGAGCCGCGACGCCATGGTCGCCGCCTACCCGGACCTCGAGCAGTCGTACCCGCGCATCGAGCGGATGGCCGTCGCCGAGGAGGAGACGTTCCGCTCGACCCTCGAGTCCGGCTCGACCGTGCTCGACGTCGCGATCGCCGACGTGCGCAAGGACGCCGGCAACGTCGTGCCCGGCAGGACCGCGTTCCTGCTGCACGACACCTACGGCTTCCCCATCGACCTGACGATGGAGATCGCCGAGGAGGCCGGCCTGCAGGTCGACCGCCCGACGTTCGAGACGCTCATGAGCGAGCAGCGCACGCGGGCGAAGGCCGACGCGAAGTCGCGCCGCCGCCAGCTCGCCGACCTCTCCGTCTACGCCGACCTGCGCGCGAAGGGCGAGACCGCGTTCCTCGGCTACGACGAGCTCGAGGCCGACGGCGAGGTGATCGGCATCATCGTCGACGGCGCGCAGGTGCAGACCGCGGGCGTGGGTCACGAGGCGGAGGTCGTGCTGACCGCCACCTCGCTCTACGCCGAGTCGGGTGGCCAGGACAGCGACCAGGGCCGCCTCGTCGGCCCCGGCTTCGAGGCCGACGTGCTCGACGTGCAGCGCCCGATCTCAGGGCTCGTCAGCCACACCGTGCGCGTCACCTCCGGCGAGATCGCCGTCGGCGACCTCGCGCACGCGGTCGTCGACCCGCTCTACCGCCGCTCTGCGAACCAGGCCCACTCGGCGACGCACGTCGTGCACGCGGCGCTGCGCCAGCTGCTCGGCCCGGATGCGCACCAGTCCGGCTCGTACAACAAGGCCGGCTACATGCGGCTCGACTTCTCCTGGTCCAGCGCGCTCTCGAGCGACATGCGCCAGGAGCTCGAGGGCATCGCGAACACCGCGATCCGCGACGACCTGCCGGTCGAGACGCGCGTGATGCCGATCGACGAGGCACGCGCGCTCGGCGCGATGGCGCTGTTCGGCGAGAAGTACGGCGACCGGGTGCGCATGGTCGACATCGGCGGCCCTTGGTCGCGCGAGCTGTGCGGCGGCACGCACGTGGCCGCGTCGAGCCAGATCGGGCTCATCTCGATCACGAGCGAGTCGAGCGTCGGCTCGACCAACCGCCGCGTCGAGGCCGCGGTCGGTCCGGACGCGTTCCGGCAGCTCGTCGCCGAGCGCTCGCTCGTGAGCGAGCTCACGTCGATGCTGAAGACGCCCAAGGAGCAGCTGCCCGGCCGCATCCAGGAGCTCGTCGCCTCGCTCAGGACGGCCGAGAAGCGGATCGCGGAGTTCCAGTCGCAGCAGCTCGCCGGCCGCGTGCAGCCGATCGCCGACGCGGCAGAGCGGGTCGGGGCGGTGCGGTTCGCCGCGGTCGACCTCGGCGCGGTCGGGTCGGCCGACGACCTGCGGTCGCTCGCCGCGCAGGTGCGCGAGCGCCTCGGCAGCGAGGCCGCGGTCGTCGCGATCGGCGGCTCGGTCGACGGCAAGCCGGCGATCGTCGTGGCCACGAACCAGGCCGCGCGCGACGGCGGCGTCGTCGCGGGCCCGCTCGCCAAGGCTGCGGCCGGCGCGCTCGGCGGCGGTGGCGGCGGCAAGCCCGACATGGCGCAGGGCGGCGGCCAGGACGCGAGCGCGATGCCCGCGGCCATCGCCGCCGTGCGAGCAGGGCTCGACCGCTGAGCGGCACCGGGATGCGTCGCGGCGTGCGGATCGGCGTCGACGTCGGGCGCGCCCGCGTCGGCGTCGCGCGCTGCGACCGCGACGGCCTGCTCGCGACCCCGGTCGAGACGATCCAGCGCGCGTCCACCGACGTCGTCGCACGCCTGCGCGAGATCGCCGAGGAGCTCGAGGCGATCGAGGCGGTCGTGGGGCTGCCGATCTCGCTCTCGGGCGGCGACACGCCGAGCACGCAGGACGCGCGCGACGTGGCCGCGCTGCTCGCCGCCGCGCTGCCCGTGCGGCTCGTCGACGAGCGGCTCTCGACCGTGACGGCCTCGGCCGGCATGCGGGCGGCCGGCAGGTCGAGCCGGCAGCAGCGCTCGAGCATCGACCAGGCGGCCGCGGTCGTCATCCTGCAGCACGCGCTCGACAGCGAGCGCACCGCCGGGCGAGCGCCCGGCGAGCTGCTGCCCAGCCGCGACGATGCGCAGGGCTTCGACGACCGCGGCGAGGCCGCGACCCGGGAGGACTGAGATGGCTGGACGTCGCGCGCGAGAGCGCAAGCAGCGGGTCCGCAGGCGGCTGATCGGCGGCATCATCGCGCTCGTCGTGCTCGTCGGCCTCGGCATCGCCGCGGCGTGGGGCATCCCGCGCATCGCCGACCGCTTCAGCGGCCCCGAGGACTACCCCGGCCCCGGCACCGGCGAGGTCGTCGTGCAGGTCCAGTCGGGCGACAACGGCTACGACGTCGCCGCGACGCTGCTGGAGCAGGACGTCATCGCGAGCGCCGAGGCGTTCACCGACATCCTGGTCGCCGACTCGTCGATCCAGCTGCAGCCGGGCGCGTACCGGCTCATGCAGCAGATGTCGGCGCAGGGCGCGGTCGACGCGCTGATCGACCCCGCGAACAAGGTGGAGCTGCGCGTCACGGTGCCCGAGGGCTACACGCTGCCGCAGGTCTACGAGCGGCTCGAGCGCGACATCGGCATCCCGCAGGCCGACTTCCTGCAGGCGGCCGGCGACCTCACGCAGTTCGCCCTGCCCGAGAACGCCATCTCGCTCGAGGGCTGGCTGTTCCCCGCGACCTACACGTTCGACGAGGGCGTCACCGCGGTCGACGTGCTCACGACGATGGTCGAGCGGCAGCGGGAGGCGCTCGAGTCCGCGGGCGTCGCGGAGGCCGACCAGGAGCGCGTGCTCATCATGGCGTCGCTCGTGCAGCGCGAGGCGCGGCTGCCGGACGACTTCGGCCGGGTCGCGCGGGTGTTTCAGAACCGCCTCGACGTGAACATGCCGCTGCAGTCCGACGCGACCGTCGCGTACGGCACCGGCAACCTCCACGTCGTCACGACGACGGCCGAGGAGCGCGCGGACGCGAGCAACCCGTACAACACGTACGCGAACCCGGGCCTTCCGGTCGGGCCGATCGGCGCGCCCGGCGACGCGGCCATCCAGGCGGCGCTCGCCCCGACCGAGGGCGCGTGGCTCTACTTCGTGACCGTGAACCCCGAGACCGGTGAGACCGTCTTCTCGGAGACGCTCGCCGAGCACGAGGTCGGCGTCGCGCAGTTCCAGCAGTTCCTGCGCGACAACCCGGGCTGGGGCGGCTGACGTGACGGCGGCCGGTGGGCGCCGGCTCGCCGTCGTCGGCTGGCCGGTCGAGCACTCGCTGTCGCCCGCGCTGCACGGCGCCGTCGCCCGCGAGCTCGGCCTCGACTGGGACTACGGCCGCAGCGCGGTCGAGCCCGGCGCGCTGCCGGCCTTCGTCGGCGCGCTCGGTCCCGAGTGGCTCGGGCTGTCGGTGACAGCGCCGCACAAGGACGCCGCCGCCGACCTCGCGGACGAGCTCGATCCGCTCGCCCGCGCGACCGGCACGGTCAACACGCTGCTGCTCGGTGCGCCGACCTCCGGCCGGCGCGCGCTGCGGGGCTGGAGCACCGACGTCGGCGGCATCGTGCGGGCGTTCGCGGATGCCGGCCTCGATCGGGCGCGCGCCGCCGCGATCGTGGGCGCGGGTGCCACGGCCCAGACCGCGCTCGTCGCGCTCGCCTCGATGGGCGTCGAGCGCGTCACCGTCGCGCTCCGCACCCCGGCGAAGGCGCAGCGGCTCCGCGAGCTCTCGGCGTCGCTCGGAGTCGCGCTCGAGGTGCAGGCGCTCGAGGCGCCCCTGCCCGTCGTCGACGCCGCGGTCTCGACGCTGCCGGCCGCCGCCGCCGCCGTGCCGACCTTCGCCGCGCCCCCGACGCGCCTGCTCGACGCCGACTACGCGCGACCCGACGGCTCGCGGTACCTCGCGTCGCTGCCGCGCCGGCACGTGATCGACGGGCGCGAGATGCTGCTCGGCCAGGCGGTGCTCCAGGCGCGGATCTTCACGCAGGGCGACGTCGACGCGCCGCTGCCCGACGAGCCGCGCGTGGTCGCGGCCATGCGCCGGGCGCTCGGTGCGAGCGCGTCCGGTCCTGGGGCATCCGGGACTCTGGAAGAATCATGAGCATGCTGCGCTGGCTCACCGCCGGGGAATCCCACGGCCCCGAACTGCTCGCCCTCCTCGAGGGGCTGCCCGCGGGCGTGCCCATCACCGCGGAGCAGATCCAGGCAGACCTGCAGCGCCGCAAGCTCGGCGCCGGTCGCGGCGCCCGGATGAAGTTCGAGCAGGACGCGCTGTCGATCTCCGGCGGCGTTCGCCACGGCAGCACCCAGGGCGGCCCGATCGCCCTCCGCATCGGCAACACCGAGTGGCCGAAGTGGACCGAGGTCATGGGCGCCGCGCCGCTCGAGGAGGAGCTCACCGGCGCCCGCGCCGCGAAGCTCACCCGCCCGCGTCCCGGCCACGCCGACCTCGTCGGCATGCAGAAGCACGGCTTCGACGAGGCGCGCCCGGTGCTCGAGCGCGCGAGCGCCCGCGAGACCGCGGCCCGCGTCGCGCTCGGTGCCGTCGCCCGCGCCTTCCTCGGCGAGCTGGGCGTGCGGCTCGTGAGCCACACGCTCTCGATCGGGCCGGTGCGCGTGCCCGACGGCGCAGCGCTGCCCGCGCCCGACGACGTCGACCTGCTCGACGCCGACGAGCTGCGCTGCTTCGACGCCGCGACGAGCGCCGCGATGCTCGCGGAGGTCGAGGATGCGCGCCGCGCCGGCGACACGCTCGGCGGCATCGTCGAGGTGCTCGCGTACGGCCTGCCGCCGGGGCTCGGCTCCTACGTGCACTGGGACCGCAGGCTCGACGGCCGGCTCGCCCAGGCGCTCATGAGCATCCAGGCCATCAAGGGCGTCGAGGTCGGCGACGGCTTCGAGACCACCCGACGGCGGGGGAGCGTCGCGCACGACGAGCTCATCGTCGGCGAGGGCGGCGTGCACCGCGAGACCGGCAGGGCGGGCGGCATCGAGGGCGGCATGACCACCGGCGACCCGCTCCGCGTGCGCGCCGGCATGAAGCCGATCGCGACGGTGCCGCGCGCGCTGCGCACCGTCGACGTGTCGACCGGCGAGGCCGCCCAGGCGCACCACCAGCGCAGCGACGTGTGCGCCGTGCCCGCTGCCGGCGTCGTCGCCGAGGCGATGGTCGCGCTCGTGCTCGCCGACGCGATGGTCGAGAAGTTCGGCGGCGACTCGGTCGCCGAGACGCGCAGGAACCTCGACGCCTACCTCGCCGCGATCCCCGAGCAGCTGCGCACCACCTCGTGACCGCCGACCGGTCGGGCGAGGCCGGCGCCGGTCCGCGCCCGGGCGACGAGGCGGGCACCGTGCCGCCGATCGCGCTCATCGGGCCGATGGCGGCGGGCAAGTCGTCGCTCGGCCGCAAGCTCGCCGCCCGCTTGGGTCGCACCTTCGCCGACACCGACCGGCTGGTCGTGCTCGAGCACGGGCCGATCCCCGAGCTGTTCGCCAAGCACGGCGAGCCCGCCTTCCGGCGCTGGGAGGCGGATGCCGTGCGGCGCGCGCTCGTGCCCGGTGCGGTCGTCGCGCTGGGCGGCGGCGCCGTGCTCGACGAGCACACTCGCGCGCTGCTCGCGCACGCGACGGTCGTCCTCGTCACCGTCGACGAGCAGACCGCCGAGCGGCGCATCAGCGGCGGCGGCCGGCCGCTCGTCGCCGACGGCATCGCGTCGTGGCGGCGCATCGCGGCAGAGCGGGACCCGATCTACCGCGAGCTCGCGGACACCGTCGTCGACTCGTCGAGGACGCCGATGGCCCAGCTGGTCGACCGGCTCGAGGCCTGGCTCGCGGAGCGCGGGCTGTGACACTCCAGAGGGGGAGCGCATGACCACCATCCGCGTCGAGACCGAGGCGCCCTACGACGTCCACGTCGGCAGGGGCATCCTGGTCGACCGCATCCGCGAGTCGCTCGGCGACGCGACGCGGCTGCTCGTCGTGCACCAGCCGGCGATGAGCCGCATCGCGGAGCACCTCAAGGCGGAGCTCGACGTCGAGGTGCTGCTCGCGGAGGTGCCCGACGCGGAGGCGGCGAAGCGCATCGAGGTCGCGCAGTTCCTCTGGCAGATCATGGGGCAGGCGGAGTTCACCCGCACCGACGCGGTCGTCGGGCTCGGCGGCGGCGCGGTCACCGACCTCGCGGGCTTCGTCGCCGCGACGTGGCTGCGAGGCGTGCGCGTGATCCAGGCGCCGACCAGCGTGCTCGGCATCGTCGACGCCGCCGTCGGGGGCAAGACCGGCATCAACACCGAGCAGGGCAAGAACCTCGTCGGGGCGTTCCACCACCCGACGACGGTCGTCGCCGACCTGGAGCTCGTCGACTCGCTGCCGCGCAACGAGCTGCTGACGGGCTTCGCAGAGGTCGTGAAGGCCGGTTTCATCGCCGATCCGCGGATCCTCGAGCTGCTCGAGGGCTCGCTCGATGCGACGACCGACCCGTCGACGCCGGAGTTCCAGGAGGCGATCGCCCGCGCGATCGAGGTCAAGGCGCGCGTGGTGGCGAACGACTTCCGCGAGCACGGCGAGCGCGAGTTCCTCAACTACGGGCACACGCTCGGCCACGCCATCGAGCACACGGAGCGCTACCGCTGGCGGCACGGCGCGGCCGTCGCGATCGGCATGGTCTTCGCGGCCGAGCTCTCGCGGCTGGCGGGGCGCCTGCCGGAGTCGGTCGTCGACCGGCACCGAGCGGTGCTCGAGTCGCTCGAGCTGCCGACGACCTACCCGGTCGGCCGGTGGCAGACGGTGCTCGGCACGATGCGCAAGGACAAGAAGACGCGCGGCTCGATGCTGCGCTTCGTCGTGCTCGACGACGTCGCGCGGCCCCGCATCCTCGAGGGCCCGGACGACAGCCTGCTGTTCATGGCGTACCAGTCGCTCGCCGACTGACCCCAGCGCCGACCGCCGCCATCCCCGCACGCAGCGGCCATCGCCGCACGCGGAGTGGTCACTCCCGCGCGTGAGTGGTCGCTCTCGCGCGTGAGTGGTCACTCCAGCGCGTGAGTGGTCTCTCCAGCGCGTGAGCGGTCACTCCAGCGCTTGAGTGGTCAGGGACACGCGTGAACGGTCACTTCCGCGCGTACAAGTTCCTTCGCGTCTGGATGCCCGCTGCCCCGCGAGGTCGCTTCCCAGTGCACGGCCGAGCGCGCATCCCGACTGACCACTCAGCGGCGGGTGTGACCACTCAGCGGCGGGTGTGACCAGTCAGGGGCAGACGTGACCACTCGGGGGCGGGAGTGACCACTCGGGGGTGGGAGTGACCACTCGGGGGTGGGAGTGACCGCTCAGCGGGCGGCGCGGGGGCCGGCGCTGCGACGGGAGGGCTGGCGGCGCGGCCGCGCGCGGTGCAGACTCCCAGCCATGGCACATGGCGACATCACCCATCTCGAGATCCCGGTCACCGACATGGCGCAGGCGACGCGCTTCTACGGCGCCGTGTTCGGCTGGCAGATCACCGAGTCCGAGGGCTATGAGGGCTACCCGATGTGGCAGGCGCCCAACGGCGTCTCCGGCGGCGCGCTCACGGCACGCGAGGACGGCTTCACGCAGCCGCGCTCGGTGATCGAGGTCGACTCGATCGACGAGGCCCTCGCGAAGGTCGAGGAGCTCGGCGGCACCGTCACGCTCCCGAAGGGAGAGATCTCGCCGACGAGCTGGTGGGCGGTGTTCACCGACCCGGACGGCAACAGCATCGGCCTCTTTGAGGGCGAGATGTAGCGAGCCGCGCGGCGCCGTGCGCCGGCGACCATGCGGCAGGATGGCGGCATGCGCATCCTCGTCCTCAACGGACCCAACCTCGGCCGCCTCGGCACGCGCGAGCCCGACGTGTACGGCACCGCGACGCTCGCCGACATCGCGCCGCTCGTCGCGTCCGCCGGCACCGCGGACGCGCCGATCGAGGCCGACGTGCGGCAGACGGATGACGAGGCGGAGCTGGTCGGCTGGATCCACGAGGCCGTCGACGCCCGCACGCCGGTGATCCTCAACCCCGCGGCCTTCACGCACTACTCCTACGCGCTGCGGGACGCGTGCGCGCAGCTGCAGGGCGTGGCGCCGCTCGTCGAGGTGCACATCTCGAACCCGCACGCGCGGGAGGCGTTCCGGCACACGTCCGTCGTGTCCGCCGTCGCGACCGGCGTCATCGCCGGGTTCGGGCTCGACGGCTACCGCCTGGCCGCGTCGGCGATCATCGCCCGGTAGGATCATCTGTCGGCCCGATGAGGGCCGCGACGATCACGGAACGGAACACGCATGGCAACGACCAACGACATCAAGAACGGCGCGGTGCTCAACCTCGACGGCCAGCTCTGGAGCGTCGTCGAGTTCCAGCACGTCAAGCCCGGCAAGGGCGGCGCCTTCGTGCGCACGAAGCTCCGCAACGCGCGCAGCCAGAAGCTCGTCGACAAGACCTTCAACGCCGGCACGAAGGTGGAGTTCGCCACCGTCGACCGCCGCGACTACCAGTTCCTGTACAACGACGGCACCGACTTCGTGTTCATGGACAACGACACGTACGAGCAGCTGCCCGTCCCGGCCGACATCGTCGGCGACGGCGCGAAGTACCTGCTCGAGAACGGCACCGCGACCATCTCGATGCACGAGGGCGAGGCGCTGCAGGTCGAGCTGCCCGCATCCGTCGTGCTCGAGATCACCTACACCGAGCCCGGCCTGCAGGGCGACCGCTCGAGCGCCGGCACGAAGGCCGCCACGGTCGAGACCGGCGCCGAGATCCAGGTGCCGCTGTTCGTCGAGCAGGGCACGCGGGTCAAGGTCGACACGCGCGACGGCAGCTACCTCGGCCGCATCAGCTGACGTGGGCGAGGAGACCTACCCCGCCCGGCGGAAGGCGCGCAAGCACGCCGTCGAGGTGCTCTACTCGGCGCAGGCGCGGGACGAGGCGCCCGAGACGGTGCTCCGCGACACCGCCGACCGGCTCGGCTGGGCGACCCACGGATGGTTCCCCTTCGCCCGCGAGATCGTCGCGGGCGTGTCGGACGAGCTCGAGGGCGTCGACGAGCTGATCGCCTCGTCGAGCGCGAACTGGCCGATCGACCGCATGCCGCGCACGGACCTCGCGATCCTGCGCGTCGGCGTCTGGGAGCTCGAGCACGAGACCGCCCCGGCGAGCGTCGTGATCTCGGAGGCCGTGCACATCGCCAACGAGCTCTCGACCGAGCGCTCCGGCGCCTTCATCAACGGCGTGCTCGGCAAGATCGCAGCCGCGCGCACGTAGCGCTGCCGTCGCCCGGGGCGGACGCCGCTCCGGGCGGCTCTGGCGCGGCGCGCGTCGCGCGACCACGCTGGGGGCGTGAGCGAGCGCCTCGAGACGGACTGCGCGATCGTCGGCGGCGGGCCCGCGGGACTGATGCTGGCCCTGCTGCTCGCCCGCCGCGGCGTGCGCGTCGTCGTGCTCGAGCAGCACGGCGACTTCCTCCGCGACTTCCGGGGCGACACGATCCACCCCTCGACGCAGCAGGTGCTGCACGAGATCGGGCTGCTCGACCGCTTCCTCGCCCTGCCGCACGCCGACATGCCGCAGGTGTCGATGCGCTTCTCGGGGCACCGGCTCGTGCTGGCCGACTTCACGCGGCTCCCGACGGCGCGGCGCTGCATCACGTTCATGCCGCAGTGGGACTTCCTCGACCTGCTCGCCGACGCCGGGCGCGCGCTGCCCGGCTTCGACGTGCGGATGCGCCACACCGGCCGGGCGCTGCTGCGCGACGGCGGCCGCATCGCGGGCGTGCTCGCCGATGGCCCCGACGGCCCGGTCGAGGTGCGGGCGAGGCTCACGGTGCTCGCCGACGGCC
The DNA here is from genome assembly GCF_003752465.1 of Agrococcus jenensis. NCBI lineage: Bacteria > Bacillati > Actinomycetota > Actinomycetes > Micrococcales > Microbacteriaceae > Agrococcus > Agrococcus jenensis. The sequence continues at coordinate 2,510,246 of NZ_RKHJ01000001.1, read as the reverse complement.
GCGACTCCGCCCTCCGCGACGATGCCGGGCTCGAGCCGGTGGGTCCGCCCAGCGCGATCGACGTGCTCTGGTTCCGGCTGCCGCGGACCGAGGGGGAGCGGGTGCCGTTCATGCAGATCGGCGACGGCGCGCTGCTCTCGATCGACCGCGGCCACTTCTTCCAGGCGGCGCACATCGTCCGCCGCGGCGCGTGGACGGGCGATGATGCGTCGCTCGCCGCGCTCCGCCGGCGGGTGGCGGCCCTCGAGCCCAGCTTCGCCGAGCGGGTGGCGCGCCTCGGAGCCTGGGACGTGCGCGTGCTGCAGGTGCGCATCGACCGGCTCGAGCGCTGGCATCGCGACGGGCTGCTCGCGATCGGCGACGCAGCGCATGCGATGTCGCCCGCGGGCGGCGTGGGCGTCAACCTCGCGATCCAGGACGCGGTCGCCGCGGCGAACGCGCTCGCACCGGGGCTCGCGAGCGGGCGGCCGACCGAGGCGCTGCTGCAGCGCATCCAGCGTCGGCGGGAGCCGCCCGCCCGGGCGACGCAGGCCTTCCAGCGGCGGCTCGAGACCGTGCTCGTGCGCATCGCGGAACCGGGCGCGGCGGTGCCGGTACCGCTGCCGCTCCGGGTCGTGCAGCGGCTGCCGGCGCTCCGGCACGCGATGGGCCGGTTCATCGGCATGGGCCTGCGCCCCGAGCACGTCGACGCCCCCTCGACCCCCGAGCGGCACCCGTCGACGCGGTAGGGTGGAGTCATCAGACAACCTTGAAGCCCGTCCTGTGAGGCGGAGAAGGGAGTCCCCGTGACTGCACCGCGCACCGTGCTCGGCCCCGACGAGATCGCCAGGGCCCTGACGCGCATCGCCCACGAGATCCTCGAGGCGAACCAGGGACCCGACGACCTCGTGCTGCTGGGCATCCCCACCCGCGGCGCCCACCTCGCGCAGCGGCTCGCCGATCGCCTCACCGGCATCACGGGCATCGACTTCTCGGCCCGCGTCGGCGCGCTCGACGTGACGATGCACCGCGACGACCTGCGCGGTCGTCCGACGCGCGCGTCGCACCCCACGCGCATCCCGCTCGACGGCATCGACGAACGCGTCGTGGTGCTCGTCGACGACGTGCTCTACTCCGGCCGCACCATCCGGGCAGCCCTCGACGCGCTCGCCGATCTCGGCCGGCCGCGCGCCGTGCGGCTCGCGGTGCTCGTCGACCGCGGTCACCGGGAGCTGCCGATCCGCGCCGACTCGGTGGGCAAGAACCTGCCGAGCGCCCGCACCGAGCACGTCTCGATCCTGCTCGAGGAGGTCGACGGCCGCGACGGCGTGACGATCGAGTCCGCGACCGGGTCGACCGAGACCGGCGACGGGGGTGCCGCGTGAAGCACCTGCTGACGGCGGCGATGCCGCGCGACGAGGCCATCGGGCTGCTCGACCTCGCCGAGGACATGCACCAGATCCAGGACCGGGAGCTCAAGAAGCTCCCGGCGCTGCGCGGCCGCACGGTCGTGAACCTGTTCTTCGAGGACTCCACCCGCACGCGCTCGTCGTTCGAGATCGCCGGCAAGTGGCTCTCAGCCGATGTCATCAACGTCTCGGGCAAGGGCTCGAGCGCGTCGAAGGGCGAGTCGCTCCGCGACACGGGCCTCACGATCGCCGCGATGGGCGTCGACGGCGTGGTCGTGCGCTCCGGCGCCTCCGGCGCGCCCGCGCTGCTCGCCGACTGGATCGGCAAGCCCGTCATCAACGCCGGCGACGGCACCCACGAGCACCCGACGCAGGCGCTCCTCGACGCCTTCGCGCTCCGCCGCCGGATCCACGGGCGTGCCGCCCGCGGCAAGGGGCTCGACGGCGTGCGCATCGCGATCGTCGGCGACATCGCCCACTCCCGCGTCGCGCGCTCGAACGCCCTGCTGCTGCCGGCGCTCGGCGCCGAGGTCACGCTCGTCGGCCCCGCGGCATTCCTGCCGGTCCCGGCCGCCGACGGCACCCGGCTCGGTCTGCGCGCCGAGACGAGCCTCGACGCCGTCATCGACGAGCGGCCGGACGCGCTCATGCTGCTGCGCGTGCAGCTCGAGCGGCAGGCCGGGAAGGTGGCGCCGAGCGTCGGCGAGTACATCACCGGCTGGTCGCTCACCGACGAGCGCCTCGCGCGCCTCGGCGACGCCGCGATCATGCACCCCGGCCCCATGAACCGCGGGCTCGAGCTCTCGAGCCGCGCGGCCGACGGCGACGCCTCGACCGTGCTCGCGCAGGTCACCGCCGGCGTCTCCGTGCGCATGGCGGTGCTGTACTCGCTCCTCGCGTCGGACCACGCCGCCGACCACCGACCCGCGAACGACGGAGGCCTCCGATGACGACGCTGCTGCAGAACGCATCCGTGCTGGGCGGCGAGCGCCGCGACCTCGCGATCGAGGGCGGCGTGCTCGTCGACCCCGCGACCGTCGACCGCGCCACCGCCGAGGTCGTCGACGCGACCGGCCTCATCGCCCTCCCGGGCCTCGTCGACCTGCACACGCACCTGCGGCAGCCCGGTGGCGAGCAGGCGGAGACCGTCGCGAGCGGCGTGCGCGCCGCCGCAGCCGGCGGCTACACGTGCGTGTTCGCGATGGCGAACACGAACCCGGTCGCCGACACCCCCGCGGTCGTCGAGCAGGTGCACCGCCTCGGCCTGCAGGCCGGCCTCGCGACCGTGCGGCCCATCGGGGCCGTCACCGTCGGTCTCGCGGGCGAGCGGCTCGCCGACATGACGATGCTGGCGCAGAGCGCCGCTCGGGTGACCGTCTTCAGCGACGACGGGAAGTGCGTCGCCGACGCCGAGCTCATGCGCCGCGCGCTCGAGCACGCGGCGTCGCTCGGCGGCGTCGTCGCCCAGCACGCGCAGGACCCGCACCTGACGCGCGGCTCGGTGATGCACGAGAGCCCGCTCGCCGCGGAGCTCGGCCTCACCGGCTGGCCCTCGGTCGCCGAGGCGTCGATCGTCGCGCGCGACGCGATGCTCGCCGAGGTCGCCGGCGCGCGCCTGCACGTCTGCCACGTGTCGACGGTCGAGACCGTCGAGGTCGTGCGCGCGGCGAAGGCACGCGGCATCCAGCTCACCGCCGAGGTCACGCCGCACCACCTGCTGCTCACCGAGGAGCTCGTGCGCTCCTACGACGGCCGCTTCAAGGTCAACCCGCCGCTGCGGGCCGAGCGCGACGTGCTCGCGCTCCGGGAGGCGCTCGCCGACGGCACGATCGACATCGTCGCGACCGACCACGCACCGCACGCGCCGGAGGCCAAGCAGACGGCGTTCGCGGATGCCGCGTTCGGCATGGTCGGGCTCGAGACCGCGCTCGGCGTGGTGCAGCAGGCGATGGTCGAGACGGGGCTCCTCGACTGGGCCGGCGTCGCGCGCGTCATGTCGACGGCGCCCGCCGCGATCGGCAGCGAGCCCGGCTACGACGCGCCGCTCGAGGTCGGGTCGCCCGCGCACGTCGTGCTCGTCGACCCCGACGCCCGCAGCGTCATCGACGTCGACCGCCTGCACGGCCGCTCCACGAACTCGCCGTTCCTCGGGGTCGAGCTGCCCGGCCGCGTCCTGCACGTGTGGCACGGCGGCGTGCGCACGGTCGCGGACGGCCGCGTGGGCGTCGCGACCGAGGGCGCGAACCGATGACCAAGGAGCTCTTCGCGCTCCTGTGCGCCGGGTTCGTGGCCCTGCTCGCCGCCCTCGCGGTGCTCGGCGTGCTCGGGCGCCGGCGCCGGCAGCGCGACATCGAGGCGCCGCAGCCGTGGGTCCAGGCGGTGCCGACGCTCGTCGTCGAGGCGCTCTACGTCGCGACCACGCGAGCGGGCGACCCGTACGACCGCATCTTCGCCCACGGCCTCGGCTTCCGCGGCCGCACGCAGCTCGCCATCGACGCGGACGGCGTGCAGCTCGTCGCCGACCGCACTGAGGTGCGCATCCCGGCCGACCGCATCCGCGCGGTCGAGCGTGCCACCTGGACCATCGATCGCGTCGTCGAGCCAGGCGGGATCATCGTGATCGCCCACCGGCTCGGCGCCGACGTCGACACCTACCTCCGCATCATCGGCGACGACCGCGAGGCGTTCGACGCGCTCGCCGGCCTCGCCCCCATCCGCACGCAGACACCTGGGGAAGGAACCACCACATGAGCACCCCGACGCCCGCCGCCCTCGTCCTCGAGGACGGCACCATCTACCGCGGCACCGCCTACGGCGCCGAGGGCACCGCCCTCGGCGAGGCCGTCTTCGCGACCGGCATGACCGGCTACCAGGAGACCCTCACCGACCCCTCCTACGCGGGGCAGATCGTCGTGCAGACGTCGCCGCACATCGGCAACACCGGCGTGAACGCCGAGGACGCCGAGTCGCGCAGGGCCTGGCCCGCCGGCTACGTCGTGCGCGCCGCGAGCCGCGTGGTGTCGAACTGGCGCTCCGAGGGCAGCCTGGGCGAGCAGCTCGAGCGCGACGGCATCGTCGGGATCGCCGGCGTCGACACGCGGGCGATCACCCGCCGCCTGCGCGACGCGGGCGCCATGCGCGCGGGCGTCTTCTCGGGCGCCGCGCTCGTCGACGACGACGCGATGGTCGCGGCGGTGCGCGAGAGCCCCCAGATGGCGGGCCGCAGCCTCGCCGAGCTCGTCTCGACGACGGAGGCGTACACGCTGCCCGCGGTCGGCGAGTCGCTCGGCACGCTCGCGGTGCTCGACCTCGGCGTGAAGGCGTCGACGCTGCGCTTCCTGCAGGAGGAGGGGTTCGACCTCGTCGTGCTGCCGCAGAGCGCGACCCTCGAGGAGGTGCTCGCGCACCGCCCGATCGCCGCGTTCTACTCGAACGGCCCCGGCGACCCGGCCGCGAGCGACCAGCAGGTCGCGCTGCTGCAGGGACTGCTGCGCGAGGACCTGCCGTTCTTCGGCATCTGCTTCGGCAACCAGCTGCTCGGCCGCGCGCTCGGCTTCGGCACCTACAAGCTGCCCTTCGGCCACCGCGGCATCAACCAGCCGGTGCTCGACACCGCGACCGGCAGGGTCGAGATCACGAGCCAGAACCACGGCTTCGCGGTCGACGCGCCGCTGCACGAGGAGCTCTCGAGCCCGGCCGGCTTCGGCCGGGTCGAGGTGAGCCACTACTCGCTCAACGACCAGGTGGTCGAGGGCCTGCGCGCGCTCGACATCCCCGCGTTCAGCGTCCAGTACCACCCGGAGGCCGCCGCCGGTCCCAACGACGCCCGCCACCTCTTCGCGCGGTTCCGCGAGCTGGTCGTCGCCCACCGCGCCGGTGCGCAGCCGACCGGCGCCGACACCACCACCGATGCCGTCGTGGAGGCCGCCACCGGCCGCACGACCGACGCCACCGACTCGCAGAAGGACGCCTGAATGCCCAAGCGCGACGACATCCGCTCCGTCCTCGTCATCGGCTCCGGGCCGATCGTCATCGGCCAGGCCGCCGAGTTCGACTACTCCGGCACCCAGGCGTGCCGCGTGCTGCGCGAGGAGGGCGTCCGCGTCATCCTGGTGAACTCGAACCCGGCGACGATCATGACCGACCCCGACTTCGCCGACGCCACCTACATCGAGCCGATCACGCCCGAGGTGATCGAGACGATCATCATCAAGGAGCGCCCCGACGCGATCCTGCCGACGCTCGGCGGCCAGACGGCGCTCAACGCCGCGATCGCGCTGCACGAGCAGGGCATCCTCGAGCGCCACGGCGTCGAGCTCATCGGCGCGAAGGTCGACGCCATCCAGCGCGGCGAGGACCGGATGCTGTTCAAGCAGCTCGTGCTCGACGCCGGCGCCGACGTGGCCTCGAGCGTCATCGCGAAGTCCGTCGACGACGCCCTCGCCTTCGCCGACGAGTTCGGCTACCCGGTCGTCGTGCGCCCGTCGTTCACGATGGGCGGCCTCGGCTCCGGCTTCGCGCACGACGAGAAGGAGCTCCGCCGCTTCGTGGGCGACGGCATCCACTCGTCGACGATCGGCGAGGTGCTGCTCGAGGAGTCGATCCTCGGGTGGAAGGAGTACGAGCTCGAGCTCATGCGCGACACGGCCGACAACACGGTCGTCGTCTGCTCGATCGAGAACGTCGACGCGGTCGGCGTGCACACCGGCGACTCCATCACCGTCGCGCCGGCGCTCACGCTCACCGACCGCGAGTACCAGCGGCTCCGCGACATCGGCATCGACATCATCCGGCGCGTGGGCGTCGACACCGGCGGCTGCAACATCCAGTTCGCCGTCGACCCCGCGACCGGCCGCATCATCGTCATCGAGATGAACCCGCGCGTCTCGCGCTCGTCGGCGCTCGCCTCGAAGGCGACCGGCTTCCCGATCGCCAAGATCGCGGCGAAGCTCGCGCTCGGCTACCGGCTCGACGAGATCCCCAACGACATCACGAAGGTCACGCCCGCGTCGTTCGAGCCCGCGCTCGACTACGTCGTCGTGAAGGTGCCGCGCTTCAACTTCGAGAAGTTCCCGGCGGCGGATGCCACCCTCACGACGACCATGAAGTCGGTCGGCGAGGCCATGGCCATGGGCCGCACGTACGCGCAGGCGCTGCAGAAGGCGCTCCGCTCGCTCGAGAAGCGCGGCTCCTCGTTCCACTGGGAGGGCGAGCCCGGCGACGCCGCGGCGCTCCTCGAGCTGGCGAGCGTGCCGACCGACGGCCGCATCGTGACGCTGCAGCAGGCGCTCCGCGCCGGTGCGACGATCGAGCAGGCGCACGCGGCGACCGGCATCGACCCGTGGTTCCTCGACCAGATGGTCCTCATCAACGAGGTCGCCGACGAGGTGCGCGCCGGGAACGACGCCGGCGAGCTCGACGAGCCGCTGCTGCGGCGCGCGAAGGAGCACGGCTTCTCGGACGCGCAGATCGCGCAGCTGCGCGGCACGACCGAGGCCGAGGTGCGCGAGGCGCGCTGGGCCGCCGACGTCCGGCCGGTCTTCAAGACCGTCGACACGTGCGCGGGGGAGTTCCCTGCCGTGACGCCGTACCACTACTCGAGCTACGACCTCGAGACCGAGGTCGTGCCGTCCGACCGCCGCAAGGTGATCATCCTCGGCTCCGGCCCGAACCGCATCGGCCAGGGCATCGAGTTCGACTACTCGTGCGTGCACGCGTCGTTCGCGCTCGCCGACGCCGGCTTCGAGACGATCATGGTCAACTGCAACCCCGAGACCGTCTCGACCGACTACGACACGAGCGACCGGCTCTACTTCGAGCCGCTCACGCTCGAGGACGTGCTCGAGATCGTGCACGCCGAGCGCGGCGACGGCGAGCTCGTCGGCGTGATCGTGCAGCTCGGCGGGCAGACGCCGCTGGGCCTCGCGCGCGGGCTCGAGGCCGCGGGCGTGCCGATCCTCGGCACCACCCCGGACGCGATCGACGCGGCCGAGGAGCGCGGGCTGTTCCAGCGCATCCTCGACGACGCCGGCCTCGTCGCGCCCCGCAACGGCACGGCGACGACGGAGGACCAGGCGGTCGCGATCGCCGAGGGCATCGGCTACCCGGTGCTCGTGCGCCCGTCGTTCGTGCTCGGCGGCCGCGGCATGGAGATCATCTACGACACCGCGAGCCTGCACGGGTACTTCGACCGCATCGCCTCGCACGGGATCGTGGGCCCGGACCGGCCGCTGCTCGTCGACCACTTCCTCGACGACGCCGTGGAGATCGACGTCGACGCGATCTACGACGGCGAGGAGCTCTACGTCGGCGGCATCCTCGAGCACATCGAGGAGGCGGGCATCCACTCCGGCGACTCGTCGTGCACGCTGCCGCCCGTCGGCCTCGGCCGCGCGCAGCTGCTCGAGATCCGCGACGCCACCCTGCGCATCGCGCAGGGGCTCGACGTGCGCGGACCGATCAACGTGCAGTTCGCGTACGCCGCGGGCGTGCTCCACGTCATCGAGGCGAACCCGCGGGCGAGCCGAACGGTGCCGTTCGTGGCGAAGGCGCTCGGCACCCCGATCGCGAAGGCGAACGCCCGCGTGCTCGCCGGTGCCACGATCGCCGAGCTGCGCGCCGAGGGCATGCTGCCCGAGCAGGACGGCACGATCCTGCCCATCGACGCGCCCGTGGCCGTCAAGGAGGCCGTGCTGCCGTTCCGGCGCTTCCGCACGGCCGAGGGCCACGTCGTCGACTCGCTGCTCGGGCCGGAGATGCGCTCGACCGGCGAGGTGATGGGCATCGACCGCGACTTCCCGACCGCGTTCGCGAAGAGCCAGTCCGCCGCCTACGGAGGGCTCCCCACCTCGGGCACCGTCTTCGTCTCGCTCTCCGACCGCGACAAGCGGCAGGCCGTGCTGCCCGTGCACCGCCTCCAGCAGCTCGGCTTCCGGATCGTCGCGACGATCGGCACCGCCGAGGTGCTCGCGCGCAACGGCATCCGCGTCGAGACGGTGCGCAAGCACTCGGAGGCCGGCGACGAGCCGTCGATCGTCGACCTCATCGACGCCGGTGAGATCGACATCATCATCAACACCCCGACCGGTGGCATCGCCCGCGCCGACGGCTACGAGATCCGCGCGGCCACGGTCGCGGCCGACAAGGCGCTCTTCACGACCGTCTCGCAGCTCGGGGCCGCGGTCGCGGCGATCGAGGCGTCGCGCGAGCCGTACGAGGTGACGAGCCTGCAGGAGTACCACGCGCGGCGGGCCGGATGACGTTCCTCGCGCGCCTGACGGCGTCCGTCGCCGCGCACGGTCCGCTGTGCGTCGGCATCGACCCGCACCCCGGCCTGCTCGACGCGTGGGGCGGGGGAGCGCCGGTCGCGCAGGCCGAGCGCCTCGGCCGCGCGGTCGTCGCCGCTGCCGCGGGCCGGGCGGGCGTCGTCAAGCCGCAGGTCGCGCTCTTCGAGGCGCTCGGGTCGCCCGGCATCGCGGCGCTCGAGCGCGTGCTCGCCGACGCCCGCGATGCGGGGCTCGTGGTCATCGCCGACGCCAAGCGCGGCGACATCGGGTCGACGAACCTCGGCTACGCCGCAGCCTGGCTCGCGCCCGGCTCGCCGCTCGAGGCCGACGCGCTCACGGTGAGCCCGTACCTCGGCGTCGGCGCGCTCGACGGGCTCTTCGACGCGGCGGAGCGCGCGGACAAGGCGCTCATCGTGCTCGCCGCGACCTCGAACCCGGAGGCGGCCGCCGTCCAGCTCGCCCGCCTGCCGGACGGCCGCACGATCGCCGCGGCCGTGGCCGACGCGGTCGCCGAGCGCAGCGCCTCCACCGGCGCGGGCCACGGCCTCGTGATCGGGGCGACGGTCGACCGCGCCGCGTTCGGGCTCGGCGCGATGGATGCCGCGACCCCCGTGCTCGCGCCCGGGTTCGGGGCGCAGGGTGCCCGGCTCGAGGACCTCCGCGCGCTGTTCCCCGACGACGCGCTCGTGCTCGCGAGCGCCTCCCGCAGCATCCTGCAGGCGGGCCCGGACGGGATCGCCGCCGCGATCGACGCGGCCACCGCAGCGCTCCCGCGATGACGGCGGGCGCCGCGATGCCCGATCCGGCCGCCGCGGGCCGTGCCGCCATCGAGGCGCGCCGGGCCCGCGCGGCCGTGAAGCGCGCGCTCGGCGCGGGCCAGCGCGGCCCGCGCGACGTCGCCGAGCGCGCCTGGCAGGAGCCGGGCAGCCCCGAGGCGCTGCTGCGCTTCTCGGAGTACGCAGCGAGCCTGCGCGGCTTCGGCCCCACCCGGGTCGAGCGGCTCATGGCCGACCTCGGCATCGCGACCGGCAAGCGGCTCGGCGCGCTGGGCAATTTGCAGCGCGAGCGGGTTCGCGGTTGGCTTGACGACGTGGATCCCTCGCGTCGCCCCCGTCTCATCGTGCTCGCCGGGCCGACCGCCGTCGGCAAGGGCACGGTCGCCCAGTACGTGCGCGAGCACTTCCCGCAGATCCGCCAGTCGGTGAGCGCGACGACGCGCGCCGCCCGCCCGGGCGAGATCGACGGGGTGCACTACGCGTTCGTGTCCGACGCCGACTTCGACCGCATGATCGAGGAGCGCGAGTTCCTCGAGTGGGCGACGGTGCACAACCAGTCGCGCTACGGCACCCCGCGCTCGAGCGTGCAGGCCGCGCTCGACGAGGGCAGCTCGGTGCTGCTCGAGATCGACCTGCAGGGCGCGAGGCAGGTGCGCGAGTCGTTCCCGGATGCCGTGCTGCTGTTCCTGGCGCCGCCGTCGTGGGACGAGCTCGTGCGCAGGCTCGTCGGCCGGGGCACCGAGACCGCGTCCGAGCGCGAGCGCCGGCTCGAGACCGCCAAGGTCGAGCTCGCGAGCCAGCCGGAGTTCGACGCCACCATCGTCAACGCCGACGTGGCCGAGGCCGCGCACCAGGTCGTGGAGCGCATCCTCGCCGCCGAGGCGGACGACGGCGCAGCGCGCACCCGCTCCGGCCACTGAGCCCTCCGCGCGGCGCCGGTGGTGACCGGCCTCGCGCGCGCGAGTCGCCCTTGACTTCATCCGCTCCCTGTGGACAATTGGGGTACAACCAGTGCTCTCCAGACCTCGGAGCACGCGTCGCCGGCGGATGCCGGCTCGATGCGGAAGAGGACGCCATGGAGAGCTCCACCGTCACCATGTCGCGGCAGCGCGACGACCGGCCGCAGGAGCCGGCGCCGTCGGCACCCGCGGTGTCGCACCGCGGCGCGGGCAAGATGCTCGACGAGCGCGCGTACCTCGTCGCGTTCGGGCGCGGGGGAGCGCAGCGCATGGCGATCCCGCTGCACAGGGGCTGAGCCGTGGACCACGCGCTCGACATCCGCGTCCTGGCGATCGTGCTGGCGGTCGTGCTCATCGTGCAGATGCTCGCGCTGGCGTGCTGGCTCGTCGGCAAGGGCTGCGGCAGGGCGTTCGCGACCGCGCGGCGGTCGCGGGAGGCGCGCGAGCCGCAGCGGCCCCCGGTGCAGGCCGAGCCCATGGTCTGACGCGCATCCGGCGCCTCCCGCCGGAAGCCTCCGCCACGCGGTAGGATGGACTCTTGCGCCCACCGGCGCACGAGCTTCGCGGGCGCGAACCCGCACCCGCCAAGAGTCTGCAGGAGGCACCCATGGCCAAGGGCATCATCAACCCGCCGATCGACGAGCTGCTCGACAAGGTCGACTCGAAGTACCAGCTGGTCATCTTCGCGTCCAAGCGCGCGCGCCAGATCAACGACTACTACACCGACATCCACGAGGGCTCGATGTTCGACAACGTCGGCCCGCTCGTCGATGCGACGATCGAGGACAAGCCGCTCTCGGTCGCGCTCCACGAGATCCACGCCGACAAGCTGAGCCTCACCCACGACGAGGTCACCGAGGCCTGATGCGCGTCGTCGTCGGGATCTCCGGCGGTATCGCCGCATACAAGGCAGCGCTCGCCATCCGCGAGCTCGTGCAGGCGGGGCACGACGTGCACGTCGTGCCGACCGCGTCGGCCCTGCGCTTCATCGGGCGTCCCACGCTCGAGGCGCTGAGCCGGAATCCCGTCTCCGACGAGGTCTTCGACGACGTCGCGGCCGTGCGCCACGTGGCGCTCGGCCAGTCGGCCGACCTGATCGTGGTGCTGCCGGCGACCGCGAACACGCTCGCGAAGCTCGCGACCGGTCTCGCCGACGACCTGCTCGGCACCACCGTGCTCGCCTCCCGCGCGCCGCTCGTGCTCGCCCCCGCGATGCACACCGAGATGTGGGAGCAGCCCGCCACGCAGGCGAACGTGCGCACCCTCACCGAGCGAGGCGTCACCATCGTCGGCCCGGTCGCCGGCGAGCTGACCGGCGGCGACACCGGCCTCGGGCGCATGGCCGAGCCCTCCGAGGTCGTCGCGGCCGCGCTCGCGCGCGTCACAGGCTCCGGCGCCCTCGCCGGCCGCACGCTCGTCGTCTCGGCCGGCGGCACCCGCGAGCCGATCGACCCCGTGCGCTTCCTCGGCAACCGCTCGAGCGGCGCCATGGGCGTCGCGATCGCCGAGGCCGCCCGCGACGCGGGCGCCGCCGTCACCCTCGTCGGCGCGAACCTCGACGTGCCCGCGCCCCGCGGCGTCGAGACCGTCGTCGTCGAGACGACCGCGCAACTGCGCGAGCGGATGCTCGAGCGCGCCGACGCCGACATCGTCGTGATGGCGGCCGCGGTCGCCGACTACCGCGTCGACGACGTCTCCGACGCGAAGCGCACGAAGGAGTCGTGGGGCGAGCGCCCGACGCTGACCCTCGCGCTCAACCCCGACATCCTCGCCGAGCTCGCGCACCGCGAGCGCTCGACCCTCGTCGTCGGCTTCGCCGCCGAGACCGAGGCCGACGACGACGCGCTCGTGCAGCGCGGCCGCGACAAGCTCGCCCGCAAGGGCGCCGACCTGCTCGTCGTCAACCGCGTCGGCCACGCCGAGGGCTTCGGCCACGTCGACACGCGCGTGCGCGTGCTCGACGGCTCTGGCGTCGTCGCCGACGCGAGCGGCAGCAAGGCGTCAGTGGCCCGCGCGATCATCGACGCGGTCGCCGAGCGCATCGCCGCGCGACCCGCGTCCGGCATCCCCGCCCCCGCATCCCCATCCGAGGAGCATCAGTGAGCCTGCGGCTGTTCACGTCCGAGTCCGTCACCGAGGGCCACCCCGACAAGATCTCCGACCAGATCTCCGACGCGGTGCTCGACGCCATGCTGACGCAGGACACCGAGGCGCGCGTCGCCGTCGAGACGCTCGTCACCACGGGTCTCGTGCACGTCGCCGGCGAGGTGCGCACGACCGGCTACGTCGACATCGCGTCGGTCGCGCGCAAGGTCATCGTCGACATCGGGTACGACTCGAGCGAGGTGTCGTTCGACGGCAACTCGTGCGGCGTCACCGTCTCGATCGGCGAGCAGTCGCCCGAGATCGCCACCGGCGTCGACACCGCGGTCGAGGCGCGCGACGGCTCCGTCGACCCGCTCGACCGCGACGGCGCCGGCGACCAGGGGATCATGTTCGGCTTCGCGACCGACGAGACGCCCACGTACATGCCCGCGACCGCGTGGGCCGCGCACCGGCTCGCCGAGCGGCTCGCCGCCGTGCGCCGCAGCGGCGAGATCCCGTGGCTGCGCCCCGACGGCAAGACGCAGGTGACGATCGGCTACGACGGCTTCCGCCCCGTGAGCGTCGACACGGTGCTCGTCTCGACCCAGCACGCGCCCGGCGTCACCGACGCCGACATCCGCGCCGCCGTCATCGAGCACGTCATCGACCCCGTCGTCGCCCGGCTCGGCCTCGACGCGAGCGGCATGCGCGCGATCGTCAACCCCTCGGGCTCGTTCCTCACCGGCGGACCGAAGGGCGACGCGGGCCTCACCGGTCGCAAGATCATCGTCGACACGTACGGCGGCGCCGCCCGCCACGGCGGTGGCGCGTTCAGCGGCAAGGACCCGTCGAAGGTCGACCGGTCCGCCGCCTACGCGCTCCGCTGGGTGGCGAAGAACGCCGTCGCCGCGGGCCTCGCATCGCGCCTCGAGGTGCAGGCCGCGTACGCGATCGGCATGGCGCAGCCCGTCGGCCTCTACGTCGAGACCTTCGGCACCGGCACCGTCGACGACGCGACGATCCAGGCGGCGATCCAGGAGGTCTTCGACCTGCGCCCCGGCGCGATCGTGCGCGACCTCGACCTGCGCAAGCCCAAGTACCGCCAGACCGCGGCGTACGGCCACTTCGGCCGGGAGCTGCCCGACTTCACCTGGGAGCGGCTCGACCGCGTCGACGACCTGCGCGCCGCCGCGGGGCTCTGACCCCCTTGCCCGGGGCGCCGGTGGGCGAGCGGTTCGCCCGGGTCGTCGTCGACTCGCGCCTGCCGCAGCTCGACCGGCTGTTCGAGTACCGCGTGCCGCCGGGTCTCGAGGGCGTGGAGCCCGGCGTGCGGGTGCGCGTGCCGCTGCGCGGTGACCGGATGACCGCGGGCTACGTCGTCGAGGTGGCGGATGCACGCGCCTGGGAGGGCGAGGTCGCCGACATCGAGAAGCTCGTCTCCCCGGTGCCGGTGCTGCGGCCGGAGGTGTGGGCGCTCGCCCGCGCGGTCGCGGATCGCGCCGCGGGCGGCGCGGCCGACGTGCTGCGCGTCGCGATCCCCGGCCGGCAGGCCCGCGTCGAGAAGGCCTGGCTCGAGTCGCGCGCGGGCGACGCTGCGCCGCCGCCCCCGCCGCCCCCGCTGCCCGAGGTGCTGGAGACAGCCGCGGTGCTGCCCGGGCTCGTCGAGGCGCGTCGCCGCATCGCCCTCGAGTGCGCGGGCGGCGTCGCCGCCGTCGAGACGGCCGAGGGCACCGCGTGGATCGGGCGCTGGGCCATCGCGCTCGCCGCGCTCGCCAGGCAGGCGCTCGAGCGCGGCGAGCAGGCGATCCTCGTGGTGCCCGACCACCGCGAGCAGCGCCAGCTGCGGCTCGCGCTCGAGGCCGTGGTCGGCGTCGAGCGCGTCGTCGAGCTCGATGCCCGGCAGAAGAACCCGGAGCGCTACCGCGGCTTCCTGCGGTGCATCGACGACGAGCCGGTCGCGATCATCGGTCCCCGCTCGGCCGTCTACGCGCCGGCCGCGCGCCTCGGCCTGCTCGCCGTCTGGGAGGACGGCGATCCGCTGCTCGCCGAGCCGCTCTCGCCCTGGGTGCATGCGCGCGACGCCGCGCTCGTGCGGCAGGGGCAGTCGGGCTGCGCGCTCGTCATCGCCGGGCACGCGCGCTCGACCGACGCGGAGCGGCTCGTCGAGCTCGGCCACCTCGAGCACGAGCGGCTGGGCGCGCAGCGCGTGCGCGTGCTGCCGGCGGCCCTCGCCGACGACGGCCGGCGCGTGCCCGCCTCGGCATTCGCCGCGGCGCGCGATGCGCTGACGTCGAGACCGGTGCTCGTGCAGGTCGGCCGCCCCGGCCACGCACCGGGCCTGCGCTGCGCGGACTGCGGCGCCCGCGGCCGCTGCACCGCGTGCGGCGGCCCGCTCGGCCAGCGCTCCCGGGGCGCCGCGCCCGCGTGCCGGCTCTGCGGCCGGCTCGCCGCGGGCTGGCGATGCCCCTCGTGCGACGGCCAGCGGCTCGTGCCCGTCGGCCGCGGCTCCAGCCGCATCGCGGAGGAGCTCGGCCGCGCGTTCCCCGGCGTGCCGGTGGTCGTCGCCGACGGCGCGCACGAGCGGCTGACGGTCGACGCGCGTCCGCGCATCGTCGTCGCGACCCGCGGGGCCGAGCCCGTCGCCGACGGCGGCTACGGCGCCGTCGTGCTGCTCGACGGCGACGCGCTCCTCGCGCACGAGGGCCTGCGGGTCGCGGAGGAGGCCGTCCGGCAGTGGGCCGCGGCGCGCGCGCTTGCCGCGGAGGGCGCCACGGTCGTGCTCGCGGGGGTCGTCGGGCCGGCGGCCGCGGCGCTCACGGGCGACACGACGGTGCCCTTCGCGAAGGCCGAGCTCGCCGAGCGGCGGCAGCTGCGCTTCCCGCCCGCGGTGCGCACCGCATCCGTCGTCGGCACGCCCGACGCGGTCGCCGAGGCCCTCGAGGCCCTCGAGGGGAGCGAGCACCTCGACGTGCTCGGGCCCGTCGCCGTCGCGAGCGACGACCGCGCACGGCCCGGCGACGAGGTGCAGCGCGCGATCGTGCGGTTCGCGTACGGCGACGGCCCGCGCGTCGCCGGCATCGTGCGCGCCCGCGTGCTCACCGCCGCGTCGCGGCCGCGGCGTCCGGGCGCGCCCGCGAGGCTCCGCATCCGGTTGGATGATCCTGAGCCCTTCGACGGGCTCTGAGCCCCCAGCCCCTCCGAGAGGAACCATGCGCATCGTCTTCGCCGGCAGCCCCGCCGCCGCCGTCCCGAGCCTCGAGGCGCTCGCGCGGGCCCACGAGGTTGTCGCCGTCGTCACGAGGGCGGCGTCACCGCAGGGGCGCAAGCGCATCCTCACACCGACACCTGTCGCGGCGGCCGCGGCGGCGCTCGGCATCCCCGTGCTGGAGGCGAACCGGCTCGACGCGGATGCCACGGCCGCGATCACGGCGCTCGCGCCCGAGCTCGCCGTCGTGGTCGCCTACGGCGGCCTCGTGCGCGAGCCGCTGCTGTCGGCACCGCCGCACGGCTGGATCAACCTGCACTTCTCGCTGCTGCCCGACTACCGCGGCGCCGCGCCCGTGCAGCGCGCGCTCATCGACGGCCGGGGCATCACGGGCGTGAGCGTCTTCCGGCTCGTCCCAGAGCTCGACGCCGGCCCCGTCGTGCGGATGCGCGAGGCGGCGATCCCGGAGGGCGCGACCGCCGGCGCGCTGCTCGAGCAGCTCGCGGCGCTCGGCGCCGACGAGCTCGTCGCCGCCGTCGACGCGATCGCCGACGGCACCGCGACGTTCGAGCCGCAGTCCGGCGCGCCGACCTTCGCGCCGAAGCTGGCGCTCGCCGACGGGGCGCTCGACCTCACCGCGACCGCACCGGCGGTGCTCGCGCGCTGGCGGGGCGTGACGCCGGAGCCGGGCGCGCACGCGACGGTGCTCGACGAGCGCGGCGAGGGCGAGCGCGTGAAGCTGCTCGCGCTCGCCCGCTCGGGCGCCGAGCCGATCGAGCCGGGGCACGCGCTGCTCGCGGGCCGCACGGCGGTCGTCGGCACCGGCAGCGCGCCGCTCGAGCTCATCGAGGTGCAGCCGGCCGGCAAGCGGCCCATGTCTGGCGCCGACTGGCTGCGCGGCCGCGGAGGCAGTGCGACCTTCGAGCCGGGAGCAGCGGCATGAGCGGCGCGAGCGCACGCGAGGTCGCGCGCGACGTGGTGCTGGCCGTCGCCCGCGACGACGCCTACGCCAACCTGCTGCTGCCCGCGCGCATCCGCGAGGCCGGGCTGACCCCCGCCGACGCCGGCTTCGCCACCGAGCTCGCCTACGGCACGCTGCGCTGGCAGGGGCAGCACGACGCGCTCATCGCCGATGCGGCCGGCCGGTCGATCGACGCGATCGACCCGACGACGCTCGCGACCCTGCGCATCGGCTCGCACCAGCTCAGCCGCATGCGGACCCCCGTGCACGCGGCGGTGCACGAGACGGTCGCGCTGCTGGGATCCCACCGGGGGAGGGCCGGCTTCGCGAACGCGGTGCTGCGCCGGCTCTCGGAGGTGCCGGCCGAGGAGCGGCTCGCGCGCCTCACGGCGGACGCCTCGGACGACGACCGGCTCGCGCTCGAGACCGCCCACCCGGCGTGGGTGCTGCGGGCGCTGCGGCGCACGCTCGACCGCGAGGGGGCCGGCGACGAGCTGGGCGCGCTGCTCGCGGCGGACAACGACCCGCCCGCCGTGCAGCTCGTCGCGTTGCCGGGCATCGCCGACCCGGACGCCGTCGACGGCGCCGAGACGGCGAGCCCGATCGGCCGCGTCGCGCCGCCAGGGGATCCGGCGCGGCTGCCGCAGGTCGCCGACGGCAGCTGGCGCGTGCAGGATGCGGGCTCGCAGCTCGCGGCGCTCGCGCTGACGCGTGCGCGGCCGGTGCAGGCGGGGGAGCGGTGGCTCGACCTGTGCGCCGGGCCCGGCGGCAAGGCGGCCCTCATGGCTGCGGAGGCCGCGGCGGCCGGCGCCACCCTCGAGGCGAACGAGCTGCTGCCGCACCGCGCTCGACTCGTGCGCGAGGCCGTGCGGGGCATCCAGCCCCGCCCCGACGTCGTGACCGGCGACGGCCGGCGCTACGGCCGCGGCGAGACGGCGGGCGCGTTCGACCGCGTGCTGCTCGATGCGCCCTGCACGGGGCTCGGCGCGCTGCGCCGCCGCCCGGAGGCGCGCTGGCGCAAGCAGCCGACCGACGTGCCCGAGCTCGCCGCGCTGCAGGTCGAGCTGCTCGAGGCCGCGGCGCGCGCCGTCGCGCCGGGCGGCCTCGTCGCCTACGTCACCTGCTCACCCCACCTCGCGGAGACCCGCGCGGTCGTCGATCGCGCGGCGGCGCTCGGCCTCGTGCCCGTCGACACCCGCGCGGTCGTGCGCGAGCTGTCGCCCGGCATCGAGCTGGGCGAGACGGGCGACGCTGTGCAGCTGTGGCCGCACCGCAACGGCACCGATGCGATGTTCGTGCAGCTGCTGACGACGAAGTAGGTGCCGCGGGGTTCGGGGTCCCGCTGCTGGGGGTGAAAAGACGCAGGGATGACCGAGCGTGCCCCGCGATTCGCCCAACTCGAGACTCACCAGCTAGAAGTTGCACGGATCTGCGGGTGCGAACGGCCCAGACCCGCAGATCGGTACCAGTTGCGGATGCCCCCCCCCACGTGAGCGCGCTTTGGGTGCGCCTCGTGTGGAGCGGGGCGAAATGGGTACCGATGTGCTGCTCGAACCCCGCCCGAGGCGGCACGTCGGTACCCCTTTCCGCCGAGCCGCCGCGCGTCCGGGCGGGACTTGCACCGATCTGCGGTTCCGACCCCTCCAGAGCGACACTTCCGTGCAACTCCTAGGCGAACCGCCTGCGAGACGACCCCCGAGCGCCCGACCCGGCCACCCCGCTCCCGTCAAGGCTTCCCATCCCCGCCGAAGCGCAACGACCACCGCAGCTGCGGACCGAAGCGCAACGACCACCGCAGCTCCGCACCGAAGCGCAACGACCACCGCAACCGCGGACCGAAGCGCAACGACCCCCGCACGCACCGACCACCCGGCAACCGCCACCGTCGGCACCGACCACCCCAGCGACGCCCACCACACGCCCCGACGCCCCCGCACCCCCCTCGACCGCCCCCACCCGCCCCCGCGGCTAGGCTGGACCCATGGTCAGGATCCACCCCAGCATCCTGTCGGCCGACTTCGTGAACCTCGAGCGCGACCTCGAGAAGATCGCGACGGCCGACGGCGTGCACGTCGACATCATGGATGCGCACTTCGTCCCGAACCTCACGTTCGGGCTGCCGATGGTGCAGCGCATCGCCGAGGTGACGCGGCTGCCGCTCGACGTGCACCTGATGATCGACGACCCCGACACGTGGGCCCACCAGTACGCGATCGACGGCGTCGACTCCGTCACGTTCCACGCGGAGGCCACCCGCGACGCCGTCGCGATCGCGCGCGAGCTGCGCGCCCGCGGCACGCGCTCGGCGATCGCCGTGAAGCCCGGCACGCACATCGACCGGGTCCTCGAGCACCTGCCCGAGTTCGACATGGTGCTCGTCATGACCGTCGAGCCCGGCTTCGGAGGCCAGGCCTTCATGGCCGACATGATGCCCAAGCTGCGGCAGCTCCGCGACCGCGCCGACGAGCTCGGCATCGAGCTCGCGCTGCAGGTCGACGGCGGCATCACCGACGACACGCTGCCCATCGCGGCGGCCGCGGGCGCCGACGTCTTCGTCGCAGGCTCGGCCGTCTACGGGCACGCCGATCCGGCCGCGCGCATCGACGCGCTGCGGGAGGCGGGCATGCTCCAGCCCGGTAGCCTGGAGCGGTGAAGACCTTCGACGAGCTGTACGGGGAGCTCGAGCGCACCCTCGCCGAGCGCCGTGAGGGATCCGGCACCGTCGCGGCCGTCGACGCCGGCGTGCACGAGATCGGCAAGAAGATCGTCGAGGAGGCCGCCGAGGTCTGGATGGCGGCGGAGCACGAGACCGACGAGGACGCGGCGCTCGAGATCTCGCAGCTGCTGTACCACCTGCAGGTGCTCATGCTGGCGAAGGGCATCACCCTGCAGGACGTCTACCGACATCTCTGACGCGCATCCCCACACCCGTCAGAGACCTGAGGAAGCCATGCTGAAGATCGCCGTGCCCAACAAGGGCTCGCTCGCCGAGACGGCCGCCTGGATGCTCGAGGAGGCCGGCTACCGCGGCCGCCGCGACGCGAAGGAGCTCATCTCCGTCGACGCGCGCAACGAGGTCGAGTTCTTCTACCTCCGCCCGCGCGACATCGCCACCTACGTGGGCTCCGGTGCCCTCGACGTCGGCATCACCGGCCGCGACCTGCTGCTCGACTCGGGCTCGCCCGCGACCGAGGTGCAGGGGCTCGGCTTCGCGCGCTCGACGTTCCGCTTCGCCGGTCAGGCCGGCCGCTTCGGGTCGGTGCAGGACCTCGCCGGCGCCCGCGTCGCTTCGTCGTACACCGTGCTCGTCGAGCAGCACCTCGCGTCGCTCGGCGTCGAGGCGACGCTCGTGCGCCTCGACGGCGCCGTCGAGTCCGCGGTGCGGCTCGGTGTCGCGGATGCCGTCGCCGATGTCGTCGAGACCGGCGCCACGCTGCGCGCCCAGGGCCTCGAGGTCTTCGGCGACCCGATCCTGTCGAGCGAGGCGGTGCTCATCACGAGCGGCCGAGACGCGCCGGGTCTCGGGACGCTCAAGCGCAGGCTCGACGGCGTGATCGTCGCCCGCGACTTCGTGCTCGTCGACTACGACATCGAGCGCTCGCGCCTCGACGCCGCGATCGGCGTCGCCTCCGGCTTCGAGAGCGCGACCGTGAGCCCCCTCCACGACCCCGAGTGGGCGGCCGTCCGCGTGATGGTGCGCCGCGCCGAGACGAACGCCATCATGGATGCGCTCGCCGACGTGGGCGCGCGCGCGATCATCGTCACGCGCATCCACGCCGCGCGCATCTGATGCCGGCGCAGCTGATGACCGCCACGTCGACGCTCGCCACCCGGGTCATCCCATGCCTCGACGTGGCGCACGGCCGCGTCGTCAAGGGCGTGCAGTTCCAGGGCCTCACCGACCAGGGCGACCCGGTCGAGCTCGCCGCGCGCTACGCCGCGCAGGGAGCCGACGAGCTGACGTTCCTCGACGTGAAGGCGACGGTCGACGACGCCGGCACCATGCTCGACGTCGTCGAGCGCACCGCCGAGCAGATCTTCATCCCGCTGACCGTCGGCGGCGGCGTGCGCAGCCGCGACGACGTCGCGCGCCTGCTCGCGCATGGCGCCGACAAGGTGGGCGTCAACTCGGCCGCCATCCGCGACCCGGAGCTCATCGACCGGATCGTCGCCGACTTCGGCTCGCAGGTGCTCGTCCTGTCGCTCGACGTGCGTCGGTCGCCGACGCAGCCCTCCGGCTTCGAGGTGACGACGCACGGCGGCAGCCGCGGTGCGGGCCTCGACGCGCTCGCGTGGGCGAGCGAGGGCGTCGCGCGCGGCGTCGGGGAGCTGCTCGTCAACTCCATCGACGCCGACGGCACGAAGGAGGGCTTCGACCTCGAGCTGCTCGCCGCGGTGCGCGCCGTCGCGACCACACCGGTGATCGCCTCCGGCGGCGCCGGCGGCCCCGCGCACTTCGCCCCGGCCGTCGCCGCCGGGGCCGACGCGGTGCTCGCCGCGAGCATCTTCCACAGCGGTCAGTGCACGATCGGCGAGGTCAAGGCCGCGATGCGCGAGGCAGGGGTGACGGTCCGATGAGCGACACGATCGCGGACGGCCAGCTGCCGTCCCTCAAGCTCGACGCCGACGGCCTCGTCGCCGCCGTCATCCAGGACGACGCGACCGGCGACGTGCTCATGGTCGGCTACATGGACGAGGAGGCGCTGCGGCGCACCGCGACCGAGGGCCGCGTCACGTTCTGGTCGCGCTCGCGCCAGGAGTACTGGCGCAAGGGCGACACCTCCGGCAACATCCAGGTGCCGCGCTCGATCGCGCTCGACTGCGACGGCGACGCGCTGCTCGTCCGCGTCGACCAGACGGGCCCCGCGTGCCACACCGGCGCGCGCTCGTGCTTCTTCACGCCGGTGCCCACGCAGACCGGCCAGGCGACCGCGCCGCCCGACGATGGGGACGACGCGTGACGACCACCGATCGCGCCGCCTTCGACGCGCTGCTGCCGCACCACCGCGTCGTGCCGGTCGTGCGCGAGGTGTTCCTCGACGCCGAGACGCCCGTCGGCGTCTACCGCCGCGTCGCTGCCGGCCGCGCGGGCACGTTCCTGCTCGAGTCGGCCCAGCAGGGCGTCTGGAGCCGGTACTCGTTCGTGGGCGTCGCATCCTTCGGTCAGCTCACCGCCGACCGCGGCGAGGTGCGCTGGCGCTCCGAGACGGTCACGACCGAGCGGCTGCTCGGCGACGACGCCCCGCGCACCGGGCTCGACACCATCGAGCACGTGCTGCGCCGCTGGGCGACGCCGCGCATCGACGGCCTGCCGCGGCTCACGAGCGGCCTCGTCGGCCACATCGGCTGGGAGGCCGTGCGCGAGCTCGAGCGGCTCCCGGACGCGCCGCCGCGCGAGGTCGACGTGCCCGCGATCGCGATGTCGCTCGTGGCCACGCTCGTCGTGCTCGACCACCGCACCGGTGCCGCCCACCTCGTGGCGAACGTGCTGCACGACGGCGTCGACGACGCCGATGCGCTGTGGCACGACGCGCAGTCGCGGCTCGACGCGCTCGAGGCCGAGCTCGCCCGCCCGGAGGCCGGCTCGATCGCCGTGCTCGACCGCGATGCCGCGCCCGAGCCCAGCGCGCGCGTGACCGCCGAGGACTTCCGCGCGATGGTGGGCACCTCGAAGCAGCACATCGTCGACGGCGACGTCTTCCAGGTCGTGCTCTCGGCGCGCTTCG
Organism: Agrococcus jenensis; assembly: GCF_003752465.1. Classification (NCBI taxonomy): domain Bacteria; kingdom Bacillati; phylum Actinomycetota; class Actinomycetes; order Micrococcales; family Microbacteriaceae; genus Agrococcus; species Agrococcus jenensis. The sequence goes on along the minus strand of NZ_RKHJ01000001.1, from coordinate 2,487,860 downwards.
ACCTCGAGACCGACGCCGACCCGCTCGAGGTCTACCGCGTGCTGCGCATGCTCAACCCCTCGCCGTACCTCTACCTGCTCTCGCTCGAGGACGCCGCGGGCGCGCCCTACGCCGTCGTCGGCTCGAGCCCCGAGGCGCTCGTGACGGTGCACGACGGCGCGGCCACGATGCATCCGATCGCCGGCAGCCGACCGCGCGGCGCCGACGCGGTCGCCGACCGCGCGCTCTCCGACGAGCTGCTCGCCGATCCCAAGGAGCGCAGCGAGCACGTCATGCTCGTCGACCTCGCCCGCAACGACCTCGCGAAGGTGTGCGTGCCCGGCACGGTGGCCGTGACCGAGCTCATGGCGATCGAGCGCTTCAGCCACATCATGCACATCGTCTCGACCGTCGAGGGCCGGATGCGCGACGACGCGACCGCCGTCGACGCGTTCCGCGCCACCTTCCCGGCGGGCACGCTCTCGGGTGCGCCGAAGCCGCGCGCGCTCGCCATCATCGACGAGCTCGAGCCCGCGCAGCGCGGCGTCTACGGCGGCGTCGTGGGATGGCTCGACCTGGCCGGCGACGCGGATCTCGCGATCGCCATCCGCACCGTGACCATGCGCGACGGCGTCGCGCATGTGCAGTCGGGCGCTGGGCTCGTCGCCGACAGCGACCCGGAGACCGAGCTGCAGGAGGTGCGCAGCAAGGCAGCGGCGCCGCTGCGCGCGGTCGCCGTCGCATCCTCGATGCGCCGAGGCGCATGAGCGCGCGCATCGCGGCGGTGCTGGGCCTGCTGCTCGCCGGCGCGATGGGGCTGCTCGCCGCCACGCAGCCGTGGGGGAGCGCGACGCTGATCGACGGCCGCGTGCTCGCGGTCGCCGGGCAGGACGTCGCCGGCGCGATGACGACGCTGTCGCTCGCGACCGTCGCGCTCGCGCTCGTGCTGCCGATCGCCGGGAAGGTGTGGCGGCTCGTGCTCGGCGCGCTCGCGCTGCTGCTCGGCGCGCTGCTCGCGGTCCACGCCGGCGGCGCGCAGGCCGGCGTCGCGGGCGCGCTCACCACGCTCGTCGCCGACGCGACCGGGCTCGCCGGTACCGCCCAGCAGGCGGAGCTCACGGCGACCGCGACGACGGCGTGGCCGCTCGTCGGCATCGCCGCGGGCATCGTCGCCGCCGCCGTCGGCGTGTGGGTGCTCATCACGGCACGTCGATGGCCCGCGCGCGCCCGCCGGGCGGCCCGCTACGAGCGGAGCGGCTCCGGCCTCGCGTGGGATGTCATGGACGACGGCGACGACCCGACTCGGTAGACTGGGGGAGTGGCGCGCCAGCGCGCCGGAGGATCGACCCGAGGAGCATCGTGAGCGCACGCACCGGCATCACCGAGCAGCACGCATCTGAGCTGAGCATGACCGAGCAGGACGAGTCGTTCGGCGACCCGGGCCACGGCCACTCGCGCGCAGCCTGGGCCAGCGTGCTCGTGATGATCGCCGCGTTCACGCTCGGCACGCTCTTCTTCTTCCTCGACATGCCTCTGCTCGTCTGGGCGAGCGCCGGGCTGCTCGTCGTCGGCATCATCCTCTGGCCGATCCTGAACCGCGCCGGCTTCGGCCCGCAGGGCCACTAGGCCGTGCTCGACGCGCTCACCGCGGGCGCGCTCGAGGACGCGGCGCGGCGCCGGGCCGCGCTGCCCGCCGACCGCCTGGAGTCGATCGCGCTCCAGACGCCGACGCCCCTCGATGCCGCCGCCATCCTCGGCACGCCCAAGCCCGACTCCGACGGCCCGCACATCATCGCCGAGGTGAAGCGCGCGAGCCCGTCGAAGGGTGCGCTCGCCGACATCCCCGAGCCCGCCTCGCTCGCCGCGCGCTACCAGGCGGGCGGTGCGACCGCCATCAGCGTGCTCACCGAGGAGCGCCGGTTCCTCGGCTCGCTCGACGACCTGCGCGCGGTGCGCGCCGCGGTGTCGGTGCCGGTGCTGCGCAAGGACTTCATCGCCGACGAGTACCAGCTGCTCGAGGCGCGGGCGTTCGGCGCCGACCTCGCCCTGCTCATCGTCGCCTCGCTCGAGCCCGCCCGGCTCGCCGAGCTGCACCGCTTCGCGACGCAGCTGGGCCTGTCGGTGCTCGTCGAGGTCCATGACGAGCACGAGATCGACGCGGCCCTCGAGGCGGGCGCCCGGATCCTCGGCGTCAACACGCGCGACCTCAAGACCTTCACCATGCACCCCGAGCGCTTCGCGGAGCTCCGCGCGCGCATCCCCGACGGCGTCGTCGCCGTCGCGGAGTCGGGTGTGCAGAGCGCGGCGGACGTCGCGCGGTACCGGCGCGACGGCGCCGACGCCGTGCTCGTCGGCGAAGCCCTCGTCACCGACGGCGACCCCGAGTCGCGCGTCGCAGAGTTCGGGAGAGCAGCATGACCGATGCACCGGCAGCCTCGCTGCGCGACCACCACGGCCCCTGGTTCGGCGGGTACGGCGGCGTCTTCATGCCCGAGCCGCTCATGGCCGCGATCGACGAGCTCGCCGCGTGCTACGAGGCGTGCAAGGTCGACCCGGCGTTCCAGGCCGAGTTCGCGCGCCTCTCGCGCGACTACACCGGCCGTCCCTCGATGCTCACGGAGGCGAGCCGCCTCAGCGAGCAGGCGGGTGCCCGCATCCTGCTGAAGCGCGAGGACCTCAACCACACCGGCAGCCACAAGATCAACAACGTGCTCGGCCAGGCGCTCGTCGCGCAGCGGCTGGGCAAGACGCGCCTCATCGCCGAGACCGGTGCCGGCCAGCACGGCGTCGCGACCGCGACCGCGGCGGCGCTCTTCGGCATGGAGTGCGTCGTCTACATGGGCGAGGTCGACACCGAACGCCAGGCGCTCAACGTCGCGCGGATGCGCCTGCTCGGTGCCGAGGTCGTGCCGGTGACGAGCGGCTCCCGCACCCTCAAGGACGCCATCAACGAGGGCCTCCGCGACTGGGTCGCGAACGTCGACTCCACCCACTACCTCATGGGCACCGTGGCGGGCCCGCACCCGTTCCCGGAGATGGTGCGCGACTTCCACCGCGCCATCGGCGAGGAGGCGCGCGAGCAGACCATCGCGATGACCGGCGGCCTGCCGGATGCCGTGCTCGCGTGCGTGGGCGGCGGCTCGAACGCGATGGGCATCTTCCACGCCTTCCTCGACGACGCCGACGTGCAGCTCATCGGCCTCGAGGCGGCCGGCGACGGCGCCGACACCGAGCGCCACGCGCTGTCGATCGAGCGCGGTGAGCCCGGGCTGCTCCACGGCATGCGCACGTACCTGCTGCAGGACGGCGACGGCCAGACGCTCGAGTCGCACTCGATCTCCGCGGGCCTCGACTACCCGGGCGTCGGCCCGGAGCACGCGTGGCTGCACGACATCGGCCGCGCCGAGTACCAGCCGGTGAGCGACGCGGAGGCGATGGAGGCGTTCCTCGCGCTCACGCGCGCAGAGGGCATCATCCCCGCCATCGAGTCGGCGCACGCGATCGCGGGCGCGATGCGGCTCGCGCGTGAGCTGCCCGGCTCCACCCTGCTCGTCTCGCTCTCCGGCCGCGGCGACAAGGACGTGGCGACCGCTGGCCGCTGGTTCGACGTGCTCGACGAGGACGCGAGGCAGCAGTGACCGCGCGCATCACCACCGAGGAGGCCATCCGCGCGAGCGGCGGGCGCGCCCTGATCGGCTACCTCCCGGCCGGCTTCCCCGACCTCGCCACGAGCATCGAGGCAGCCGTCGCGATCGCCGAGGCGGGGTGCACCGCGATCGAGCTCGGCGTGCCGTACTCCGACCCCGGCATGGACGGCCCCGTCATCCAGGCCGCGACCCAGTCGACGCTCGAGCGGGGCTTCCGGCTCGAGGAGCTGTTCGAGGCGGTCGCCGCGATCACCGCCCGCACGAGCGCGCCGGTGCTCGTCATGACCTACTGGAACCCGGTGCTGCGCTACGGCGTCGACCGGTTCGCCGAGCAGCTCGCCGCGGCCGGCGGCGCCGGCCTCATCACACCCGACCTCACGCCCGAGAACGCCGCCGACTGGCTCGCGGCCGCCGAGCGCCACGACCTCGACCGGGTCTTCCTCGCCGCGCCGTCGTCGTCGGACGCCCGCATCGACCGGGCGGTCGAGGCCTCGCGCGGCTTCGTGTACACCGTGTCGACCATGGGCACGACCGGTGCCCGCACCGACGTCGACGACGCCGCGCGGGCGCTCGCCGACCGCATCGCCGCACGCGCTGCCGCGGCCGGCACGACGGCGCTGCGCTGCGTCGGCCTCGGCATCTCCACCGCCGACCAGGTGCGCGACGTGCTCACCTACGCCGACGGCGCGATCGTCGGCTCCGCGCTCGTCCGCGCGCTCGGCGCGGGCGGCGTGCCCGCCGTCCGCGAGCTCGCCGCGTCCCTCGCCGCCGGTACACTCGACGGCGGCCCGGCCGACGCCGCGCCGGCCATCGCACCGTCGAGCACCGCCTCGTCCAGCCCACAGAAGGACGCCTCCGCGTGACCACCGTCTTCCAGAGCATCCCGAGCCCGAGCCCCGAGTGGCAGCAGGTGCCGCTCGGCGCGTGGCTCGACGCCATCGGCGTGCTGCCGCTCGTGCAGGGCTCGGTGCTCGGCGCCGTGCTCTTCGGCGTCGTGCTCGGCCTCGTCATCACCGTCGTCGCGCTGCTCGTGCGCGCGCTCAGCAGCGGCCTCTCGAAGCGCGACGCTGCGTGGACGCTCGTCGGCTCGGTCGCGACCGGCGTCATCCTCGCGATGTTCCTGCGCATCGTGGGGCCGACCTGGGGCATCCAGACCTACGCGCTCTGCATCCTCGCGGGCATCGTCGTCGCGACGCTGCTCACCGGCTGGCGCCTGCGCCAGCGCGGCGTCGAGGCCGGCTACGTCGTCGACATCGCCGTCTGGGCCGTGCTGCTCGGCATCATCGCCGCGCGCATCTTCCACGTCGCGACGCACCCGGACGACTACTTCGGCCCGGGCCGCGACCCGATGACCGCGCTGTACATCTGGGAGGGCGGCATCGCGATCTTCGGCGCCCTCATCGGCGGCGCGCTCGGCGTCTGGCTCGGCTGCCGGCAGACCGGCGTGCGCTTCACGACCTTCGCCGACGCGCTCGCCCCCGGCCTGCTGCTCGCTCAGGCGTTCGGCCGGCTCGGCAACTGGTTCAACCACGAGCTGTTCGGCCAGCCGACCGGCCTGCCGTGGGGCCTCGAGATCGAGGCGTCGAACCCGGCGTTCCCGGTCGGCCTGCCCGCCGACACGCTCTTCCACCCCACGTTCGCGTACGAGATCGTCTGGAACGTGCTCGGCGCCGCGGTGCTGCTGTGGCTCGACCGCAAGCGCGACGTGCAGTGGGGCCGACTCGTCGCGCTCTACCTCGTCTGGTACGGCCTGGGCCGCTCGGTGTTCGAGACGATCCGCCTCGACCCGTCCGAGCTGTTCCTCGGCATCCGCACGAACGTGTGGATGGCGTTCCTCGCGATCGCGCTCGGCGTGGTCGTCTGGATCGTGCAGACGCGCCGCCACCCCGGCCTCGAGCCGTCGCCCTGGCAGCCCGGGCGCGAGCCCGGTGCCGAGGAGGGCGTAGACTCAGATGTCTACACCGAGCTCCCGGAGTCCCGCACCCAGGACGACGCCGAGCCCGCCGCTCATCCCGCGGCCGCCACGAGATAGTCACGCGCCTTCCGGCGCGCCGCGGGCCGACGGCGTCCCGCTCCCACAGCGAGAGCAGAGGAGCACGATGCGAGCATCCAGCGAGCGTCCGAACCCCGCCGCCCCCATCCGGGGCGCGGCGATGCCCCCCGCGACCGGCATGTACGACCCGCGCCACGAGCGGGACTCGTGCGGCCTCGCGATGGTGGCCACCACCCGCGGCACCGCGGGCCATGACATCGTCGCGCTCGCGCTCGACGCGCTGCGCAACCTCGAGCACCGCGGCGCGGTCGGCTCCGATGCCGGCACCGGCGACGGCGCCGGCATCCTCACGCAGATGCCCGACGCGTTCCTGCGCGCGGTGGTCGGCTTCGAGCTGCCCGCCGCCGGCGCCTACGCCGCCGGGCTCGCCTTCCTGCCGCTCGACCCCGCCGAGCGCACCGACGCGCGCGCCCGGATCGAGGAGATCGCCGGCCAGGAGCGCCTGCGCGTGCTCGGCTGGCGCGAGGTGCCGATCGCACCCGACGCGCTCGGCAAGCTCGCGCGCGGCGCCATGCCCGCCATCGAGCAGCTCTTCGTCACCGCCGCCGGCTCGCCTGTCGCCGGCATCGAGCTCGACCGGCTCGCCTGGCGGCTCCGCAAGCGCATCGAGCGCGAGGTCGGCGAGTACCTGCCGTCGCTGTCGAGCCGCACCATCACGTACAAGGGCATGGTGACGACGCTCCAGCTCGAGCCGTTCTACCCTGACCTCTCGGACGAGCGCTTCGAGACGAAGCTCGCGATCGTCCACTCGCGCTACTCGACGAACACGTTCCCGTCGTGGCCGCTCGCGCAGCCGATGCGCATGATCGCGCACAACGGCGAGATCAACACCGTCGAGGGCAACCGCAACTGGATGCGCGCGAGGGAGTCGCAGCTCGCGAGCGAGCTGCTCGGCGACCTGCGCCCGCTCAAGCCCATCGTCACGCCCGGCATGAGCGACTCCGCCTCGTTCGACGAGGTGCTCGAGCTGCTGACCCTCGCGGGCCGCTCCCTGCCGCACGCGATCATGATGATGGTGCCGCAGGCGTGGGAGAACCAGCCGGACATGCCGCAGGACCTGCGCGACTTCGCCGAGTACCACTCGCTGCTCATGGAGCCGTGGGACGGCCCCGCCGCGATCAGCTTCACCGACGGCAGCATCGTCGGCGCGACGCTCGACCGCAACGGCCTGCGCCCGGGCCGCTGGCTCGAGACCTCCGACGGCCTCGTCGTGCTCGCGAGCGAGACCGGCGTGCTGCCGATCGACCCGAGCCGCGTCGTCCGCCGCGGCCGGCTGCAGCCGGGCAGGCTCTTCCTGGTCGACACGGAGGCCGGCAGGCTCGTGCCCGACGAGGAGGTCAAGCGCGAGCTCGCCGCCATGGAGCCGTGGGGGGAGTGGCTCGAGTCGAGCCGCATCCACCTCGCCGACCTGCCCGACCGCGAGCACGTCGCGCACACCGCCGCGTCGGTCGTGCGCCGCCAGCGCACCTTCGGCTACACCGAGGAGGAGGTGCGGATCCTCATCGCCCCGATGGCGAAGACCGGCGCCGAGCCGCTCGGCGCGATGGGCTCCGACACCCCGATCGCGGCGCTCTCCGACCGGCCGCGCCTGCTGTTCGACTACTTCAAGCAGGCGTTCGCGCAGGTGACGAACCCGCCGCTCGACTCGCTGCGCGAGTCGATCGTCACGAGCATGACGATGGGCATCGGCCCGGTGCGCAACCTGCTCACGGCCACGCCGTCGCACGCGAGCCAGATCATCGTCGACTTCCCGGTGATCGACAACGACCAGCTCGCCAAGATCCGCTCGATCGACCGCACGCCCGGCTCGCGCCGCACCGTCGTCGTCAAGGGGCTCTACCGGGTCGAGGACGGCCCTGAGGCCATGGAGCGCCGCATCGACGCGATGTGCCGCGAGGTCGACGAGGCGATCGCCGAGGGCGCGCAGTTCGTCATCCTCTCCGACCGCGACTCGACCGACCAGCTCGCGCCCATCCCGACGCTCCTCATGACGAGCGCGGTGCACCACCACCTCATCAAGGCATCCACGCGGATGCGCGTCGGCATCGTCGTCGAGGCCGGCGACGTGCGCGAGGTGCACCACGTCGCGCTGCTCATCGGCTACGGCGCGAGCGCCGTGAACCCGTACCTCGCGATGGAGACGGCCGAGCAGCTCGCGCTGTCGGGCCAGCTCGGCGCCGACGTCGACACCGCCGTGCGCAACGTCATCAAGGGGCTCGGCAAGGGCGTCACGAAGATCATGTCCAAGATGGGCATCTCGACCGTCGGCGCCTACGGCGGCGCGCAGGCGTTCGAGGCGATCGGGCTCTCGCGCGACGTCGTCGACCGCTACTTCACGGGCACGCACTCGCCGCTCGGCGGCGTGGGGCTCGACGTGATCGCCGAGGAGAACCGCCTCCGCCACCGCTCCGCCTACCCGGACGAGCGGGCGCCGATCGCCCACGAGCGGCTCACGACCGGCGGCGAGTACCAGTGGCGCCGCGACGGCGCCCCGCACCTGTTCAACCCCGAGACCGTCTTCAAGCTGCAGCACTCGACGCGCACCGGTCGCTACGACGTGTTCCGCGAGTACACCCGCATGGTCGACGACCAGGCGGAGGAGCTCAAGACGCTCCGCGGCCTGCTGCGGCTGCGCGAGAGCGCGACGCCCGTGCCGCTCGACGAGGTCGAGTCGGTCGCGTCCATCGTCAAGCGCTTCTCGACCGGTGCGATGAGCTACGGCTCGATCTCGCAGGAGGCGCACGAGACGCTCGCGATCGCCATGAACCGGCTGGGCGCGAAGTCGAACACCGGCGAGGGGGGCGAGGACGTCGACCGGCTGCTCGACCCCGAGCGCCGCAGCGCGATCAAGCAGGTCGCCTCCGGCCGCTTCGGCGTGACGAGCATGTACCTGACGCACGCCGACGACATCCAGATCAAGATGGCGCAGGGCGCGAAGCCCGGCGAGGGCGGCCAGCTGCCGCCGCAGAAGGTGTACCCGTGGGTCGCGCGCACGCGGCACGCGACCGCCGGCGTCGGCCTCATCTCGCCGCCCCCGCACCACGACATCTACTCGATCGAGGACCTCAAGCAGCTGATCTTCGACCTCAAGCGGTCGAACCCGGCCGCGCGCGTGCACGTGAAGCTCGTCTCGCAGTCCGGCATCGGCGCGGTCGCCGCGGGCGTCGCGAAGGCGAAGGCCGACGTCGTGCTCGTCTCCGGCCACGACGGCGGCACCGGCGCGAGCCCGCTGAACTCGCTCAAGCACGCGGGCACGCCGTGGGAGATCGGGCTCGCCGAGACGCAGCACACGCTCATGGTCAACGGCCTGCGCGAGCGCGTGAGCGTGCAGGTCGACGGCCAGCTGAAGACCGGCCGCGACGTCATCGTCGGCGCGCTGCTCGGCGCGGAGGAGTTCGGCTTCGCCACGGCGCCGCTCGTCGTCTCCGGCTGCATCATGATGCGCGTCTGCCACCTCGACACCTGCCCGGTGGGCGTCGCGACGCAGAACCCCGTGCTGCGGCAGCGCTTCACCGGCAAGCCGGAGTTCGTCGTCCAGTTCTTCGAGTTCATCGCCCAGGAGGTGCGCGAGCTGCTCGCGTCGCTGGGCCTGCGCAGCCTCGACGAGGCGATCGGCCGCGGCGACCTGCTCGAGGTCGACCACGCCGTCGCGCACTGGAAGGCCGACGGGCTCGACCTCGCGCCGGTGCTCGCGCAGCCGCAGGGCGCGCTGGGCGCGCCGCGCCGCACGACCGAGCAGGACCACGAGCTCGAGCAGCAGCTCGACACGCGACTGCTCGAGCCGCTGCGTCGCGCGCTCGAGGCGGGGGAGCGGCTCGTGCTCGACCTCGAGATCGCCAACACCGACCGCGCGGTCGGCACGATGCTCGGCAACGCGGTGACGCTGCACGCCGGCGCGGAGGGCCTCGAGCCCGGCACCGTCGACCTGACGCTCCGCGGCTCCGCGGGGCAGTCGCTCGGCGCCTTCGTGCCCCGCGGCATCGCGCTGCGCCTGCACGGCGACGCGAACGACTACGTCGGCAAGGGCCTCTCCGGCGGCCTCGTGACGGTGCAGCCCGCGGAGGGCGCGGCGCTCGTCGCCGAGGAGAACGTCATCGCCGGCAACGTCATCGGCTACGGCGCGACGAGCGGCGAGCTCTACCTGCGCGGCATCGTCGGCGAGCGCTTCCTCGTGCGCAACTCCGGCGCGACCGCGGTCTGCGAGGGCGTGGGCGACCACGCGCTCGAGTACATGACCGGCGGCATCGCCGTCATCCTCGGCTCGACCGGGCGCAACATCGGCGCCGGCATGTCGGGCGGCATCGCCTACGTGCTCGACCTGGACGAGCGGCTGCTCAACCAGGACGCGTGGCACCAGGGCGAGCTGCGCGTCGAGCAGCTCGACGAGGAGGACGAGATCGAGCTGCGCGCGATCCTCGCGCGCCACGTCGAGCTGACCGGCTCGACCGTCGCGGAGGCCCTGCTCGAGCACGGCCTGCAGCGCGTCTCGAAGCTCGTGCCGCGCGACTGGGCGATGGTGCGATCCATCCGCCTCGATGCGGAGCGGCAGGGCGTCGACCCCGATTCGGACAACATCTGGCGGCAGATCCTGGAGGTGACCGGTGGCTGATCCTCGTGGATTCCTAAAGGTGACGGAGCGAGAGCTCCCGAAGAAGCGCCCGGTGCCCGTGCGCATCCTCGACTGGCGCGAGATCGGCGAGCCCGGCGACAAGGCCGTGCTCCGACGGCAGGCGGGCCGCTGCATGGACTGCGGCGTGCCCTTCTGCCACCAGGGCTGCCCGCTCGGCAACCTCATCCCGGAGTGGAACGACCTCACCTGGCGGAGCGAGGGCAGGGCGGCGAGCGACCGCCTGCACGCGACGAACAACTTCCCGGAGCTGACCGGCAGGCTCTGCCCGGCGCCGTGCGAGTCGTCGTGCGTGCTCGGCATCAACCAGCCGGCCGTGACGATCAAGTCGATCGAGCAGTCGATCGCCGACGAGGCGTTCGCGAACGGCTGGACCGAGCCGCACCCGCCCGCCCGCCTCACCGGCAAGACGGTCGCCGTGGTCGGGTCCGGGCCCGCCGGGCTCGCCGCCGCGCAGCAGCTCACGCGCGCCGGCCACACGGTCGCCGTCTACGAGCGCGACGACCGCATCGGCGGCCTGCTGCGCTACGGCATCCCCGACTTCAAGCTCGAGAAGCGGCAGCTCGACGCGCGCCTCGCGCAGATGACCGCCGAGGGCACCCGCTTCCGCGCGGGCGTCGAGATCGGCCGCGACCTCACGTGGGAGCAGCTGCGCGCGCGCTTCGACGCCGTGGTGATCGCGACCGGCGCGCCCGTCGCGCGCGAGCTCGAGATCCCCGGGCGCTCCCTCGACGGCGTGCACCTCGCGATGGACTACCTCGTGCAGCAGAACCGAGCGGTCGCCGGCACGACGCCGGAGCACCAGATCACCGCGGCCGGCAAGCACGTCGTCGTCCTCGGCGGCGGCGACACCGGCGCCGACTGCATCGGCACCGCGCACCGCCAGGGCGCGGTCTCGGTCACCAACCTCGCGATCGGCGTGCAGCCGCCGTCGGAGCGCCCGGAGCACCAGCCGTGGCCCGTGCACCCGGCGATCTTCGAGGTGCAGTCGAGCCACGAGGAGGGCGGCGAGCGCAGCTACCTCGTCTCGACCGTCGAGTTCCTCGCGAACAAGGCCGGCGAGGTGCGGGCGCTGCTCGTCGCCGACACCGAGATCGTCGACGGCGTGCGCCGGGCGAAGCCGGGCACCGAGCGCGAGATCCCCGCGGACCTCGTGCTGCTCGCCCTCGGCTTCACCGGTGCGGACGCCTCGATCGGCGAGGCGCTCGACGTGCCGTTCCAGCGCGGCGTGCCGGAGCGGCGTCCCGACTTCGCGACGGACGCGCCCGGCGTGTTCGTGGCGGGCGACGCCGGTCGCGGCGCCTCGCTCATCGTGTGGGCGATCGCCGAGGGCCGCGCCGCGGCTGCCGCGGTCGACGCGTACCTCGAGGGCTCGACCGAGCTGCCGGCCCCCGTGCGCGCCACGGACCGGCCCTTCGCAGCGGTCTGACGCCACGCCGCTCGGGCCGAGCCGCGCACGTCGGCAGCGGACGCCTCCCTCTGGAAGGATGGGGGCGTCCGCGCCGAACACCCAGGCGGCGCGAAAACGGAAAGAGAACCCGATGAGACGAGCCAAGATCGTCGCGACGTGGGGGCCCGCCCTCGCCGGCTACGAGCACACGAAGGCCGCGATCGCGGCCGGCGTGAACGTCGCGCGCATGAACCTCAGCCATGGAGACCGCAGCGTGCACGAGGAGGTGTACGCGAACATCCGCCGCGCCTCTGACGAGCTGCACATGCCGGTCGGCATCCTGGTCGACCTGCAGGGCCCGAAGATCCGCCTCGGCAAGATCCCCGGAGGTCCGTTCGAGCTGGTCGAGGGCGAGCGCTTCACGATCACCACCGACGAGATCGAGGGCGACGGCCAGCGCGCCGGCACGACCTTCAAGGGCCTGCCCGCCGACGTGAAGCCGGGCGACCCGCTGCTGATCGACGACGGCCGCATCACGCTGCGCGCGCTCGAGGTCACCGAGACCGACGTGATCACCGAGGTGGTCGTCGGCGGCCCGGTGAGCTCGAACAAGGGCATCAACCTGCCCGGCGTCGCCGTCAACGTGCCGGCGCTCAGCGAGAAGGACGAGTCCGACCTGCGGTGGGCGCTCGACCTCGGCGCCGACATCATCGCGCTCTCGTTCGTGCGCGACGCCTCCGACATCGTGCGCGTGCACGAGATCATGGCGGAGGAGGGCAGGAAGCTGCCCGTCGTCGCGAAGATCGAGAAGCCGCAGGCGGTCGACAACCTCGCCGACATCATCGACGCGTTCGACGCGATCATGGTCGCCCGCGGCGACCTCGGCGTCGAGCTGCCGCTCGAGCAGGTGCCGCTCGTGCAGAAGCGCGCGGTCGAGCTCGCCCGCCGCTGGGCGAAGCCCGTCATCGTCGCCACGCAGGTGCTCGAGTCGATGATCGAGAACTCGCGCCCCACCCGCGCCGAGGCGAGCGACTGCGCCAACGCGATCCTCGACGGCGCGGACGCCGTGATGCTCTCGGGCGAGACGAGCGTCGGCAAGCACGCGATCACGACCATCGAGACGATGGCGCGCATCGTCTCCGCGGCGGAGGAGATGGGCCTCGGCCGCATCCCGCCGCTCGGCACGAAGCCGCGCACGCAGGGCGGCGCCGTGACGCTCGCCGCGATGGAGGTCGCGAGCTTCGTCGAGGCGAAGGCGATCGTCGTCTTCACCGAGTCCGGCGACTCCGCGCGCCGCATGTCGCGGCTTCGGCCCGCGATCCCGATGTTCGGCTTCACGCCCGACCCCGAGATCGAGTGCCGGATGCAGATGATCTGGGGCATGAACACCCGCCTGGTCGACCGCGTCACGCACACCGACGAGATGATCGCCCAGGTCGACGACGTGCTCATCGGCGAGGGCCTCGTGGCCGTCGGCGAGAAGGTCGTCGTCATCTCCGGCATGCCCCCCGGCACGTCCGGCTCGACGAACGACCTGCGCATCCACCGGGTCGGCGACGTGCACGCCGAGGCCGTGCCGGCCTACCACGGCCTGCGCCGCATCCAGGTGCCGCACCCGTCGGCGCCGCACCCCGCAGAGGGGTAGCAGGCGGCCCTCGGGCTGCTGCGCGACCGCGCGGCCGAAGGGCTCAAGCCGGCTGACGCTGGCTTGAGCCCTTCGGTGTCTCGTGCCGGTGGTGGGACTCGAACCCACACTCCTCGCGGAAGCGCAGTTTGAGTGCGCCGCGTCTGCCGATTCCGCCACACCGGCCCTGGTCGGGGCGGAGCCCGCCTCGCCCGAAGACTAGGCTAGTGCTCATGACCGACGACCTCTTCGCCGAGCCCGAGCTCGGGTCCGCACCTGCTGAGACGCCCTCCACCTCGCGCACCGTGCTCGTCGCCGAGGACGAGTCGCTCATCCGCCTCGACATCGTCGAGACGCTCCAGGCCGCAGGCTTCGACGTGATCGGCGAGGCGGGCGACGGCGAGCGCGCGGTCGAGCTCGCGAAGGAGCTGAAGCCCGACCTCATCGTCATGGACGTGAAGATGCCCAAGATGGACGGCATCACCGCGGCCGAGCGCATCAGCGCCGAGAAGATCGCGCCCGTCGTGCTGCTGACCGCCTTCAGCCAGAAGGAGCTCGTCGAGCGCGCCGGCGAGGCTGGGGCGCTCGCCTACGTCGTGAAGCCGTTCACGCAGAACGACCTGCTGCCGGCGATCGAGATCGCGCTGGCCCGCTGGGACCAGATCCGCACGCTCGAGAGCGAGGTCGCCGACCTCGCCGACCGCTTCGAGACGCGCAAGCTCGTCGACCGCGCGAAGGGCCTGCTGAACCAGCGCATGGGCCTCGCCGAGCCGGAGGCGTTCCGCTGGATCCAGAAGGCCTCGATGGACCGCCGCCTCACGATGGCCGAGGTCGCCCAGGCTGTCATCGAGCAGCTCGGCGCCCCCAAGAAGTAGCCCGCCGCGGCCCTCCGCGCCCGCGAGTGGTCGCGCCCGCGCGTGAGTGGTCATTCCCGCGCGTGAGTGGTCATTCCCGCGCGTGAGTGGTCATTCCCGCGCGTGAGTGGTCATGCCCGCGCGTGGGTGGTCATCCCCGCGCGTGAGTGGTCATCCCCGCGCATGAGTGGTCACGCCTCCCGTGAGCGGTCAGCCCCGCCTGCGAGTGGTGACGCTCGCCGGTGAGGGTCGTCACCGTGCGCGAGCGGCTTGCGATCGCCCGAGCGGTCATCAGCGGGCTGCGTGGGCATCCGCTGAGCACCGCGTCTCTCCACAGCCGGGACGGCAGTGGCCCGCCGGGCTGCAGCGCTGCAGGCATCATCCTCCGCATGGAGAGTCCGCACGGCTTCACGATCCGGCAAGGCCTGGAGCGGGGATACACCGCAGCAGAGCTGCGCTCGATGGCGTTCACGAGACCGGCCCGCGGCGCCCGCATCACCGCGGCCGTCGGCGACGAGGCGCGAGCGCTGCTCGAGGCAGTTCGCGTGCTCGCGCGGCAGGACAGCTTCTTCTGCCACACGACCGCTGCACGCATCCATGGCATGCCGCTGCCGTCGCGGTTCGAGAGGGAGGCCAGAGTCCACCTCGCGTCTCCGACTGGCGGCTCCCGCATGCGACGGCCCGGCGTCGTCGGCCACCGCCTCAAGTCTGCGGTGGAGGAGGTCGACGGGCTGCGGGTGGAAGCGAGAGCCGACACGTTCGTGCACCTGGCCACCATGCTGAGCCTCGAGGAGCTGGTCGCGGTCGGGGACTGGCTGGTGTCGACGAAGCGGCGTGATCCGCTCACGGTCCAAGACTTGACGGATGCGCTGCGGCGCTACGAGGGAGCCCGTGGGCTCCACCTGGCTCGGCGAGCGCTGGCGCTCGTCTGCGTCGGGGCGGAATCGCCGCGGGAATCCCTGCTGCGCCTCCTGATCATCGGCGCGCTGCCCGCGCCGGTGCTCCAGCATGAGGTGTTCGACGCGACGGGCATGTTCGTCGCGCGACTCGACCTCAGCTGGCCCCGCCTGAAGCTGGCCGTGGAGTACGACGGCGAGCATCACACGGATCCTGCCCAGCAGGAGCGCGACCGCATCCGCCGTCAGAAGCTGCGGGCGTTGGGCTGGCACATCATCGTGGTCACGAAGGACGATCTGCTCGACGGCGGACAGCAGCTCCTGCGGGGGATCGTGGCCGCGTACGAGCGCTACTCCTCCTGGAGCGCTGCTTGAGCGATCTCCCTCAGGCCGCGTACGGACGGGTGAGGTCACGGCCTCTCGCGCTCGGCAGTGACCGCTGTGGCTCCGGAGTGGCCACTCAGGCTCCGGATTGACCGCTCAGGCTCCGGATTGACCGCTCAGGCTCCGGAGTGACCGCTCAGGCTCCGGATTGACCGCTCGCGCTCGGGAGTGACCACTCAGGCTCCGGATTGACCGCTCAGATCCGGGAGTGACCACTCACGTTCGGGAGTGACCGCTCGTGCGGGAAGGAGGGGCTACGCGCTCGGGTGGCGCTTGATGAAGTTCGTGATGCGGAGGGTCGACGCGCGGTTGCCGTCGTCGTCGGTGCAGACGATCTCGTGCACGGTCATCGAGCGCCCGAGGTGGACCGCCTTGCACTCCGCGTTGACCCAGCCGCTCGTGATCGAGCGCGTGTGGGTCGCGTTGATGTCGACGCCCACGGCGTAGCCGCCCTCGCCGGCGTGGATGTTCGCGCTGATCGAGCCGAGGCTCTCGGCGATGACGCAGTACGCGCCGCCGTGCACGAAGCCGGCCGGCTGCCGGTTGCCGTCGACCGGCATCCGCGCGATCGAGTGCTCGGCCGAGAGCTTCACGAACTCGATGCCCATCCGCGCCGAGAGCTCGCCGCCGGGCACCTCGCCCTGGGCATCGAGCACCGCTTGCGTCTGGGCGTCGAGCTGGGTCACGTGGGCTCCCGGAGGTGGTGTCGGATGCGGCGGCTAGGCTGGCCACCGTGTCGGACACGAAGCCTACCCTCATGGTCATCGATGGCCATTCCCTCGCGTTCCGGGCGTTCTTCGCCCTGCCGCTCGAGAACTTCGTCAACTCGGAGGGGCAGCACACCAACGCCATCCACGGGTTCCTGTCGATGCTCCTCAAGCTGCTGCAGGACCACAAGCCGACGCACCTCGCGGTCGCGTTCGACATCTCGCGCTTCTCGTTCCGCACCCGCGAGTACGCGGAGTACAAGGGCACCCGCGACGAGACGCCGAAGGAGTTCAAGGGCCAGGTGCCGCTGCTCGAGGAGGCGCTGCACGCGATGGGCGTGCGCACCATCTCGAAGGAGGACTACGAGGCCGACGACATCCTCGCGACGCTCTCGGTCGAGGGACGCAAGGCGGGGATGGACGTCTTCGTCGTCTCCGGCGACCGCGACACCATCCAGCTCGTCAACGACGACGTCACGCTGCTCTACCCGTCGGTGCGCGGCGTCTCCGAGCTCAAGCACTACACGCCAGAGACGGTGCGCGAGCGCTATGGCATCGAGCCCGAGCAGTACCCCGAGATCGCCGCGCTCGTCGGCGAGACGAGCGACAACCTCACCGGCATCGACAAGGTCGGCGAGAAGACGGCCGTCAAGTGGATCACGCAGTACGGCACCGTCGAGAACCTGCTCGCCCATGCCGACGAGATCAAGGGCGTGGTTGGCAACAACCTGCGCGAGCAGCGCGAGCGCGCCGAGCGCAACCGCAGGCTCAACAAGCTGCTCACCGACGTCGACCTCGGCGTGACGCCCGACGAGCTCACGCGCGGGCAGGTCGACGAGGCGAAGCTGCGCGAGGTCTTCCAGCGCCTGCAGTTCCGCACGCTGCTCGACCGCGTGCTCAAGCAGGAGGGCAGCGGCGAGGCCGTCGCCGCCCTCGAGCCGGAGGTGCAGGCGCCCGCCGTGCAGAAGCTCGTCGACGAGGAGCTCGACCTGTGGCTCTCGCGCGCGAAGGGCACGGTCGCCGTCTCGATCGCCCACGACGGCGTCGGCGGCATCGCCGGCTTCGGCGTCGCGACCGAGGGCGCGAGCGCGTACGTGCCCTACAAGGCGGGCACCGGCGACTACGACGGATTCGCCACCTGGCTCGCGTCGGACGCACCGAAGGCGCTCCACGACGTCAAGGCGTCGAAGAAGGCGCTCGAGCGCGCCGGCCTCGCGCTCGGCGGCGCAGCCCACGACACGCGCGTCGCCGCGTGGCTGCAGACGCCGACCGCGCCCCCGAAGACCTTCGAGCTCGACTGGCAGACCGAGGCGCTGCTCGGCGCGACGCTGCCGGCGCCCGACCCGAACCAGCTCGTCCCCGAGATCGAGCCCGAGGAGCTCGGCACGGTCGCGTGGCTCACCGGTGAGCTCGCCCGCGCCCAGCGGCCGCGGCTCGACCCCGGCACGCTCGGCGTGCTCGACGACATCGAGCTGCCGCTCATGCCCGCGCTCATCCGCATGGAGCAGCAGGGCGTGCACATGGACCGCGACGTGCTGCAGCGCATCCTCGACCAGATGCGCGAGCAGGCGGCCCGCCACGCCGAGGCCGCGTACGGCGTGATCGGGCGCGAGGTGAACCTCGGCAGCCCCAAGCAGCTGCAGAGCGTGCTCTTCGAGGAGCTCGACATGCCGAAGACGCGCGCGACGAAGACGGGCTACTCGACCGACGCGCAGTCGCTCGCCGACCTGCAGGAGACGAACCCGCATCCGTTCCTCGGGCTGCTGCTGCAGCACCGCGAGACGACGAAGCTCGCGCAGATCATCGAGTCGCTGCTCAAGGCGATCCACGACGACGGGCGCATCCGCACCCGCTACGACCAGACCGGCTCCGCGTCGGGCCGTCTCTCGTCGAACGACCCGAACCTGCAGAACATCCCGGTGCGCACCGAGGTGAGCCGCGAGATCCGCTCCGCGTTCGTGCACGGGCCCGCGTTCGAGACGATGCTGACCGCCGACTACTCGCAGATCGAGATGCGCATCATGGCGCACCTCTCAGGCGACGAGGGCCTCATCGAGGCGTTCCTCTCGGGCGAGGACCTGCACCGCTTCGTCGGCTCGCGCATCTTCGGCGTCGACCCGAGCGAGGTCACGGCGCTCCAGCGCGTGAAGGTCAAGGCGATGAGCTACGGGCTCGCCTACGGGCTGAGCGCGTTCGGCCTCTCGAAGCAGCTGCGCATCACGCAGGCCGAGGCGAAGCAGCTCATGCTCGACTACTTCCAGCGCTTCGGCGGCATCCGTGACTACCTGCGTGGCGTCGTCATGCAGGCGAAGGACGACGGCTACACGACGACCATCTTCGGCCGCCGCCGGCCGTTCCCCGACCTCACGTCGTCGAACCGCGTGCTGCGCGAGAACGCCGAGCGGCAGGCACTCAACTCGCCGATCCAGGGCTCCGCGGCCGACATCATCAAGCGGGCGATGATCGCGATCGACCGCCGCATCCTCGACGAGGGCCTCGGCTCGCGCATGCTCCTGCAGGTGCACGACGAGCTCGTGTTCGAGGTGGCGACAGGGGAGCGCGAGGCCCTCGAGGCGATCGTGCGCGCCGAGATGGGCGGCGCCGCCGACCTGTCGGTGCCGCTCGAGGTGCAGGTCGGCGTCGGCCCGAACTGGGACGCCGCCGCGCACTGAGCCCCTCGCGCACTGGGCCCCGCCGCAAGCGCGCCGCGGCGCTCGGACGCCTCCTGCGTCAGGCGCGCCGGTCGCGCCGGAACGCGAGCGCGGTGCCCAGCATCCCGGTCAGCAGCAGTCCCGCGGCCAGCAGGATCGCCCACGCGCCCCGCGCCGTCGTCGCGGCAACAGCAGGGCCACCGGCGAGCGGCACCGCGGCGGCGAAGCCGGCGGCGAGGAGCAGCGCCAGCACGAGGCACGGGATGCGCGCCGCGCGCGGGCCGATCGTCCCGAGACCGAACCCGCCCAGCACGAGCGCGGCCGGCACGGCGATCGCGCCCCCGCCGATCCCGGTCGTCACGAGCGCGGTGAGCGCGCCCGGCTCCAGCATCGTCAGCGCGGTGAACGCGAACGGGGCGAGGCCGAGCAGCCACGCGCGCCCGCGCGCGCGGCGCGCGTGCGCGACGCCGATGCACGCGCCCGCGATCGCGCCCGGCAGCAGGATGGCGGCGAGCGTCCACCACGTGAACGACGAGCCGGGGCCCGCGATCGTGACCATGTAGGCGCGGAGCGCGGCTGCCCACGTGAGCCCGAGCAGCGCGCCGATCGCCGCCGCGGTCAGCGGCTCCGTCGCACCCGCCGGTCGGCGGAGCACCGCCATCTCCGTCGCATCCCGCATGTCGCCCTCCGCGACCGCCGCGCGTCGGGCGCGGCTCGGCGCCATCGTCCTCCCGCGGGCTGCGGCGGTCAACGGGGCGTCGCGGGCATCGTCCGCCGAGCATCACGGCGAACGCGAGCGCCGCTCGGCCTAGGCTGGCGGGATGACCGCAGACGCACTCCGATTCGGCCTCTTCGTCCCGCAGGGCTGGCGCCTCGACCTCGTCGGCATCGACCCCGCAGAGCAGTGGGGGCGGATGCTCGACGTCGCCCAGCGCGCCGACGCCGGCGCATGGGACTCCATCTGGGTCTACGACCACTTCCACACGACGCCGCAGCCGACGGATGAGGCGACGCACGAGGCGTGGACGCTCATGGCCGCGCTCGCCGCGAGCACGTCGCGCGTGCGGCTCGGCCAGATGTGCACGTGCATGGGCTACCGCAACCCCGCGCTGCTCGCGAAGATCGCCGCGACCGTCGACCTCATCTCGGGCGGCCGGCTCGAGTTCGGCATCGGCGCCGGCTGGTACGAGCACGAGTGGCGCGCCTACGGCTACGGCTTCCCCGGCGTCGGCGACCGCATCTCGGCGCTCCGCGACGGCGTGCAGATCATCCAGCGGCTCTGGGCGGAGGGCGAGGCGACGATCGAGTCGCAGACGTTCACGGTCGACGGCGCGATCTGCCGGCCGCAGCCGCTGCAGCGCGGCCGCGACGGCCGCCCCCGCATCCCCACCTGGATCGCGGGCGGCGGCGAGCAGCGCACGCTGCGCTACGCGGCGAAGTGGGCGGACGCCACGAACTTCGGCGGCAGCCCGGAGCAGTTCGCGCGCAAGCGCGACGTGCTGCTCGGCCACCTCGACAAGGAGGGCCGCGACCCGGCGGAGGTGCGGCTGACCTCGAACCTCAACATCGTCGTGCGCGAGACGGAGGCGGAGGCCCGCCGCGTGGTCGACGAGGTGAACGCCCGGGCCGACTCGGCGATGCCGGCCGAGCACGCCGGCACCGGCTTCTCGACGCGCGGCGCCGTCGTCGGCACGCCGCAGCAGGTCGTCGACCACGTCGGCGCGCTGCGCGAGGCGGGGCTCGGCACGCTCATCGCCTACATGCCGGAGGTCGCGTTCGAGCAGGACGGCATCGAGCTGTTCGAGCGCGACGTGATGGCCGCGCTCGCGTAGATCCGGCCCCCGCGCCCCTAGGCTGTCGCCATGACTGACGCGAACGTCGGCGCCCCCTCGCGCCCGCAGACCGACATCGACCGCATCGCCGAGGACTACGTCCACCGCGCGGCGGCCCTCAACCCCGAGATCAACGTCTACGTCGGCCTCGAGGGCGACAAGGCCGGCTTCGGCGACTACTCCCCGGAGGGGCGCGCCGCCGGCGCCGCCCTCGCGAGCGAGACGCTCGCGAGCCTCGCGGCGGTCGAGCCCGCCGACGACATCGACTGGGTCACGAAGACCGACCTGTCGCGCGAGCTGCAGCTCGACCTCGACGTCGAGGCCTCCGGCTGGGGCGACCGCGACCTCAACAACCTGGCCAGCCCCGCCACGGGCATCCGCGACATCTTCGACCTCATGCCGACCGGCACCGAGGACGACTGGGCGACGGTCGCCGAGCGCATGCGCAACGTGCCTGCCGCGATCGACGGCTACATCGCGTCGCTGCGCAACGGCATCGCGACCGGCAGCACGCCCGCCGGCCGCCAGATCGAGAACGTGCTCGAGCAGTTCGCCGACTACCAGCCGGGCACGGGCTTCTTCCACGAGCTCGCCCAGTCGGCCAAGGCGGGCGACGCCGAGCTGCCCGAGTCGCTGCGGGGCGACCTCGCCGACGCGGCCGCCGTCGCCACCGAGGCCCACGACCGGCTCGCCACCTTCCTGCGCGGCGAGCTCGCCGCCTCCGCGAACCCGGTCGACGCCGTCGGCCGCGAGTTCTACTCGCTCATGTCGCGCCGCTTCCTCGGCGCCGACGTCGACCTCGACGAGACCTACGCGTGGGGCATCGAGGAGCTCGAGCGGATGCGCGACGAGCAGGAGGCGATCGCCCGCGAGATCAAGCCCGGCGCCACGGTGCAGGAGGCCATCGCCCACCTCGACGGCGACGCGAGCCGCAAGCTGCACGGCACCGACGCCCTCAAGGCCTGGATGCAGGAGACGAGCGACCGCGCGATCGAGGAGCTCGGCCGCACGCACTTCGACATCGCCGAGCCGATCCGCGCCCTCGAGTGCATGATCGCGCCGACGCAGACCGGCGGCATCTACTACACCGGCCCGGCCGACGACTTCTCGCGTCCCGGCCGCATGTGGTGGTCGGTGCCCGAGGGCGTCACCGAGTTCGACACCTGGCGCGAGCTGACGACCGTCTACCACGAGGGCGTCCCGGGCCACCACCTGCAGATCGCGCAGGCGACCTACAACCGCGGGCAGCTCAACCTCTGGCGGCGCGCGTTCGCCGGCACGTCGGGGCACGCGGAGGGCTGGGCGCTGTACGCCGAGCGCCTCATGCAGTCGCTCGGCTACCTCGACGACCCGGCCGACCGACTCGGCATGCTCGACGGCCAGCGGATGCGCGCGGCACGCGTCGTGCTCGACATCGGCGTGCACCTCGGCAAGCCGCGCCTCGACGGCACGGGGGAGTGGGACTTCGACTACGCGTTCGAGTTCATGAAGTCGAACGTGAACATGAACGAGCCGTTCGTGCGCTTCGAGGTGAACCGCTACTTCGGCTGGCCGGGGCAGGCGCCGTCCTACAAGATCGGCCAGCGCATCTTCGAGCAGATCCGCGATGCGGCGAAGGAGGCGGAGGGCGACGCGTTCGACCTGAAGTCGTTCCACTCGCGCGTGCTGAACATCGGCGGTGTCGGCCTCGACACGCTGCGCGGTGCCGTGCTCCGCGGGGCGTGACGGCGCTCGAGGTCGCCTCGGGCATGCGCGAGCCGGTCGAGCACTTCGACCAGCTCGCGCTGCTCGAGCGTGCGGCGCTCGGCGCCCACGCCGGCGAGCCGATCGGGGTCTGCGACCGCGCCCACGCCGAATCGCTGCGGCTCCGCGCCGAGGAGCCGGGACCGGCACCGCGCGTCGGCCTCTGGCGACGCCGCGCGGCCGAGCGCGAGCACGAGGCGAGCGTGGACGCGTGGCACGAGGCGCTCGACGCGCTGGAGGCCGAGACCGAGGCGGCGCTCGCCCGCTGGCGCGCGAGCTGCGCCCCCGGGCTCGTCGAGGCCGCGACGGCGGATCGCGACGCCGCCATCCGGTCGCTCGCCGACCGGGACCTGTTCGATCGCACGCTCGCGGAGGGCTCGTGCGCCGAGCCGCTCGGCACGATGATGGTGCGCTCGGCGCTCGCGCACGACTGACGCGTCCCGGCGAGCCGGGGCCTCGCTTGTCGACCTGTGCGAACGCCGTGTAGAGTTGCCGGGTCACTCGTGTGGTGACGACCCCAATCCGAAGCGCTGGATGGGCATCCGCATGCCCATCGGCCCGAGACCACCAACAAGGCACCTTGAACTCTATGACCACTGCAACGACCACGGCTCCCAAGCAGGTCGCTGTGAACGACATCGGCTCGGCCGATGACTTCATGGCCGCCGTTGAGAAGACCCTGAAGTTCTTCAACGACGGCGACCTCATCGAGGGCACCGTCGTCAAGATCGACCGCGATGAGGTCCTTCTCGACGTCGGCTACAAGACCGAGGGCGTCATCCCCTCGCGCGAGCTCTCCATCAAGCACGACGTCGACCCGACGGAGGTCGTCGAGGTCGGCGACACCGTCGAGGCGCTCGTCCTCCAGAAGGAGGACAAGGAGGGTCGTCTGATCCTCTCCAAGAAGCGCGCGCAGTACGAGCGCGCCTGGGGCGACGTCGAGCGCATCAAGGACGAGGACGGCGTCGTCACCGGCACGGTCATCGAGGTGGTCAAGGGCGGTCTCATCGTCGACATCGGCCTCCGCGGCTTCCTGCCGGCCTCGCTCATCGAGCTGCGCCGCGTCCGCGACCTCACGCCGTACCTCGGCCAGGAGATCGAGGCGAAGATCCTCGAGCTCGACAAGAACCGCAACAACGTCGTGCTCTCGCGCCGTGCGCTGCTCGAGGAGACCCAGTCGGCCTCGCGCGGCCAGTTCCTCCAGTCGCTCCAGAAGGGCCAGGTCCGCAAGGGCGTCGTCTCGTCGATCGTCAACTTCGGTGCGTTCGTCGACCTGGGCGGCGTGGACGGCCTCGTGCACGTCTCCGAGCTCTCGTGGAAGCACATCGAGCACGCGTCGGAGGTCGTCGAGGTCGGCCAGGAGGTCACCGTCGAGATCCTCACGGTCGAGCTCGACCGCGAGCGCGTCTCGCTGTCGCTCAAGGCGACGCAGGAGGACCCGTGGCAGATCTTCGCGCGCACCCACGCCATCGGCCAGGTCGCGCCGGGCAAGGTCACGAAGCTCGTCACGTTCGGTGCGTTCGTCCGCGTCGCGGACGGCATCGAGGGCCTCGTGCACATCTCGGAGCTGTCGTCGAAGCACGTCGAGACGGCTGACCAGGTCGTCGCGGTCAACGACGAGGTCTTCGTCAAGATCATCGACATCGACCTCGAGCGCCGCCGCATCTCGCTCTCGCTCAAGCAGGCGAACGAGGGCGTCGACCCCGACGGCACCGACTTCGACCCCGCGCTCTACGGCATGCTCGCCGAGTACGACGAGCAGGGCAACTACAAGTTCCCGGAGGGCTTCGACCCCGAGACGAACGAGTGGAAGGAAGGCTTCGACGAGCAGCGCGAGGCCTGGGAGGCCGAGTACGCCGCAGCGCAGACGCGCTGGGAGGCGCACAAGGCGCAGGTCGCCGCGGCCCGCGACGCCGACGTGCACTCGAACGACGTGCCCTCGGGCGCATCGTCGTTCGGCGGCTCCTCCGAGGAGTCCGGCGCCGGCACGCTCGCCGACGACGAGGCCCTCGCCGCCCTCCGCGAGAAGCTCACCGGCTCCGCCGAGTAAGCACCGCACCACGCCTGCGGGCCGCACCTCCGGGTGCGGCCCGCTTCGCGTTGGCGGGGGCATGGCAGGATCGGAGCATGCCTGCGTATCCGTCGCTCCCGCACGCCCTCGACTACGCGGACCGCTGGCTCGCCTACCGCCGGTGGCGGCTGCGGATCCCCGGCGTGCAGGTCGCGGTGCGGATCGACGGCGAGCTCGTGCTGGAGCGCGCGCACGGCGTCGCCGACGCGTCGACGGGGGAGGCGCTCACGCCCGCGCACCGGTTCCGCATCGCCTCGCACTCGAAGGCCCTCGCCGCGATCGCCACGATGCGGCTCGTCGACGACGGCAGGCTGCGGCTCGACGACGAGGCGCAGCTGCACGTGACCGCGCTCCGCGGCACCGACGCCGGCGCGCTGCTGCTGCGCGAGCTGCTGTCGCACGGCGGCGGCGCCGTCCGCGACGGCGACGACGTCGCCTTCTGGCACCTCGAGGACGACTTCCCCGACGCCGACCGCCTGCTCGGCATCGCCCGCGCCGGCGTCTCGCGCGTGCCTGCATCCACCGAGTTCAAGTACTCGAACATCGGCTTCGGGCTGCTCGGGCTCGTGATCGAGGCCGTCACCGGCCGCTCGTACGCCGACGCGATCGAGGCGCTGCTCGTCGAGCCGCTCGGGCTCGGCGCCACGAGCGCCGACCTCGGCACCGGCAGCGGCCCGCTCGTGGCAGGCCACTCCGCGCTGCACTCGCACGAGGGCCGGGTCGTGCTCGGCAGCCCCTCGACCGGCGCGCTGGCCGCCGCGACGGGCGCCGTGGCGACGGCTGCGGAGCTCACCGACCTGCTCCGCACGGTCGCGGACGGCGACGACCGGCTGCTGGACGCCGCGAGCCGGCGGCGGATGCGGCAGCAGCTCTGGACGACCACGGCGCGCGACGGCGGCAGCGCCGGCTACGGCCTCGGCATGATGCTGCGCACGATCGACGGCCGCACGTGGGCGGGCCATGGCGGTGCCTGGACAGGGCAGGCGACGCGCACGCTCGTGGACGCCGAGCGCGACGTGGTCGTGACCGTGCTGACGAACGCGATCGACGCACCCGCCGAGGAGCTGGCGGTCGGCATCGCGCGCATCGTCGGCACGGCGCTCGATGCGTCCTCGACCGATGTCCGCGACCTCGACCTCGCCCGCTCGTTCGAGGGCGCCTACGCGAGCATCTGGGGCCGCGTCGACGTCGTGGAGCTCGGCGGCCGGCTGCTCGCGATCGCGCCCACGGCGCCGGACCCGCTGCAGGCGGTGGACGTGCTCACGCCCGAGGGCGACGACCGCGTCCGCATCGCGGCCGCCACGGGCATGGGCTCGGGCCACGAGCACGCGATCGCCGAGCGCGACGACGACGGGCGCGTGGTCCGCTGGCGCGGCGCGTGGCGCATGGATGCCGTCGCACCCGTGCCCGCGGACGCGACGGCCGAGGGCGGGGCCTCGGCGGCCCGGCCCGCCTAGGGTTCCGCCGGCCGCTCGGTCGCCGCTCGGAGGTCCGAGCCGCGGCGCCTCGCCCGTCGCCAGAGCGACCAGCCCAGCAGGCCGAGCAGCGCGAGGGCGACGAGCACGAGCACCGGTGCCACGATCGCGAGCAGCGAGAGGCCGATCGCGCCGACGTCCTCGATCGTCGAGACCACCGGCGCCGCCGTGCCCGCGGTCGCGACGTTCGCGGCCGGCCGCGTGAGCGACTTCGCCGTGTGCACGCCGAGCGCTATCACCGCGCCGACCACGATCGGCACCCACTGGTTCGAGGCGAAGAAGGCGGCCGGATCGGTGACGGCGACGGTGGAGGCCGTCGACGACGAGCCGAAGGCGAGGCCACCAGCGGTCGGTCGCACGATCGACTGCAGCACGTCGTTGACGCTGTCGACGGCGGGGATCTTGTCGGCCACCACCTCGACCACGAGCAGCACCGCGACGATGCCGAGCACCCAGCCGTTCGACAGCCACGCCCAGCCGTCCGGCAGCTGCATGGCATCCGGGAAGAAGCGGTTCGCGAGGCCGACGACCAGCAGCGGGATGTACGCGTTCATGCCCGCGGCCGCGGCGAGGCCCGAGCCTGTCAGGAACTCCAGCACGACGCCTCCCGTCCGCGGCCGCTGCGGCCGCCTGCCGCGATCGTAGCCGCGCGTGCCGAGCGTGCGCCGCGAACGCCGCGCGCGGTACCGTCGTCCCATGGACGCGGCCGTGACGGTGAGTCGCACCGACGCGGTGCGCCCAGACCGCACTCGAGAGCGCGTCACCGCTGTCAACCAGCTGCTGCTCGCCGCGGCGTGCCTCGTCGCCTGCGGGCTCGTCGTCGTCGTGGGCGAGCTCGCCGCGGGCGACGTGCTCTTCGTGGGCATGCTGCTGCTGTTCGCCCTCACGGTGCTGGCCCTCGTGGTGCCGTGGAACCGCGTGCACCCGATCTGGGTCGGCGTCGTGCCGACCGGCGACCTGCTCGCCATCTTCCTGCTGCAGATCGGCGACCCCGACTCCGAGCTGTGGCTGCTGTGGATGGTGCCCGCGACGTGGCTGGCGACCGTCGGCGGCTGGCGCGGCCTCGTCGTCGGCGCGGGCGGCTCGTCGCTGCTGTTCTGGGCCGCGAGCATCATGCTCGAGCAGGAGGTCGACCCGGTGCACACGTACCTCGGGCCGCTCGTGCTCACCGCCGGATCGATCGTCGCCTTCGTCGCCGCCCGGCGCGCGGCGGCGCAGCGCACGCTGCTCGACGAGCAGGCGACCTACCTCGACCACGCGGTGGAGCGCGCGAGGCGCCAGGAGGATGCCGTGAGCGAGGTGCTCGACGCCGTCGACTTCGGCGTCGTGCGCATCGGCGCCGACGGCTCGGTCTCCGTCGAGAACGACGCCCACCTGCGCCTCAACGCGTTCGACGACACGGCGGAGCTGTACGACGCCGACGGCGTGACGCCCGTCGAGCCCGGCCAGTCGCCCGCGGCGCGAGCCCGGCGCGGCGAGGTGTTCGAGAACGTGCTCTGCTGGCAGGGGCCTCCCGGCGACAGCCGCCGTGCGCTGCAGTCGACGGTCCGCCGGCTCGTCGACGTCGACGGCGCCGACGTCGGGGCGATCCTCATCACGCGCGACGTCACCGCCGAGCAGCTCGCCGGCCAGATGCGCGACGAGCTCGTCGCCTCCGTCTCGCACGAGCTGCGCACGCCGCTGACGAGCGTGCTCGGCCACCTCGACCTCGCGCTCGACGGCGGCGACGTGGGCCCCCACGCCCGCCGCAGCCTCGAGATCGCCGAGCGCAACGCCTCCCGACTGCTCGTCATCATCGGCGACGTGCTCGCAGCGACCGGCGACGGCCCCGGGCGGTTCGACGTCCGGCTCGTGCGCGAGGACATCGCGCGCGTCGTGCAGGCGTCCGCCGAGGCGATGGAGCCGCGCGCGGCGGCGCGCAACATCCGCATCGACACGACCGGGATCGAGTCGGTCGAGGCCGACATCGATCCGATCCGCATCCGCCAGGTCGTCGACAACCTCGTCGGCAACGCGGTCAACTACCACACGGGCGACGGCCTCATCGAGGTCGGCGTCACCTCCGACGACAAGCACGCCTGGCTCGTCGTGCGCGACGACGGGCCAGGCATCGCCGAGGAGTCGCTGCCGCGGCTCTTCGAGCGCCGCTACCGCGCCGCCCAGGCGGGCAACATGGCGCCCGGCAACGGGCTCGGGCTCGCCATCAGCCGCGATCTCGTGCGCGCGCACGGCGGCGAGATCACCGTCCAGAGCGAGCCCGGCGGCGGGGCGACGTTCGTCGTCCGGCTGCCGCTCATCCGGCGAGGAGCCGCAGCATGACCCTCGACGTCCCCACGATCCAGTTCCTCACCGCCGTCGTGATGCACGTCGCCGGCGGCGTGTTCGTGCTCGAGACGATGCTGCGCAAGGACGACCGCGCCGGCCGGGTGTGGGCGCTGGGCTTCATCGGCGGCATGATCGCGACGGAGGCCTACATCGTGCGCGCGGTCAGCACCGACGCGTGGTGGCTCGTCGCGATCGGCAACGCGGCGTGGGTCGCCGCGCTCGGACTGCTGTGGCTCGGATGCCGCGTGTTCAACGGGCACCGCCTGCGACGGTCGGCGGTGGCGGTGATCGCCGCCTCGGTCGCGACCGTCGTCATGGTGCTGCTCGAGACCCCGACCGAGGGCTGGTCGGCGTCGCCCCTCGTGTTCGGCGCGAACGCGCTGTTCTCGGCGCTGACGGCCTCGGAGGCGACGCGCGGCGCGATGCGACGCACCCGCACGGCGCTCGGCCTGAGCGTGACGCTCGGGCTCGCCGCCGCCTTCCAGCTCACGCGGAGCCTCACGGCGCTCGCGCTCGGCACCGAGCACCCGGTCTTCCAGACCTGGCTCTCGAACAGCCTGGTCGGGATCGTCACGATGTCGCTCATCGTGATCGTGGTCGTGCTCACCTCGGTGCTGCGCGCCGAGCAGGTGCGGCTCCGCGGCACCGAGGACTCCACGCTCATGGCGATCGCGCCCGACGGGGTGCTGCTCGAGCCGTCGTTCGTGCGCGTGCTCGGCGGACGGCTCATGCGCGCCAATCGCCGGGCGGAGCTCTTCGCGGTGCTCGTGGTGAAGATCGACGCCCTGTCGCGCATCTCGACGGCCTTCGGCGCCGACGAGGCGGAGCACGTGCGCCAGGCGGCGAGGGCGGCCGTGCGGCGGCTGTCGCCGACGACGGCGGCGATGGGCACCGACGACGAGGGCAAGCTGCTGCTCGCGTTCCAGCCCAAGTCGCCCGCCGAGGCGCGGCAGCTCGCGGCGCGCATGCACCGCGCGATGCTCGACCAGCTGCGCACGGCCGGCGTGCCCGTGATCCCGCCCATCGGCATGGGGCTCAGCGTGACGAGCACGAGCGGGTACGACCGCGAGACGCTGCTCGACGCCGCGCGTGCTGCGGCGCGCCGCGCGATCGCGAGCGACGACGTGACCGTGGTGGTCGCCGGCGAGGACGACGACGCCGACAGCGCCGCGCGCGGCGATCAGGCCGTGCGGCGGTAGCCCACTCCGCGCACGGTCTCGATCCAGCGCGGCTCGGAGGGCGACTCGCCCAGCTTGCGGCGCAGGTTGGCGACGTGCACCTCGATGGCGCGCGCGTCGTGCTCGCTCAGGTAGTGGTCGGGCTCGCCGCGCTCGCCGCGGAGCATGCCGGCGAGCTGCAGCTTGCTGACCACGCGCCTGCCGGAGCCCAGCAGCATCCGCAGGATGTCGAACTCGCTGCGCGTCAGCTCGACCTCGGCGCCCTCGAGCTCGACGACGCGGGCTCCCGGCTCGAGCCGCAGACCGCGGTGCTCGAGCGGGGCGGCGTCGGAGTCCTCGTCGAGCCACGGCGTCGAGCCGGGGGTCGTCATGCCGGGGGCCGCCGTGCTGACCGGCGCGGTGGCGAGCGAGACGGGCTCGGACGCGGATGCCGGCACGGCGGCCTGCTGGTGCGCGGCAGAGGGGTGCGAGGAGGCGAGCGAGCGCGGCCGGCGCATCATGGCCTCGATCCTCGCGCGGAGCTCGCGCGGCCGGAACGGCTTGACGATGTAGTCGTCGGCGCCGGTCTGCAGGCCGACGAGCGTGTCGATCTCGTCACCGCGCGCCGTGATCATCACGAGGTACGCGGTGCTGATGCTGCGGATCTGGCGAGCGGTCTCGAAGCCGTCGATGCCCGGCATGTTGACGTCGACCGTCACCACGATGGGGTCGTGCTCCCGGACGAGCTCCACGCCGGTCGCGCCGTCGGATGCCGTGTGCACGGCGAAGCCGCCCTGCGTCAGGACCTGCGCCAGCAGCTCCCGGATGTCCTCGCCATCCTCGATGACGACCGCGACGTCCTCGTGCATCACAACCCCACGTTCCCCACCGCGTGACACGGCGCATTGGGGGAGATCGTACCGTCGTCTGGCGGCGTCGAGCGCATGCGCGCCCGGGCGGGCCTCACGCGGCGCGCGTCGACCGTGCCCGCGGGGCTCCCCAGAGCAGCGCCGCGACGACCAGCAGGGCGAACGCCGAGAGCAGCGGCAGCCCGAGGCGCGGCTCGAGCACGGCCCTCGCGGCACCCCCAACGACCGGCACCCGGAGCGTCGGCTCCCACACCTGGGCGCCGACGATGTGCTCCGCGGCGATGCCCGGGCCCGCGTCCGTGCGGGCGAGGATCGACCACTGCCCGTCGGGCAGCCGGACGATCTCGAGCACGCGCTCGGTGACGAGCTGCGGCGCGCCCTCGGTGGGCAGGCTGATCACGTCGCCCGCGCGCAGCCCGTCCGTCGCGACGGGCGTCGAGATGACGAGGTCGCCGGTCAGGAAGGCCGGCCGCATCGCGTCGGAGCCGATCACCGAGGTGTGCGCGACGCCCGCGAGGGCCGCGCCCCAGAGGGTGGCGGTCACGCCGGCGGCGATGCCGCTCAGCAGGAGGAGGGCGATGGCGAAGCGTCGCATGGCGACCACGTGCCCTCCCTCCATCGGCGCGCGCTCCGGAATCGGTGCGCTGCGGCGAGGCTATGACCGGCGGCTCAGCGCGCCGGGACCGCTCGCCCAAGGGGCGCGCGGGACTCGCTCAGGACCTGCCGTGCAAGACTCGTCGGCATGCCCCTCGTCGCGCTCACCGGCGGCATCGCGTCCGGCAAGTCCACGATCTCCGCCCGCCTCGCGGAGCGCGGCGCCGTCGTCATCGACGCCGACGCGGTGGTGCGCGAGCTGCAGCAGCCGGGCATGCCCGTGCTGCGCGCGATCGCGGCCGAGTTCGGCGACCACCTGCTGCTGCCCGACGGCTCGCTCGACCGCGCGGCGCTCGGCGCCGTCGTGTTCGCCGACGACCGCGCCCGTCGCCGCCTCAACGCGATCGTGCATCCCGCGGTCTCCGCCGAGTCCGGCCGCCGGTTCGCCGCGGCCCTCGCGGCGGACCCGGGCGCGGTCGTGGTCTACGACGTGCCGCTGCTCGTCGAGGCGCGTCCCGACGACCCGTGGGACCTCGTGGTCGTCGCGCACGCGCCCGAGGACGTGCGCGTGCGTCGGCTCGTCGAGCTGCGGGGCATGACCGAGCAGGATGCCCGCGCACGCGTGGCGTCGCAGGCGAGCGACGAGCGCAGGCTCGCGATCGCCGACGTCGTCATCGAGACCGACGGCGAGCTCTCGGCGACGCTCGCGCAGGCGGACGCGCTGTGGGAGCGGCTCTCGAGCGGCCGTGTGGGTGGGCGCTCGTAGGCTGGACCCATGGAACCGACCCGTGCCGTCCGGCCGTTCGAGGTCATCAGCGAGTACACCCCCTCTGGCGACCAGCCGAAGGCGATCCGCGAGCTGACCGAGGCGCTCGGCCGCGGTGAGACCGACGTGGTGCTGCTGGGCGCGACCGGCACGGGCAAGAGCGCGACGACCGCCTGGCTCGTCGAGCAGGTGCAGCGGCCGACGCTCGTGCTCGCGCACAACAAGACGCTCGCCGCGCAGCTCGCGAACGAGTTCCGCGAGCTGCTCCCGAACAACGCGGTCGAGTACTTCGTCTCGTACTACGACTACTACCAGCCCGAGGCGTACATCCCGCAGACCGACACCTTCATCGAGAAGGACTCGTCGCTCAACGCCGAGGTCGAGCGGCTGCGGCACTCGGCGACGAACGCGCTGCTCTCGCGCCGAGACGTCATCGTCGTCTCGACCGTCTCGTGCATCTACGGCCTCGGCACCCCCGAGGAGTACCTCGAGGCGATGGTCGCGCTGCAGGTCGGCATGCGGATCGACCGCCAGGCGCTGCTCCGCCGCTTCGTCGCGATGCAGTACCAGCGCAACGACGTGGCGTTCACGCGCGGCACGTTCCGCGTGCGCGGCGACACGATCGAGATCATCCCGATGTACGAGGAGCACGCGATCCGCATCGAGCTCTTCGGCGACGAGATCGAGGCGCTGTCGACGCTGCACCCGCTCACCGGCGAGATCATCGAGACGCACGAGTCGGTCTCGATCTTCCCCGGCAGCCACTACGTGGCGGGCAACGAGCGCATGCAGAAGGCGATGGACCGCATCCGCGACGAGCTCGACGAGCGGCTCAAGGTGCTCGAGCGCGAGAGCCGGCTGCTCGAGGCGCAGCGGCTGCGCATGCGCACCACCTTCGACCTCGAGATGATGGAGCAGATCGGCTTCTGCTCCGGCATCGAGAACTACTCGCGCCACATCGACGGGCGGGAGGCGGGGGAGCCGCCGCACTGCCTGCTCGACTACTTCGCCGACGACTTCCTCGTCGTCATCGACGAGTCGCACGTCACCGTGCCGCAGATCGGCGCGATGTACGAGGGCGACGCGAGCCGCAAGCGATCGCTCGTCGAGCACGGCTTCCGGCTGCCGAGCGCGCTCGACAACCGACCGCTGAAGTTCGACGAGTTCCTCGAGCGGACGCCGCAGAAGGTCTACCTCTCGGCGACGCCGGGCAAGTACGAGATGGGGCTCGCCGACACGGTGGTCGAGCAGATCATCCGCCCGACCGGGCTCGTCGACCCGAAGCTCGTCGTGAAGCCGACGAAGGGGCAGATCGACGACCTGCTCGAGGAGATCCGGGTGCGCGCGGAGCGCGACGAGCGCGTGCTCGTGACGACGCTGACCAAGAAGATGGCCGAGGAGCTGACGGAGTACTTCACCGAGGCGGGCGTGCGGGTGCGCTACCTGCACTCCGACGTCGACACGCTCCGCCGCGTCGAGCTGCTGACGCAGCTGCGGCAGGGGCTGTTCGACGTGCTCGTCGGCATCAACCTGCTGCGCGAGGGCCTCGACCTGCCCGAGGTGTCGCTCGTGTCGATCCTCGACGCCGACAAGGAGGGCTTCCTGCGCTCCTCGACGTCGCTCATCCAGACGATCGGCCGCGCGGCCCGCAACGTCTCGGGCGAGGTGCACATGTACGCCGACCGGATCACCGACTCGATGCGGCTGGCGATCGACGAGACCGACCGGCGCCGAGCGGTCCAGGTCGCGTACAACCTCGAGCACGGCATCGACCCGACGCCGCTCCGCCGCCGCATCGCCGACATCACCGACGTGCTCAACCGCGAGCAGGCCGACACCGACGACCTGCTGCAGGGCACTCGCCGCGGCGCCCCGACGCCCCGGCTCGCCCGCGACCGCTCGGCGATGGACGGGCCGACGCAGCTCGAGTCGATCATCGCCGACCTGTCGGCGCAGATGACCGAGGCGGCGGGCGAGCTGAAGTTCGAGCTCGCGGCGCGCATCCGCGACGAGCTGCACGACCTCAAGCGAGACCTCCGGCAGATGCGTCAGGCCAGTTAGAGCGGGGGCCCTTTCGGGCCCCCGCCTGGCCTGACGCCGAGGCCCGTCCCGGGCCGAGGAGGCGAGCTAGCAGGCTACGCGCGGCCCATCCGCGCGTAGGCGCCCAGCACGCGCCGCTCGGACTCCGTGAGGTAGTGCTCGAGCTCGTCCGCGGCTGCCTCCGGGCCGTCGCCGACGAGCGCCTCGAGCACGGCGCGGTTGCGCGCGACGAACGGGCGGTGCAGCGACTCCGGGTCGTCGATGGCGAGGAATGCGAGCCGCAGCTCGGCCGCGAGGTGCCCGTGGGAGCGCTCGAGCCGAGGGCTGTCGGAGAGGGCCATGAGGGCGCGGTGGAAGGCCATGTTCGCCGTGCCCACGGTCGCCCAGTCGCCCAGCTCGAGCGCCGCCTCGGCGCGCTCGAGCGCGGCTCGCATGTCGGCGACGCTCGGGTGCAGGGCGGAGGCACCACGCAGCACGCCGCACTCGAGGAGCCGGCGCGCGCGGTAGATGTCGACGACGTCGGCCGTGCTCGGCGAGGCGACCGAGACGCCGCGATGCGGCACGTGCTCGACGAGCCCGTGCTGCGCGAGCACGCGGAAGGCCTCGCGGAGGGTGTTGCGCGAGACGTCGAGCCGCGCGGCGACCGCGGTCTCCGACAACCGCTCGCCGGGCGCGAACTCGCCGGCGATGATCTGCTCGCGCAGGGCATCCGCCAGCGTCGTCGAGGGCTCGGTCATGCTCCGAGCGTAGGGCCGGGCGCAACACGACCGAAACACGGCCGACCCACATTGTTCAACAATCAATGCGATTCTGCTCTACAGTGATGGGACTCCAGGTCGCGCGGCCCGCGCACCGGAGCCCACCGATGGAGATGGGGACGGCGATGCCCGACGCACAGCACACCACCGAGTCCGAGCCCGACGCGGCCGCGAAGGCGAAGGCGTTCGCCAAGAGCCGCAGGGGACCGATCCTCGGCGCCATCTTCCTCATGGCGACCTCTGCGATCGGGCCTGGCTTCATCACCCAGACCGCGACCTTCACGGCGTCGCTCGGCGCCGCGTTCGCGTTCGCGATCCTCATCTCGGTGCTCATCGACTTCGCCGTGCAGATGAACATCTGGCGCATGATCACCGTCTCGGGCAAGCGCGCGGGTGACCTCGCGAACGACGCCGTGCCGTACTCGGGCCACGTCCTCGCCGTGCTCATCGTCATCGGCGGCCTCGCCTTCAACATCGGCAACATCGCGGGCGGCGGCCTCGGCCTCAACGCCCTGCTCGGCATCGACCCGAAGCTCGGCGGCCTGCTCACGGGCCTCCTCGCGATCGGCATCTTCCTGTTCAAGAAGGCCGGCCGCGCCGTCGACATCGTGGTCATGGTGCTCGGCGTCGCGATGATCCTCATGACGGTGTTCGTGGCGATCGCGTCGCAGCCGCCGGTCGGCGACGCGCTCCGCCAGACGTTCCTGCCCGACACGCTCAACTTCGCGAGCATCACCACGATCGTCGGCGGCACGGTGGGCGGCTACATCACCTACGCCGGCGCGCACCGCTACCTCGAGTCCGGCCTCGTCGGCCCCGACCACGTCAAGGGCGTGCACCGCGCGTCGATGCAGGGCATCCTCGTCACCGGCATTATGCGCTACGTGCTGTTCCTGGCGATCCTGGGCGTCGTCGCCTCGGGCGTGGCGCTCGACATCTCCGGCCAGGCGGCGAACCCCGCGGCGCAGGCGTTCGGGGTCGTGCTCGGCGACGCGGGCATCCGCATCTTCGGCTTCATCTTCTGGGCCGCGGCGATCACGTCGGTCATCGGCGCCGCCTACACGTCGGCGACCTTCCTGTCGGTCTTCGCGAAGCGGCTCGCGGGCGGCTGGCCGCTGCAGCTGGCCACCGTCGCGTTCATCCTCGTGTCGCTCGCCGTCTACGCCTTCATCGGCACCGCCCCTGCGGCGCTGCTCGTCTTCGTCGGCGGCTTCAACGGCCTGATCCTGCCGATCGGCCTCGCGATCTTCATGTACATCGGCTGGTTCCGCCAGCACGACGTGCTGGGCGGCTACCGCTACCCGCGCTGGCTGCTCATCGTCGGCACGCTCGCGACGCTGCTGAGCCTCTACATGGGCGCCGTCTCGATCGGGCCGATCTTCGCCCTGCTCGGCGTGGGAGCCTGACCGCATGAGCACGATCGACCTGAACTCCGACCTCGGCGAGAACGTGCCCGACCGCATCGTCGGCGACGACGAGGCGATGCTGCGGGTGGTGACGAGCGCGAACGTGTCGTGCGGCTTCCACGCCGGCAGCCCCGAGGGGATCCGGGCCACGCTCGAGGCCGCCGTGGCGAACGGCGTGACGATCGGGGCGCATCCGGGCTACCGCGACTACGAGGGGTTCGGGAGGCTCGCGATGGACGTCGACTCCGCGACGCTCCAGGCGCACGTCGAGTACCAGCTCGGGGCCCTGCAGGCCCTCGCCGGCGCGGTCGACGGCAGCGTGGCCTACGTCAAGCCCCACGGCGCGCTCTACAACACGATCGCGCGCGACGAGCGGCAGGCGAAGGACGTCGTCGCGGCCATCCGCGCCGTCGACCCGTCGCTCGTGCTGCTCGGCCTCGCGGGCGGCGTCGTGCTCGAGGTCGCCGAGCGGGCGGGCCTCCGCACCGCCGCCGAGGCGTTCGCCGACCGCGCCTACACCCCGGAGGGGCTGCTCGTCTCGCGCACGGAGCCCGGCTCGGTGCTGCACGATCCGGCCCTCGTCGCGGCCAGGATGGTGCGGCTCGCGCAGGAGGGCGTGCTCGAGGCGGTCGACGGCAGCGACGTCGCGGTGCGCGCCGAGTCGATCTGCGTGCACGGCGACAGCGCAGGCGCGATCGCGATGGCCGAGGCCACGCGCGCTGCGCTCGAGGACGCCGGCGTCGCGATCGCGCCCTTCGCGGTGGCCCGATGAGCGCCGCCGCCGCGACGGCCGCGCAGCTCGCGCAGGCGCGCGAGGCGCGTGCCGCCTACCGGGCGGGAGCCGTGGCGCCGACGAGCGGGGTCGCGCACGGGCTCGTGCAGGCCAACCTCATCGCCTTGCCCGCGGACTGGGCGTTCGAGACGCTGCTGTTCGCGCAGCGCAACCCGAAGCCGATGCCGGTGCTCGAGGTGCTCGAGGCGGGACGGGTCGAGTCGCGGCTCGCGCCCGGCAGCGACGTGCGCACCGACATCCCCGCCTATCGGGTGTGGCGCGACGGCGAGCTCGCGGACGAGACGACGGATGCGTCGGCCGCCTGGGAGGAGCACCCGGACCTCGTGGCCTTCCTGATCGGCTGCTCGTTCACGTTCGAGGCGGGGCTCGTCGACGACGGCATCCCCATCCGCCATCGCGAGCACGACCGCAACGTGCCGATGTACCGCACGAGCACGGCGTGCGCGCCGGCCGGCCGGCTGCACGGGGAGCTCGTGGTCTCGATGCGGCCGATCCCCGCGAGCCGCGTCGCCGACGCCGTCACGATCTCCGGGAGGTTCCCCGCCGTCCACGGCGCACCGGTGCACATCGGCGATCCCGGCTCGCTCGGCATCGCCGACCTCAGCGCTCCCGAGTTCGGCGACCCGCCCGTCATGCAGGACGGCGACGTGCCGGTGTTCTGGGCGTGCGGCGTGACCCCGCAGGCCGCGATCATGGCGTCGCGGCCGCCCTTCGCGGTCACGCACGCGCCCGGCCACATGTTCGTCACCGACGTGCCGGATGCGGCGTACGCGCTGTGAGGGGGCTCCCGTGACCGCCCACGCGCGGCGGGTGCTGCCGGCCGCCGACACCGCACTCCTGCTCGAGACGGCCGACCTCGACGAGGCGATGCGCCTCCTGCCCGCGCTCCAGGCGGCCGAGCTGCCGGGCGTGACCGAGCTCGTCCCTGCAGCGCGCACGGTGCTCGTGCGCTTCGACCCCTCGCTCGTCGCCGCCGACGCCCTCGCCGAGCTGCTCGTGGCGGTCGAGCCGGCGGCCCGGAGCGCCGCGAGCGGCGACGCCGTGACGATCCCCGTGCGCTACGACGGCCAGGACCTCGCCGAGGTCGCGCAGCTGCTCGGCGTCGGCGCCGACGAGATCGTCGCCCGGCACCAGGCGGCGACGTGGACCGTCGCCTTTACGGGCTACGCGCCGGGCTTCGGCTACCTCGTGGGCGACGACCCGCTGTTCGACGTGCCGCGGCGCGCATCGCCGCGCACGCGCATCCCGGCCGGATCCGTCGGGCTCGCCGGCCGCTTCTCGGGCGTCTACCCGCGCGAGAGCCCAGGCGGCTGGCAGCTCATCGGGCGCACGGATGCACTGATGTGGGACCTCTCGCGGCCGCAGCCGGCGCTGCTCGCGCCCGGCGCCACCGTGCGCTTCGAGCGCGTCGAGCGCGAGCTCGTCACCGCCGCGCCCGCGGCGCGCGAGCCGGTCACCGCTGCCCACGCCCTCGAGGTCGTGCGCCCCGGGCTGCAGCTGCTCGTGCAGGACCTCGGACGGCAGGGGCTCGCGGCGCAGGGCGTCGCCGCGTCCGGCACCGCCGACCGCCGCGCGCTCCGCGACGCGAACCGCGCCGTCGGGAACGCCGCCGACGAGGCGGGGCTCGAGCTCGCCGGCGGCGGCGCGACCCTCCGCTTCCGCGGCCCGGCGGTCGTCGCCCTCACCGGCGCCCTCGTCGATGCGGCGGTGCACGGCGAGGCGGGCACGCAGCCGGTCGAGCCGGGCCGCGCCGTCGCGGTGGACGACGGCGACGAGCTGCGCGTCGGCGCCGTCCGCGACGGGCTGCGCTCCCTCGTCGCCGTGCGCGGCGGCATCGCGCTCGAGCCCGTGCTCGGCAGCCTCGCGACCGACACGCTCGCGCACCTCGGCCCCGCACCGCTCGCTGCAGGCGACGTGCTGCCGCTGCGCGGTCCGGCCGCCGGCATCCGGGCCGTCGAGCGCACCCGGGCGACGCGCATGCCGCTGCCGACGGCGGGGGAGGAGGTCGAGCTCCGCATCGTGCTCGGCCCGCGCACCGAGTGGTTCACCGAGGCTGCGCTCGCCGCGCTCGTCGGGCAG
The DNA here is from genome assembly GCF_003752465.1 of Agrococcus jenensis. Classification (NCBI taxonomy): domain Bacteria; kingdom Bacillati; phylum Actinomycetota; class Actinomycetes; order Micrococcales; family Microbacteriaceae; genus Agrococcus; species Agrococcus jenensis. The sequence continues at coordinate 2,449,140 of NZ_RKHJ01000001.1, read as the reverse complement.
CCGTGGACGGTGACGCCCCGCTCCGATCGCGTGGGCGTGCGGCTCGACGGGGCGACGCCGCTCGAGCGAGCCAAGGAGGGCGAGCTCGACAGCGAGGGCGCCGTGACCGGCGCGATCCAGGTGCCGCCCGACGGGCAGCCGGTGCTCTTCCTGCCCGACCACCCGCTCACCGGCGGGTATCCCATCATCGGCGCGGTCGTCGACCGCGACCTCGACCTGGCCGGCCAGCTGCCGCCGGGCGCCCGCATCCGCTTCCGCATCGCGGAGCCGACCCCCACCAGGAGGACGTCGTGGACAAGATCCTGATCGCCAACCGCGGCGAGATCGCCGTGCGCATCGCCCGCGCCTGCGCCGAGGGCGGATACCGCTCCGTCGCCGTGTACGCCGACCAGGACATCGACGCGATGCACGTGCGGCACGCCGACGAGGCGGTCGCGCTCGGCGGCACCACTGCCGCGGAGACGTACCTGAGCGCGGATGCGCTGCTCGCGGCCGCGCGCGCGACCGGTGCCGACGCGGTCCACCCGGGCTACGGCTTCCTCTCGGAGAGCGCCGCGTTCGCGCGCGCCGTCGAGGATGCCGGCCTCACCTGGATCGGCCCCACCCCGGCGAGCATCGAGGCGCTCGGCGACAAGGTCACCGCGCGGCGCATCGCGCAGGAGGCGGGCGCACCGCTCGCGGCGGGCACCGACCGGCCGCTCGCCGACGCCGACGAGGCCGTCGCGTTCGCGCGCGAGCACGGGCTGCCGGTGGTCGTGAAGGCCGCGTTCGGCGGCGGCGGCCGCGGGCTCAAGGTCGCCCGCACGATCGAGGAGGTGCCGGACGCGTTCGACTCCGCCACCCGCGAGGCCGTCGCCGCGTTCGGGCGCGGCGAGTGCTTCATCGAGCGCTTCCTCGAGCGCCCGCGCCACGTCGAGGCGCAGGTGCTCGGCGACGGCCGGGGCGGCGTCGTGGTCGTCGGCGACCGCGACTGCTCGCTGCAGCGTCGCAGCCAGAAGCTCGTCGAGGAGGCGCCCGCGCCCGGCCTCACCGACGAGCAGCGCGCCCGCATCCACGAGTCGTCGCGCGCGATCTGCGCGGCCGTCGACTACCGCGGCGCTGGCACGGTCGAGTTCCTGCTCGGCGCCGACGGCACGATCTCGTTCCTCGAGGTCAACACCCGGCTGCAGGTCGAGCACCCCGTCACGGAGGCGGTCACCGGCATCGACCTCGTGCGCGAGCAGCTCCGCATCGCCGAGGGGCACGGCCCCTCGATCGCCGAGACGCCCGCGCCCTCGGGGCACGCGATGGAGCTGCGGCTGAACGCGGAGGACCCGGGGAGGGGCTTCCTGCCGAGCCCTGGCCGCATCACGGCCCTGCGCGTGCCCGGGGGTCCGGGCGTGCGCTGGGACGCCGGCGTCGAGGCGGGCGACGCGGTCGAGGCCGCGTTCGACTCGCTCGCCGCGAAGCTCATCGTGCACGCGGCCGACCGGGATGCGGCGCTCGTCCGCATGCGGCGCGCGCTCGGCGAGCTCGAGGTCACCGGGATCGCGACCGTCGCGCCGTTCGCGCGCGCGGTGCTCGACGAGCCCGACTTCTCGACCGACGGCTTCGCCGTGTCGACGCAGTGGATCGAGGCCGAGCTCATGCCGCGGCTCAAGCCGCAGCTGCGCCCCGCGCCCGCCGCCGGCGCCGCGCTCCGGCGCGTGCCGATCGAGGTCGACGGCCGCCGGGTCGTGCTGGGCCTGCCGGACGCGCTGCTCGCGGCGGCCGCCGGCGCGCCAGGTGCGCCCGTCGCGGCGACCGCCGACGACGCGGCGCTGCCGTCGCCGGTGCCCGGCACGGTCGTCACCTGGCTCGTCGACGACGGCGCCGCCGTCGCCGAGGGCCAGGAGGTCGTCGTGCTCGACGCGATGAAGATGGAGACGCGGGTCGCCGCCCACCGCGCCGGCACGCTCGAGCACGTCGTCGCGCAGGGCGCGAGCGTCGCGGTCGACGAGCCGCTCGCGCGGGTCGTCGACCGCTCCGACCGCTGAGCCGTTGGCGAACGCGGGTCCGCGTGTCAGTGGCCGCTCGTAGACTCGTCAGGTGACATCCACGATCTCGAACAGCGCAGAGCTGCACGTCCGCGGCGCCCGCGAGCACAACCTCAAGGACGTCGACCTGCGCATCCCGCGCGACTCCCTCGTGGTGTTCACGGGCCTGTCCGGATCGGGCAAGTCGTCGCTCGCGTTCGACACGATCTTCGCCGAGGGCCAGCGCCGCTACGTCGAGTCGCTCTCCGCCTACGCGCGCCAGTTCCTCGGCCAGGTCGACCGCCCCGACGTCGACTTCATCGAGGGCCTGAGTCCTGCCGTCTCGATCGACCAGAAGTCGACGAACCGCAACCCGCGCTCGACCGTCGGCACGATCACCGAGGTGCACGACTACATGCGCCTGCTGTGGGCGCGCATCGGCGTGCCGCACTGCCCGGTGTGCGGGGAGCGCATCCAGCGCCAGACCGTGCAGCAGATCGCCGACGAGCTCATGGAGCTGCCAGAGCGCACGCGCTTCCAGATCCTCGCGCCCGTCGTGCAGCAGAAGAAGGGCGAGTTCGCCGACCTGCTGCGCAACCTGGTGGCGACCGGCTACTCGCGCGCCATCATCGACGGCGAGCTCGTGCAGCTCGCCGAGGCGCCGGCGCTCAAGAAGCAGCTCAAGCACGACATCTCGGTCGTCGTCGACCGCCTGGTCGCCGAGCCCGGCATGCTCTCGCGCCTCACCGACTCGCTCGAGACCGCCCTGCGGCTCGCCGACGGGCTCGTGACGATCGACTACGTCGACCTCGACGACGACGCGGAGGACCGCCGGCGCATCTTCAGCGAGAAGCTCTCGTGCCCGAACCGGCACCCGGTCGCGCTCACCGAGATCGAGCCGCGCACCTTCTCGTTCAACGCCCCGTTCGGCGCGTGCCCCGAGTGCAACGGCATCGGCACCCGCATGGCGGCCGACCCCGACCTCGTGATCGCCGACGAGGCGCTCTCGATCCGCGAGGGCGCGCTGCTGCCCTGGACGCAGTCGGGCAAGGGGCTCTACACCTACTTCGAGCGGCTGCTCACGGGCCTCGCGAGCGAGCTGCAGTTCTCGCTCGACACCCCGTGGCAGGACCTCGACCCGGATGCGCGCAAGGTCGTGCTGCACGGCACCGACGGCAACGTCATGGTGCAGTGGCGCAACCGCTACGGCCGCCAGCTCAAGTACGCGTCCGGCTACGAGGGCGTCATGCCCTACATCCAGCGCAAGCACGCGGAGGCCGACAGCGACTGGGTGCGCTCGAAGCACGGCGAGTTCCTGCGCGAGGTGCCGTGCCCCGAGTGCGGCGGCGCGCGCCTGCGCCCCGAGGTGCTCAGCGTGCTCGTGCACGGCAGCTCGATCGCCCACGTCTCCGACCTCAGCCTCGACGCCGCGCACGCCTTCATGCGCGACCTCGAGCTCGACGAGCGGGAGGCGACGATCGCCGCTGCCGTGCTGCGCGAGATCCGCGCGCGCCTCGACTTCCTCATCCGCGTCGGCCTCGGGTACCTGTCGCTGTCGCGCGCGGCCGCGACGCTCTCGGGCGGCGAGGCGCAGCGCATCCGGCTCGCGACGCAGATCGGTGCGGGGCTCACCGGCGTGCTCTACGTGCTCGACGAGCCGTCGATCGGCCTCCACCAGCGCGACAACCGCAAGCTCATCGGCACGCTCGAGGCGCTCCGCGACCTCGGCAACACGCTCATCGTCGTCGAGCACGACGAGGACACGATCCGCACCGCCGACTGGGTCGTCGACATCGGCCCGGGGGCGGGGGAGCGCGGCGGCGAGGTCGTGCACTCCGGCAGCTACGAGTCGCTGCTCGAGCACCCGACGTCGCTCACCGGCGCCTACCTCTCGGGCCGCGAGACGATCCCGACGCCGTCGCAGCGCCGGGCGATCGACCCCGACCGGATGCTCCGGGTCGAGGGCGCGCGCGCCAACAACCTGCAGAACGTGACCGTCGACTTCCCGCTCGGCGTCTTCGTCGCGGTCACCGGCGTCTCCGGCTCCGGCAAGTCGACGCTCGTCAACGACATCCTGCACAAGGTGCTCGCGAACGCGCTCAACGGCGCCCGGCAGGTGCCGGCGAAGCACACGCGCGTCACCGGCCTCCACCACCTCGACAAGGTCATCCACGTCGACCAGGGGCCGATCGGGCGCACCCCGCGCTCGAACCCGGCGACCTACACCGGCGTGTTCGACAAGATCCGCAACCTGTTCGCCGACACCGCCGAGGCGAAGGCGCGCGGCTACCTCGCCGGGCGCTTCTCGTTCAACGTGAAGGGCGGTCGCTGCGAGGCCTGCCAGGGCGACGGCACGCTCAAGATCGAGATGAACTTCCTGCCCGACGTCTACGTCGAGTGCGAGGTGTGCAACGGCGCGCGCTACAACCGCGACACGCTCTCGGTGCACTACAAGGGCAAGTCGATCGCCGAGGTGCTGCAGATGCCGATCGAGGAGGCCGCGGAGTTCTTCGCGCCGATCTCGTCGATCCACCGCTACCTCAAGACGCTCGTCGACGTCGGCCTCGGCTACGTGCGGCTCGGGCAGTCCGCCACGACGCTCTCGGGCGGCGAGGCGCAGCGCGTGAAGCTCGCGACCGAGCTCCAGCGCCGCACCTCCGGCCGCGCGATCTACGTGCTCGACGAGCCCACCACCGGCCTGCACTTCGACGACGTGCGCAAGCTGCTCGAGGTGCTCGACGGGCTCGTCGAGAAGGGCAACACCGTGCTGACGATCGAGCATTCGCTCGACGTCATCAAGTCGGCCGACTGGGTGATCGACCTCGGCCCCGAGGGCGGCTCCGGCGGCGGCACGATCGTCGCGACCGGCACGCCCGAGGAGCTCGCGGAGGTGCCCGAGAGCTACACCGGCAGCTTCCTCAAGGAGATGCTGGGCGCGGGAGTCCGATGAGCGCGGGGCGCACCTCCCGCACGGTGCCGTACAAGCCCGCGCCGGGCACCATCCCGACCGCGCCGGGCGTGTACCGCTTCCGCGACGAGCACGAGCGCGTGCTCTACGTCGGCAAGGCGAAGAACCTGCGCCAGCGGCTCTCGAACTACTTCCAGCCGCTCGAGGCGCTGCACGAGCGCACCCGCCGGATGGTGCTCACCGCGGTGCGCGTCGAGTGGACGATCGTCGCGAGCGAGTTCGAGGCGCTGCAGCTCGAGTTCACCTGGATCAAGGAGTACGAGCCGCCGTTCAACGTGCAGTTCCGGGACGACAAGTCGTACCCGTACCTCGCGGTGACGATGGGCGACGACGTGCCCCGCGCGCTCATCACGCGCAACCGCGGCATCCGCGGCGCGCGCTACTTCGGTCCGTACACGAAGGTCTGGGCGATCCGCGAGACGCTCGACCTGCTGCTCAAGGCGTTCCCGATGCGCTCGTGCAGCCAGTCGATCTACGACCGCGCCGAGCGCACCGGCAGGCCGTGCCTGCTCGGCGACATCGGCAAGTGCTCGGCGCCGTGCGTCGGCCGGGTCACGCTCGCCGAGCACCGCGCGACCGCGAACGACCTCGTCGGCTTCATGAACGGCGGCGACCAGGACTTCGTCGACCGCGTGCGCGACGAGATGCAGCGCGCGAGCGCCCGGCTCGAGTTCGAGCGCGCCGCGCGCCTGCGCGACCAGCTCGTCGCCCTCGAGTCGGTGCTCGAGCGCACGAGCGTCGTGCTGTCGGACCGCGTCGACGCCGACGTGCTCGGGCTCGTGCACGACGAGCTCAGCGCGGCGGTGCACCTGTTCGTCGTGCGCGGCGGCCGCATCCGCGGCACGAAGTCGTGGGTCGTCGACACCGAGATCGACCTCACCGAGGGCGAGCTCGCGACCCAGGTGCTGCGCATCGCCTACGACGGCGGCGACCCGCCCGCGCGGGAGGTGCTGCTGCCCAAGCAGCCCGACAGCGTCGCCGAGGTGGAGGCGTGGCTCACCGACCGGCGCGCCGACCACGGCCTGAGCGGCCGCGTCGCGGTGCGGGTGCCGCAGCGGGGCGAGAAGCGGCGCCTCGCCGACTCCGCCGCCGTGAACGCTGCGCACGCGCTGCAGGTGTCGCGCACCAAGCGCACGAGCGACTACGTCACCCGCTCGCAGGCGCTCGCCGACCTGCAGGAGGCGCTCGGCATGGCCGAGGCGCCGCTGCGCATCGAGTGCTTCGACGTCTCGCACCTCGGCGGCACCGGGGTGGTCGCCTCGATGGTCGTGTTCGAGGACGGGCTGCCGCGCAAGGACCAGTACCGGCGCTTCGCGATCGCCCAGACGACCGACGACACCGACTCGATCTACCAGGTGATGACGCGCAGGGCGCGCTACCTCGTCGACGGCGACCCCGACGACACCGGCTCGCGCTTCGCCTACGCGCCGCAGCTGCTGCTCGTCGACGGCGGCCGGCCGCAGGTGCAGGCCGCCAAGCGCGCGCTCGACGAGGCGGGGGTGCGCGGCGTCGCGCTCGCCGGCATCGCGAAGCGCCTCGAGGAGCTGTGGCTGCCCGGCGAGGAGTTCCCGGTGATCCTGCCGCGCTCGAGCGAGGCGCTCTACCTCGTGCAGCGGCTGCGCGACGAGGCGCACCGGGTCGCGATCGGCTACCAGCGGCAGAAGCGCTCGAGCGCGATCGAGTCGCAGCTGAGCGGCATCCCGGGCCTCGGCCCGAACCGCGTGCGCGCGCTGCTCAAGCACTTCGGGTCCGCGAAGCGCGTGCGCGAGGCGAGCCCCGAGCAGCTGCGCGAGGTCGCAGGCGTCGGCCCTGCGCTCGCGCTGACGATCGCACGGGCCCTGGCTGGCGAGCCGAGCGGTGCCGATACGATGGAGGGAGCAGCCCAGCGACAGGAACCGGAAGCGTGAACGCCAGAGAGATCGTCATCATCACCGGCATGTCCGGCGCAGGGCGGACGACCGTCGCGAACGCGCTCGAGGACCTCGGCTGGTTCGTGGTCGACAACCTCCCGCCCACCATGCTGAAGGCGCTCGTGCGCACGGCGGCGACCGGCGACTCGACGGAGCCGAAGCTCGCGATCGTCGTCGACGTGCGCGGCGGCGCCCTGTTCGACGACGCGAAGCGCTTCGTCGAGATGCTGCGCGCCGAGCAGACCGTGCGCGTGCTCTTCCTCGAGGCGAGCGACGCCGAGCTCGTGCGCCGCTACGAGCAGGTGCGCAGGCCCCACCCGCTGCAGGGCGACGGCACGATCCTCGACGGCATCCGCACCGAGCGCACGCGGCTCGAGCCGCTGCGCGGCATGGCCGACGAGCTGCTCGACACGACGGGCCTCAACCCGCACCAGCTCACGCGACGCGTGGGGGAGCGCTTCGCTCCCGGCGGCGAGCTCGAGGTGACCCTCACGGTGATGAGCTTCGGCTTCAAGTACGGGCTGCCGGTCGACGCCGACCTGATCGCCGACATGCGCTTCCTGCCGAACCCGTTCTGGATGCCCGAGCTGCGGGCCACGACGGCACCGAGTCGGTCGTCTCCGAGTACGTGCTGCACCAGCAGGGCGCGGCGGAGTTCGCGGACCGCTACCTCGAGGCGCTCGCGCCCGTGCTCGAGGGGTTCGCGCGCGAGAACAAGCTGCACGCCGTGCTCGGCGTCGGCTGCACCGGCGGCAAGCACCGCTCGGTCGCGATGGCCGAGCACTTCGCGAAGCGCCTCTCCGGCCGGCCCGGGCTGCGGGTCGCCGTGAAGCATCGAGACCTGGGGCGCGAATGACGAGAGGAGCAGGCGTGACACTGACCGACGACGTCAAGGAGGAGCTCGCGCGCGTGCGCGTGACGCGACCCCAGACGAAGGCGGCGGAGGTCGCGACGCTGCTGCGCTTCGCCGGCGGCCTGCACGTGATCTCGAGCCGCGTGGCGGTCGAGAGCGAGCTCGACTCCGCCGCGGTGGCGCGCCGGCTCGCCAAGAGCATCCTGGAGCTGTACGGCGTGCGCGCCGAGATCGCGAAGATCTCGTCGTCGTCGAACCGCACCTCCGGCGCCTACCTCGTGCGCGTGATCGCCGAGGGCGAGACCCTCGCCCGCCAGACCGGGCTCATGGATGCGCGACGCCGCCCGGTGCGCGGGCTGCCGAACAAGGTGACGACGGGCTCGCTCGAGGACCTCGCCGGCATCTGGCGCGGCGCGTTCCTCGCGCAGGGCACGCTCTCCGACCCGGGCCGCTCCGCGGCGCTCGAGGTCGCCTGCCCCGGCAACGAGGCCGCGATGGCGCTCGTCGGCGCGGCCGGCCGCCTCGGCGTCCCCGCGAAGTCGCGCGAGGTGCGCGGTGCGCACCGCGTCGTGATCCGCGAGGGCGAGCCGATCTCGCGCATGCTCACGACGATGGGCGCGCACGAGACGGTGCAGGCGTGGGCCGAGCTGCGCCAGCGCCGCGAGGTGCGCGCGACGGCGAACCGTCTCGTGAACTTCGACGACGCGAACCTGCGCCGCAGCGCCCAGGCAGCGGTCGCGGCCTGCGCCCGCATCGAGCGCGCGCTCGAGATCCTCGCCGACGACGTGCCCGAGCACCTGTCCTACGCGGGCAGGCTGCGGCTCGAGCACCGCGACGCGAGCCTCGACGAGCTCGGCCACCTCGCGAACCCGACGATGACGAAGGACGCGGTGGCCGGACGCATCCGCCGCCTGCTCGCGATGGCCGATCGGGCCGCCCAGGATCGCGGCATCCCCGACACCGAGGCAGCCGTCCCGGACGACATCGACGACTGACCCGGCCCCCAGCCGCGGGACCGCGGCGGTGGCTAGGATCGGAACGACCCACCGGTGCGCCCGGCGCGCCAGAGAGGAGAGCCAGCCATGGCCGTCTACACCCTTCCGGAGCTGCCGTACGACTACGCGGCGCTCGAGCCCCACATCTCCGCGAAGATCATGGAGCTCCACCACGACAAGCACCACAAGACGTACGTCGACGGCGCGAACACCGCGCTCGAGAAGCTCGAGGCCGCGCGCGACGCCGACGACTTCGGCGCCGTGAACAAGCTCGAGAAGGACCTCGCGTTCCACCTCGGCGGCCACACGAACCACACCGTCTTCTGGAACAACCTGTCGGGCGACGGCGGCGGTGAGCCCGAGGGCGAGCTGCAGGCCGCGATCGGCGAGTTCTTCGGCGGCTTCGGCAAGTTCCAGAGCCACTTCAGCCAGAACGCCACGGCCATCCAGGGCTCCGGCTGGTCGGTGCTCGCCTGGGACTCGGTCGGCTCGCGGCTGAACATCTTCCAGCTGTTCGACCAGCAGGGCAACATCCCGGTGGGCACGCACCCCATCCTCATGCTCGACATGTGGGAGCACGCCTTCTACCTCGACTACCTCAACGTCAAGGCGGACTACGTCAAGGCGTTCTGGAACATCGTCAACTGGCAGGATGCGCAGGCACGCTTCGACGCGGCCAAGGCCCAGACCTCCGGCCTCATCCTCCGCTGACCCCCATCGTCACCACGTGACCGGGGCCCCGGGCACCGCCCGGGGCCCTTCCCACCCCGACAGTCAGGAACCCCTCCCATGACTCTGAAGGTCGCCATCAACGGCTTCGGCCGCATCGGCCGCAACTTCGTCCGCGCAGCGCTTGCCCAGGGCGCTGACATCGACGTCGTCGCGGTCAACGATCTCACCGACAACAAGACCCTCGCCCACCTGCTCAAGTACGACTCGGTCGCCGGCGTGCTCGGCGCCGAGGTGGCAGCCGACGAGGGCTCGATCCGGGTCGGCGACGACCAGTTCCGCGGCTTCGCCGAGCGCGACCCCTCGAAGCTCCCGTGGGGCGACCTCGACGTCGACGTCGTGATCGAGTCGACCGGCCGCTTCACCAAGGTGGAGGACGCCTCGGCGCACCTCACCGCCGGCGCGAAGAAGGTCATCCTCTCGGCGCCCGCGAAGGGCCCGGCGCCCACGTTCGTGATGGGCGTGAACCACGACCAGTACGACCCCGAGAACGACCACGTCATCTCGAACGCCTCGTGCACGACGAACTGCCTCGCGCCGCTCGCCAAGGTCTTCCACGAGTCGTTCGGCATCGAGCGCGGCCTCATGACCACGATCCACGCCTACACGGCCGACCAGAACCTCCAGGACGGCCCGCACGAGGACCTCCGCCGCGCCCGCGCGGCCGCGCTGTCGATCATCCCGACGTCGACCGGCGCCGCGAAGGCCATCGGCCTCGTGCTGCCCGAGCTCAACGGCCTGCTCGACGGCTACGCGCTGCGCGTGCCGGTCCCGACCGGCTCGATCACCGACCTGACGGTGCAGACGCGCGACGGCCTCACGGTCGACGAGATCAACGCGGCCTACCGCGCCGCCGCCGAGTCGGGTCCGCTCAAGGGCTACCTGCAGTACACCGACGAGCCGATCGTCTCGTCGGACATCGTCGGCAACTCGTTCTCGTCGATCTACGACTCCGGCCTCACCAAGGTGATGGGCGACCAGGTCAAGATCTCGAGCTGGTACGACAACGAGTGGGGCTACTCCTGCCGCCTGGTCGACCTCGCGGCACTCGTGGGCTCGAAGCTCTGATCCCCATGGCGATCCGCACGCTCGACTCCCTCGGCGACCTCTCCGGCCGCACCGTCCTGATCCGCTGCGACTTCAACGTGCCGCTGCAGGACGGCGTGATCGCCGACGAGGGCCGCATCGTCGCGTCGCTGCCCACCCTTCGGGCCCTGCTCCAGCAGGGCGCGAAGGTGGTGGCGATGTCGCACCTCGGCCGCCCCAAGGGCGCGCCGGAGGCGAAGTACTCGCTCGCCCCCGTCGCCCGACGGCTCGGCGAGCTGCTCGACGCGGAGGTCGCGTTCGCGGCCGACACGGTGGGGGAGGACGCTCACCGCGTGCGGATCGCCCTGCGGGACGGGCAGCTCGCGCTGCTCGAGAACCTGCGCTTCGACCCCCGCGAGACGAGCGACGACGCGGCCGAGCGCGCCTCGTTCGCCGCCGAGCTCGCCGCGGGGGCCGACGCGTTCGTCTCGGACGGCTTCGGCGTCGTCCACCGCGCGCAGGCGAGCGTCGTCGAGATCGCGCAGGTGCTCCCGAGCGCCGCCGGCCTGCTCGTCGAGCGCGAGCTCGAGGTGCTGTCGCGGCTCACCGAGACCCCGGAGCGTCCGTACGCGGTCGTGCTCGGCGGCTCGAAGGTGAGCGACAAGCTCGGCGTCATCGAGCACCTGCTGCCGCGCGTCGACCGCCTGCTCATCGGCGGCGGCATGCTCTTCACGTTCCTGAAGGCGCAGGGCCACGAGGTCGCCTCGAGCCTGCTCGAGGCCGACCAGCTCGATCGCGTGCGGGGCTACCTCGCGCAGGCCGAGGAGCTCGGCGTCGACCTGCTGCTGCCGACCGACGTCGTCGTCGCATCCGCGTTCGCCGCGGACGCCGAGCACGAGACGGTCGCGGCCGACGCGATCGCGGGCTCGCGCTTCGGCGACGCCGGCATCGGCCTCGACATCGGTCCCGACTCGGCCGCCGCGTTCGCGGAGGCCATCCGCGGCGCCCGCACCGTCTTCTGGAACGGCCCGATGGGCGTGTTCGAGATGGAGGCCTTCGCGGCCGGCACGAAGGCCGTCGCGCAGGCGCTCACCGAGGTCGACGGCCTCGCCGTCGTCGGCGGCGGCGACTCCGCCGCGGCCGTGCGCCAGCTCGGCTTCGACGACAGCGCCTTCGGGCACATCTCGACCGGTGGCGGCGCGAGCCTCGAGTTCCTCGAGGGCGCGGCGCTGCCGGGACTGGAAGCACTGGGTTGGGAAGGACGATGATGGCGAACCGCATCCCGCTGATCGCGGGCAACTGGAAGCTGCACCAGGACCATCTGCAGGCGATCGCGCTCGTGCAGAAGCTCGCGTGGACGCTGCAGGACGCGAAGCACGACCACGCGGCGGTCGAGGTCGCGGTGTTCCCGCCCTTCACCGACCTCCGCAGCGTGCAGACGCTCATCTCGGCGGAGCGCTTCGAGCTCCGCTTCGGCGCGCAGGACGTGTCGGAGCACGACTCGGGCGCGCACACCGGCGAGGTGTCGGCCGCGATGCTCGCGAAGCTCGAGTGCTCGTACGCGATCGTCGGCCACTCCGAGCGCCGGCAGCACCACGGCGAGACCGATGCGATCGTCGGCCGCAAGGCCGCCGCCGCGCTCCGCCACGGCGTGACCCCGGTCATCTGCGTCGGCGAGACGGCGGAGGACCTCGAGCAGCACGGCGCCTCGGCGGTGCCCGTCCAGCAGCTGCGCGACGTGCTCGCAGAGCTGCCGGCCTCCGGCGACATCGTCGTCGCGTACGAGCCCGTCTGGGCGATCGGCTCCGGCCAGGCCGCCACGGCCGAGCAGGCGCAGCAGGTGTGCCAGGCGCTGCGGCAGGCGATCGCGGAGGTCCGCGGCGACGAGGCAGCGGCCGCGACGCGCATCCTCTACGGCGGCAGCGTGAAGTCGGGCAACATCGCCGGCTTCATGCGCGAGCCCGACGTCGACGGCGCGCTCGTCGGCGGCGCGAGCCTCGACGCGGCGGAGTTCGCGGCGATCAGCCGGTTCCAGCAGCACGTCGGCACCTGATCGGCTCGCGCCGGAATCGGGCGGCCGGGCATCGCTGCGGTAGGATGCTCGTTGGACTTCTCGTGGACCCGCAGCCGATGCGGGTGCCGCGCATCCGGAAAGAGGGCTAGTGGAGATTCTCCAGATCATCATGCAGGTGATCCTCGGCGTCACATCCGTGCTGCTGACGCTGTTCATCCTGCTGCACAAGGGGCGCGGCGGCGGCCTGTCCGACATGTTCGGCGGCGGCGTCGGCTCGTCGCTCGGCTCGTCGGGCGTCGCTGAGCGCAACCTCAACACGATCACGGTCGTCGTCAGCCTCGCGTGGCTCTCGTCGATCGTCGTGCTCGGCCTCATCACCAAGTTCGCGGGCATCTGATGGCGTCCGGCGGCAGTGCGATCCGTGGCTCCCGCGTCGGCGCGGGCCCCATGGGCGAGCAGGACCGAGGCTTCCACGCCGAGCGCGTGGCCATCTCCTACTGGGACGCGATGGGCAACGAGACGGTGCGCTACTTCGCGGCCGACCTCCCCGAGGACGAGATCCCCGAGGTGATCGACTCCCCGTCGACCGGCCTGCCCGCGGGTCGCGACAAGGAGAACCCGCCCCAGGTGGCGAAGAACGAGCCGTACAAGACGCACCTCGCGTACGTGAAGGAGCGCCGCACCCCCGAGGAGGCGGTCTCGCTCCTCGACGAGGCGCTGCAGAAGCTGCGCTCGTCAGAAGGCCGTGGCTGACCCACGACCTCAGCGACGAAGCGGCCGCCCTCTCGCGAGGGCGGCCGCTTCGTCGTTCGCGCGCACACGGCGCAGGCGAGCGGTCAGCCCCGCGTGTGAGCGATCAGCCCCGCGCGTGAGCGGTCGACCCCGCGCGTGAGCGGTCGATCCCACGTGTGAGTGGTCGATCCCGCGTGTGAGTGGTCGATCCCGCGTGTGAGTGGTCGATCCCGCGTGTGAGTGGTCGATCCCGCGTGTGAGCGGTCGACCCCGCGCGTGAGCGGTCAGTCCCGCGCGTGAGCGGCCACCAGCGTTGCCGCCGGCCTTGGATGCTGCGCGTGCGTCGCGTATACGGGAACTCAGCAGCAGGTGCGGAAGGGGGTGCGTCACGGGATCCTGCGGACCCGTTCCTGCTCGGGTACGCGACTGACGTACGGAGTGGCCACTCAGCTGCAGGCGTGCCCACTCACGTGCGGGAGTGACCACTCACGTGCCGCAGTGACCAGTCACCCGCGGGAGTGACCACTCACGTGCCGCAGTGACCACTCACCTGCGGGGGTGACCAGTCACCCGCGGGAGTGACCACTCACGGGCGGGAGTGACCACTCACCAGCAGGGAGCGGGCAGCGCCGCTACAGGCGGGCGGCCGCGTCCTCGTCGAGCAGCATGAGCGTCTCGAGCCGGCCGTGCACCGCGCCGGCCGGCGCCTCGTCGGCGCTCGCGCCGCTCGCGGCGAGCGCGACGGCGTCCGCCTTGTCGGCACCGGCGACGATGAGCCAGACCCGGTCGGAGGCGTTGATCGCCTCGAGCGTGAAGCTGAGCCGCTCCGGCGGCGGCTTGGGCGAGTCCCGCACGGCGATCACCCGGCTGCCGGTGTCGCGCACGCCCGGCAGGCCGGGGAAGAGCGAGGCGACGTGCGCGTCGGGCCCCATGCCGAGGAGCGTGAGGTCGATGACGCCCACGCCGGCCAGCAGCTCGGTGGCCGCCGCGGCCGCCGCGTCGAGCGACGCTCCGTCGGCAGCCGGCAGCTCGAGCACGCTGCCCGCGGGGATCGGCACCCGGTCGAGCAGCGCCTCCCGCGCCTGGCGCGCGTTGCGGTCCGACGAGTCCGCCTCGACGAAGCGCTCGTCGCTCCAGGTGACGACGACGTGCTCCCAGTCGATGTCGCGGTCGGCGAGCGCGCTCAGCAGCTCGATGCCGACGCTGCCGCCGGTGAGCGCGATGACCGCGCCGCCGCGCTCCGCGATCAGCTCGGCGATCAGCGACGTCAGGCGCTCGGCCGTCGCGGCGACGAGCGCGACGCGGTCGCCCTCGACGATGGCGCGCATCAGCGGCCCTCGAGGGTCGAGACGAGCACCTGGCGGTACATGTCGTCGGCGTCGAGCTTGCGGAGCTCCTCCGCGAGCTGATCCTCGAGCCCCCGGGTCGAGAGCGCGACGTGGTGCGACGGCTGCCCCGGCTGCTCGAGCACGCCGACGGAGTCGCGCACGCGCGTGAGCGAGGAGTCGCCGGTCTCGCGGTGCAGCTCGACGGCGTGCAGGCCGCTCGAGCCCACCGGGGTGTCGCCCGCCTCGACCTTCTCGACCTCGATGCCGAGCCGCAGCTCGAGCCACGCGGCCATGAGGTGCACGCTCGGGTTCGAGAGGTCGCCCGAGACGAGCCCGGAGCGCACCGCCTCGTACGGCGGCTGGTCGAGCAGGGCGGCCAGGTGGCCGCGCCAGTTCGTCAGCCGCGTCCACGCGAGGTCGGTGTCGCCGGGCGCGTAGCAGGCGGCGAGCGAGAGGATCGCGCCGCGCGGATCCTTCTGCTTGCCGGAGTCGGTGATGCGCCGCTGGGCGATCTGGCCCAGCTGCGCGCCCGAGGGGCGGTCGGGCATGAACGACGGCCACCAGGCGACGACCGGCGCATCCGGCAGCAGCAGGCCCTGCACGATGCCGAGCAGGTGCGAGCCGAGCTCGCCGTAGCACTGCAGCAGCACGACCTCGCTCGCACCCGCGTCGGCACCGACCCGCAGCTCCGCGTCGAGGCGCGGCTCCTCCTTGGCGCTCACCCGGTCGGGGTTGCGCGAGACCACGATGACGCGCATCGGGTGCTCGCGGGAGGCGGCGTTCGCGGCGCGGATCGCCTCCTCCTCGGCGCCGATCTGCGTGTGCACGACGAGCGTGAGCACGCGGCCGAGGGCGACGACGCCGCCCTCGTCGCGGATCTCGAGCATGCGCCGCTGCACCTCTGCGGTGGTGGTGCGGGAGAGTCGGATGATCACGGTCGCCTCCAGTGCCTGCCGTCGTGCCCGAGCAGCGCGTTCGCGCTCTGCGGCCCCCACGAGCCGGGCTGGTACTGCTCGATCGGGCCGCCCTCCGCCTCCCAGTGCTCCTCGATCGGGTCGAGGATCTTCCAGGAGAGCTCGACCTCCTCGTGGCGCGGGAAGAGCGGCGGGTCGCCGAGCAGCACGTCGAGGATGAGGCGCTCGTAGGCCTCCGGGCTCTCCTCGGTGAAGGCGTGGCCATAGCCGAAGTCCATCGTCACGTCGCGCACGTGCATCCCCGGGCCCGGCACCTTCGAGCCGAAGCGCATCGACACGCCCTCGTCGGGCTGTACGCGGATGACGAGCGCGTTCTCGCCCATCGTGCGCATGTCGGAGGCGTCGAAGAGGTACTGCGAGGCGCGCTTGAACACGATCGCGATCTCCGTCACCCTGCGGCCGAGCCGCTTGCCGGCGCGCAGGTAGAAGGGCACCCCCGCCCAGCGGCGGGTGTCGACCTCGAGCTTGATCGCCGCGTACGTCTCGGTCGCGGAGTCGGGGCGCATGCCCTCCTCCTGGAGGAAGCCCTTGACGTGCGCGCCGCCGTGCCAGCCGGCGTCGTACTGCCCGCGGGCCGTCGACGACCCGAGGGGGAGGGGCACGCGCGCGGCGCGCAGCACCTTCTCCTTCTCGACGCGCAGGTCGCGCGCGTCGAACGAGACCGGCTCCTCCATCGCGGTGAGCGCGAAGAGCTGCAGCAGGTGGTTCTGGATGACGTCGCGCGCGGCGCCGATGCCGTCGTAGTACCCGGCACGGCCGCCGACGCCGATGTCCTCGGCCATCGTGATCTGCACGTGGTCGATGTGGTTGGCGTTCCAGATCGGCTCCCACAGCGCGTTGGCGAACCGCAGCGCGAGGATGTTCTGGACCGTCTCCTTGCCGAGGTAGTGGTCGATGCGGAAGACGCTGTCGGCGGGGAACACCGACTCGACGACCGCGTTGAGCTCGCGCGCGGAGGCGAGGTCGTGGCCGAAGGGCTTCTCGATCACGACGCGGCGCCAGCGGCCGTCCTCGGACTCGGCGAGCCCCGAGCGCTTCAGCTGCTGGGTGACGAGCGGGAAGGCGTTCGGCGGGATCGAGAGGTAGAAGGCGTGGTTGCCCATCGTGCCGCGCGTCTCGTCGAGCTCGGCGAGCACGTCGGCCAGCCGGTCGAAGGCGTCGTCGTCGTCGAAGTCGCCCTCGACGAAGCGGATGCCCTCGGCGAGCTGCCGCCAGGCGGCCTCGCGGAAGGGCGTGCGGGCGTGCTGCTGCACGGCCTCGCGCACGACCTCGGCGAACTGCTCGTGCGTCCAGTCGCGGCGGCCGAAGCCGACGAGCCCGAAGCCGGGCGGCAGGAGGCCGCGGTTCGACAGGTCGTAGACGGCCGGCAGCAGCTTCTTCCGCGCCAGGTCGCCGGTGACGCCGAAGAACGTCATGGCGTTCGGCCCGGGGATGCGCGTGAGGCGGTGGTCGGAGGCGTCGCGCAGCGGGTTGCGCCCCGCGGCGATGCTCGCGCCGGGAGCGACCGGGGCCGCCACGGCGGCCCCGGTCGTCACGTCGGTCATCGTCCGGTGAGGGCGAGGAGCCGGTCCAGGCCCTCGTCGAGCTCGTCGAGCGTCAGCGTCAGCACGGGGCGTCCGTGCTCGGCGAGCACGCTCGCGTCGCCGGAGGCCTGCGCCTGGATGAGCTGCCCGAAGGTGAACGGCCGGCCGGGGATCTCGAGGTCCTCGTGCGGCTGACCGAGCAGCTGCAGGAAGACGCCGTTCGGCGTGCCGCCCTTGTGGTACTGCCCGGTCGAGTGCAGGAAGCGCGGGCCCCAGCCGAACGTCACCGGGCGACCGGTGCGGGCGGCGAAGGCCGCGCGCAGCCGCTCGAAGCGGGGCTGGCCGATGCGGTCGAGGTAGGCGTGCACCGCGAGGTACCCGCCGTCGCCGAGCTGCGCGAGCAGCGCGTCGACGGATGCCTCGAGCGAGTCGAGCGCGACGTCCTGCGTGCCGCGGATCTCGATGCACGCGTCGACGGCCACGGGCTCCGCGGCGGGGGCGAGGTCGTCGAGCAGGCCGCGTGCCGCGATCTTCGCGGACTCGACGTCGGGCTGGTCGAACGGGTTGATGCCGAGCAGTCGGCCCGCCACCGCGGTCGCGAACTCCCAGACGAGCAGCTGCGCGCCGAGCGTGCCGGCGACCTCCACCTCGCCGTGCGCGACCTCGCGGGCCTCGCGGGCGGAGCCGACGAGCCGCACGACCTGGAGGTCGGCGACGTCCGCCGCGAGCTCCGGGGCATCCCGCTCGAGCACGACCGGCAGCACACCGACGCCGTCCTTGCCGGTGGACTCGGCGATGAGCTGCTCGGCCCACTCGCCGAGGCCGACGATGTGCGTGCCGTCGGTGACGATGCCGAGCTTGTCGCGCAGCGGCCGGGTGCCGGCGATCGCGGCGGCCAGCATGAGCCCCGGGTTGTCGTCGGCGTCCTCGCTGATCTCGG
Source organism: Agrococcus jenensis (assembly GCF_003752465.1). NCBI lineage: Bacteria > Bacillati > Actinomycetota > Actinomycetes > Micrococcales > Microbacteriaceae > Agrococcus > Agrococcus jenensis. The sequence continues at coordinate 2,431,154 of NZ_RKHJ01000001.1, read as the reverse complement.
GCAGGGCGGCGATCGCCTCGTCGAGCAGCTCGCGCACGTCGACGCCCGCGAGCCCGGAGGGCACGATGCCGAAGGCGGTGAGCGCGGAGTAGCGCCCGCCCACGTTGGGGTCGGCGTTGAAGACCCGGTAGCCGGCGGCCCGCGCGTCGCCGTCGAGCGGCGAGCCCGGGTCGGTGACGACGATGATGCGCTCGACGGGGTCGATGCCCGCCTCGCGGTAGGCGGCCTCGAACGCGCGGCGCTGGCTGTCGGTCTCGAGCGTCGAGCCCGACTTCGACGAGACGACGAGCGCCGTCCGCTGCAGGCCGTCGCGCAGGGCGCGGCGCACCTGCCCGGGTTCGGTCGAGTCGAGCACGGTGAGGTTCACGCCCTCGGTGCGGGTGATGACCTCCGGCGCGAGCGACGATCCGCCCATGCCGGCGAGCGCGATGCGGTCGACGCCGCGGAGGCGCAGCTGCTTGCGCAGCGCCTCGATCTCGTCGACGAGCCCGCGGGTCTCGCTGGCGGCCTCGACCCAGCCGAGCCGGATCGACGCCTCGGCCTCCGCGGCCTCGCCCCAGAGCGTGGCGTCGCCCGCGACCAGGCGGCCGGCGACGCCGTCGGCGACGAGCTGCGGCACGAGCCGCTCGATCGCCTCGTGAGCGGCGCCGGACGCCGTGATCGTGAAGGTCATCGCTCCGCTCCCGCCTGGTCCAGGTGGCCCTGCACGGTCTCGACGAGCTCGGCCCACGAGGCGTCGAACTTGTCGAGCCCCTCGGTCTCGAGCAGCTCGACGACCTCGACGTACGAGACGCCGAGCGCGTCGAGCGCGTCGAGCACCGCGTTCGACTCGTCGGCGGTGCCGGTGACGGTGTCGCCCGTGACGCGGCCGTGGTCGGCGAGCGCCTCGAGCGTCTTCTCGGGCATCGTGTTGACCGTCTGCGGGGCGACGAGCTCGGTGACGTACAGCGTGTCGGGCAGCGACGGGTCCTTGACGCCGGTCGACGCCCAGAGCGGCCGCTGCGTGTTGGCGCCGGCCTCGAGCAGCGTCAGCGCGCGCTCGGTCGCGAAGGTCTCCTGCCACGCGCGGTACGCGAGGCGGGCGTTCGCGAGCCCCGCCTTGCCCTTGAGCGCGGACGCCTCGTCGGTGCCGATCGCGTCGAGCCGCTTGTCGATCTCGGCGTCGAGGCGCGACACGAAGAACGAGGCGACGGAGTGGATCTTCGACAGGTCGATGCCTGCCTGCTGCGCGCGCTCGAGACCCGTGAGGTAGGCGTTCATCACGTCGCGGTAGCGGTCGAGCGAGAAGATCAGCGTGACGTTGACGCTGATGCCAGCGCCGATCGTCGCCGCGATCGCCTCGAGGCCCTGCTGCGTCGCGGGGATCTTGATGAGCACGTTCTCGCGCCCGACCCGCTCGTGGAGCATCGCGGCCTGCGCGATCGTGCCCTCGGTGTCGCGCGCGAGGCCGGGCTCGACCTCGATCGAGACGCGGCCGTCGCGGCCGTTCGTCGCGCGGTAGACGGGCTCGAAGAGGTCGCACGCGTCGGCGACGTCCTTCGTCGTGAGCGCGGTGATGACCTGGTCGACGGTCGCGCCCTCGCCCGCGAGCTCGACGACCGCCGCCTCGTACGAGTCGCCGGCGGCGATCGCGTTCGCGAAGATCGTCGGGTTCGTCGTGACGCCGACGACGTTGCGCTCCTCGATGAGGGCGGCGAGCGAGCCGCTCGTGAGCCGCTCGCTCGAGAGGTCGTCGAGCCAGATGCTGACGCCGGCGTCGCTGAGTGCCTTGGTGTTCTCGTTCATGGTGCCTCCTCGCCCGCTCAGCGGGCAGCCTCGATAGATGCGCGAGCAGCCTCGACCACGGCCTCCACCGTGAAGCCGAACTCGCGGAAGAGCGTCTGCCAGTCGGCGCTCGCGCCGAAGTGGTCGATGCCGATGGTGCGGCCGGCGTCGCCGACGATGCCGTGCCAGGTGAGCGCGGAGCCCGCCTCGACCGAGACGCGAGCGCGCACGGCCGCGGGCAGCACCGACTCGCGGTACTCGGCCGGCTGCTCGGCGAACCACTCGAGCGAGGGCGCCGCGACGACGCGGGCGGCGACGCCGTCCGCCTGCAGCTGCTCGCGGGCGGCGAGGGCGAGCTGCACCTCGGAGCCGGTCGCGATGAGCAGCACCTCGGGGGTGCCTCCGGTCGCCTCGGCTAGCACATACGCGCCCTTGGCGACGTTCGACGCGTGCGCGAGCGTGTCGCCCTCGGCCGCACCGTCGCCGCGCTCGAGCACCGGCAGGTTCTGGCGCGTGAGCGCGATGCCGACCGGCTGGTCGCGGCGCTCGAGGATCGTCTTCCACGCCCAGGCGGTCTCGTTGGCGTCCGACGGGCGGACGACCTCGAAGCCGGGGATGGCGCGGAGGGTCGCGAGCTGCTCGATCGGCTGGTGCGTGGGCCCGTCCTCGCCGAGCGCGACGGAGTCGTGCGTCCAGACGTGGATCGGGTGCACGCCCATCAGCGCGGCGAGGCGCAGCGCGGGGCGCTGGTAGTCGCTGAAGATGAGGAACGTGCCGCCGTAGGGGCGGGTCGGGCCGTGCAGCACGATGCCGTTGAGGATCGACGCCATCGCGTGCTCGCGGATGCCGAAGTGCAGCGTGCGGCCGGCGGCGGAGGCGTTCGGCCAGGCCTTCGTCGCGTGCTGCGAGGGCGCGAAGGAGCCCTTGCCCTCGAGCGTCGTGTTGTTCGACTCGGCGAGGTCGGCGGAGCCGCCCCACAGCTCGGGGATGACGTCGGCGAGCGCGTTGAGCACCTTGCCGGACGCCGCGCGGGTCGACACCTCGGTGCCGGCCTCGAAGACCGGGAGCGCGTCCTCGACGCCCTCGGGCAGCGCGCCCGAGAGCAGGCGGTCGAGCAGCGCCTTCTTGTCGGCGTTGGCCTCGGCCCACGCGTCGAAGCGCTCCTGCCAGGCGCTGCGCGCCGCGGCGGCGCGCTCGGCGGCGTTGCCGCGCGTGTACTCGAGCACGGCGTCGTCGACCTGGAACGACTGCTCGGGGTCGAAGCCGAGCACCTCCTTGAGCGCCGCGACCTCCTCGCCGCCGAGCTTCGAGCCGTGGATCTTGCCGGTGCCCTGCTTCTTGGGGGCGGGCCAGCCGATGATGGTCTTGAGGATGATGAGGCTCGGCTTGGCGGTCTCGGCCTGCGCCTGGGCGATCGCGTCGTGCAGCGACTCGACGTCCTCGACGTACTCGGGGGAGGTGGGGTCGTCACCCTGGCGCCACGACACCTCGAGCACCTGCCAGCCGTAGGCCTCGTAGCGGCCCTTGACGTCCTCGGTGAAGGCGATGTTGACGTCGTCCTCGATCGAGATGGCGTTGGAGTCGTAGATCGCGATGAGGCGGCCGAGCTCGTGGTGGCCCGCGAGGGAGCCCGCCTCGCTCGTGACGCCCTCCTGCAGGTCGCCGTCGCCGGCGATCACGTAGGTGTAGTGGTCGAACGGGCTCTCGCCGTCCGGCGTCGAGGGGTCCAGCAGCTCGCGCTCGAAGCGCTGCGCGTAGGCGAAGCCGACGGCGGACGCGAGGCCCTGGCCGAGCGGGCCGGTGGTGATCTCGACGCCCTTGGTGTGGCCGTACTCCGGGTGGCCGGGGGTGAGCGAGCCCCAGGTGCGGAGCGACTCGAGGTCGCCCTTCTCGAGGCCGGAGCCGGTCAGGTAGAGCTGGATGTACTGCGTCAGCGAGGAGTGGCCGACGGAGAGGATGAAGCGGTCGCGGCCCAGCCAGCGGTCGTCGGCCGGGTCGCGGTCCATCACCTTCTGGAACAGCAGGTGCGCGACCGGCGCGAGGCTCATCGCCGTGCCGGGGTGTCCGTTGCCGACCTTCTCGACGGCGTCCGCCGCGAGGACTCTGGCCGTGTCGACGGCCTGCTGGTCGGTGGTGGTCCATTCGAATGCCAAGGAGGCTCCTTCATCTGGCGGCACGGAGCCGCTTGCGGGGCGGACGATTGCGACGCCCCCAGCATAGTGAGGGAGCGCATCCCGCCCCGGCGCGAATCCCGCAGTGTGACGCTGCGCGTCCGATAGGATGGAGGGGCCTCCGGGCCCCCCACACGCTCAGTCGAACGGATACCGCTGCATGTCGAACGCCACCTCGCACGGCGTCGAGAGGCCGCAGGTCGCGGGGGAGCGGGAGCGCTCGCGCGTCGCGGTGAAGGCCGAGGCGTACGTCGCCCTGACGAAGCCGCGGGTCATCGAGCTGCTGCTCGTCACCGCGCTGCCGACGATGTTCCTCGCGGCCGGCGGCGTCCCCCCGATCGGCGCGCTGCTCGCGACGCTCCTGGGCGGCTTCCTGAGCGCCGGCAGCGCCAACGCGTTCAACATGATCCTCGACCGCGACATCGACCGCGTCATGCACCGCACGCAGCGCCGGCCGCTCGTCACCGGCACGCTGTCGGTGACCGAGGCGCGGGTGTTCGCGTGGACGCTCGCGGTCGTCTCGACGCTCGTGCTCGGCCTCTTCGCCAACTGGCTCGCCGCAGCGCTGTCGGTCGCCGCGATCGCCTTCTACGTGCTCGTCTACACGATGCTGCTGAAGCGCCGCACCGAGCAGAACATCGTCTGGGGCGGCATCGCCGGATGCTTCCCGGTCGTGATCGGCTGGGCCGGCGTCACCGGCTCGCTCGACTGGCCCGCGTGGATCCTCTTCACGCTCGTCTTCCTGTGGACGCCCGCGCACTACTGGCCGCTGTCGATGAAGTACCGCGACGACTACCAGGCGGCCGACGTGCCGATGCTCGCGGTCGTGCGCGGCAAGCCGATGGTCGGCATCCAGGTGATCCTCTACGCGTGGGCGTCGCTCGCGTGCACGCTGCTGCTCATCCCGGTCGCGGGCATGGGCCTGCTCTACTCGGGCATCGCGGTGGTCGCGGGCGCCTGGTTCGTCGCCGAGGCGCACGGGCTCTACAGCCGCGCGATCCGCGGCGAGCGCGAGGTGCGCGCGATGCGCGTCTTCCACGCCTCGAACACGTACCTGACGCTCATCTTCCTCGCGGTCGGCATCGACCCGCTGCTGCCCTTCTAGCGGCCGACTCGCGCCGGGCGGCGTGACGTCGATCGGCCTGAGCGCCGAGGCGTGCCGGATGCGGCATCGGCGTCGGGCTCAGCCCGATCGGGCACGCGGCGTCGCAGTGGCCGGCGGCGCGCTGCTCGCCGTCGGCGTCGCCGCTAGACGCGGTCGAGCATCTGCAGCAGGCGGCCCTCGCGGAGCGCCCAGGGGCTCACGTCGAGCTCGCGCACGCCGAACGCGCGCATCGCCTCCGAGAGCACGATGCCGCCGGCGACGATCTGGAACGTGCGGTCCGGCGTGATGCCGGGCAGCGCGGCGCGCGACTTCGCGTCCATGCGCGCGAGCCGCGGCACCCAGTCGTCGAGCTGCGCGCGCGTGAGCACGGCGCGATCGGCGTCGCCGACGCCCGGCAGCAGGTTGCCCGCGAGCCGGGCGAGCGAGCGGATGGTCTTCGACGAGCCGATCACGTGGTCGGGCCGGCCGAAGGGCTTGACCTGCGCGACGGCGTCGTCGAGGACCGCCTTCGCGTAGATGCGCAGCGCGCGCTGGTCGGCGGCGCTCGGCGGATCGGCGTGGAAGAACCCGACGGTGCTGCGGCCCGCGCCGAGCGGCACCGAGATCGCCACGTCGGGCTCCTCGTCGATGCCCGAGGCGATCTCGAGCGAGCCGCCGCCGATGTCGAGCAGCAGGATGCGGCCGGCTGACCAGCCGAACCAGCGCCGGACGGCGAGGAACGTGAGCCTCGCCTCGTCGGCGCCCGAGAGGATGTCGAGCGTCACCTCCGCCTCGCGCTCGATGCGCGCGACGACCTCCTCGCCGTTCGCGGCCTCGCGGAGCGCGCTCGTCGCCATCACGACGAAGTCGTCGAGCTGCTCGCTGCGCGCGATCGCGGCGCACTCGCCGATCGCCGCCAGCAGCGCATCGACGCCCTCGTCGCTGATCGAGCCGTCGTCCTGCAGGTAGCGCATGAGCCGCAGGGTGAGCTTGTGCGAGCGCTGCGGGATCGGCCTGCCGCCCAGCCGCACGTCGACGATGAGCAGGTGCACGGTGTTCGAGCCGATGTCGAGCACGCCGAGGCGCGCGCCGTGCCGGGCGGCGCCGATCGCGCCGTCGATCGGGCGGGTGGAGGTCATGCGCCCGATCCTGCCATCACGCGTCGACGCGGCCCTGCACGACGGCGGCGTCCCGAGCCGCGGGCAGGGCTGCATCCGCCGTGCCCCGCAGCGACAGCACCGTCGCGACCGCGATCGCGGTCGCGACGACCGACAGCACCATGTGGATGCCGACGAGGCCGATCGGCAGGCCGATGCGCGACTGCACGATGCCCACGACGATCTGGACGAGCACCGCGCCGAGCAGCGCGAGCGACCAGCCGAGGTGCCGCCGGGGGCCGCGCGCGGCAGCGGCGACCACGACGGCCACGATGAGCGCGAGCAGCAGGTAGCCGGGCCACGAGTGCACGTGCTGCATGATCGCCGGGTCGAGGCCGTTGCGCGCTGCGCCGCCGTCGCCCGCGTGCGGACCCGAGCCGGTGGTGAGCACGCCGACGAAGACGACGACCGCGAGCACCGCCGTCATCGAGTGCACGAGCGCCGACTGCCAGCGCGGCGCCGTGCGAGCTCCGGGCGTGCCCACGACGATGCGCCACGCGAGCACCGCGGAGACGGCGACGAGCACGACCGAGATGATGAAGTGGATCCCGACCGTGTCGGGACGGAGGGACATCCACACGACGACCGCGCCGATGAGCGCCTGCGCGAGGGTGAGGCCGAGCACGATCGCCGCGAGCACGATGTTCGTGCGACCGGCGGCCTTGCGGATGACGAGCACGAGCATGACGAGCGCGATCGCCACGACGATCCCGCCCCACACGCGGTTGCCGAACTCGATGATGCCGTGGATGCCCTGCGCCGCGACCGGCGTGAAGGAGCCCGGCACGCAGTTCGGCCACTCCGAGCAGCCGAGGCCCGATCCCGTCAGGCGGACGGCACCGCCCGTGCCGACGATGATGATCTGGGACACGAGCGTGGCCCATGCCGCGATGATGAGGCTCCGCGAGCGCTCGAGCAAGATGCACCTCTCATGCCGTTCGCGGTAGGATGTGGGAGAGCCCATCGGCTCCGAACCCCCATGCCGCTGACAGCGGCGAGGCATGTGCGAAGGCCCTACAAGTATGGCTGAGCGCGGCGGTTCGGATTCGCGCGGAATGCCGAGGAGCACCGCCGGGTTGCACACGATGTGGAAGGGGGAGCGATGTCTGACGTCCTGATCGACCGGCCAGAGCTCGAGAGCCTGGGGCAGTACGAGTTCGGGTGGCACGACTCCGACGAGGCTGGAGCCGTCGCCAAGCGAGGGCTCAGCGAAGCGGTGGTCCGCAACATCTCGGAGCTGAAGAGCGAGACCGACTGGATGCTCGAGCGGCGCCTCAAGGGCCTGCAGCTCTTCGAGCGCAAGCCGATGCCCACGTGGGGTGCCGACATCTCCGGCATCGACTTCGACAACATCAAGTACTTCGTGCGGTCGACCGAGCGCCAGGCTCAGACCTGGGAGGACCTGCCCGAGGACATCCGCAGCACGTACGACCGGCTGGGCATCCCGGAGGCCGAGCGCTCTCGCCTCGTCTCCGGCGTCGCCGCGCAGTACGAGTCGGAGGTCGTGTACCACCAGATCCAGGAGGACCTGGAGGCGCAGGGCGTCATCTTCATGGACACCGACACGGCGCTCCGCGAGCACCCGGAGTTCTTCGAGGAGTACTTCGGCACCGTGATCCCGGCCGGCGACAACAAGTTCGCCGCGCTCAACACCGCGGTGTGGTCGGGCGGCTCGTTCGTCTACGTGCCGAAGGGCGTGCACGTCGAGATCCCGCTGCAGGCCTACTTCCGGATCAACACCGAGAACATGGGCCAGTTCGAGCGCACGCTCATCATCGCCGACGAGGGCTCGTACGTGCACTACATCGAGGGCTGCACCGCCCCGATCTACTCGTCCGACTCGCTGCACTCCGCGGTCGTCGAGATCATCGTGAAGAAGAACGCCCGCGTGCGCTACACGACGATCCAGAACTGGTCGAACAACGTCTACAACCTCGTCACGAAGCGCGCCATCGCCGAGGAGGGCGCGACGATGGAGTGGATCGACGGCAACATCGGCTCCAAGGTGACCATGAAGTACCCGTCGATCTACCTCGTGGGCGAGCGCGCGAAGGGCGAGACCCTGTCGGTCGCGTTCGCGGGCCCCGGCCAGCACCAGGACGCCGGCGCGAAGATGATCCACATGGCGCCGTACACGACGTCGTCGATCGTCTCGAAGTCGATCGCGCGCGGCGGCGGCCGAGCCGGCTACCGCGGCGAGGTGCGGGTCGACGCGAACGCGCACCACTCGGCGAACAGCGTCGTCTGCGACGCCCTGCTCGTCGACACGATGTCGCGCTCCGACACGTACCCGGCGATCGACATCCGGGTCGACGACGTGGTGCTCGGCCACGAGGCGACCGTGTCGAAGGTGAGCGAGGAGCAGCTGTTCTACCTCATGTCGCGCGGCCTGGCCGAGACCGAGGCGATGGCGATGATCGTGCGCGGCTTCATCGAGCCGATCGCCCGCGAGCTGCCCATGGAGTACGCGCTCGAGCTCAACAAGCTCATCGAGATGAGCATGGAAGGATCCGTCGGTTGATGACTGCGACAGACACGACCCCCGCCCCCCTGGGCGCCGTGCCCGCGCCGGCCGAGCGCTTCGTCCCGATCCAGACGCGCTCGGAGCGCCCGACGTCGTTCGAGCCCGCCGACTTCGGCGTGCCGACCGGCCGTGAGATCAACTGGAAGCTCTCCGACGTGCGACGCCTCGCGCCGCTGTTCGTCGACGAGGAGACCGAGACCGGCACGCCCGGGATCGAGCACGACGTCGCGGCGCTCGTGAAGCGGGGGCTGCTCGTCGAGTCGACCGGCCTCGACGCCCCGGTGCGCGGCGAGATCTTCCGTCCCGAGGACGTCGTCAGCGCCATCGCGTGGAAGCGCGGCGTCAACGCGCTGCACGTGCGGCTGCCGGAGGGCAGCGAGCAGACCGAGCCGGTCATCGCGCGCCTGCACGGCACGGGCGCCGACCGCCACGCGAACGCGCACATCGTCATCGAGGCCATGCCCGGCTCGATCGGCACCGTCGTGCTGCACCACTCGGGCTCGGCGCGCTACGCGCAGAACGTCGAGATCATCGTCCGCGACGGCGCACGCCTCACGGTCATCTCGGTGCAGGACTGGGAGGACGACACCGTCCACGCCTCGACGCACCAGGCGGTCGTGGGCGAGGGCGCGTTCCTCAAGCACATGGTCGTCTCGTTCGGCGGCGGCGTCGTGCGGGTGAACCCCTCGATGCGCCTCGCGGGCCACCGCGCCGAGGGCGAGATGTACGGCCTGTCGTTCGCCGACGCCGGCCAGCACATCGAGAGCCAGGTGTTCATGTTCCACGAGGGCACCGAGACGCGCGGCAACGTGCTCTACAAGGGGGCCCTGCAGGGCATCGGCGCACGCTCGGTGTGGGTGGGCGACGTGCTCATCGGCCGCGACGCGACCGGCACCGACAGCTACGAGAAGAACCAGAACCTCGTGCTCACCGACGGCGCCCGCGCCGACAGCATCCCGAACCTCGAGATCCAGACGGGCGACATCGCCGGCGCCGGCCACGCATCCGCGACCGGCCGCTTCGACGACGAGCAGCTGTTCTACCTCGAGTCGCGCGGCATCGACGAGGAGCAGGCTCGCCGGCTCGTCGTGATCGGCTTCCTCATGGAGATCGTGCAGAAGATCGGCGTGCCCGAGATCGAGCAGCGCCTCGCCGAGGCGATCGAGGAGGAGCTGCGACGCGGCGCCGGCCTCGCCCCCGCGTCGAAGGCTGGGGCATGACCGCACAGCGCGCCTGCGGGGTGGGCGACGTCGCGGTGAGCGCGGCCATGAAGGTCGAGCTCGACGGCATCGCCATCGCGATCGTGAAGGACTCGTCCGGCGCGATCCACGCGATCGGCGACACCTGCACGCACGGCGAGATCTCGCTCTCGGAGGGCTTCGTCGAGGACGAGGCGATCGAGTGCTGGGCGCACGGCTCGCAGTTCGCGCTCCGCACCGGCAAGCCCATGAACCTCCCGGCCTACGAGCCGGTGCCGGTGTTCCCGGTGATCATCGACGGCGACGACGTGCTCGTCGACGTGCAGAACCCCCTGAAGCAGAATTGACACCGACCCTGCAGTAGCTGCAGCCGAGACTGTTGCGCGGCTTCGGCCGCCGAGGAAGGAAGCGCCATGAGCGTGCTGGACATCAAGGACCTGCAGGTCTCCATCGAGACCGAGCAGGGCAAGAAGGAGATCCTGCGGGGCGTGGACCTGCGGATCGCATCGGGCGAGATCCACGCGGTCATGGGGCCGAACGGCTCCGGCAAGTCGACCCTCGCCTACACGATCGCGGGTCACCCGCGGTACTCCGTCGACGGTGGCTCGATCACCCTCGACGGCGAGGACGTGCTCGAGATGAGCGTCGACGAGCGCGCTCGCGCCGGCCTGTTCCTCGCGATGCAGTACCCGGTCGAGATCCCCGGCGTGACGGTCTCGAACTTCCTGCGCACCGCGAAGACCGCGGTGTCGGGCGAGGCTCCCCGCGTGCGCCAGTGGATCGGCGACGTGCGCACGGCCATGGAGCAGCTGCGCATGGACCCGTCGTTCGGCGAGCGCAACGTGAACGAGGGCTTCTCGGGCGGCGAGAAGAAGCGCCACGAGATCCTGCAGATGGAGCTCCTGCGCCCGCAGTTCGCCGTGCTCGACGAGACCGACTCGGGCCTCGACGTCGACGCGCTGCGCATCGTCTCGGAGGGCGTGAACCGCATCAAGGGCGAGACCGGCCTCGGTGTGCTGCTCATCACGCACTACACGCGCATCCTGCGCTACATCCAGCCCGACTTCGTGCACGTGTTCGTCAACGGGCGCATCGCCGAGCAGGGCGGCCGCGAGCTGGCCGACCGCCTCGAGGACGAGGGCTACGACCGCTACCTGAAGGCCGGCGTCTGATGGCCCTCGTCGAGATCGACGCGACGAAGTTCGACGAGGTCACCGAGGCGCTCAAGGATGTCGTCGACCCCGAGCTCGACGTCAACATCGTCGACCTGGGCCTGGTCTACGACCTCGCCTGGGACGACGAGCAGCGCGCGCTCGTGATCTCGATGACGCTCACCTCGGCGGGCTGCCCGCTCACCGACGTGATCGAGACCGAGATCGCCGAGAAGCTCGACGGCGTCGTGGAGCAGTTCCGCATCAACTGGGTGTGGATGCCGCCGTGGGGTCCGGAGCGGATCACCGAGGACGGCCGCGAGATGATGAGGGCGTTGGGTTTCACGATCTAGCGAACCGCGTGAGCTCGGGGTGAGCTCGAGCTGCAGGACCCGGACGATCCAGTGGATCGTCCGACCCAACGCCGTCGCGAGCGCAAGCGAGCGATCTGGGTTTCACCATCTGGCGAGCGAGCTCTCCCGGCCTCACGGTTGAGAAGATCCCGACCAGCACGAAGGGGACGACCCCAGGGTCGTCCCCTTCTCGCGCATCCAGGGCCCGTTCACCCCGCCCGACTCACCCGCGGCGCCCACGCCCGCTCCGGCTCCGCCACCGACAGCATCGACCAGACGGTGGTGGCGAGCGGCGGGTAGTCGTCGACGATGCGGCGCAGCACGCGGTCGCTGGTCTCGTGGTCCGGGCGCACCGCGGCGGGCAGGAGGATCCGCTCGGCGCGCAGCAGCAGCACGACGATCTCGTCGACGCTCGGCAGCTCGGTCATGAACTCCCAGGGGTCCTCGCCGGCGCGCAGGCGCTCCTCGACGAGCACCGAGCGCTCGTCTGCGGCCTCGGCGCGCAGCACCTCGAGGCTCGCGCGCCTGCGCGGCTCGGGCAGGTGGGCTTCTGGGTGGGGCACCGAGCGGTCAGCGCTCCCGACCCTGGCGCGGCTTCCGCGGCGGACGCTCGTCGGACCCGCGCCCACCGCGGTCACCGCGGTCGCCGCGCGACGGCCGCGCACCCGTGTCGACCTGGATGTCGATCGGCACACCCATGATGCGGGTCTTCGAGAGCTGCTCGAGCTGCGAGCGGTCGAGCTCGGGCAGCTCGACGAGCGTGTGGTCGAAGCGGATCTGGATGCGTCCGAAGTCGTCGCGGCCCAGGCCGCCCTCGTTCGCGAGCGCGCCGACGATCTGCCGCGGCTCGACGCCCTTGCGGCTGCCCACGGCGAGGCGGTACGTCGTCGCATCCGACGGTCCGCGGCGCGAGCGGCGCTCGCCGTCGCCCTCAGCGCGGGCGGGGCGGTCCGGCCGGTCGGGTCGGTCGGCGCGCGACGCTTGCAGCGCGCGGTCGGCGCGCTCGTCGAGCAGCAGCGGCGTCTCGCCCTGCGCGACGACGGCGAGCGCAGCGGCGACGTCCTCCTGCGGCACGTCGTGGTGCTCGACGTAGTGGGCGACGATCTCGCGGAACCGCTCGATCCGGTCGCTCTGCCCGAGCGCGGCGGTGATGGCGTCGTCGAAGCGCGTCAGGCGCGTCGAGTTCACCTCGTCGGCGCTCGGCATCGGCATGACGGCGACCGTGCCGCGGGTCGCCTTCTCGATCTGGCTGAGCATGCGCCGCTCGCGCGCGGTGACGAAGCTGATCGCGTCGCCCGTGCGCCCCGCGCGGCCCGTCCGGCCGATGCGGTGCACGTACGACTCGGTGTCGATCGGCAGGTCGTAGTTGATGACGTGGCTGATGCGCTCGACGTCGAGCCCGCGCGCCGCGACGTCGGTCGCCACGAGCACGTCGAGGTCGCCGGAGCGCAGCTGCTCGATCATCTTCTCGCGCTGCGGCTGCGCGACGTCGCCCGAGATGCCGGCGGCGGCGTAGCCGCGCGCCCGCAGGCGCTCCGCGACCGTCTCGGTCTCGTTGCGCGTGCGGGTGAAGACGATCGCCGCCTCGAACGGCTCGACCTCGAGCACGCGCGTGAGCGCCTCGAGCTTCTGCTGGTACGAGACCATCAGCGCGCGCTGGGTGATGCTCGGCGACGTCGACGCGCTGCCGCGCACCGTGATCTCGACGGGCTCGCGCAGGTGCTGCTGCGAGATCGCGCGGATCTGCCGCGGCATGGTCGCCGAGAAGAGGGCGACCTGCTTCTCGGGCGGCGTCGACTGCAGGATCTGGTCGACGTCCTCGGCGAAGCCCATCCGAAGCATCTCGTCGGCCTCGTCGAGCACGACGTGCGTGAGGCCGGAGAGGTCGAGCGTGCCCTTCGCGAGGTGGTCCATGATGCGGCCGGGGGTGCCGACGATGACGTGCACGCCGCGGCGGAGCGCCGACAGCTGCACGCCGTAGCCCTGGCCGCCGTAGATCGGCAGCACGTGCACGCCGCCGAGGTGCGCCGCGTAGCGCTCGAACGCCTCGCACACCTGCACGGCGAGCTCGCGCGTGGGCGTGAGCACGAGCGCCTGCGGGCTGCGGCGCGCGACGTCGATCGCGGCGAGCACGGGGAGCGCGAACGCGGCCGTCTTGCCCGTGCCGGTCGACGCGAGGCCGATGAGGTCGCGGCCGCCGAGCAGCGGCGGGATGGTCTCGGCCTGGATCGCCGACGGTGTCTCGTAGCCCACGTCGTCGAGGGCCTTCAGGATGGCGGGAGGGAGGCCGAGGCTGGCGAACGTGGTGCGCTCGCCGTCGGGCTCGGAGGCTTGGGTGGGCTGCGCATCGTTCACGTCTGCAAGGGTACGCGGTGCCCCGCGCGCCCGGCGCGCCTCGCGCCGCCGCCGGGTGCAGGATGAGCGGGTGAGCTCGCAGTCGACGACCCGGCGCAACCGCGCATCGGTGCTCGCGGCCGCCCGCACGGCCGGCGACGCGTCGCGCGCGGAGCTCGCCGCGGCGACCGGCCTCAGCGTCGCGACGGTGTCGCGCGCGGTCGTCGCGCTCATCGACGCCGGGCTGCTCGTCGAGCAGAGCGCCGTCGGACCCGCCGGCGGCAGGCCGCTCGGGCGGGTGCGGGTCGACGAGTCGGCCGCCACCGTGCTCGCCGTCGACGTCGCGGACCACCACACGACGCTCGCACTCGTCGACCTCGGCGGCACCGTGCGCTGGAGCGAGCGGCTGGATGCACCGCCCGGCGCTGACGAGCGGCTCGCGCACACGCTGCACGCCATCGAGGCCGCCTGGCACGCGCCGCACGGCCGACGGCGCCCGGTCGCGATCGGCGTCGCGATCCCCGGCCCCGTGCAGGCGGACGGCACGATCGACTTCGCGCCCGCGCTGCACTGGCACGGCATCCACCTCGGCGACCTGCTGCGCCAGCGCCTCGACGCGCCCGTCGCGGTCGGGAACGACGCCAACCTCATCGCCGTGGCCGAGTCGCGCTGGGGCGAGCACCGCGAGGCGACGAGCCTCATGGCGCTCGCCGTCTTCGAGGGCGTCGGCGCCGGCATCGTCGAGCACGGCAGGATCCTCGAGGGCAGCCGCGGCTTCGCCGGGCAGATCGGCCGCATGCTCGTCGGGCCGGACTCGATCGACCGCCTCTACGTCGACTTCGGCGACCTGGAGTCGCAGCTCGGCTCCGCCGGGCTCGTGCGGCGCGCGGCCGCCGACGGCATCGAGCTGCCCGCGGGCGTCGAGCCCTTCGCGGCGGTGTTCGCGCGAGCGGGGGAGCGGTCGCCCGCCGGCGCGTTCGCCCGGCGCGTGCTCGACGAGTTCGCGGTCGCGCTCGCCAACGTGTGCGCGCTGCTCGATCCGGAGGTCATCGTGCTCGCCGGCCGCTTCGCCCCGCTCGCCGACACGGTCGTCCCGGAGCTCGAGCGCCGCCTCACCGGCCGGGTGCTGCACATCCCGAGGCTCGTGCCCGCCTCGGCGGACGGCGAGGGCGCGCTGCTCGGCGCAGCCGCGATCGCGGTCGACGCCTTCGGATCGCTGGAGCGGCTGCTCGACGCGTAGGTCACGATTCGGCCACGGTGCTAGGCGTCGCCGCACGGTCGTGCAACACTGGCCTCACCATTTTTCGCAGTCTGCATGAAAGTGCGGACACGGATGCAAGGAGGCATCGACATGCGACAGCGCGCACTCGGATTCGCGGCTCTGGCGACGGCAACCCTCGTCGTCGCAGGCTGCTCGACCGTCTCGAACGAGCCGGCCCCCAGCGGATCGGACGCAGCAGCGGCCGGCCCCTTCACCATCGGCATCAGCAACGGCTTCGTCGGCTCCGAGTACCGGACGCAGATGGTGGCCGACATCGAGGAGGCCGCCGCGGAGTACCAGGAGGCCGGCACGCTCGAGGAGCTCGTGCTCGAGAACGCCGACACCGACGTCAACGGCCAGATCCAGCAGGTCCGCAACCTCATCAACGCCGGCGTCGACGCGATCATCGCCGACCCCAACTCGGGCTCCGCGCTCGACCAGGTGTTCCAGGAGGCCACGGACCAGGGCATCCTCGTCTTCGCGATCGACCAGGCGGTGACCGCCGAGAGCGTCATCAACGTCGGCATCGACCAGGAGCTGTGGGCCGAGACGAGCGCCGAGTGGCTCGCCGAGAAGGTCGGCGACGGCGGCAGCATCGTCGCGGTCAACGGCATCTCGGGCCACCCCGCCAACGAGGCCCGCTGGGGCGCGGCGCAGGCCGTGTTCGAGGAGGCCGGCATCGAGGTGCTCACCACCGCTGACGGCGGCTGGGACCAGGCCACGGGTCAGCAGGAGATGGGCAACCTGCTCGCCACCTACCCCGACATCGACGGCGTCTGGACGCAGGACGGCATGGCCCTCGGCGTGCTGCAGGCGCTCATCGCCGCCGAGAAGCAGGACGAGATCGTGATGTCGGGCGAGGCCCGCAACGGCTTCCTCCGGCTCTGGAGCGAGCAGGCCGACGGCTTCGAGTCCATCGGCGTCGTGAACCCGCCGGGAACGGGCGCGACCGCGCTGCACATCGCCATGGCGATGCTGCAGGGCGCCGAGCTCGACGAGTCGCAGCTGCAGGACGGCCACAACATCGTGCTGGAGCTCGAGGAGGCCGTGACGGCCGAGAACTTCGACGAGATCTGGGGCGAGGTCGAGAGCCAGCCCGACACCTACGTGCTCGACTCGGTGCTCTCCGCCGAGGACGTCCAGCAGTTCCTGCAGTAGGACCGACGATGACCGAGACCTCGCCGCTCGTGCGCCTCAGCGGCGTGCACAAGCGCTATGGCGGCGTCCGCGCGCTGCGGGGCGCGAGCCTCACCGCAGCGGGCGGCGAGGTCCACGGCCTGCTGGGCCCGAACGGCTCCGGCAAGTCCACCCTCGGCAAGGTGCTGGCCGGATCCGTCCGCCCGGACGAGGCCGAGATCGAGCTCGCGGGGCAGCCGGTGCGCATCGGCTCCCCGCGGGCCGCGGCACGCCTCGGCGTCGCCGCCGTCTACCAGCAGCTCAGCCTCGTGCCAGAGCTCACGGTGGGCGAGAACCTCGTGCTCGGCAGCGAGCCCGCCACCGCGGGCTTCCTGTCGGGGCGCGCCGCCCGCAGGCGGGCGCGGCCCGTGCTCGAGCGGCTCGCGCCGGCGCTCGGCGCCGTCCACGCCGAGCAGCCCGTGCGCGAGCTGACGCCCGGCCAGCAGCAGCTCGTCGAGATCGGCAAGGCACTGCTGCGGGAGCCGCGCATCCTCATCCTCGACGAGGCGACCGCCTCGCTGCACCGCGACCAGGTCGCGGTCGTGTTCGAGATCGTGCGGGAGCTGCGCGATCGCGGCACCGCCGTGCTCTTCGTCTCGCACCGGCTCGACGAGATCACCGAGCTGTGCGACCGCGCGACGATCCTCCGCTCCGGCGAGACGGTCGCCGAGACGGCGATGGCCGGCACGACGCCCGACGAGCTCGTGCGGCTCATGGTCGGCGACGTGCAGGCGGTCGAGCGGGAGCACGGCGAGCGGCCGAGCGGCCGCGTGCGCCTCACCGCTCGCGGCCTCGCCGGCGGCGCGCTGCGCGGCATCGACCTCGAGGCCCGTGCGGGCGAGGTCGTCGGGCTCGGCGGCCTGCAGGGCCAGGGGCAGTCCGAGCTGCTGCTCGCGCTCTTCGGCGCGACCGCCGCCACCGGCGACGTCGAGGTCGACGGCGAGCCCGTGCGGCTCGCCTCGCCGCGCACCGCGGCGGCGCGCGGCATCGCGCTCGTGCCCGGCGACCGCGGCACGCAGGGCACCCTGCCGCCCCGGCCCATCCAGGAGAACCTCGCGATCGCGAGCCTCGGGCGCCGCACCCGCGCGGGCGTCATCTCCGCGCGGCGCGAGCGCACCGCCGCCGAGTCGATGGTCGAGGCGCTCGCCATCAAGATCGGCGGCCTCGGCGACCCGATCTCGAGCCTCTCCGGCGGCAACGCCCAGAAGGTCGTGTTCGGCAAGTGGCTGCTCACGGAGCCCGGCGTCGTGCTGCTCGACGACCCGACGAAGGGCGTCGACGTCGGCGCGAAGGCCGAGATCTACCGCATCATCCGCCGCATGGCCGACGACGGCGCGACCGTCATCATCAACTCGAGCGAGGACCGCGAGCTCGTGACCGTGTGCGACCGCGTGCTCGTGCTGTTCGAGGGCGCCGTGCGCGCCGAGCTCGTCGGCGACGAGATCACCGAGGAGCGGCTCGTGCAGGCGGCGCTCGTCATCGGCGAGGGCGAGCAGGCGCCGGGACAGCAGGCGCCGGGACAGCAGCCCGCCCGCACGCGCGGCGAGACCGCTCCGGACGACACCCACGAGGGAACCCCGTGACCCAGACACCCACCGTCGCAGCCATCGAGGAGCGCCGGCCGCTGACCGAGCGGCTCGGCCGCGTGCGCGTCGCCTCGTGGGCGACCGCCGCGCTGCTGATCGTCGCCGTGGTCGCGGCCGTCGCGCTGCAGCCCAACCTGCTCAGCCCCTACGGCGTCGCCTCGACGTTCGCGACCTTCCTGCCGCTCGTGCTCGTCGCGGTCGCCCAGGCGATCGTGGTGATCGGCGGGGGCCTCGACCTCTCCGCCGGCGCGATCGTCGCGCTCTCGAGCGTCGTCGCCGTGCAGGTGATGCAGGGCGAGGCGGGCAGCGTGCCGCTCGGCTTCCTCACCGCGATCGGCGTCGGCCTCGCGTGCGGCATCGTCAACGGCCTCGTGGTCAGCCGCCTGCGCCTGCAGCCGCTCATCGCGACGTTCGCGACCGCATCCGTCTTCTCCGGGCTGGCGCTGCTCGTGCTGCCCTCGCCGGGCGGCACCGTGCCCGCCATCATCACCGGCACCTTCCGCCAGGCCGTCGGCGGCGTGCCCGTCTCGGTGCTGCTCGTCGTCGCGGTCGCTGCCGGCTGGCTCGTCGTGCGGCACCTGCGCATCATGCGGCACATCCGCGCCACCGGCGGCGGACCCGCTGCCGCCTTCGCGTCGCTCGTGCCCGTCGCGGGCGCGCAGCTCGCGTCGTACGCGATCTGCGGCGTCATCTGCGGCCTCGCCGGCCTCGCCGTGCTCGGCAACTCCGGCTCGGGCGACCCCTTCATCGGCGGGGACCTCGCGCTCAACAGCGTCGCGGCCGTCGTCGTCGGCGGGATCGCGCTGCGCGGCGGCATCGGCTCACCCATCGGGGCGATCGCGGGCGCGATCACGCTCTCGCTCGCTTCGACGATCCTCTTCGCGCTGAGCCTGCCCACCTCGTGGCGCGCGCTCGCCGCGGGCCTCGTCGTCATCCTCGCGCTCGCGCTGAGCGCGCTCGGTGCACCGAGGCGGCAGCGATGAAGCCCACGACCGCGACCCGCGCGCGCACCCTGCTGCGGGACCCCGTCGTCATCGCCGCGGTCATCGCGATCCTGCTCGTCGTCGTCGGAGGCATCCTCAAGCCCGGCTTCGCCTCGCCCGACCAGATCGTGAACATGCTCCGCGTGGCGTCGTTCCTCGGCATCATCGCGATCGGCCAGACCATCGTCGTGCTCTCCGGCGGCGAGGGCATCGACCTCTCGGTCGGCACCGTCGCGACGCTCGGCGCGATCCTCGCGAGCCGCACCATGAACGGGTCGGATGCGCTGCTCGTCCCGGGCATCCTGCTCGCGGTCGGCGTCGCCGCCCTCATCGGCCTCGCGAACGGCCTCGGCATCGTGCTGCTGCGCATCCCGCCGTTCGTCATGACGCTCGGCATGCTCGGCGTGGTCGGCGGGCTCATCCTCGTCGTCACCGGCGGCGTCGCCGACGGCCGCGCCGCCCCCTCGCTCGTGCAGCTCGTGAACGGCCGCGACGTGCTCGGCATCCCCGGCATCCTGCTCGTCTGGGCGCTGCTCGCCGTCGTCGTGACGCTCGTGCTGCGGCGCACCACGTTCGGCATGCAGCTCTACGCGACCGGCTCCGGCCGCGAGGCCGCCCGGCTCTCGGGCGTGCCCGTCGGCCGGGTCACCGTGACCGCCTACGTGCTGAGCTCGATCTTCGCCGCGCTCGGCGGCATCGCGATGGTCGGCTACTCGCAGCAGGTCTTCCTGAACCTCGCGAACGACCTGACCCTGCCGTCGATCGCCGCCGTCGTGATCGGCGGGACGCTCGTCGCCGGCGGCGTCGGCGGCTACCTCGGCAGCGCGATCGGAGCGATCGTGCTGACCGTGCTCACCAGCCTCCTGACGACGCTCAGCATGCCCGAATGGGCGCGCATCGTCGTGCAGGGCGTCGTGCTCATCGCGCTGCTGGCGGTCTACGGCCGCCAGCGCAAGCTGCGCACCTGATCCGCAGCCCCTGCTGCACCCCGTGATCGAGAGGATCCCCACCATGGCTCAGCGCTCCGTGCTCGGCGTCGGCATCATCGGCGCCGGCTTCATCGGCGAGTTCCACGTGCGCTCGTGGACCGGCGTGCGCGACGCCGACGTCGTCGCCGTCGCCTCGCGCACCCGCGAGAGCGCCTCGCGGCTCGCGACCATCGCCGAGGAGATCGGCGTCGGCACCGACGTGACCGCGCACGACGACGTGCGCGCGCTCGTCCGGGACGACCGGGTCGACGCCGTCTGGGTGCTCACCCCGAACGACTCCCGCCTCGAGGTCATCCGCGCGATCGTCGAGGAGGTGCAGGGCGGCGCGGCGCTCACCGGCATCGCCATCGAGAAGCCGCTCGGCCGCACCGTGGCCGAGGCGCGGGAGATCCTCCAGCTCGTCGAGTCGGCGGGCCTGCTGCACGCCTACCTCGAGAACCAGGTCTACTCGCCCGCGATCACGCGCGCCCACGAGCTCGTCTGGCGTCGCGGCGCGAGCGAGGCCGGCACGCCCTACCTCGCGCGCTGCGCCGAGGAGCACTCGGGCCCGCACAAGGCGTGGTTCTGGGACGGCGCCAAGCAGGGCGGCGGCGTGCTGAGCGACATGATGTGCCACTCGGTCGAGGCGGGCAGGTACCTGCTCACCCCGCCGGGGGTCGATCCGGCCGACTGGCTCACGCCCGTCTCGGTGACCGCGAGCATCCAGTCGCTCAAGTGGGGCCGACCGGCGTACGCCGAGCAGCTGCTCGAGCTCTACCCCGGCGCCCCCGACTACCGCGAGCGTCCGAGCGAGGACTACGCCCGCGCCGCGTGGGAGTTCGTGAACGGCGACGGCGAGACGGTCATCGCCGAGGGCACCACCTCGTGGAGCTACGTCGGCGCGGGGCTGCGGCTCTCGTTCGAGCTGCTCGGCCCCGAGTACTCGATGCAGTCCGACACGTCGTCGACCGAGTCGAAGGTGTTCCTGTCGCGCGCCATCGGCCAGGGCGTCGGCGAGGACATGCTCGAGAAGCAGAACGCCGAGCAGGGCCTCATGCCGGTCGTCGCCGACGAGGCGGCCACCTACGGCTACACCGGCGAGAACCGCCACGTCGCGGCGTGCTTCCTGCGCGGCGAGCAGCCGATGGAGTCGCTGCGGAACGGCGTGGCCGTGGCCGAGCTGCTCATGGCCGCCTACCAGTCGGCGCAGACGGGGCAGACGGTGCGCTGGCCCGTCGACCTCACCGACTTCGTGCCGGACGTCGCCCAGGGCACCTGGAACCCGCGCCGCTGATCGCAGCAGCGAGCACGACGAAGGCCCGCGCGCGAGCGCGGGCCTTCGTCGTGGATCCGGTCAGCCGACGCGGCGGTCCATCGCACGCACGCCCGCCCATGCGGCGGGCATGAGGGCCGCGGCGAGCGCCCACTTCACGACGCCGCCGACGATGAACGGCAGGAAGCCGAGGGCGAGCGCGCCGGGGAGGTCGACGGGCGCGCCCATCGCGGCGAGGACGGCGGCCATGTAGGGGATGCCGAACGCGAAGGGGATGAGGCTCGCGGCACCGAAGAGCGCGACGGCGAGCAGCGGGCGGCGGTCCCAGCGGCGCTCCGCGAGCCAGCCGACCACCGCGGCGGTCGCGATGAAGCCGATGATGAAGCCGAAGCTCGGCTTGCCGATCGCGGCGATGCCGCCGGTGAAGGTCGCGAAGATCGGGGCGCCCGCGACGCCCAGCACGAGGTAGCCGACCATCGCGGCGACGCCGCGGCGGAACCCGAGGGTCGCGGCGACGAGCATGACGCCGAGCGTCTGGCCGGTGACCGGGACGGGCCACATCGGCACCTCGACCTGCGCGAGCGCGGCGACGACGGCGATGCCGGCGGCGACGAGCAGCACGTCCTTGACGAGCGTGCGCTGACCGACGAGCACGTCGGCGAGCACCGGCTTCGCGAGCACGGCGGCGGCGGATGAGGAGCGGCGGGGGAACGGGCGCGGCGCAGTCATGCCGCCAGCCTAGGGGTGCGACGGTCCCGCGCACCGCATCCACAGGCCCGCGCTGCCGACGGCCCATACGATCGGCCCATGAGCGATCTCTCCACCAAGGCCACCGCACTGCTGACGATGCACGACGAGTTCGTCGTGCTCCCCACCGCGTGGGACGCGTGGTCGGCGCGCACCCTCGTCGACGCGGGCTTCGCCGCCATCACGATCGGCAGCCACCCGCTCGCCGAGTCGCGCGGCCAGGAGGACGGCGAGGGCATGACCCTCGACGACGCGATGGAGGGCATCGCCCGCATCGTCGCATCGGTCGACGTGCCGGTCTCGGCCGACGTCGAGTCGGGCTACGGCGCCGAGCCCGCGGAGCTCATCGAGCGGCTGCTCGAGGCGGGCGCCGTGGGCCTCAACGTCGAGGACACCGTGCACGGCGAGGGCCGGATGCGCGAGGCGCAGGAGCACGCGGACTACGTCGCGGGCCTCCGCGCCGCGGCCGACGCCGCCGGCGTCGACGTCGTGATCAACGCGCGCACCGACGCCTTCGCGCGGCCGGAGCTGCACGGCGGCGACCCGCTCGAGCAGGCGATCCTCCGCATGGAGCTCGCGGAGCAGGCCGGGGCACGGTCGCTCTACCCGGTGAAGCCGCCGACGCCCGAGGCGCTCGCCGCGATCCTCGCCCGGGTGTCGCTGCCCGTCAACGTCACCGCCCACCCTGTCAAGGGCTCGGTGGTCGGCCAGCTGGACGAGATCCGCGCGAGCGGCGCGCGGCGCGTGACGTTCGGCCCGCTGCTGCAGGCGTCGCTCACGGAGTCGATCCAGGAGCTCGTGCAGCCGTGGCGCTGACGACCTTGGGCTGACGACCCTGCGCTGAGAACCCGGGCTGACCGGCGCTGCGGCGCGGGTGCCGGGCCGCTCGACCCGCTGGTAGGCTGGACGGCTGGCTCGCTCAACGCGAGCCGGCCACCCACCAACTTCGAGAGAGGCTCCCGCGCGTGATCGCCGTGTCCGGATTCGAGCTCTCCGTCGGCCCGCGGACGCTCATGACCGACGTCTCCTTCCGCATCGAGCGGGGCGACAAGATCGGCCTGGTCGGGCGCAACGGCGCCGGCAAGACGACCATGACGAAGGTGCTCGCCGGCATCAGCGACGACCGCGACGGCCACACCTTCTCGGGCAAGGTCGAGCGCAGCGGCGAGATCGGGTACCTGCCGCAGGACCCGCGCTCGGGCGACCCCAAGCAGACGGCCCGCCGGCGCATCCTCGACGCACGCGGCCTCGGCGAGCTCGTCGAGGGCATGCGGCTCGCGACCGAGCAGATGGGCGAGGGCGGCACCGTCGCCGACGACGCGATGCGCCGCTACAGCCGGCTCGAGGACCGCTTCCTCGCGCTCGGCGGCTACGCGGCCGAGGCCGAGGGCGCCGCGATCGCGTCGAACCTGCAGCTGCCCGACCGCATCCTCGACCAGCAGCTCGAGACGCTCTCCGGCGGCCAGCGCCGCCGCATCGAGCTCGCGCGCATCCTCTTCTCCGGCGCCGACACGATGCTGCTCGACGAGCCGACGAACCACCTCGATGCCGACTCCGTGACGTGGCTGCGCGAGTTCCTCAAGGGCTACCAGGGGGGCCTGCTCATCATCAGCCACGACGTGCAGCTCGTCGAGGAGACCGTCAACCGCGTCTTCTACCTCGACGCCAACCGGCAGGTCATCGACATCTACAACATGTCGTGGAAGCTCTACCTGCGGCAGCGCGAGGCCGACGCGGAGCGCCGCAAGCGCGAGCGCGCCAACGTCGAGAAGGCGGCGAGCCAGCTCGAGATGCAGGCCGCGAAGATGGGCGCGAAGGCGTCGAAGGCCGTCGCGTCGAAGCAGATGGCGAAGCGCGCCGAGCGGATGCGCTCCGGCCTCGAGGACGAGCGCGCCGTCGACCGCGTGGCGAAGCTGCGCTTCCCGAAGCCCGCGCCGGTCGGCAAGACGCCGATCATGGCGCGCGACCTCTCGAAGTCGTACGGCTCGCTCGAGATCTTCACCGCCGTCGACCTCGCGGTCGACCGCGGTTCGCGCGTCGTGATCCTGGGGCTCAACGGCGCCGGGAAGACGACGCTGCTGCGCATCCTCGCCGGCGTCTCGCAGAGCGACACCGGCGAGATCGACCGCGGGCACGGCCTCAAGGTCGGCTACTACGCCCAGGAGCACGAGACCCTCGACGTCGAGCGCTCGGTGCTGTCGAACATGCTGTCGGCGTCGCCCGACATCACGTCGACCGAGGCGCGGCGCGTGCTCGGCTCGTTCCTGTTCACCGGGGACGACGCCGACAAGCCGGCGCGCGTGCTCTCCGGCGGCGAGAAGACGCGCCTGTCGCTCGCGATGCTCGTGGTCTCGAGCGCCAACCTGCTGCTGCTCGACGAGCCGACGAACAACCTCGACCCCGCGAGCCGCGAGGAGATCCTCGGCGCGCTCGGTGCGTACGAGGGCGCGGTCATCCTCGTCAGCCACGACGAGGGCGCGGTCGAGGCGCTCGACCCCGAGCGCGTGCTGATCATGCCCGACGGCACCGAGGACCTCTGGAGCCCGGAGTACCTGGACCTCATCGGCCTGGCCTGACGCGAGAGACGAGGAGCTGCGATGGAGGAGCCCACCGGCTGGCTCGCCGTGGTCCGCGATGCGTTCTCGGCGATCGGCATCCTCGCGTTCGCCATCTCGGGCGCGCTGCTCGCGGTGCAGAAGCGCATGGACGTCGTCGGCATGGCGGGGCTCGCGGTCGTGACCGCGACGGGCGGCGGCATGCTGCGCGACATGCTCATCGGTGCGACCCCGGTCGCGGCGCTCGTCGACTGGTGGATGCTCGCGGTCGCCCTGGGCGGCGCGCTCGTCGTCCTCGCGCTGCACCGCTGGATGGAGCGGCTCGACCGGCCCGTGCTCGTCTTCGACGCGATCGGCCTCGGCATCTTCGCCGTCGAGGGGGCGCGGAAGGCGATCGAGCACGGCGTCGGCCCGGTCGGCGCCGCCTTCGTCGGCATGCTGACCGGCATCGGCGGCGGCATGCTGCGCGACGCGCTCGCCAACGACATCCCGGCCGTCTTCCGGCGCGACTCCCGGCTCTACCTGCTGCCCGCGCTCGTCGGCTCGAGCGGCGCGGCTGCCGCGGTCGCGCTCGGCTACGGCCACTGGCTCGTGCTCGCCATCATCGCCGCCGTCGTGACGGCGCTGCGCATCATGAGCGAGCTGCTGCGCTGGCACGTGCCGGCGCTCAAGACGGAGGCGATCCCGACCATCCGGGACTGAGGCGACGGGCGTCGGCCCACATCTTCCGCTATTGACAGTGGCGCTATCGACAGCGACACTATCGACATGCGGATCGGTGAGCTGAGCGAGCGGACAGAGGTCAGCAGCGCCTCCATCAAGTTCTACGTGCGGGAGGGGCTGCTGCCGCCGCCCGAGCGCGTCGGCTACAACCGCTCCGAGTACGACGACGGCCACGCGGCACGGCTGCGGCTCATCCGGGCGCTGCTCGAGACCGGCGGCCTGAGCGTGCAGGCGGCGCAGCGGGTGCTCGCGGCCGCGGACGACGAGTCGGTGCCGATCCTCGACCTCATGCGCACGGCGCAGGCCGCGATCCCCGTCCCCGAGGCTGCGGCCTCGCGGGAGTCGGTCGCGGCGGTGCGCGCGGTCGCCGACCGGATGGGCTGGTCGACCCACGACGAGAACCCGGGGATGCTGCAGTCGGCGCGCGTGCTCGACGCCTACCGCGCGCTCGACCTGCCCGAGCTGACCGGCCTGCTCGAGCCCTACGCGCGCGCCGCCGACGAGGCCGCGCGCGCGGAGCTCGCCGTGACCGTCGCCGCCCCGGACCGCTCGCGCATGGCAGCGATCGTCGCCGTCGGCACCGTGCTCGGCGACACGCTCATCGCCGGGCTGCGCCGCATCGCGCAGGAGGCCGCGGCGCACGCGGCCATGCGCGACCCCGCGCAGCCGCCCGCCGCCGAGCTGCGCGAGCTCGACCGCCAGCTCGACCGGGAGCCGTCATGACGCAGCGCCACTCGACCCAGCGCCTCGTGACCCAGCGCCTGCACGGTCCGCTCGTCGCCCTCACCGCCCTCATGGGCGTCTCGGCGGTCGCGAGCGTCGTGCTCGCGGTCATCGCGCCGGTCGAGATCCTCGGCGCGAACGGGTGGCTCAAGCCGCTGAAGTTCTCGATCTCGATCGCGATCTTCGCCGCCACGATCGCGCTGATCCTCGACACGCTGCCGCGTCGACGCTGGCTGTGGTGGCTCGGCACGGCGATCGCGCTGCTGCTGCTCGCGGAGCAGGTCGTCATCGTGGCGGCCGTCGCGCAGGGGAGCACGAGCCACTTCAACGTCGCGACGGCCGTGGCGAGCGCGCTCTACTCGCTCATGGGCGCCTCGATCGCCGCGGTGTGGCTGCTCACGCTCGTGCTCGGCGTGCTCGTCTGGCGCCGTCGGGACGGCGACCCCGCCCGCCGGGCGGCGCTGCGGGCGGGCATCGTGGTGGGGCTCGCCGGGATGGGGCTCGCGTTCCTCATGACCGGCCCCACGAGCGCGCAGCTCAGCGACTTCCAGGGCGTCGCCGGTGCCCACGCGGTCGGCATCGCCGACGGGGGAGCCGGTCTGCCGCTGCTGGGCTGGTCGGTCGAGGGCGGCGACCTGCGCGCGCCCCACTTCATCGGGATGCACGCGCTGCAGGGCCTGCCGCTGCTCGTCTGGGGGCTGGAAGCCCTCGTGCGGCGCGTGCCGCTGCTCGCCAGTGTCGTGACGCGGACGCGGCTCGCGTGGATCGCGGGCACCGCCTGGGCCGGCGTCACCGCGATCACGCTCTGGCAGGCGCTCCGCGGGGAGTCGATCATCGCGCCGAGCGCACCCGTCGCCACGGCGACCGCGCTGCTCGCGGTCGGCATCCTCATCGCGACGGCTGCCGTGCTCCGGTCGCCGCGCGTGCCCGAGGCGGGACGCCGCGCGCCGCAGCCCGTCGCCTGATCAGCGACGGTCGAGGATGTCGTCCTCGATGTCGGCGTCGCTGCGGCGCCGCCGCACCGGCGCGTCGACGGGCGTCGCCTCCGCGCGGCGCGCGTCGCGCAGCGCCCACCAGAGCGCGGCGAAGCCACCGAGGGCGAACACGTACCACTGCAGCGAGTACGACAGGTGCGGCCCCTCGTCGAGCACGGGCCGGGTCGCGACCGCGACGTCGGTCGGCACGCCGTCGCCCTCGCTGACGAGCAGGCCGTACGCGCCCGTGTAGACGGGGTCGCCGAGCTGCGCGGCGAGCGACGGCAGGTCGACCGAGGCGATCTGCCCGACGGGCGCGCCTCGCCCGGCGATCGTGCCCTCGTTCGGTCGCAGCCGGGCGACCACCGTCGTCCGGCCTGCGGGCGTCGAGGGCGCCGAGACCGGCTGCTCCGCGCCCTCGGCCTGGTCGATCCATCCGCGGTCGACGACGAAGACGGTGCCGTCCGTGGTGCGGAACGGCGTGATCACGTCGAAGCCGACCTCGCCGTCTCGCCAGCGGCCGCGCAGCAGCAGCTGCTCCTCGACGAGGTACTCGCCCTCGACGACCACCGGGGTCCACTGCTGGTCGATGTCGAACGCGTCGAGGGCGGGCAGGACATCCGCGACCGCCGCAGGTGCGCGGTCGTAGTTCGACTCCAGGCGGTCGATCGCGGCGAGCGCCTGCTCGCGGCGCTGCCACTGCCAGACGCCCAGTGCGCAGCAGACGATCGCGAAGACCACGGCCATCGCGAGGTAGCCGAGCCAGCGCGGCTCGCGGAGGAGGCGCAGCATCAGGCGACCCGCTCGACCGTCTCGCCGAAGGCGGTGATCGTGACGGGGAACGCGCGCGACCGGAGCCAGGCGGCGAGCGACTCGCGATGCGCATCGCACGCGGCCCAGGTCTTCACCCGGTCGACGTCGTGGATCCGCGGGTTGCGCCAGTGCACCGCGTGCACGGCCGGCGCCGTGCAGCCCGCGGCGGAGCAGCGCGTGCCCGTGTCGCCATCGAGCATCGAGAGCAGGCTCACGCCGTGGGCTCCGTCCTCGGCGATCCGTCGGTCGACTGCGCAGGACCGCCGCGGCGCGCGGCGTCGTCCGGATCGGCGGGGCCGTCGTGGTGCGTCGGCGCGGCGGGCAGGGCGTTCGGCGAGATCCGACCCGTGTCTGCGGGGCCGCGCGTCGTGGCGTTGGCGATCACCACCGCGAAGTACGGCAGGAACACCGCGAAGAAGGCGGGGATCAGCTTCCACCAGTCCGGCACCACGAAGAAGACGCCGAGGGCCGCCACGCGCACGAGCATGAGGATCAGGTACAGCCGGAATCGCCTCTGACGTTCCTCGTCAGGGGAGATCGGGAGGTCGGTGATCGACGCGGATCGCTGTCGCATGGCTCTTGCCACTCTACGCGCGCGCGTGCGGCGGCGTCTGTGCTGTGGGCGGAATCCGGCCGAGCCATAGGCTGGCGGGCATGACCCCTCGCACCGTGCTCGTCACCGGCGGCAACCGCGGCATCGGCCGCGCCATCGCCCAGTCCTTCCTCGATGCCGGCCACCGCGTCGCGATCACCTCGCGCGACGGCTCCGGCCCGGAGGGCGCCCTCGCGGTCGCCGCGGACGTCACCGACGCCGCATCCATCGACGCCGCGTTCACGCAGATCGAGGCCGAGCTCGGGCCGATCGAGGTCGTCGTCGCCAACGCGGGCATCACCCGCGACACGCTGCTCATGCGCATGAGCGAGCAGGACTTCACCGACGTCGTCGACACGAACCTCGGCGGCGCGTTCCGCGTCGTGCAGCGCGCGTCGAAGGGGATGCTGCGCAAGAAGTGGGGCCGCATCGTGCTCATCTCGAGCGTGGTCGGCCTCTACGGCGGACCCGGCCAGGTGAACTACGCCGCCTCGAAGGCCGGACTCGTCGGCATCGCCCGCTCCATCACGCGCGAGCTCGGCTCCCGCGGGATCACGGCCAACGTCGTCGCGCCGGGCTTCATCGAGACCGACATGACCGCGGCGCTCGACGACGCGACCCAGGCCGAGTACAAGCAGGCCATCCCCGCCGGCCGCTACGGCAGCCCCGAGGAGATCGCCGGCGTCGTCCGCTGGATCGCGAGCGACGAGGCCGCCTACATCTCGGGCGCCGTCATCCCGGTCGACGGCGGCCTCGGCATGGGCCACTGAGGCCGCGTCGAGCACCGACGGAACGGAGCCGATCGTGGAGAGCCGCCACCTGAGCGTCATCATCCGCCGCGATCCGGGCGAGGTCGCGGCGTTCGCAGGCGACCCACGGCGGCTGCCCGACTGGGCCGCCGGCCTCGCGGCGGGCGAGCCGCGCGTCGATGGCGACGTGCTCGTCGTCCGCTCGCCGATGGGGGAGGTGCGCGTGCGGTTCGCGCCGCCCAACGACCTCGGCGTGCTCGACCACGAGGTGACGCTGCCTGACGGCACGGCCGTGCACAACCCGCTCCGCGTGCTCCCGCATCCGCTCGGCGCGGAGGTCGTCTTCACGCTGCGGCGCCTCGACGGGGTGACGGCGGATGCCTTCGAGGCCGACGCGACGGCCGTCGCGGCCGACCTCGAGCGCCTGCGGTCGCTGCTCGAGGCGTAGGCCCGGCAGCGTCAGTCGGGCAGCAGGGCGAGCAGCTCGCGGAAGTCGGGCACGTCGACGACGTGCGTCGCCTGCGCCCGCACGGCGGGCTTCGCGCAGAACGCGACCGAGATGCCGGCGACCGCCATCATGAGCAGGTCGTTGGCGCCGTCGCCGACCGCCATGATCCGCTCGCGCGGCACCTGGAGGTTCAGCCGCAGCGACTCGAGCGTGTCGCGCTTCGCCGCGCCGTCGATGACGGGACCGATCGAGCGCCCGGTGAGCCGGCCGTCCGCGACCTCGAGCCGGTTGGCGCGCGTGTGGTCGACGCCCAGCTCGGCGGCGAGCGGGTCGAGCACCTCGTGGAAGCCGCCGGAGACCGCGGCGATCGCGCCGCCGCGCTCGTGGACGGCGGCGATGAGGTCCGGCACGCCGGGCGTGACCGTGATCTGGGCGCGCGCCTCGTCGACGATCGACGCGGGCAGCCCCTCGAGCACGAGGAGCCGCTCGGCGAGCGACGCGGCGAAGTCGATCTCGCCGCGCATCGCGCGCTCGGTCACCGCGGCGACGTGGCGCTCGGCGTCCGGCCCGACGGCGCGCGCGAGCAGCTCGATGACCTCGTCGCGGATGAGCGTCGAGTCGACATCGGTGACGACCAGCAGGCTGGCCGTCGTCACCGCATGATCTTCTGGCCCTTGCCGACCGTCACGATGCCGGAGGTCGAGATCGCGAAGCCGCGCGCCCGATCCGCCTCGTGGTCGACGCCGATCTGGACCCCGGGGCCGATCTCGACGGCCTTGTCGATGATCGCGCGGCGCACGACCGCGCCGGCGCCCACGTGCACCTGGTCGAAGAGCACCGCGTCGGAGACCGTCGCACCCGCATCGATCGTGCACCAGGGGGAGACGACGCTGCGGACGATCGAGGCGCCCTGGACGACGGAGCCCGCGCCCACGATCGCCTCGTTGACGTCGGCCGCCCGGCCCCACGCGTCGCGGGTGAACTTCGCGGGCGGCGCGTTCACCGTCTGCGTGTAGATCGGCCACTCGCGGTTGTAGAGGTTGAAGATCGGCAACGCCGAGATGAGGTCCATGTGCGCGTCGAAGAACGACTCGATCGTGCCGACGTCGCGCCAGTAGTACTTGTCGCGCTCGGTCGCGCCCGGCACGGTGTTGTTCTTGAGGTCGTACATCGCGGCCTCGCCGCGCTCGACGAACCAGGGCACGATGTCGCCGCCCATGTCGTGGCCGGAGCCCTCGAGCTCGTTGTCCACCGTGACGGCCTCGACGAGCGCATCCGCGTCGAAGACGTAGTTGCCCATCGACGCGAGCACCTCGCCGGGTCCGACCGCGTAGGCGGTCGCGTCGGCGGGCTTCTCGTGGAAGGCCTTGATGAAGCCGTCGCGCTCCTCGTCCTCCTCGATCACGCCGAACTGGTTGGCGAGCTCGATGGGCTGGCGGATGCCGGCGACCGTCGCGCGCGCGCCGGAGGCGATGTGCGCGTCGATCATGTCGCGGAAGTCCATGCGGTAGACGTGGTCGGCGCCGACCACGACGACGATGTCCGGCTTCTCGTCGGCGATCAGGTTAAGCGACTGGAAGATCGCGTCGCCGGAGCCGGCGAACCAGTGCTTGCCGGTGCGCTGCTGAGCGGGCACCGACGTGACGTAGGCGTTCAGCATCGACGACATCCGCCACACCTGCGAGATGTGGCGGTCGAGCGAGTGCGACTTGTACTGCGTCAGCACGACGATCTGGCGGAGGCTCGAGTTGATGAGGTTCGAGATGGCGAAGTCGATCAAGCGGTAGGCACCGCCGAACGGCACGGCGGGCTTGGCCCGATCCGCGGTCAACGGCATCAGCCGCTTGCCCTCGCCACCGGCCAGCACGATCCCGAAGACCTTCTTGTCCATAGGCGCCACCCTATGTGCCTCGTCTGAGGATGACCAGACAATGCCCGCCGGGCTGCGCGCCGCACGGGTAGCGTGTGGCCATGCGCATCGACCTGCTCACCAAGGAGTACCCGCCGGCCGTCTACGGCGGCGCCGGCGTCCACGCCGCCGAGCTCGTGAAGGCGCTGCGGCGCTCGATCGAGGTGCAGGTGCGCTGCTTCGGGGCCGACCGCGACGAGGCGGACGTCACCGCCTACGACGTGCCGGCGGAGCTCGCGTCCGCGAACGGTGCGCTGCAGACCCTCGCGGTCGACCTGCAGATCGCCGACGCCGTCGCGGGCAGCGACCTCGTGCACTCGCACACCTGGTACGCCAACGA
Organism: Agrococcus jenensis; assembly: GCF_003752465.1. Classification (NCBI taxonomy): domain Bacteria; kingdom Bacillati; phylum Actinomycetota; class Actinomycetes; order Micrococcales; family Microbacteriaceae; genus Agrococcus; species Agrococcus jenensis. Next base: position 2,399,597 of record NZ_RKHJ01000001.1, on the reverse strand, counting down.
GGCCGGCAGGCTCGCGCAGGAGCTGCACGGCATCCCGCACGTCGTGACCGCGCACTCGCTCGAGCCGCTGCGCCCCTGGAAGTCGGAGCAGCTCGGCGGCGGCTACCGCATCTCGAGCGACATCGAGCGTCGCGCCTACGAGGCGGCCGACCGCGTCATCGCCGTGTCGGACGGCATGCGCGCCGACATCCTGCGCTCGTACCCGGCGCTCGACCCCGAGCGGGTCGTCACGATCTACAACGGCATCGACCTCCAGGACTGGGCGCCCAACCCGGACGCCGACCGCGCCCGCGAGCTCGGCCTCGACCCGGCGCGCCCGTCGGTCGTCTTCGTGGGCCGCATCACGCGCCAGAAGGGGCTGCCGCACCTGCTGCGCGCGGCGAGCGCGCTGCCCGACGACGTGCAGCTCATCCTCTGCGCCGGTGCGCCCGACACCCCCGAGATCCTCGCCGAGGTCAAGGCGCTCGTCGCAGAGCTGCAGACGACCCGCGAGGGCGTCGTGTGGATCGACGAGGTGCTCCCGCGCACCGACCTGCGGGCGCTCCTCACCCACGCGACGACCTTCGTCTGCCCGAGCGTCTACGAGCCGCTCGGCATCGTCAACCTCGAGGCGATGGCGTGCGGCGCGCCCGTCGTCGGCAGCGCGACCGGCGGCATCCCCGAGGTCATCGACGACGGCGTGACGGGGTTCCTCGTGCCGATCGACCAGGTGCAGGACGGCACGGGCACGCCCACCGACCCCGACCGCTACGTCGCCGACCTCGCCGACGCCCTCACACGGATGGTCGCCGACCCCGAGGCGGCACGGCGGATGGGCGAGGCGGGCCGGGAGCGCGCCCGTGAGCGCTTCGACTGGGGCCGGATCGCCGACCAGACGCGCGAGGTGTACGAGACCGTGATCGCCGAGCGGGCGGCGGGCGCGGCGCGGCGCTGACCGCCGCGGCGGGGAGACCCCCGGGCGCTCGGTAGGCTCGCAGGCATGGCCAGCGTCCTCGAGCTCACCGACGTCTCGTTCGTCCGGAACGGCAACCGCATCCTCGACAACGTCTCCTGGACGGTCGACGAGGCCGACCGCTGGGTGATCCTCGGCCCGAACGGCGCCGGCAAGTCGACGATCCTGCAGCTCGCCGCGGCGAACCAGCACCCGACGTCCGGCACGGTCGACCTGCTGGGGGAACGCATCGGCAAGGTCGACGTCTTCGAGCTGCGCACCCGCATCGGCCTCGCCGCCACCGGGCTCGCGCGGCGCATCCCCGCGACCGAGCGCGTCGGCGACGTCGTGCTCACCGCGGCCTATGCCGTCACGGGCCGGTGGCAGGAGCGCTACGAGTCGTTCGACCTCGAGCGCGCCGCCGAGGTGATGGATGCGTGGGACCTCAGCGCGCTCTCGACCCGCACGTTCGGCACGCTCTCCGACGGCGAGCGCAAGCGCGTGCAGATCGCCCGCGCCGTGATGACCGATCCCGAGCTCATGCTGCTCGACGAGCCCGCCGGCAGCCTCGACCTCGGTGCGCGCGAGTCGCTGCTGCAGTCGCTCGAGGACTACGCGTCGAGCAGCCTCGCGCCGGCGATCGTGATGGTGACCCACCACGTCGAGGAGATCCCGCCCGGCTTCACGCACGGCATGCTGCTGCGCGACGGCGGCATCGTCGCCGCGGGGCCGCTCGACGAGGTGCTGACGGACGCGCGGCTCACCGAGACGTTCGGGCTGCCGCTCGAGGTGCGGCACGAGAGCGGCCGCTGGTCGGCGCGCGCGCCGCGCTGAGAGTCGCCCACCGCCCGCATCTTTGATACCATCGTCTGTCGGCCCGCAGTTTGGCCGAAGACTTCCCGCGCTCGAGCGACCAAGGACTGACATGAAGACCGAGATCCACCCCGACTACAAGCCGATCGTGTTCCGCGACCTCGCCTCGGGCGAGACGTTCCTCACGCGCTCGACCGTGACCAGCAACAAGACGATCGAGCTGGACGGCGAGACCTACCCGGTCATCGACGTCGAGATCTCGAGCGCGTCGCACCCGTTCTACACGGGCAAGCAGCGCATCATGGACTCGGCCGGCCGCGTCGAGAAGTTCAAGAACCGCTACAAGGGCTTCGGCGGCTGATCGCACCCCACACGTCCAGAGGGCGACGAGCTTCGGCTCGTCGCCCTCTGTCGTGTGCCCGCCCGCTCGCTTGCTGATCGAGGAGCACGCGGCCGCCAGGCCGCGCGCGTGTTGAGTTCACGTCCCGGACGACGGAGCGAGGTGTGAGATCGATCGGCTTGACCCGGTCGCCACCGCCCCAGAGCGGTCGGCGCCGCGCTCAGCCCGATCGAGCGCACGTGGGCATCGAGACGAGCGAGTCGAGGCCCTCCCTGCTGATCGAGTAGCACGCGGCCGCCAGGCCGCGCGCCTACCGAGATCACGTCCTGGACGACGACGGCGCCTGTGACGTCGATCGGCCTGACCCGGTCGGCCGCGCCCTATAGCGGTCGGTGCCGCGCTCAGCCCCATCGAGCGCACGCGCGCATCGTCTCGATACGCGCGGCGGCAAGCCGCCGTGCTCCTCGACGAGCGGGTGGAAGTCATCCCTGCTGATCGAGTAGCGCGCGGCCGCCAGGCCGCGCGCGCATCGAGATGACGTCCTGGGCGGCGGCCCGAGGTGTGAGATCGATCGGCCTGACCCGGTCGGCAGCGCCCCAGAGCGGTCGGCGCCGCGCTCAGCGCGATCGAGCGCACGCGGGCGCCGAGACGAGCGGAGTAACCCTCGATGCTGATCGAGTAGCACGCGGCCGCCAGGCCGCGCGCGTATCGAGATCACGTCCTGGACGACGGCGCGAGGTGTGAGATCGATCGGCGTGACCCGGTCGGCGGCGCGTCAGCGCCGTCGGTGCCGCGCTCAGCCCGATAGAACTCACGCATCCTTCGTCTCGATACGCGCGGCGGCAAGCCGCCGTGCTACTCGACGAGCGTGTGGAGGCGCGAGCTGCTCCGCCATCCCGCTGATCGAGTAGCACGCGGCCGCCAGGCCGCGCGCGTATCGAGATCACACCCCGGACGGCGGCGGCGGCGACGTCGATCGGCCTGACCCGGTCAGTACCGCCCCGGAGCGGTCGGCGCCGCGCTGGGCCCGATCGGCCTCACGCATCCGTCGTCTCGATACGCGCGGCGGCAAGCCGCCGTGCCGCTCGACGTGGGGGTGGAAGCCCTCCCTGCTGATCGAGTAGCACGCGGCCGCCAGGCCGCGCGCGTATCGAGATCGCGTACGGACGAGTGCGGCTAGCGGCGCAGCGGCCAGCCGCGGCCCGCACTGAACGACGGATCGCTGCGGCGGCGGAACGCCTCGAAGTCGGCCGCCTGCTCCTCGGCCCACGCCTCGGTGAGCTCATGCAGCGAGATCGGGTCGATGCGGAGCTCGGGGAAGCGCGCGGTCATCGCCTGCGCCACCCGGCCGGCCGCGATCGCGTCGGCGCTCGCATCGTGCGCGTCGAGCAGCTCGACGCCGTAGACCTCGGTCGCGACGGTCAGGGTGCGCTTGCCGCGCCGGAAGCGGTCGACGCGGCGGTCGATCACCATCGGGTCGATCACCGGCCGCGCGACGATCGTGTCGAGGCCGTAGCGGCGGCACTCTGCGTCGAGCAGCGAGAAGTCGTAGGCGGCGTTGAAGGCGCAGACGGCGAGCCCCTTCGCCAGGTGCGCCGCGATCGTGTCGCGGATCTCGCGCACCGCGCCCGCGGGCTCCGCGCCCTCGGCCCGCGCCCGCTCGGTCGTCACGCCGTGCACGGCGATCGACCCCTCGGGGATCTCGATGCCCGGGTCGACGATCCAGGACCGCTCCTCGACGACCTCGCCGGATGCGTCGAGCACGCCGACGTAGGCCGTCACGATGCGCGCCTCGGTCGGGTCGACGCCGGTCGTCTCGAGGTCGAAGACGACGAGCCGGTCGATCCAGCGATCCGGGGCGTCGGCGCTCACCTCGAGGATCGGACGCACGAGCGGCCGCGCGGCCGCGGCAGGCATGCTCGACGCCGTCGCACCGGGCATCGCGTCGACCCCGGCGTCGGCGACCACGGCGCCCGCGAGGCCCACCATCGGGTCGCTCAGCGTCTCGGTGCTGCGGAGCTGGACGTCTGTCATGCGCTCACGGTAGCCGCCACCGCCCACACCCGCCGGTAGGCTCGGCGCGTGCCGATCGACTCCCCGTACCGGGCGCTCCTGGACGCCCTCCCGCAGCGCGAGCGGACGGTCGACATCGACGGCGTCACGACCGCCGTCTTCGAGTACGGCCCCGACGATGCGCCTCCGATCGTCTTCGTGCACGGCTTCCGCGGCGACCACCACGGCCTCGAGCCGGTCGCCGCGCACCTGCCCGGCCTGCGCGTCATCGCCCCCGACCTGCCCGGCTTCGGGGCGTCGGATGCGCTGCCACACGCGACGATCGACGCCTACGCCGCGTGGCTGCGCGCGTTCGTCGCCGCCGAGGCGGCGGCCGCTGGCCGCGCGCCCGCGGTCCTCGGCCACTCCTTCGGGTCGATCGTGGTCGCGCACGCCGCCGCCGGCGGCCTCGACGCATCCCGCATCGTGCTCGTGAACCCGATCGCGACCCCGGCGCTCTCCGGCGCGAACCGCATCGCCTCGCTGCTCGCGCTCGGCTACTACCGCGCGGCCGCGGCGCTGCCCGAGCGCGCGGGCCTCGCCGTCCTCGGCGCGCCGCCCATCGTGCGCGGCATGAGCGCGTTCATGGCGAAGACCCGCGACCGCGAGCTCCGCGCCTGGATCCACGACCAGCACGACCGCTACTTCTCGCGCTACGCATCGCGGCAGGCGGTGCTGGAGGCCTTCGACACGTCGATCCGGCACACGGTCGGCGAGGTGGCCGACCGCATCCGGCTGCCCGTGCAGCTCATCGCGGCCGACCTCGACGACATCACGCCGCTCGCGCAGCAGCATCGCCTGCGCGGCCTGCTGCCCGACGCCCGCCTGTCGGTGCTGCGCGGCGTCGGCCATCTCGTGCACTACGAGCAGCCGCGCGAGGCGGCCGCGATCATCCGCCGCTTCCTCGCGGAGCCGATCGAGCAGCCGGACGAGCCCGCCGCGCGCCACGACGAGCAGGGCCAGTAGCCGCGTGCGCATCCTTTTCGACTGCCGCTACGTGCGGCTCGAGCGGCACGACGGCATCTCGCGCTTCTCCGCCGAGCTGGTCGCCGAGCTCGCCCGCGACCACGAGGTGACGATGCTCGTGAGCGACGAGCGGCAGCTGACGATGCTCCCGCAGCTCCCGCACGTGCTCGGGCCCTCGCCGACCGGACCGCTCGAGCCGCTCACGGCGTGGCGGCTGCGCCACGTCGACGCCGACATCGCCTACTCGCCGATGCAGACGATCGGATCCGTCGGTCGCGCGTGGCCGCTCGTCACGACCGTGCACGACCTCATCTACTACCGCCACCCGACGCCGCCGCGGAACCTGCCGGCCCCGGTCCGCGGCCTCTGGCGGCTGTACCACCTCTCCTACGTGCCGCAGCGGCTGCTGCTCGACGGCGCCGACGGCGTGGTGACCATCTCGGAGGCGACCCGCGCGCTCATCGAGCGGCACCGGCTCACCCGCCGCCCGGTCGCGATCGTGCCGAACGCCGCGGCGTCGCTCGGCGCACCCGTGACGCACACCACGCCGCCCACGACCCGGCTCGTCTACATGGGCTCGTTCATGCCATACAAGGATGTCGAGACGCTCGTGCGCGCCGCCGCGCTGCTGCCCGGGCACGAGCTGCACCTCTGCAGCCGCATCGACGCCGCCACCCGCGCGCGCCTCGAGGGGGTCGCGCCGGGCGCATCCCTCGTCTTCCACGACGGCATCTCGGACGACGCCTACGCCGAGCTGCTGCGCAGCGCGACCGCGCTCGTGCACGCCTCGCGCGACGAGGGCTTCGGCATCCCGCTGCTCGAGGCCATGAGCCTCGGGGTGCCCGTCGTGGTCGCCGACACCGCGATCTTCCGGGAGGTCGGTGGCGACGCTGCCAGCTTCTTCCCGGTGGGCGACGCGGATGCGCTCGCACGCGCCGTGCGGACGCTGGAGGGGGAGTGGGCGGCCCGCTCGCGCGCATCGCTCGAGCAGGCCGCGAGGTTCAGCTGGCGCGAGTCGGCGGCGCGGCTGGCGGCGTTCCTGGAGCGGGTGTCGAGGGAGGCGCGGGGGCGGAGGGGCTGAGGGCCGAGCGGTGACTCCCGGCGCCAGACGTCGCCGAGTGTCGATCTGTTGCTCGAGTGTCGCGACACTGGCGCAAGAGCTCGACAGTCGTGGGCTGAGGTCCGGGCCGAGCGCCAGGGCTTGGTCTCGATACGCGCGGCTCCTTCGTCGCCGTGCTACTCGACCGGCAGGTGGGGGCGCCGTGCTGCTCGACCGGCAGAGAGCGGCTCGGTCTCGATACGCGCGGCGTCGGCCGTGCTGCTCGACCAGCAGAGAGCGGATCAGAAGGGGGCGACGAGGGCGTCGGCGATCGTTGTGAGCGACTCGCTCGTGCCGCCCTCCACCCGGATCGCGGCGCGCGCATCCCAGCGCGTCTCGCCGCGGTTCACGATCACGATCGGCACCGCCGCGCGCCGCGCGACCTCGAGCAGTCGCGTGCCGGAGTTCACGACGAGCGACGAGCCCGCGACGAGCACGGCGCTGCCGGCGGCGATGATGTCACGCGCCTCGGCGAAGACCTTCGGCGGCACGGTCTCGCCGAAGAACACCACGTCGGGCTTCAGCACGCCGCCGCACACGGGGCACGGCGGCACCTGGAACTCGTGCGACGCGTCGATCTCGACATCGCCGTCCGGCTGCAGCCGCACCTGGTCGGGGATGACGATCCACGGGTTCAGCCGCTCGATCTCGTCGGCGATGCGGTGCCGGTCGAAGGTCGTGCCGCACTGCAGGCACGAGACCGTGTGCATCTGGCCGTGCACGTGCGTGACGTTCGACGACCCCGCGCGCTCGTGCAGGTCGTCGACGTTCTGCGTGGCGATGCCGGTGATGAGCCCCGCCTCCTCGAGCAGCGCGAGCGCGCGGTGCCCGTCGTTGGGGTGCACCGAGGTGAAGCGCCGCCAGCCGAGGTGGCTGCCCGCCCAGTAGCGGCGCCGCGCCGCCTCGCTCGAGCGGAACGTCTCGAAGACCATCGGCGTGCGCGCCGGCGCGCCCTCGCCGCGGTAGTCGGGGATGCCCGAGTCCGTCGAGATCCCCGCGCCCGTGAGCACGGCGATCCGCTTGCCGCGGAGGAGGTCGATCGCTGCGTCGAGCACCCGGCCACACTACTCGCCGGTAGGCTGTCCCACCGGGGACCCGGGGGAGGGCGCATGCCGATCATCACGATCGACTCCCTCGACGACGCCCGTCTCGAGGACTACGTCGGGCTCACGGACGTCGCGCTGCGGCGACGCACGGAGCCCGAGCGCGGGCTCTACATCGCCGAGTCGCAGACGGTGCTCGAGCGCGCCCTCGGCGCCGGCCACGAGCCTCGCTCCGTGCTCGTCGCGCCGCGCTGGCTGCCGCAGGTCGAGGCGCTGCTCGGCGACCGCGACGTGCCGGTCTTCGTCGGCGAGGAGCCGGTGCTCGAGCAGATCACCGGCTTCCACCTGCACCGCGGCGCGCTCGCGGCGATGCAGCGACCGGTGCTGCCGGATGTCTCGGCGCTGCTCGCGCACGCAAGTCGCGTCGTGGTGCTCGACGGCCTCGTCGACCACACGAACGTCGGTGCCGCGTTCCGCTCGGTCGCGGGCATCGGTGCCGACGCCGTGCTCGTGACCACCGCGTGCGCCGACCCGCTCTACCGCCGCAGCGTCCGGGTCTCGATGGGCACGGTGCTGCAGGTGCCGTGGACGCGCATCGACTCCGTCCCCGCCGCGATGCCGGCCTTCCGCGACGCCGGGTTCGAGGTCGCCGCGATGGCGCTCCGCGACGACGCGGTCGACCTCGACGCCTACGCGGCGGAGGCGCCGGAGCGCGTCGCGCTCGTCTTCGGCTCGGAGGGGCCCGGCCTCGGCGCCCGCGCGATCCACGCCGCCGACCGCGTCGTGCGCATCCCGATGCACCACGGCGTCGACTCGCTCAACGTCGCGGCGTCGGCTGCCGTCGCGATGTGGGCGCTGCGCGCTCGGGCGACGACCGCGGAGCGACGGTGACGGCCGCTGCCGCGCGGCGGCGCACCCGCCGCACGCATCCGCTCGTCGTGCTGCTGCGCATCCTCGTCGCGATGGTGCTCGTCGCCGCCGTGCTGCTCGGCGTCGCCGTGCTGCTCGCGCCGACGCCGGTCGTGGCGGCGACCCCGGTCGAGACGACCGCCGAGCCGCTGCCGGAGCCCGCGATCGACTGGCCCGCCGAGGCCCGCTCCGCCGGCTACGGCGTGGTCGGCATCGACGGTGCTCCGGACACCTGGGACAGCACGGGCAGCACCGAGGCGCATCCGATGGCGAGCGTCACGAAGCTCGTGACGGTGCTCATCGTGCTCGACGCGCATCCGATCACGGGTGACGACCGCGGTGCGACCATCACCCTCGACGGCGACGACGTCGCCGCGCAGTACCGTGCCCTCGCCGAGAACGCGCCGATCGCGCCCGTGTACGACGGGCTGCAGCTCACGCAGCGCGACCTCATCGAGTGGTCGCTCGTCGACTCGGCCGGCAACGCCATCTGGTCGCTCGCGAACTGGGCGTTCGGCGACATCGACGGCTTCCTCGCCGCCGCCGACGACTGGGCGGCGCGGCACGGCCTCGAGCACACCGACCTGGAGGATCCCGCGGGCCTCGAGGCGGGCAGCGTCTCGAGCGCGCTCGACCTCACGCGCATCGCCCTGATGGCGGTCGAGGACCCGGTGGTGCTCTCGACGATCCAGCTCGAGTCGGTGCGCATCCCCGGGATCGGCATCGCGCCGAACACGAACCGCATCCTCGGGCAGCACGACGTCGACGGCGGCAAGACCGGCACGCTCAAGGTGTGGGGGCGCAACCTCTTCGTCACCGCCGTGCGCGAGGTCGACGGCGTCGAGCGGCGGATCGTCGGCATCGTCATGGGCACGATCGCCGCCGAGGAGACCGACGCGGCGATGATCCAGCTGCTCGAGAGCGTCTGGCCCAACTTCGCCGCCCGCACGATCCTCCCCGAGGGCACCGTGGTCGCCGAGTACCGGGCGCCGTGGGGCGCGGCGACGGATGCGGTGACGACCGGTGCGCTCGACGCGCACGTGTTCGCCGACGACGCGCCGGGCTGGTCGGCGACGGCCGAGCCCATCGACGCGGGCTCGCCGCCGAGCGCGGTGGGCGAGGTGCGGCTCGAGGTCGGCGACGTCGCCGCGCCGGTCCGCACCACCGAGCTGCTGCTCGCGCCCGACGGCTGGTGGCGGATCGCGAACGCGCCGCAGGTGCTCGGCTGGTACGGGGACTCGACGCGGTAGCGCTCGCGCGCTAGTCGTCGAGGTGCTGGAACGGCAGCACCGGACCGGGCGTCGGGCGCTTCGGATGGATGGTGTCGCCGGACGACTGGCCGCGCAGGCGACGCACGACCCAGGGCGCGAGGTGCTCGCGCGCCCACTGCAGGTCGTCGAGCCGCACCCGCTGCCAGCTGCGCGCGGGCAGCGGCACGGGCTCCATCGGCGTCAGCTCGTGCTGCACCCCGAGCGCGTCGAGCACGAGGATGGCGATCGCGTGGTGCCCGTACGCCGAGAAGTGCAGCCGGTCGGGCGCCCACATGCGGGGCTGCTGCAGCTGCCGCGCCGACCACATGTCGGCGACGATCGCGCCGTGCTTCGCGGCGAGGCCGTGCAGGTTGGCGTTGTAGATGCCGACCTTGCCGCGGATGCCGCGCAGCACCGGCGTCATGGCGATGTCGGGGCCGTTGAAGAGCACGACCTGCGCGCCCGTCGCGGTGAGCGCCTCGAGCACGACGTCCATGCGCGCCGCGAGCACGTCGGGGTCGCCGCCGGGGCGGATGAGGTCGTTGCCGCCTGCCGAGATGGTGATGAGGTCGGGCTCGAGCGCGATGGCCGGCTCGAGCTGCTCGTCGACGATCTGCTGCAGCAGCCTGCCGCGGATGGCGAGGTTCGCGTAGCCGAGCCCCGGGCTCGTGCGCGCGAGCTCCTCGGCCACGCGGTCGGCCCAGCCGCGCACGCCGTTCGGCAGGTCCGGCTCCTCGTCGCCCACCCCCTCCGTGAAGCTGTCGCCCAGTGCGACGTAGCGGGTGTACGGATGCTCCATGCCGGCGTGCTGCATGCCTCCATCCTGCACCGGGAGAGGACGCGCCGGCACCCGGCGACAGCGGGCGCGCACCCGGGTGCGGCGGGACGCATGTCTGCGGCGCGTGGGACGATGACGGGGTGAGCAAGCAGGACGGGTCCGATCGCCTCGTCTCGGGGCCCGACGTCGACGACACGACGGCGACCATCCTGCACGTCGACCTCGACGCCTTCTTCGCCTCCGCGTCGCTGCTGAGCCGGCCCGACCTCGTCGGGCTGCCGGTCGTCATCGGCCACGACTCGACCCGCTCGGTCGTCACCGCCGCGACCTACGAGGCACGCAGGTACGGCGTGCACTCCGCGATGCCGATGGGCCGCGCGCTGCGGCTGTGCCCGAGCGCGGTCATCCTCGAGCCCGACTTCAGCCTCTACCAGCGGCTCTCGAAGCAGGTGATGGCCATCCTCGACGACGTCTCGCCCGACGTCGAGCGGCTCGGCATCGACGAGGCGTTCGTCGGCATCGCCGGTCTGCGGCGGCTGTCGGGCGGCGCGAACCGCATCGGACCGGCGCTCCGGGCGCGCATCCGCGCCGAGACGGGCCTCGTCGCCTCCGTCGGCGCGGCAGGCACGAAGTACGTCGCCAAGCTCGCGTCGTCGCGCGCGAAGCCCGACGGGATGCTCGTCGTGCCCGACGACGCGGTCGTCGGCTTCCTGCATCCGCAGCCCGTCTCGGCGCTCTGGGGCGTCGGCCCGAAGCAGCAGGAGCGGCTCGAGCGCTACGGTCTCAACACCGTCGGCGACGTCGCCCGCACCCCGCCCGAGCGGCTCGCCGCATGGTTCGGCCCCGCCACCGGTGCCCACCTCGCGGCCCTCGCCTGGGGGCGCGACTCGCGCACAGTGCAGGAGCGTGCGGAGCAGGAGCGCGGCCACGAGCAGTCGTTCGGCCACAACCACACGTTCCACCACGACATCACCGACCGCGCCGAGCAGCAGGGCGAGATCCTGCGCCTCGCGACCGGCGTCGGCCGGCGGCTCCGCGACGCGGGCGTGCAGGCGCGCACGGTGACGCTCACCGTGCGCTTCCACGACTTCCGCACGATCACGCGGTCGCGCACCCTGCCCGAGCCCACCGACGTGACGCGCGTGCTCGTCGAGACGGCGTGGTCGCTGCTCGAGGCGCTCGGGCCCATCCCGCCCGTGCGGCTGCTGGGCGTGCGCGCGAGCGGCGTGCAGGATGCCGCCGACCTCGGCCTGCTGTGGGACGACACCGCGACGTGGGGGAGCGCGGAGCGCGCGATGGACGCGGTGCACGACCGCTTCGGCGCCGCGGCCGTGGCGCCCGCGAGCATGCTGCGGCGCGAGCGCAAGCGGGCCGACCTGGGGCCGTCGGGCGGCGACTGAGGCCGAACGCTCTGCGCATCCGCCGAGCGCCTCGGTCGTGCGCGTGCGGCGTGCGCGCCGTAGCCTCGCCGTGTGAGCCGGAGAGACGTCGTGGTGTGCCACCTGCTGTCGCTCGACGGCGTCGCCGAGGCGCCCGAGGAGTTCTTCGACCCATGGGGCGACGAGGCGGACGCCGCGGCCGCCGAGTGGTGCACGACGCAGGACGCCGTCGTGCTCGGCCGACGCAGCTACGACGAGTGGGTGCGGTTCTGGCCGGGCAGCGACCTGGAGCCGTTCGCGTCGTTCATCGGCGCCGTCGAGAAGCACGTCGCCACCTCGACGCCGCTCGACCCGCCGTGGTCGAACGCGCGGGCGATCGACGGCGACCTCGTCGACAGCATCCGCGAGCTGCGCAGCCGACCCGGGGGAGAGATCGGCGTGCACGCGAGCATCTCGATCGCGCAGGCGCTCCTGGCCGCCGGCGTCGTCGACCGGCTGCGACTGCTCGTCGCGCCGACGATCGTCGGCCCAGGGCGTCGGCTGCTCGACGGCCTGCCGCCGATGCGCCTCACCCCGATCCGCAGCGAGGTGACGCCGGGCGGCTGCCTCCTGCTCGACCACCGCGTGGCGCTGGCGTGACGAGCGCTGGCGTGAGGAGCGACGGCGCGACGATCGACGGCGCCACGATAGACGCCCCGCTCGTGCGCGCGCTGCTCAGCGAGCAGTTCCCCGCGTGGGCCGCGCTGCCCCTCCGCCCCGTCGACGAGGGCGGCAACGACCACCGGATGTTCCGGCTGGGCGACGCCCTCAGCGTGCGGCTGCCGAGCGCCCCCGGCTACGTGCCGCAGGTCGAGAAGGAGCAGTCGTGGCTGCCGCGGCTCGCGGCGACGGTGCCGCTGCCCATCCCCACCGTCGTGGGCGCCGGACGAGCCTCAGCGCGCTTCTCCGCCCCGTGGTCGGTCTACGGGTGGCTCGAGGGCGAGCCGGCGTGGAGCGCGGCGATCGACGACCCCGAGCGCTTCGCCGCCGACCTCGCGCGCTTCCTGGTCGCGCTGCGCGGTGCCGACACCGCCGGCGCGCCGGCCCCCGGTCCGCACAGCGCCTTCCGCGGCGGCCCGCTCGAGCACTGGGACGACGAGATGCGCGACCTGCTGCTCCGCGTCGAGGGCAGCGAGCGGGACGGCGCGGCCGGCATCTGGCGTGACGCGCTGGCCGCGCCCCACACCGGGCCCACCACCTGGTTCCACGGCGACGTCTCGACGCACAACCTGCTCGTGCGCGACGGCGAGCTGTCGGCCGTCATCGACTTCGGCTGCTCGGGGGTCGGCGACACCGCGTGCGACACCGTGATCGTCTGGACCCACCTGCACGGCGCCGCGCGCGGCGTCTACCGCCGCGAGCTCGAGGTCGACGACGCGACGTGGGCGCGCGGGCGCGGCTGGGCCATCTGGAAGGCCCTCATCATGCTCGACAGCCGATGGCCGGCGCAGGTCGCGCTCGCACGCCGCGTGCTCGAGCGGCTGCTCGACGAGCGGTGAGCGAGCGTCAGCCCGTCAGCGGCGGCCGAGCCACCGCTCGAGCGGGATCGAGCCTGACTCGTTGGGCGTGACCACCCAGATGACGAGGTAGAGGCCCCACCCGACGACGGGCAGGGCGAAGAGCAGCAGCATCAGGACGCGCACGATCCAGACGTTGATGCGCAGCTTGGCGGCGATGCCGCCGCAGATGCCGGCGAGCAGTCGCTGCGGGCCGCGGCGGAAGCCGGCGGAGCGGATGGTGTCGAAGACGGAGGCCATGGCGCGAGCGTAGCCGCGTCGGCCGGGCATCGGCAGGGAGCGGTCTGCCGCACAGCCGCCTCCCGGAACGGGAAGAGGCCCGGAGCATCTGCTCCGGGCCTCTCTCTGTGCGCGAGGGGGGACTTGAACCCCCACGCCCTAATACGGGCACTAGCACCTCAAGCTAGCGCGTCTGCCATTTCCGCCACCCGCGCATGGTGTCGGATGCGCGTCTCCACGCATGTCTTCACCAGGTGTCGATCGGCAGTCCATCGCTGTACTGCACGACCGAGAGACGACTCTAGCACGGCGCTCGAGGGCCCGACGACCACCCGGGCGGCACCATCCGGGCGGCTACCCTGGACGAGTGACCGACGGCCTCTCCCGCACCGCCCAGCTCGCCAGGGACCTCATCCGGTTCGACACCCAGAACTGGGGCGGCGGTCGCTCCTCGGGCGAGGCCGACGCCGCCGCGTACGTGGCCGAGGTGCTCGCGTCGATGGGTGTCGAGAGCCAGACGCTCGAGTCCGCGCCGGGCCGCGCGAGCGTGATCGCCCGCATCGACGGCACCGATCCGTCGCTGCCGCTGCTCGTCGTGCACGGCCACCTCGACGTCGTGCCGGCGGACGCCTCCGAGTGGAGCGTCGACCCGTTCGCGGGCGAGATCCGCGACGGCTGCCTGTGGGGCCGCGGCGCCGTCGACATGAAGCAGATGGACGCGATGATCCTCGCGGCCCTCGAGCGCATCCTCGCCGCCGGCCGTCGCCCGCGCCGCGGCCTCGTGATCGCGTTCTTCGCCGACGAGGAGGCCGGCGGCGAGTACGGCGCCCACTGGCTCGTGCGCGAGCACCCGGAGCTCTTCGCGGGTGCGACCGAGGCGATCAGCGAGGTCGGCGGGTACTCCGTCGAGATCGCCGGCACCCGCGCCTACCTGCTGCAGACCGCCGAGAAGGCGCTCCAGTGGATCCTGCTCCGCGCCCGCGGCACCGCCGCGCACGGCTCGCAGCACATGCGCGACAACGCCGTCACGAAGCTCGCGCGCGCAGTCGCCGACGTCGGCGCGCACGAGTTCCCGGTCGAGCTGACCGACACGACGCGCGCCCTCATCGCTGGCGTCGCCGAGCTGCTCGGCGTCGAGGACGACGACCCGGATGCGGTCGCCGAGCGCACCGGGACGATCTCGCGCTTCCTGCGCTCGAGCCTGCGGCACACCGCCAACCCGACGATGCTCGAGGCCGGCTACAAGCACAACGTCATCCCCTCGGTCGCGGAGGCGCGGATCGACGTGCGGCCGCTGCCGGGCCGCGAGGCGGAGGCGATCGACGCGATCAAGGCGGTCGTCGGCGACGACATCGAGGTCGAGCTCGTGCACGGCGACGTGGGCATCGAGCACTCGTACAGCGGCGAGCTCGTCGAGGCGATGGCGGCCGCACTCACCCGGCACGACCCCGAGGCGCGGGTGCTGCCGTACATGCTCTCCGGCGGCACCGACAACAAGTCGCTCTCGGAGCTCGGCATCGCCGGCTACGGCTTCGCCCCCCTCAAGCTGACGCCCGAGCTCGACTTCGCCGCGATGTTCCACGGCGTCGACGAGCGCGTGCCGCTCACCGCGCTCGACTTCGGCACCGACGTGCTCGAAGACCTGCTGCTGACGTACTGAGCCTCCGACCGACCGAACGACTGACCTAGGGACCATGGACTGGCTGATCGCGATTCTGCTCGGAGTGCTCCAGGGCGCCACCGAGTTCCTGCCCATCTCGTCGAGCGCGCACCTGCGCATCGCCGGTGAGCTGCTGCCCGGGGCGGAGGACCCGGGCGCGACGTTCACCGCGATCACGCAGATCGGCACCGAGATCGCGGTCGTCGTGTTCTTCTGGCGCGACATCTCGCGCATCATCGCGAAGTGGTTCGGCTCGCTGCGCGGGCGGGTCGCGAAGGACGACCCGGACGTGAAGATGGGCTGGCTCGTCATCATCGGCACGATCCCGATCGTGCTCGCGGGCGTGCTCTTCCAGGACCTCATCCGCGACCAGTGGCGGAGCCTGTGGATCACCGCCACGGTGCTGATCGTCTTCGGCATCATCCTCGGCCTGTGCGACATGCTCGGCAAGCGCGTGAAGACGCTCGAGACGACGACCTACCGCGACGGACTGCTCATCGGGCTCGCCCAGGTGCTCGCGCTCGTGCCCGGCGTCTCCCGCTCCGGCGCGACGACGAGCATGGGCCGCGCGCTCGGCTACGAGCGCCCCGCGGCCGCGAAGTACGCGTTCTTCCTCGCCGTGCCCGCCGTCTTCGGCGCCGGCCTGTACGAGACGGCGCAGGCGATCACCGAGCCGTCGTCGGTCGGCCTCGGCTGGGGTCCGACGATCGTCGCCACGATCGTCGCGTTCCTCGTGGGCATCGCCGTCATCAAGTGGCTCATGGCCTTCATCTCGCGCGGCAGCTTCCTGCCGTTCGTCATCTACCGCATCGCGCTCGGCGCGGTGCTGCTGGTCGCGCTGAGCGCCGGCTGGATCGACGCCCAGTGATCGGGGGCAGGCAGTGAGGTCCTGGCAGCGCGCCGAGGTGCCGTCGCTCGACGCGCTCGGGCACGGCACGGGGGAGCGGCCGAGCGTCCACGACGTGCGGCGCGACGGCCGCGCCGTCATCCCCGCCGGCGGTCCGGACGACCGGCCGACCGCATCCATGTACACGTGCGGCATCACGCCCTACGACGCGACCCACCTGGGGCACGCGTTCACCTACCTCGCGTTCGACACGCTCACGCGCGTGTGGCTCGACGCCGGGATCGAGGTGCGCACGGCGATGAACTCGACCGACGTCGACGACCCGCTGCTCGAGCGCGCCGCGCGCGACGGCGTGGACTGGCGCGAGCTCGCCGATCGGCAGCAGCAGCTGTTCCGCGGCGACATGGAGGCGCTGCGCATCCTGCCGCCCGACTCCTGGGTCGCGGTGACCGAGCGCATCCAGCCCATCGCCGAGGCGGTGCAGCGGATGCTCGACACCGGCGACGCCTACACACTGCCCGCCGAGGGCGCCGTCGACGCGGACGGCGTCGACGTGCTCTTCGACTCGGCGAAGCGGCGCCAGTTCCCGATGGGCACGGGCAGCCGCACGGGCGCCGACGAGATGCTCGAGCTCACGCGCGAGTTCGGCGGCGACCCCGACCGCCCCGGCAAGCGCTCGCCGCTCGACCCGCTGCTGTGGCGCGCCGAGCGCCCGGGGGAGCCCGCATGGGACTCGCCCGTCGGCCGCGGCCGGCCCGGCTGGCACGTCGAGTGCACGGCGATCGCGATGGAGGAGCTCGGCGCGCCGTTCACGGTGGCCGCAGGCGGCCGTGACCTGCGCTTCCCGCACCAGGAGATGCAGGGGCACCACGCGCTCGCGCTGGGCGCGCCGATGTTCAGCGACGTGCGGCTCAACGCCGGGCTCGTCGCGTTCGAAGGCGAGAAGATGTCGAAGTCGCTCGGCAACCTCGTGCTCGTCTCGCGGCTGCTGCAGGAGGGCGCACGGCCCGCGGCGGTGCGGCTCGCCCTGCTCGACCACCACTGGCGCGAGGACTGGGAGTGGTTCCCGGAGATGCTCGAGGCAGCGGAGCAGCGGCTCGACCGCTGGCTCGCGTGGTCGACGATGCCCGACGACGACCCGTCGCTCGCGGAGTCGATCGTGCCCTGGCTGCGCGTGACGCTCGCCGACGACCTGCACACGCCGGCGGCGCTGCAGGCGGTGGATGCGTTCATCCTGCGCGCGCCCGCCGACGAGGGCAGCCTCGCCGCGATCGACGCGCTGCTGGGCATCGACCTGCGGACCGTCGAGCCGCGCTGACCCGGCCCCGATCGGTCGTTCCCGCCCCGAACGGGCGCCGAGTGGTCGCTCCCGCCCGGAGCGGGCGCCGAGTGGTCACGTGCGGTCGGCTACAGCGCTCGAGGGCAGCCACAAGTGACCAATCGACGTCGCGACCTCGCCGAGGGGTGGGCTTGGCCGCTAGGGGTGGCTCGGCCAGCGAGGGACGGGCTTGCCCGCGACGGGTGGCTACGCAGGCCCACCTGTCGCGGGCAGGCCCACCTGGCGCGGGCAGCCCCACCTGTCGGCGGTGAGCTCGCCGGAGGGTCAGACGGGCGGCGCCGGCGGGGCGTCGTCGTCGTCGGCCGCTGCGGGTCCGTCCGTCGGCTTCTTGCTCTCGTCCCGCAGGAAGCGCTCGAACTCGTGCGCGATCGCCTCGCCCGACGCCTCCGGGCTCTCGACCGCGTCGCGCTGCTCCTCGAGCTTGCCGATGTAGGCGCGCATGTCGTCGTCGCGCTCGGTGAGCTCGTCGATGCCGCGCTCCCACTCACCAGACTGCTCGACGAGGTCGCCGAGCGGGATCGTGACGTCGACCATCTCGGACAGCTGGTCGACGAGCGCGATGACGGCCTTCGGCGCGGGTGCGTTGTGCACGTAGTGCGGCACGGATGCCCACAGCGACGCGGTGCGGACGCCCGCCTCCTGCGCCGCGAGCGACAGCACCGTCATGATGCCCGTCGGCCCCTCGTACTCGCTCTGCAGCACCCCGAGGCGCGCCTGCAGCTCGCGGCTGTCGCTCGTGATCGACGTCGAGATGGGCCGCGTGTGCGGCACGTCGGCGAGCATCGCGCCGACGAAGACGATCGCGTCGACCTCGCACCCGCGCACGATCTCGAGGAACTCCGCCGCGTACGCGGTCCAGTTGCGGCTCGGCTCCGCACCGACGAGCGCGAAGATCTCGCCCTCGTTGCCGCTCGAGACGTCGAGCCCCGCGTCCTCGGCGAGCGCCTCGCGGCTCGACGGCTTGGTCGGCGCGTAGGCGATCGTCGACGGCCACTGCAGCGCGCGGGTGCCGTCCTCGAGCGTGCGCACCACCGGCCGGTGCATCGCGAAGTCGACGAACTCGTCCGGCTCGATCTCGTCGAACGCCTCGAGCTCGCACGCCTCGATGAGCCGGCGCACCGCGCCGCTCGCCGCATCGCCGGCATCCGTCCAGCCCTCGAACGCGACCACCATGATGCGGCCCTCGATCGGTCCTCGTGCCACGCCTGGCACCTCCTCCACGTCAAGCGCCGAGTCTACGCTCGCCCGGTGGAGCCCCGGAGCGACGGCCCGTCAGAGCCGCCGACCCCGCGCGACTAGGCTGGCTCGGTGATCTTGCCTGCCGCCGTGCTGTTCGACATGGACGGCACCCTCATCGACTCGGAGCCGTCGTGGATGGCCGCTGAGGCTCGCCTCGCCGCCGAGTTCGACATCCCCTGGACCGCCGACGACGCGGAGTCGCTCGTCGGCATCGACCTCTGGGACGGCGCCCGCGCGTTCATCGCCCGGGGCGTGCCGCTCGAGGCCGACGCCATCGTCGAGCGCCTCGTCGGCGAGGTGATCGCCGACCTCGGCGACACCCTGCCCGCCCGGCCCGGCGCGCTCGAGCTGCTGCGCCAGCTGCGCGAGCAGGGCGTGCCCGTCGCGCTCGTGACGATGTCGACCCGCGCGCTCGTCGACCGCATCGAGGCCGCCTTCGCCGCGGCGCTCGGGACCGCGCCCTTCGACGCGACCGTCGCGGGCGACGAGTGCGAGCGCGGCAAGCCGCACCCCGAGCCCTACCTGCGCGGCGCGTCGCTGCTGGGCGTCGACCCGGCGGATGCGGTCGCGATCGAGGACTCGTTCACCGGCGTCGCGAGCGCGCTCGCCGCGGGCATCACCACGATCGGCGTGCCGCACGCCGTCGACGTCTCGCGCGTGCCCGGCGTCATCCACTGGCCCACCCTCGCCGGGCGCACCCCGGCGGACCTCGCGGCCGCGATCAGAGAGGCCCGCGCATGATGGGCAGGACCGGCCCCTTCCAGTGGGGCGACGTGGTGCAGGTCACCGGCCCGAAGCAGCGGATGAACACGATCGTGCTCACCGAGGGCAAGCACCTCCACACGCAGCACGGCTCCGTGCCGCACGAGGGCTTCGTGGGGGCCGACGACGGCTCGCTCGTCATGGTGGGGGAGGCCCCGCACCTCGCGATCCGCCCGCTGCTCCACGACTACGTCATGTCGATGCCGCGCGGCGCCGCGATCATCTACCCGAAGGACGCGGCGCACATCGTCGGCTTCGCCGACATCCACCCGGACCTCACGGTCGTCGAGGCGGGCGTCGGCTCCGGCGCGCTCTCGCTGTTTCTGCTGCGCGCGCTGCACGGCACCGGCCGGCTGGTCTCGTTCGAGCGGCGCGAGGAGTTCCGCGCCGTCGCCGAGTCGAACGTCACCGGCTTCTTCGGCGGCCGGCCCGACAACTGGCAGACGGTGCTCGGCGACCTCGCCGAGGAGCTGCCGGCGCACGTCGCCGACGGCGAGGCCGACCGCGTGCTGCTCGACATGCTCGCGCCCTGGGAGTGCGTCGAGGCGACCGCGCGGGCGCTCCGGCCCGGCGGGCTCGTGCTCTGCTACGTCGCGACCGTCACCCAGCTCTCGCGCACCGTCGAGGCGATCCGCGCCGACGGCCGCTTCACGGCGCCGAAGTCGTCGGAGACGCTCGTGCGCGGCTGGCACGTCGAGGGGCTCGCGGTGCGCCCCGACCACCGGATGGTCGCGCACACCGGCTTCCTCATGACGGCCCGGCGCGTCGCCGACGGCGTCGACCTGCCGTCGTTCCGCCGCCGTGCCGCGAAGGCCGACTTCGCCGACGCCGACATCGAGGCGTGGACCCCTGGCGCGGTCGGCGACCGCACGCCGAGCGACAAGCGCGCCCGGCGGGCGGCGCGCGACGCGCGCATCCAGGCGGAGGCGATCACGAGCGGCGGGCGCCCCGCTGCCGCCGCACCGACGGCCCCGTCGACGCCTGCCGACCCGACCCCGCCCGACGAGGCCGAGTCGGCCGCGCAGGTAGACTGACCCGAGCCTCCCCGACCCCGAAAGGCACCGCCGTGCGCACACGCCCCCTCTCGATCGCCGCGCTGCTCGTCGCAGCAGCCGGCCTCACCGCGTGCCAGGCGCCTGCGGGCAGCATCGACGGCTGCGGGCCGCTCCTGCAGCCGGGTGCGGCGACGAGCCAGGTGAGCGTCGAGCAGGCGGAGGGCGCACCGACCGTCGAGTTCGAGATCCCGCTCGTCTCCGACGGCGACCAGGCGCAGGTGCTCGGCGGCGAGGGGAAGCGCGCGAGCGAGGGCGACATCGTCGACGCCGACTACGTCGTCTACTCCGGCAAGACCGGCGCCCTCATCTCCAGCTCCTACGAGGCGTCGGCCGAGGGCCAGCCCGCCGCGACCCCGCTGCGCCTCACGGCCGGCGGCGAGTCGGTGCTCGCGGACGCCGTCGCGTGCGGCGCCCCGGGCGCGAGCATCGTCGTGACGACCACCATCTCGAGCCTCTTCGGCCCGACGGCGGAGTCGCCGGAGCTCGACATCACGCCGGCCGACACCGCCGTCGTCGTGCTCGGCGTCAGCGACGTGCGCGCCGGCCGCGCCGAGGGCAGCGCACGCCCCGGCCAGCAGGGCATGCCCGCGATCGCGATCGCCCCCGACGGCCGCCCCGGCGTCACGTTCCCCGGCAGCCCGGCCCCCGCGGACCTCACCGTGATGCAGAGCATCCGCGGCACCGGCGAGGAGGTCGCCGAGGGCGACCGCCTGCTGCTGCACTACACCGGCATCGTCTGGGAGACCGAGGAGGTGTTCGACTCGTCGTGGGAGACGGGCGCGCCCGCGGTCTTCACGATCGACGACGCCAGCCTCATCCCCGGATTCGTGGATGCCGTGGTCGGCCAGCCGATCGGCAGCCAGGTCGTGGTCTCGATCCCGCAGGAGCTCGGCTACGACGACCCGGCGACGCGCCCCGCGTCGATCGGCGAGGGCGAGCACCTCCTGTTCGTGATCGACATCCTCGACCGTCTCGAGCCCGCCGCCGAATGACCGCCAGCTGATGGCACGCATCGAGGCCGAGGAGCGGCAGTTCTCGCTCCTGCTCGCGCTCGTCGACACGCGGGGCGGCGTCACGAAGCACGAGCTCTTCGAGCGCGTCGCCGGCTACCAGGGGCAGCGTCCGGGCGACGCGCTCGAGCGCATGTTCGAGCGCGACAAGGATGCGCTCCGCGAGCTGGGCATCGTCATCGACGTCGTGCAGCCCCCGGGCGACGACAGCAACCACGACGCCCGCTACCGCGTGCTCGACGGCGTGCTCGGCGACCCCGCCGAGCTGCAGTTCGACGCCGAGGAGCGCGAGCTGCTCGACCTCGCGCTGCGCGTCTGGCATGAGGGCGGCCTCACCGAGGAGGCGCAGCGCGCCGCGCTCAAGCTGCGCGCCGACCCCGAGTTCCGCGGCGGCCTGCCGCTCGAGCGCACCCCCGGCCGCAGCGAGGCGGCCGACGTGCTCCAGCCGCGCCAGCGCCCGCGCGAGAGCGCGTTCCAGGCGCTCAAGCGCGCCGCCGACCGCGGCCGCGAGGTGGTCTTCGACTACCTGAAGCCGGGTGAGCGCACGCCGCGCACGCGCACGGTGCAGCCATGGGCGACCGTGCTGTTCCGGGGTCGGTGGATGCTCGTCGGCCACGACCTCGGCGCGGAGGACACCCGCACCTTCCTCATGCAGCGCATCGTCTCGCCCGTGCGCGACCGCGCGCCGAAGCGGCCGTTCGAGGCGCCGGCCGACGCCGCGTCGGCGGCGATCGAGAAGCTCGAGGAGATCTGGCGCACCGCCACGGTGCGCGTGCTCGCGGTGCCCGGCAGCGACGCCGACATCCGCCTGCGGCACCGGCCCGACACCGCCGAGGAGGGCCGGCTGCTCGTGATCCACCACGCCGACCGGCACGTCGTCGCCGACGAGCTCGCCGGCTTCGGCGCCGACATCGCCGTCGTCTGGCCCGACGAGCAGCGCGAGCTCGTGCGCCAGCGGCTCGAGCGCATCCGCGACGCGCACGCCGACGGGAGCGGCTCGTGAGCGCCGGTCGCGTCGAGCGCGGCCTCGGGCTGCTGCTCTCGCTCATCCAGTACGTCAGCGCGTCGGGCTCCGCGTCCGTCGAGGAGGCGGCACGCCACTTCGGCGTCGACCAGGAGCGCATCCGCGAGGCGGTGCAGCGCGTGTTCATGTCGGGCGTGCCCGACGGCGCGGGCGACTTCGTGCGCTTCGACATCGACGTCGACGCGTTCGAGGAGCAGGACATCATCGCCGTGACGATGCGGCCCGCCTTCGAGGATGAGACGCTGCGGCTCTCGCCGCGCGAGGCGAGCGCCCTCATCGCGGGGCTCGCGCTCGTCGCGGGCTACACCGACGCATCGCCAGAGCGCGTCGAGGCGCTGCGCGCCAAGCTCCGCCGCGCCGCCTCGACGGGCGCCGACACCGTCGCGGTCGACGCCCGGGCCGTGCCGCGCACGGCGCAGGTCGTGCGCGATGCCATCCGCGACCGCCGGGTGCTCGCGATCGACTACCGCAAGCCCGGGGAGGGCAGCGCGCGTCGCCGCGTCGCCCCGGTGCGCCTGCAGCTGCGCGAGGGGCAGGTCTTCGTCGAGGGCGTCGACCTCGACCGGCAGGGGATGCGCACGTTCCGCCTCGACCGGATCGAGTCGATCGAGCCGGTCGGCGACGCGTGGCCCGAGCAGCTGCCCCCGCACGAGCGCGTGGTCGCCGGCACGGCGCAGGTCGTCGCGACGCGCGCGGCCGCGGCGATGCTCGCCGACTACGCCACGAGCGACCCCGTCTCGATCGACGGGGAGCGCGTGCGGCTCGACATCGAGGTGTGGAGCGAGCCGAGCGTGCTGCGCGCGGTCGCCGCGTGCGGCGGTGACGCCGAGATCGTCGCGCCCGCGAGCCTGCGCCGCGCGATGCACCGCTTCGCGGTCGAGGCGCTGCGCGGCGCCGACGACGGCGCCGACCCCGGCCAGCCCGCCTGAGCGCGGAAGCGTCGCCCGCGCACGCGGGCCGGTAGGATGGCTGCGTAGGGCAGACGAGGGGAAACGATCATGGGCGGCTTCTTCAACAACGCGGCATCGCATTGGTGGATCATCCTGATCATCGTCGTGCTCATCTTCGGCGCGACGAAGCTCCCGGCACTCGCGCGGAGCATCGGCCAGTCCGTGAACATCCTGAAGAAGGAGGTCAAGGGCGACGACGCCACGGCCCCCTCCTCGCGCCCGGAGACCGACGACACCGCGTCCAGCACCGACCGGAAGTAGGCGGATGGCCCGCAGAGGCCGCATCGAGAACCCCCAGGGCCGGATGCCGCTAGCCGGGCATCTGCGCGAGTTCAAGCGGCGCTTCCTCATCGCAGGCATCGCCTTCGGGCTGTGCGCGATCGGCGGCTTCTTCCTCGCTGCGCCCGTGCTGCAGCTGCTGAGCTCCCCGCTCGACGACCTGCGCGCCCAGGGCCTCGCCGTCGACCTCAACATCACGAACGTCACGCAGGCGTTCGACGTGCAGATGCGCATCGCGTTCATGCTCGGCATCATCCTGTCGAGCCCGATCTGGCTGTGGCAGCTGCTCGCGTTCATCGTGCCGGGCCTGCGCAGCGTCGAGCGGCGCTACGTCTTCGGCTTCGTCGGCGCCGCCGTGCCGCTCTTCATCGGCGGCTGCCTGACCGGCTGGTACGTGCTGCCCCGCATCATCAGCCTGTTCGTCGGCTTCACGCCGGCCGGGTTCAGCGCCTACCTCGGCGCCCAGGACTACTGGGACTTCTCGTTCAAGCTCGTCTTCGCCGTCGGCGTCGCCTACGTGCTGCCGGTCATCGTCGTCTTCCTCAACCTCGCCGGGGTCTACGAGGGGAAGACGATCCTCAAGGGCTGGCGCTGGGCCGTGCTCGCCGCGACGCTCTTCGGCGCCTTCGTCACCCCGGCGGGGGAGGTGCTCAGCATGTTCATCATCGCCGTGCCGATGGTCGTGCTGTACTTCGCCGCCGCCGGGTTCGCCCTCATCGTCGATCGCCGGCGCGCGAAGCGCGCGCTGGCCGAGGAGAGCCGAGTCGCATGAGCCACGCCACCGACGCCTTCGCCCGGGCCATGCCCTTCGGCCTCGACCCCTTCCAGCGGGAGGCGTGCGAGGCGATCGAGGCGGGCTCGAGCGTGCTCGTCGCCGCGCCGACCGGCGCCGGCAAGACCGTCGTCGCGGAGTTCGCCATACACATGACGATGGAGGCGCCGACCGGCCGCGTCTTCTACACGACGCCGATGAAGGCGCTGTCGAACCAGAAGCACCGCGAGCTCACCGAGGTCTACGGCCCCGCATCCGTCGGCCTCCTCACCGGCGACACCTCCATCAACGGCGACGCCCGGATCGTGGTCATGACGACCGAGGTGCTGCGCAACATGCTCTACGAGGGTCGCGACCTCACCGAGCTCGAGTACGTCGTGATGGACGAGGTGCACTACCTCGCCGACCGCTTCCGCGGCGCCGTCTGGGAGGAGGTCATCATCCACCTCCCGCGGCACGTGCGGATGGTGTCGCTCTCGGCGACCGTCTCGAACGCGGAGGAGTTCGGCGCCTGGCTCGACGCCGTGCGCGGCGACACCCGCGTGATCGTCAGCGAGCACCGGCCGGTGCCGCTCGACGCGCACGTGCACATCCGCGGCCGGCTCGTCGACCTCTTCGACTCGAAGGCGGGCGAGGAGTCGCACAGGCCCGGCCGCGAGCTCGTCGAGCTCGCCCGCGGCAGCGACATCACCGACTCGGCGTCGCACGGCCACCGCGACCGCGGCGGCCACAACCGCTACCGCTCGCGGCGCCCGGCGAAGGGCGGCCACCGCCCCGGGCCCGGACCCGGCAGGGGTCGCGGCGGCTTCGGCGGCCGGGTCGACCGCGTCGAGCTCATCGCGATGCTCGACGACCGGCAGATGCTGCCGGCGATCGACTTCATCTTCTCGCGCGCCGGATGCGACGCGGCGGTGCGGCAGGTCGTCCAGGGCGGCGTGCGGCTCACGACCCCCGAGGACCGCGCCGAGATCCGCGCGATCGTCGACGAGCGCTGCCGGCTGCTCGACGACGCCGACCTCGGCGTGCTGGGCTACTTCGAGTGGCTCGACGGGCTCGAGCGTGGCGTCGCCGCGCACCACGCGGGGCTGCTGCCGGTGTTCAAGGAGGTCGTCGAGGAGCTCTTCCGCGCGCGGCTCGTGAAGGTCGTCTTCGCGACCGAGACGCTCGCGCTCGGCATCAACATGCCGGCCCGCACGGTCGTGCTCGAGCAGCTCGAGAAGTTCAACGGTGAGGCCCGCGTGCGCATCACGCCGGGGGAGTACACGCAGCTCACCGGCCGCGCCGGTCGCCGAGGCATCGACACCGAGGGCCACGGCGTCGTCGTCTGGAACGGCGCCCTCCAGCCAGCGGAGGTCGCCGGGCTCGCCTCCCGCCGCACCTACCCGCTGCACTCGAGCTTCCGCCCGACCTACAACATGGCCGTCAACCTCGTCGACCGGCTCGGCGTCGTCGGCACCCGCGAGGTGCTCGAGACGTCGTTCGCGCAGTTCCAGGCCGACCGCTCCGTCGTGCAGCTCGCCCGCCGCGTCGTCGACCAGCGCGCGAGCCTCGCCGGCTACGAGGAGTCGATGACGTGCCACCTCGGCGACTTCCGCGAGTACGCCCAGCTGCGGCGCGAGGTGACCGATCTCGAGCGGGACGACCAGCGGCAGGGCCTCAGCCACGGCGACCACGAGCGGCTGCAGCGCGAGCTGAAGCGCGTGCGCGCGGCGATGCGCGCGCATCCGTGCCACGCGTGCCCGGACCGCGAGCAGCACGCCCGCTGGGGCGAGCGCTACTGGCGGCTGCGCCGCGACATCGAGAAGGCGGAGCGGCAGATCGACCGCCGCACCGGCCAGGTCGCGGAGCGCTTCGACCGCATCACCGAGATCCTCCGCGAGCTCGGCTACCTCGAGCAGACCGCTGACGGCGAGCGGGTCTCGGCCGCGGGTGACGTGCTCCGCCGCATCTACGGCGAGCGCGACCTGCTCACCGCCGAGAGCCTCCGCCAGGGCCTGTGGACCGGGCTCGACGCGCCCGCGCTCGCCGCCATCGCCTGCGCGCTCGTCTACGAGGGCAGGCGCGACGACGGCATGCTGCCGGAGCGGATGCTGCCGAAGGGACCGTTCCTCGACGCGCTCGATGCGACGCAGCGGCTCTGGGCGCAGCTCGACGACCTCGAGCAGGGGCACCGGCTGCCCGGCACCCTGCCGCTGCAGACGGGGCTCACCCTCGCGATGCATCGCTGGGCGCGCGGGTACCAGCTCGAGGCCGTGCTGCAGGACACCGAGCTCGCCGCGGGCGACTTCGTGCGCTGGACGAAGCAGACCATCGACGTGCTCGAGCAGCTCGAGCAGGTGGCGCCGAAGCGCCTGTCGCGCACGGCGGGCGAAGCCGTCGACCGCATCCGCCGCGGCGTCGTCGAGGCGTCCGGGTCGGCGCTGTGAGCGCGCGCACCGGCGCGGAGGCGAGCGCCGCGGCCCCCGCAGCGCGACCGAGCCCCGCGCGCGCAGCGGCGACGCTCCGCCTCCGCGCCCGCCAGCCCCTGCCGCTCGCCTACGCGTGGGCAGCGTCCATCCTCGGCGGCGCGATGCTGCCGTTCGCCTTCCAGCCCTTCGACTGGTGGTTCCTCGTGGTGCCGGCGGTCGCGCTCGCGCTGGCGTCGCTGCGCGGCCGCTCGCTGCCCTCCGCGTTCTGGCTCGGGTTCGCCACCGGCGCGATCTTCTTCCTGCTCCACATCCAGTGGATCACCGTCTACCTCGGCGCCGTGCCGCTCGTCGCGCTCACCGCCTGGATGGCGGTCTGGTGGGGACTGGGCGGGATGGCGCTCGCGCTCGCGTGGCGCTGGGGCGAGCCGCGCCTGCAGCGGCCGCTCGGCGCCTTCCTCGGCATGCCGGCGCTGCTCGGCGCCGTCTGGACGCTGCGCGAGTCGCTGTCGTCGAGCGTGCCGTGGGGCGGCTTCGCCTGGGGCAGGCTCGCGCACACGCAGGCGTCGAGCCCCCTCGCCGACACGACGAGCTGGGTCGGCTTCGCCGGCCTGACGTTCGTGCTCGCGGCGCTCTCCGCGCTGCTGCTGCAGCTCGTCCTCCACCACCGCACGATCCTGCGCCGGCGGCTGACGATCGCGGCAGCTGCGCTCATCGCGGTGGTCGCGATCCCGGCGTTCCCAGTCGAGACGACCGGCAGCATCCGCGTGGGCGCGGTCCAGGGTGCGAGCGAGGCCGGCCTGCTGGCGCCCTACACGCGCGGCGAGATCCTGCAGGAGCACGTCGACGCGACCGGGCTGCTCGCGGGTGAGGACCTCGACCTGCTCGTCTGGCCCGAGAACGCGGGCGAGTTCTACGCCGACGAGGATCCCGCGACGCTCGCTGCGCTCGACAGGGTGGCGACCGCGTTCGACGCGCCGCTCGTCGTCGGCTCGGTGACCCGCGACGGCGACGACACGTACAACGCGCTGCTGCAGGTCGAGCCGGGGGAGGGCGCGGTCGCGGAGTACCGCAAGCGCCACCCGGTGCCGTTCGCCGAGTACCTGCCGGAGCGCTGGCTGTTCGAGCCCGTCCTCGACGCGCTCGGCTTCCTCGAGCTCATCCCGCGCGACTTCTCGGTCGACCCCTCGAGCGCCAACGCCTTCGACGTCGCCGGCGTCTCGGCAGGGCTCGCGATCTGCTTCGACATCATCGACGACCAGCTCGCGCGGGAGATGGTGGCGACGCACGGCGCCGAGATCATCCTCGCGCCGACGAACAACGCCGACTTCGGCCGCGGGTCGGCCGAGAACGTGCAGCAGCTCGCGATCGCGCAGCTGCGCGCCGTCGAGGCCGGCCGCGCGCTCGTGAACATCTCGACGGTCGGCACGAGCGCGATGATCGCGCCCGACGGCACCGTCATCGACCGGCTGCAGCAGTACGAGCCGGGCACGATGCTCGAGGACCTGCCGCTCTCGACGACCGTCACTCCCGGCATCCGTCTGGGAGCATGGGTCGACGCGGCGCTGTGCATCGGCGCCGCGCTCGCACTGGCCGGGCTCGCGATCGCGAGCCGCGGGTCCCGGCGCAGCACCGACCGAAGGAGCGCGGATGCCTGACGTGATGATCGTCGTCCCGACCTACGACGAGATCGAGACGCTCGAGCGCACGGTCGGCAGGCTCCGCCAGTCGGTGCCGCACGCCGAGCTCGTGATCATCGACGACGGCAGCCCCGACGGCACCGGCGAGCTCGCCGACCGGCTCGCCAAGGCCGACGCGGGCACGCTCGTCATCCACCGCGAGGAGCGCGGCTACCGCTCGGCCGTCATCGAGGGCATGCGCTTCGCCATGGCGCGCGGCGCGACGAAGGTCGTCGTCACCGACGCGGACGGCTCGTACGACGCCGACGACCTGCCGGAGCTGCTCGCGGTCTCCGCAAGCGGCGTCGACCTCGTGATCGGCTCGCGGTTCGTCGAGGGCAGCGACGTGCGCAACATGGGCCTCCGCCGACGGGTGCTCTCGCGGCTCGGCAACGCGTACGCGCGCGGGATGCTCGCCACCGGCGTGCAGGACCTCACGAGCTCGCTGCGCGTCTACCGCACGCGCGTGCTCGAGCACGTCGACCTCGACGCGATCCAGGTCGACGCCTATGCCTTCCAGATCGCCATGGCCGTGCGGGTCGCCCAGGCGGGCGGCACGATCGCGGAGGTGCCGATCGGCTTCATCGAGCGCGCGGTCGGGGCTTCGAAGATGCGCCTCGCGGAGGAGCTCGCGACGCTCGGCGCGGTCACCAAGTGGTCGCTCGCCGGCGTGCGCGCGCTCCCGAAGGCGCCCCGCTAGCTCGACGCCGCCCGGGAGGTGCCCGGCTCGCGTCGAGTGGTCACCCCCGCACTTGAGTGGTCACTTCCGTGGGTGAGTGGTCACTCCCGCGGGTGAGTGGTCACTCGCGCGGGTGAGCGGTCACTCCCGCGAGTGAGTGGTCACTTCCGCACTTGAGTGGTCACTCCCGGAGGTGAGCGGTCAATCCTGCCGGTGAGCGGTCACTCCCGCGGGTGAGTGGTCACTGCCGCGGTTGAGCGGTCACTCCCGCGTCGGGACCGCTCGGTGGCCGGGATGACCGCGACCCACCCACCGGATGCGCTGGTCACCTGCCGCACCACTGACCCGCCGCAGCGGCCGCTCGCGTGCCGCAGCGGCCATTCCCATCCCGCAGCGACCACTCAACGCGCCGAGATGACTACTCACATCCCGAGATGACCACTCACGCGCGGGAATGACCACTCACGCGCGGGAATGACCACTCACGCGCGGGAATGACCACTCACGCGCGGGAATGACCACTCACGTGCCGGAGTGGCCGCTCACGAGCGGGAGGGCCAGGTCGCAGCGGTCGGTCACGATGCCGTCGACGCCGAGCGCGAGCAGCTCGCGCATCTCGGCCTCGTCGTTGATCGTCCACACGTGCACCTCGACACCGGCCTGCTGGAAGGCCGCGACGCTCCGCTCCGTGACGATCTCGACGCCCTTCGCGCGGCGCGGCACCTGCAGCGCGACGACCGGCGCGAGGATGCCCCGCAGCCGGGAGCGGAGGCCCAGCCGCTGCGCCGCGAGGGCTTGCATCACGATCGACCTCGAGGCGCTGGTCGCGACCTCCGGCAGCAGCTGCTGCGCCTGCCGTCGGCGCCGCTCCGAGAACGACGTGAGCAGCACGCGGTCGACGGCCTTCGCCTCGACGACCGCGCGCACGGCGGGCACGACGGAGGCATCCGACTTCAGGTCGATGTTCCATCGCGCGTCGGGCAGCGCGAGCAGCGCCTCGCGCAGCCCCGGCACGCCCTCGCCCTGACCGAGGTCGATCTGCTGCAGGTCGCGCCAAAGGGTGCGCTCGATCACGACGTCGGTGCCCGCGACCCGGTCGAGCCCGGGATCGTGCGCGAGCACGGCGACGCCGTCGGCGGTCGCGTGCACGTCGGTCTCGAGGAAGGTCGCGCCCGCGTCGACGGCCGCGATGAAGGCCATCATGGTGTTCTCCGGCGCGCCGAGGGCGAGCCCGCGATGCGCGAGCACCCTCGGCGGGGCCGGGGTCAGGTACGGGCTCACGCCCGCGGCGACCCGCCGTCGTCGACGCCCTGGTCGGCGTCCGTGGCGCGCGGCGCCTCTGCGGCCGCCTCGCGCGCGGTCTCGATGGCCTCGCTGTAGTCGGTGTCGGGCGTCTCGTCGGCGAGCGACGTCGTCGACGACACGGTGTCGGTGCGGCCGGCGTCCTGCGGGTCGATGCCGCTCGCCTGCAGCGTCTCGGCGATCGAGGGCACCTCGACGTCGCTCACCGAGTCGGCCTGGAAGGTCTCGTCGAGGATCGACGGCTCCGCCGCCTCCGAGCGCTTGCCCTTCGACTTCTGGAACGGCACGTCGGCACGGCCCTCGAGGAACCCGCGGCCGACGCTCTGCAGCGCCTCCGTGAGCTCGGACGGGATGATCCACAGCTTGTTCGCGTCGCCCTCGGCGAGCTTCGGCAGCGTCTGCAGGTACTGGTAGGACAGCAGCTTGTCGTCGGCGTCGCCCTCGTGGATGGCGGCGAAGACGCGCTCGATGGCCTCCGACTCACCCTTGGCGAGCAGCACCTGCGCCTCGGCGTCGCCCTTCGCGCGGAGCACCTGGGCCTTGGCCTGGCCCTCGGCGCGCAGGATCTCGGACTGGCGCAGACCCTCGGCCTCGAGGATCTGCGACTGCTTCGAGCCCTCGGCGGTGAGGATGGCGGCGCGGCGGTCGCGCTCGGCGCGCATCTGCTTCTCCATCGAGTCCTGGATGGAGTGGGGCGGGTCGATCGCCTTGAGCTCGACGCGGCCCACGCGCAGGCCCCACTTGCCGGTGGCCTGGTCGAGCACGTTGCGCAGTTGCCCGTTGATCGTGTCGCGGCTCGTGAGCGCCTCTTCGAGGTTCATGCCACCGACGACGTTGCGGAGCGTGGTGGTCGTGAGCTGCTCGACGGCCGAGAGGTAGTCGGCGATCTCGTAGGTCGCCGCGCGGGCATCCGTCACCTGGAAGTAGACGACCGTGTCGATCGAGACGACGAGGTTGTCCTCGGTGATGACCGGCTGCGGCGGGAAGGAGCGCACCTGCTCGCGCATGTCGACGTGGTACGAGACCCGGTCGATGAACGGCACGAGGAAGTTCAGGCCCGGCTGGAGCACGCGGTGGAAGCGGCCGAGGCGCTCGACGACACCGGTGAAGCCCTGCTTGATGATCCGGATCGACCTGAAGAGCGTGACGAGCACGAACAGGACGACGAGGATCACCACGACGAGCAGGAATCCTCCGAGGATGAATTGTCCGTCGAACGGCATGGGTGCTCCTTGGGGTTAGCGCTGCGCGGGGACGACGATGGCCGTCGCCCCCTCGATGGCGGTGACGACGATGCGCTCGCCGACGTCGGGATCGCGCTGCTGCGCGGCGGGGGAGAGGCGGGACGTCCAGACGTCGCCGTTCGCGAGGGTCACCTCGCCGGCGCCGCGCTCGAACGAGCGCGTCACCTCGCCCGCCATGCCGAGCAGCGCCTCGATGCCCTGCTTGTTGACCTCGCCCGACTCCTGCAGCCGCTCGAGCAGCTTCGGGCGGACGAGGAAGAGCAGCAGGAGCGCCGCCGCGGCCGCGATGAGGATCTGCACCCACCACGGCAGGCCAGTGATGCTCGAGACGAGGCCGACGGTCGACGCGAGGCCGATCATGAGGAAGGTGAACTCGAGCGTGACCATCTCGATGATGAAGCACACGAGTGCCACCACGAGCCACACGACCCACGCGTACTGGACGAGATCCACCCCTTCAGCATAGGGAGCGCAGCCTGGGATGGGGCCCGGCACGCAGGCGCCCGCGCCAGCGCCCTCGCCGCGGCGTAGCAGTAGGGTCGATGGGAACGAAGGAGCTCCCGTGCCGAACACCGCACCCGCCCATCTCGAGCCAGGCTCGCTCACCGGCCGCACGGCCCTCGTCACCGGCTCGAGCCGCGGCATCGGCGCCGCGACCGTCGCGCTGCTGGCGGCCGCCGGCGCCGATGTCGTCGTCAACTACCGGGCGAAGGCGCCGCGGGCCGAGAAGGTCGTCGCAGCCGCCGAGCAGCAGGGCGTGCGGGCGATCGCGGTGCAGGCCGACCTCACCGACGCCGACAGCGTCGCCGCCATGTTCGAGGCGGCACGCGCGAGCTTCGGCGGCCTCGACATCCTCGTGATGAACGCCTCGGGCGGCATGGAGAGCGGCATGGGCGAGGACTACGCGATGCGCCTCAACCGCGACGCCCAGGTCGCGCTCCTCGACGCGGCGCTGCCGGTGCTGCGCGACGGCGCGCGCGTCGTGTTCGTGACGAGCCACCAGGCGCACTTCATCCGCACCACCCCGACGATGCCCGAGTACGAGGCGGTCGCCCGCTCGAAGCGCGCCGGCGAGGACGCCCTCCGCGAGCGCATCCCGACGCTCCGCGAGCGCGGGATCGAGCTCGTCGTGGTCTCCGGCGACATGATCGAGGGCACCATCACGGCGACCCTGCTCGAGCGTGCGAACCCCGGCGCCATCGCGAGCCGCCGGGAGGACGCCGGCAAGCTGTACAACGTCGAGGAGTTCGCGCTCGAGGTGGCGCTCGCCGCCGTGGACCCCGTCCCCGACGACAGCACGCGCCTCGTGGGCGACGTCTCCGGGTTCGGCGCGGCCGAGGGAGCGCAGGCCTGATGCGCGCCGAGGACATCGAGCAGCTCGTCTCGCTCTCTCGCCCCGCCGTCCACCCGAGCGGCACCTGGGCGGTCGTCGCGACCAGCCGACCGAGCCTGCGCGCCAACCGCAACGTGGGCCAGCTGTGGCGCGTCTCGCTCACCGACGGCACCCGCCGCCGCATCACCGGCGGCGTCGCCGACCGCGCGCCGCAGCTGAGCGCCGACGGCGAGGCCCTGCTGTTCCTGCGCGCCGACGCCAAGGGCAAGCAGCAGGTCTGGGCGATGCGCGCCGAGGGCGGCGAGCCCGTGCAGGCGACGTCGCTCGACGGCGGCGTCGACGCGTTCGCGATCTCGCCCGAGGGCGACCGGATCGCGTGCACGGGTGCCGTCATCGAGCCGGGCCGCTACGGCTCCGTCGAGGGACTCGACGCCGCGCACGAGTCGCCCCGCCTCATCACCCGCAACCGCAACCTCGCGAACGGCACCGGCAGCCTCGTCGGCCGCCGGACGCACGTGTTCGTCGCGGCGATGCCCGACCTCGACGCCGAGCCGTTCTACGAGCGCGCACCGCACCCGCACGACCTGCCGTCGACGAGCGACGACCTGCCGCGCACGGCGCCGGCCATCCAGCTGAGCCACGGCGACTTCGACCACGCGGCGCCCGTCTTCTCGAGCGACGGCCGGCGCGTGCTGTGCGTCACCGCCCGCCACGCCACCCGCGACGACGACCTCGTCAACGCGGTCGTCGAGTTCGACGCGCACGTGCCGCAGGGCGAGCCGCACACGATCCTCTCGTCGCGCGCGGGGCTCTCGGTCGACCAGGTGCAGCCCACGCCCGACGGCGGCTTCGTGCTGCTCGCCCAGCGGATGGGCGACTCCGGCCGCGACTTCGTCGCCCGCCACACGCAGCTGCTCGTGCTCGAGCAGCCGGGCGCGCACCCCGAGGAGGTCACCGACGAGGGCGGCGCCGACCTCGGCGAGGGCGGCAGCCACGCGACCGTCGTGGAGGACGGCGTGCTCGTGCAGGAGCGCACCCGCGGCCGCGTGCGGCTGCTGCACGTCACGGGCGGCGGCATCAAGGAGCTCATCGGCGGCGACCTCGAGGTGGTCGGCCACGGCGTGGGCGCGGGCGTCACCGTCGCGACAGTCGCGACCCCGACCTCGGCCGGCGAGGTCGCGGTGCTCGACGACCGCGGCGTCACCGTGATCACCGACTTCGGCGCCGGCCTGCAGCGCACCGGCATCGTCGAGCCCGTCGAGCACGAGCTCGCCGGTCGCGACGGCGGCTCCGTCCACGGCTGGGTCTGGCTGCCCGAGGGTCCGGGCCCGCACCCGGTGCTGCTCAACATCCACGGCGGCCCCTTCGCGCAGTACAGCATCGGCGTCTTCGACGAGGCGCAGGTCGCGGTGGCCGCCGGCTACGCGGTGGTGCAGTGCAACCCGCGCGGCTCCGCCGGGTACGGCCGCGAGCACGGGCTCGCGATCCGCCAGTCGATGGGCACCGTCGACATGCACGACGTGCTCGACTTCCTCGACGGCGCGATCGCCGCGCACCCCGAGCTCGACGGGCAGCGCCTCGGCGTCATGGGCGGCTCGTACGGCGGCTACCTGACGGCCTGGATCATCGCGAACGACCAGCGCTTCACGGCGGCCATCGTCGAGCGCGGCTTCCTCGACCCGGAGACGTTCGTCGGCACGAGCGACATCGGCTGGTTCTTCGGCGGGGAGTACACCGGCACCGACGCCGAGGCGGTGCGCGCGCAGAGCCCGATGGCGCGCGTCGGCGACGTGCGGACGCCGACGCTCGTCGTGCACTCCGAGGAGGACTGGCGGTGCCCGCCCGAGCAGGCGCAGCGCTACTGGGCGGCGCTCAAGCGCCAGGGCGTGGAGACGGCGCTGCTGCTCTTCCCCGGCGAGAACCACGAGCTGACCCGCTCGGGTCAGCCGCGGCACCGGGTGGAGCGCTTCGAGCACGTGCTGCGCTGGTGGGCGAAGCACCTGCCGACGGCGCAGAACCACGGCGCCTGACAGGACCATGATCGGGGACAGCCCGCTCGTGCAGGTGGCGCAGCGCGCCCAGGACCTCGAGCGGGCTGCCGCCTTCTACGCCACCCTGCTGGGCACGTCGGTGGCGGCGACGTTCGATCCGCCGGGCCTCGCGTTCCTCGTGCTGGGCGACACCCGGCTGCTGCTGGAGCGGGGCGCGCCCTCGGCGCTGCTCTACTTCGCCGTCGACGACCTCGACGCGCGGGTCGAGCGGCTGCGCGCATCCGGCGTCTCGATCGTCGCCGAGCCGCACACGATCTTCGGCCACGCCGACGCGACGCTGGGCCCGGTGGGCACGGAGGAGCGGATGGCGTTCATCCTCGACAGCGAGGGCAACACGGTGGCGCTCGTCGAGCACCGGAGGGGCGCGGACGCCTAGGTCATCGTCCCCGTCTCGGCGTCGACCGCCTTGAAGACGCGATCGCGGGCGACGGTGTCGATGAGGCCGAGGCGGTGGACGATCCTGGCCGCGTCGTCGTAGCTCGTGTGGAAGCGGATGCCCGCGGCCTCGAACGCGTCGCGCGCGGCGCCGGCGACCGGCACGACCTCGTGGATCAGCACCGCCACGACGAAGTCGGGACCGCGCCGCAGCATCTCGGCGCCGACGTGCGCATCCGCCTGACCGCTGTCGCCGAGGAACATGAAGCGGCACTCCGGGAACAGCGCGCGCTCGCGATCGAAGTTCTGGAGCTTGCGCTCCTTGATCGACGCCTTCGTGAACAGGTTGAGGAACGAGCCCCCGAGCACCGCGTGCGGCGGCAAGCCGAGCCCCGCGAGCCCGTTGCGCGTGTACTGCTCGATGAGCCCGCGCGGGCCCTCCGGGCGCGCCGTGACGAAGGTCAGGTCACCGGGCCGGGACGGCTCCGCCGCGCGGCCCTGGTCGAGGGCGATGAGCAGCTCGATGACGCCGGGGTAGACCCTGCCCCGCGGGTAGCGGCTGTCGTGGAGCATCGCCTTGACCGTGTCATCGATGTCGCACAGGATGCGCAGGTCGTGCGACGGCGCGTCCTCGGCCTCGCGCGCGATGTGCGCGAGCACGGCGGCGCGGTCGGCCTCGGTGAGCCGCTCGTAGACGACGTGCTCCAGGTCGTGGCGGTCGCCGGTGGCGTTGAGCGAGTACTTCATGTCGCGGAACGGGGCGCCGGTCAGCGACTCCAGCATCGACCGGATGCCCGCGGAGACGACCGGGCTCGGCGCGAGCCGGCGGAGCGCGTGCACGACGCGCGCACGCATGGCCGGGCTGAGCTCGGCCACGCGCTCCTCGCACAGCAGCTGCACGAGCTCCCGGCGCTCGTCGCCGCGGAGCAGGCCGGTGATCCGGTTGCCCGAGATCGCGGCCACCGTGCGATCGAGATCGCTCAGGGCGAGCAGCGCTTCGAGCGACCCCTCGGGGGCCGCGCGCAGCTCGGCGAGAGAGGGCGTGGGCTTCACACCTGTGATCTTGTCACCCGGATGCTGAGCGCGCCGGAATCGATGCGCGCGTCGAGCCGCTCGACGCGGCCCACGGCATCGCCGTCGAGCTGGACGGGCATGGGCTCGTCGACCGCGCCGAGCGTCACCCGCAGGGCCCGGCGATGCCGCAGCACCCCCTCGGCGCGCGCGATGCCGGCGCCGGCCGCCGCGATGCGGCCCCAGTGCGCCAAGTGGCGCGGGCTCACGACCGCGACGTGCAGCAGCCCGTCGTCGAGCCGCGTGCCGGGGAGCACCTGCAGGCCAGCAGGGATGCGCGCCGCGTTGTGCACGAGGACGCTCCAGGCGTGCGCGGACTCGACCGGCCCGCCGTCGAAGCGGCCGCGCACGGCGAAGCTCGGGTGGCCGAGCCTCCGGGCGCCCGCGGCGATGTAGGCGGCCCAGCCGACCCGGCGCTTCGCGCGCAGCGACGACGCGGCGACGGCGAGGGCGTCGTTGCCGACGCCGACCACGACGAGGAACGGCTGCTCCGGCTCCCGCGTCCCGTCGGCACGGGTGAGCACGACGCGACCGAGGTCGACCGGCGCCGCGGCGCCCGAGACGGCGATGCGCGCAGCCGCCTCGGCATCGCGGAGCGGGAGGTCGAGGTTGCGGGC
Organism: Agrococcus jenensis; assembly: GCF_003752465.1. NCBI lineage: Bacteria > Bacillati > Actinomycetota > Actinomycetes > Micrococcales > Microbacteriaceae > Agrococcus > Agrococcus jenensis. The sequence continues at coordinate 2,362,569 of NZ_RKHJ01000001.1, read as the reverse complement.
GAAGAGGTTGGCGGTGCCGACCGGCACGATGCCGAGCGGGATCCCGGTGCCGGCGAGCACCGCCGCGATCTCGCGGACCGTGCCATCGCCGCCGACCGCGACCACGGCATCCGCCCCGCTCGCGACCGCGTCGCGCGCCTGGCTCGCGCCCGCCTCGGTCGGCGTCGTCGGCACCACCCTGGCATAGACGCCGGCGCGGGCGGCCTCGCGCAGCACGGCGTCCACGGCACCCTCGAACCGGCGCGCGGTGGGGTTGCCGATGACGACGAGCGTGGGCACGCGCTCAGGCTAGCGAGCGGGGGAGCGGCGCTCATCGAGCACGAGGCGCACCCCGAGCCAGGCCGCCATCGACTCGAGCTCGTCGTCGACGGCCCGGCGCAGCCGCGCGGCGTCGGCGTCCGGGTCGGCGTCCCAGTGGATGCGGGCGACGCGCAGCGCGCCGAGGTCGCGATCGGTGCGCGCGTCGACCTTGCCGACGAGCCGGTCGCCGTCGAGGATCGGCAGCGCGTGCACGCCCCAGCGCCGCTTCGCGGGCGGCGTGTACTGCTCGAGCGCGTACTCGAAGCCCCACAGGTCGACCATCCGGCGGCGGTCGGCGATGAGGCGGTCGAGCGGCGAGAGCAGCGCCACGCGCCCGGAGAAGTCGGCCGCGCTCGCGTGCGGATCGAGCCGCCAGGTGCCGCGCATCCCGTCGATCCGCACCGGTTCGCCGACCTCGCCCAGGTGGGTGCGCCGCTCGAGACCGGACGCGCGGAGCCAGCGCTCGCGCCAGGTCGTCCAGGCGGCGTCGAGCGCGGGGGCGTCGACGGTCGGCAGCACGCGCTCGGCGAGATCCCAGATGCGGGACTGCCCGACGCGCTCGGCGACGACGACCTCGCCGCGCACCTGGAGGAGCTCGAGCAGCATCGCCACGTCGCGCCCGGTGTTCCAGCCGCTGGAGCGGAAGGGCGCGTCGACGGTGTCGGCGATGTCGGCCTGGGGGAGCGGGCCGTCGAGCCGCAGCTGCTCGAGCACCCGCTCGCGGAAGCCCGCGTTCGCCTCAAGCCACGCGCGGCTGCCCTCGCCGATCGCGGTCGGCTCGCGCCCGATCGCCAGCAGCCACGGCAGGTCGCGCATCGCGCGCAGCCCGATCGCCCACGCCGGCATCGGGTGGCGATGCGGACCCAGGTGCTCGAACAGCGTCTGCTCGACCTCGACCGCCCGTCGCACGTCGTCGAACGCGATGTCCGGGATGCGCGTCCAGGCGACGTGCTCGGCGGACGGGCAGACGATGTCGGTCGGGTTGAGCGGCAGGACGGTCAGCTGCGCCACGACGTCGGCGAGATCGTCGGAGCCGGCCACCGCGGCGCGGTCGGCGTCGAGGAGCTGCGCGCGCACGGCGATCCGGCGCGCATCCTCGCGCGAGACGGTGCGCACGGCTGCGGGCATGGCGCCGATCGTACGGCGCCGCGCCGACGCGGACCGATGCCGCGCGCGGTCACGTGCACCGCTGACCGCTGACGGCGGCGTGCGGCATGATCGCCGCATGGACGCGCCGCTGCGCATCGTGCCCGCGAACGAGGCGAGCCCGGACGACCTCGATGGGGTCTTCGGCGCTCGCGGCGTCGGCGCGCGCTGCCGCTGCCAGCGCTACCGGCTCGAGCGCGGCGAGAGCTTCGGCGGCATGCCCGTCGAGGAGCGGATCGCCCGGCAGCTCGAGCAGACCGCAGCCGGCGACCCGGACGCGGCGACGACCAGCGGGCTGGTCGCGTACCTCGACGACGAGCCGGTCGGCTGGGCGGCGGTCGCTCCGCGCGGCGAGCACCGGGGGCTCGTGCGTGTCTTCACCGTGCCGTGGCTGAGGCGGCACGAGGATCCCGCCGACCTGAGCGTCTGGGCAATCACCTGCCTGTTCGTGCGCGCCGGCCACCGACGGCAGGGCATCAGCCGCCAGCTCGCAGCGGCGGCGGTGCGCTTCGCTCTCGACCGGGGCGCGCGCGCGGTCGAGGCGTACCCGATCGTGACGACCGCCGTCATCGACGAGGAGCTGCACGTCGGCACCGTGCCGACCTTCGCGGCCGCGGGGCTCATCGAGGTGGCGCACCCGACGAAGCGCCGGGTCGTCATGCGCCGCGACGCCGGCTGAGCCCACGGGCGCGTGCGCTCGCGGCATCGGCACGGTGCCAGGATGGGGGCATGTCTGATCGCACCGCGCTGCGCCCCGAGACCATCGCCGTGAGCGCAGGACGCCCACCGCGCACCCCGGACGCGCCGACGAGCACGCCCGTCACGTTCGCGAGCGCGTTCGTCGCCGGCGGCGAGATCGAGTACGCGCGCTACGGCAATCCCAGCTGGACGGCGCTCGAGGATGCCCTCGGCGCGTTGGAGGGCGGCACGTGCCTGTCGTTCGCGAGCGGCATGGCCGCCGTGAGCGCCGTGCTGAGCCTCGTGCCGCACGGCGGCGCCGTCGTGGTGCCGCGGCACGCCTACCAGGGCACCCTCGCCCTGCTCGACACCGAGGCGGGCTCCGGACGCTTCGAGGTGCGCCGCGTCGACATCGTCGACCCCGACGCGGTGGAGGCCGCGATCCCCGGAGCGGCCCTCGTGTGGCTCGAGTCGCCCACGAATCCCGCCCTCGAGATCGCGGACATCGCGCGGCTCGCCGCCGCCGCCCGCGCGGCCGGGGTGCTGAGCGTCGTCGACAGCACGTTCGCGTCGCCGCTCCTGCAGCGCCCGCTCGAGCTCGGCGCCGACCTCGTCGTCCACTCCGCCACGAAGCTCATCGCCGGCCACAGCGACGTCGTGCTCGGCGCGGTGGTCGCCGGCGACGACGCGCTCGCCGACCGCATCCGCCAGCACCGCAGCCTGCACGGCGCGATCCCCGGCCCGATGGAGGCGTTCCTGACGCTGCGCGGCCTCCGGACGCTGTCGGTGCGGCTCGAGCGCGCCCAGTCGAACGCGCGCGAGCTCGCTCGCCGGCTCGCGGATGCGCCGGGCGTGGTGGAGGTGCGCGATCCCGGCTTCGGCACGGTGCTGGGCATCGTGCTCGCGGATGCCGCGGCCGCCGACCGGGTTGTCGACCGGGTGCAGCTGTGGATCCCCGCGACGAGCCTCGGGGGCGTGGAGTCGACGCTCGAGCGCCGCCGCCGCTGGGCGACCGAGGCGCCCACGATCCCCGAGGGGCTCATCCGCCTGTCGGTCGGGATCGAGCACATCGAGGATCTCGCCGACGACCTGCTCGGCGCGCTGCGCTGAGCAGCCGCTCGCACTCGCTCAGCGCGAGCGGAGCTGCCTGACCGTCAGGATCGGCGCACCGGTCTCGCTCCAGTGGCGCGCCGTCGCCGGGGCGGACTCGCCGTCGATCGCGCGCTTCGCGGAGTCCAGGTCGGCATACCGGCCCTTCGAGACGCCGGAGCCATCGACCGCGAGGTAGTCGTCCAGGCTGCGCTCGACGAACCCGAGGAAGCGCACACCGTCGGCGTCGATGACCGACGCGACCCAGAGGTCGCTGCTCGGCGACGCCCACGTGACCGGTCGGATCGCCGCGCCGTCGAAGGAGCTCGTGCTGGGCACCAGGGTCTGCGACATCAGCCGTGCTCCTTCTTTCGTTAGTTCGACGATCGAAATGTATCACGGTCGAACGCTATGCTTGCACCAGCAGAGATCGGGGGAGTGGCGTGGAGACCACCGCAGCGTCGAGCGGGTACTGGTACCCGCAGCACGCGGTGCCGTCGAGCGTCGACGTCCTGAACCTGCTGCGGCGCTACCGCGCGGCGGAGGGCGCGATGCGCGCACGGACCCGATCCTCCATGGGCATGGGGGAGACCGACCTGCTCGCGCTCCGCACGCTGCTGCAGGCCCAGCGCCGCGGCGACGCCATGCGGCAGCGGGATCTCGCGGCGGCCCTGCAGCTCGCCTCGCCCTCGGTCACGGCGCTCGTCGACCGGCTGGTGAAGAGCGGGCACGTGCGCCGCGAGCCGCATCCCGACGACCGTCGAGCGACCATCGTGGTGCCGACGACCGACACCGACAGCGAGGTTCGCGCCACGCTCGGCGCGATGCACCGACGGATGATCGGCGTCATCGACGAGATGGGGGAGGCGGAGCGGCACGCGGTCGCCGCCTTCCTCGCGCGCATGTCGGACGCCATCGAGCACGTCGACGAGCACGACGCGCACGACGGGCACGACGGGCCGGACGAGGCACCGATCCTCCCGGCCTGAGCGGCTCGCGCCGCTGATCAGCCGGTCGCGCCGAGCGCATCCCAGAGGTGGGCGAGCGTCGCCGCCCCCGAGCGCAGCATCTCGAGCGAGACGCTCTCATCGCTGTCGTGCCAGTTGTCCTCGACGAGACCCGTGCCGAAGAAGACCACCGGTGCGCCGATCGCCGTCGCGAGCAGGTCGGCCGGACCTCCGCCCGCGTTGCCCATGCGGCCGACCTCGTCCACCCCGAATCCCTCGGCCATCGCCCGAGCGAGCGCGTCGACGAACGGGGTGTCAGGCGTGCGGTACGGCTGCTGGGCGATCAGCGCCTCCACCTCCACGCTGTGGTCGAAGCCGTCGGCGATGCGCTCGTTTACCCATCGCTGCAGCTGCTCGGCGACGACCTCGACGCGCTGGCCGGCCACGAGCCGGATGCTGAGGTCGGCCGCCGCCATCGACGGCACGGCCGCGCGCTTCACCCCGACCGGGTCGCCGGCGGCGAGCGCGATCACCTCGAGCGCCGGCCGCTCCCACAGCCGCTCGAGCACGGTGAAGCCCGTCTCGCCCCGGATGCTGCGGGTGTGGGATCGCGTGAGCCAGTCCTCGTCGGAGTACGGCAGCGCGGCGAGCTCGCCACGCCTGCCGTCCGACATGGGCTCGACGTCGTCGTAGAAGCCGGGCAGCGTGATCCTGCCCTCGCCGTCTTGCAGCTCGCCGAGCAGCCGGCCGAGCTCGATCGCAGGGTTCGGCGCGGATCCCGAGACGGCGCCGCTGTGGATGTCGGTGAGCGGCCCGTAGACCTCCAGGTGCGCGCCGATCATGCCGCGGATGCTCGTGCAGAGGGCGGGGTGGTCCGCGCGCCACAGGAGCGTGTCCGAGAAGAGGATCACGTCCGCGTCGAGGCGCGCGCGCTGCTCGTCGAGCATGCCGGCGAGGCTCGGGGAGCCGGCCTCCTCCTCGCCCTCGACGAGCAGCTTCAGGTTGACCGCCGGCGCCGACCTGCCGCCCGCCAGGTGCGCGCGGACCGCCCACAGGTGCGCGAGCACCTGGCCCTTCGCATCCGAGCTGCCGCGGCCGTAGAGGCGGCCGCCGCGCACCACGGGCTCGAACGGCGCGGTCTCGTCCCAGTTCTCGTCCTTGACGGCGCGGACGTCGTGGTGGCTGCAGACAAGGACGGTCGGCGCTCCCGGTGCCTCGCACCACTCCGCGTACACCGCGGGTCCGGTCTCGCCCGGCCAGATCTCCGTGATCGGGAAGCCGAGGTCGCGCAGCGCGCCCGCGAGCCACGACGCCGACCTGCGCAGATGCCGCTCGCGCTCCGGCACACCCGCGACCGAGGGGATGCGCACCCACGCCGAGAGCTCGGCGACCATGTCGTCCTCGTGGGCGTCCACGAACGCCCGGATCCCGTCATCGCGCCTCGGCATCGTCGCCTCCTCTGGCCGCACATCGTAATCCGCCCAGCCGGAGGGCCGCGAGGTGCGCGGACGCCGAGCCGTAGGATCCCGGAGTGACCTCCCGAACCCTGCCCGACGGCGCCCTGCTGCGCACCGCGCGCCCCGGCGACGAGCCGGGCATCCTGGCCCTGATCCACGAGCTCGCGGTCTACGAGCGGGAGCCCGACGCCGTCGAGAACACGGCCGAGCTGCTCACGCAGACGCTCTTCGGGGACGAGCCGCGCGCCTTCGCGCACGTCGTCGAGCGCGACGGCACGCTCGTCGGCATCGCGATCTGGTTCCTCACATACTCGACGTGGACCGGCACGCACGGCGTCTGGCTCGAGGACCTGTACGTCGACGAGTCGCAGCGCGGCCGCGGCTACGGGCGAGCGCTCATGGCGGCGCTGGCCGCCGTGTGCGTCGAGCGCGGCTACCGACGCTTCGAGTGGACGGTGCTCGACTGGAACGAGCCGTCGATCGGCTTCTACCGCGCGATCGGCGCGGCGCCGCTCGACGAGTGGACGACGCAGCGGCTCACGGGCGACGTGCTCGAGCAGCTCGCCGCGGGCTGAGACCAGCCAAGTGTGCTGAGCACTGCGATCCGGCTCGTTGCGCATCGCCGATAATGCACATTATGTCGGATTGCAGTGAGCGGTACCCCCGTTCGTGAGGTCTCTCGACCTGGTCATCCTGGGCCGCGCGAGACGCTCGCCGTCCATGGCGCCCTGTTCACGTGTTCATGGCGGTCAACCCGAGGGTCGCCTTGCAGTCCTCAACACCGCGCAGGTCGATGTCGTCACGTCGTCTCTCGAGCCAGGCCTCGCGTGTCAAACGCCACCGTTGCATCAGGCCAGGTTCGCCGCGACGGCTCGCCCACACCAGTCCATTGGGCTCGTACCCGACGGACCGAGACACGCCGTCCGATCCGGCGTTGTCGAGGAATGCTTCCGTGGTCGCCTCCGATGCACCGAACCCGTCGAAGGCCAGATGGAGGATCGCCTGGCGCATCTCGACGCCGATTCCGCGTCGCCGTTCATCGCTGGAGAGCCACGAGAACGACACCGCAGTGCCATAGGTACTGAAGCGATCGCCGATCAGGTCCTGCATGCCGACCGGGCGTCCGTCGACGACGACGACGAACTGCAGGCGCCAGAAGTCAGGCGTGACGGAGCCGCGGCCACGCCAGATGGCCTGCAGCCACTTGCGCACGCGGACGTCTGGATCCGCCTCGTAGAGCGACATGGGATCGTCATACGGTGCCGGATCTGCCGTCGCCTTCCCGTCGTGCACCACTTGCTGCAGCTCGGCAAGCAGCTCGTCGGTGGCTCCCGCCAACTGGATCCTCGGCGTCGTGACGCGAACGTTCAGCGGAGGGTACGACAGCACATGCCGACGCTAGCTCACGACCCCGCTCGCGATGCAGGTACGGCGCGATGCACGAGTTCGCCACCTACGTTGATATCCCCGATACCCAGCCGCGATCCTCGGACGGCGACGCGGCTCCCCGGACCACACCCCCGTCTCAGCGGCAGAGCCCTTTGCCGCCGCCGAGGCATCCCTTAGCGAGCTCGACGGAGCGGCGACGCGCCCGACGCAGGCGTCGCGCCCGGAAGGCGGCGCTACGATCGCGGCAGACGGGAGCAGCTCACGCCCTCGTCCCGTCCGAGGAGCACCGCCATCGACGATCACCGCGCTGCGGCAGCCCGCACACGCCTCGAGCGCCGCCATCGCTGAGCAGGCTCGGCCCCGGACGGGTTCGTCCGAGGCGCGGTCGAGGCTCGGCCGCCTCGTCCAGATCTCGCGGCCCGTGCTGTGGATCAACACCGTCGGCGGCGGCCTGCTCGGCATGTGGCTCACGGGACAGCTGCTCGACGTCGCGGCGATCCCGCTCATCCTGTGGCTGACGCTCCCCTTCAACCTGCTGATCTACGGCGTCAACGACATCTTCGACCAGGACACCGACGCCTTGAACCCGCGGAAGGGATCGATCGAGGGCGCGCGCATCGAGCCCCGCGAGGTGCGCCTCATCGCGTGGGGCGTCGTGGCGTCGAACCTGCCCTTCCTCGCCTACTTCGCGGTCGCGCTGCCGCCCGCCGCCATCGCGGTGATCGCGCTCTACGCGGGCGTCTTCGTCTGCTACTCCGCTCCCCCGCTGCGCTTCAAGCAGCGGCCCTTCGTCGACTCGCTCAGCAACGCCGCCTACGGGCTGCCGCTGCTGTTCATGCCGCTCGCGCTCGACGCGCAGCCCGTGTGGCCGGCGGTCGCGGGGCTGCTCGCCTGGAGCGTCGCCAAGCACGCGTTCGACGCCGTGCAGGACATCGAGGAGGACCGCCAGGTCGGGATCACGACCACGGCCGTGCTGCTCGGCGCCCGCGGCACCGCCGTGTGGAGCGGTGCGTGGTGGCTCGCGTCGACGGTGCTCTTCGCCACCGTGAGCCTGCCCGTCGCCGCCGTCAACCTCGTCATCGCCGGCGCGCTCGTCGTCCTGCTGCTGCGGCGACCGACCCCCGCGACCGGGCACCGCCTCTACCCGCTGTCGGTCGCGTTCCCCTACATCGCGGGCTCCGTCGCCAGCGGCATCCTGCTCGCCGCCATGTTCTTCGGGATGTACCCGTGAGCCGCGTCGTCGTCGTCGGAGCCGGGCTCGGAGGTCTCGCCGCGGCCGCGCTGCTCGCGCACGCCGGGCACCGGGTGACGCTGCTGGAGGCCGCGGAGACGGTCGGCGGCAAGAGCCGCCGCATCGAGATCGACGGCGAGCGCATCGACACCGGTCCGTCGCTCGTCACCTTCCCGGGCGTCTGGGAGCGGCTGCTCCGCCGACTGGACTCGGGACCGCGAGCGGTCGCCGACGCCGGCGAGCTCGAGCTGCAGCGACTGCCCGAGGTCGGTCGCTACTACTACGACGGCCACACGACGACGCTGCCGGTCGAGCCCGACCATCCGTGGTTCCCCGCCTGGCAGCGCTTCAGCGACGTCCACGCGCCGCTCACCGACGACGTCACCGCCCTGCTCGTCGCCGATCCCCTCGACCGAGCCTCGCTGCCGGCGCTGCGGCGGCTGCTCGGCGTCTACGGCACGCGGCTCAGCACGCGCGCCTACCTCGACAGCCTCCCCTGGCTGCCCGACGGGCTGCGCGAGATCATCGCCATCCACACCCTGAACGCGGGCGTCTCCCCCGCGCGCACGCCGGCGCTGTACGCGAGCATGCCGGCGGTCATGGCCCAGTCGGGCGTCTGGGTGCCCCGCGGCGGCGTCTTCGAGATCGCGCTCGCGCTGCGGCGGCTGGCGGAGGCCGCAGGCGTGGAGGTGCGGACGGGTGAGACGGTCACCCGCATCCGACGAGGCTGGGTCAGCACCACCGACGCAGAGCATCGCGCCGACCTCGTGGTCAGCGCCCTCGACGCGGAGCGGGTCGACGCGCTGCTCGGTCGCGACCGGGCGCCGCGCCGACCGCGCACGCTCTCTTGCTCTGCCGTCGCCATCTACGGCGTGCTCCGCGAGCCGCTCCCAGAGGGGCTCGCCGCGCACAGCATCGTCCTGCCCCGGGAGCCCGCTGCGCTGCACCGCAGCCTGGCTGCCGGCGATGAGCCGGCCGACACCATGGCGTTCGTCAACCACTACCGCGCGGGTGAGGTGTACCCGAACGGGCGCAGCACGCTCGCCGTCCTGCTCACGGCTCCTGCAGACGGGCGGGAGTACACGGCAGAGCATCCGTTCGTGCGCCGGGAGGTCGATCGCATCTCGGCGGCGATGGGTCTCGACGCCCCGGTGACCGACGGGATGGTCGACAGCACCGTGCTCGATCCGAGGTACTTCGGATCGTTCGGCGAGCCTCACGGCGCCCTCTACGGCGCGGCCCGACCGCTCTGGATGAGCGGGCCGCTGCACCGGCCGCCGCACCACGATGTCCGCACGCCGTGGCTCTGGCGGGTGGGCGCATCCGTGCATCCCGGCGGCGGGATCCCGGCGGTGCTCGGCGGTGCGATGATCGGGGTCTCGAAGCTCTTGGCGCGCCATCCGGCGTGAGCCACACCTGTCAGCCGGTCCCCTACGTCGTCCGAAGAGATCGAGCGCCGTGCCGCTGTCGCCATGGGCGACCACGCAGGATGGTGCCATGACGCAGATCCCCGGAGTCGACCTGTCCGCCGAGCTGGAAGCGGTTGACGCGCACTGGACACCCCGTGTGATCGCTCGAGTGAACGACCAGTACGTGAAGGTCGCGAAGCTGCTCGGCGAGCTCGTCTGGCATGCGCACGAGCACGAGGACGAGATGTTCCTCGTGATCTCGGGCCGCCTTCGCATCCAGCTCCCCGACGACCGTGAGGTGGTGCTCGGCCCCGGCCAGCTGTACGTGGTGCCCCGCGGGATGCAGCACAACCCGATCGCCGACGAGGAGGTGCACATCGTGCTGGTCGAGACCGTCACGACCGCGCACACCGGCAGCGTCGTCGTGGAGGGCACGGTTCCGGTCGAGCAGCAGGTCGGCGACTTCCGCGGCTGAGCGCGGATGGGTGCAGCACGCGGTGCTGCTGCCGCCGATCGGCTACCTGGTCGTCCTGCGCACCCGCGTCTTCGGAGGCTCAGTCGCGCTCGCCACGCGGCGCGACGTCGACGCGGTCCGCGAGCTCCGTGCCGGGCGCCGCGACGCGGGCGACCATCTCGAAGATGACGTCCTGCATCGCGGCGGCCGCCGCGGACGGGCCGACGCCCGTGCGGCGGGCGAGGTTCACGGTGCGCGAGAGCTGCGGGCGCAGGAGCCTCATGCTCCGCAGCCCGGGACGATCGATGACGACCATCGCGGGCACGACCGCCACCCCGATCCCGCGCTCGACGAACCGCAGCACCGCATCCATCTCGGCGCCCTCCACCGCGATCGTCGGCGTGAGCCCGGCCGACGCGAACGCGGCGTCGGTCGCGACGCGGAGGTCGTAGCTGCGGTTGAACGCCACCTGCGGCATCGTCGCGAGCTGCGCCAGCGTGACCCCGCGGCGCGCCGGGAGCAGCCCCTCCCCCGCGCTCCCTCGCGCGGCCGACGAGATCACCACCAGCTCCTCCGACAGCAGCGGCACGAGCTCCGTGCCCGGCGCCATCGCCCCCGCACCGCGCGTCACCACGAGCGCGAGGTCGAGCGCTCCCTCGTCCATCGCCTGCACGAGCGAGCGGGAGCCGCCTTCGGTGATGTGCAGCTCGATGTCGGGATGCGCTGCGCGATACGCCGCCAGCACGTCGGCCACGAGCGACACGCACAGCGTCGGCGGGGCGCCGAGGCGCACGCTGCCGCGGCGGAGCCCGGCGAGCTCGTCGAGCTGCTCACGAGCGGCGCTCGCGTCGGCGAGCATGCGGCGCGCGATCGGCAGCAGCACCTCCCCCGCCGGCGTGAGCGTCACGCCTGCGGGCGCCCGGTGGAGCAGCGGGGTGCCGGCCTCGTCCTCCAGCGCGGCGATCTGCCTGCTCAACGACGGCTGTGCGAGGAAGAGCTCCTCAGCCGCTCTCGTGAAGCTGCCGATGCGAGCGACGGCCTCGAAGGAACGGAGCTGCTCGATCTTCATGCCCATAGCGTATCCGCATGAGCCTGACCCAAACTATGCATTGGACGCATCACGTCCGCCTTCGTACCGTGGAGACATGACCGCACCGCACACGTCCGAGCGCATCCTCTCGACCTCCGTCCTCGTCATCGGCACCGGCGGCGCCGGGCTGCGCGCCTCCATCGAGCTCGCGCAGCAGGGCGTCCAGGTGCTCGCCGTCGGCAAGCGACGCAAGCACGACGCCCACACGACGCTCGCCGCGGGCGGGATGAACGCCGCCCTCGCGACGATGGATCACGAGGACACCTGGCAGCAGCACGCCGCCGACACGCTGCGCGAGTCGTACTTCCTCGCCGACCCGGCCATCGTCGAGACCGTCGCGCAGGGCGCCGCACGCGCGATCGCGGAGCTCGAGGAGTGGGGCATGCCGTTCGCGCGCGAGGAGGACGGCCGCATCTCGCAGCGCTTCTTCGGCGCCCACACCTACCGCCGCACGGCCTACGCCGGCGACTACACCGGCCTCGAGCTGCAGCGCACGCTGATGCGCCGTGCCGCCGCCCTGCAGGTGCAGATCATCGACACGATCTACATCACGCGCCTCCTGGTCGCCGACGGCACGATCTTCGGCGCCTATGGCTTCGACATCGTGGACGGCACGCCCGTGCAGATCCACGCGGATGCCGTGATCCTGGCCGCAGGCGGGCACACGCGCATCTGGCGGCACACGTCGTCGCGCCGGGACGAGAACACCGGCGACACCTTCCGGCTGGCCGCCCTCGCCGGGGCGCGGATCCGCGACGCCGAGCTCGTGCAGTTCCACCCGTCCGGCCTGCTCGAGCCCGACGACGCGGCCGGGACCCTGGTGTCAGAGGCCGCGCGCGGCGAGGGCGGGATCCTCACGAACGCCCTCGGGGAGCGCTACATGGAGCGCTACGACCCCGAGCGGATGGAGCTGTCGACCCGCGACCGCGTGGCCCTCGCGAGCTTCACGGAGATCGCGGAGGGGCGCGGCACCGAGAAGGGCGGCGTCTACCTCGACGTGTCGCACCTCCCGCGCGAGCGCATCCTGCAGCAGCTGCCGAGGGTGTACCGCACGCTCATCGACCTGCAGATGCTCGACATCACCACGACGAAGATGGAGATCGCGCCGACCGCGCACTACTCGATGGGCGGCGTGTGGGTCGCGGCCGACGACCACAGCACCGGCGTCGACGGGCTCTACGCGATCGGCGAGGCATCGTCGGGACTGCACGGCGCGAACCGCCTCGGCGGCAACTCGCTCATCGAGCTGCTCGTCTACGGACGCATCACCGGCGAGCACGCCGCGGCCTACGTCGCCGCGCGCACCGAGGTGCGCCGCGATCCCGCAGCGGTCGAGCTCGCTCGTCAGGAGATGACGGCGCTGCTGCGCGATGGCGGCGACGAGTCCGCGCGCCGGCTGCAGCGCGCCGTCCGCGATCTCATGTCCGAGCATGCGGGCGTCGTGCGCACCGAGCAGGGCCTGCGCGCCGGGCTGGAGTCGCTCGCGGTGCTCGAGGAGCGCGCCCAGCACGTCACCGCGCATCCCGACATCGCCGGCTTCGACGACCTCGCGCATGCCTTCGACCTGCTCGGCTCGCTGCTCGCGGCTCGCGCCACGCTGGAGTGCGCGTTGGAGCGGCGCGAGACGCGCGGCTGCCACAACCGGGCCGACTTCCCCGAGACGGATGTGACCCTGCAGGGCAACTTCGTGTGGTCGCCGAGCGGGGGCGTCAGCTTCGAGCCCCTCGCGCCGGCCCCGGAGAGCTTCCGGGCGCTCGCGGAGGCGGGCGTCGACGACTCGGTGGCTGGCAAGCTCGTCGAGTAGGTCGCGGCGCCGGGTCGCTGGCAGGCTGAGCACATGGCGCGGTCGACCTGCCGCTCCGTCGGATCCTCTGGAGGGCAGACCATGCACACCATCACCACCGCCGCGCACGACGCGGGCGTCGCGCTGGACAACCCGTTCATGCTGGCGATCATCGTCGCGGCCGTCGGCGTGACGGGGTCGATCCTCGCGCTCCTCGGTGCCTTCGCGCTCGTCGCGACGGGGCGCGACGACTGACCCACGCCGCCCGCGCGCTGGCCGGCGGCGCCGTCAGCTCTGCGGTGCCGCCGACACGTCGACGCAGAGGACGCCCGTGTTGCCGTCCTGATCGGCGATCACGGTCAGCGAGGGCGCCTGGCTGTCGTCGACGACAGTCCCGCCGGCGGCGACGGCTGCGGCGATCCGCTGCTCGCGCACCTCGGGGGCGACGTAGACCTCGACGTGGAAGCGCTGGCGCGAGGCCGACCCCTCGCCGGCGTCGCCGAACCACAGGTTCGGCACCCGCCCGGTGGCGTCGCGGATCTCGTCGGTGGGCGACCCTCGGCCCTGCGAGTCGGCGCTTCCGGTGAGCAGCGCGGCCCACACCGGCGCGATGGTCGAGGAGCCGGCCGTGTCGAGGCCGAGCTCGATGTGGCTCACGGACGCCGGATCGGCCTGGAGCCCGTGGTCGGCGGCGACCTCCGAGATGCTGCGCGCGAGGTCGATGTCCTGCTGGGTGACCCAGCCGACGACGTGCTCGGTGCCCTCGCCGTCGCGGTAGATCGCATCGTCGCTGATGAGCTCGAGGTCGATGTACCCGCTGCCCATCGAGACGATGGGGTGGTGGCCGATCGCGTCGCCCGCCTCCCCCACCGCCGTGATGAAGCGCGCACCCGTCGCGAACTCGTCGATGACGTAGCGGGCGTGCAGGCCCTGCGCGAGCTTGCGCCAATCGATGAGTCCGGCCGCGGCGATCTGCCCGCCCCCCAGCATGTCCATGGGCCGGAGTCTATGACCGCAGTCCCTCCGCCCCGCCAGTCCATCGATCGGCGGCGCCGGGATGGATGCGCGTCCCGACGCGGTCACTCGGCCATGCGCTCCCCCGCCGTTGACAGCACCCACCAGACGCCGCCGACGCCCTGGCCCGCGACGTCGCCCGCGGCGCTGTCGCCTGCGAAGGAGTAGAGCGGCCAGCCGTTCAGCGTCACCTGCGTGGCGCCGTCGACGCCCTCGATCGTGCCCACCTCGCCGGTGACGCCCTCGACCTCAGGGGCCTCCGACTCGGTGGTGACCGCGGGCCAATTGGTCGCGCAGTCCCCCTCGCACACGCTCGCGCCGGCGCCCTGGGTGTCGTTGTCGAACATGTAGACGGTCATGCCGTCGCCGTCGACGACGATCTCGCCCACGTCGGAGTCGGCGACCATGAGCATCGCCGAGGTGCTGGGCTCCTCGGAGGAGCTCGACGGCGCCTCCTCGGAGGGCGACACAGGCGGCGGCGAGCTGGAGTCGGTCGACGGGCTCGCGCAGCCGGCGAGCGCGATGACGAGCAGTCCGGCGGCCAGTGCCGCCGTGGTGGTCCTCGAAGTCATGAGAGCGTCCCTTCGTGAGCGGCCGCGGATGCGGTCATGGGGAACACGCTGCAGCGGCCCGGCGGGTTCACCCGTCCGCAAGGTCTGCACGCATGAGCACCTCACCGCTCTCCTCGAGGCGGATCTCGATGGCCGCGATCCGGTCGACGTCGAGCGCCGACGCAGCGGTGAGCCGCGCCGTCGCGCCGGGCTCGGCCCGCCAGCTCGAGACCTCGCTCGTGTTGCCGTCGACGTCCTCCACGACGAGCGCGTACGGCACGCCGTACGCGTCGTCCACGCGCTCGCCGCCGTAGCTGCACTCGAGCTCCATGCGCGTGCCCCATCCGACCGAGACGAGGTCGACGCTCGCCGCCAGCGGCGCGTCCACCACCGAGACGAGCTCCACCGCCAGCGCCTCGCGCGGGGCCGGAGCGAGCAGGGCGCTCGCCGACACCACCACCGCGGCGAGGATGGCCGCCGCGGCCGCCGCTCCGCCGGTCCACCGCAGCCGGGTGCGCCAGCGCTCGCGCGCGGCGCGGGCGAGCAGCTCCGCGCGGCCGCCCATCGCCGGGCTGAGCGGCGGCTCGACGTGCTCGCGCTCGAGCAGCGACGCCGCGTGCACCGGATCGACCCGCGCCAGCAGCCCCAGCGTCGGCGCGATCTCGGCGACCGCGCGCGCGCAGCGCTCGCACGACTCGAGGTGCTCCTCGAAGGCGCGGCGATCCGGCAGGCTGAGCGCGCCCAGCAGGTAGGCGGCATCCCAGTCCGCGAAGTCCGCGTGCTCGCGGCTCATCGAGTGACCCCCTTCTCCTGCAGCGCCAGGCGCAGCGCGCGCAGGCCGTAGTGGAGGCGCGACTTCACGGTTCCCTCCGGGATGCCGAGCTCGTCGGCGATGGCGGCGATCGAGCGCCCGCCGTAGTAGGCGCGCACGATGACGCTGCGGTGCTCGAGGCTCAGCAGCGCGAGCGCCTCCTCGATGAGCATGGCCTCGAACAGCGCGTCGGTGGCGTCGGGCGACTCCCGCTCCGGCGTCTCCGGCAGCAGCACCTCGTGCCGCCGCCGCGCGCTGCGGGTCTCGTCGATCACGAGGTGGCGCGCGACCGTCAGCATCCAGGAGCGCGCCGTCGCCGGGTCCTCGAGGATCTTCGGCGTGCGCCATGCGCGCAGCAGCGTCTCCTGGACGACGTCGTCCGCGCCGGCCCGGTCACCGGTCAGGTGGACGACGTAGCGCCATACCGGCGCGGCGTGCGCGTCGTAGAGCGCACCGAGCCGGCTCGCGTCATCGGGTGGCACCGCATGCACCTCCTCCCCCATGACACGACGGCGGGCGCTCCCAGGTTCATCGATGAACCTGACGGGCCCACGCGTCGTGTCCCAGAGTATGGACCTGCTTCCCGCCTCCGGCGCCTTCGAGATCACCGGCCTCCCGCTGCACCCGCTCCTCGTCCACGCCGTCGTCGTGCTCGTGCCGCTGACGGCGCTCGCGATGGTGCTGGGCAGCCTCTGGCCTGCCGCGCGCAGGCGGCTCGGCATCGTCACACCGCTCGCGGCGCTGCTGCTCGTGGCCCTCGTGCCTGTCACCGTCGCTGCCGGAGAGGCGCTGGCGGCGCTCGTCGGCGCGGCCCCGGCCGTGCAGACCCATGAGGGGTACGGACGGATGCTGCTGCCGTGGGTGATCGGGATGTTCGTCGTCGCCGCGGCGCAGTGGGCGTGGTTCCGCTGGGGCGCGGCGGAGCACCTCGCGCCGCCCCGCCGCGGCGCTCGGGCGATCCCGGCGGTGCTCGCCGTGCTGGCGATCGGCGTCGCGGCGGGCAGCGTCGGCATGGTGGCGCTGATCGGCGACTCGGGTGCGCGCGCCGTCTGGGGCGGGTTCGTCGGCACCGCCGGCTGACGGCGCGTCAGCCGCGCGGGCCGTCGCGGAGGGCCCGGTCGACGGCGCGCCCCACGCGCTGCCGGCCTCGCGTCAGCGACGGACCGCCTTGCCGACGAACGGGAGCGACTCCAGCATCCCCTTCTTCACGTTCTGCGGCCGCTGCATCTCGCCGTGCTTCGCCCCGAGCACGATGACGGTGCCAGCGAAGACCGGGATGACCCACTGCAGGACCTTGAGCTGCTGCTGCGCCGACTGCAGCTCGGGCGACGCCGTCGCGGACGGCTCGGTGGCGCCCTCGGCGCCCTCCTCGGCGAGCGCCTCCACCTTCTTGCCGAGGATGCTCGAGTAGAGGGTGACGGCGGCCCCCGTGACGGTCACGCCCGCCTTGATCCAGGTCCACCGCATGACGCCGTCCTGGCCGGCGTAGCGAGCCTTGTTCTTCCACAGGATGGGGACGAGCGACGCCAGGTGCGCCGCGAACGCTCCCGTCTGCACGGGTGCCCAGCGCATCCATCCCGCGCTCGACAGTCGCGTGCGCTCCCGGGGGTCCTTCGCCTCGGCGGTGGCGCCGTTGAGGCCGATGGCTCCCATGAGCGAGCCGCCGAACCAGGCGGCGGCGGTGAGGTCGTGGACCGAGCGGGCGATGAGGTTCGTGTACATGGTGACTCCGATGGTGGGATGACGTCGTGCCCACACCGTGCACCGTTTGTACCCCGACGACAACAGGCGAACGTCCAGCCTTCCCTCGCCCCGCGGCAGCTGTGGACCGTCAGCCCGGCTGCACGTTGCCGAGCAGCCGCTCGACCTCGATCTCGATCACCACGCGCTCGGGGTTCGGTCGCGGCTGGCGGTAGCGCTCGGCGTACCGGCGCACTGCCTCGGCGACGCGCTCGGGCTCCGCAGAGACCGTGGCGCGGCCCTCGACGGTGCTCCACCAGCGGCCCTCCACCTGCGAGACGGCGACCCGGCTGCCGGGATGCCTGCGCAGGTTGCGGGCCTTGTAGCTCGAGCCCGACGTGATGACCCGCACGAGCTGCCGCTCGGCGTCGAACGTCGCGCCGACGGGCACCTGGTGGATCGTGCCGTCCGGGCGCGGCGACGCCAGCATGCACAGCCGGTACTCCCGCCAGAACTGCTCGAAGTCGATCTGCTCCATGTGCCCTCCCATGCGAGCGTAGGTGGCGAGCCGACCCGAATGGCACGCCCCGCCGGGACCCAGCGGCGCGGATCGCACCGGACCGCGATGATCGGGCGTGCGGCCGCACGCTCGCGCAGACTCGATGTCGAAGGGGGAACCGTGATCGCAGCGCTCAACCGGCTCGTCGAGCTCGTCGAGGAGCACCTCGAGGGCGAGATCGACGTCGCCCGCCTCGCGCGGGAGCGCGGCACGACGGAGTACCACGTGCGCCGGATGTTCTCCTCACTCGCCGGGATGCCGCTCTCGGACTACGTGCGGCGCCGCCGCATGACGGTCGCCGCTGCCGAGCTGCTCGGGGACGGCGACCTGCTCGGGATCGCGGTGCGCTACGGGTACGGCTCGACCGAGGCGTTCGGCCGCGCGTTCCGGGCGGTGCACGGCGCGAGCCCGGCTGCCGTGCGCCGCGATGGCGGCCCCCTTCGCACACAACCGCAGCTCAGGTTCCGCCTGAGCGTCGAAGGGAGCACCACCATGGACACCCGCATCGCAGAGCGTCCGGCATTCCGGCTCATCGGCCACGCCGCCCGCGTGCCGCTCATCCACCAGGGCGTCAACCCGCACATCCAGGCGCACATCGCGGCGCTGCCGGCCGACGAGCACGCTCGGCTGAAGGCGCTCAGCAGCGAGCAGCCCGCCGGACTGCTGCAGGTCAGCGCCGACGTCGACCCCGACTACACCGAGGGCCGCGAGCTCACGTACCTCCACGGCGTCGCCGTCGCCGAGGGGGCCCCCGTGGCCGACGACCTGGACGCCATCGAGGTGCCGGCCGGCACGTGGGCGGTCTTCCGCAGCGAGGGACCGCATCCGGCGGCGCTCCAGTCCGTCTGGGCGGCGACGGCGAGCGACTGGTTCCCCTCCAATCCGTGGCGGCTGCGCCCGGGTCCGTCGATCGTGGCGGTCCTCGACCGCGCGGCCGACTTCAGCACGGCGACGTGCGAGCTGTGGCTCCCGGTGGAGCGGGCCGGCATCGAGCCGTCTCCGACCGCGAGCGCATGACGCACCCAGGCGGCGCCTGACAGGCTGGACCCCATGGTGCAGACGCTCCGGGCTCGGCTGCTGACGGCGCTGTCGGGCGATCCCGGCGGGTCGCCGGCATGGATCCGCGAGCTCGCCGAGGGCGACGACGCCGGTCACTTCGCCGCGGGCGGCGCCGCGTGGACCGTGCACGGCAGCATGGCGACGCTCGTCGCCGGCATCCGCGCACTGCTCCTCCAGGCGCTCCACCCGGGCGCGATGGCGGGCGTCCATGACTGGTCGACGTATCGGCAGGACCCCCTCGGGCGCCTGTCGGGCACCGTGCGCTGGGTCGTCTGCGTGACCTACGGCTCGACGGCGCAGGCCGACCGCGAGACGGCACGGGTCGCGCGGTTCCACCGCCGCGTCGAGGGCGCGTACGTCGACGGGACGGGCGCGGAGCGCAGCTACAGCGCCGGCGATCCGGCGCTCGCGGAGTGGGTGCACCTGGCGTTCACGGATGCGTTCCTCACCTGCCAGCAGGTGTGGGGCGAGCCCATCCCCGGCGGCCCGGATGCCTACGTCGAGGAGTGGTCGCGCGCGGGCAGGCTCATGCGCGTCGCCGAGCCGCCGACGACCGAGGCCGAGCTGCGCCGGCGGCTGCGCGGCTACCTCGAGCGCGGCGAGCTGCGCGGGGACGAGCGCGTGCGCGAGGTCGTCTCGTTCCTGCGACGCCCGATGCTGCCCGGCGCCGCCGGCATCGGCTACCGGCTGCTCTTCGAGGGCGCGGTCGCGACGATCCCGCGCCCCTACCGGCGCCTGCTCGGCCTGCGCCGCTCGCCGCTCCCCGTCGTGACGGGCACGCGCATCGTGCTCGCGATCGCCGGCCGAGCGCTCGCGTCGGGCGAGGGCAAGCGGGCCCAGGACTGGGCGCGCGAGCGGCTCGCGCGGCTGCGCCAGGCGGACGCCCCCTCGACGTGAGCCGGGCCCCCGGCGCCTCGCACAGGCGACCCATAACGGGCGACGCTACGCTCGGCGCCACGGCCCGACCGATGGAGATCACGATGACCCGCAGACGCACGACCGCAGCAGCACTGATCGCCGCGATGGGCCTGGCGCTGGCCGCATGCAGCGGCGGCACCGGCGCCGCCCCCTCATCCGAGCCCGTCGAGCCCAGCGCGTCGACCGCGCCGAGCGCGTCGTCCGGCGCGAGCGAGACGGCCGCACCGAGCGAGGGCACGACTGCCACCGCGCTCATCGGCATGGTCGGCACCGCCGACGATCCGGATGCGTACGAGATCGCGCTGACCGACGAGAGCGGCGCCCCGGTCACCACCCTGCCGGCCGGCGACTACACGCTCACGTTCGCCGACCGCTCCGCCGCGCACAACTTCCACCTCACCGGACCGGGGGGTGTCGACGTCGCCACCGACCTCGCCGGCGTCGACGAGTCGACCGTCGAGATCACGCTCGAGCCCGGCACCTACCTCTTCGTGTGCGACCCGCACGTGTCGAGCATGAGCGGCCAGGTCGAGGTCACCGCCTGACCCCGCATGCCAGCGCCCCGCCGCTCCCCCTCCGCAGGCTGACGGCGTGACGACGCGCCTGCTGCTGCTGAGCGACACGCACGTGCCGAAGCGGGCGAGGGCCGTGCAGGGGCAGGTCTGGCAGCTCGTCGACGAGGCGGACGTCGTCATCCACGCCGGCGACTGGGTCGACATCGGGCTGCTCGACGAGCTCGAGGGGCGCGCGCGCCGGCTGATCGGCGTCGCGGGCAACAACGACGGCGCGGCGCTCTGGGATCGGCTCGGCGAGGTCGCGCGGGTCGACGTCGAGGGCGTGCGCATCGCGGTCGTCCACGAGACCGGTTCGGCCGCCGGCAGGGAGCGGCGCTGCGACGAGCGCTTCGGGCCCCGCGCCGACGACCCGTGCGACGTGCTCGTCTTCGGGCACTCCCACATCCCCTGGGACTCCACCACCCCCGGCGGCCTCCGGCTCCTGAACCCGGGCTCCCCGACCGATCGGCGTCGGCAGCCGGTCGGCACGGTGATGACGGCCGTCGTCGACGGCGGTCGCCTGCACTCGGTGACGCTGGTCCCGACACCGCGCTGAGGGCTATCGTCCAGCCATGGACGCCGCCCCGAAGCCCTACCGGGCGATCAAGGCCGTGCTGTTCGCCTTCGGCACGATCGCGCTCGCGAGCGGCGCGACCGCGGTGTTCGTGAGCTCGAACGACGCGGGCTCCGCCGCGCTCGTCGTCGTCGGCGCTGCGCTGCTGGCGTTCGGCGTGCTCCTCGAGCGCATCGTCTCGCTCCGGGCCGGGCCGGTCGAGCTGCAGCTCGAGCTCGTGCGGACCCAGGCCGAGATCGCCGCGGCGGTCGAGCGCGGCGACAGCGACCGCGCGGCGCGGCTCAGCGAGCGGGCGACCGCCCTCGTCGCGAGCTTGAGCCCGCTCGCCGCCGAGTACGAGCGGGTCCGCAGCCTGCGCCCGGGCAGCCGGGAGCACCCGCAGGCCCTGGACGAGCGCGCGGTCGAGGCGGCGCGCCGCCGTGCGGCGGCCGACGACGTCGCTCCCGAGACGATCGAGCTCCTGTTCGACACGCCCGGCGCGGGCAACCGGCTCACCGCGCTCGCGCTCATCCAGGGTCGGCCGGAGGCCGCGTCGCTCCCGGTGCTCGAGCGCGCGATCCTGCACGCCGCATCCGACGTCGAGCAGCTCCAGGCGCTGCGCTCGGCAGAGGCCGCCGTCGGCTCCGCGGCGCTCGACCCGGCTCGACGCGCGCAGCTGATCGCGACGGTCGACGAGGCCGTGCGCATCGGGAGGATCCGCGGCGACGACTCCGACCGGATGCGCATCGCGAAGCGGATCGCGGGCCTGGCCTAGCCGTCACCGACGGCGCGCACCACTGGGGTACATCTCAGCCCTCCGCAGGTACGATTGGGGCGACGGTGGAGGCACCATGCAGGCAGTGGATCCGCTCCAGCCAGGGAGCGTGCTCGTCGGACGGTATCGGCTCGGCGCGCTGCTCGGCTCCGGCGGGATGGCGTTCGTCCATCGCGCCACCGACGAGGTGCTGCGCCGCGAGGTCGCGCTCAAGGTGCTCGTGCCCACGACCTCGGATTCGACCGAGCTGCAGCGCGTCCGGTCGGAGATCGACCTGCTCGCCACGCTGAGCCATCGGGCGCTCGTCACGCTCTTCGACGCGGGCAGCACGACGCTCGACGGCCGCGACATCACCTACCTGGTGATGGAGCTCGTCGACGGGCCGACGCTCGCCGCGCGGCTCGCCCTCGGGCCGCCTCCCGAGCCCGACGTCGCCCGGATGGCGCGCGACCTCGCGGAGGCGCTCGTCGTCGTCCACGCGAGTGGCGTCGTGCACCGCGACCTCAAGCCGGCGAACATCCTGCTCGCGCCCTCGCCGCTGCCCGGACGCGAGTTCGACGCCAAGCTCGCGGACTTCGGCATCGCCTCGCTCGTCGACGCCGCGCGGCTCACCGCCACGGGCATGGTGCTCGGCACCGCGGCCTACCTCAGCCCCGAGCAGGCGACCGGCGCACGCGTCGGCCCGTCGTCGGACGTCTACTCGCTGGGGCTGGTGCTGCTGGAGTCGCTCACCGGCCAGCGCGAGTTCCCCGGCACCATGATCGAGTCGCTCAGCGCCAGGCTCACTCGCGACCCGGTCATCCCCGGGTCCGTCGGCTACGAGTGGAAGTCGCTGCTCACCGCCATGACCGCGCGTGACCCGGCAGCGCGCCCCACCGCCGCTGCGGTGCTCGACCGGCTCGCCGATGTGGCCGGCGGGGCGCCCCTGCTCGTCGGTGCCGCGGCCGCGACGGCCGCCGCGATGGCGCCGAGCCCGGCGCCGACGGCAGCGCTGCCCGCTCACGCCGGGGCGACCGGATCGGCCACCACCACCGCCGACACAGCGCCGGCGCAGGCGAGCAGACGTCCGCGCCGACGGCCGTGGATGCTCGTCGGCGGCGTCGCCGCGGCCGTCGCGATCGTCGGGGCGGTGGTGGCGTTCACGCTCCAGGGACTGCCGACCACGCCGGCAGCGGTGGCGCCGACGGACTCGTCCGTGCCGGCAGTCGCGGTGACGCCGCCGCCCGCGACCTCGGAGCCGGTGGTGGTGGATCCGGTCGTCGAGCAGCCCGTCGTCGAGCAGCCCGTCGTCCAGCAGCCGGTCGTGGAGCAGCCGGTCGAGGAGCCGGTCGTGAACGAGCCCGCCACCAACACCGGCAACAACGGGAACGGCAACGGCGGTGCCGGCAACGGCGGCTCGGGCAGCGGCAACGGGGGCGGCGGCAGCGGGGCTGGCTCCGGCGGCGGCGGCGGGGGCGGCTCGGGCAACGGCGGCGGCGGCAACGGCGGCGGCGGCAACGGCGGCGGCGGCAACGGGAACGGCGGCAACGGGAACGGCTGAGCGCCCGCTCGACCGCTGCGGGGTGCACGATCGCGTCGCTCGCGACGCGGCCGGAGCACCCATCGCTCGTCGCATAGCCTGGCCGTGGTCCACCGCCCCGCCCCGAGGAGTCCCATGCCCTTCGACGTCGCCGCGCTCCGCGCGCAGTTCCCCTCGCTCGCATCCGGGATCGCCCACTTCGACGGCCCGGGCGGCACGCAGACGCCCGCCGTGGTCGGCGAGGCAATCGCGCGCACGCTGACCGCGCCGCTGTCGAACCGCGGCACCGTGACCGCGAGCGAGCGCAACGCCGGCGACGCCGTCGCCGCCTTCCGCGCGGCGATCGGCGATCTGCTCGCCGCCGACCCCTGTGGCGTGGTGTACGGGCGCAGCGCGACCCAGCTGACCTACGACTTCTCCCGCCACCTGGCGAAGACCTGGCGCCCGGGCGACGAGGTCGTCGTCTCGCGGCTCGACCACGACGCCAACGTGCGCCCGTGGATCCAGGCGGCGGAGGCCGTGGGCGCGACCGTGCGCTGGCTCGAGCTCGACCCGGCGACCGCCGACCTCGACCTGGATGCGCTCGACGACGTCATCACCGACCGCACCCGCCTCGTCGCCGTCACCGGTGCCTCCAACCTGCTGGGCACGAAGCCCGATGTGGCCCGCATCGCGCGTCGCGCGCACGAGGTCGGCGCCCTCGTCCACGTCGACGGCGTGCACCTCGCCGCGCACGCCGCCGTCGACGTGGCGGAGCTCGGCGCAGACCTCTTCGTCTGCTCCCCGTACAAGTTCTTCGGTCCGCACTGCGCCGCACTCGTGGCATCGCCCGCGCTGCTCGAGACGCTCGCGCCCGACAAGCTGCTGCCGTCGACGAACGCCGTGCCGGAGCGCTTCGAGCTCGGCACGCTGCCCTACGAGCTGATGGCGGGCGCGACAGCCGCGGTCGACTTCATCGCCGGCCTCGCGCCGGACGCAGGCTCGCGCCGCGCGCGGATCCTCGCAGCGCACCACGCGATCGACGAGCACGAGCGCCGGCTCCGCGGACGGATCGAGGACGGCCTCGCCGCGCTCGGGGAGCGGGTCACGCTGCACTCGATCGCGAGCGAGCGCACCCCCACGCTCTTCCTGACCTTCCGCGGCCGCGACGCGACCGACGCCTACCGCACCCTCGCGACGCGCGACATCCTCGCGCCCGCCGGCTCGTTCTACGCCTACGAGCCCTTCCGGGCGCTGGGCCTCGAGGTCGACGGCGGCCTGCGCGTCGGGCTCGCCGCGTACAACGACGACCGCGAGGTCGACCGGCTGCTGGAGGCGCTCACCGACTTCGTCGGCTAGGCGTCCGCGTGCTCGGGCGGCCAGACCACGCGGAACCGCTCGAACACGATCTCGTCGTCCTCCGACCACTCGGCGCCGCGGGCGGCAGCGGTGCGCTGCCAGTAGCGGCGGTGCTCGCGCCGCCAGCTCCCGAGCGAGCCGTCGTCCTCGCCCTCGTCGGCGGCGAACGCGGCATCCGCGCTCCCGAACGGCCCGACGCGCAGCTCGACGCTGCGGATGATGATGGTCGGCACACCGCGGCCGTCGCACGCGATCCAGTGCGATCCGATCCGCGGCACGTCGTCCCCGCGGGCGAGGAAGTCGGCCACGAGCTCTGCCGTCGCCCGCTTGCGGCCGCGGAGCACGATGTCGAGCAGCGCATCGGCGAGCCGCTCCGAGTCGCCGAAGTGCTCGACGGTGTGCTCGGGCGACGCCGCGACCGCCTCCGGCCGAGCGGCGGCGTAGGCCCGCCACAGCTCGGCGGCTGCCTCGAGATCGGGCGGGGCGACGGGCTGGGACGATCCGGGGGCGCTCACCCGATCGATCGTGCCAGACGCGCTCGCCGCGGTCAGCCGTGGGCGAGGATGGCCGCCGCGACCGCTCGCGGCGCCGCCCGCTGCGCGTTGTGCGGCCCGCCCGGGATGTGCACGAGCGATGCGACGGGGGCGCTGTCGCGCAGGAGCCGGCACCACCGCGCGCTCGCGATGGGGTCGTGCTCGCCGCGGATGACGAGCAGCGGCATCGTGAGCTCCCGCACCCGCTCCTCGATCGGGTACGTCAGCATCGGCTGCAGCTGGGCGACGTACCAGGGCACGCCGCAGCGGAGGTAGTCGGTCGACACGATCCAGTTCGTGGCTGGAGACTCGAGGAAGGTGTCGACGGCGAGGGCGCGCGCCTGTGCGGCGGCGGAGCGGTGGGCCACGTCCGCGACCGGGCCGATCGCGACCACGCGCGACACCAGGTCGGGCCGCTGGCGGCCGAGCTCCACCACCCACTGGGTGCCCATCGAGTGCCCGACGAGCACGGCCGGCCCCGCGTCGAGCGAGGCGACGACCTCGGCCAGCGCGGCCGCCATCGTCTCGACGTCGACGGCCCTCGCCGGCCTGGGCATCGCGCCGAACCCGGGCAGGTCGAGCGAGACGACCCGGCTGTGCGGTCGCAGCGCATCGTGCAGCCGCGCGAAGTACCGACTCGACATCCCGATGCCGTGGACGAGCACGATCGTCGGGAGGTCGGCCGCATCGGCGCGGGCCTCCGTGATGACGCGGAACGCGAGGTCGCCGATGTCGATCCGGCGCGCGAGGCGGGTGCGCGTGCGCCTCACGCGCGCACTGCTGCGGCGCGTGACATGCGCTCACGCTAGCGGCGGGACGCGCGACGGCCGCGGCGCGCCACGCCGCGGCCGTCCGCGAGCGTCAGGACGACTTCATCGGGCCGAAGTCCATGTCGATCTGCGCCATCTCCATCGCCGCCGTCGCCTCGATGAGCGCGCGCAGCTCCTTGTCGGCTCCCGGCGCGAACTCTTCGAGCCGCTCCGGCGCGATGTCGAGGGGCGCACCCTGCGGCGCCTGCTGCGACGCGTCGAGCTCGGTGCCGTCGTTCGAGGGCGACATGCCCTGGAAGATCTTGCCGGCCTCCGACTGGTCGCCGAGGTCGAAGGAGTACTGCTTGCTCTGCAGCCCGAGGTCGAGCAGTCGCTTGACCTCCGGGAACTGCTCGGCGTTGGTCTTCGGGATCGGCAGCGAGGTGCGCCAGTTCACCCCGAGCGTCTCGAGCGCCT
The DNA here is from genome assembly GCF_003752465.1 of Agrococcus jenensis. NCBI lineage: Bacteria > Bacillati > Actinomycetota > Actinomycetes > Micrococcales > Microbacteriaceae > Agrococcus > Agrococcus jenensis. Next base: position 2,336,506 of record NZ_RKHJ01000001.1, on the reverse strand, counting down.
TCGCGTAGGCGTTCTCGTGGGCCTGGTCGCGCACGATCAGGTACGAGATCGTCGAGCGGGCGGTCTTGTTCGCCGTCATCTCGTACAGCCGGCACTTCTGCAGCCGACCGGTCGACTCGAGCATCAGGTTGTAGAGCAGGTCGAGCACGAGGTTGCCCGAGTTGTAGACGTAGCTGCCGAGCCACGGGTTGCCGGCCGCGTCGACCGGCATCGCGCCCTGCGCCCCGACGAGGTAGTGGTGGATGTTGCTGTGGTCGACGGCGATGCTGAGCGGCGTCGCCCCGCGCTTGCCGGGCTCGTCGACCGGATCCGTGGGCTTGCCCTGGTAGCGCGGCGAGCCGTCGAGCAGGCGCGAGATGGTCGTGCCGATGAGCTCGACGTGCGAGATCTCCTCGGTCCCGATGCCCTGGATGAGGTCCTTGTACGGCTTGCCGGAGGGGCCGCGGAAGTTGATGCTCTGGAAGAGGTACTGCATCATCGTGCGCATCTCGCCGAACTGCCCGCCCAGGCCCTCCTGCAGGGCGTTCGCGGCGGCGGGATCCGGCTCGTCCTGCTCGATGGGGTTGATCAGCTGCTGCAGGTGGAAGTACATGTCGTCTCCGATCGATGGGGAGTCGCGACGCTACTCCTTGTACCCCAACCGCTCTAGCGAGCCGTCGCGACGCACACCGGATGCTCAGCCAGGCGCGCCCAGCCGAGCGCCGTAGGGTGACCGCCATGCCCTCCCGCACGATCGTCCTCACCGGTGCCTCCGACGGCATCGGCGCAGCCGCCGCCCGACAGCTCGCGGAGCGCGGGCACCGCCTGCTGCTCGTCGGACGCTCCGCCGAGAAGACGGCAGCGGTCGCGCAGGCGCTCGGCGCCGAGCACTTCGTCGTGGACTTCGCGAGGCTCGACGACGTGCGCGCGCTCGCCCGCGACCTCCTCGCGACGACCGAGCGCGTCGACGTGCTCGCCAACAACGCGGGTGCGATCCTCGGCCGGCGAGCGCTCACGGTCGACGGGCACGAGCAGACCTTCCAGGTCAACCACCTCGCGCCCTTCCTGCTCACGCAGCTGCTGCTGCCCGCGCTGCAGGCAGGCGAGGGCATCGTCGTGAACACCGCCAGCTCGGCGGCACGCCGGCTCGCGCGCTTCGACATCGACGACCTCGAGGGCGAGCGCTCGTTCGGCCCCAACCGCGCCTACGGCAACGCGAAGCTCGCGAACATCCTGCACGCCCGCGGGCTGCAGGCGAGGTACGGGAATGCAGGCATCAGCGCGGTCGCCTTCGACCCCGGCAACGTGCGCACGAGCTTCGCCACCGGCAGCACGAGCATCCTGCGCTTCGTCTACCGCACGCCGCTCGCCCGCCTGCTGCTCATCTCGCCGGAGCAGGGCGGCGAGAACCTGACGTTCTTCGCCGACGGGAGCCCCGGCACGACGTGGGAGCCGGGCAGGTTCTACACCGAGCGGTATCCGGCGACACCCGACCAGACGAATCCGCTCGTGCACGCCGACATGCTCGTCGACCTGCTGTGGGAGCGCAGCGAGGCGATGCTCAGCCGCGCACGCTGAGCGTCATGCCGAGCGGGTCGCCGTCCGCCGCCCGGAAGCCGAGCCCCTCGTAGACCGAGACCGCCTCGGGGCTCGCGAACAGGCCGACGACCGCCTCCGCCGGCGCCGCGGCGCGCACCCAGTCGAGCAACCGCTCGACGATCTGGGTCGCGATCCCCTGCTCCGACGCGGCCGGGTCGACCATGACGTCCTGCACGTAGCAGTAGCGCACCCCGTCGCCCACGAGCCTGCCGACGCCCACGACGGCGTCGCCCTGCCGCGCGACCACGCCGTGCAGCGAGCGGTCGAGCGAGCCGCCGATCGTCGCCCAGTCGAAGTGGTCGAGCCAGCCGACCGCATCGGCGACCGCGCGCTGCTCCTCGACGGTGGGCACGCGGTCCTCGAAGGTGGTCATGCGGAGCACCCTAGCCGCGGCTCGCTCAGAGCCGGGTGGGCACGGCGTTCGCCCAGCCGCTCGTGACAGGTTGAGCCCCATGACCGCATACGACGAGCAGCTCAAGACCATCGCCGACATCATGCGCTCCACGCGCATCGCCTCCCTCGCCTACGTCTCGATGGACGGCGGGCTCGTGTCGACGCCGATGGGCACGCAGGACTTCACCGAGCCGGGCACCGTCTGGTTCATCACCGAGCGCAGCACCTCCAAGGTCGCCGCGATCGAGGCCGACCCGCGCGTCAACGTGCACTACGCGAGCAAGAGCGGCTGGGTGTCGCTCGCCGGCACCGCCCGCTACGTCGACGACCGCGCGAAGCTCAAGGAGCTGTGGGATGCGTCGGCCGGCATCTTCATGTCCGGCACGCCCGACGACCCCGACAACGGCCTGCTCGAGGTGACCGCGTCGACCGCCGAGTACTGGGACTCCCCCGGCAAGGTCGCGACGGCCGTCAACCTCGTCAAGGGGCTCGTCACCGACGGTGAGCCGGACCTGGGCGACACCGGCATCGTCCCGCTGTAGGCGGCGCGGGCTCACGCATCGGCGGTCAGGGTGCGAGGCTGACTGCCACGATCGCGGAGAGCCCGACCCCGGCTCCTGTGAGGCCGAGCATCGCACGCCGGGAGATCTGACCGTCCCCCGCGAGTGCGCAGACCAGCGCGGCCGAGAGCAGCGTCGGCACCGCCACGAGCGCGGGACGCGCGGCCACTGCGGCGACCGGGTCGTCGACGAGGGCTCCGAGCACGACGGCGGCCAGCGGCAGCGCGAGGGCAGCGATCGCGAGCGGCGCGCTGCACCGGCCGAGCCAGCGGATGCGCGCATGCGGTGCGTCGATGGTGTGGAACGCGGCGATGCGGATCTCATCCGCGCCGGCCCGCCGCAGCACGTCGAGCTCGGCGCGCGAGAAGGGCAGATCCCAGGACCTGCGGCTCAACCGCGCCAGCGCCTCGACGGGGTCGTCGACGCGGCGCAGCACCGCGACGAGCGCATCGCGCTCGGGACCGGTCGACAGGCCCTCCACGAGGAGCCCCCAGCGCGCAGCGCCAGCCCGGTCGCCCCACCGGCGCGCCTCGTCGACGAGCCACTGCCGGGATCGAGCCGCGTCGCCGAGCGGACCGCCCGCCCACATCGCGGTGCCGACCGCGGCACGCTCGGCGGTCCTACGCTCCCGCCCCTGGAGTCGCTCGATCGACGCCCGATCGGCGTCCGAGATCGCGGCGTCGCGTGCCGTCGTGAAACGGGTCTCCGCGCGCACGATGCCCCACACCGCGAGCGCGCAGCAGGCGGCCGCCACGAGCCCGCTCACCAGCATCCAGGTCTGCGGACGATCGCCGCGCGCGAGGTCGAGCAGTGCCATGAGGAGGCTGCCGAGCACCCAGGCGCCCGCGATGAGCGCCATCACGAGCGACAGGCACCCGTCAGCGTCACTGCGGTCGGCATCCTGCGGCGGCAGCGCGAGGTCCGCGACCGCCGGAGGCACGGGATCCTCCCTGCGCAGGCCCAGATACCCGCGGACCGCGGCGGGCCCTTCCGCGATCAGCGTCAAGCGCAGCGCCCTCAGCTCGCTCACCCTCGCCCAGCCGGGCTCGACGATCCCCCACCTGGCCGCCTGGTCGAGGGCGCCGAGCGCGCGGTAGTGCTCGGCCAGCTCGCGGCGCAGCACCGGGTCGCCCTGCCACCGCACGCGATGGACGAGCGCTCGACGCGCAGCGCGCAGCGCCGCGTCCGGCTCGACGAGCAGCTGCGCGAGCACGTCGGCCGAGCGGTCCTCCACCAGCGCAGACTAGGGGCATCCGGCCGTCCGGCCGGGATCCCCGCTCACGCCACGCGCACCTCGAGCGTGAACCCCTGCCCGCGCAGCCGCTCGACGAGCACGTCGCCCATCGCGACGGCCGGGGTGAGGATGCCGCCCTCCGCGCTGCATCGCTCGCCGTCGACCGCGAGCGCGAGGCCGGCCTCGCCGAGCATCACCGACGTGGCGGCGTAGCCCGGATCGCCCTGCGCCGCGACCGTGGCGGTGACGCGTCGCCCGTCCTCGGTGCGCGTCGTCGTCTCCAGCGCGAACGATCCGGCACGGCGGCGCTCCTCCGACGGGCCGTCGCCCGGCGACGGCAGCGCCACGTCGATGAGGCTGCGCACCCCGGGCGTCGCCATGCCGACGACGAGCGCCCCCATCCCGGCCGCGATCGCCGTCGCGCGGGCGCGGCCGGCGAGCCCACGACCGGTCGGCAGCACCTCGCGGTAGCGGAAGCGCTCGCCGTACGCGCCGCCGAGCAGGGCGTCGGAGCGGCGCACGAGCCGGGTGTTGTAGCCGGCCATCACGAACGGCGCATCCCACTCTCCCGTCGCGGCGTCGAGGAACGGCGCGTGCACGTCGGGCTGGCCCGGGGCGACCCGGGCTCCAGCGCTGAGCGCGGCGGGATCCGCGAGCACCCGGCGGAGCGAGGCGTCGTCCCGCGCGCGGGCGAGCTGCAGCCGCATCGAGTCGATCGTGCCGCCGCTGATGCCGCCCGAGAGCCGTCGCACCCGCAGCGTCGTGTCTGTGAGGCCGCCCGCGCCGTCCGCTGTCGCGCGCCGGTGGAGCAGGTGCACCGCGAGATCGGACGGCACCGAGTCGAATCCGCACGACACGACGATCCGGGCACCGCTCGCACGCGCCGGCTCGTGCCAGCGCTCGATGAGCTCGCGCACGAAGAGCACCTCGCCGGTCAGGTCGGCGTAGTCGGTGCCGGCGGCCGCGCACGCCTCGACGAGCGGCAGCCCGTGCCGCTGATAGGGACCGACGGTGCTGACGACGACGCGCGTGCGCCGCGCGAGCTCCCGGAGGCTCTCCGGGTCCGCGCTGTCGGCCTCGAGCAGCGGCCAGTCGGCGGCTGCAGGCCCGAGCCCGTCGCGCACGGCCTCGAGCCGCGCTCGTGAGCGACCGGCGAGCGCGATCCGCGTGCCGCCGGGTGCCGCGTCCGCGAGGTGCTCGGCGACGAGCCGGCCGACGAAGCCGGTCGCGCCGAAGAGGGTCAGGTCGAGCTCGCGCTCCTGGCTCATGCCGAAGCCTCCCGTCGTTCCAGCATCGGGATCCCCTTCCTCGTGCCGCCAGGGCGGCGCACGCAGCACGCTAGCCCACGGGCCCGGGCGTGGAGGCCCGGCTGGAGCGCTCCCCGTACGATGCGACGGTGGCAGTGCACCCCGACGACCCGGCGGCGATCGAGCTCGCGCGCACGGCGCTGCGGGCGGTCGCGGAGCGGCTCGCGGCCGCGCACGCGCGCGATGAGGCGCTGGCGGAGCACGTCGAGCCGAAGCCGGTGCTCGGCATCCCCCGGCGGCCGCGGATGCGGTCGCTCGGCCGCGCCTGGCGGCTCGGTGCGCTGCTCGTGCAGGCGGACGGCTCGGTCTGGCGCACAGGCGTCTCGACCCGCGTGACCGAGCCCGGCCGCCCGCAGCACCACACCGCATCCGTCGAGCAGCGCCGCGCCTGGCGCGCCGCGGCGCTCCAGGGCGGCTTCCCGATGGGCGAGACCGTGAACCACGGCATCGAGCCGATCCCGCTCGACGAGTCGCTCGTCGACGGCTCCGGACCGCTCGTGGTGCGCGACGGCCGGGCGTGGGTGCGCTGGGGATCGGATGCCCCGCTCCCCCTCGAGCGCTACCTCGACGACCTCGCCGACCTGCTGCTGCATCCCCCGGAGGGCGCATGACCGCCTACCTCACCGCCCTCGGCGGCGACCGCTACCTGCCGAGCGAGCACGCGGGCGGCGCGTGGCAGCCGGGCGAGCTGCACTTCGCGCCGCTCGGTGGGCTGCTGACGCACGCGATCGAGCGGCATCGCGCCTCCTCGGGCGGAGCGCCGCTCGTGCTGAGCCGCATCGCGTTCGACATCCTCGGCTTCCTCGCGCTCGACGAGATCGCGGTGCGCGTCCAGACCCGCCGGCCAGGACGCACGATCGAGCTCACCGAGGCCACCGCATCCATCGCAGGCCGCGACGTGGCGGTCGCGCGCGCCTGGCACAGCGTCGTCGGCGACACCGGCGCGGTCGAGGGCGGGTCGGCTGCGCCGCTGCCGTCGCCGGAGCTGGCGCGTCCTGCCGCGTTCGATCCCGCCTGGGGCGGCGGGTTCGTGCGGTCGCTCGACCTGCGCCAGTCGGGCGACGCGGTGCCGGGCAGGAGCACCGCGTGGGTGTCGAGCCCGCTCGAGCTCCTCGACGGCGAGGCGGCGAGCCCGCTCGCCCGCTGGCTCGGCCTCGTCGACGTGGTCAACGGCGTCGCCGTGCGCGCGACCCCGGATGCGTGGATGTTCCCCAACCTCGACCTCACCGTGCACCTGCTGCGGCAGCCGGAGGGCCGCTGGGTGGGCCTCGACACCACCGTCGCCTTCGGACCGAGCGGCCAGGGCATCACCGGCGCCGCGCTGCACGACGAGCGCGGGCACGTCGGCCACGCGATGCAGACGCTCACCGTGCGACCCAGCCCGCGCGCCTGAGCCGCCGCGGCCTCCTCAGCTGTCGCCGTCGAACGGCGCGCCCAGCAGCACCTGCGCCCAGCGCGCGGGCCCCGCGCCGTCGCCGCGCACGCAGCACCAGTACGCGCATGCACCGTCGTCGTCGACGACCGCGATGATGTCGCCGGCTGCGCCCCGCTTGGGCAGGTGCAGCTCGCCCTCGCGCTCTGCCAGCAGCTCGCGCGGCGACGACGCGGTCGTCGGCCCGAAGACGCGGCCCGCCTGGTGGGGCACGAGCCGCAGCTGGGCTGCCCGTGCCGACTCGAAGACCCCGCCGCGGCTGTCGGACGACGTGCCGCGCACACCGGGACCGTCGCCGCTGCGGCCCAGCACGCCGGTCGAGCGCTCGCCCGCCCCGCTCGCGCCCTGACCGACCACGCCGACGTCGCCGGTCGCCGAGATCGGCGGCACCGGTGACGCGCCGGAGACCCCGACGACGCCCGCCGCCGCAGGCATCCTCGGCTCGTCGCTCACGCCGCCGCGGCCGACGACGCCGGTGCCCGGCACCGCCGGGCCGCTGGCCACGACGGGTCCGGCCGTGCCGGTCTCGTCGAAGGTCTGCACCTGCACGACCGTCGCGTCCGCACCCTTGCCGTAGACGCCGGTGCCACCCGTCTCGGCGAGCGGATGCGCGGGCAGATCGTCGTGCGAGGGTCCCGTGCCGCCGCCCAGCCCGATGACCCCCGCCGCGTGCAGCGACCGCGCGGTGTTCTCGCGCTCCGACTGCCTGCCGCCCTGGCCGACGACGCCCGCACCGGGAGGGTTGTCGGGATCCGGGAAGCTGACCGCCTGCGACCCGCCGAGGCCGTGGACGCCGATGCCGCCCTCCCCTGCCGAATCCGGCTCGGGCACGCCGCCGCCGAGCCCGACGACACCGGTGCCCGACTTGCGTCCGCCGCGGCCGATGACGCCGTGCGCCGGCGGCGACCCTCCGAAGCCGGAGGCGCTCTTGCCGGTCGCGAGCACGCCGTGGAACGCGTTGGACGGGATGAAGCTCGCGCCGTCCTCGTAGTCGTCCGGGTCCTCCGCGTCGCCCGCCACCTCGGCGATGAGGATCGCAGGGCCGTCGAAGTCCGCCTCGTCGGGCTCGACCTGCGCCCACACGATCGTGCGCCCCTCGGCGCGGTTGACGCGGCCGGTCTGCATCTCCTCGCCGCTGCCGGATGCCCCAGCCATGGTCGCCCCCACTCTCGCGCGCATGAGCTCGAGCCGCTCAGCCGTGCGCGCTCCACTCGGGACGGTACGCCGCAGCACGCGCGCGCGACAGGTGCGCGTCGTCAGCCCGCGCAGCGCGCGACGACCCACCCGAGCAGCGCGTCGCGCTGGTCGTCGGGCACGGGCACCAGGAGGTCGACGGGCTCGCCGGCGGCGGTCGCTCGGATGCGGAAGATGGTGCCCTGCTTGTCCTCCGCCACGGCGTGCAGGTCGCAGCGGCCGGGCGCGAGCGGCACCTCGATCACCGTCGGTGCGGCGCCCGCGACGATCTCGAGCGCGACCGGCAGGGCCTCGAGGCGACCGCCCCGCGCATCCGTCGGCGTGAGCAGCACCGTCGCGGCCACGTCGTCGATGCTGCCGAGCCGCTCGCCACCGCCCGGTGCGGGCGACACCTCGAGCCGCAGCACGGCCGCGCGCGAGCCGTCTGCGGGGATGTCCGGGGCGAGCCAGGCGAGTCCTGCGACGTCGCGCGCGAACGCCCGCACGTCGCACACGCGGTCGTCGAGCGCGTCGAGCTGGCCGAGCGGATCCTGGGGCTCGCCCTCGACGACGCTGCCGTCGGCGAGCTCGAGCGTCGCGCGGTGCTCGACCGGGCCCGGCTCGCACGTGGGCTCGGGCAGCTGCAGGCGCAGGTTGCGACGCGCGCCGGCCGGGATGCGCGCCTCGTCGACGCGGGTCATCGTCGTGCTCCACGCGCTCGAGTCGTAGGCGGCGCGCTCGATGACGAGCTCGTCCGTCCCCTCGTTCGTGACCCGCAGCTCGACGAAGCCGCCCGCGACGTCGCCGCGCAGCTGCACGATCTCGAGCAGCACCGGCACGGTGGCCTCGGGCGCGGTGGTCTGGGGCACGGTGGTCTCGGGCACCGGATCCGGCTCGGCGGGCGCGGTCGCGCAGCCGGCGACGCCCAGCACGGCGCACAGCACGACGCTCAGCGCGGCGGGCACCGACGACGGCACCGCGCGCGTCCTCGACACACCCGCACGTCGTCGCACGCCGCCATCCTGGCACCGGCGTGGGAGGGGCGCGATCACCACTGTCGTGCACGACCGGGCGGGGCCATGATGTGGCCATGAGCGCGCCCTGGGACCCCGACCACCTCGCGGCGATCGCCGCGGCCGACGAGCTCCGCATCGCCTCCCGCCGCTCGGACGGCACGCTGAGCCCGCCTGTCACGATCTGGTCGGTCGCGCTCCACGGCGTGGTGGTGGTGCGCTCGGCCTACGGCGCCGACAACGGCTGGTACCGGCGGGCGCTGCGGCGAGGGCGCGGTCGGATCAGCGCGGGCGGCGTCGACCACGATGCCGTGTTCCAGCCCGGCGACCACTTCGACCAGGAGCTCGTCGACGCGGAGTATCGGCGCAAGTACGCCCGGTTCCCCGACGCCGTGCTGCGGACCGTGGTCGGCGAGCGCGCGCACGAGCTGTCGCTCATCGTCACGCCCGGATGAGCGAGCGCTGCGGCGGCTACCCCTCGAGCGCCGCCTGCAGGGCCGCCTCGACGTCCTCGTAGCGCTGCAGCTCGAGCATCTCGCCGTCCACGAAGAACGTCGGCGTCGAGGGCGCGCCGAGCGCCGCGGCGGCGTCCGCGTCGAGCTGGACGCGCTCGAGGGTCGCGGGATCGGCGATCGCGGCGTCGTACGCGTCGAGGTCGAGGCCGAGCTCCTCGGCGTAGCCGCGGAGCGCGGCAGCGGCGCCGTCGGTGCCCGCCCACTCCTGCTGCCGGTCGAAGAGCATCGTGTGCATGGCCTCGAACGATCCCTGCTGCGCGGCCGCCTCCGCGGCGAGGGCCGCGGGCACGGCGTTCGGGTGCATCGCGAGCGGGAAGTACCGCACCGCGAAGGTGACCTCGCCGGCGTAGCGCTCGCGCAGGTCCTCGACGATCGGGTGGAACTGCCCGCAGGACGGGCACTCGTAGTCGAGGAACTCGACCAGCACGGGCGCACCCTCCCCCGCGTCCTCGAGGATGTGCGTGCTCTCGTCGAGCACCGGCACGCTCGCGGCCTCCGCAACGGGCTCGGGGCGCTCCCACGGACGCACGACCGCGAGGGCGACCGCGACGATGAGGAGGAGCGCGCCGACGACGGTCGCGATGCTGATGACGGCCTGCTTCTGCATCGATCCAGGCTATCGGCGCCGAGGGCGGGCCGATCCCGGCGCGGTCCGCGGGCGGTAGCGTGCGGGCATGGAGCTCGACTTCTCGGCCGTCGCAATCGAGTGGCGCGGTCCCGCGCCCTTCGTCTTCGTGCCGGTGCCGCCGGACGAGTCCGAGCTCATCCAAGACAGCGCGAGCGAGCTCACCTACGGGTGGGGCGTCATCCCGGTGGAGGCCACCATCGGCACCACGACGTTCACGACCTCGCTCTTCCCCCGCGACGGCGGCTACCTGCTGCCGCTCAAGGTCGCGGTGCAGCGCGCGGAGGGCATCGGTGTCGGCGACGCCATGGACGTGCGGATGCGGCTCGGCCGCTGACGCGCATCGGCTCCGGTCAGCGGCCGCGAGTACGATCGGCCACCACGCTCCGGCGCTCCGGCTCGGGGCACGATGGGGCACGACAGGCATCGCACGAGCGGAGGTCGCGGATGGGCATCGCAGCATGGATCGGGGCGACCGCGGCCTCGGCGTCGAGGCGCGCCGAGCGCACCATCCACCGACTCGCGCGCCCGGCGGCCTTCGCACTCGCGCCCGTGCTGCTGCGGCAGGGCAAGGCGCTGCAGTCGGAGCTCGTCTGGCTGCCGGAGCCGCAGGGCACGCGCTCGGGCGTCGTCGGCGAGGGCGACGGCGACCCGCTGCGGCTGCTCGCGATCGGCGACTCCACGGCGACGGGCGTGGGCGCCGAGCAGCTCGACGAGACGCTCGCGGTGCAGACGGCTCGCCGCCTCGCCGGCCGCCGCGGGCAGCGCGTCGAGTGGCGCATCGAGGGCCTCGAGGGCTCGAACGCCGCGCAGGTGCTCGAGCGGCACCTGCCCGCGGTCGACGACGGCCCCTGGGATGTCGTGCTGCTGCTCGTCGGCGCGAACGACGCGCTGCAGCTCGTGCGACGCGGCGCGTTCCAGCGCAGCGTGCGCGCCATCGTCGCCGGGCTCGAGCGGCACGTCGCCCCCGGCGGCGTCATCGGGCTCGCCGGCGCGCCGCAGATCGACACGTTCGAGTGGCTGCCGCAGCCCATCCGCGCGCTGATCGGCGGCCACGCCCGCAGCCTCGACGACGCCCTGCAGCGCGTGGCCGCCGACGTGCCGCGCACGATCCACCTCCCGACGCCGGCCATCCTCGAGCCCTCGCTGCACGCAGCCGACGGCTTCCACCCGTCCGCCGCCGGCTACTTCGTCTGGTCGAGCCTCATCGCGCCGGTCATCGACGACGCGATCGCCGCACCGCGCGTGCGGCACGGCATCGTGCCGCCATTCCTGCTCGAGCGGATCGCTGCGGCGCCGACAGCCGCGGCCGCGGTCGCCGAGCGCACCCTGCGGCTCGACGGCGGCATCCGCGTCGAGCGAGGCGTCCGCGCCGAGCGCGCTGCGACGGCGCGCCCGGCCGGAGCCCAGCAGCGCCCGACGCTCGTGCCCGACGAGGCGGCGCCCGACCGCACGGTGAGCGACGCGAAGGGCACGACCACGCTGCCGGGCACGGCCGTGCGCGGCGAGGGCGACGCGCCGACCGGCGATGCTGCGGCCGACGACGCCTTCGACGGGCTGGGGCTCGCCTGGGGGATGCTGCACGACGCGTTCGGCCGCGACTCGCTCGACGACGCCGGCATGCCGCTGCTCGCGACCGTGCACTACGGCACCCGCTACGACAACGCGTTCTGGGACGGTGAGCGGATGGTCTTCGGGGACGGCGACGGAGTGGTGTTCGCGGGCTTCACGCAGGCGGTCGACGTCATCGGTCACGAGCTGGGCCACGGGGTGATCTCGTCGACCGCCGACCTCGTCTACCGCGACCAGCCCGGCGCGCTCAACGAGTCGATCGCCGACGTGCTCGGCGCGCTCGTGAAGCAGCACGCGCTCGGCCAGACGGCCGACGAGGCGGACTGGCTCATCGGCGCCGGCGTCTTCACCGAGCAGGTGCAGGGCGTCGCGCTCCGCTCGATGGCCGAGCCCGGCACCGCCTACGACGACCCGGTGCTCGGCAAGGACCCGCAGCCTGGCCACATGCGCGACTTCGTCGTGACGACCGACGACCTCGGCGGCGTCCACATCAACTCCGGCATCCCCAACAAGGCGTTCCACCTCGCGGCGACCGCGATCGGCGGGCACGCGTGGGAGGCGCCGGGCCGCATCTGGATGGACGCGCTCACCGGCGGCCTCTCGGCGACGGCCGACTTCGCCGCCTTCGCGACGGCGACCGTCGACGCGGCCATCGCCCGCTTCGGCGACGACGCGGCCGAGACGCGCGCGGTCCGCGACGCGTGGGCCGCCGTGGGCGTGGGCGAGGCGCCGGCCGACGAGGCATCGCCCGAGGAGGCCATCCGGGTCGCGCGCACCGGTGGCATGCTCGGGCGCACGCGCGCGGCGGTGCTCGAGCTCGAGGTGATCCCCGGCGACGACCGCGACCACCTCGACACGCTCGTCGCCTCCGGACGGCTCGCCGAGCTCGACGGCCAGGCGCTGCCGGATGCGCCGACCTGGCGCGTGACCGTCGAGACGCGCTGCGACGTGACGGTCGCCGAGCCGCTGCTGCCCGACGAGGTGCTGTCGCTCTTCCGCCGGCTGCTCGAGCTGGGCGACGCGCCCGAGCGCTGAGCGCGCCCGGCCCCGGCCGGCCGACCGCCCCTGCACCTCCGACGAGTGTCGACTCCCTGCGGCAGTGTCGCGACACTCGCGCACGCCCCCGACACTCGGCCGGCGGACCGCCCGGGCACCGCCGACGAGTGTCGGCTCGTTGCGGCAGTGTCGCGACGCTCGCGCACGAACCCGACACTCGGCGGGCGGACCGCGCCAGCGCCACCGGCGAGGGCGGCGCGGGCACCGCGCGCTGCGCGCCGGCGTCAGCGGGTGGCTGCCCGCATCGCCGCCTCGCGCACCTCGATGATGTAGGGGGCGACGACCTGCTGGCTGATCCTGCAGTCGGCGACGAAGACGCCCTCGGCGCCGGTCGCGAGCCACGCCTCGAGCTGCGCGAGGTCCTCGAGCCGCTCGATGACCGCCGCCTCCGCGCCGAGCGCGCGGCCGAGCGCGGCGAAGTCGACCTGCTCGATGAGCATCGGCTCCTCGGCGACGCCGCGCACGGCGTACTGGTGCACCTCGGCGCCGTAGGCGGCGTCGTTGCAGACGACCACGATGCCGCGCCGCACCGTGCGCACGACCGAGTCGAGGTCGGCGAGCCCCATGAGGGCGCCGCCGTCGCCGGTCACGAGCACGATGGTCGACTCCGGCCGCGCGGCACCCGCACCGACGGCGCTCGGCAGCCCCAGCCCGATCGTCTGGAACGCGGTGCCGACCATGAGCAGCCGCTCGGGGTCGGCGACCGAGAGGTGCGTCGGCGCCCAGCCGATGAAGTGGCCGCCGTCCTGCACGATCACGCGGTCCTCGGGCAGCACCCGCTCGAGCGCGTGGAACAGACTGCGCGGGTCGAGGCGGCCGTCGGCGGCGAGCTCGTCGCCGGCCTCGCGCTCGGCGCCGATGCCGGCGACCTCGGCGAAGCCCGCCTCGCTCCAGCCGGCGTCGCCCGCGGCAGCGGCATCGGCTCCGCGCTCGTCGCCGGTCTCCCCCGCGCCGATGAGCGCGACCAGCGCCTGCGCCACGAGGCGGGCGTCGCCGCGCACGAGCTCGTCGACGCGGGGGTTCGACGGCGCGTCGAGGACGTCGACCTGCATCACGTGGGCGCCGGGGGCGAAGGCGTCGCCGAAGCGCGTCTGGAAGGCGTTGAGGCTCGCGCCGACGACGAGCACCGCGTCGGCGTGCTCGATCGCCTCGGCGGCACGCTCCGAGGCGAAGCCGCCGCAGATGCCGAGGTGGCGGGATGCGTCAGCGAAGATGCCGCTGCCGAGCGCGCTCGATGCCGTGCGGGCGCCCAGCCGCGCGGCGAGCTCGCGCAGCGCGTCCTCGGCGCCGGCGAGGTGGGCGCCGCGGCCGGCGAGCAGCAGCGGGCGCCGCGCGCCGACGAGCCGCTCGGCGACGCCGGCGAGCTGCTCGCCGTCGAGCGCGACGAACGGCGTCACCGACGCGTGCTCCGTCGCCGCCTCGCCGTCGCCCTCGATGTCGGCGTGGCTCAGGTCGTACGGGATCGCCAGCACGACGGGGCGCCGCTCGGCGAGCGCCGTCTCGACGGCCCGCCGGGCGGCCGCCCGCGCGTCGCCGCGTCTCACGACGATCGTGGGCGCGCCGACCGCTGTCGCGATGCCGGCCTGGTCGACGTCGAACGGCCGCGCGCCGCCGGTCGGCCGGTCCCCGACCACCACGACGAGCGGGATGCGGGCGAGCGCCGCCTCGGCGAGCGGCGTGATGGCGTTCGTGTAGCCGGGGCCGTAGGTGACCGAGGCGACCGCGAGCCTGCCGCTCGCGCGGTGATACGCGTCGGCCGCAGCGATCGTCGCGGCCTCGTGCCGCACCGCGGTGAGCGTCATGGCCCCTCGGCGCACGACGGCGTCGAGGAACCACGCGTTGCCGTTGCCCATGAGGGCGAAGACATCGGCGGCGTGCAGCTCGAGCTCCGCCGCGATCGCGGCGGAGACGGAGACGGGGGCGTCAGGCATGGGGTGCTCCAGAGGAGACGGGAGGCCCGGCGGCACTGCACGGAACCTCGTCGATCGGGTCCATGTGTGTCGCGCGCTGCCGCGTGGTCCCATTTCTCGAGACCCGGCGCGCATGGCGCCTGACGAGGCGATGCTAGCCGACGGCCGGTCCGTCGAGCTCGCGGCCGGGCTGCTCGGTCGCACCGGCGCCGTCGCGGAACGTCTCGCGCGCCGCGGTCGGCAGTCCCAGCTGTGCGTCGTGCGGATGCGCGCGCAGGTGCTCGCGCATGCGCGGGATGGCGAAGTCGACGCGCCCGCGCTCCGGCGCCACGATGACGCCGGCGTCGAGCAGGCGCGCCCGCTGGCGCCCGGCGTTGCCGGACGTCGCGCCCATCCGCTCGGCGACATCGATCGTGGACGCCGGTCCGTCGTCCTCCGCCATCGCGATGAGGTAGTCGCGGTCGCGGCCCGAGAGGCCGCGCAGCGCCGGCACGATCACGCTCTCGCCCATCGCGGCGTGCGCGACGTGCACCGCGTGCTGCACGGCGTCCGTCACGATCTCGGTGACGCTCGGCTGGTACTCCCATGCGCGCGCACCGATCGACTGGACGAGGAACGGGTAGCCCTCGCTCGCGCGCGCCGCCATGTCGAGGGCCGCCTCGCCGATCGTGCGGCCGCGTTCGCGCACCGGCACCTCGATCGCGGCCCGGGCCTCGGCGAGCGTGAGGGTGTCGAGGCGCACCTGCTGCGCCCGGCGGAAGAAGGTGAGGCCGTCGGCGTCGAGCGCCGCGGCGATCGAGGCCGGCACACCGGCGGCGACGATCGCGATCCGGCGGTCCTCGCGCTGCAGGTGCTGCACCGCGATGGCGATCCGGCGCAGCTCGTCGAGCGACGACGCGGCCACCTCGTCGAGCGAGACCAGCAGCCCCGCGCCGCGCGCCTCGGCGAGCTCGACGAGCCGCTCGAGCATGCTCTCGAGCCGCGGCTCGCGCGGGTAGTGCTGCACGACCTGCGTGGTGGCGCCGCCGATCTGCGGCAGGGTGAGGCCGGTCCACTCGCGCGAGAACGCCTCGGGGTCCTGCTCCTCGAGCAGCGCCGGCAGCCGGTCGTGCTCGAGCACCTCGATGAGGCCGACGTGCAGCGTGCCGTGCACGACGGTCCAGTCGCGGGCGCGCGCCTCGTCCTCGAGCGCGTTGAGCAGCACGGTCTTGCCGACGCCGCGCATGCCGGTGACGAGCGCGGCGCGGTACGGCGACCAGGCGCCGAGCCCGAGCACCTCGCGCCACTCGTCGAGCAGCGCGTCGCGCCCCGCGAGCATCGGCGGCGAGATGCCGAAGCCGGGCCGGAAGGGGTTGTCGTGCACGTCGCCCACTCTGGCACCGACCGCCGACGTCGCGGCGACACGGCCCGGCGCGCCCGCCGCGGCCGACGCTTCGTGGAACGATGAGCCCCATGTCCGCCACGCCGCTGCCCAGGCCGCTGCGGCTGGGCTTCTGGATCGCGGGCGCGCTGCTCGCCGTCAACCTCGCCGCAGCCACGCTGCTCGCGCTCGGCCTCGGCGACGCCGGGCTGCTCGAGCAGCTGCGGCTCGTGCTCATGTGGGCGATGCTGCCGCCGATCTGGCTCGCGCTCATCGCGGTCGGCGCGCTCCGGCACGCGGTCGGCCGCTGGCACGTGGCCGCGGCGGTGCTCTGCGGGCTCGGCGACGGGCTCGGCGCCACCACCGACCTCACGATCGTGCTGCTGGGGATGTTCCTGCTCGGCCACGTCGCGTACCTCGTCGCCCTGTGGCCCACGCGCCGCCGCTCGCTCGCGTGGGGGCCGGCCGGCATCGCCTACGCGATCGTCGGCCTCATCGCCGGGGCCATCATCGCGATCGGCGCGGGCCCGCTCGCCCTGCCCGTCGTCCTGTACGCGCTCGTGATCGCCGCGGTCGCGGCGTTCGCCGCGATCGACGTGCCGGGGCTCCTCGGCGGGCTGCTCTTCATGGTGAGCGACCTCGTGCTCGGCCTCGGCCTCTTCGTGCTCGAGATCCCCGATCCGCTGCGGTCGATCGTCGTGCTCTCGACCTACGCGGGCGCGCAGGCGCTGCTGGCGGTCAGCCTGCAGCAGCGCCTCGCGCTCGGCGCCGCCGCGGACGAGGACGAGACATAAGCGCTGCCTGCATGAGCGACAGCCAACACAGGCTGGACTACTGGCGTCACGGCTGGTGTGATCGTCGCATGGACTCGCGCGACCGCACCCTCGGCATCCTCGGCGGCATGAGCTGGCACTCGACCGCCGCGTACTACCGCACGATCAACGAGCAGGTCGCCGCAGCGCGCGGCGGTCACGCGTCGGCGCGCATCCTGCTCGCGAGCGTCGACTTCGCCGAGGTCCGCGACTGCCAGGTGCGCGGCGACTGGGCCGCCGCCGGCGCGATGCTCGCCCGCGAGGCCGCCGCGCTCGAGCTGGCGGGGGCCGGTTCGGTCGCGATCGCCACGAACCTCATGCACCGGGTCGCCGACGACGTCGCCGCCGCCGTGGGCGTCCCGCTCGTGCACATCGCCGATGCCGTCGCGCATGCGGCCGGCGCGCTCGGCGCCCGCACGCTCGGCATCGTCGGTACCCGGTGGGTGATGTCGGAGCGGTTCTACGCCGACCGGCTCGCCGAGCACGGGATCGGCGTCGTCGTGCCGCCGGCCGACGTCCAGCCCGAGCTCGACCGGATCATCTTCGACGAGCTCACGCAGGGCGTCGTGACGGATGCGTCGCGCGCCGCCTTCCGCGACGCCTTCGCCGCGCTCGCGGCCGCGGGCGCCGACGCGATCGTGCTCGCGTGCACCGAGATCATGCTGCTCGTCGACGCCGAGGACGCCGCCGTGCCGCTCATCGACTCGTGCGCGGCGCATGCCGACGCGCTCGCGCGGATCGCGCTCGGCCAGCGGTCAGCGGGTGCGCTCGCCCCACAGCTGCTGCATCGCGCCGAGGACGGTGCTGATGGCGGGCACCCGCTCGGCGCCGTGCCGGTGGCGGAGCGAGACCGTCCGGCCTGAGCCGTCCGCGAGCGGCGCGACCACGACGTCGTCGCGCGTGAGCACGCGCAGCGCCATCGTGGGCAGCAGCGTCACCGAGCCGGTCGCGGCGACGAACGACTGGGCGGCGACGAAGTCGTCGGTCTCGAACTGGATCGTCGGGGCGAAGCCGGCGTCGGCCGCGAGCGACTGGAGGTGCCTGCGGCAGCGCTCGCACCCGCCCACCCAGTCCGCGCCGGCGAGCGCCGAGAGCTCGATCGGCGACCCGTCGGCCAGCTCGTGGTCGAGCGGCAGCACGATGCACGACGGGTCCTCCCCCAGCTCGATGCGGGCGAGCTGCACGTCGTCGTGCAGCTCGTCGTACTCGAACGCCACCGCGACGTCGGCGTCGCCCGCGAGCACCGCCTCGATCGCCTCCGGCGGCTCGAGCTCGATGACGCGCGCGGTGAGCCCCGGCACCGCGAGCCTGGCCGCCGCGATCGCGCGGGGCACGAAGTCGGCGAGCGCCGAGGGGAACGCCGCGATCGTGACCGTGCCGGCGCCCTCGGCGAGCGAGCGCAGCTCCGCCTCGGCCGATCCGAGCAGCCCGGCGATGCCGTCGGCGTGCCGCAGCAGCCGCGCACCCGCCTCGGTGAGCGTCACGCCCGTCGACGATCGCAGCAGCAGCGCCTGACCGACCTCCTCCTCGAGCAGGCGGATGTGCTGGCTCACCGCGGGCTGCGTCCAGCCGAGGGCCCGGGCGCCGCCGGAGACCGATCCCTCGCGCGCGACGGTGCGGAAGATCAGGATGCGACGCGGGTCCAGCTGCATGGCCCCAAGCATGCCGCATCCCCGGCGGGCGGCGTCCAGGCTCGAGGCGTAGCGTGGAGCCATGAGCGAGCAGATCGAGATCGTCGACAACCCGAAGGCCCAGCGCTTCGAGGCGCGCGTCGATGGCGCGCTCGCCGGCTTCGCCGACTACCGCGACGGCGAGGGCGTGCGAGGCTTCCCCCACACCGAGGTCGACCCGGCGTTCGGCGGCCGCGGCATCGGCTCGACGCTCGTCGACGAGGCGCTGCGCGCGACGATCGCCGAGGGCCGGCGGATCATCCCGCAGTGCTCGTTCGTCGCCGCACGGGTGACGGCGGACGAGTTCGCCGCGCACGTCGCGCGCTAGCTACTCCCCGAACCGCTCGCGCACGAGCGCGCCGACCGCGTCGATCGCGTCGGCCGCCTGCGGACCGGTCGCCTCGAAGACGACCGTCGAGCCGCGATCCAGGCCGAGCGCGAGCACGCGCAGCATGCTCTTCGCGTCGACGCCGTTGACCGCCACCGCGGCGTCGAAGCCGCTCACCGTGCGCACCAGCTCGGACGCGGGTCGCGCGTGCAGCCCGTGCTCGTTCTCGAGCACGATCTCGAGGCGGGCCGGCTCCGCCGTCGACGCGGCGTCGTCGCCAGGGCCGGCATCCGCATCCGCGCGCCGCTCGGGCTCGGGCGCGACCGGCTCCGCGGCCGCGACGACCTCGTCCATCGAGCCGCCCGCCTCGGCGGCGACCGCCGCGGCGACGGCGCCCTCGACGATCGGCGCGTCGGCGATGCGGATGCGCTCCGGCTCCGCGGCGAAGTCGATCGCCGTCTCCGTCGTCAGCACGGCCGACCCCAGGTCGCACAGCACGACGACCCCGTCGCCGGAGTCCGCCTCGCCGAGCGCAGCCTGCACCCGGTCGAAGCTCGTGCCGATGCCGCCGTCGTCGGTGCCGCCGGCGGCGACGATCGTCACCGTCGGCGCCATCTGCGCGGCGAGCTCGACCACCCCCTCGGCGATGCGGGCGGAGTGCGAGACGATGACGAGCCCGACGCTCACCTGGTCTCCGCCGCGGCGCGCAGCATGAGCGAGGTGGACTCGCTGCCCGGGTCGCGGTGGCCGATGGCGCGCTCCCCCAGGTACGACGCGCGCCCCTTGTGGGCGACGAGCGGCTCGGTCGCGGCGGCGCCCTCCGCCGCGGCTGCGGCAGCCGCCTCGAGCGCGGCCCGCACGTCGTCGCCCGCGGCCGCGGCCGCGTCCACGGCCGGCGTCCACGCATCCACCATCGTCTTGTCGCCCGGCTCGGCCTTGCCCCGCGCCACGATGCCGTCGCGCGCGGCCGTCAGCACCTCGACGAGCCCCGCGGCGTCGAGCTCCGCGCGGTCGCCCGCCGCCATCGAGCCCTTGAGGAACGCGGTGCCGTAGAGCGGCCCCGCGGCACCGCCCACCGTCGAGATGAGCGTGGTCGCGACGAGCTTCAGCACGGCGCCGGGGGTCGCGTCGTCGTCGAGCGCCTCGAGCCTGCCGAGCACCGCCTGGAACCCGCGGTCGAGGTTCTCGCCGTGGTCGGCGTCACCGATCGCGCGGTCGAGCGCCGTGAGCTCGAGCTTGCGCCGCGCGACCTCCGCGGCGACGGCCTCGATCCAGCGCCTGGTCCAGCGGCCGTCCAGCCCGCTCATCCGCTCGCTACCTTCCCCACCGCAGCGCGGCGGTCTGCACGGGCGCGTCGTAGAGGCCGAGGAGCTCGTCGTCGACCTGCAGCAGCGTGATCGACACGCCCTGCATCTCCAGGCTCGTCACGTAGGAGCCGACGAGCGAGCGCGCGAGGTCGATGCCGCGCTCGGCGAGCACCTCCGCCGCGCGGCGGAAGACGATGTACAGCTCCGACTGCGGCGTCCCGCCCATGCCGTTGACGAGCAGCACGACGCGGTCGCCCTTCGCGAACGGCAGGTCCTCGAGGATCGGCTCCATGAGCCGGTCGACGATGCGGTCGGCGGGCTCGAGCGCGATGCGCTCGCGGCCCGGCTCGCCGTGGATGCCGATGCCGATCTCGATCTCGTCGTCGGCGAGCGTGAAGCTCGGCTCCGTCGCGTGCGGCACCGTGCAGGGCGACAGCGCCATGCCCATCGTGCGCACCTTGCGGTTGACGGTGCGCGCGACCTCCGCCACCTGGTCGAGCGAGTCCCCGCGCTGGGCGGCAGCGCCCGCGAGCTTCTCGACGAGCAGGGTGCCCGCGACGCCGCGACGGCCGGCGGTGTAGAGCGAGTCCTTGACCGCGACGTCGTCGTCGACGATGACGGTCTGCACCTCGATGCCCTCCGCGAGGGCGAGGTCGGCCGCGGTCTCGAAGTTGAGCACGTCGCCGGTGTAGTTCTTGACGATGTGGAGCACGCCGGCCCCGGCGTCGACCTGCTTCGTCGCCTCGAGGATCGGGTCGGGCGTCGGCGAGGTGAACATCGCCCCGGGCACCGCGGCGTCGAGCATGCCGAAGCCGACGAAGCCGGCGTGCAGCGGCTCGTGGCCCGACCCGCCGCCGGAGACGAGGCCGACCTTGCCCTGCACGGGCGCGTCCGCGCGGACGACGACGAAGGGCGGGTCGACGACCACGCGCACGAGGTCGGCATGCGCGGCGGCGAAGCCTGCGACGCCTTCGTCGACCGTCTTGGTGGGGTCGTTGATGAGCTTCTTCACGGTGCGCCTCTCGTTCAGCTTGGCCGGTCGGGCTCACGCTACGCCCCGCCGCCTGGAATCTCGATGGCCTCGATCGAAGATCTCTCGGATTTCGGCCCGGCCCCGGCTATCGTGTGCCGTACCACCCGAGTGGGCGGTACGGGCGATGCGGCCCGTAGACGAGAAGGCAGGGACCATGGAACCCAATCTCGGACTGGTATTCCTCTCAGAGCTGGTGGGCACCGCGATGCTCGTGCTGCTCGGCTGCGGCGTCGTGGCCAACGTCGTGCTGAAGGGCAACAAGGGCTACGGCGGCGGCTTCCTGATGATCAACTTCGGCTGGGGCCTCGCGGTCTTCGCCGGCGTGATCGTCTCGGCGTACTCGGGGGCGCACCTGAACCCCGCCGTCACCTTCGGCCTGCTCGCGCGCGACCTCGCGACCGGCGTCGACTACAACTGGGCGATGCTGCCCGTCTACCTCGCGGCGCAGTTCATCGGCGCCTTCCTCGGCGCCGTGCTGTGCTGGCTCGCCTACAAGCAGCACTTCGACATCGAGGAGGACCCGGGCGCGAAGCTCGGCACCTTCTCGACCGGCCCCGGCATCCGCAACAACGGCTGGAACCTCGTCACCGAGATCATCGGCACCTTCGTGCTCGTCTTCGTCGTGATCGGCTTCAGCGCACAGAACGGCGTCGAGGCCGACGTGCCCGCGGGGCTCGCCTCGCTCGGCGCGCTGCCTGTCGCGCTCCTCGTCGTCGGCATCGGCGCCTCGCTCGGCGGACCGACCGGCTACGCCATCAACCCCGCCCGCGACCTCGGCCCGCGCATCGCCCACGCGCTGCTGCCCATCAAGGGCAAGGGCGCGAGCGACTGGAGCTACGCCTGGATCCCGGTGGCCGGCCCCATCATCGGCGGCATCCTCGCCGGGCTCCTCGCGCCGACGGCCATCGCCGGCATCACGGGCTTCGCGGCCTGACGCATCGCGGAGGGGCCTCCCCTGGCCCCTCCGTCGTCGCGGCTCCGCGGCGCATCCACACCAGCACGGCATCCATCACAGAACGAAGGAGTTCCGGTGAACGACTACGTCATCGCGATCGACCAGGGCACGACCTCGACTCGCGCCATCCTCTTCGACCACTCGGGGAGCATCGTCTCCACGGGCCAGCTCGAGCACGAGCAGATCTTCCCGCAGGCGGGCTGGGTCGAGCACGACCCGAAGGAGATCTGGAACAACACCCGCGAGGTCATCGGCCAGGCGCTCTCGAAGGCCAACGTCACCCGCCACAACGTGAAGGCGATCGGCATCACGAACCAGCGCGAGACGGCGGTGGTGTGGAACAAGCAGACCGGCGAGCCCGTCTACAACGCCATCGTCTGGCAGGACACCCGCACGCAGAAGATCGTCGACCGGCTCGCCGACGGCGACACCGACCGCTACAAGCAGAAGGTGGGCCTGCCGCTCGCGACCTACTTCTCGGGCACGAAGATCGTCTGGATCCTCGAGAACGTCGAGGGGGCCCGTGAGGCCGCGGAGGCGGGCGACCTGCTCTTCGGCACCACCGACTGCTGGGTGCTGTGGAACCTCACGGGCGGCGTCAACGGCGGCGTGCACGCGACCGACGTGACGAACGCGTCCCGCACGCTGTTCATGGACCTCGAGTCGCTCGAGTGGGACGACGCGATCCTCGCCGACTTCGGCGTGCCGCGCTCGATGCTGCCCGAGATCAAGTCGTCGTCCGGCGAGTTCGGCGTCGCGGCCTCCGAGTCGCTGCTGCGCGAGACGCCCATCACGGGCATCCTCGGCGACCAGCAGGCGGCGACGTTCGGCCAGGCGGCGTTCGACAAGGGCGAGGCGAAGAACACCTACGGCACCGGCAACTTCCTCATCTTCAACACGGGCGAGGAGATCGTCCACTCGAAGAACGGGCTGCTGACCACCGTCGGCTACAAGATCGGCGACGAGCCCACGCACTACGCGCTCGAGGGGTCGATCGCCGTCACGGGCTCGCTCATCCAGTGGCTGCGCGACAACCTGGGCCTCATCCCGGACGCCCCGGCGGTCGAGCAGCTCGCGAAGTCGGTCGACGACAACGGCGGTGCGTACTTCGTGCCGGCGTTCTCGGGCCTCTTCGCGCCCTACTGGCGGCCGGATGCGCGCGGCGCGCTCGTCGGCCTCACGCGGTACGTCAACAAGGGCCACATCGCGCGGGCCGCGCTCGAGGCGACCGCGTTCCAGACCGCCGAGGTGGTCGACGCGGTGAACGCCGACTCCGGCGTCGACCTCACCGAGCTCAAGGTCGACGGCGGCATGATCGCGAACGACACGCTCATGCAGTTCCAGGCCGACATGCTGCGGGTGCCCGTCATCCGCCCGGTCGTCGCGGAGACGACGGCGCTCGGCGCCGCCTACGCGGCCGGCCTCGCGGTCGGCTTCTGGACGTCGCTCGACGAGCTGCGCCAGCAGTGGCAGGAGGACCGCCGCTGGGAGCCGCAGATGGAGCAGGAGGCGCGCGACCGCACCTACCGCAACTGGAAGAAGGCCGTGCAGAAGACCCTCGACTGGGTCGACGACGACGTGGCCTGACACGCCAGCGCCAGGTACGACGGCATGGCGGAGGGGGCGGCTGCGGCCGCCCCCTCCGTGCTGCCCGGGACGAGCGGGAACGGCCGGCGCGGCGCGGTCAGAGCTGCGCTCGGTACACCGGGTCGCTGAGCCAGATCACCGCGGCCGCGATCACCACGACCACCATCGTCATGCGCGCCGTCGAGACGGCGAGCACGATCGACGCCCACCAGTCGTCGTCGGCCGAGAGCCGGCCGCGCGCGACGGGCTGCTTCGCCGAGATGGCGACGGTGATCGCGATGGGGTCGAGCGCCACGAGCATCGTGATGACCGCCGAGCGCAGCCGCTGCGCCTCCCCCGTGCGCGACGCACGACCGGAGCCGTGCGGCTCCGCGACGTTCGCGACCGGCAGCAGCGCGCGCATCCAGCCGTCGAGCCACCACGCGAGCAGCACGAGCCCGAGCACGAGCACGAGCAGCACGGCGCGCACGACGATCTCGTCGTACGCGGTCTGCGCCTCCTGCCACGGGTCGCTCGCGAGCCGCGCCCGCAGCGCGGGCATCGCCCGCGCGAAGAACGCGGCGCCCGCGGTCGCGTAGCCGAGCGCCACGATGAGGATCGTGAGCGGATGCCGCATCCGCACGAGCATCCACGCGATGATCAGCGCGGCACCGGCGCAGAACTCGACGGCGTCGAGCGCGCCGTAGGTCGTCGCGCCGAGCAGCGACGTGGTCTGCATGAGCAGGATCGCGGTCTGCGCCCCCGCGAACAGCACGAGGCAGTAGAGCGCGCCGACGCGGTAGCCGCGCGACGCCGGCGCCACGAGCGCTGCGAGCAGCAGCAGCAGCACGCCGATGATGCGCAGCGTCACCGACGGGGTGAGCGATGGCGGTCGGTGCAGCAGCAGCGTGAGGCCGTAGCAGGCGAGCAGCCCGCCGAGCGCGAGCGCGACGAGCAGCAGCGAGCGCGAGGCGCGGTCGGCCCACGAGAGCGGCCAGCTGCCCCACACCTCGTCGCGCGACCACGTCGACTGCCGCTGCGCCCTCGGGTGCTCGGCCACCTGCGCGCTCACGCGATCAGCGCACGGCGGCGCGCCACGCGTCGAGCGTGCGCGTCGCTGCCCCGGAGTCGATGGCCGTGCGCGCGACCTCCAGCTCCTCCGCCAGCCGCTCGACGAGCGGGCGGTCCTTCTGCCGCACGTCGCCGTCGAGCCGCCAGGCGACGAGCGCGGCGGCGGCGTTGAGCAGCACGATGTCGCGCACCGCGCCCTGCTCGCCCGCGAGCGTGCGGCGCAGCACCTCGGCGTTGTGCTCCGCGGAGCCGCCCCGGAGGTCGTCGAGCTGCGCCCGCGGGATGCCGAGCTCACGCGGGTCGATGTCGTGCTCGACCACGTCGCCGCGCGCGACCTCCCAGAGCTCCGAGTGGCCGGTCGTCGTGAGCTCGTCGAGCCCGTCCTCGCCACGGACGACGAGCGCCGTCGCGCCGCGGGTCGCGAAGACGCCGACGAACTGCTCGATGACGCGCTTGTCGGCGACGCCGACGAGCGTCACCTCCGGCCGCGCCGGGTTGACGAGCGGGCCGAGCACGTTGAAGACGGTCGGGACGCCGAGCTGCGCGCGCACCGGGCCGGCGTGGCGGAAGCCGGGGTGGAAGCGCGTCGCCCACGCGAACGAGATGCCGGCCTCCTCGAGGATGCGGCGCACGGCGGCGGGGTCCTCGTCGGCGGGCACCAGACCGAGCGCCTCGAGCACGTCGGAGGCACCCGAGGACGACGAGACGGCGCGGTTGCCGTGCTTGAGCACGGGCACGCCCGCGGCGGCCACGACGATGCTCGCGGTCGTCGAGATGTTCACGGTGTGCTGCCGGTCGCCGCCGGTGCCGACGATGTCGACCAGGCGGGTGTCGCCGGGCAGCGGCACGGCGGCCTCGAGCACGGCGTCCCGGAAGCCCACGAGCTCCTCGGCCACCACGCCCTTGCTGCGCAGCGCGATGAGGAAGCCACCCATCTGCGCCTCGGTGGCACGGCCGGAGACGATCTCGGCCATGGCCCACTCGGCCTGTCGGATCGCGAGATCCTCCCCCTCGAGCAGCGTCTCCAGCACGACTGGCCAGGTCAAGAGGCGATCCATAGGTCCAGCCTAGGCGTTGGCGGCACGCGGGCCCGCCGGGTCGTCCCCCCGGGGGTGAACTGTCACTAGGATGGGAACGTGTCCACTACTGCGCTCTCCCCGTCGCCGTCGGCGCCGATGATCAGGCGGCCGAACACCGTTGCGGTCGGCACCATCGTCTGGCTCGGCAGCGAGGTCATGTTCTTCGCCGGCCTGTTCGCGATCTACTTCACGCTGCGCTCGATGTCCGGAGATCTCTTCGCGACCGAGGCAGAGAAGCTGAACGTGATCTTCGCCACGATCAACACGATCATCCTGCTGGCCTCGAGCTTCACGTGCCAGGCGGGCGCGAACGCAGCCGAGCACCACCAGGCGTTCCGGTCGGGCGGAAGGTTCCAGCTCTCCAAGTGGGGCATGGTCGAGTGGTTCTACCTCACCTACGCCATGGGCGCGGTCTTCATCATCCTGCAGGTCTTCGAGTACATCGTGCTCATCAGCCACGGGGTGACGCTGTCGTCGAGCTCCTACGGCTCGGCCTTCTACCTCACGACCGGCTTCCACGGCCTCCACGTGACCGGCGGACTCTTCGCCTTCCTGTTCGTGATCGGCCGCGCGTACGCCGTCAAGCGCTTCGCACACAAGGAGGCGACGAGCGCGCACGTCATCTCCTACTACTGGCACTTCGTCGACGTGGTCTGGATCGGCCTGTACCTCGTCATCTACTGGCTCAAGTAAGCAACGGTTGGGACTGAGAACGTTGGCATCACGCAAGAAGACCGGTCGCAGGCACCCGCTCGCCAGCGCGGCGCTGCTCATCATCGGACTCGTCGCCGCAGGCGGCGCGTCGGTCGCGGTGGGCTCCGTGGCGAACGCCGAGCCGGCCACGACCCCGCACTCCCAGCAGCTCACGGCCGCCGACGGCGAGGCGCTCTTCCGCGCCAACTGCGCGTCGTGCCACGGCCTCAACGCCGAGGGCACCGAGAACGGCACGAGCCTCATCGGCGTCGGCGCCGCATCGGTCGACTTCCAGGTCATGACCGGCCGCATGCCGATGGCGATGTCCGGCCCGCAGGCGCTGCAGCGCGAGCCGCAGTTCTCGCAGGAGGACACCGACGCGATGGCTGCGTACATCGCCTCGCTCGCGCCGGGCCCGGACGTGCCCTCCGAGGAGCTGCTCGACACCTCCGTGGTCGACGCCGAGGGCATCGCCGCCGGCGGCGAGCTCTTCCGCATCAACTGCGCCATGTGCCACAACGTGGCCGGCGCCGGCGGCGCGCTCACCGAGGGCAAGTTCGCCCCGCCGCTCAAGGGCGTCGCGGCCAACCACATCTACGAGGCCATGCTCACGGGCCCGCAGAACATGCCGGTGTTCAACGACTCGAACATCAGCCCCGAGGAGAAGCGCGAGATCATCGCTTACCTGAACTACCTCGACGAGAACCCGTCGGTCGGCGGCTTCGACCTGGGCGCGCTCGGACCGGTGTCCGAGGGCCTGTTCATCTGGATCTTCGGTCTCGGCGGCATCGTCGCGATCACGGTCTGGCTGACCTCGAGGCCGAACTGACCATGGCGCAGGACACAGGAAGGACCGACAGCATGTCGGCTGAAGGCCAGTCCGCTCCGGCGGAGCAGCACGAGGTCGCGGTCTACGACCGCGGCGCAGCGGTCGTGCAGGCCGACGCGTTCGAGAACCCGGGCCTGCCCCCGCACCGCCCGCGCCAGACCGACCTCCACCCCGTCAAGGAGCGTCGCGCCGAGCGCCAGGTCGTGTGGTGGTTCCTGCTCTCGATGGTCGGCTCGGTGCTCGCGATCATCGCGTACGTCGCCGTGCCGATCGAGTCGGGCGACATGGGGACGGTCCGCTTCAACAACCTGTTCCTCGGCCTCGGCATCGCGCTCGCGCTGCTCGGCGTCGGCTTCGGCGGCATGCACTGGGCCCGTCAGCTCATGAGCTCGCACGAGGTCGTCGAGGAGCGCCACCTGTCGCGCGGCTCGGAGAAGACCCGCGCGCGCGCCGTCGAGATCTTCCAGCTCGGCGACGAGGAGTCCGGCTTCTCGCGCCGCTCGCTCATCCGCAACACGCTCATCGGCGC
Organism: Agrococcus jenensis; assembly: GCF_003752465.1. Lineage (NCBI taxonomy): Bacteria > Bacillati > Actinomycetota > Actinomycetes > Micrococcales > Microbacteriaceae > Agrococcus > Agrococcus jenensis. The sequence goes on along the minus strand of NZ_RKHJ01000001.1, from coordinate 2,308,906 downwards.
GATCGCCCTCGTGCCGCTGCCCGCAGTCGTCCTCTTCCGCGACCTCGCCCCGGCGCAGGACGCGGTGGAGGCCATCTCGAACACGATGTGGAAGGCGGGCTCCCGGCTCGCGCTCGACCCCACCGGCACGCCCATCCGGGCGACCGACGTCACGATCGGGTCGGCCTTCCACGTCATCCCGGAGGAGCTCAAGGACCTCGGTCACGATGAGGGCTACCTCGATCAGAAGGCCCTGGCGTCCGTGCTGCTCGTCCGCGTGCCGCTCGACCGCCTCAACGAGCAGCCGGCACGCGCCGGATGGTCGTACGACGGCATCGTCGCCTACTCGAAGATCTGCACGCACGTCGGCTGCCCCGTGGCGCTGTACGAGCAGCAGACCCACCACCTGCTCTGCCCCTGCCACCAGTCGACCTTCGACGTGACCAACCACGCCAAGGTGATCTTCGGACCTGCCAAGCGCCCGCTGCCGCAGCTGCCGATCACGGTCGACGACGAGGGCTTCCTCATCGCGCAGAGCGACTTCACCGAGCCCATCGGCCCCTCGTTCTTCGAGCGCCTCGGGCATGTCGACCCTGAGCACGTGCCGCTCTCGGCCGCTGAGCTGGAGACCCGAGCATGACTTCCACCGCACCGCGCCCCACCCTCACCGCGCAGGCGTCGAACTACCTCGACGAGCGCACCAGCATCTCGACCATGGTCGCGACGCTCGGCCGCAAGGTCTTCCCCGACCACTGGTCGTTCATGCTGGGCGAGGTCATCCTGTACTCGTTCGTCGCGATCCTGCTCTCGGGCACGTTCCTGACGTTCTTCTTCGACCCGTCGATGACCGAGGTCCACTACGAGGGCTCCTACGTGCCCCTCAAGGGCATCGCGATGTCGGCGGCCTACGCGTCGTCGCTCGACATCTCGTTCGACATCCGCGGCGGCCTGCTCATGCGCCAGGTGCACCACTGGGCGGCGCTGCTGTTCGTGGCGGCCATCGGCCTGCACATGCTGCGCGTCTTCTTCACCGGTGCGTTCCGCAAGCCGCGCGAGATCAACTGGGTCGTCGGCTTCATCCTCTTCATCCTCGCGATGGCGGAGGGCTTCACGGGCTACTCGCTCCCCGACGACCTGCTCTCGGGCAACGGCCTCGCGATCATCAACGGCATGGTCAAGGGCATCCCGATCGTGGGCACCTGGATCTCGTACCTGTTCTTCGGCGGGCTGTTCCCGGGCGACGACATCGTGTCGAGGCTCTTCGTGCTGCACATCATGCTGCTGCCCGCGATCGTGATCGCGCTCATCGGCGTGCACATGGTGCTGCTCATCGTGAACAAGCACACGCAGTTCGCCGGCCCCGGCAAGACGAACGACAACGTCGTCGGCGCGCCGATCATGCCGCTCTTCGCGGCGAAGGCGGGCTCGTTCTTCTTCATCGTCTTCGGCGTGATCGTGCTCATCGCATCGACGTTCACGATCAACCCGATCTGGGCCTACGGACCGTACGACCCGTCCCCCGTGTCGGCGGGCACGCAGCCCGATTGGTACATCGGCTTCGCCGACGGCGCGCTGCGGCTCGCCCCCGGCCTCGAGTCCGAGATCTTCGGCCTGACGCTCTCGTGGAACATCCTGATCCCGATGGCGGTGCTCGGCGCCTTCATCGTGCTCGTCATGTTCTACCCGTTCATCGAGCAGTGGATCACGGGCGACAAGCGCGAGCACCACATCGCCGAGCGCCCGCGCAACAACCCGACGCGCACGGCCATCGGCGCCGCGGGCATCCTGTTCTACGCCGTGCTGTGGGCGGCCGCGTCGTCCGACCTCATCGCGACGCACTTCCAGCTCAACGTGTTCCAGGTCACCTGGTGGCTGCAGGCGACGCTCATCCTCGGCCCGATCGTCACGTTCTGGCTCACCCGCCGGATCGCGCTCGGCCTGCAGAAGAAGGATCGCGAGATCCTGCTGCACGGCTACGAGTCGGGCAACATCCGCCGGCTCCCGGGCGGTGAGTACGTCGAGGTGCACCAGCAGCTCGACGAGTACGAGTCGTGGAAGCTCAAGGCCTTCGACTCCTACGAGCCGGTCATGGTGCGCCCGAACGCCAAGGGCAAGATCACGCCCGCGACGCACGCGCGTGCCGCGCTCACGCGCTGGTTCTTCGAGGACCGCATCGCCCCGGTCAGCCGCGGCGAGCTCGAGGCAGCGAAGCACGACCACCACTGACGCATGACGCGGAGGGCCCGGGATGATTCCCGGGCCCTTCGCTGTTGGCTCGGGCATGCCCCTCGAATTCGGTGTCCACACGTTCGCAGCCGTCCCCGTCGTCGACGGCGCACCGCTCAGCCCCGCGCAGGTGCTGCGCGACGTCGTGCAGGAGGGGATCGCGGCCGAGCGCGCCGGCCTCGCCTTCTTCGGCGCCGGCGAGCACCACCGCGAGGACTTCGCGATCAGCGCCCCCGAGATCGTGCTGGGCGCGCTCGCCACCGTCACCGAGCGCATCCGCCTCGGCACCGCCGTCACCGTGCTGTCGTCGAACGACCCGGTGCGGGTGTTCGAGCAGTTCTCCACCCTCGACGGCATCTCGAGCGGTCGTGCGGAGCTCATCGTGGGCCGCGGCTCGTTCACCGAGTCGTTCCCGCTCTTCGGGTACCGCCTCGAGGACTACCAGGCGCTCTTCGAGGAGCGCCTCGAGCTGCTGGCGGCGCTCGTGCGCGAGGAGCCCGTCACGTGGTCGGGCGAGCTGCGCTCCCCGCTCGTCGAGCAGTCGGTGCACCCGCGGTCGCACGCGGCGGAGCACGGCGGCCGGATGCCGGTCTGGGTCGGCGTCGGCGGCTCCCCCGAGTCGGTCATCCGCACCGCGCGACACGGGTTCGACATGATGCTCGCGATCATCGGCGGCAGCCCCGCGCAGTTCGCGCCCTTCTCCGGGCTCTACCGGAAGGCGATGGAGCAGTTCGGCCACACCGCCGGCCGCGTCGGCATGCACTCCCCCGGTCTGATCGCCGAGACGGACGCGGAGGCGAAGCGCATCCTCATGCCGCAGTGGCTCGTCTTCCGCAACCGGCTGGGACGCGAGCGCGGCTGGGGCGAGGCGTCCGAGCGCGAGTTCGACGCGAACGCCGCCGAGCACGGCGCGCTCTTCGTCGGCAGCCCCGAGACGGTCGCGCAGAAGATCGTCTGGGCGCACGAGACGCTCGGCATCGAGCGCTTCGACCTGAAGTACGACTCGGGCACCCTGCACGAGGACAACCTGCGCACGATCGAGCTCTTCGGCACCGAGGTCGTGCCCCGGGTGCGGGCGCTGCTCGGCGAGTGAGCGCCTCGCGCTGACACCGCGTCGCAGGCCGCGCTCAGGCGAGCAGCGCCTCTGCCCGCTCGAGCAGCCGCTGGGCCGCGGCGCTGCTGCGGTCGTCGCCGCGGCCGGCGTTCGCGAGGGCGTGCCCCATGAGGTGCGTGGCGGCGATCGCGGCGACGCGCGCGTCGCCGGCCCAGCCGGACTGCAGCTCGTCGGCGAACGCGGCGAGCGCTGCCCCGGCCTCGGTCGCGGGCGTCCGCTCGATCGCCGAGACGACGACGTGCCCGAAGAGCGCGCCGCGGTCGTCGGCGGGGTCGCCGAGCCCCGCGGTGTCGATGTCGAGGATGCCGGTGATCGTCGAGGGCGCGGCCTCGTCGACGAAGATCTGCCCGAGGTGCAGGTCGCCGTGGATCGTCACCGGGCGCGGCAGCACCGTCGCGGCGTAGCGCTCCGCGACGAGCTGGGCGAGCCGCGCCGTCTGGCGGCCGAAGAGCGGCGCCGTCTCCTGCATCCGCTCGGCGTACCAGTCGACGCGGCGCGCGAGCGACTCGCGCGCGCCGATCGCGACGGGCACCGACGCGATGTGCTGGGTGAGCTCGTCGAGGCCGCGCGCGAACCGCGCGCGATCGATCCGCTCGAAGACGTCGATCGCGGGCACGCCGGGGAGCTCGCCGAGCAGCACGAGCCCGGCGTCCGAGAAGCCGAGCGAGCGCGGCACCGGCACCCCGGCGGCGCGGAAGCGCTCGTGCAGGTCGTGGATCGACGAGGCGAGCGACGGGTGCACGACCTTCGCGAACCAGCGGTCGGTCGCGGTCTCGACGCGCAGCACCGCCCGCTTACCAGGACGGTACGCCTCCATGCGGAGCTTCGCGCCCTCGGCCGCGATGCCGAACTTCGCGAGCACGACGCCGGCGGCCTCCGGGTAGGAGACGGCGGGCAGCGACGGGAGCGCCGGGTCCTGGGGGTACGCCCACGCGGTGAGCCGGCGGCCCGACGCGTCGACGAGCTCGACCGTGTGCTCGTCCATCGGCGCGCTCGGCGAGGTGTTCACGTAGATCGTGACGCGCTCGATGCTGTCGTCGCGCGTGCGGACGCCGCACGAGAAGCCGACGATGAAGCCCTCGTTCACGGGCTCGACGTCCTTCTGCGCGAAGTCGACCAGCTCGCGCCCGCTCTCCGCGACGAGTCGCATGAGGACCGCGGCAGCGTTGTCGAGCATGCCTCCCATCCAACACCGCCGCAGCCGGGAAGCGGCCCAGGCGCGCGATACCGTTGGGTCATGCGGTGGCTGGGACGGCTCATGGTCGAGCAGCAGGCGCCGTGGCTCCAGGTCGTGAAGATGCTCGTCGCGATCGTGGTGTCGTGGGTCGCGAGCTCGCTGCTGCTCGGCACCGAGCTGCCCATCTTCGCCGCGATCGCCGCGCTGCTCGTCGTCGCGCCGAGCGTGCACCAGTCGATCGGCAAGGGGCTCGAGCGGTCGGCCGGCGTGCTCGGCGGCGTCGTGCTCGCGTGGCTCGCGAGCCTCACGCTGCCCACCGGGCCGCTCGTCGTGCTCGCCGTCACGCTCGTCGCGGTGCTCGTCGCGCGGCTGCTGCGGCTTGCGCCGATGGCCGCGAACCAGCTGCCGATCAGCGCGATGATCCTGCTCGCGCTCGGCGCGGGCGCGGGGCCGCTGTTCGGCTTCGAGCGGGTCGTCGAGACGCTCATCGGGGCGGCGTGCGCGCTGCTCATCAACCTGGTGGTCGTGCCGCCCGTGCAGCACGAGCCGGCCGAGCGGGCGATGCGCGAGACGGCGTACGCGGTCGCCGACGCCTACGATCGCGTCGCCGCCGCGCTCGCCTCCCACGACGCCGTCGACGGCGAGCGGCTGCTCGCGGACGCGAGAGCGCTGCGCGCGCACGTGCAGCGCACCCGGGCGGCGATGGATGCGCTCGAGGAGTCCACGCGGCTCAACCTGCGCGCGCGGGCGCTGCGCGAGCGGATCGCGCGCGACGAGCGGCTGCTGCTGACGCTCACGGTGCTCGTGAACCGGGTGATCGGCATGTCGCGCACCGTCGCCGACCGGTTCGACGCATCCGTCGCCGACGACCCGATCGTGCACCGGGTCGGCACCGAGGCGCGGCGCATCGCGCACGGCGTGCGGATGCTCGTCGACCGCCACGCGCTCGAGGACGGCCGCACGACGACCATGCCCGCGCTCGACGGGCCGGCGCTCACGACCCCGATCGCGGTGCCGCAGCCGCACCCCACCCACTGGGTGCTCATCGGCGCCCTGCTGGAGGACGTGCGTCAGGCGCGCGAGTCGCTCGAGGCGGACGGGGCGGGCGAGTAGGGCGTCAGCCACTGCAGCCGCCAGAACTCGTCGGCCGAGAGCTCGAAGGAGTGCGTGTCGACCGCGACCGCGCGGCGCACCGCGTCGGGGTCGAGGTGCGGCCGGGCGAGGATCGACACCGCGCTCTGCCGCAGCACCGCCGACCGGCCGTAGTGGATCGCCAGGATGTCGGCGGTCGCGGGGGTGTCGGAGACCACGTAGGCGCTCGAGAGCAGGCGCGAGCGGCCGAGCATGCGCCACGAGAAGTGCCGGCCGGCCCACGCCGCCTCGGCGATCACCTCGCGGTCGCCCTTGTCGGGACGGTGGTACTCGTACACCTCGCGCAGCTGCAGCGGCGAGCTGCGCACGAGCTCGAACGTGAGCCGCGGGTTCTTGCGCTCCGGGTGCGTCCAGTACGGGAACGTGGTCGCGCGGATCGCCCACGTGCCGCGCAGCAGGCGCGCCAGCTCAGCGGGATCAGCGACGCGTGACATGGCCCCAGGATAACCACCGGATACGCTCGCGTCATGGCGAGTGAGGACCTGGAGCGCGCGATCGCGGTCGCGGCGCGGGCGTTCGACGGCCGCGTCGACCGGCAGGGGCAGCCCTACGTCGCCCACGCGATCCGCGTGATGCTCGACGTCGACACCGACGACGAGCGGGCCGTCGCGATGCTGCACGACGTGTTCGAGTGGGGCACCGTGACGCTGCGGCAGTTCCACGCCGCGAAGTTCCCGAAGCGCATCGTCGACGCCGTCGACGCGCTCACGAAGCGGCACGGCGAGTCGACGGCCGAGCACGTGGAGCGCGTGCGCGGCAGCGAGCTCGCGGCCACCGTCAAGGTCGCCGACCTGCGCGACAACGCGCTCGAGTGGCGCCTCGACGCGCTCGACGGCGCGACGCGCGACCGCCTCGTGGCGATGTACCGCGAGACCGCCCAGCTGCTCGGCACGAGCCTCGACGAGATCTGCGGCCGCCCCGTCAGCTGAGGCGGCGTTCCCTCCACCCGCGCCCTGCGCACGACGCAAGCTCGGGGCGCCCATCCAGCGGGCGGCGTCGCTCGAGCGGCTCAGCCGAAGCGGAAGCCGGTCGGCGGGCTTGCGTTGTGCGCCCGCCGCGAGGCGAGGCGCGGAAGGTGGAGGGGCGGCTACCAGATGCCGAAGGGCCGGCGGCGCACGCGACGCTCGATCGGCAGCAGCAGCCGCAGGAACAGCCGGTAGCGGCGGGCGTCGAGCACGAGGTCGTGGCTCGGCAGGTGGTCGACGATCGGGCCGAACACGCGCTTGAAGACGCCCGGCCCGTGCAGCCGGTGCGAAGGGTCGTCGGCGAGCCACGAGGGCGGCGTCGCGTAGGCGTCGTACACCTCTGCGCCCTGCTCCTTGAACCACTGCATCGCGCGCCAGCGGATGAGGTGCGCGCCGCCGCGGATCGCCCGGTCGGGCACCGAGCCGCCGTCCTTCGCCAGCGCGTAGCGGCCGAACCGGATCATGAAGGCGGATGCCTGCGGCCCGTCGTGCGCGCCGTCGTACCCGAACCAGAAGTGACCGCTCCCCTGCGCGACGGCGGCGCTCCAGAGCGTGCGGTAGTACTCGTAGGGCTTCATGCCCTCGACGCCCTTGCCGCCCGACACCGTCTGCATGAGCTGGTGCATCGTGCGGTAGGTGTCCTCGCCGGGCTCGACCTTCTCGACCCGGTAGCCGTTGCGCTCGGCGTAGCGGATGTGGTTGCGCAGGCTCTTCTTGAAGCCCGCGAAGATCGTCTCGACGTCGGGCATGAGGTCGACGAGCACGGTGTGCGTGTTCTGCTGGATCGCGTTCGCGGCGCGGTAGCCCGCCGTCTTCAGCACCGCGCGGTGCTCGGGCGTGTCGACGACGAACGGCTCCACCTTGACGGCGAACACGCCCTTCGCGGCACCGTCCCGAGCGGCGCGAAAGGCGTCGGCGATGCCGCCGAGCTGCTCGAACGACGCGCCGGGCCCGGTCGCGAAGTACCAGAAGCGTCCGGCGAGCGAGCGGTGCTCGAGCGCGAGCGCGTGCACCGTCTCGGGGCCCTCGAGCACGAGGTGGCGCGGGTGCAGCCGCTCGGTGCGCTTGAGCGTCGCGTAGGCGGCGCTCTGCGTCCACTGGCCGCCGTCCGGGTTCTGCAGCACCAGCGCATCCCAGTCCGCGATCTCCGCCGCGGTCGCGTCCCGCAGCGTCCAGCGCGTGCTCGCCATGCTCACCGCTCCCCCATCTCCATCCATCGTCGTCACCACAGTCCCGTCACCGGAGCCCTGTCACCAGAGGCCCGTGTAGCGGCGCTTGACGCGCCACTCGACCGGCCGCACGGCCTTCCGCCAGACCTGCTGGGCACGAGGCCGCAGCAGCACGTCGTGGCTCGGGGCGAAGTCGCTGATCTCGCCGAACTGCTGCTTGAAGCGCGCGAGCCCCGCCATCCAGTGGTCGGGGTCGTCCTTCGCCCACGTCGGCGGCGCGCCCATCATGTCGAGGCCGCTGAAGCCGCGCTCGCGGTAGTGCCGCACGCGCGTCCAGCGGCCGAGGTGCGCACCGCCCTCGATGAGGCGGTCCGGGCGCGAGCCCTCGTCCTTGTCGATCACGGTGCGGCCGAACGGGATCGTGAAGGTCACCGTCTGCGGTCCGTCGCCGCCGTCGTGGCCGAGCCACCAGTCGGCCTGGCCGCGGCTCGTGAACGCGCGCCAGATCGTCTTGTAGTAGTCCTCGTCGCGCATGCCGGCGAGGCCCTTGCCGCCGCGGATGGTCTGCATCCGCTGCCACGCGAGGTCGAACAGCGCCTCGTCGCCCTCGACGCGCTCGATCGTGAAGCCGTCGCGCTCGGCGCGGCGGATGAGCTTGCGCGCCGTCTTCGAGAACGACCCGAAGATCTCCTCCTCGGTGCGCTCGAGGTCGATGACGACCGTGTGCGTGTGCAGCTGCACGTCCTCGGCCTGCATGAGGCCGGCATCCGCGAGCATCGCGAGCGCCTCTGGGGTGCGCGGCAGCCGCGGCTCGACCTTGACCGAGATCAGGGTGGGGTGCTCGCGCCGCACGAAGGCGCGGATCGCGTCGACGACCGCGCGCATGTCGGGGTGCAGCGGCGCGCACGGGAAGTACCAGAACCGGCCGATCCAGCCGTTCCGCTCGAGCGCGAGCGCGTAGACGGGGACCTCGGCGTCGAACACGAGGTGGTGCGTGCGGAAGCCGTCCCAGCGCTTCAGCTCGGCGAACGCGAGCGTCTGGGTGAACTGCCCGCCGTCCGGGTTGGTGAGCACCAGCGCGTCCCAGTCGCGCAGCTCCGCGGGCGTGGCGGGGCGCAGTCGCATCTCGGTCATCGCAGCGTGTCCGGACCCTTGCGGATGCGCCACTCGACGCGGCGCACGACGCGCTCCCACAGCCGGTGCCGCAGCGGGTGCAGCACGAGGTCGAACGACGGCAGGAAGTCGGTGATCGGCCCGAAGCGCAGCTTGAACTGGGCGAGCCCGTAGAACGGGTGCGTCTCGTCGTCGGCGCGGTCCGACGGCGGCGTGCCCGCGAGGTCGAAGGCGAGCGCGCCCTCCTCGATGCAGTCCTGCATCGCCGTCCACAGCAGCAGCGCCGAGCCGCCGTTGATCTTGCGGTCGGGGCGCGAGCCCCCGTCCTTGTAGACGGCGGTGCGGCCGGCCGTCGTCACGAAGATGCCGGCCTGCGGCTCGTCGCCGTCGTCGTCGTAGCCGAAGTAGAAGCGGCCGGTGCCGGCCTCGGCGAACGCGCTCCAGAAGCGGTCGTAGTAGGCGCGCTCGCGCATGCCCGCCATGCCCTTGCCGCCCTGGACGGTGAGCATCATCGCGTGCATGCGGTCGAAGGTCTCCTGCGTCGCCTCGGGGCGCTCGACCCGGTAGCCCTTCTTCACGGCGCCGCGCACCTGGCGCCGGATCATCTGCGAGAACGAGGCGAACAGCGCCTCCTCGCCCTGCGCGAGGTCGAGCACGACCGTGTGCGTCATCACCTGCATGTCGCGGCTCTGCTCGAGCCCGAGCGCTCGCAGCTCGGCGATGCGCGCATCGCTGCGCTCGAGGTGCGGCTCGATCTTCACGACGAGCAGCCCGGGCTGCTGGCGCGCGAACGCGCGCAGCCCCTCGACGACGGCGCCCATCTCGGTGGCGGTCGGGCCCATCGGCACGTACCAGTAGCGGCCGAGCGACACCCTGCCCTCGAGCGCGAGGACGTGGATGCGCTCGGTGCCGTCGGCGGTCGGCGCGTCGATGACGAGGAAGACGGGCTCGAGGCCGTCGATGCGCTTCGTCTCGGCGAACGCCGACGACTGCACCATGTGCCCGCCGTCGGGGTTGGCCAGGATGCGCGCGTCCCAATCGGCGATCTCGTCTGGGGACGCGCGTCGGACGGCAGCTGGAGCGGGCATGGAACCTCTCGGTCGGACGGGCGGGGTCCAGCCTACGGCGCGGTCTCGGGGGCGGCCGTCGGCTCGCCGCGCAGGTCGCGGACGAGCAGCGTGCCGCCGACGATCGCCGCAGGGGTCGCGACGACCGCGAGCCCCGGCACGAGCAGCAGCAGGTAGGCGACCATCCCGAAGCCGAGCGAGCGCCAGCGATGGGCGGCGAGCAGCGCGCGGCGGTCCGCGAGCGTCATGCCGCGCGCGTCGCCCGCGATGCCCGTCAGCTCGCGCGCGAGCGCCCTGCCGCCGAGCACGGCGCCGACGGCGAGGCCGAGCACGCTGCCGATGAGCGGCACGAGGCCGACGAGGAACACGACGAGCGCCGTGCCGATGGCCATGCCGATGAGCACCACGGCGTCGCGCAGCCCCTTGGCGACCGAGGGCCAGAAGCCGAGGTCGGGCGCCTCGTGCGCCGCGCCGAGCCGCGCGTCGACCGATCGCGAGATGCGCTCGTAGAAGGGCTCGCCCACCGCGAGCGTGATCGCCGCGAAGGTCAGCACGCACAGCACGACGGCGCCGACGAGCAGGCCGAGCGCGAGGGCCGTGCGCAGCACGTCGGACCAGAGCCGATCCCAGCCGTCGGCGAACGGGGTGAGCGCCGTCGCCCATCCGCCCACCTGGAAGGCGAGCAGGATGAGCACGCCGAGCATCACGAGCCCGACGAGCAGCGCCGGCACGGCGCCGAGCAGCATCAGGCGGGGGTCGCGCGACCAGGTGGCGAAGCCGCGCAGCAGGATGCCCGCGCCGGCGAGCAGCTCCGAGAGGGGTTGACGCATGCGGCCATGCTGGCACGCACTCCTGCCGCTGTCCGCCGGCTCGACCGCTGTTCGTAGGATCGAGCCATGCCGACCCGCACCGACCCGAGCTCGGGCGCAGCGCGCCCGGCGCACGCCATCGCCGTGCTGCTCGCCGCCGTGCTGTGGGGCACGACCGGCACCGTCGCGCACTTCGCGCCGGCCGGCGCCTCGCCGCTCGCGATCGGCCTCGCCACCTTCGGCATCGGCGGCCTCGTGCTCGCGGCCATCTCGCTGCGGCGGGTGCTCGCGGTGCTGCGCCGCCGCGCGCACCTCGGCTGGCTACTCGCCGGCGCGGTCGGTGTCGTGCTGTACCCGTCGGCCTACTACCCGTCGATGACGCTCGCCGGCGTCGCCGTCGGCAACGTCGTCGCGCTCGGCTCGGGCCCGATCTTCGCGGCACTGCTCGAGTGGGCGGTCGACCGCCGCCGGCCCGACGCGCGCTGGGCGATCGCGACGGGCGTCGCCGTCGTCGGCATCGTGCTGCTGTCGCTCGGCGGGCACGGCGGCGCCGCGGCGGATCCGTCCGCTGCACCCGTCGGGGTCGGCCTCGCGCTCCTGGCCGGCTTCGGCTACGCGCTCTACGCCTTCGCGGGCGCGCGGCTCATCGCCGGCGGAGCGAGCGCGACCGGCGCGATGGGCGCACTCTTCCTCACCGGCGGGCTCGCGTGCCTGGCGTGGCTCGCGATCGTCGGGCTCGGGCCGCTCGTCTCGCTGCCGGGCGCCGCGACGGTCGCCTACCTCGCGCTCGTGCCGATGGCGCTCGCCTACCTCCTGTTCGGCTACGCGCTGCGCGCGCTCACGTCGTCGAGCGCGACGACCCTGGCGCTCGCGGAGCCCGTGGTCGCGACGCTCCTGGCCGTGCTCGTGGTCGGTGAGCGACCCACGGCGGTCGGCTGGACGGGCCTCGCGGTGGTGGCGGTCGGCATCGCGCTGCTCGCCGTTCCCGCACCCAGCCGGAAGGTGACGCTCAGCCGACCGCGCGTAGGTTCGGGGTACAACCAGGCACGACCCGAACCCACTCACGGAGGAGCGTCAGAGCATGACCGACCAGGACCCCCGCACGAAGCACCACGCTGACGAGTTCCCGACGCAGCAGCAGCCCGAGCAGCCGGGCCTGACCGAGCCGATGGACCCCGCCCCCGACCACGGCGAGTCGAGCTGGACCGGTCGCGGGCGCCTGCAGGGGCGCCGTGCGCTCATCACCGGCGGCGACAGCGGCATCGGCCGCGCCGTCGCGGTCGCCTTCGCGCGCGAGGGTGCCGACGTCGCGATCGTCCACCTGCCGGAGGAGGCGGAGGACGCCGCCGAGACGGGCAGGCTCGTCGAGGAGGCCGGTCGCCGCTTCCACGCGATGGCCCTCGACCTCACCGAGGAGCAGTCCTGCATCGACGCCGTCGCCGGTGCTGTCGAGCAGCTCGGCGGGATCGACGTGCTCGTGAACAACGCGGCCTACCAGCGCCAGCGCGACGGCATCGAGCACATGCAGGTCGCCGAGGTCGACCGCGTCTTCCGCACGAACCTCGTCGCCGCGATCGTGCTGGCCCGCGAGGCCGTCCCGCACATGGGGCCCGGCGCATCCATCATCTCGACGACGTCGATCCAGGCGCAGGAGCCCTCCCCGGGCCTGCTGGACTACGCCATGACGAAGGCCGCGCTCGTCGCGTACACCGAGGCGCTCGCGCAGGATCTGGGCGAGCGCGGTATCCGCGTGAACGCCGTCGCGCCGGGGCCGATCTGGACGCCGCTCATCCCCGCCACCGACTTCCCCGACGAGAAGGTCGAGCAGTTCGGCCAGGACACGCCGCTCGGCCGTGCGGGGCAGCCCGTCGAGCTCGCCGGCGCCTACGTCTACCTCGCGAGCGAGGAGGCCTCGTACGTCTCCGGCGCCGTCGTGCCGGTCACCGGCGGTCGGGGCTTCTGATGCCGAACCCGAGCATTAAGGACGAGGAGCTCTACGAGAAGCTCAAGAGCGAGGGCAACTCGTCCGAGAAGGCGGCGCGCATCGCGAACGCGGCGGCCAGGGACGGCCGGTCGAAGGTCGGCGAGCGCGGCGGCGACGCCGAGCGCTACGAGGACCGCACGGTGCCGGAGCTGCGCGACCGCGCGAAGGAGCTCGGCATCGAGGGCACCTCGACGCTCAAGAAGGCGGAGCTCATCGAGCGCCTGCGCGACCACTGAGAGCCGTGGCAGGATGCGTCGTGTGAGCGAGGGAGCGGGGCGCGACGAGCGCGGGCGCGATGAGACGCCCGAGGAGCGCGCCGACCGCAACTTCTCGGACATCCTGCAGGAGCTGCGGGTCGTGCTCACCGGCACGCAGCTCATCTCGGGCTTCCTGCTCGCAGTCGCCTTCCAGTCGCGGTTCGAGGACCTCGACGCGGATGAGGTCCAGCACTACCTCGTGCTCGTCGCGATCGCCGCGCTCGCGACCCTGCTCGGGCTCACGCCCGTGCTCGTGCACCGCCTGCACTTCCAGCGCAGCATGAAGCAGCAGATCGTGCGGTTCTGCAACGTGCTGCTCATCGCGACGCTCGCGGTCGTGTCGATCCTCGTCATCGGCGTGACGAGCTTCATCTTCGAGGTCGTCGTCTCGGCCACGGCCGGCCTCTGGGCGAGCATCGCGTGCGCCGCGGCCGTCGTCGGGCTGTGGGTCATCGCGTGGGCTGCCCGCCGGGGGGCGAGCCGCGGGGACTGACCCGCATGTCGCCGTGTTACCAGCGTGCTGGGCTTCGGCCCCGCGCCCCTGCTTGTCTGGCTCCGTCAGCACGACGGAGGGAGCAGCATGGACGGGCACGGTCGCGACGAGCACGCGTGGGACGCGATCCGCAGGGTCGACCTCGAGCGGCCGTCGAGCCGCAAGTGGAGCCTGCACCCCGGCACGATCGGCGCGTGGGTCGCCGAGATGGACTTCGGCACGGCCCCGGCCGTGCGCGATGCGCTCGGCCGCGCGATCGCAGACGACGTGCTGGGCTACCTCTCCCCCTCGACGGCCGCCGAGCTCGGTGAGGCCGCCGCGGCGTGGCAGGCGAGGGAGCACGGGTGGCTCGTCGACCCGGAGCGCGTGCACGCGGTCTCCGACGTCATGGCCGCGCTCGGCGTCGCCGTCGAGGAGTACTCCCCCGCGGGCTCCGCCGTGATCGTGCCGACGCCCGCCTACATGCCGTTCCTCACCTACCTCGAGCGGCTGGGCCGCCGGGTCGTGGAGGTCCCCGGCGTCGTCGTGGACGGCCGCTGGCAGCACGACCTCGACGGGATCGACCGCGCGTTCGCCGCCGGCGCCGGCACGCTCGTGCTCTGCAACCCGCACAACCCCACCGGCACGGTGCTGCCGCGCGAGGAGCTCGAGGCGATCGCGCTGCTCGTCGAGCGCCACGGCGGGCGCGTCTTCGCCGACGAGATCCACGCCCCGATCCGCTTCGACGGTCGCGGGCACGTGCCGTACGCCTCCGTCTCCGAGACCGCCGCCTCGCACACCATCACCGGCACGAGCGCCTCGAAGGCGTGGAACGTGCCCGGCCTCAAGGCCGCGCAGCTCATCACCTCGAACGACGCGGACGAGGCCGTCTACCGCCGCTTCGGCTTCGCGGTCGTCCACGGCGCGTCGACCCTCGGCGTCATCGCCGCGACCGCCGCCTACCGCGACGGCGGCGCGTGGCTCGAGGGCGCGATCGCCTACCTGCAGCGCAGCCGCGACCTGCTCGCGGCGCTCGTCGCCGAGCGGCTGCCCGCCGTGCGGTGGCGGCCGCCGGAGGCCACCTACCTCGCGTGGCTCGACCTCGGTGCGCTCGACCTCGGCCGCGGCGCCGGCTCGCCCGCGTCGCTGCTGCTCGACCGCGCGGGCGTGGCGCTCACCGACGGCGCGCTCTGCGGGGCCGGCTTCGACGACCACGTGCGGCTCGTCTTCGCGACGCCCGCCCCCGTGCTCGAGGAGGCGGTCGACCGCATCGCCACGGCGCTCGTGCCCGCGGGGGTCGCGCGATGAGCGGGCTCGGCTTCGAGACCCGGCAGGTGCACGCCGGCGCGATCGTCGACGCCGAGGCCGGCGCGCGCGTCACCCCGATCTACCAGAGCGCCGGCTACGTCTTCGACAGCTTCGACGACGGGGTCGAGCGCTTCGCCGGCCGCAGCGCCCGCCGCGCCTACTCGCGCAACGACAACCCCACGAACGTCGTCGCGGCGCGGCGCATCGCAGACCTGGAGGGCGGTGTCGACGGCGTGCTCGTCGCGAGCGGCCAGGCCGCGATCGCGATGGCGCTCAGCGCGCTCGCGCAGGCGGGCGACCACATCCTCACCACCGACCGCCTCTACGAAGGCACGCGCGAGATGATCCGCGGCGCGCTGCGCCGGCAGGGCCTCGAGTTCGAGGCGCTGCCGATCGACGCCGACGAGGACGCCTGGGTCGCCGCCGTGCGGCCGAGCACGCGCGCGATCTACGCCGAGTCGATCGCGAACCCGCTCGGCGAGGTCGTCGACCTCGCGCTGCTGGGCCGCGTGTCGGCGCGCACCGGGGTGCCACTCGTGGTCGACAACACCGTCGCGACCCCGTACCTCTGCCGACCCGTCGAGCACGGCGCGGCCGTCGTCATCCACTCGACCTCCAAGTGGCTCGGCGGCCACGGCTCGGTCATCGGCGGCGCGATCGTCGACGGCGGCGGCTTCGACTGGACGGCCGCGGCCGCCCGCTTCCCGCACCTGCACGAACCCCGCCCGCACGGCGCCCCGTCGTTCGCCGAGCGCTTCGGCGCCGCGGCCTACAGCGCCTACCTGCGCTCGGTCGTCGTGCTCGAGCACGGCCCGACCGTGCCGCCCTCGAGCACGTTCCTGCTGCTGCACGGCATCGAGACGCTGTCGCTGCGGATGGAGCGGCACGTCGCGAACGCGGTGGCCGTGGCCGACGCGCTGCAGGACCACCCCGCCGTCGCGCGCGTGCACTACCCCGGCCGCGCCGACGGTCAGGCGGAGCGCGTCGCCCGGCTGCTCCCCGACGGCGCGGGGTCGATCGTGTCGATCGACCTCGCGGGCGGCAGGGACGCCGCGCGCACGTTCCTCGACGGCCTGCGGCTCGTCAGCCAGATGACGCACATCGGCGACGTGCGCACCCTCGCGATCCACACCGGCAGCACCATCCACGGCAAGCTCGACGACGCGGAGCGCGCCGGGCTCGGCATCACCGAGGGGCTCGTGCGCATCTCGGTGGGCATCGAGCTCGTCGACGACATCGTGGCGGACCTCGAGCAGGCGCTCGACGCGGTGCTCGCGGCGGGCGAGCGCACCGCGACGCGGCGCTCGGCCGCCGCGCAGCTCGAGGCGGTGCACCCGTGAGCCGGCTGCGCTACTCGTTCGAGCTCTACCCGCCGCGCGACGAGGCCGCGCGGCTGCGGGTCGAGGCCGCCGTCGACGCCTTCGCCGCGCTCGAGCCCGAGTTCGTCTCGGTCACGTTCGGCGCCGCCGGCACCTCGACCTCGCACTCGCTCGACGTGCTGCAGCGCCTGCTCGACGGGGGCGCCAGCCCGATGGCGCACCTGACGTGCGCGGGGCTGGAGGTCGACGAGACCGGCAGGCTCGTGCGGCAGTTCCTCGACGCCGGCATCACGAAGTTCCTCGCCCTGCGGGGCGATCCGCCGCGTGACGGCGACGTCCGCCCCAAGCGCACGCTCGCCTCCGCGGCCGAGCTGGTGCAGCTCATCGGCCGGGTCGAGGCCGAGCGGATGCCGTATGCCGAGACGCCGCTGCCCGGGCTGCGCGCCCCGATCCTCGGCGAGCGGCGCGGCGCCGCCCTCGGGGCTCGGCGCGCGGCGACCGAGATCGCCGTCGCCGCGTTCCCGAACGGCCACCCGGGCGCGGGCACGCGGCGCAGCGACGTCGACGCGCTGCTCGCGAAGCAGTCGGCCGGCGCGACGATGGCCATCACGCAGCTGTTCTTCGACCCCTACGACTACGCACGCTTCGTCGAGCTCGCCCGCTCCCGCGGCGTCACGATCCCGATCGTGCCCGGCGTCGTGGTGCCGACGACCGTCCGCCGGCTCATCCGCTCGGCCGAGCTCGCGGGCGAGGGCGTGCCGCGCGTGCTCGCGGAGCAGCTCGAGGCTGCGAGCCCCGACGACGCGCGCCGGCTCGGCGTCGACGCCGCGGTCGCCCTCATCGGCGCGCTCGCCGAGCACGACCCCGGCGCCGTGCACCTCTACACGTTCAACGACCATCGACCGGCGATCGACGTCCTCGCCGGCGTCGGCGCACTCCCCCTCACCGCCCCCACCCCGACCGGAGCACCATGACCACCACCACCCCCGCCTTCCCCGGCGGCACGATCCTCGGCTACCCGCGCATCGGCCGCCGCCGCGAGCTGAAGCGCGCGCTCGAGTCGCACTGGCGCGACGCGATCGACGACGCCGCCTTCCACGAGGCGGCCCGCGCCAACCGGCTCGCCGACCTGCAGCGGCTCGTCGCGCTCGGCCTGCGCGCCGATGACGCATCGATCCCTGTCGAGGGCGCGCACTACGACCACGTGCTGGATGCGACGCTGACGTTCGGCGCGGTGCCCGCCCGCCTGCGCGGACGACTGCCGTCGGGCCTCGCTGGCGAGTGGCTGCTCGCGCGCGGCGCCGGCGACGACGTGCCGCTCGAGATGACGAAGTGGCTCGACTCGAACTACCACTACCTGGTGCCCGAGCTCGACGCCGCGTCGAACTTCTCGCTCGCGGACACGCGCATCGTCGATCGCTTCGTCGAGGCCGGCGCGGCTGGCGTGCACGCCCGGCCGGTCGTCGTCGGACCCGCGACCTACCTCGCGCTCGCCAAGGGCACCGGTGTCCGCCCGCTCGACCTCGCGGAGCGGCTCGTGCCCGCCTACGCGGCGCTCGCCGCGGCGCTCGCCGCCGCGGGCGCCACCTGGATCCAGCTCGACGAGCCGGCGCTCGTCGCCGACCACGAGGACGCCACGCTCGCCGAGCTGCAGGACGTCGCGCGCGCCGGCATCGAGGCCGCTCGGGCGGCAGGCTTGCGCGTGCTGCTGCACGTCGGCCACGGCGACGCGGCCGGCCGGGTCGAGCCGCTCGCCGACGCGGTCGACGCGCTCGCCGTCGACCTCGTGCGCGGCACGGCCCCCGAGACCGACGGCGTGCAGCTCGTCGCCGGCGTCGTGCACGGCCGCAACGTCTGGCGCACCGACCTCGACGCCGCGCTCGAGGCGCTGCGCGCCCTCGCGGAGCGCGGTCCCGTCTCGGTCGGCACGAGCACCACGCTGCTGCACGTGCCGCACGACCTCGACGCCGAGGCGGCGCTCGAGCCGCGGCTGCGATCGTGGCTCGCCTTCGCCGACCAGAAGGTCGCGGAGGTCGCGACCCTCGCCGCCGCGCTCGCGGGAGACGTCGACGAGGCTGCGTTCGGCGCCGCCCGCGCGGCGATCGACGACCGGCGCGCGGCGCCCGGCGTGCACGACGGCGCGGTGCGCGAGCGCCTCGCCGCGCTGCCTGCCGACGCCCGCACGCGCAGCCCGTACGACGATCGCGCCGCGCAGCAGCGGGCCGCGCTCGAGCTGCCGCCGCTGCCGACGACCACGATCGGCTCGTTCCCGCAGACGGGCGACATCCGCTCGGCCCGAGCGCGCAACGCGCGTGGCGAGCTCGACGACGCCGGCTACGCCGAGGTGCTGCGCGACGAGGTGCGCCGCGTCGTCGCGCTGCAGGAGGAGCTCGGCCTCGACGTGCTCGTGCACGGCGAGCCGGAGCGCAACGACATGGTGCAGTACTTCGCCGAGCACTTCGACGGCTTCGCGCCGACGCAGCACGGCTGGGTGCAGTCCTACGGCTCGCGCGCGACGCGGCCGTCGATCCTGTGGGGCGACGTGGCGCGCCCGGAGGCGTTCACGGTCGAGTGGATCGCCTTCGCGCAGTCGCTCACCGACCGGCCCGTGAAGGGCATGCTCACGGGACCCGTCACGATCCTCGCGTGGTCGTTCGTCCGCGACGACCAGCCGCTCGGCGAGACGGCCGACCAGGTGGCGCTCGCGCTCGCCGACGAGATCGCCGACCTCGAGGCGGCCGGCATCCGGATCGTGCAGGTCGACGAGCCGGCGCTGCGCGAGCTGCTGCCGCTGCGGCGCGAGGCTCGGCCCGCCTACCTGGACTGGTCGGTCGGGGCGTTCCGGCTCGCGACCGCCGCGGCGGCGCCCGCCACGCAGATCCACACGCACCTCTGCTACTCGGAGTTCAACACGGTCGTCGACGCGATCGACGGGCTCGACGCCGACGTCACGAGCATCGAGGCGGCCCGATCGAAGATGGAGGTCGTCGACGCGCTCGCCGGGCACGGCTTCGGGCGCGGTATCGGACCCGGCGTCTACGACATCCACTCCCCGCGGGTGCCGGCGCGCGAGGAGCTCGACGAGCTGCTCTCGATCGCGACCGGCGCCATCTCGGACGAGCTGCTGTGGGTGAACCCCGACTGCGGGCTCAAGACCCGCGGCTACGCCGAGACGGTCGAGAGCCTCGGCAACCTCGTCGAGGCGGCCCGCCGCGCTCGCGCGGCAGTCGCCGTGGCATGAGCGGCGTGCGGCTCGCGGTCTTCGACGCCCTGCCCGACGCAGGCTCGATCGGCCGGATCGCGGGTGAGCGCCGCGAGCCGCACGTCAGTGCGCGGTGCCGACCGGCGCCTTGCGCTTGAGGAGGCGGGAGACACCGAGCACGATCCCGACGACGACGATGCCGAGCACGAACCCGAACAGGGCGGACACGGCGGTGTCGGCGAGCCAGACGATGACCGGGCCTGCTGCTTCGACCGCATCCGTCACGGCGTGGAGCAGGTCGTAGGGGGCGTGCCAGATCGTCTCGGCGAGGTTGGCGATCACCAGGTGCCCGCCGACCCACAGCATGGCGACCGTTCCGACGACGCTGATGACCTTGAACACGACCGGCATGGACCGGACGATGCGTGCACCCGTGGCGCGCGCCGCCGGCGCCTCCTTGGCCATGAGGTGCAGCCCGATGTCGTCGATCTTGACCAGCAGGCCGACGGCGCCGTAGACGAGCGCCGTCATCCCGAGGCCGATCACCACCAGAGCGGCGAGGGTCATCCAGATGCCGAGGTCCGGGTCGAGGCTCGCGAGCGAGATGAGCATGATCTCGGTGGAGAGGATGAGGTCGGTGCGGACGGCGCCGGCCACCAGCTTCTTCTCGTCCCGCACCTCGGTCTCGTCGGCGGCGTGGTGGAAGCCGAACCACTCCATGACCTTCTCGGCGCCCTCGAAGCACAGGTACGTCCCACCGACGATCAGCAGGTACGGCAGCACCCAGGGTGCGAACGCGGACAGGAGGAGCGCGAGCGGGATGATGATGAGGAACTTGTTGAGCAGGCTCCCTCGGGCGATCCGCCAGACCACGGGGAGCTCGCGTGCCGGGCTGAGCCCCTGCACGTACTGCGGGGTGACGGCGGCGTCGTCGATGACGACGCCGGCGGTCTTCGCGCTCGCCTTGAGAGCGGCAGAGAGAATGTCATCGACGACGGCGAGCAGGCCGACCGACATGGGAGCTCCTCAGGGGTAGGTGCACCGCGTGCAGCGGTGGCGACGGGACCGAGCGCGAACTTCGCCTACGTCCATTCTCTCCTGCCGAGATGGACGAAGGCCTCGCCGACCTCGCGGAGGCGGCCGCCGCGCTCGCGTGGCAGCCGCCGCGCGCCGAGGCGGCCGACAGGGCTACCGTTGGCGCATGCCGCGGATGCAGCACGTGGAGTCGTCGAGCGTCGACGCGGTCGGCTTCGATCCCGCGCGCAACGAGCTCACCGTCCGGTTCGTGAGCGGCGACACCTACGTCTACGGCATGGTGCCGCGCGCCGTGTTCGAGGCGCTGCTCGGAGCCGACTCGATCGGGCGGTTCGTGAACGAGCGCATCAAGCCGCGCCACCCGGTGCGGAGCTCGTGATGCCGCGGGAGGCCTGATGCTCACCCTCGCGCTCGCCCGCCGCATCCGCGATGCCGGCGTGCTGTGGGAGCCCGCGCCCGGCGACCGCTTCACGATCGACCGCGAGAGCGTGGCCGGCGACGTGTTCTGGATCAGCCACCTCACGATCGACGTGCACGTGATCCAGGGGCAGCCCGTGCTCGGCTTCAACGGCACCACGGAGTGGGCGCTCGACTCCGTCAGCCTCGACGAGGCGCTGTGGCTGCCGCGCGAGGACCAGCTGCGCGAGCTGGTCGGCGACCGCCTGCTCGCGCTCGAGGCGGGCGACGGCTGGGTCGTGCGGACGGTCGACGGGCGCTTCCGCGACCCGGACGTCGAGGTCGCGTACGCGCTCGCGCTGCTCGCCGCGCTGGAGTGACCCGCTCCCAGCCTGTGTGACGTCATGTTGCGCCGCGAGGTGCGACCGGCCTCCGTGATCGGCTTTGCTTGTGTCAGCACCAAGCACCGCTTATGGAGGTCCCTCGTGATCCGCATCACCCCCCACCGCACCCCGCTCCGCCGACGGCCGTCCGTCCGCCTGGCCGTCGCAGCCGGCGTCGCCTCGACGATGGCCCTGACGGCCTGCGCCGCGGGCGAGGCCGCGGCACCGGGCGCCGCGAGCGATGGCCCGGTCACCGGCGGCACGCTCACCTACCTCGAGCACCAGGCCTACACGACGCTCTACCCGCCGGCCGCGGGCTTCTACCCCAACGGCGCGCTCGTGAACAACCTCACCGCGCGGCTGCTGCACCAGGACCCCGAGACGCTCGAGCTCGAGCCGTGGATCGCCACCGCGCTCCCGGAGGTCAACGGCGACGCGACGGAGTACACCTTCGACATCCGCACCGACGTGACGTACTCCGACGGCACGCCGCTGACCGCCGAGAACGTCGTCGCCAACCTCGACCTCTTCGGCCTCGGCGACCAGGACCGAGCGCTCATCGTGTCGGAGGCCGTCAACAACTACGAGCGCGGCGAGGTCGTCGACGACGACACCGTGCGCTTCCACTTCCGCGCCTCGGCGCCCGGGTTCGCGCAGGCGGTGTCGACCATCAACTCCGGCCTGCTCGCCGACGCGACGCTCGAGCGCGACTCCGAGGGCTTCGGCCCTGGCAACGCCGCCGACATCATCGGCGCGGGCCCCTTCACGGTCGAGTCCGAGGAGGTGGGCACGAGCATCCGCCTCGCCGCCCGCGAGGACTACGCGTGGGCGCCGCCGTCCGCCGAGAACCAGGGCCGACCCTACGTCGACGCCGTCGACATCGTCATCGCACCCGAGGACAGCGTGCGCATCGGCTCGCTCGCCTCCGGCCAGGCGCACATCGCGCGCCAGGTCGAGCCGCAGCACGAGGAGCAGGTCACGAGCGCCGGGCTCTCGCTGCACGCCGCGCAGACGAACGGCGTGAACAACGGGCTGAGCTTCCGCTTCGACCACCCGCTGCTGCAGGACATCGACGTGCGGCGGGCGCTCATCGCCGGCATCGACCGCGAGGAGGTCGTCTCGTCGATCTTCTCGGACGCCTACCCGCTCGCGACCTCGTCGCTCTCGAGCACCGCGCTCGGCTACAGCGAGCAGGAGGACGCCTACGCCTACGACCCCGACCTCGCCGAGCAGCTGCTCGACGACGCCGGCTGGGTCGTCGGCTCGGACGGCATCCGCGTCCGCGACGGGCAGCGGCTGCACCTCGTGGTCAACGAGGCGCTCCCCCAGCCCCGCTCCCGCGACGTCATCACCCTCGTCGCGCAGCAGCTGCGCGAGATCGGCGTCGAGCTCGAGCTGTTCCAGGGCGACCAGGCCGCCCAGACGGCCGCGTCGACCGACATCGACCAGGTCCAGATCTACCACTCCATGGTCGGCCGGGCGGACTTCGACGTCATCAAGAGCCAGTTCTCGATCGACAACCGCAACACGCTGCTGAACGAGGGCGCGGACGGCCAGCCGATCGACGCCGACCTCGAGGCGCTGCTCCAGGAGGTCGCCTCCGAGCCCGACACCGAGGCCCGCGCCGCCGCATCCGCCGCCGTGCAGGCCCACCTCACCGAGCAGGCCTACGTGCTGCCGTTCTTCGAGGAGCCGCAGGTCTACGGCGTGCAGCCGCAGGTGCACGGCTTCGAGACCGAGTCGGTCGGCCGCCCCACGCTCTCGGGCGTGTGGCTCGAGGGGTGAGCCGGATGCGCTTCGCACTCCGCCGCACCGGTCAGGCCGCGCTCGTCGTCGTCGCGACGTTCGTGCTCGCCTTCCTGCTGCTGCAGGCGCTGCCGGGCGACGCGATCGTCGCCCGGTACGCGAGCCCCGAGCTCGGCCTCACCGCGGCACAGCTCGACGAGCTGCGCGCCGTCTACGGCACCGACCAGCCGATCTGGGTGCAGCTGTGGCAGTCGGCCGCGGGCTTCCTGACCGGCGACCTCGGCACCTCGCTGCAGAGCGGCGCGAGCGTCGAGACGCTGCTCGCCGCTGCCCTGCCGTCGACGCTGCTGCTCGCCTCCCTCGGCTTCGTCGTCGCGGTGCTGCTCGCCGTCGGCATCGCGGTGGCCGCGACGAACGGCCCGGGATGGATCCGTCGCGGCTTCCGCTCCCTCCCGCCGCTGTTCGTCTCGATCCCGGTGTTCTGGCTCGGCATCGTGCTGCTGCAGGTGCTCTCGTTCCGGCTCGGCCTCGTGCCCGTCATCAACGCGAGCCCGGCCGAGGCACTCATCCTGCCCGTCCTCACGATCGCGGTGCCGATCGCCGCCCCGCTCGCGCAGGTGCTCATCCGCAGCATCGACGACACCGTCGCCGAGCCGTTCATCGCGGTCGCCCGCTCGCGCGGCGCCGGCCCCGGCTGGGTGCTGTCGCGCGAGGTGGCGCGCAACGCGCTGCTGCCGACGCTCACGATCGCCGGCGTGCTGTTCGGCGAGCTCGTCGCCGGGGCGGTCGTCACCGAGACGGTGTTCGCCCGCTCCGGGCTCGGCCGGCTGACGCAGGAGGCGGTCGCAAATCGCGACATCCCGGTGCTGCAGGCCATCGTCGTCATCTCGGCGATCGGCTTCGTCATCATCAACCTGGTCGTCGACCTCGTCTCCCCCGCGATCGACCCGCGCCTCCGCCGGGCGGTGCACGCATGAGCGCGATCACCGCCGCGCTCGGCGAGCGCACCGCGCGGCCGTCGGTCCGGCCTCGCCCGGCGGCGACGCTCGTGCTCGCCGTCGTGGTGCTCGCGATCGCGCTCGCCTGGGCCGTGCTGCCCTGGCTCTTCACCGCGCAGGACCCGATCGCGGGCGTCGCCGCGGATGCGCTGCAGGCGCCGAGCGCCGCGCATCCGTTCGGCACCGACGCGACTGGCCGCGACCTGCTCGCGCGCGTCATCTTCGGCGCCGGCAACTCGCTCTCGGGCGCGGCGATCGCCGTGCTCGTGGGGCTCGTCGTGGGCACGGCCATCGGCGTGCTCGCCGGCTCGCTCGGTGGACTGCTCGAGGAGGCGCTCATGCGCGTCGTCGACGTGCTGCTCGCCATCCCCGGGCTGCTGCTCGCACTGAGCGTCATCGTGCTGCTCGGCTTCGGCGTCGCGAACGCGGCGATCGCCGTCGGCGTCACCTCCATCGCCGTCTTCGCCCGGCTCGCCCGCTCGCAGGTGGTGCGCGTGCGCCGCAGCGACTACGTCGAGGCGGCGTTCGGCTCCGGCGGCACGTTCCTCGGCGTGCTCGGCAGGCACGTGCTGCCGAACTCGCTCGGCGCGGTGCTCGCCCTCGCGGCGCTGCAGTTCGGCAGCGCCATCCTGCAGATCTCGACGCTCGGCTTCCTCGGCTACGGCGCTCCGCCGCCCATCCCCGAGTGGGGCCTGCTGATCGCCGAGAGCCGCGACTACGTCGCCACCGCCTGGTGGCTCACCACCCTGCCCGGCGTCGTCGTCGCCGGCGTCGTCCTCTCGGCGAACCGCGTCGCCGCCGCCATCAGGGAGAGAAGCGCATGACCGATCCACTGCTCCGCATCACGGACCTCGCCGTCTCCTATCGCTCGCGAAGCGGCCGCCGCACCGCGGTCGACGGCGTCAGCCTCGAGCTCGGCCGCGGCGAGGTGCTCGCGCTCGTGGGCGAGTCCGGCTCGGGCAAGACCACGATCGGCCAGTCGGTCATCGGCCTGCTCGCCCCCGGCGGGCGCGTCGACCGCGGCGCGATCGAGCTGCAGCTCGCCGGCGGCCCGCTCGACCTGACGCGACTGCCCGCGCGCGCGGTGCAGGAGCTCCGCGGGCGCCGCATCGCGCTCGTCCCGCAGGATCCCGGCACCTCGCTCAACCCCGTGCGCACGATCGGCGCCTCCGTCGCGGCGCCGCTGCGCATCCACCGCTGGGGCACGCCCGACCGCATCCGCCGCCGCGTCGTCGAGCTGCTGGACCGCGTGGGCCTCGACGACCCGGAGCGACGTGCCGGGCAGTACCCGCACGAGCTCTCCGGCGGCATGCGGCAGCGCGCCCTCATCGCCGCCGCGATCGCGCTCGAGCCGGAGCTGATCATCGCCGACGAGCCGACGAGCGCGCTCGACGTCACCGTCCAGCGGCGCATCCTCGACCTGCTCGACGACCTGCGCGACGAGCTCGGCTCGAGCGTGCTGCTCATCACCCACGACCTCGCGGTCGCTGCCGAGCGCGCCGACCGCATCGCGGTGCTCCGCGCCGGTGCCGTCGAGGAGGCCGGCGCCACGAGGGAGGTGCTGCGCGAGCCGGCGAGCGCCTACACGGCCGAGCTGCTCGCCGACGCTCCGGCGCTCGACGACGAGTCGCCGCGGCCGCCGCGGCTGCCCGGCGAGCCGTTCCTCGTCGTCGACCGTCTCGTGCACGACTACGGTCGCGGCCGGGATGCGTCCCGCGCCGTCGACGACGTCTCGTTCGCGGTGGAGCGCGGCACGACGCACGCCCTCGTCGGCGAGTCCGGCTCGGGCAAGACGACGATCGGCCGCGCGGTCGCGGGCTTCCACGGCCCCTCGAGCGGGGACATCCGCATCGGCGCGCACGACGTGCCGGCCGAGCGCCGGGACCGCGCGCTCCGCCGCGTCGTGCAGCTCGTCTCGCAGAACCCCTACGCATCGCTCGACCCGCGCCGCACCGTCGGGCAGACGATCGGCGAGCCGCTGCGCAACTGGCGCCCGGCCGACGGCGGCGTGCGCGACCGCCGAGCCCTCGCCCGTCGCGTCGCGACCGCCCTCGACCGCGTCGCGCTGCCCGCCGACGTCGTCGACCGGCTGCCTGCCGAGCTGTCGGGCGGGCAGCGGCAGCGCGTCGCGATCGCCCGCGCGCTCATCATCGAGCCGGAGCTCGTCGTCCTCGACGAGGCGGTCTCGGCGCTCGACGTGACCGTGCAGTCGCAGATCCTCGAGCTGCTCGAGCAGCTCCAGCGCGAGCTGGGCCTCACCTACCTGTTCATCACCCACGACCTCGCGGTCGTGCGCCGCATCGCCGACACCGTCACGGTCCTGCGGCGCGGCCGGGCGGTCGAGACGGGCACCGCGCAGCAGGTGCTCGGCCAGCCGCAGCACGAGTACACGAGGGCGCTGCTCGACGCGGTGCCCGCACCCGACTGGCTGCGGGACCTCCGCGGCCCGCGACGACCCCAGCTGGAGGTGGCGTGATGGCGCCCTCGATCGGATTCTTCACCCGCGTCCTCGACGACGCCTCGGCGCCCGAGCGGTACCGCATCGCGCTCGACCAGGTGGCGCTCGCCGAGCAGCTCGGCTACCGCACCGCCTGGGTCGCCCAGCACCACCTCGACGGCGCCGAGGGCGGCCTGCCCTCCCCGTTCGTGCTGCTCGCCGCGGCTGCGGCACGCACGTCGCGCATCCGCCTCGGCACGGCGATCCTCACGCTCGCGCACGAGCAGGCCGCGCGCGCAGCCGAGGACGCCGCGGTGCTCGACGCGATCGCCGACGGCCGCGTCGAGCTGGGCCTCGGCACCGGCGGCAGCCCGCGCACGCTCAGCGCGTTCGGCGAGGACGCCGCGCACCGCCGCGCCATCTACGACGCGAAGCTCGTGCGGCTGCGCTCGCTGCTCGACGGCTCCGCCGACGTCGAGCTCTACCCGCGCGCCCACGGACTCGCGGACCGCATCTGGCAGGCCACGTTCTCGGCCGAGGGCGCTCGCACCATCGGCGCGCACGGCGACGGGCTCATGCTCTCGCGCGTGCAGCCGCCCCCCATAGACCTGCCCGCCGGCGCCTCGCCGCCGCGCGTCTGGGACGTGCAGCGGCCGCTCGTCGATGCCTATCTGGAGGCGCTGCCCGCGGGCGTCGCTCCGCGCGTCCTCGCCTCGCGCAGCGTCGTCGTCGTCGACCCGGCGGAGCGCCGGTCGGTGCGGGCGCTCGCCGAGCAGGGCATCGGGCGCCAGCTCGAGCAGCTGCAGGGCGTGACGCCCGGCTCGCTCTCGATCGACGAGCTGCTCGAGCGCAGCGAGACCCACCTCGGCACCCCCGCAGAGGTCATCGACTCGCTCGCAGCCGACGTCGTCGCCGCCGGTGCCACCGAGGTGTCGGTCCAGGTCCACTCGGTCGATCCGCACCCCGCCATCGCGGCGCGGTCGATCGAGCTGTTCGCGCGAGAGGTCGCGCCCGCGCTCGGCTGGAAGGTCGGGCACCGACTGCAGGAGGAACGCCATGTCGCATGACGTCATCGACCACCTCGCCGAGATCCCCGCGGGATCCCGGCTCGACGAGATCCGTCGGGCGAGGCCCGACGCTCGCGAGCACGCGCAGCAGAGCTTCCTCGCGCTGCTCGAGCCCGCCGATCCCGGCCGGCTGTCGCTCGCCGACCGCTACGCGGTCGCGGCCTACGTCTCGCTGCTGCACGACGCCGCACCGACGCCGACGCGAGCGTCCTCGTTCTACCTCGAGCTGCTCGGCGACGAGGCGGATGCCGACCTCGTGCGCGCCGTGCGGCGCGCAGCCGACGAGGGACGAGCATCCGGCCCCTACGGCGGCTACCGCGAGCCCGGCCTCGCCGACGAGGCGCTGCCCGGCCCGGTCGCCGTCGTCGACCGAGCCTCGATCCCCGCGCGGCTCGCCGCCGCGCTCGAGCACGCGCACCTGCTCGTGCTGCACCCGCGCGACGCGAGGCCCGCATCGCTCCGCGCGCTCGTCGACGCCGGCTGGGAGGCCGACGCCATCGTGTCGCTGAGCCAGCTCGTCGCGTTCCTCGCATTCCAGCTGCGGCTCGTGCACGGCCTGCGGACGCTCGCCGCCACGCCGGCCGCGGGCGACACCCCCACCCACCACGAGCTGCAGGAGGCACGCGCATGAGCGGCACCCACGACCGCACCCCGATCCTCGACCACTCGGAGCTGCGACGGCCCGAGGCCTTCACGCAGCGCGGTCTCGGCTGGGCGCCGTGGGCGCCGCCCGTCCCGGAGGACGAGCTCACCGACGCGCAGCGCCACGCGCTCGTCGAGGCCTCGCGCTCGTCGAGCCCCTACTTCCGGCTGCTCGCGCGAGACCCCGAGGCGCTCCGCGCCCGCACGCTCACCGACCTCGACATCTTCGGCAACGAGGCGGGCGGGCTGCCGCGCTGGGAGCGCGAGCTCTCGGCCGCCGCGGCGTCGCGCGTCAACGGCTGCGTCTTCTGCGCCTCCGTGCACGCCAGGGCCGCTTCGCGGCTCTCCGACCGCACCGACGACGTGCAGCGCCTGCTCGACGAGGGCGTCGGCGCGCGCGTCGACGACCGGTGGGACGCGATCGTCGACGCCTCGGCGGCGCTGACCGCGACCCCGGCCGCCTTCGGTCCCGAGCACGTCGAGCGGCTGCGCGCCGCCGGCATCGACGACGCCGGCATCGTCGACCAGGTCGCCGGCGCGGCGTTCTTCAACTGGGCGAACCGGCTGATGCTGTCGCTCGGCGAGCCGGAGGTCGTCTGATGGGCGCGCCCGCGATCCTCGACCACGTGGTGCTGGCCGGCCCCGACCTCGCCGCGACGATCGACGAGGTCGAGCTGCGCACCGGCGTGCGCGCGCCGCTCGGCGGCCGACACCCGGGCGGCACAGCGAACGCGCTCATCGGGTTCACCCGTGGCGGCCGGCGCGTCAAGCAGTACCTCGAGCTGATCGGACCCGACGCCGAGGGCGGGTGGGCGGCATCCGAGATCGGCCGGTTCGGCATCGCCGAGCTGCCGGCGCCCGCCGTCGTGAGCTTCGCGATCGCGCCCCACGACCTCGACGCGACGGTCGAGCGCGCGACGGCCGCGGGCGCCGGCATCGCCGCCTTGGTGCCGCTGTCGCGACGCACGCCCGACGGCCGCGAGCTCGCGTGGCGGCTCGGGCTGCCCGAGGACGAGCGGCAGCCGCCGTTCCTCATCGACTGGGGCGACACGGCGCATCCGGCGCTCGACGACATCCCCGCGCTCGAGCTGCTGGCTGTCCGGCGGCTCGCGACCGACGTCGCCGCGGAGACCGCGCGCCTCCGCGCGCTGGGCGTCGAGGTCGGCGACGGACGCGATGCGCTCGAGGTCGTTGCCGCCGACGCCGACGGCATCGAGATCGAGGTCGAGGTCGACGGCCTGCCGGTCGTCCTCCGCTGAGAGGCGGGCCCTTCCGCTGATCCGCGATCCGCGCTTGGCTGTCGGTGCGGGGGCTTCCCCGCACCGCGGTCAAGGAGGACGGCAATGGCATCTGTCGCACGCATCACGACGATCAGCGCTCGCTCGGAGAAGAGCTTCGAGGACGCGATCACGCAGGGCATCGCCCGGGCGGGTCAGACGCTCCGAGGGATCGAGGGCGCCTGGGTCAAGGACCACGTCGTCAACATCAAGGACGGCAGCATCACGTCGTGGCAGGTCAACCTCGAGGTGACGTTCGTCCTCGACGACGCCGGCGCCGCGGTCGACGCGTCAGCCGACTGACATCGGGTCCGACGGACCCGGCCTGAGCGCGGTGACGGTGCACGCCGCCGCCGCGCGCAGGCGCGCCTCACCGGAGGGTCAGACGATCGAGACCGAGGCGCCCAGGCGCTGCTCGGCGAGCCGCGCGCCCCGACCGAGCGACTCGAGCTTGGCGACGGCGATCGACGGGTGGATGCGTCCACCGAGCCCGCAGTCGGTCGACGCGATGACGCGCTCCGGGCCGACGATGCGCGCGAACCGCTCGATGCGGTCGGCGACGAGCTCGGGATGCTCGACCACGTTCGTCGCGTGGCCGATGACGCCCGGCGCGATGCGCTTGCCGTCGGGCAGCGCGACCTGCTCCCAGACGCGCCACTCGTGCTCGTGGCGCGCGTTCGCCGCCTCGAAGGAGTAGCTGCCCGCGTTGACCTCGAGCACGAGGTCGACGATCTCGGCGAGGCCGATGTCGGTCGTGTGCGGGCCGTGCCACGAGCCCCAGCAGAGGTGCAGCCGCACCTGCTCCTCCGGGAGGCCGCGGATGGCGTGGTTGAGCGCCTCGACGCGGATGCGGGTGAAGTCGAGGTAGTCCTCGATCGACGGCTCGGGGTTGATCTGGTCGAAGTTCTCGGCGAGCGAGGGGTCGTCGATCTGCACGATGAGGCCGGCATCGACGATGGCGCGGTACTCCTCTCGGAGTACCTCGGCCCATGCCCAGATGTGCTCCTCCTCGCTGCCGTAGTGGCGGTTCGCGATGCGCGACGCCGACCCCGGCGAGAGCGCGGTGAGGAAGCCCTGCTCGGCGCCCGACCCCTCGAGGCCCGCCTGCAGGTTGGCGATGTCGGCGGCGATGGCGTCCTGGCCGATGTAGCGGAGCGCGCCGGTCGTGGCGGGGAACGCGGTCGCGGGCGTCGACTCCAGCAGCGGGTGCTCCGGGTCGAGGTAGGCGTCGGCGAAGCGCACCCAGTCGCGGCGGTCGGGGAACGACGTCAGGCGGATGTCGCCGGGCGCGGAGCGCTGCGGCGCCTCGGTGAAGATGTCCTCGCCGGTGACCTCGAGGCCCGCGACGCGCTGGAAGACGTAGCTCCACCAGGCGCCGTAGTCCTGCGCGCTCGACATCGCCTTGCCGTACTCGCCGTCGCCGATGATCGTGACGCCCAGCTCGCGCTGGCGGCGCACGAGGTCGGCGACCGCGGCGCTGAGCAGCGACTCGAGCTCGGGGGTGCGCTCGAGCGTGAGGCCGTCGGCCGCGAGCGTGCGGGCGGCGTTGGCCGCGAGCAGCTCGGGCGTGCGGGGCAGGCTGCCGGCGTGCGAGACGTCGATGCGGGGCATGGTGACCTTCCGGTGACGGGGACGAGTGGTCGCGACGCTACCGACGCGCGGCACGCGCATCGACTCCCCCGGTCACGCTTCGTCACACATCCGGCCGCCGCAGCCGACCGTCCGATCGGCGGCGCGGCGCGCCGGGTGTGACCGTTCGCATCCGTTCCTGTGCACAGACCCTGCGTAGGCTGTATGCCGACCCCACGAGGAGACGACGATGTCAGACACAACCTTCCAGCTGCTCGCGATCGCGATCTACTTCGCCGCCATGATCGGCATCGGCGTCTACGCCGCGCGCAAGACGAAGAGCCACGAGGACTACATGCTCGCCGGCCGCGAGCTCAGCCCGTTCACCGCGGCCCTCTCCGCGGGCGCGTCGGACATGTCCGGCTGGCTGCTCATGGGCCTGCCCGGCGCCATCTACGCCGCCGGCCTCATCGAGGCCTGGATCGCCATCGGCCTCACGATCGGCGCCTACCTCAACTGGAAGCTCGTGGCTCCGCGCCTGCGCGCCTACACCGAGGTGGCCAGGAACTCGATCACGATCCCGAGCTTCTTCGAGAACCGCCTCCGCGATCGCACGCGGGCGCTGCGCCTCGTCTCGGGCATCATCATCCTGGTCTTCTTCACCTTCTACGTCTCGTCCGGAATGGTCGCCGGCGGCGTCTTCTTCGAGTCGACGTTCGGGGCGAACTACATCTGGGGCATGCTCCTCGTCAGCGGCGTCACGCTGCTCTACACGCTGTTCGGCGGCTTCCTCGGCGCGTCGCTGACGGATGTCGTGCAGGGGCTGATGATGGTCATCGCCCTGATCCTCATCCCGGTCATCGCCTTCTTCACGGTCGGCGGCCTGCAGGGCGTGCAGGAGGGCATCACCGACTCCGGCGCGGAGCTCAGCGGCCTCATCCCCACGGACGTCGACGGCATGGTCGTGCTCGGCATCATCTCGTCGCTCGCCTGGGGCCTCGGCTACGTGGGCCAGCCGCACATCATCGTGCGCTTCATGGCGCTCAAGTCGGTCGCCGCCGCGAAGCCGGCGCGGCGCATCGGCATCAGCTGGATGGTCATCTCGCTCATCGGCGCCGTCGTCTCCGGCTTCATCGGCATCGCCTTCGTGCAGCAGTCCGGCATGCAGATCGACAACCCCGAGACCGTCGTGCTCGCGATGTCGCAGGCGCTGCTGCACCCGTTCGTCGCCGGCCTGGTGCTCGCCGCCGTGCTCGCCGCGATCATGTCGACGCTCTCGAGCCAGCTCATCGTCTGCTCGTCCGCGCTCGTCGAGGACCTGTTCCAGGTCTTCGTCAAGCGGCAGCCGTCGCAGAAGGTGCTCGTGCTCCTCGGTCGGGCGTGCGTGCTCGCCGTCGCCGCGGTCGCCGCGGTGCTCGCGATCAACCCGTCCGACACGATCCTCGGCCTCGTCGGCTTCGCGTGGGCAGGCTTCGGCGCGGCCTTCGGCCCCATCGTGCTGCTGAGCCTCTTCTGGCGCCGGCTCACGGCGATGGGCGCGCTCGCCGGCATGATCGTCGGCGCTGCGACCGTCTTCATCTGGGACGCGATCGAGCAGGCCACCGAGATCGGCTTCTTCACGCTCTACGAGATCGTGCCGGGCTTCGTGCTCAACCTGCTGGTCGCGATCGTCATCAGCCTCGTGGTGCACCGCCACGACCCCGAGGTCGACGAGGAGTTCACCCGCACGGGCCAGATCGTGGCGCTCAAGCCCGGGGAGTCCCACGTGAGCGCGGCGGCTGCGGCCGACCGCAACGCCCTGCCCTGATCGGCGACGCCGCGCCCGATCGTCACCGGGGAGACCGGACCGCCCCAGAGCGGACACCCGCCGTTCACCCGGCGACACCGGGCGCCGCGGTAGCGTGATCGGTCGCGGCCACCGGGCGCGGCGGGCACACGGAGGCGAGATGAGCGAGACGATCGACGGCGTCCTGGCGGGGGCGCACCTCGCGCCCCCGCCCCGCACCCTGCTCGACGTGCTGCGCGACAGCGTGCAGGCGAACCCCGACGGCTCCGCGATCGAGGACGCGGCGGGCGCGCTCAGCTACCGGGAGCTCATGGCTGCCGTCGTGCGCACCGCAGCGCGCCTGTCGCTCGAGGGCGTCGGCCGGGGCGACCGCGTCGGCATCCGGATGCCGTCCGGCACGCGGGACCTCTACATCGCGATCCTCGGGGTCATGGCCGCCGGTGCCGCGTACGTGCCCGTCGACGCCGACGACCCCGAGGAGCGCGCGACCCTCGTCTTCCGCGAGGCCGCGGTCCGCGGCGCCATCACCGGTGCCGGGCAGTACACCGCGGTGCGCGCCGACGACGCGCCCGCCCCCGCGACCGCGCTCTTCGCGGGCGCGCCCGCGCATCCGAGCACCGCCGGCCTGCCCATCCCGTCGCTGCCCACGCCCGACGACGACGCCTGGGTCATCTTCACCTCCGGCTCGACCGGCACGCCGAAGGGGGTCGCCGTCAGCCATCGCTCGGCCGCCGCGTTCGTCGACGCGGAGTCGCGGCTCTTCCTGCAGGAGGAGCCGATCGGACCGGGCGATCGCGTGCTCGCCGGCCTGTCGGTCGCGTTCGACGCCTCGTGCGAGGAGATGTGGCTCGCGTGGGCGCACGGCGCGTGCCTGGTGCCGGCGCCGCGGTCGCTCGTCCGCAGCGGCATGGACCTCGGTCCGTGGCTCACGCTCCGCGGCATCACCGTCGTGTCGACCGTCCCGACCCTCGCCGCGCTCTGGCCGGCCTCGTCCCTCGAGGACGTGCGGTTGCTGATCTTCGGCGGCGAGGCGTGCCCGCCCGAGCTCGTCGACCGGCTCGCGACCGACGGCCGGGAGGTGTGGAACACCTACGGCCCCACAGAGGCGACCGTCGTCGCGTGCGCGGCGCTGCTGGTGCCGGGCGAGCCGGTGCGGATCGGGCTGCCGCTCGACGGCTGGGACCTCGCGGTGGTCGACGACCGAGGTCGGCCGGTCGCCGACGGCGACATCGGCGAGCTCATCATCGGCGGCGTCGGCCTCGCGCACTACCTCGACCCCGCGAAGGACGCCGAGCAGTACGCACCGCTGCCGTCGCTCGGCTGGGACCGCGCCTACCGCTCGGGCGACCTCGTGCGGTTCGACCGCGACGGACTCTTCTTCCAGGGTCGCGCCGACGACCAGGTGAAGGTGGGGGGCCGCCGGATCGAGCTCGGTGAGATCGAGGCGGCGCTGCAGCAGCTGCCCGGCGTGCAGGCGTCGACCGTCGTCGTGCAGCGCACCGACGCGGGCAACCAGGTGCTCGTCGGCTACGTCGGCTGCGACGTCGCGGCGTTCGACCGAGGGGCGGCGCTGGCCCGGCTCCGCGCGGAGCTGCCCGCTGCGCTGGTGCCGCTGCTCGCACCGATGCCCGAGCTGCCGACCCGCATCTCGGGCAAGGTCGACAAGGCCGCGCTCCCCTGGCCGCTGCCCGGGGCGCTCGACGCAGCCGACGTGGCGGCCGCCGACCCCGCGATCGGGCTGCTCGCCGCCGACTGGCAGGCCGTGCTCGGCGTGCCGGCCTCCGGCGCCGACGCCGACTTCTTCGCGCTCGGCGGCGGCTCGCTCGCCGCCGCCCAGCTCGTCACGCGCATCCGCTCGCGCTCGCCCGAGTTCACGGTCGCCGACATCTACGCCTACCCGCGGCTCGGCGCGATGGCGGCCGAGCTCTCGGCACGCGCGAGCGGCGGTGCGCCGGAGCCGGCCTCGACCCACGACGTGACGCGCACCCCGCGCGGGACGCAATGGATCCAGACGCTCCTCGGCGTGCCGCTCTTCATCCTCAGCGGGATGCGCTGGCTGCTCGCCGCGCTCACCGCGAGCACGATCCTGAGCGGCCTCGACGGCTTCGAGGCGCTCCCCACCGCCGAGCCGTGGCTGCTCGTCGTCGGGCTCGCGGTCTTCGCGACGCCGTTCGGGCGCATGGCGATCGCCGTCGTCTGCGCGAGGCTGCTGCTGCGCGGCGTGCAGGCGGGCGACCACCCGCGCGGCGGTCGCGTGCACCTGCGCCTCTGGCTCGCCGAGCAGGTGGCGCAGCAGGTGGGCGCGGTCAGCCTGGCGGGCGCGCCCTGGGTCACGCTCTATGCCCGGGCGCTGGGCGCCCGCATCGCCGAGGACGTCGACCTGCACGCCGTGCCGCCCGTGACGGGCATGCTGCGCGTGGGCCGCGGCGCCTCGATCGAGCCGGAGGTCGACCTCAGCGGCTACTGGATCGACGGCGACGTGGTGCGCATCGGCGCGATCCGCATCGGCGCCCGCAGCGCCGTGGGCGCGCGCTCGACGCTCGCACCCGGCACCCGCATCGGCAAGGACGCGGTCATCGCGCCGGGTTCCGCGGTCTTCGGTCGCGTGCGCTCCGGCGAGCGATGGGCGGGGTCCCCGGCGAGCCGCGTGGGCGCGGCGAAGTCGTGGTGGGCACCCGAGCGCCCGCCGCGCGACGCGCGCTGGGCATGGGCGTACGGCGCCTCGGCGATCGGCCTGTCGCTGGTGCCGATGCTCGCGCTCATCGCCGGCGGTGCGGTGGTGGCGGCCGGCGTGGCCGGTGCCGAGTCGCTCGGCGAGGTCGCCCTCCGCGCACTCGCTTGGATCGCACCCGCCACGGTCGTCGCCGGCCTCGTGCTCGCCGCGCTCGTCGTGCTCAGCGTGCGACTGCTCGCGATCGGCATGACCGAGGGCGTCTTCCCGGTGCACAGCGCCAACGGCTGGCGCGTCTGGGCGACGGAGCGCGTGCTCGACATGGCCCGCACCGCGCTCTTCCCGCTGTACGCCTCCCTCGCGACGCCCACCTGGCTGCGACTGCTCGGCGCGCGCGTCGGCCGCGACGCCGAGATCTCCACGGTGCTGCTCGTGCCCACGATGACCACGATCCACTCCGGCGCGTTCCTCGCCGACGACACGCTCGTCGCCTCCTACGAGCTCGGCGGCGGCTGGGTGCGCATCGCCCACGCCGAGATCGGCGAGCGCGCGTTCCTCGGCAACTCCGGGATGGCGGGCGCGGGCAATCGCATCCCCAACGACGCGCTCGTCGCGGTGCTCTCGGCGGCGCCCCGCAAGTCGAAGAAGGGCTCGTCGTGGCTCGGCTCGCCGCCCGTCGCCCTGCGGCGCACCGCGGTCGTGGCTGACGACTCGCGCACCTACTCGCCGCCCCCGCGACTGCGGGTGGCGCGCGCCCTGTGGGAGCTGTGCCGCATCGTGCCCGTCATCGTCACGTGCGCGCTGGGCGGCGCCGTCATGCTCGCACTGCTCTGGATCGTGGATGCCTGGGGCGGCCTCGCGGCGGCGCTCCTCAGCGGTGTGGTGATGCTCGCCGCGGGCGCGGTCGCCGCGGCCGTGAGCACCGCGGCGAAGTGGGCGATCGTCGGACGCATCCGCGTCGCCGAGCATCCGCTCTGGTCGTCGTTCGTGTGGCGCAGCGAGGTCGCCGACACCTTCACCGAGATGGTCGCGGCGCCGTGGTTCGCCCACTCGGCGGCGGGCACGCCCGCGCTGGTCTGGTGGCTGCGGAGCCTGGGCGCGACGATCGGCGACGGCGTCTGGGTCGAGAGCTACTGGCTGCCGGAGGCCGACCTCGTGACGCTGCGCGACGCCGCGACGGTCAATCGCGGCTGCGTCGTGCAGACGCACCTGTTCCACGACCGGATCATGTCGATCGACGCCGTCGTGCTCGAGCACGGTGCGACGCTCGGGCCCCACAGCGTCATCCTGCCCGCCGCGACGATCGGGGAGCACGCGACGGTCGGCCCAGCGTCGCTCGTCATGCGCGGCGAGCTCGTGCCCGACCGCAGCCGCTGGAGCGGCAACCCGATCGGCCCGTGGCGCGAGGTCACCTTCGCCGACTACCACGCGGTGAGCGGGTGAGCCCCGCGAGCGGCGCTCGGCCAGCGGTGGACGCGTACGCGCCGGGCTCCGGCGACGTCGCGTGGGATGCGCTGCACTACGACCTCGCCATCGACTACCGGATGGCCACCAACCGGCTCGACGGCGTCGCGCGGATCACGGGTCGGGCCACGACCGAGCTGCGCGCGATCGTGCTCGACCTCGTCGGGCTGCGCGTCAGCCGCGCGACGCTCGACGGGGCGCGACTGCCGCACACCGCGCGCGGCCCGCACGTCACCGTCCGGCCCGCGACGCCGATCCCGGCTGGGGCTCGGTTCGAGCTGGAGGTGGCCTACGGCGGCCAGCCCGCGCCGCGGCGCACGAGCTGGGGCCTCGTCGGGTGGGAGGAGCTCGAGGACGGCGTCATCGTGGCGTCGCAGCCCACCGGCGCGCCGACATGGTTCCCGTGCAACGACCGGCCGTCGAACAAGGCGACCTACCGCATCCGCGTCACCACCGAGCAGTCGTACCGGGCGGTCGCGACCGGCACGCTCGTCGAGGAGCGCACGTCGTCCGGGCGCACGACCCGCACCTTCGAGTGCCGCACGCCGGCCGCGACCTACCTCGCGACCGTGCAGATCGGCCGCTACGTGCGCCGCGCGACGACCGGCGCGGAGGTGCCGGTGGTCGCCTTCTACCCCGCCGCGCTCGAGCGCCGAGTGGTCGCCGACCTGGCGACGCTGCCCGCGATGCTCGCGTGCTTCGTCGAGCGGTTCGGGCCGTATCCCTTCGACGACTACACGGTGATCGTCACGCAGGACGACCTGGAGATCCCGCTCGAGGCGCACGCGTCGGCGATCTTCGGGGCCAACCACATCGACGGCAGGGGCGTCGAGGAGCGGCTCGTCGCGCACGAGCTCGCGCACCAGTGGTTCGGCAACAGCGTCGGGGTGGCCGCCTGGCAGCACATCTGGCTCAACGAGGGACTCGCCTGCTACGCGGAGTGGCTGTGGTCGGAGGCTGCCGGTCGCGAGTCGACGGACGCCCTCGCGCGCATCCACCACAAGCGGCTCGCGGCGCTGCCGCAGGACATCGTGCTGGGCGATCCGGGGCCCGCGCTCATGTTCGACGACCGCGTCTACAAGCGGGGGGCGCTGCTCGTGCACGCGCTGCGCCTCGCGCTCGGCGACGTGCGCTTCTTCGGCCTGCTGCACGACTGGACGGCGCTGCACGTCTCGTCGACGGTCACCTCGGACGACTTCCGGCGCCTCGCGGCGCAGATCGCGGAGCGGCCGCTCGACGAGCTGTTCGACGCGTGGCTCGTCGGCACGGCGCTGCCGCCACTCCCGCAGCGCGGCGGCAGGAAGCGGCGCTTCCGACGCTGAGGCGCGGGCGGGACCGCACCCGCGAGGTGGGTCTACCCGCGACGGGTGGGCCTACCCGCGACGGGTGGGCCTGCGGGCCCACCCCTCGCGCACGCGGCCACCCGTCGGCGACGGTGACGCCGGCAGGCGTCGCTCAGTACGCGCGCCGGTACTGCTGCGGATGCCAGTCGACGTCGACGCCGAGCTCGCCCGCCCAGCGGATGGGCAGGTTCGGGTCGCGGAGCGCCGCTCGCCCGACGCGGACCGCCGCGACGCCGCCGCGCAGCACGGCGTTCGCCTGCTCCGCGGTCTCGATGAGGCCCACGGCCGACACCGGTACGCCCTCCGCCGCGATGCGCTCGGCGAGGTGCACCTGGTAGCCGGGGCCGACCGGGATCTCGGCGAGCACGACCCCGCCGGAGGACGCGTCGACGAAGTCCGCGCCAGCCTCGAGCGCCCACGCCGCGACCTGCGCCGCCTGCTGCTCGTCGAGCCCGCCGTCGGTCCAGTCGGTCGCCGAGAGGCGCACGAGCACCGGCAGCGCCGGCAGCTCGGCACGGATGGCACGCACGACGTCGAGCAGCAGCCTCGAGCGCCCGGCGAGGTCGCCGCCGTACCCGTCGACGCGGCGGTTGGTCAGCGGCGAGAGGAACTGGTGCAGCAGGTAGCCGTGCGCGCCGTGCACCTCCACGACGTCGAAGCCGGCCTCGACCGCGCGCTGGGCAGCCGCGACGAAGGCCGCGACGATCCCGTCCAGCTCGCTCGTGGCGAGCGCCCGCGGCGCCGCGAGGCCGAGGATCGCCTCGTCGGACGCGGAGACCGTCGGCCAGCCGCCCTCGTCGATCGGCACGGAGCCGCGGCGATCGCCGTCCCTGCCGAACCCGGCGAAGGTGCCGGCCTTGGCGCCGGCGTGGCTCAGCTGCACTCCGATCGCGGCACCCGCCTGATGCGCGAAGTCGACGATCGGCCGCCAGGCGTCGCGCTGCTCGTCGTTCCACAGACCCGTGTCCTGCCGGGTGATCCGACCCTCCGGCGCGATCGCCGTCGCCTCGACCACGAGCATCCCCGTGCCGCCGGAGGCGAGCGCGCCGTAGTGCACCCGGTGCCAGGCGGTCGGGACGCCGTCGTAGGCCATGACCGAGTACTGGCACATCGGTGCGATCCAGATGCGGTTGCGCACGCGCAGGCCGCGCACCTCGATCGGATCGGTGATCGACGGCGCGCTCACCGCGACGCCGCCGACGCCGCCTGGGCCACGGGCTCGGCGCTCCCGAGCCGCCCCAGCACGAGCGCCGCGATCGCGCTGCGCTCGAGCATCCCGTCGATGCTGATCCACTCGTGCCTCGCGTGCGCGCCGTCGCCGACCGCGCCGAGGCCGTCGAGGACGGGCAGCCCGAGCGCTGCAGCGAAGTTGCCGTCGCTCGCGCCGCCGACCGAGATCTCGCGCACCACGGTGCCGAGCTCCTCCGCCGCCGACTCGGCGAGCGCGAACAGCCGCGCCGTGCCGTCGGACCGCGGCATCACCGGGCGGTTCCAGCCGCCGGCGACCTCGACGGCGGCGCCGTCGCGGTGCGGCGCGAGCTCGGCGAGCAGCGCGTCGATCCTGGCGCGCTCGGCGTCGTCCGACACGCGCACGTCGACGAGCGCCGTCGCGGTGCCCGCCGTCACGTTCGATCGCGAGCCGCCGTGCAGCGTGCCGACGTTGACGCTCGTGCCGGCGGCGAGGTCGCTCGCGCCGTGCAGCGCGAGCACGACCCGCGCGATCTCGTCGATCGCGCTCACGCCGCGCTCGGGGTCGAGGCCCGCGTGGCCCTCGATGCCGCGTGCCGTCACCTCGAAGATGCCGACGCCCTTCCGCGCGGTCTTCAGCGCGCCCTCGGCGCTCGCCTCGAAGACGAGCACCGCGTCGCAGTCGACGACCTCGGCCTCGATCACGGGGCGGGAGGCGGGCGACCCGATCTCCTCGTCGCCGTTGAGCACGAGACGGATGGCGGGCAGCGGCAGCCCGGCGGCGCGGGCGGCGCGGATGGCCCAGACCGCCTGCACGAGCCCCGACTTCATGTCGAATGCGCCGGGCCCGGTGAGCCGGTCGCCCTCGATGCTGACGGGCCAGCCGGCGAGCGTGCCGAGCGGCCAGACGGTGTCGTAGTGGCAGAGGATCGCCACCTGCCCGGCGCCGCCGCTCGCGGCGATGTCGAGGATCGCGATGTCGCCGTGGGGGCCGCCGTCGACGATCCGCTCCTGGTCGGGCGCACCCAGGCGCTCGGCGACCCAGCCGCGCACCCAGTCGAGCCCCGCGTCGAGCGCGGCGCGGTCGTCCGAGGGCGTCTCCTGCTCGAGGTACGCGACGAGGTCGGCGACCATCGCGTCGCGCGCATCCTCGATGTACGTGCGGACCGCGCTCATGCTGCTGCCATCCCGTCGAGCTCGGCGAGGTGCGCCTCGTCCATCGCGATCGCGCCCGTCTCGAGCCGCACGATCGCGTCCACGAGCCAGGCGGTGAGCGGCGTCGGGATGCCGTGCCGCTGCCCCGCGGCCACGACCGGTCCGTACTGCGTCGGCACCTCGGTGCGACGACCGCGCACGGCGATGTCGCGCCAGATGCCGGACCGCTTCTTCGTCTGCGTGGCGAGCCACGCGACGAGGCCGTCGGTCGCGGCGTCGGCCTCGGCGGCGCCGGCGAGGTAGTCGCCCGGCACGAAGGCGTCGAACCCCTCGAGGGCGATGCCCTCCGCCGTCGCGACGGACAGCACCTCGCGCACGAGCGCGTGCATGCCCCTGCGGTGCCGGTCGATGAGGTCGCCCATGTCGGCGTCGGCGAGCGCCGTCGCGACGAGCATCGCGCCGAAGCCGAGCTTCGACCAGAGGAAGCCGTCGACGTTGTCGGTGACGATCGGCTCGCCCCAGTGCCGGAGGTCGTGGGCGAGGGTGCGCACGCGGTCGCTCACGGGGCCTGCGTGCTCGCCCAGGGCGATCGCGCCGATGCCGCCGTCCTGCACGACCCCGGGGCCGATGACGTCGGCGAAGAGGTCGACGAACGCGGCCACGGTCCGGTCGGCGCCCACGTGCGACGCGATCGTCGCCTCGTTGAGACCGTTCTGCATCGACGCGACCCAGCCGTCGTCGGCGAGCCGCGGCGCGATCCAGGCGGCGACGCCGTCGGTCGCCTGGGCCTTCACCGCGAGCAGCACGGCGCCGAGCTGCTCGGGCGCGTCGTCGGGGGTGCTGATCGGCAGGTTCGCGAGCAGCGCGCCGCTCGGCTGCTCGATGCGCAGGCCGTGCTCGCGCACGGCCGCGACGTGCGCTGCGTCGGCGTCGATGAGCTGCACGTCGGCTCCCGCGAGGTGCAGGTGCACCGCGAGAGTGCCCCCGATGGCGCCCGCGCCGACGATCGTGTACTGCGAGGTCATGCGAGACCCTCCTCCTGGCCGATGGCCGTCCAATGCTGCGGCAGGTGCCATGCGCCGGTGGACGATCCGCCGTCCACGCGCAGCACCTCGCCGGTGATCCACTCCGCCTCGTCGCCCGCGATCCAGACGACCGCGCGCGCGATGTCCGACGGTCTCCCCCGCCGGCCGAGCGGCGTGCCCCCGACGGCGTCGGCGTACTCCTCGGTGACGGGGTTGACGTCGCTGCCGACCTCGACGAAGCCGGGCGCGACCGCGTTCACGCGGATGCCGTGCTGGCCGAGCTCGAGCGCCGAGGCGCGCGTCGCCGCCTCCAGCGCCGCCTTCGACGTCGAGTACGGCGCCGCTCCCGGCCGGGCGCGGAGCGCCGCGCCCGACGAGATGTTCACGACGCTCGCCTGCCTGCCCGCCGCGATCGCCCGCTTGGCGAGGGCGACCGTGAGCAGCACCGGTGCTCGGCTGTTGACGTCGAGCACGAAGTCCCACGTGCGCGCGTCGAGCTCGAGGAAGGGCGTCGCCGGGTAGACGCCCGCGCTCGAGACGAGCACGTCGACGGGGGCGTGCGCCCAGGCGGCGTCCATCACCTCGTCGTGCGCGTGCTCGCCGCGCAGGTCGGCCGCGACGGTGGCGCACGAGGCGCCCCCGGCGGCGCGCACGGCCTGCGCGGTCTCCTCGAGCGGTGCCGCGTGCAGGTCGACGAGCGTCAGGGCGTCGCCGCCGCGCGCGAACGCGATGGCGACCTCCCTGCCGATCCCGCTGCCGGCGCCGGTGACGAGCACGTGGCGCATCAATCGAGCTCCTTGCCCTTGGTCTCCGGCATCGTCAGGTAGACGACGAGGCCGATGGCGGCCGCCGCGGATGCGTACGCCCACACCCAGTCGCCGAATCCGCTCGTGTTCATCCACGTGGTGACGTAGGGCGCCGTGCCGCCGAAGATCGCGACCGCGAGCGCGTAGGGCAGGCCGATGCCGGTGGCGCGGACCTCCGGCGGGAACTGCTCGGCCATGATGACCGCGCAGTTCGCCGAGTAGCCGACGAGCAGGACGACGCCGATGAGCTCGATGGCCAGCAGGGTCCAGAAGTCGCCGTTCAGCAGGGTGAAGGCAGGCCAGGCGAAGATCAGGAAGCCGCCGGCGAACATCGCCATCGTGGGCTTGCGACCGATCTTGTCCGACAGCAAGCCTCCGAACGGCAGCAGCACGATGAAGACGATCATGGCGATGACGTTCGCGAGCAGGGCGAGGTTCAGCGGGATGCCCGTGGTCACCGACGCGTACGTCGGCATGAAGTTGACCCACATGTAGTAGAGGAGCGTGCCGGCGATGGTGATGCCGAAGACACGCAGGCTCGCACCCGGGTGGTCGACGATCATGCGGACGAAGGCGTTGTGGCGACGGGGCGAGTCGGCCTGCTGCACGCGCTGCTTGCCCGTGGCGAACGAGTCGGTCTCCTCGACCGAGCGGCGCAGCCACAGCCCGACGAATCCGAGCGACGCGGCGAAGATGAAGGCGATGCGCCAGCCGTAGCTGTCGATCGCGTCGTCCGGCAGCGTCGTGGTGATGACGGTGCCGACGCCGGAGGCGATGAGCACGCCGGCGGCCACCGAGACCTGCTGCCACGATCCGGCGAACGCCCGGCGCTTCGGCGCGGCCGACTCGACCAGGAAGGCGGAGGCCGAGCCGAACTCGCCGCCCGCTGCGAAGCCCTGCGCCAGGCGCGCGAGCACGAGCAGCAGCGGCGCCGCGATGCCGACCTGCTCGTACGTCGGCGCGAGGCCGATCGCGAGGGTGGCGACCGCCATGAGGGTGATCGTGAAGAGCAGCCCTCGCTTGCGACCGTGGCGATCGGCGTACGAGCCCATGACCGCCGCGCCGACGGGTCGCATGATGAAGCCGACGGCGAAGATCGCGAGGGTGGAGAGCAGTGCGGCGATGTCATCGCCGGGCGGGAAGAAGTGGTGGGCGAAGATCGACGAGAAGGTCGAGTAGATCGCCCAGTCGACGAACTCGACGGCGTTGCCGATGCTGCCAGCGACGATGGCCTTGCGGCCCTTCTTGCTGAGCTTCGTCTGGTGGACGGTCTCGCTGATGGTGGTGGTCATGGCTGCTTCTCTCGAGGTGCTGCGGGTCAGAGGAGGGTGCGGACGTGCGACGCGAGGTCGGCGTGCGTGCCGATCCAGACGTCGTCGAAGGAGCGGATGTGGGCCAGGAGGTCGTCCAGGATCCGGATCCGCGAGCGGTGCCCGATGATGTGCGGGTGCATCGTGAGCTGGAAGAGGCCGCCCTCCGCGCGCGCTGCATCGAACTCGTCGATCCAGATCTGCGTCAGCTGGCGGGGCGGCATGTGGGGGCGGAGGCCGCCGAAGCGGTCCATCATCAGGTACGGCGCGTCGTCCCGGATCCACTCGACCGGGATCTCGACGACGCCCGTCCGCTCGCCGCGCTCGAGCAGCTCGTAGGGCTCCGAGTCGGCCATGAGCGACGAGTCGTACGCGAACCCGAGCTCGCGGATGACTCGCAGGGTGCTCGCGGAGAAGTCCCACGACGGCGTGCGGATGCCGGTGGGTCGGACACCGGTCTGCGACTCGAGCACGTCGAGGCTACGACCGACGAGGTCGAGCTCGTCCTCGTACGTGAGCGCCGTGTTGCGCTCGTGGATCCAGCCGTGCACCGCGAGCTCATGACCGGCGGCGACGTAGCCGGGCGCCTCGTCGGGGCGCAGCAGCGCGCAGACGGCGGGCATGTAGAACGAGGCGGGCGCCTCGTGGCGGCGCAGCAGCTCGAGGATCCGCGGCACCGCGACGCGCGCGCCGTACTCGCCCTGGGCCATCCGGCCCGGTGACGTCTCGCCGTCGCGGAGCGACGGCGTCTCGTGGTCGGAGTCGAACGACAGGGCGACCGCCACGCGCGCACCTCCGGGCCATCGGGCTGCGGGGTCGTCGCTCACGAGCGATGCGCCGGCGCGCACGTGCTCGACGTGCGAGCGCCACTCCGCTTCGGTCCACTGCCACGGCTGCTGCGATTCCATGTGCTCTCCCTCGAGGCGATCGATGCCGCTTCCGCGTCACCATCTCCGCCGACTATAGGCAGAACCGTAGCGCGACGCAAGCGTCATGGGCATTCCAATCACGTTTCGCGCACGTAACGGCAATCTTCGCCAACTGCTCCGGTGA
Organism: Agrococcus jenensis; assembly: GCF_003752465.1. NCBI lineage: Bacteria > Bacillati > Actinomycetota > Actinomycetes > Micrococcales > Microbacteriaceae > Agrococcus > Agrococcus jenensis. The sequence goes on along the minus strand of NZ_RKHJ01000001.1, from coordinate 2,264,242 downwards.
CGACCCCGCGCCCTCGGTATCGTGAGGCCATGCAGCGCTTCCCGCCCGGCGAGCTCCCGGCCCTCCTCGACGCGACCGACCTCGACATCGTCGCCGCGCTGCACATCGCGCCGCGCGTGCCGACGGCAGTGCTCGCCGATGTCCTCGGCATGCCCACGAGCACCGCGAACCGCCGGCTGGCGCGCATGCAGCAGGACCATCTGCTCCGCACCGTCGGCCGCTACGCGTGGCAGCTCATCACCTCGAGCAACCCGTTCGAGCTCTGGATCACCTCGGCGCCCGGCGAGTCGCGCGCGGTGCTCGAGCAGCTGCTGCGCATCCCGGATGTGCAGTTCGCGATGCACGCCAGCGGACCGGCCGACATCTACGCCAACCTCTACCCCCTGCGCGGCTCCGATCCGGAGGAGCTGCTCACCGAGCGGATCCCGTCCATCCCGGGCGTGCGCGCGATCGACAGCCGCATGATCCTCGAGTCGGCCAAGGTGGGCCAGTCGTGGCGGTTCCAGCGGCTGGCCGACGAGCAGGTCGCCACCCTCGAGCAGCACCGCACCCCGGTCTCGGAGCCGCCGCTGCGGAGCCTCGACGACCTGTCCGAGCTGGAGTTCCAGACCATGCGGGCGCTCGGCGCGAACGCGCGGGTCTCGGCGGCCGAGGTGGCGCGGCAGGTCGGCACCTCCGCGTCGACGGCGTCACGGGCCATCCGGATGCTGCTGGCGACCGGTGCCGTCTCGCCGCGCGTCGAGATCCAGCCGGAGCTCGTCGGCTACCCGCTGAACGCGGTCGTCTCGATCGACGTGCGGCCTCGAGCGGTGCAGTCGCTGCTCGACTCGCTCGTCGACCACCCGAGCGTGCGGCTGCTGAGCACCGTCACGGGCGACGCGCCGGTGAGCCTCTACGCCGTGTTCGCAGGTCCCGCCGACCTCTCGCGATTCGTGCTCGACGACCTCGGCAGCCGACGCGACGTGCGCTCCACCTCGAGCGTCGTCGCCCTGCGCCTGCAGCGCCGCTACTGGATCGACCGCGACGGCCACCACCTCGGGGCGCAGGTCGAGGGCGTGCTGCGGCGCTGAGCGGCAGGCGTCAGTCGCGCTCGATGGCGAGGCCGACGACGAGGCCGGGTCCGAGGTCGATGTCGTGGAGGTCGTAGGCGCGGGCCGCGCCAGGCACGGAGCCGACGAGGCCAGCGTCGCGGGCATCGAGCACCACAGTCGCCGGCTCGACGCGGAGGCCGCGGCCGTCGGCCTTCAGCACCGCCTCGATCCGCGTCCAGCGCCGCAGCAGGTCGTCGTCGCAGGGCAGCTCGTCGTCGCGGCGCAGCAGACCGCGCAGCGCCTCCACGCGACCCGGTGCGGCCTCGCGCAGCTCGGCATCGACGCCGATGCGGCCGCCGCGCCGGGCTGCGGCGACGTGCCGCGCTCCTGCGTGCGCGAGCGAGACCGCGACGCCCCGCGCCTCAGGCGGCGCCATCACGACGGGCCGCCCGTGCGGACCGCCGCAGTCCGGGCACCGCTGCACGATCGAGACGGATGCGGCGTCGACGCCCGCGAGCTCTGCGACGAGCGTGCGTGCGAGCGCGCGACCAGCGTCCGCGCCGCCGCGCACCTCGCCGACGACCGCCCCCGCTTCGCGCTGCACTGGGCCATCCTCGCAGTCGATCCGACCGGCAGCGTCGGCGCGACAGGTGGCCCTACGCGCGACAGGTAGCGGCGCGCGGGCACCCATCGGGCGCGAGGGCACCCCTCGGGCGCGCGGGCACCCCTCGGGCGCGCGGGCACCTGTCGGGCGCGCGGGCACCCGTCGGGCGCGCGAGCACCTCTCGGGCGCGCGAGCACCTGTCGGGCGTGCGGGCACCCGTCGACGGTCGCGCCGGCAGCCGGCGCAGCCCGTCAGCTGCTGAGCGTCGCCCAGCCGTGCGGCGGGAGCGCGACGCGATCGCCCGCAAGCTCGCCGTCGCCGGCGAGCAGCTGCGTCGCGTCGGCGACGGGGAGGCGCACCGCAGCGTCGGTGACGTTGAGCGCCGTGACGATCGCCGCATCCGCGGTCGCCGTGCGCAGCACGATCGTGCCGTTCTCGACCACGACGACGTCGGTGTGCGCCCGCGTCAGCCACGGGTGCCGGCGGCGGATCGCGATCAAGGTGCGGTGCAGGTCGAGCGTGCTGCGGGTCGCGTCGTCGAGCTCGTCGGCGGGCGTCGGCCGCTCGGGGAACTCCGGCCGGATGGCGTCGTCCCCGCCCCAGCGCTCCTCCTTCACGGCCTCGAGGCCCAGCTCGTCGCCCGCGTACACCGACGGGATGCCCGCCACCGTGCACAGCACCGCGAGCGCGTGCGGCACGAGGTCGCGGCCGACCGAGGTCGCGATGCGCGTCACGTCGTGGTTGCCGAGGAACGTGTAGGGCACGAACGTCGCGAGCAGTGCGTTGTGGCGGCCGATCGCGTGCTCGAGCTCGAAGAGGTTGCGCTCGGCGAGGCTGTGCCAGATGCCCTGCCACAGCTCGTACTGCGTGACGGCATCCATCGTCGACGACTCGACGATCTCGGCGTACTCGCCGTGGATGACCTCGCCGAGGAACCACGCGTCCGCGTGCTGCTCGCGCACCGCAGGCAGCACGCGCGCCCAGAACTCGCTCGGCACGCTGTAGGCGGCGTCGAGCCGCCAGCCGTCGATCCCGCGGTCGAGCCAGTGCAGCATGACGCGCGTCACGAGCTCGGCGGCGGCGTCGCCCCCGTGGTCGAGGGCCACGAGCGCCTCGTGGCCCTCGAAGACCTCCGCGTCGCCGCCCGCACCGAGCTGGAAGAGCGCCGCCTCGTCGCTGCCGGGATCCGCGAGCGCCGCCCGGAACGCGGGGTGCTCGCGCCCGACGTGGTTGAAGACGCCATCGAGCAGCACGCGGATGCCGCGCTCGTGCGCCGCCGCGATCAGCCTGTCGAAGTCGGCGTCGTCGCCGAGCCGCGGGTCGATGCGGAAGTGATCGGTCGTGTCGTAGCCGTGCGTGGTGCTCTCGAACACCGGCCCGAGCGCGATGCCGTTCAGCCCGAGCTCCACGACGTGGTCGAGCCACGACTCGAGCCGCGGCAGGCGGTGCACGATCGGCTCACCCTCGGGATCGTCCCGGTCGCGGATCTGCGCGCCCGTGAAGCCGAGCGGGTAGACGTGCCACCACATCGCCGACAGGGACCAGTGCTCGGGATCGCGCATCCCCCCATTCTGACGCGTGCGCCGGCATTCTGGTGCGTGCGCCGGACGCGTCCCTGCGAGCCGCGTCAGCGGCGCTCGAGCACCACGACCGCGGTGTGCGGCCGCAGCTGCGCGGCCGCAGCGATGTCTCCCCAGCCGTCGAATCGCGCGATCGCCGCCCACAGCTGCGCCCGCTCGTCGCTGAGCGCCTCGCGCGCGCGCACCCGCACGACGCCGTCGACGGTGTCGGCCCACGCATCCGGGTGCGCCTGCAGGTTGAGCCACCAGGCGGGGTCGGCCGCCGCCCAGCCGTTCATCGCCAACGTCACGAAGGCGCCGTCGTGCTCCATGTAGCCGATGATCGCGCTGCGCTCCTCGCCCGAGCGCCGACCCGTGGTGCGCAGCCGCAGCATGCCCATGACGCCGGGGCGCGCGCGCCGCAGTCCGCGCCTGGTCGTGCGGTAGAGCAGCCGGTGCACGACCCACGCGCCGCGGACGAACCAGCGCGGCGGGAGTGCGGGCGTCCGCGTCGTGGCCATGGAGCACCTCCGGGTGAGCGCACGGCCTCCCCACGATGGCCGCGGCGGGCGTACGGTGCCAGCGTAGGGCGCCCGCTCGCTCGACGCCATCGCGGATGCGGCTGCACGGCGGCCCAGCAGGCGGAGGAGGACGGCATGGCGCATCGCGACGGCGACGACGCGTCCGCCCTCCAGCGGCGGGTCTGGGACAGGGCGGCCCCCGACTACGACGCGAGCATGGCGCGCCTCGAGCGCATCTGGTTCACCGGCGGCCGCGAGTGGCTCGGCGCGCGGGCCGTCGGCCGAGTGCTCGAGGTCGGGGTCGGCACCGGCACGAACGTGCCGCACTACCCCGCCGACGCGGTCGTCACCGGCGTCGACATCAGCCCCGGGATGCTCGCCGAGGCGCGCTCGCGCATGGCGGCGCTCGGCCGCCCGGTGACGCTGCTCGAGGGGGATGCGCAGCGGCTGCCCGTCGACGACGCCGCGTTCGACACGGTGGTCTGCGCGCTCGCTCTCTGCAGCATCCCGCAGCCCGCCGTCGCCATCCGCGAGATGCACCGCGTGCTCGTCCCAGGCGGCCGGCTGTTGCTGCTCGACCACGTGGCGAGCAGCGCGTGGCCGCTGCGCGCGGCGCAGCGGCTGGTCGAGCTCGTGAGCGTGCGGGTCGCGGGAGAGCACTTCACCCGCCGCCAGCTCCCGCTCGTCGAGGCGGCCGGATTCACGATCGACGAGGACGAGCGGCTCAAGCTCGGCACGATCGAGCGCATCCGGGCCACGAAGCGCACGTGACGCGAGCCGGATGCGGTCCTAGGCCTCCGGTCCGCCCAAGCGGGGATCCACCATCGTGATGCCTGCCGCCGTCGCGCGATCGAATGCGGGCAGGAGCGTCACGAGCTCCTCGAGCCCCACCGTGCGCTCCACGAGCCGCTGCGGCGCGAGCACGCCGCGCTCGATGAGCGCGAGCATCCCCGGGTAGTCGCGCGCCGCCATGCCGTGGCTGCCGAGCACGTCGAGCTCCCACGCGATGACGCGCGACATCGGCACGCGCGGGTGCCCGTCGATGGGCGGCAGCAGGCCGATCTGCACGTGCCGCCCGCGGCGGCGCAGGCTCAGCAGGGCATCCGCGCTCGTCTGCTCGCTGCCGACGGCGTCGACCGCGACGTGGCTGCCGCCGCCGGTGGTCGCGGCGACCGCGGCGGGCACGTCGGTGCCGTCGGCGAGCACGGCGTGCTCGGCGCCGAGCTGCAGCGCGAGCTCGAGCGCGGCCGGGTTGCGGTCGATCGCGATGGGCCGGGCGCCGAGCGCGCGGGCGATCATCACGGCGCTGAGCCCGACGCCGCCGGCGCCCACGACGGTCACCCACTCCCCTGCCTCCACGCGCGCCCGGCTGACGAGCGCGCGGTACGCGGTCGCGAAGCGGCAGCCGAGGCTCGCGGCGGTCGCGAAGTCGACGCCGTCGGGGATGCGCACGAGGTTCGCGTCCGCGGCGTGGAGCGCGACCTGCTCGGCGAACGAGCCCCAGTGCGTGAAGCCGGGCTGCTCCTGCTGCGGGCACACCTGCGCCTCGCCCGCGAGGCACCACTCGCACCGCCCGCAGCCGCACACGAAGGGCACCGTCACCCGGTCGCCCACCCGCCAGGCGACCACGTCATCGGCCACCGCGGCCACGACGCCCGCGAGCTCGTGGCCGGGCACGTGCGGGAAGGCGATGTCGTCGTGCCCCGCCCAGGCGTGCCAGTCGCTGCGGCACAGCCCGGTCGCCATCACCCGCACCACCACGCCGCCGGGCGGCGGCACGGGCGATGGCACATCGCGGACCGCGGGCGTGCCGCGGACGGCGTCGAGGATGAGGGCGCGCATGGCACGATCCTCGCAGGCGCGACGGGCGCCGAGGCGTGCCGCGCGCATCCGCCCGGACCGCGTCGCACACGAGTCCCGCCCGAGCTGTCGTGATAGGACTGCACACGTGGATGAGCCCGACGAGCACGGCACCGAGATCACCTACGACGAGCAGCGCTACCCCGCTCGTCCCCGACGGCTGCGCCCGCGCGACCAGTTCCGCGGCGGCAGCGTGCGGCGGTTCAGCACCGACCCGCGCACGGCCAACGCGTCGAACCCCTCGTACGTCGAGTGGCTCGTGCGGCAGTCGATGCTCAAGGACTCCGACGTCCTGAGCCGCCAGCTGTCGGGGCAGCCCTCGATGTGGCGCAACCCCTACGCGCGACCGGATGCGCGCCGCGCGATCGGCACGAGCGACGTCTGGTTCACGGCCTACCCGATCTCGCTCATCACGCGGCCGGGGCAGTCGTTCCTGGAGGCGCTCGGCGACGACGCGCTCTGGGCCGCGTTCGAGCACGTCGGCATCAACGGCCTCCACACCGGCCCGGTGAAGCGCGCCGGCGGCATCACCGACTGGCGCGAGACGCCGAGCGTCGACGGCCACTTCGACCGCATCAGCACCCAGATCGACCCGGCCTTCGGCAGCGAGGAGGCGTTCCGCCGCCTCTCCGACGTCGCCGACTCGCACAACGGCAGCATCATCGACGACATCGTGCCGGGTCACACGGGCAAGGGCGCCGACTTCCGGCTCGCCGAGATGGCGTTCAAGGACTATCCCGGCATCTACCACATGGTCGAGATCCCGCCGGAGGACTGGCACCTGCTGCCCGACGTGCCGGAGGGCCGCGACGCGGTGAACCTCGACGCGGCGTGCGAGCGCGAGCTCGCCGAGCGCGGCTACATCATCGGCGAGCTGCAGCGCGTCATCTTCTACACGCCAGGCGTGAAGGAGACGAACTGGAGCGCGACCGCGCCGGTGCTGGGCGTCGACGGCAACGAGCGCCGCTGGGTGTACCTGCACTACTTCAAGGAGGGCCAGCCGTCGATCAACTGGCTCGACCCGACCTTCGCGGGCATGCGCCTCGTCATCGGCGATGCCCTGCACTCGCTCGGCGACCTCGGCACGAGCGCCCTGCGCCTCGACGCGAACGGATTCCTCGGCGTCGAGAAGAGCGCGGAGGGCCTGCCGGCATGGTCGGAGGGGCACCCGCTCTCGCACGCGGCGAACCACATCATCTCGGGCATGGTGCGCAAGGTGGGCGGCTTCACGTTCCAGGAGCTCAACCTGACGATCGAGGACATCCGCGACACCGGTGCCGTCGGCGCCGACCTGTCGTACGACTTCGTCAGCCGCCCGGGCTACCACCACGCGCTCGCGACCGGCCACACGGAGTTCCTGCGGCTCACGCTCATGACGTCGCTCGATCTCGGCGTGGAGCCGGTCGGGCTCGTGCACGGGCTGCAGAACCACGACGAGCTGACCTACGAGCTCGTGCACTGGGCGACGCGCCACCGCGACGACACCTACGTCTTCCGCCACGAGGAGATCTCCGGCGGCTCGCTCGCCGAGCTCATCCGCGCAGAGCTCACCGAGGCGCTCACCGGCAGCGCCGACTACAACCGGGTGTTCACGCAGAACGGCATCGCCTGCACCACGGCGTCGCTCATCGCGGCGACGCAGGGCTTCGCGACGCTCGACGAGATCACCGACGAGGCGATCCCCGCGATCCGCGACGCCCACCTGCTGCTCGCGAAGTACAACGCGTGGCAGCCCGGCGTCTTCGCGCTCTCGGGCTGGGACCTCACCGGCATGCTCACCGTGCCGGCCGACCAGGTGCAGGACCTCATCGCGACCGGCGACACCCGCTGGATCGAGCGCGGCGCCCACGACCTCATGGACGCGGCGCCGGACGCCCCGGGATCGTCGGCCGGGATGCCGCGCGGCCGCGCGCTCTACGGATCGCTGCCGTCGCAGATCGAGCAGCCGGACTCGTTCCTCAACGGCCTCGCCGACGTGCTGACGATCCGCCGAGAGGGCGGCATCGCGACCGCCACGCAGCTCGACGTGCCGCACGTCGCGCACCCGGCCATGCTCGTGCTCGTGCACCGCCTCGACGACGGCGACCACACCGACGAGGATGCGCGCATCCAGGTGACGGTGCTCAACTTCTCGGGCGAGGCGATCGAGGGCACCGTGCACTCGGAGGCGCTGCAGACCCAGTGCGACGTCATCGACGCCGCGACCGGCGACAGCATCGGCCACGTCGACGACCTGCAGAGCTTCAGCGTGAGCCTGCCGCCCTACGGCGGGCTGTTCCTGACGCTCGAGCCGATCGCGGACGAGGGCTGACGCCCGAGGGTCGGAGCATCGTGACCGCCGAGATCCTCGCCGCGTTCCGAGCGCTCTCGACCCCGCACGTCGCGGACGGGTGCATGCGGCTCGGGCTGCCCGTGCGGTGCGCGCCGAGCGGCATGCGGGCCCTGCAGAGCGGCGTGCACGTCGTCGGGCGAGCGCTGCCGGCGCAGCACACGGGCAGCGTCGACGTGTTCCTCGAGGCGATGGAGCGGGCGCAGCCCGGCGACGTGCTCGTCGTCGACGACGGCGGCCGCACGGATCGAGCCTCCGTGGGCGACCTCGTCGCACTCGAGGCGGTCGGCGCCGGGATCGCCGGGATCGTCATCTGGGGCCTGCACCGCGACACCTCGGAGCTGCGCGAGATCGGCCTGCCGGTGGTGAGCCTCGGCACGTCGCCGACCGGGCCTGCGTCGGCGGATCCGCAGCCCGTGGACGCGCTCGAGCGCGCCCGCTGCGGCGAGCACGAGGCGACCCGCGACGACCTCGTGCTCATCGACGACGACGGCGTCATCCTCGTCGCGCTCGAGCACGCGGGCGCCGTGGCGGATGCCGCTGCGGCCATCCGCGACGCGGAGCGCCGGCAGGCGGCCGCCATGGCCTCGGGCACCTCGCTGCGCGAGCAGCTGCGCTTCGCGGACTACCTCGCGGCGCGCAACGAGCGCGGCATCAGCTTCCGCGAGCACCTGCGGAGCCTCGGCGGCGCGATCGAGGAGTGAGCCGCCGCGGCGGGCTCAGTCCAGGCCCGCCGCCCACGCCAGCAGCACGAAGCAGGCCGCCGTCACGGCGACCGGGATCGCGACGACCGTCGCGACGCGGGCCATCGAGGTGCCGGCCGGCCGGTCGGGCGCGCGCAGCTCGAAGAGGACGAAGCCGCCCATGACGAGGATGCCCGCCGTCCACCCGAGGCCGACGAGGAGTGAGGGATCGGGCACGCGCCCATCATCGCGGCATGCACGACCGCTGTCGAGGGTGGATCCGGGCCGCGGCGCGACGCCGCTCAGGTGTGCGAGGCCGCGAACATGATGGCCACGACGCAGAGCACGAGCGTGCCGAGCACCACGCCGAGGATCGCGGGTGCCACGCGTCGGTCGCGCCCCGCCTGGTGGCGGCGCACGCCGACGAGCCCCAGCACGATCGCGACCGCGCCGAGCGGCCCGGCGACGAGGTCGCTGACCACCGGCACGAGCGCGCAGACGAGCGCGACGACACCGAGCACGAGCGCGTACTCCCCCGCCCAGCCGCCGCCGCGATGACCCGGTGGCTCGTCGCGCATGGGTCGATTCTGACGCACGCGAGGCTCGGGCCGGCTGGACCCGCGGCGCGCGCCGCTCGACGGACGTCGAACGGGCACGAGAGGATGCAGCATGACCACCTCGGAGCGCGGCTCGCACGACTACGACCTCATCGTCATCGGCGCGGGCGCCGTCGGGGAGAACGTGGCCGACTACGCCGCGCGGCGCGGCGCTCGGGTCGCGATCGTCGAGTCCGAGCTCGTCGGCGGCGAGTGCTCCTACTGGGCCTGCATGCCGTCGAAGGCGCTCCTGCGGTCGGGCCACGCGCTCCGCGCCGCCCGTCGCGTCGCGGGCGCGCACGAAGCCATCTCGGGCGGGATCGACGCCTCCGCCGTCCTCGCGCGGCGCACGTCGTTCACGAGCGACTGGGACGACTCGGGGCAGGCCGAGTGGGTCGCCTCGGCCGGGATCGACCTGATCCGAGGGCGAGCGCGCCTCGTCGGCCGCGGCCTCGTGCAGGTGGGCGACCGCACGTGCTCGGCGCGCGCCGTCGCGCTCGCGACCGGCTCGGTGCCGACGCTGCCCGACATCCCCGGCCTCGCGGACGCCGCCCCGTGGGGCACCCGCGAGGCGACGTCCGCCGATCACGTCCCCGCCCGCCTCGTGGTGATCGGCGGCGGTGTGTCCGGTGTCGAGCTGGCATTCGCGTTCTCGTCCTTGGGCGCTCGGGTCACGCTGCTCGCCCGCGGCGGCCTGCTCCGCCGCGAGGAGCCGTTCGTCGGTGACCTCGTCGCCGCCGCCCTCCGCGAGGAGGGCGTGGACGTGCGAGACGGCGCCACGCCCACCCGCGTCGAGCGAGGGGACGACGGGATCGTCTCGATCGAGCTCGAGGACGGCGGGAGGCTCGAGGCCGAGGAGCTCCTCGTCGCGACCGGCCGTCGCCCGGCCCTCGACGACCTCGGACTGGAGGACGTGGGTGTCGGCACCGACCTGGGGGTCGACGACACCATGCTCGTCGCCGGCACCGACTGGCTCTACGTGGTCGGCGATGCGAACGGACGCGCGCTGCTGACGCATCAGGGCAAGTACCAGGCGCGGGCGGCCGGCGAGGCGATCGCGGCGCGGCTCGACGGCTCCCCCGTCGCCGACGCCCCGTGGGGCCAGCACGTCGCGACCGCCGACCACGGCGCGGTGCCGCGCGTGGTGTTCTCCGACCCGGAGGTCGCCGCCGTCGGGCTCACCGAGGCGCAGGCGCGCGAGGCCGGCATGGAGGTCCGCGCGGTCGAGCACGACATCGGCAAGGTGGCGGGCGCGAGCCTGCACGCCGACGGCTACACGGGCAGGGCGAAGCTCGTCGTGGACGAGCAGCGGCAGGTCGTGGTCGGCGCGACGTTCGTGGGCCAGGACGTCGCCGAGCTGCTCCACGCCGCGACGATCGCCGTCGTCGGCGAGGTGCCGATCGACCGGCTGTGGCATGCCGTGCCGGCGTATCCGACGATCAGCGAGGTATGGCTGCGCCTCCTGGACGCGTACGGCCGGCCCAGCTGAGCGTCACCAGCGGCCGGCGACGTGCGGCGCGATGACCTCCCGGTAGACGGCCTCGACGCCGGCGAGCGCCTCCGCTGACAGCGGCGGCAGCTCGGCGGCGGCCGCGTTGCTCCGCGCCTGCTCGACGCTCCGCGCGCCGGGGATCACCGTGCTGACGCCCGGCTGGTCGATGATCCATCGGAGCGCGAACTGCGCCATGGTCGCCTCGGCGGGCACGAGCGGCGCGAGCCTCCTGACGGCCTCGAGGCCGGTCTCGAACGGCACGCCCGAGAAGGTCTCGCCGATGTCGAACGCCTTCCCCTCGCGGTTGTAGGTGCGGTGGTCGTCCTCGGCGAAGGTCGTGCGCTCGTCGTACTTCCCCGAGAGCAGGCCGCTCGCGAGCGGCACCCGCACGATGATGCCGACGTTCGCATCGGCGGCGGCGGGCAGCACCGCCTCGAGCGGCGCCAGCCGCAGCATGTTGAGGATCAGCTGCACGGATGCGACGCCCGGCCGGGCGACGGCGGCGAGCGCCTCCGCGCGGGTCTCGACGCTCACGCCGTAGGCCGCGATGCGCTCCTCGGCGACGAGCGTGTCGAGCGCGTCGAACACCGCGTCCTGGCCGTAGACCGCGGTCGGCGGGCAGTGGAGCTGCACGAGGTCGAGGCGCTCGACGCCGAGGTTCTCGCGCGAGCGGTCGACCCACGACCGCAGGTGCTCGAGGGTGTAGTGCTCGGGCAGCTGCGGCACCCGGCGCCCGGCCTTCGTCGCGACGACCACGTCGTGGTCGCCCAGCTCGCGGAGGAACGCGCCGATGATCCGCTCGCTCCTGCCATCGCCGTAGACGTCGGCCGTGTCGAAGAAGCGGACCCCGCTGTCGTGCGCCGCGCGCAGCACGGCGATCGCGTCCTGCTCGCTGACGTCGCCCCAGTCGGCGCCGAGCTGCCAGGTGCCGAGGCCGATCACCGAGACGCTGCGCCCCGTCCGTCCGAGCGTCCGCTGCTCCATCGCATCCCCATCCCGTCGAGTCCGTGTGGTCGATCCCAGTATGGGCGCCGCGTGCTCCGGGACGGCTCCATGAGCGGATGCGGCGCGACCTGTCGATCGGCGGGCCGCTCGATCGTCATCCCCTCGACGGCCGCACCGGCCGCCACGACGAAGGGACCTCCCATGACCACCACCCCCACCACCACGACCCCTCGCTCTACGCTGTCGCGTGAGACCGGCTCGAGGAGGACCACCATGCGCTACACGCTGCTGCTGCACTACCCCGAGGCGACCGCGGAGACGCTCGGCGCCGAGGCCCTCGCCGAGGGCCAGCGCGCCTTCGCGAGCTACGCCGCCACGCTCCACGGCGCGGGCGTGCTCGTCGCCGGCGAGGTGCTGCAGCCGTCGGTCGCGAGCACCACGGTGCGGATGCGCGACAGTGCCCTGCAGGTGCAGGACGGCCCCTTCGCCGACACCAAGGACCAGCTCGGCGGCACGATCGTGATCGACGTGCCCGATCTCGACGCCGCGATCGAGTGGGCGCGGCAGGCGCCGCCCGTGCACTGGGGCGCCGTCGAGATCCGCCCCGGCGCCGTCCACACGGTCGACGGCGCCTGGACCCCGAGCGCCTGAGGCCCGCATGAGCACCCAGGAGGCGCGGGCGGCAGCAGAGCACGCCGCCCGCACCTCCTACGGCCGGCTCGTCGCGCTGCTCGCCGCCCCCACCGGGGATCTCGCGCTCGCCGAGGACGCCCTCGCCGCCGCCTTCGAGGAGGCGCTGCGCCGCTGGCCCGCCGCGGGCGTGCCCACGAACCCCGACGGCTGGCTGCTCACCGTTGCGCGCAACCGGCAGCGGGATGCGTGGCGCTCGGCAGCCGCGCGCACCTCCGCACCGCTCGACGACGACAGCGCGGCCTGGGATCCGCTCGAGCGGCACGACCCGGACGCGATCGGCGACCGCCGGCTCGAGCTGCTGTTCGCGTGCGGGCACCCGGCGATCGACCCGGCGGCGCGGGCGCCGCTCATGCTGCAGGCGGTGCTCGGCTTCGAGGCCGCCCAGATCGCGCGGGCGTTCGCGCTGCCGCCGGCGACGATGGCGCAGCGGCTCGTGCGGGCGAAGCGGCGGATCAAGGATGCCCGCATCCCCTTCGCGATCCCCGATCGGCGAGCGATGCCCGAGCGGCTGCCCGCCGTGCTCGAGGCGATCTACGGCTGCGCGGCGATCGCGTGGCGCGGCGACGCGGCGTCGCTCGCCGGCGAGGCCCGCTACCTGGCGGTCACGCTCGCGACGCTGCTCGAGCGCGAGGCCGAGGCGTGGGGGCTCGCGGCGCTCACGACCTTCTCGCTCGCGCGCCGGCGAACCGGCGCGTTCGTCCCGCTCGAGGAGCAGGATCCGCGCGACTGGGATGCCGCCCTGCTCGAGGAGGCCGAGCAGCACCTCCGCCGCGCGCGCCCCGACGGCCCGCCGGGGCGCTTCCAGCTCGAGGCGGCGATCGACGCCGTGCACTGCGACCGCCGGCGCACGGGCTCGACCGACTGGCGCGCGCTCGAGGTGCTCTACGCGGCGATGCTCGCGACCGCGCCGAGCCTCGGCGCGCACGTCGCCGCCGCGGCCGTGACCGCTCGGCTGCACGGGCCGGCCGCGGGGCTCGACGCGCTGCCGCACGACGCCGACGACTTCCAGCCGTACTGGGCGACGCGGGCGCACCTCCTCGCGGCCGCGGGTCTCGACGCGACCGCGGCGTTCGAGCGCGCTGCGGCGCTCGCCGATGACGACGCCGTCGCCGAACACCTGCGCGAGCGCGGCCGCGCCGCTCGCGCCCTCCGCCACGATCCGAACCGCGTGTCCGGTCGCTCCGAACACCCTCAGCCAGCACCCGCCACGCAGCCCCGACGAGGAGGACCTCCATGACCGACATCCCCGTCAACACCCGCATGCTGGGTCTCAAGGACGTGCGCGTGCACGTCGAGGACCACGGCACCGGAAGGCCCGTCGTGCTGATCCACGGCTGGCCGCTCTCGAGCGCGTCCTGGGCGCCGCAGCGCCAGGCGCTCCTCGACGCCGGCTACCGCGTCATCGCCTACGACCGCCGTGGCTTCGGCCACAGCGACAAGCCCAAGACGGGCTACGGCTACGACACCCTCGCCGACGACCTCGCCGGCCTGCTCGAGCAGCTCGACGTGCGCGACGTCACGCTCGTCGGCTTCTCGATGGGCGGCGGCGAGGTCGCGCGCTACATCGCGCGGCACGGGCAGGAGCGCCTGCGCAGCGTCGTCTTCGCCGCGGCGGTGCCGCCGCGCATGATGCAGACCCCGGACAACCCGGATGGCCCGCTCACCGTCGCGAAGGCGACCGCGATGACGGCACAGCTGACGGCCGACCGCGAGGCGTTCTTCGACGGCTTCACGAGGGACTTCTTCTCGGCGAACGCCGATGGCGACGTGCTCGTGACCGAGGCGGAGCGCCAGCAGGCGATCACGCTGTGCCTGCAGGCCGACAAGCTCGCGGCACTCGAGGCCATGCAGTCGTTCGGCATCACCGACTTCCGCGACGACCTCGAGCTCGTGACGGTGCCGACGCTCGTGCTCCACGGGGATGCCGACGGCATCGTGCCCTTCGAGGGATCCGGCAAGCGCACCCACGAGGCGATCCCGGGCAGCGAGCTCGTGCTCATCCCGGGTGCCCCGCACGGGCTGAACGCGAGCCACCCCGCCGAGTTCAACGCGGCGCTGCTCGACTTCCTTCAGCGCTAAGACCGGCACCGCGGCCGCCCCGCCATCGCGGGGCGGCCGCTCGGCGCCCGGGCGACGCGCCGGGGATTGCCCCTCGCGCTTGTCCCCCAAGCGCGATAGCGTCGGAGCACTGGCCATCGACTTGATGGCAGCCAGCGCAAGCCTCATCCGCAGGTGCGTCCCATTCCCTCTCAGCGCACGTAGCGACTCCGCTGTCTGGCTTCCACAGAAGGGCCCTGGTGGCCGTCATGTTGGATCTGACACTGTTCTCCCCGCTCCTCGTGGCGGCCTCGATCTTCATCCTCGTCGTCGTCGGCATCGTCGTCGTGCTGCGCGTGAGCCTGGCGCGGAGCATCGCCCGCTCGCGCACCGTGGGCCCGGCCCCGATCTCCGCGCCGGCGCCCGACGACACCGGCGCGATGCGACCCGACGACACGGGCGCGATGCGACCCGACGACACCGGCGCGATGCGCGCGGCCGAGTCGATCTGACCGGTCGGCCGTGGGTCAGCCATCGTGGCCGGCGTGTTTCGGCTCGGTGAACGTCTGGTGCACACCGTTGTGCGCCGCCGCAGTGCACCGCCATGCTGGTGGCATGAGCCCCAACGACGGAGCGCGAGCGTGACCATCCATCGCCCGACAGCGACCGCGTCGCGCCACAGCTCGCGCGACGAGGCGGTCGATCGGCTCTACTGGATCCTCACCGAGCTGGACGCCGAGCGCACCGTGTCGTGGGCCGAGGTCGAGCGGCGCGCCATCGCCTACGAGCCGGCAGCGCGCGACGACGCGTGGAGCGTGGCCGAGGGCTCGGCGCTCGAGGCCATCGTCCGGGCGTCGCGGCGCCGGGTGTGACGGGCTAGTCCCGCTTCGCGGCTCGCTTGAGACGCTTCTTCGCGGCGCGCTCGGTGAGCACGAGCAGGAAGTCCTGCACCGGGCTGTGCTCGATCGCGGAGAGCTCCTCCTCGACGATCCGGTCGACCTCGTCGCGGTCGTACTCCGGATGCGTCGCGATGAGCTTCGCAGTCACCTGCGAAGCGATCTCGTCTCGGTCCACGATGCCTGCCACGACGCAAGAATTGCACAGGTTCTGCTTGCACGCCAAGCCGCCCGACGAGCCCTGGATACGCTCGCCGGGATGCAAGAGACGACCACTGCGCACGACCTCGCCCACGAGCTCGGCCACACCGACGCGGGCCGCGCGATCCGCGTCTTCCTGCGCAACCCGGACGACGGTCGAGGCCTGTTCGACGGGCACCGCATCTTCGCGCCATACCGCTTGACGCACGAGCAGGCCGAGCGGGTGCGAGAGCGCTTCAGCTGATCGATGCCCCGTTTAGGGCTCCCGCGCGATCCTGCTCGAACCGCCAGCCGAGCACCTCGCCCATGTGCTCGAGCCGCCACCCGAGGGTCGGTGGGCGCGGCGCGCCGGCGGTGTCGAGCCACGCGAGCTCCTGCTCGACGCTGCTGGTCACCGTGAGCGCCACGCTGGCCTGCGCGCCGACGGCGAGCTCATCCGGGATCTCCAGGTCAGCGGTCGCACCGTGCTCGCGCCACACGACGATGCGCAGCGCCGTCCGCGACCGCAGCTCGATGCGCTCGCCCCACGACGCGTCGTAGGTGGCGATCACGTCGCCCGCACCGACGACCTCGCGCTCGGACAGGTTGCGCGCGACGCTCTCGACCAGTCGCACGATCGCCGCGTCCCGGTCGGCCGATCGACCGATGCCGAGCAGCGCCGCGTGGATGCGGAAGGTCCGGTCACCGACCTCGACGGAGGCACCCACGACGACGGTCCGACCCGACCGGTTGAGGCTCCCCGTCTTCCCGCTGTCGATCCCCGCAGCGCCGAGCGCTCCGTTCGTGCTCGCGACGGGGCCGAGCCCCGGCAGCCACGCCGCGCGCTGCCCAGAGATGGCGCGGAGCGTCGGAGCGTCGTCCACGAGCGCCATCAGCCGCGCGACATCGACGGCGCTCGCGGTGTTGTCGGCGCTGAGGCCCGTCGCGTCGACGATCCGGATGCCGTCCAGGTCGTGCGCCTCGAGCCATCGCCGCGCCTCACCGAGGTAGTTGCGCGTGGTCCCGAACGCCCACGTCGTCAGCGTCGTCGAGGCGTTCGCCGCGCTGCGGAGCATCGACGCGTCGAGCAGCTGGCGCTGGGTCAGCTGCTGCCCGACCGTCACCGGCAGCACGGATGCGCCCTCGCGCGTCACGGCGCGCAGGTCGTCGACGTCGCCCTGGCCGATCGTGATCGTCGGCCCCTGCTCGTCGGCACCGAGCGGGTGTCGCTCGAGCACCACGAGCGCGGCGACGAGCTTGGCGATGCTGGCGATCGGCATCGGCCCCGCGGCGCCGAACGAGCCCTCGGCCCCGTCGACGCCCACCACCCGGAACGCTCCGGCGGCCGACGACCCCGGCCAGTCGATCGCGGCGGGCGCGGCAGCCACGCCGAGATCCGCCCCGACAGCCGCACCCGCGAGCGGGGGCGCGGGCTGCAGCGCCGTCACGGTGAGCGCGGTGCCACCGCCGACGAGCAGCGAGGCCGCGAGCAGCGCGGCGACCGCCCGACCGAGCCACCACCGCCTCCCGCGCTGCCGCGCCGGGGTCATCGCGTCGCGCTCGGCATCTGCATGCCCCCAGCATGCGCCCATCGCGCTGCCCGTGGGAGGCCCTGCCGAACCCTCCTGCCGCGATGCAACGCCGCACGTGCCGCCGCGGGCCCGTTCACGGTCGAGCGCGCGTCGATCCCCGCACGATGAGCCGCGTCGGCAGCGGCGCGTCCTGGCTCGCGCTGTCCGGCTCCTCGATCGCGATGAGCACCTTCTGCATCATCAGCTCTCCGAGCCGGTCGAAGTCCTGTCGCACGGTGGTGAGCGGCGGATCGAGGTAGGCCGCTTCCGGCACGTCGTCGAAGCCGACCACGCTCACGTCCTCGGGCACGCGCAGTCGCCGCTCTCGGAGCGCCGCGAGCAGGCCGATGGCCATCTGGTCGTTCGCGACGAAGACGCCGTCGCCCGCGCGCAGCTCGAGCGTCGACCCGACCCGGTAGCCGCTCTCGGCGCTCCAGTCGCCGGCCGCCGGGTCGCTCGCCACGAGGCCGTGCGCGGCGAGCTCGTCGCGCCAGCCGCGCACCCGCTCGACCGCGTCGGGCATGCTCGCCGGGCCCGCGATGTGCAGGATGCGCTCGTGCCCGAGCTCCGCGAGGTGCCGCACCGCGGATCGCGCGCCGCGGTACTGGTCGATCGAGATCGTCGTCGACGACGCGCGCGGCGTCGCGGCGACCGCGACGAGCGGCACGCCGAGCTCGATCGTGCGGATCGCCTCGAGCACGGCGACGTCGATGACGATGAGCACGATCGCGTCGACGCGCTGGCGCAGCAGCTCGTCAACGGCCGCGCGCACGTCCGTCACCTCGTGCGTCAGGGCGTGCACCGCGTGCACGCTGTACCGCGCCTGCCGGGCCGCGAGGTTGAAGCGCAGCGCGATCGACGTCGGGCCGTAGTCGGGCACTCCGGGCGTGACGAGGCCGATCGTGCGCGTCCGGCGGGTGACGAGGGCGCGAGCGGCCGGGGACGGGCTATAGCGCAGCTGGGCGATCGCGTGCTCGACGCGCTGCCGCGTCGCGGGCCGCACGTTCGGGAGGTCGTTGAGCACGCGCGAGACCGTCTGGTGCGAGACGCCCGCGAGCCGCGCCACGTCGAAGATGTTCGCGGCCTTCGGCGCCGCCTCCTCGTTCGTCATCTCAGTCGTCGCCGCTCTCCGCCACGGCCGCGAGCAGCGACTCGACGGTGAGCCCGTCGGCGTCGAACGACCCGACCGCGAGCCCGTCGCGGAGCGCGACGACCCTGGTCGCGAGCCCGACGACCTCCTCCGGCTCCGCCGAGATGAACAGCACCGCCACCCCGTTGGCGGCGAGGTCCTCGACGAGGTGCTGCACCTCCGACTTCGCGCCCGCATCGATGCCGCGCGTCGGCTCGTCGAGGATGAGCACCCGCGGCGACAGGCACAGCAGGCGTGCGAGCAGCACCTTCTGCTGGTTGCCGCTCGACAGCGTGCCCGCCGGCCGCGAGGGATCGGCGGGCTTGATCGCGAGCGCCTCGATCCAGCTCTCGGCGAGCTCGTCGCGCTGCGCGCGCGAGAGCGGCCGGAGCGTGCCGCGCTCCGCCTGCAGCGCGAGCACGATGTTGTCGGCGACGCTCATCCGGTCGACGATGCCCTCCGCCCGGCGATCCTCGGACGCGTAGACGACCCCGAGCGCGATCGCGTCGCGCGGGTGCGCGAGGTCGCGACGGACGCCCGCGATCTGGACGGTGCCCGACACCGGGCGCTCGACCCCGGAGATCCGGCGTGCGAGGGCCGTGCGTCCGGAGCCGACGGCACCGACGAGCCCGACGATCTCGCCCTCGGCGAGCTCGAGATCGATCCCGGCCGCGCGGCCCCCGACGATGGCGCGAGCGACGACGTGCGGCACGCCGGCGCCCGGCTCGCCGGTGCCGGCAGCATCCCGCCGGGGCTCGGCCGGCGTGCTGCCCGTCATCTGCTCGAGCAGCTCGACGCGCAGCACTTCGCGCGTGCGGTGCTCCCCTACGCAGCGACCCTCGCGCAGCACCGTCACCCGGTCGCAGACCTCGTAGACCTGGTCGAGGAAGTGCGAGACGAACAGGATGGCGACGCCGCGGTCGCGCAGCTCGAGCACGACGCGGAAGAGCTCGGCGATCGCGTCCTGCTCGAGCCGGGCCGTCGGCTCGTCGAGCACGAGCACGCGCGCGTCGGCGGCGACGGCCCTCGCGATCGCGACGAGCTGCTGCGACGAGCGCGGGTGCGCGCCCAGCAGCGAGGCCGGGTCGATCCGGATGCCCAGCTCGTCGAGCGCCGCGGCGGCGGATCGGCGTGCGCGCCGCCAGTCGATGCGGCCGCCGCGCCGCGGCTCGTGCCCGATGCTCAGGTTCTCGGCGACCGAGAGGTTGGGCAGCAGCTCGAGCTCCTGGTGGACGACGCTGATGCCCGCAGCCTGCCCCTCGCGCGGCGATCGGTGCTGCACCGGCACGCCGTCGAGCAGCATCGTGCCCGCCGCGAGCGGGATCGAGCCCGTGATGGCCTTGATGAGCGTGGACTTGCCCGCCCCGTTCTCGCCCAGCAGCGCGTGCACCTCGCCCGGCAGCAGCCGCAGGTCCACGCCGTCGAGCACGGTCTGCGCCCCGAAGCGCACCGTCGCGCCGCGCAGCTCGAGCACGGGGGCGGCGGTCATGGCTCCAGTATCGCGCCGCCCCGGTGGTGCGACGTGCGCCCTCGCGGCAGACACGTGCGCCGGTGCTCCCCGACCGGCGGCCTCAGCGCCGGTCGGCGCGAGCGACGATGAGCCGCTGCACGATGATGAACAGCAGCAGCAGCCCGCCGATGATGATGCGCGTCCACGACTGGTCCGCACCGGTGAAGCTGATGACCGACTTGATGCCGCCGTAGACGAGCACGCCCACGAGCGAGCCGAGCACGTAGCCCTGACCGCCCGCGAGGAGCGTGCCGCCGATGACCACGGCGGCGATCGCGTCGAGCTCGGTGCCCACGCCGTTCAGCGGGTAGCCCGCCCCCGAGTACGCGGTCAGCATGAGGCCGGCGAGGCCGCCGCACACGCCGCTGATGAGGTAGACGATCACCTTGGTGCGGCCCACCGCCAGGCCCATGAGCCGCGCCGACTGCTCGCTGCCGCCGATCGCGTAGACGGTGCGCCCGAAGCGCGTCCAGCGCAGCACCGCGGCCGCGATCGCCACGACGAGCAGCGCGATGATGCCGGTCGGCGTGAGGTACCAGTCACCGATCCGCAGGCGCGTCGACTGCAGCCACAGGACGACGGGATCCTCGACCCGGATCGACGACAGGCTCACCACGAAGGCGAAGCCGCGGGCCAGGAAGAGCCCGGCGAGCGACGCGATGAAGGGCTGCACGTCGAAGTACTGCACGAGCGCCCCGATGAGGGCGCCGATCGCGGCGCCGCCGAGGATCATCGCGGGCAGCACGACGAGCACCGGGATGCCGTCGGCGAGCATCTTCGCGCCGAGGATGCCCGTGAACGCCATCACCGAGCCGACCGACAGGTCGATGCCGCCGGTGAGGATCACGAAGGTGAGGCCCACCGCGAGCATGATGAGGTACGCGTTGTCGAGCAGCAGCGCCGACAGGTTGCGCGGCGTGATGAAGTTGCCGAAGGTCAGCTCCGCGCCCACGAACAGCACGACGAGGATCGCGACGGCGGCGAGCGTCGGCGAGAGCGGCGCGAAGCGCCGGAGCCGGTCGCCGAGCGCCGGGCGCGCGGTCGGGGCGTCGGCGGCAGGCGGGGGTGCGATGGTGGTCATGCGGTCACCTCGGTACGTTCGGGCGTGCGACGCGCGCGGAGGCGCGCGGCAGCTGCGGAGGTCCACCCGTGCACGCGAGGGGACTGGATGAGGACGACGATGATGACGGCCGCCGCCATGAAGACGGGGCTCACGGCCGGCGGCACGCCCAGGAACGTGATGGTCGACAGCAGCGTCTGGATGGTGAGCACGCCGATGACCGTGCCGGCGATGCTGAACCGGCCGCCCATGAGCGAGGTGCCGCCGAGCACGACGGCGAGGATCGCGTAGAGCTCGATGTAGAGGCCGGCGGCGTTCGCGTCGGCCGCCATGATGTTCGAGCTGTAGAGGATGCCGGCGACGCCCGAGAGCACGCCGCTCGCGATGTAGGCGCCCCAGACGATGCCGCGCGAGCGCACACCGGCGAGGCGGCTCGCGCTCGGGTTGATGCCGACCGCTTCGGTGAGCATGCCGAGCGCCGTCCGGCGCTCCAGCAGCACGATGACGGCGATCGCGACGAGCGAGACGTAGAGCGCGAACGGCAGGCCCACGAGGTAGCCCTGCGCCATGAAGCGGTAGGGCGCGCTCGTGACGGTCGTGATGAACCCGTCGGTGATGAGCAGCGCGACGCCGCGCCCCGCGAGCATGAGCACGAGCGTCGCGATGATCGGCTGGATGCCGAGCACGGCGACGAGGAATCCGTTCCAGACGCCCAGCAGGAGTGCGAGGGCGACGCCCATCACGATCGCGATCATGACGGTGCCGACGCCGTCGGGGTCGGACGACGAGTCGATGAAGGTGAGCGACACCGAGCCGGACACGGCCATGATCGCCCCGACCGACAGGTCGATCCCTCGCGTGGCGATGACGATCGTCATGCCGAGCGCGACGAGCATGAGCGGCGCCGAGTTGCGCAGGATGTCGATGAGCGAGCCGTAGAGCTCGCCGTCGCGCACCGTGATGCCGAGGAACGACGGCCGGGCGACCGTGTTCACGACGACGAGGGCGACGAGCGCGAGGACCGGCCAGAGCAGCCGGCTGCGGAGGACGGCCCTCATGCTGCTGCCCTCACGCCTTCGTTCGCGATGTAGCCGATGAGGCCGTCGATGTCGACGTCCTTCGAGTCGAGCTCGCCGATCTTCCGGCGGTCGCGCATGACGACGACGCGCTGCGCCAGGCGCAGCACCTCCTCGAGCTCCGACGAGATGAAGATCACGGAGAGGCCCTCGGCCGACAGCTCGGCGACCTTGCGCTGGATGTCGGCCTTCGCGCCCACGTCGATGCCCCTCGTCGGCTCGTCGAGGATGAGCAGGTCGGGCTCGACCGCGAGCCAGCGCGCCAGCAGCACCTTCTGCTGGTTGCCGCCCGACAGGTTGCGGATGGGGGTGTCGGGGTTCGCGGGGCGCACGCCGAGCGCCTCGATCGCCTCGCGGGCGATGCGGTCGCGCTCCTCCTTGCCGACCACCCGCATCCATCCCCTGCGGGCCTGGATGCCGAGCACGATGTTGTCGGCGACGCTGAGGTCGCCGATGATGCCCTCGCCGCGGCGGTCCTCGGACGAGAACGCGATGCGCTCCCCGATCGCGTGGCGCGGCGTGGGGATGCGCACCTCGCGGCCACCGATCGCGATCGTGCCGACGTCGGCGCGGTCGGCGCCGCACAGCAGCCGCACGAGCTCCGTCCGGCCGGAGCCGAGCAGGCCGGCGAGGCCCACGACCTCGCCGCGGTGCACCTCGATGTCGCTCGGCTCGATCGAGCCGCGCCTGCCGACGCCGCTCGCGCGCAGCACCGGCGTCGCATCGCGGTCGATCGTGCGCTCGGCCGTCGTCGCGACCGCTTCGAGCTCCGCGACGGCGCGGCCGATCATCTGCGAGACGAGCTCGTCGCGCGGCAGGTCCCTGGCCAGGTGCTCGCCGATGAGGCGGCCGTTGCGGAGCACCGTGATGCGGTCGGAGATCTCGTAGACCTGGTCGAGGAAGTGGCTGACGAACAGGATCGCGACGCCGCGGTCGCGCAGGTCGCGCATGACGCCGAAGAGCTGCTCGACCTCGCTGCGGTCGAGGCTCGAGGTCGGCTCGTCGAGCACGAGCACCGTGGCGCTCGTCACCATCGAGCGCGCGATGGCGACGAGCTGCTGCAGCGCGATCGAGTGGCTCGAGAGCGTCGAGCGGGTGTCGAGCGAGAGCCCGAGGCTCGCGAGGTGCCGCGCAGCCTCGCGGTGGGTGGCGCGCCAGTCGATCCCCCACGCCCGGCGCACCTCGTTGCCGAGCATGACGTTCTCGCCGACGGAGAGGTTGGGGCAGAGGTTGACCTCCTGGAAGACCGTCGAGATGCCGGCGGCCTGCGCGTCGGCGGTGCCGTGGAAGTCCCGCTCGGCGCCGTCGACGACGATCGAGCCGGCGTCGATCCGGTAGACGCCCGTGAGCGCCTTGATGAGCGTCGACTTGCCGGCGCCGTTCTCGCCCATCAGCGAGTGGACCTCGCCCCGGCGGAGCGTGAAGTCGACGCCGTCCAGGGCGAGCACGCCCGGGAAGGCGATGGTGATGTCGCGCATCCGGACGACGGCGTCCGTCGCGGTGGGCTGCAGCATGGTGTGCCTCTCGATGGAGCGGCCGTGCCCGGTCGAGAGTCGACCGGGCACGACCATGGCGGATGCGTCCGCCGGTTCCGATGGGATCAGTAGGGCCGGGTGTCGATGACCTCGGCGGCCTGCTCGCTCGTGAAGCTCTGGTCCTCCACGAAGTAGGCGGGCTCGACCTCCTCGCCGTCGAGCACCTGGCGCACGAGGTCGGCGACCTGCTCGCCGAGCATCGGGTTGCACTCGACGATGAAGTTGATCTTGCCGTCGACGAGCGCCTGCATGCCGTCGCGCACCGCGTCGATCGAGACGATCTGGATGTCCTCGCCGGGCGTCAGGCCCGCGGCCTCGATCGCGTCGATCGCGCCGAGCGCCATGTCGTCGTTGTGCGCGTAGAGCAGGTCGATCTCACCGGCGTGCGCCTGCAGGAAGCCCTCCATCACGGTCTTGCCCTCGGCACGCGTGAAGTTGCCGGTCTGCGACGCGAGCGTCGTGATGCCCGAGCCCTCGATGGCCTCCAGGAAGCCCTCCGCGCGGTCGTTGGCCGGCGCCGATCCGGTCGTGCCCTCGAGCACGACCATGTTCGTCTCCTCGTCGCCGAACGTCTCGACCGCCCACTCGCCGGCCGTCTGGCCCTCCTTGCGGAAGTCGAGGCCGACCCAGGTCGCGTACAGGTCCTCCGACGCGCTCACGGTGCGGTCCTCGAGGATCACCGGGATCTCCGCGTCGGCGGCCTCCTGGAGCACGTCGTCCCAGCCGTCCTCGACGATCGGGGCGATGACGATGGCGTCGACGCCCTGGTTGATGAAGCTGCGCACTGCGGCGATCTGCGCCGCCGGGTCGTTGTCGGCCGCGTTGAAGACCAGCTCGAAGCCGTTCTCCGCGGAGAACGCCGCGCGCATCGACTCGGTGTTGGCGCTGCGCCAGCCGCTCTCCGCACCCGTCTGCGCGAAGCCGACGGTGATCACGTCGCCGTCGGCGCCGTCGCTGCCCGCGGGTGCTCCCGCGGTGGAGCCGGCGCAGCCCGTGACCAGCAGCGCGACCGCGCCGAGCGCCAGTGCGCCCTTGATCGTGGATCTCTTGACCATGTTCGGACCTCCTCGTCCTGTGCCCGGCATCGTTGCCGGATCGTGCGCTGGCCGGAGGCTCTCGCACTGCGGCGATGTTAACCCTCACATTTCGCGTTCGGGGGAGTTCCCGAGGTAACGGTTCGATAACGATGATGCGAGGGCTTGGCGGTCATATGGGCCGTGTCGCGCCTCTTCGCGCGTCGTACGTGAGCGATCACATGGAGTGGCGACATCCCCGCCGTGCCCGCATACTGGTGCCATGGAGCGACGAGGCCCGACCGCAGCAGCAGCGCGCGAGCGCTCCCGGCCCCGATCCGGCGACCAGTACGAGCTGCGGCACGGCACGGCCTCCGCGGTGATCGCGAGCGTCGGGGCCTCCCTGCGCGAGTACCGCGACGACGACCGCGATCTCGTGGTGCCCTACCCCGCCGACGCCGTCCGGCCCGCCTACCGGGGCGCGACCCTCGTGCCGTGGCCGAACCGCGTCATCGGCGGCGAGTACGCGTTCGGTGGCGTCGTCCGCCGCCTCGACCTCTCCGAGCCGGAGCGGGGACACGCCCTGCACGGCCTCGGCGCCTGGCGCTCGTGGGAGCTCGTCGAGGCCGACGGCGAGGCCGTCTCGCTGCGCCTGCTGCTCGAGCCGACGCTCGGCTACCCCTGGCGGCTCGAGATCACGACAACCTTCGCGCTCGGCGCGGACGGGCTGGCGCAGCGGGTGCGCGCCGTCAACCTCGACGACGCGCCCGCCCCCTACGGCACCGCGCCGCACCCCTACCTGGTGGCCGGCCCCGGCCCGCTCGAATCGTGGTCGCTCGAGGTGCCCGCCGAGCGCGTGCAGCTCGTCGAGCCGGACTCGCTGACCCCGGTCGGCATCGCGGGGGTCGGAGAGGGCGACGGCGAGCTCGACTTCCGCACCGCCCGCGCCATCGGCTCGACGAGCATCGACCACGCCTACACCGACCTCCGCCGCGACGAGCGCGGCGTCGCGAGCGTGGTCATCACCGACCCGCAGGCCGGGACCGGCGTGCGGATGTCGTGGGACGAGCAGTGCCCGTGGGTGCAGGTGCACACCGCCGACCTGCCGTCCGGCGACCGCGCGCTCGGCCACCGGATCGGCCTCGCGGTCGAGCCGATGACGTGCGCGCCCGGCGCGATGGACGAGCGGCGCGAGCACGTCGGCCCGATCACCGTGCTCGCGCCCGGCGACGACCACACCGCATCCTGGACCCTGGCGCCGGCGTGACCGACCGCCGGACCCCGCACGACGACCCACCCACGCCCTCGAGGAGCAGCATGCAGACCGAACCGACGACCGCGCTGGACGCGCTCCGCGACGGCACCACCAGCCTCGGGATCGAGCTCGGCTCCACCCGCATCAAGGCCGTGCTGGTCGACGACGACGGCACGCCGATCGCATCCGGCAACGCGGCGTGGGAGAACGAGCTGCGCGACGGGTTCTGGACCTACAGCCTCGACGCCGTGCACGAGGGGCTCCAGCGCGCGTACGCATCGCTCGCCGACGACTGCGAGCGCCAGTGGGGCGCCCGCCCCCAGCGCATCGGCGCCATCGGCGTCTCGGGCATGATGCACGGCTACCTCGCGTTCGACGCCGACGGCTCCCTGCTCGTGCCCTTCCGCACGTGGCGCAACGCGACGACCGCGCGCGCGGCCGAGCTGCTCACCGCCGAGCTCGGCGTGCGGATGCCGCTGCGCTGGTCGGCGTCGCACCTGCTGCAGGCGGTGCTCGACGACGAGGAGCACGTCGGCCGGCTCGCCGCCATCACCACGCTCGCGGGCTACGTGCACCGGCTGCTCGGCGGCGCGCCCGTGCTCGGGCCGGACGACGCCTCCGGCATGTTCCCGCTCGCGCCCTCCGGCACCGAGTACGACGCGGAGCTGCTCGCCGCCTTCGATGCGCTGGCCGCTCGCCACGGCGCGGAGGGCCTGCGCATCGCAGACCTGCTCCCCCAGGTCCGCACGGCGGGCGACGACGCCGGAAGCCTCTCGGATGCCGGCGCTCGGCTGCTCGACGCCACCGGCGCACTGCAGGCTGGCGCCGCGCTGTGCCCGCCGGAGGGTGACGCGGGCACCGGCATGGTCGCCACAGGCGCGCTCGCGCCCGGCACCGGCAACGTGAGCGTCGGCACGAGCATCTTCGCGATGATCGTGCTCGACGCCGTGCCGACCGGCGAGCCGCTCGATGCCGACATCGTCGCGACGCCCGGCGGCAAGCCGAGCGCGATGGTCCACTGCGACAACGGCACGGCCGAGCTCGGGGCGTGGGCGGGGCTCTTCGGCCAGTTCGCGGCAGCGGCCGGCGTGACGCTCGCGCCCGACGAGGTGTTCGCGGCGATGCTCGGCGGCAGCGCGGGCGGGAGCGTCGACGAGCTCGTCGCGTACGGCTTCATCTCCGGCGAGCACGCCATCCACCTGCCGCAGGGCCGGCCGCTGGTCGCGCGGCGGGCGGGCGCCGACCTCACGCTCGCCGGCTTCGCGAAGGCGCAGCTGCTCGGCGCGTTCGGCGCGCTGCGGCTCGGCATGCAGCAGCTGACCGACACCGGCGTGCGGCTCGACGAGCTCGTCGCCCACGGCGGCGTCTTCCGCACCCCGGGTGCCGCGCAGCCGCTGCTCGCAGCGACGCTCGACACGCCGGTCCGCGTGACGCCGAGCGCCGGCGAGGGCGGCGCGTGGGGCATGGCGCTCCTCGCCCGCTACCGGCTCGACCGCATCCGCGGCGACGAGCGCGCCCTCGAGGACTGGCTGCTCGATCGCGGCGGCATCGACCCGGGCACCGTCGAGCAGCCGGATGCCCGGCTCGTCGAGGAGTGCGCGGCCTACCACGAGCGGTGGCAGGCGGCGCTGCCGCTCGCGCGGCTCGCGCCGGACGTGCTCGCCTGAGCTCCCCCGCCGCGCGGGTGCGCCGCTAGTGCAGCTCGCTCGCCCGCGTCGGCTCGGCGAGCACGGCGCGGGCGGCGAGGCCGACGATCGCCGTGTAGGTCGGGTAGGCGAAGCGCACGTTCGCGAGCGTCGCGACATCGATGCCCGCCGCCATCGCCGTCGTCACGGACTGGATGACCTCGACCGCGTTCTCGCCGACCGCGTGCGCGCCAAGGATGAGCGACCGGCGCCGGTCGGCGATGAGCTTGAGGAAGCCGGTGCCGCGATCGTCGATCACCGCCCGGTCGAGCTGGTCGTACCGCACCGTCGCGACCACGCACTGCTCGTCGCGTGCGCGCGCCTGCTCCTCGGTGAGCCCGACGCCCGCGTAGTCGGGGTCGGTGAAGCCGCCCGCGGGCAGCAGCAGGTGCGACGTGCGCCGGTTCGCGCCGACGACGGCGTTCTCGGCCGCGGCCTCGCCCTCGAACTGGGCGGCCTGCACGAGCATGTCGCGACCGTTCGCGTCACCCACCGCGTAGATGTGCGGCACGGCGCTCCGGAAGTACTCGTCGACCGGGATCGCGGAGCGCTCCGGCCGGATGCCCGCGCGCTCGAGCCCGAGGTCGTCGACGTCGGCGGGCCAGCCCGCCGCCATCACGACGGCGTCGAAGCGCTCGGCCTGCGCCTCGCCCGCGTCGGTCCAGCGCAGCTCGATCCGGTCGCCGTCCACCCGGCGCAGCTCGTCGATCGACGCGATGCCCGCGCAGACGGTCACCCCCACCCGGCGGAACGCGGCGCTCACCTCGTCGGCGATCGCGGCATCCGAGGGCATGAGGATGCGCGGCGCGATGTCGAGCAGCGTCACCTCCGCGCCGAACGCGTTCAGCACGGTCACGAGCTGCGCACCCGTGTTGCCGCCGCCGATCACGGCGACCCGGGACGGCAGCGCAGCGAGGTGCAGCACCTCCTCGGGCATCGTCGCGAGCTCGGCGCCGGGGATGGGCAGCCGCCGGGAGTGCCCGCCGACGCAGACGAGGATCGATGCCGCGCGCACCCGCCGGCCGCTGTCGAGCACGAGCGTGTGCGCATCCTCGAAGCGCGCGCGTCCCTCCTCGATGAGGTCGACGCCGGCGTCGGCGAAGCGCTGGGCCTCGCGCTTCATCGCGCGGACCTCGTCGACGCGGCCGTGCACGCGCTCGACGAGCGTCGGCCAGTCGATGCCGACGCCCGACACCTCGACGCCGTGCTCGTGCGCGGTGCTGGCGTCGCGGATGAGCCGTGCCGCCTTCGCGAGCACGCGCGTCGGCACGCAGCCGCTGTTGACGCAGGTGCCGCCGAGGTGCTCCGCCTCGAGCACCACCACCGTCGCGCCCAGCTCTCGCGCTCGGAGCGCCGCGGCGGTGCCCGCGGGTCCCGCGCCGATCACCGCGATGTCGTAGTCGTCCGCCGCCTCGTCCACCGTGGCTCCCTCTCCCGTCATGCCCGCGACTCCGCCGCCTCGCGGCAGCTCGCCGACACGACCCTCGTCGTGCTCGCCGGATGCCGGAGCAGCGCCGCGGGCGGTCGCACCGGCCGCAGCTCGAGCGTGCCGCCGCAGTTGGGGCACGCGCGTCCCGGGAAGGCATCGACGCACGCCGGGCACCACGTGCACTCGAAGGTGCAGATGTAGGCCACGTCGCTGGGCGCGAGATCCCGGTCGCAGCATTCGCAGTTCGGGCGCAGCTCGAGCATGGCCGCAAGCGTAGGCCACGCCGTGTCTGCCTGGCCCAAGCGACCGGCAGATGAACAGTGGCCCAGACGCTTGCGCGCGCGCGCGCCTCCCTGCATGCTCGCACCATGAGCGCACTGACTCCGGCCGCAGGCGGCCTCCGTGGCCGCGTCCGGGCCGGCACGCGGCACGACGCGTGGCCGCTCGCCATCATCTCGATCGTGGTCGCCGCCGCTGCCGCTGCCGTGCTGCAGCTCGCCGCGTGGGTGAACACCGTCGACGGCCCCGTCGAGCTGTTCTTCATCGTGGGGATGGTGCTGCTCGTGTGGGCGGCGATCGCCTGCCTCGCCACCGTCATCGTGCTGCTCCGCACGGCTCGAGGTGGCGGCGCGAGCGCCGTCGTGACAGCGGCGGCCGTCGCGATCGTCGCCGTCACCGCGACGCTGCACCCGCTGCTCGGCTCCGGCGGCGCCACGGGCTGACGCGCCGGACCGCTCCCCGAGCGGAGCCGCCGTCAGGGACGACCGGCGTCGGCCGGCGCGAGCACCGCATCGATCTCGTCGAGCACGGCGTCGTCGAGCGGGGTCGCATCGAGCGCGGCGATGTTCGATTCGAGCTGCGCGACGCTGCTGGCCCCCACGATCGCCGACGTCACGCGCTCGTCGCGCAGCACCCACTGCAGGGCGAGCTGCGCGAGCGTCTGGCCCCGCCGGCGCGCGATGGCGTCGAGGTCACGCGCGATCGCGACCTTCGCGTCCGTGATGTCACCGGAGCGGAGCGAGCGCGAGTGGGTCGCGCGCGACCCCGAGGGCACGCCGTCGAGGTACCGGTCGGTGAGCAGCCCCTGCGCGAGCGGCGAGAAGACGACCATCCCCATGCCGAGGCGGCCGACCGCGTCGAGCAGGCCGTGCTCGACGCGCCGATCGAGCATCGAGTACCGCGGCTGGTGCAGCAGCAGGCTGCTGCCCAGACCGGCAATGGTGGCGGCGGCCGCCTCCGTCTGCTCCGGCGAGTAGTTGGAGATCGCGGCGTAGCGGGCGCGACCCGAGCGCACGATGTCCGCGAGCGCCCCCATGGTCTCCTCGAGCGGCGTCTGGGGGTCGGGTCGGTGGTGGTAGAACACGTCGACGTGGTCGAGCCCCATTCGCCGCAGGCTCTGGTCGAGCGATGCGAACAGGTACTTGCGCGAGCCGCCGTCGCCGTAGGGGCCGGGCCACATGTCGTAGCCCGCCTTCGTCGAGATCACGAGCTCGTCGCGGTGCGGCATGAGGTCGCGCTCCAGGTGCCGGCCGAAGCCGTCCTCCGCAGCGCCGTAGGGCGGACCGTAGTTGTTCGCGAGGTCGAAGTGCGTGATCCCGAGGTCGAGCGCGCGGGTGAGGATCGCCCGCTGCGTCTCGAACGGCGTGGTCGCGCCGAAGTTCTGCCAGAGGCCGAGCGACAGCGCGGGCAGCCGGAGGCCGCTCGAGCCGGCCTTGCGGTAGACGGCGCCGGCGGCCTCGTAGCGGTCGCCGGCGGCGGTGTAGCGATCGGTCATGGCGTCCTCCGATGGTTCGTCGCGGCGACCCGCACGATCCTGGACCGTAGCAGCGCTCCGCTGCGCGACGATGGAGCGCGGGCTCGGCGTCGTGCACCCGGCGCGAGCCCGCAGCATCCCGACCACAGAGGAGACCCGTGTTCACCGGACTCAGCGCCTTCCCCCTCACCCCACTGCGCGACGACGCGGTCGACCACGAGGCGCTCGCCGCGATCGTCCGACGGCTCGTCGCCGCCGGAGTCGACAGCATCACCGTGCTCGGCTCGACCGGGTCCTACGCCTACCTCGACCGCGCGGAGCGCCAGGCGGCCATCGCGACCGCCGTCGAGCACGCGGACGGCGTGCCGGTGTTCGCCGGGGTCGGTGCGCTCCGCACCAAGCACGTGCTCGAGCACGCGGCCGACGCGCAGGACGCCGGCGCGCAAGCCCTCCTCGTGGCACCGGTGAGCTACCAGCCCCTCACCGCCGACGACGTCCTCGGCCTCTTCACCGACGTCGTCGAGCACACCGACCTGCCGGTGATCGTCTACGACAACCCCGGCACGACGCGATTCGCCTTCGACGACGCGCTCTACGCGCGGCTCGCCGACCTCCCCGGCATCGCGTCGATCAAGATCCCGGGCATCGCCGACGCGGCGGCCGCGCACGAGCGGCTGCGCGAGCTCCGCGAGCTCCTGCCGGACCGCATCACGATCGGCATCTCCGGTGACGCGCACGCCGCCCGGGGGCTCGCGGCCGGCTGCGACGCCTGGTACTCGGTGATCGCCGGCACGATCGCGCCGCCGATGGTCGCGCTGACGCGGGCGGCGCTCGCGGGCGACCACGACGCTGCCGCAGCCGCATCCGCGCGACTGCAGCCTCTGTGGGACCTGTTCGCCGAGCACGGCAGCCTGCGCGTCACCGCTGCGATCGCCGAGCACCTCGGCATGGCGACGCGCAGCTGCCTCCCCCGCCCGATCCTCGGCCTCGACGACGAGCAGCGCCGCCGCGTCCACGCGGTCGTCGCCGAGCTCGAGCTGGAGGCCTGAGCACCCTCCGCGCGAACGGTGCGCCTGGTACGATTAGTGCACGAAGGTTCGACGCCGGGAGCGGCTCGGGCGGAGCCTCGGACTGATGGAGCCAGCCATGGACGCGCAGCAGCAGCCCACCCCCGTCACGCTCGACGGTCAGCGCCGCCGCGACCCGCAGAGCTTCACGCGAGGCGACGTGCTGGCGATCAAGCTGGCGATCTCCGGCGGCATCGTGCTGTCGCTCGCCGCGACCGCGGCCTTCGTCGCGCTGGTGGTGCTGCCCGGCCTCTGACGGCCGGACAGCGTCGACTAGGCCTTCGGCGAACGGTCGGCGGCGTCCATCAGCCGCCCCATCAGCGAGCGCAGCTGCTCCAGCTCGTCGAGCTCGAGCCCCAGCCGCTCGACCATCGTGCCGGGCACCGCCGACGCCTTCTCGCGGAGCAGACGGCCCTCCTCGGTCAGGGCGATGTCGAGCGTCCGCTCGTCGCCGGGCCGGCGCGTGCGGGACACGAGCCCGGCAGCTTCGAGGCGCTTCACGAGCGGCGAGGCGGTGGCGGGCTCGAGCCGCAGCATCTCGCTCAGCGTCCTGAGCGAGAGCGGCGAGGAGCCCCACAGCGCGAGCATCACCAGGTACTGGGGATGCGAGAGGCCGAGCGGCTGCAGCACCGGCCGATACGCGTTGACGATGCTGCGCGACGCGGCCGCCAGGGCGAAGCAGACCTGGCGCTCGAGCGCGAGCGGATCGTCTGCGATCTGCTGCTCCTGCTCCTGCTCCATCCCGCTCCCTTGGTCGATCGTTCCGATCCCTCAGCCTAAGCGCCCGCGCGGAGGCCGAGCGTGCCACTGCCATGCTGGACCCATGGCGAAGCCTCACGACCTGCTGGCCGTCCTCGTCGACGCCGACAACGTCTCGCCGGCGAAGATCGGCGCGGTGCTCACCGAGATCGCGCGCTTCGGCACCGCCTCCGTGAAGCGCGTCTACGGCGACTGGACGCGGCCGGAGCTGAGCTCGTGGAAGCACGCCGCCAGCGAGCACGTCATCCAGCCGATGCAGCAGTTCGCGAACACCACGGGCAAGAACGCGACGGACAGCGCACTCATCATCGATGCGATGGACCTGCTGTACACGCGTCGCTTCCAGGGCTTCTGCATCGTGTCATCCGACAGCGACTTCACCCGCCTCGCCTCCCGCATCCGCGAGGAGGGGATCACGGTCTACGGCTTCGGCGAGCGGAAGACGCCCGAGGCCTTCCGCAACGCCTGCGACCAGTTCACGTACCTGGAGGTGCTCGACGCCCCCGCGGCCGAGAGCGCCGCGACCGCACCGGTG
Source organism: Agrococcus jenensis (assembly GCF_003752465.1). NCBI lineage: Bacteria > Bacillati > Actinomycetota > Actinomycetes > Micrococcales > Microbacteriaceae > Agrococcus > Agrococcus jenensis. The sequence goes on along the minus strand of NZ_RKHJ01000001.1, from coordinate 2,231,439 downwards.
CCGACCCGAACGCCGACGCCCAAGCTGCGCGCGGACACCAAGCTCGTCTCGGGTCTGCGTGCCGCTGTGGACGCCGCGTCCGGCGAGGACGGGTGGGCAGACCTGGGAGCGGTGGGCCAGTTCATGCGCAAGCAGCACCCCGACTTCGACTCCCGCAACTGGGGATACGCGAAGCTGTCCGACCTCGTGCGCGCGACCGAGCTCTTCCTGGTGGGTCCGCGTCCGCAAGGCGGCCTGCAGATGCGCAAGCGCGGGAACGGGAGCTAGGAGCGCCATGGCGAAGCAGCGCTCGAAGCGACCGAAGCCGTCCGCGCCCCCGGAGGAGCTGACCGTCGTCGTCTGCCGCGGCGGTGACTGCGGCAGCCGGCGCAAGCATCCGGAGGTCGACCACAGCGCGCAGCTCACGGCCTTCCGCGATGGCACGGCTGGATCGGCGAAGGTCGTCCCGAGCAAGTGCCTCGACGCGTGCGAGCACTCGAACGTCGTGGTGGTGCTGCCGAGCGAAGCTGGCAGCGCTGCCGGTGCCACGCCCGTCTGGATCGGCGAGGTGAACGACACCGCGGTGACGAGCGACATCGTGGAGTGGGTGAACGCCGGCGGCCCCGGGGTCGCGCCCGACCCGACGCTCGTGAGCATCCAGGAGTTCCGGCCGACGCGCCTGAGCCGCAGCGAGCTGCAGCCCGGTCACGCCCTGCCCTGACGCCGCTCGCCGGGCACTGCAGGGCAAGCACTGGCAGGCTGACGACCATGACGGATGCGGTGCTCGACCTCGACGGCGTGCTCTCGACGCGCGACACCTTCGCCACGCTGCTGGTCGAGGCGGCTCGCCGCTCCCCCGTCATGGGCGCGCGCAGCGCTCCCGCGCTCGCCCGCTGGCTGCGCGCCGGTCACGACGTGCCGCGGCACGCGGCCGCCTCCCGTGAGGTGGCGCGCACCCTCCTGCGCGGCATGCCTGAGCCGATGTACGACGCGCTGGCGCGCGACGTCGGGGCGCGGCTCGGCAGGATCGCGAGCCGTCGCTCGATGCTCGAGGTGGCAGCGGGGCTGCAACGCGAGGGCGCGCACATCGTCGTCGCCACCGGCTCCGAGCACCGCCTGGCAGCGGCGTTCCTCGCCGCTGCCGGCGTCGAGCACGACCTGCTGCTGGCCTCCACGCTCCGCTGGACGCCGACCGGCCCCGTCTTCGAGCGCCACATCCGCGGCGCCAGCAAGCTCACGGCGATCCGCGAGGCCGGCATCCCGATCGAGCAGCGGCGCTTCTGGACCGACTCGTTCGACGACTACCCGACGGCCGAGGCGGCCGCATCCGTCGTGCTCGTCGCGCCGTCGCGACACTCCGCAGCGCGGTATCGCGCGAGCCCGGTGCCGTTCGAGCTGCTGCTGCGGTGACCTTCCGGGCGTGCCTGCCATGATGACCGAGCGGCCGAACGCCAACCGGCGGATCCGCTCCCCGATCGAGAGCACACGCCATGGCGAGCAAGAAGCAGGGCAAGAAGCAGAAGACCCGACGCGTCGACAAGCAGAAGTACGAGCAGGAGCTCAAGCGCCTGCAGGTCGAGCTCGTCAGCATGCAGCAGTGGGTCATCGCGGCCGACGCCCGCATCCTCGTCCTCTTCGAGGGCCGTGACGCCGCCGGCAAGGGCGGTGCGATCAAGCGGGTGATGCAGTACCTCAACCCGCGCCACGCCCGCGTGGTCGCGCTGCCGCAGCCCACCGAGCGCGAGAAGGGCCAGTGGTACTTCCAGCGGTACATCGAGCGGCTGCCCACCAAGGGCGAGATCGTGCTGATGGACCGCTCCTGGTACAACCGCGCCGGCGTCGAGCGCGTGATGGGCTACTGCACCGAGGAGGAGTACGACCGCTTCCTCGCGCAGGCGCCCGTCGTGGAGCAGATGCTCGTCGACGACGGCATCATCCTCGTGAAGTACTGGTACTCCGTCTCGGACACCGAGCAGGAGAAGCGATTCCGGTCCCGGCTCAACGACCCGATGCGGCGCTGGAAGCTCTCGGACACCGACCTGCTGTCGATCACCAAGTGGGAGGACTACTCCCAGGCCAAGGACGCCATGTTCGACGTCACCGATCGGGCGCACGCGCCGTGGTGGTCGATCAACAGCGACGACAAGCGCGCTGCTCGGCTGAACACCATCAAGCACCTCCTCAGCCAGGTCCCGTACGACCGGCTCGACCCGGACGAGGTCGACTTCCCCGAGCGGCCCGCCCCCGCCGGAACGGCCCGCCCGCCGCTCGAGGAGCTCCGGTTCGTGCCCGATCACGCCGCGACGCTCTGAGCGCGGAGCCCGGAGGCTCGTCTGCGCCGAGACCTACCTGGCCCGCACCGGTGAGGGGTAGTGACCGTGCCTCCCGGCCGGCGAGCGCCGCGCGTAGCGTGGTCGGCATGGGAGACGTCAGGAACGAGGTACGCGAGTTCCTCAGCTCGCGCCGCGCGCGCATCACGCCGCAGGACGCCGGCCTGCCCGCGTACGGCGGCAACCGACGCGTCCCCGGCCTGCGCCGCGAAGAGGTCGCGATGCTCGCAGGCGTCTCGGTCGACTACTACGTCCGCCTCGAGCGGGGCAACCTCGCGGGAGCCTCGGAGAGCGTCCTCGACGCGCTCGCCTCGACGCTCAAGCTCGACGACGCAGAGCGGCAGCACCTGTTCGACCTCGCCCGCGCGAGCGGGCCGACACGACCCCGTCGCGCCCGCGCGACCAGCGCCGTGCGCCCCGCCGTCCAGCAGGTGCTCGACGCGATCGACAGCCCGGCGTGGGTGCGCAACGGCCGGCACGACATCCTGGCGACCAACCGGATGGGCCGGGCCCTCTACGCCCCCGTCTTCGACGACCCGCGACGGCCCGTGAACACGACGCGCTTCGCCTACCTCAACCCCGCGGCTCGCGTGTTCTGGCGCGACTACGATCAGATCGCGAACGACGCCGCCGCGATGCTGCGCATGGAAGTCGGCAGCAACCCGCACGACCCTGACCTCATCGCCCTCGTGGGCGAGCTGTCGATGCAGAGCGAGCTCTTCCGCCAGCGCTGGGCATCCCGCGACGTGATGTTCCATCGCAGCGGACGCAAGCGCCTCCACCATCCGGTCGTCGGGGATCTCGACCTCGACTACGAGTCGATGGAGCTCCCGAGCGAGCCCGGGCTGGTGCTCAACGTCTACACCGCGGCTGCGGGATCGCCGACCGCGGACGCGCTGCGGATGCTCGCCTCGTGGGCGGCGACGCAGGAGGCGACGCCCGCTGCAGAGGCGGTCTCCGAGCGCTGAGGCGCTCGCGCCGTCACGTGAGGCGGGCCAGCGCGAGGCCGACGAGCGCGAGGGCCGCGGCGAGGAGCCCCATCATGGCGTAGGAGCCCGTCGCGACGGCGAGCACGGGTCCGAGCGCGGGCCCGACCGCCGTCACCGCTGTGATGGGCGCGGCGAAGGCGCCGTTGATCGCCCCGTAGTCCCGTGTGCCCCACCGGTCCGCGACCGCGGATCCCTGCACGAGCGTCTGCGCGCCGCGCACGGCGCCCGCGCCGATGCCGATCAGGATCAGCAGCCATGGCGGGCCGGGCACGACGGCCAGCAGCCCGAGGGTGAGTGCGCTCGCTGCAGCGGTCAGGGCGAGCGGCACCCACGGCGACGCGGCGTGCGGCAGCGCGACGTACAGGACCCGGCCGAGCACCTGGCCGGCGCCCAGCAGCCCGAGCCCCCACGCCGCGAGCTCGTACGTCATGCCGCGCTCGGTGGAGAGCGGGATGATCGCGAGGGTCACGCTGTACAGCGACGCCGCGACGGCGATCATCGACAGCTCCAGCGCCCAGAACCGCCGCGTGCGCAGCACCGTCGAGACGGTGTGTCGCGGCTCATCCGCAGGGCTCGGAGGCCGTGGCGGCCAGACGCGCTCGAGGCTCCACCAATGCAGCGGCGTGGTCGTCACGACGAGGACGGCCGCGAGCACGAGCATGGCCGCGCGCCAGTCGAGCACGCTGAGCAAGCCCGCGACCACGGGAGCGAAGACCGTGGACGCGAGGCCGCCCGCGAGCGTGACGACGGTCATCGCGCGACGACGGTCGGCTGCGTGCCTGCGCGTGATGACGGTGAACGCCGCCTGGTACAGCACGGCCGACTGCCCCGATCCGACCACGATCCAGCCCAGCACGAACCAGGGCACGTCGTGTGCGGAGCTGACGATCACGAGGCCGACCGCCCCGACGACGCTGCCACCGGTCATGATGAGCCGCGGGCTGCTGCGGTCGAGCCATCGCCCGACGAGCACCCCGGCGATCGCAGACGTCACGAGCCCGGCCGAGAAGGCCAGCATCACCGTGGTGAGCGCCCATCCCGTGTCGGCCGCGATGACCGGCGCGGCGACGATCAGGGCGTAGTAGAGGATGCCCCAGCTGATGACCTGACCACCGGAGAGCGCGGCGAGCCGCCAGCGGCCGGCTCGGGCTGCGAGCGCGACCCCGTCGGCCGGAGCGTCGGCGCTCACGCAGCCGCTCCCGTCAGAAGGCGCGGAGCGCGGAGGCCGCGGCGTCGAGCGCTGGCCGGACCACGGAGTAGTAGGCCCACTTGCCGCGCTGCTCGCGCTCGACCAGTCCGGCTTCCGCGAGGATCCGCATGTGGTGCGACACCGTGCCCTGCGAGAGCCCGACCGGATCGGTGAGGTCGCAGATGCACGCCTCGCCCTGCTCGCCCGCGGCGATGAGCGACAGCAGTCGGACGCGTGTGGGATCGGCCATGGCCTTGAACGTCCTCGCGATCCGCGCGGCCTCGTCGACGGTCACGGTGGGCTCCGCCGGGGTGCAGCACGTCTTCGACGCGTCGGCGACGATCGTCGTGGTTGCGGTCATGGCGGCAGTCTGCCACACGCATTGACAAACGTCGATACGTTGTTGCACGATCGACGCATCGACATCCTTCGATACGAGGAGCACCATGACCGACCTTCCTGTCATCGTCATCGGCGCCGGCCCGCAGGGCCTCGCCGCAGCGGCGCACCTGCTCGAGCGCGGCTTCAAGCCGATCGTGCTCGAGCGGGGCGCCGGCGCGGGCGCTGCCGTCTCGGAGTGGGGCCACGTGCGGCTCTTCTCGGCATGGGACGAGCTCGTCGACTCGGCGAGCCGGCGGCTGCTGCAGGCGGCGGGGCACGCCATCCCGACGTCGGGCTACCCGAAGGGCGAGGCGTGGGTGCGGGACTACCTGGTGCCGCTCGCGGACACACTCGGCGACCGCATCCGCTTCGGCCTGGAGGTGACGTCGGTCACGCGCCTGGGCCGCGACAAGGTCGTCGATGGCGGCCGCGACGAGCAGCCGTTCGCCGTGCGCGTCGTCGACCACGACGGTCGCGAGCAGCGCCTGCTCGCACAGGCCGTGCTCGACGCATCCGGCACCTGGAGCCAGCCCGGGCCGGCGGGCGCCGACGGCACCCCCGCGCTCGGCGAGCGGGCGGCCGCGGTGCACATCGGGTACCGCATCCCGGCCGACGTGCGCGCACTGGCCGGCGCGCACGTCGCGGTCGTCGGCGCAGGCCACTCCGCGGTGCACGCGGTGCTGCGCCTCGCCGAGCTCGCGGAGCGCCACCCCGGCACCCGCGTCACGTGGCTCCTGCGGCGTCCGTCGGTCGAGGGCGCGCTGGGCGGTGGCGAGGCGGATGCGCTCCCCCAGCGCGCGTCGCTCGGGGTGCGCGCTCGCCGCGCGATCGAGCGAGGCTCGGTCGAGCTCGTGACGGGCTTCCGGGTGGATGAGATCCGCACGTCCGGCGACGGCGTCGTGCTCGTCGCCGAGGACGGCCGCGAGCACGGACCGATCGCTCGGCTGTTCGCCCTCACTGGGTTTCGTCCCGACCTGTCGATCCTGTCGGAGGTGCGGATCGCGATCGATCCCGCGCTCGACTCGGTCGCGGGCCTGGCCGCGGAGATCGACCCGAACGTCCACTCCTGCGGCACGGTCGCGGCGACCGGCGCTGCCGAGCTCGCGCAGCCCGAGCGCGGCCTGTACGTGATCGGGGCGAAGAGCTACGGCCGTGCGCCGACCTTCCTCGCGCTCACCGGCTACGAGCAGGTGCGGAGCGTCGTCGCCGAGCTCGCCGGCGACCACGAGGCGGCCGCGCGCAACGAGCTCGTGCTGCCCGAGACGGGGGTCTGCGGCGGCAGCGGCGACTTCGGCGGGAGCAGCTGCTGCGCCGCGCCGGTGCCGATCGAGCTGGAGCGCGCGACGGTGTGACCGAGATCAGCATGCTGGTCGCTGCAGGACGCTCCCGGTTGCGTCGTGCATCGATGTCCGTCAATATAGAAGCGTGTCGATACAAGGACGGGGGACCAGCACCACGGCGACGAGCGCTCCGTGCTCGCCGACCGCGTCCCACGCCATCAGCGAGCAGGCCGCCTCAACCGTCGCCGCGGCGCTGAAGTCGCTCGCCGACCCGCTGCGGCTGCGCATGCTCTCGGCCATCGCCTCGGACCCTCGAGGCGAGTCCTGCGTGTGCGACCTCGCCGAGCTCGCCGACGTCTCGCAGCCCACCGTCTCCCACCACCTGAGAGTGCTCAAGGATGCGGGTGTGCTCGTCTCCGAGCGCCGAGGCACGTGGGTCTGGTACTCGATCGATGCTGCCGCCCGACCCGCGATCACCGCCCTGCTCGAGAGCTTCGCTCCGGCGGCGCTCACGCCCCCTCGCGATGCAGCGCTGCACCTCGGGCTCGATGACGTCGACGAGGCCCTCACGCATCTCGCGTCCTCGCTGAGGTCGCGGTTCCCCGGGGTGAGCCCCGACGCGGTCACCGGCGTCGTGCGCGAGTCCTACGCCGGGCTCGCGCGCACCGCGAGGATCACCGCGCACCTAGTGCCGCTGACGGAGCGCTTCGCCCGGCAGCGCCTCGCCGACCTGACGCGCGATCGCGCCGCGGGGGCGCCGCAGGTGCTCTTCGTCTGCGTGGCGAACGCGGGTCGCTCGCAGCTCGCCGCCGCGCTCGTCCAGCAGCTCTCGCAAGGACGCGTCGTGGCACGCTCCGCCGGCTCCTCCCCCGCCGCTGCGGTCCACCCGACCGTGCGCCCGCTGCTCGCGTCGATCGACGACGCCGCCGAGTCCGAGGCCTTCCCCAAGCCGCTCACGGACGATGCCGTCCGCGCCGCCGACGTCGTCGTCACCATGGGATGCGGCGACGTCTGCCCGATCATCCCCGGTGTCCGGTACGAGGACTGGGCGGTGGGCGACCCCGCGCTCGCGTCGCCCGAGGGCGTCGCCGCGATCCGCGACGACATCGCGCAGCGCGTCGAGCGCCTCGTCGCCGAGCTCGTCTGAGCAGCCGGTCATCCGCCGCACCACCCCGTTCGTCCGCAGGCCACCTCCGACCCCGAGAGAGAGTCACCATGTCTGAGCACCCCACCGTCCTCTTCGTCTGCGTGCACAACGCCGGCCGCTCCCAGATGGCCGCCGGCTTCGCGACGGCACTCTCGAACGGCGCGGTCGAGGTGCTGTCCGCCGGGAGCGCACCGAAGGACCAGATCAACCCGGTCGCCATCGAGGCGATGGCCGAGGTCGGCATCGACATCGCCGGCAACACGCCGAAGGTGCTGACGGTCGACGCGGTCCGCGAGTCCGACGCCGTCATCACCATGGGCTGCGGCGACGCCTGCCCGATCTTCCCCGGCAAGCGCTACGAGGACTGGGAGCTCGAAGATCCGGCCGGCAAGGACATCGAGACGGTCCGCCGCGTGCGCGACGACATCCGCGGTCGCGTCGAGCGCCTGCTCGCCGAGCTCGTGCCGAGCGCGGGCTGATCATGGGTCAGCTCGACGTCGGCACGCACCGCCGCCTACCCGGGACCACCTACCCCGAGCGCGCGCCGCGTCCTGCGCTGCCGAGGCGCTGATGGTCACGCGGTCGAGCGTGGGGTCGATACCGTTCGAACCAGGGCGGGAACCGCACCGAGCTGGGCTGCTCCGCCTCGAGAAAGGTAGCCGTGACTCCCTGACGCGGCGTCGCCGGGCACCCGTTGCTTCGGTGCCCGGCGGGACAGCCAGTCTCAGTCGGTGCTGCTGAGGATCAATTGGGTCGCTTCGTGCGGTGCGTCCCACTGTGGGAAATGACCGCATCGCTCGAACCAGTGCAGCACCGCGTCGGGGAAGCGTGCCGCTGCGCGCGCAGCCTGCTTCGGCACCGTCACCAAGTCACGACGCCCCCAACCGATCGTGACTCGACCGGGCACTGAGCCTGCGGGGGCGCCCTGTTGCTTGGGCCCCTTGGTCAGAGCGTCCATGGCGGCGCCGGTGGCCGGAGCGTCCGCCAGCCCGCGCACGTCCGGCAGCACGGTCTCGAGGTCGAGCGCCCAGGGCCGCGCCGAGAACTGCGACAACAGGATCGTCCTGCCCGCCGAGGTCCCGAGCAGTGATGGCAACATGCCGCGCAGCGCCCGGACCAGAGCGATCGACGGCCGCAGCGTCGCGCCGAAGACGAGGAGCTCGCGGTCGCTCCAGAAGCCGCCCGGGTTCAAAGCCACGGCATCGCCGCCGACTCCCCGGCGCGCGAGCTCGAGAACGATCCTGCCGCCCATCGATTGGCCGGCCGTGGCGACCCCTTCCAGACCCTGGTCGCGGATGAAGTCCGCGACGGAGTCGGTCAGGGTCGCGATGGAGACCTCGCCGGTCAACGGTGGCGTCTCGCCGAATCCTGGCAGATCGACAGCGATCACCTCACGGTGCGCTGCCAGGTCGTCGATGATCGGGGACCACGATCGCCATCCTGCGCCCAGACCGTGCACGAGCAACAGCGGGCTGCCGCTTCCGCGTCTCACATGGTGCAACGTCATGCCGGGAACGCTATACCCCTCGGGCGTCGGCGTCCTCGGCCACCGCAAGCCGATCCGCCTGCGACGTCGCCGAGCCCGCCGGCGATGCAGCAGTCGCACGGCGCTGCGGATCGACGCCCGCTGCTAGGCCGCGCGCACCCCGTCCTGCTGCGCCGACGTGCTGCTGGCGACGAGCTCGGTGAGCGAGAAGCGCACCGCGACCGCCGCCGTGCCCTGCACGTGCGGGTCGTCGGCGATGAAGCGGCCGCGCACCAGCTCACCATGGATGGCGTCGAGGTGCCGCAGCCGAGCGATGACGTAGAGCAGCTCGCTCTCGAGGACCGCTGACTTGTGCAGGAGCACCTCTCGCTCGACCCAGTTGCGCGCGTGCTGCAGCGCCTCCGCATGGGCGGCGCGGTGCCGCTCGAGGCTTCGCGCGGCCGCCCGGGCGTCGAGGCCGGGCTCGATGTCGCCGCGCAGCAGCTCGATGGGTAGGGTCCGGTTGTCGTTGAAGGTTCCGAGGCTCACCGAGAGTGTTCGGAGCCCTCGCGTCGGCGGACGGGAATCGCGATCCTTGACCGCGTCCAGCAGCCCCGCTCCAGGCGCGGCGGGCGGATGCACCTAGACTGATCCACGGAGACGGCAGCACGGCCTCGCCCTGTTCAGCGCTTCGACCGTCGTCCTCCGTGGCTGCGAGCGGCTGCCCCAAGCGCTCCGCACCACCGGGCCCGGCGATCCTGGCTCATCCAGCATCCGCCCGTCCGAAGCATCACGGGCCCTGAGCGCACCGCGCTCCCCCTCACGCACCACGAACTTCCAAGGAACGATCCCATGCGAAACGCCAGAACCGCCAAGCCCGCGCGACACCATCTCGAGCTCCCCGCTCCCGCAGCCCTGAAGAAGGGGGCGATGCGGATCACACCCCTGGGTGGGCTCGGCGAGATCGGCCGCAACATGACCGTCTTCGAGCACGAGGGCAAGTTGCTCATCGTCGACTGCGGCGTGCTCTTCCCCGAGGAGCACCAGCCGGGCATCGACGTGATCCTGCCCGACTTCTCGGCCATCCGGTCCCGGTTGGCCGATGTCGTCGGGATCGTGCTCACGCACGGCCACGAGGACCACATCGGCGGCGTGCCCTACCTGCTGCGCGAGCGCGCCGACATCCCCATCATCGCCTCGAAGCTGACGCTCGCCTTCATCACCGCGAAGCTCGAGGAGCACCGCATCAAGCCGCAGACGCGCCAGGTGCGGGAGGGCGATCGGATCGATGCGGGCCCGTTCGACCTCGAGTTCCTCGCCGTCAGCCACTCGATCCCCGACGGGCTCGCCGTCGCGATCCGCACGGCGGCCGGCCTCGTGCTCCACACCGGCGACTTCAAGATGGACCAGTTCCCCCTCGACGGGCGCACGACCGACCTGCCCGGATTCGCGCGGCTGGGCGACGAGGGCGTCGACCTGTTCCTCGTCGACTCGACGAACGCCGACGTGCCCGGCTTCATGATCCCGGAGGAGGACCTGGCTCCGGCGATCGACCAGGTGTTCCGCACCGCTCCCCGTCGCATCGTCGTCTCGAGCTTCGCCAGCCACGTGCACCGCATCCAGCAGATCCTCGACGCCGCCGAGCGCCATGGCCGCAAGGTCGGGTTCGTCGGCAGGTCGATGGTGCGCAACATGGGCATCGCCGCCGATCTCGGCTACCTGCGCATCCCTGACGGTCTCGTCGTCGAGATGAAGGCCCTCGAGAAGCTGCCCGCGACCGACATCGTGCTCATCTGCACGGGGTCGCAGGGCGAGCCGATGGCGGCGCTGTCGCGCATGGCCAACAAGGACCACGTCATCGACATCGGCGAGGGCGACACCGTCCTGCTCGCCAGCTCGCTCATCCCCGGCAACGAGAACGCGATCTACCGGATCATCAACGCGTTCACGCGGTGGGGCGCGAACGTCGTGCACAAGGGCAACGCGAAGGTGCACGTCTCCGGGCACGCCAGCGCCGGCGAGCTCGCGTACTGCTACAACATCCTCCGACCGACCGCGGTGCTGCCCGTGCACGGCGAGTGGCGGCACCTCACGGCCAACGCCGCGATCGCGATGCGGACCGGCATCGACGAGAAGCAGGTCTTCGTCGTCGAGGACGGCGTCTCGATCGATCTCGTCGCCGGGAGCGCCCGCATCAGCGGCCGCGTCGCCGCCGATCACATCCTCGTCGATGGCACCACGATGGGTGTCGCCACCGAGGCCGCCCTCACCGACCGGCGCGTGCTCGCCGAGGAGGGCACCATCACGGTGCTCGCCATCATGGAGCACGCCTCGGGCCGGCTGACCGAGCCGCTGGAGTTCTTCAGCCGTGGCTTCGTCGAGGAGGCCGGCTGGGAGAAGACGGCGGCGAAGACGATCGAGGATGCGCTGCGGAGCGCTGCCGAGTCGACGTCGCGCAACCGCGAGGACGTCGAGACGCTCATCACCCGCACCCTGGGGCGCTGGCTGTCGCGTCGGCACCGCCGCAACCCGGTGATCACGACCATCGTCGTGGAGGAGTGAGCCCCCGCCGCTGACGGTTGGCGGCGGCCCTCCCGCGCGCGTCAGCCGCTGGCGGGCGGCACCGTCTTCCGCATCACCGTCTTGCTCTTGCCGATGTGCCGCTCGAAGGTGAAGCCCGCCTGCTCGAACATCGCCCGGGTGCCGTTGTGGAGGAACGACGACGACGTCCGCTTGCCGGCGACGAGCTCGTTGGGGAACGAGACGACCTCGCCTCCACCCGCCTGCGCGATCAGCGCGAGCGCGCCATCCAGGGCCTCCCGAGCGACGCCAGAGCGTCGGTGGTCGCGGTCGACGAAGAAGCAGGTGATGCGCCACGGCGCCGGCCTCGTCTCCCCCGCGTCGTACTGCTTGCGGTGGTAGATGCCCGGCAGCTCGGCCGGGCTGCCGTACTGGCACCAGGCGATCGCGTCGTCGCCGTCGAAGACGAGGGCTGCGTGAGCGACGCCCTCCGCGACGAGTCGCTGCTTGAACGTCGGCCCGTCGTGCTCGCGCTTCACGGTGAGGTCCGTATCGCCGTGGAAGTACGAGCAGTAGCACCCGCCCCAGACCCCGTTGTGCTTCTGCGCGAGCGCGAGCCATGCCGGATACGTCTCCGGCGTCAGCGGCTTGATCACATGCGCCGTCGTCGTGGCCATCGCTGCCTGCCCTCTGCCGGTCCCCGGACCGTGCGCGGACCTCACCGTACCCGGCCGGCTCGGCGCGAACTACCTCGAGATCCGCCGCGGCTATCAGGGCTAGGGCAGCGTCTGCGCGGCGACGAGTCCTGCGGTCTGATGCGCCGTCGAGGCGTCGAGGAACGCGCGCTCGACCGCGGTGAGCGCGGGATGGGCCGCGGCCTGCCAGCGCCGGGCGGTCGTCAGCCTGCCGCCGCGGTAGACCTCGCTGTCGGGTCGACCCATGGCGTCCCAGCCGTCGGCGGTGGCGCCCAGGTGGCGCATGATCCGCTGCCCCTCGACATCGTCCGCGAGCCAGTCCCTGAGCCGCGGCCACGCGCGAGCGAGCCCGTCGTGCGACAGCTGCACCGTCTCCTCATCGGTCGTGAGCAGGCGCGCATCCACGAGCCGATCGACGATCCGCGCATGGGCGTCGTCGATCGCGATCCGTGAGCGCTCGACCCGGCGCGCGAGCACCGTGCCGTCGGCCGTCACCTCGACCAGGCGGAGCAGGATGTCGCGCAGCAGGAGCGCCTCGCGGGTCGAGAGGGCGGCGAGCACCCCTTCTGCGACCGTCGCGACGGCACCGTCGATCTCACCGGACGCCCGGTAGCCATCGACGGTCAGCACGCGGCCCTCGCGACGCGCCCAGACCTCGCACAGGGCGTGTGAGAGCAGCGGCAGCGCTCGCCCCGTGGCGTCTCGGAGGAGGATCTCGACGAGCCCAGGCTCGAGGATCAGCCCAGCCCGCTCGGCGGGCTGCTCGACCACGGCCCGCAGCCGGGCTGGGTCCAGCGGAGCGAGCATCAGCAGGTGCGACGGGATGGTCTGCGCGAACCCGTCGCGAAGGGCGAGGCTCCCGAGGCGGTCGGCGCGCATCGCGACGACCAGCATCCCGGCGAGCGCGATGCGCGACAGGAGGGCGAAGAACTCGTCGAGCTCGTCGGGATCCTCTACAGCGAACGCCCGCTCGCACTGGTCGACGATGAGGAGCGATGGCCCGATCGTGAGTCCGACCTCGCGAAGCGCGTCGGCCGGATGCTCCCCCGGCGTCACGATGGCGACCTCGACGCCGCGTGCCAGCAGCTGCGCGCCGATCCCGGCCCTGACGAACGACGACGTGCCGACGCCCGATGGCCCGGAGACGAGCAGCATGCCGTGCTCGTCGAGCGTCCGCACCGCTGCGGCCACCTCCTGCTCCCGACCGACGTAGCGCTCGGCGTCGCCGGTCCCCGCGGGGTCCGGACCGAAGTACGGGCACTCCGGGTTCGCACTCCGGAGCACATGCTCCGACAGGAGGTGAGGATCCTGTCGGAGGATGGCCGCCTCCAGGTCGGCGAGCTCCGTGCACGGTTCGAGCCCGAGCTCCGCGACGAGCAGCCGCCGAGCCTTGCGCACGGTGCCCAGCGCATCCGCCTGCCGACCCTGGCGATACTGCGCCACGGCGAGGATCACCCAGCGGCGCTCCCGGAGCGGCGCCTCGGCCACGCGGGCGCACGCCGACGTGGCGACCTCCTGCACCTCCCCCGCCTGCAGCTGCGCGTCGAGGAGCAGCTCCTCGACGCTGAGCCGCATCTCATCGAGGCGACCGGACGCGATCTGCGCCGGCTGCCAGTCGGGGAGCTCGACGAACGGCTCGCCCCGCCACAGGGCGAGCGCCTCCGCGAAGGTGTGCGCCGCGCGCTCCGGCTCGCCGACAGCCAGCTGCTCCGTGCCCCTCGCCGCGAGCAGCTCGAACCACGCGGCGTCGACCTCGAGGTGCTCCGGCAGCAGCCGATACCCGCGCGCGGTGGTCTCGATGCGCGCAGGCTCGATGCGTCGCCGCAGCCGCATGATGCACCCGGCGATCACGTGCGTCCACGAAGCCGGGCGGTGGTCGCCCCACAGCGCCGCCGCGAGCGACTCGACCGAGGCAGAGGCACCCAGCCGGACGGCGAGCGCACCCATCACCGCTCGATCCCTCCGCGCCAACGCGATGCGGCCGTCGTCGAGGGTCAGCGCTCCGAGGACGCGCACCTCCATGGCGCCACTGTGACCCTGCCGAGACCCTCCGTCAAGACGGCGGATGCCGCGCCGACGAGCGCCGGCGTGCTCAGCCGTTCGACGGGTGGAAGTGATGGGCGAGCACCCAGTGCGTCACCCGCTTGCTGATGTCGGTGCCGTCCTCCACGGCCGAGCGGAAGTGGATGCCGCCCCAGATGCGGGCGTTCGTCGCCTCGTAGGTCAGGTCGGACGGCCGTTCGAACGTGCGGTCACCGAGCCCGGTCAGACTGGGGATCGTGAAGTCGATCCGCGACGTGTGCAGGAACCGCGCGACCACCCACCCCGCGGCGGGCGTGATGCACGAGTGCGCGCTCGGATACTCCGGGTGGTTCGGCGTCGCCGGGAGCAGCGATGACCACGACGGATCACCCACGGTCGCGGCGTTGCCGTCGGTGTCGCCGGCTCGGATGGCCGTGACCGGGCGCCAGAACGCGTAGTGGTACTTGGCGTCGAGGCAGGCCATCAGCGCGTCCGCGTACGTCACCGACATCATCGCGAGGAACCGTGCAGCATCGACGACGTCGAGCTCATGCTCGAGCACGAAGCTGCGGAACGCGCCGCGCGCCTGCTGGACGGGCGCTTCTGCCCAGAACCTCGCCGCCAGGGTCTGCTCCTCGGTGCGCGTCGTGCTGGCGCTCGAGCCGATCTCACGGACCTCGTCGTACTCGCGAGCCCACTCCGCGCTGCTCAGGTCGGGCGGGCCGGCGGGCCGGAACTGGTCGGCCGAGGCGAGCGCGAAGGGATCCATGAGACCCAGGTACGTACCCACCGGAGGCGTCAGCGCGGTCGGCAGCCAGACCCCCGGGATCGGCGGGTCCGGCGGTGTGTAGGTGACCGGAGCCCGGAAGCCGTCGTCGGCTCGCGCGGCGATCACAGCGGCCGCGACCTCGGCGCCGATCGCCACGCCGTCGTTCTCAGCGGTCCCGTCCGGGATCGCGGCCAGCGCTGCGGCGTAGGCAGGTTCCACGATCGTCGCGGACTGACCCGGCAGGTAGTGGCTCAGCACGCCCCTCGCAGCGGCGGCGACCGCCGCCTCCGTGGAGGCACCGTCGGGCGCATCCGCGTCGACGAGGAACGGCTCGTACCCGCCCTCGACGGCCATCACCGAGTCGTAGACGGCGACCGCCACGTACCCGAAGATGGTGTGCCCTTCGGCCGGAGAGAGCGCGGCGGCCGTGAACGCCTGCGTGCCGACGGCATCCCAGCTCGCGACGGATGCATCCGGTGGGCCGGACTCGTCGTGTCCGTGGCCGCCGGTGGTCGGGCCCGCCATCCCGACGACGGACATCGTCACGAGGAGGGGTGCGAGCAGCACCGCCATCCGCGAAGTCTTGGATCGCATGTCATCTCCCTGGGGCGTCGGGCTGCAGCCCGTCAGATGGGATGACCGTTCTGTCACGCAACGGTATCAGCGCGGTATCAGGCCCGGCGGCGCTCGCAGCGCTCGCACGAACGAACGACGATCCGTTGACTCGCGGCCGCTCACCGTGCAACCGTTCGCCAGCACCTTGGAAAGGAGCCGCGATGGAGCTACACACGCGGAGCGCGACACGATGCTCCAAGCCCTGATGACCACGCCTCGGTCGGCCGTCAGGGTCACTGCTGCTCTGCTCGCGGCGGCGACGCAGGCGGGCTGCGCCGGCAGTGGAGCGGTCGTCGCTCTCGATGACGCTGGAACTGCGGTCTGCTCGCCCGCTGACGACGAGGGGCGAGCAGTGTTCGGGATCAGCACGATCCAGAATGTGTCGGGCTCCGACGTCGAGGTCAGCGACGCAGGGCTGGTGGGCGCAGCCGGCATGGAGCTGATCGGACTCGAGCTGCGCGCGATGGACGACACCGACGCGCACATCGTGGGGGGCGACTACGACCGCTTCGGGCCTAGCGCGATCGCGCTGCCCCAGAGCATCGCCAGGGCTGAGTCGTCCGTGACGCTGATCGGGGTGCGTGTCGACCCGGGCGCGAGCGGCTCAGCCGACGGGATATCGCTGTCGTTCCGGGGCAGCGATGGCTCCGGCGAGGTGGAGACGCTCATCGCGATGCACGTCGTGCCCGCGGACCAGGTGTGCGAGATGGCTCCCTAAGAGGCATCACACCTCCTCGCTAGAGCACGGAGATGACGATGAGGGCGGGCACCGCCGCCGAGACGGTCCAGTCGAGCACGAGCTCACCGCGGAACGCGGGCTCGCTCCAGAACGCTCGGGAGTCGAGGAACCGGACGACGGCGACGGTGAGGACGAGTGCAGCGAGAGCGATGCCGGCGCTGAGGCGCACCAGCTCCCACGGTGCCAGGAGCGCGAGGCCGCCGATGACGCTGGCCGCGAGGAGCCCGTTCGCGATCGCCATGGCTCGACGACTCGCTGCCGCGCCATCTGCAGCCCCGATGAGCGCACTCGGGATCACCGTCTCGATGAGCGTCTTCTGCACTCGCCACCAACGGTGCGAGAGCCCGAACGCCACGAACGCCGCGGCGAGCAGGACGCGCAGCACGAGCTGCGCGATCGCGATCGCGTCCATGGCGTCAGTACGCGCAGAGCGCCAGCTCTGCCTCCTCGGCGAGGATGCGGTACTCCTCGGGCGACCAGCCGTACCGATCCGCCATCTCCCCGTGCTCGACCGCATCGCCCTCGAGGCTCTCGTCGACGTACAGCCGGTCGCACCACTCGTAGCCGACGCCGACGACGAGGTGCCGGAACTGCTCGAGCGACTCGCCCTCGGCAGGCGGCAGCTGCGAGCCGGCGGCGCGCAGCTCCTCCGCCACCTCCTCGGCGAAGTCGAGCTGCCACTCGCGGTTCTCCTCCTGCCACTGCTCCTCGGCCTCGGCATCGAACTCGTCGTAGGCCGGGTCGTCGGCAGGTCCGTACGAGCCGTCGTAGCTCACCCATCCCGAGTCGAGTCCAGGAGGAGCGATGACGCATCCGGTGAGCGCCGCCGCCATCGCGGCGGCGACCGTGAGCGAGGCGAGGATGCGGCGCATGGGCGGCCTTTCGTGCAGGCGGGCTCGGGCGGCCGCGCTGATGCTCGTCGCTCCGTGTGGAGTGTCGCATGAAAGGCGATCATTCCTCTACATCGACAGCCGTCCGTCGGTGCGTACCGAGCGGAGCGCCCGGCGCTCTCCGACGGCGTGCTCAAGCGAGATGCACTCCCGCTCCAATGCGGAGCCGATCCGATCGCTCCGAGCCGAGGCTGCGCTCGCACGCGAGCCGCTCCCCCGATTCGAGGCGATCCAGGCCGTGGCACCGTTCAGCAAGCAGCGCCCGTCTTGCACGCCGCTCCCGGTGAAGCCGGTGGGGGCTGTACGAGACAGCATCGGGTCATATAGCTCAGCCACCCCCGATGGGAGCTTCATCGTCGCGCGAACGACGCTTGCGGCGATCCGCCAACCACCACATCACCGCACCGATCAGCATGAGGAGCAGCGCCAGCGCAGTCACGACGTACCGCCACGTAGCACCCGGTGTGCCGAAGGTCGCGATGGCGATACACGCCCAGCCGGCGATCAAGAGCCATGCCAGAGGGCCGGATTTCCGCGAGCCCGACCCGCTGTCCACGCGCACAGTGTTACACGCGCGCTCGAGCAATGGTGGTTCGCACGCCTTCTTGAGGAACGGCGTCCCGTCGTAGTGCCTCGAGGCGCGCAACGGCAGCCCGTCCATCTAGTGTCGAGCCATGCGGGCGATCCCCCAGACAACGCAGACGCTGGGCGTGCAGTGGGCGCGCTCGCCGCGAAGGGAGTACCGCCCGACGGGATTGCTGCGCCGTTGGACGCCGGTCGATGTTCCCGCGAGCCGGTACCTCGATTGGACCGTCGACGGCGAAGCGATCGGTGACTGGTTCGCGGATGACGACGACCCCCGGTTCGAGACGACTTGGTTGAACGAGACCGACCGCGACGTCAAGATGATTGAGGCGAGCTTGCGGGCACTGCTCGGCGAGCGGACGCGACGGCACCGAGAGGTAGCGTTCGACGAGGGTCGAGTTGCGCTCCTCTTCTGCGCTCAGTGCGGCGGCCTCGGGTGCGGAGCGATCACCGCGGACGTCGCGTTCACGACCAACACCGCCGAATGGCGCGACATTGCGCGCGAGGACGGGGCGATCGGTGGGTTGTTCCCGAACCCGCCACCTCGCACCGTCGTCTTCGACCGCAGCCAGTACGAGGTGACAATTCGGACCCTCCTGGCGGACTGGACCAAGCGCGCCTGAGCGAGTGGTGGTTTGCGCGGCTCGTCGAGCGTCGAGCTACTTGGGCGCCCCTTCGGGTCCATTAAGTTCACCCACGCCTCGCAATCCGCGAGCCTGATCCGTAACACTCCTGTCGATGCCGTGCGAACGATAAGAGCAATGATGCGGTCTTCGAAGCCTCGGCAGAATCCGCTGCGGGCGGCCGTCTTCTTGCTTGCTGGGGGACCGTGCTTGCGGCGGGCGGCTGGTGGATGCTCGAGGCCTTGGGTGCGGACAACGTGATCAGCTCCAGCCGCGGCACCGTAGCGATGACCGCCTGGCCCGCCATCGTCACAGGCGTGGGGGTCGCGATCTACGGTGCAATCCTTCTCGTGCGACACCGGCGTCGCTGACTCCGCTCGCTAACGCCCCGTCCCCACTGCCGCCACTGATAGCCGAGTACGCGCGACTGTTCGACCCGGTGATGAGACGCTCCTCGCAGAGATCGCCTCCCTCGAAATCGAGGAGCCCGGCAAGAGGCCGGTGCACGTCGACGACGCCGTGCGCGCGACCGTGCGGGCGCATCTCTAGCCGGGTCTCTCCTGGAACATCTGAAGCTCGGGCCGCTTTCCTAGGCTCCCCGCTGCATGGTGGTCGGCGCGCCTTCTCGAGCATCAGTCCAACCGGGGCGTCTCGTTTCGCTCCGACGCGCCAAAGCGCGATCGCACCGCGTGGGCACATTCGTCCACCCCCGCTGCGGATAGGTATGCCCCGTAGAGCCAGTCCTCGCTCATCGGCGCGAACGCCAACGACGGTCCGGACCCACCTTTGAGCCGCACATCGATCGTCCATGGCGCGTAACCGCTGCCGAGCGTTGTTCTCCCCATCGTCACCGCCTCGATCTGACTGCCGGTGACAGACATCGCGATGCGCGTCGCCGACCAGCCACTCCACACATCCAGGCGGCCTCTCGAGACCACAAGGATCGGCAAGGCGGCAACGTAGCCGGGTGGCACAGGATCGCCGCGGCGTTGAGCGCCGATGAGCACCGTGTCGCTCGAGTATGCGGGTATCACCAGCGCCTCCGGGAAACTGGATCGCAACCGCGCCAGGCGCCGATGTTGGGCGACCGCGAACGCGGATATCCCGGCCGATGCGACTACAAGACTGCATGTCGCAATCGCGACCAAGGTGAAGGCCCACTGCGCCTCGCCAGACACAACGGCCGATGCTCCGAAGCTCACGACAGTCATGGCTGCCGCGATCGCGATAAGAGCGAAGGCTCTGTAGGGCGCGGCGCCGGCCACCCCGTTGTGCTCGCAGCGCTCGCGAGCTGCGGCGTTGTTCCGCCTTCTCATCAGGGCCGAGTATCGCACTTGGCGATGGCGGCCACTCGCGGGCGGCACGGAGTCGCCAACGGTGGCGGTGACGATGCGCCGAATGACGCTCAGCAGCAGCTACGGGCCGTGAACGATTTCCGGAGGCACCTGTGTGCCAGTCGCGCCGTTCGGCTCCGCTCGCACGCAAGCCGCATGATCGGCACCGCGACGAGGACCGCACCCGCGCCCAAAGGCGGCGACCGACCTGGTCCGACGCGCTCTAGATGCACTAAAACCCCCCGCTGTGCGGGGGGTTTTGGTGGATCTGGGGGGACTCGAACCCCCGACCCCCTGCATGCCATGCAGGTGCGCTACCAGCTGCGCCACAGACCCTCTGCTGCTCTCGGAGCAACCAGATAACTCTACAACACGTTGGGACGGGAAGTCACATCGGCGGGCGTATAGTCGTCGCTCGTGCACGCCACGCGTCCCCAACGGGGGCTCACCCACTTCTGGCAACGCCAGCATCCCGCTCGTCGAATCTTCACCGGCTTCGTCGTGCTCAACCTCACCGGTTGGGCACTGCTCATGCTGCCGATGTCGAAGCAGGGCCCGGGCGGCGCCAGCTGGATCGAGGCGCTGTTCACCGCGGTCTCCGCGGCGTGCGTGACCGGCCTCACGGTCGTCGACACGGCGCTGTACTGGACGCCCTTCGGCCAGGTCGTCATCCTGCTGCTCATCCAGCTCGGCGGCCTCGGCGTGATGGTGTTCGCGAGCCTCATCGGCATCGCCGTCGTCAAGCGCCTGAGCCTCGGCTCTCGGCTGACGACCGCGCAGGAGGCGCACGCGACCGGGATCGGCGGGCTGCGCAAGCTGATCGTGAGCATCCTGCGCATCGCGCTCGTCGTCGAGGGCACCGTCGCCGTCATCCTGTGGCTGCGGTTCTGGCTCGGCCGCGGCGAGGATCCCCTGCACGCGCTGTGGCTCGGCGTGTTCCACGCGGTCTCGAGCTACAACAACGCCGGCTTCGCGCTCTTCAGCGACAACCTCATGGGCTTCGTCGACGATCCCTGGATCCTGCTGCCGCTCGCCGGCGCGACCATCGTCGGCGGCCTCGGCTTCCCCGTCATCATGCAGGTCCTCAAGCACGCGCCGAACCCCCGCCGGTTCTCGATGCACACGTGGCTCGTGCTAGTCGGCACGGTGGCCCTCCTCACCCTGGGCACCGTCGCGATCGCGGTGCTCGAGTGGGCCAATCCTGCGTCGCTCGGCGCACACCCGACGGGCGTGCGCATCCTCGAGGCGTTCTTCCACTCCGTGCAGACGCGCACCTCGGGCTTCAACGCGCTCGACATCGGCACGTTCCACCCGGAGACGCTGCTCGTGATGGATGTGCTCATGTTCATCGGCGCCGGACCGGCCGGCACCGCCGGCGGCATCAAGATCACCACCTTCGGCGTGCTGGCGGCGATCATCATCGCCGAGGTCCGCGGCGACCCCACCGTGACGCTCTTCGGCAAGCGGCTCTCGCGCGCCGTGCACCGTGAGGCGATCACCATCGCGCTGCTGTCGGTCGGCCTGTGCTTCGTCGCGACCCTCGCGATCATGCACCTCACCGACGTCGACCACGACCGCGTGCTCTTCGAGGTCATCTCGGCGTTCGGCACCGTCGGCCTCTCGACCGGCATCACGGCATCCATCGGCACGCCGAGCCAGCTGATCCTCATCGTGCTCATGTTCATCGGCCGCGTCGGGCCCATCACGGTCGCCACGACGCTCGCCCTCCGACCCCGCAGGCTCGCGTTCGAGCTGCCGAAGGAAAGGCCCATCATTGGCTAGGCTCCGCAATCCGTTCGATCCGAGCACCATCGGATCGGCCTCCTCGGTCGCCGTCGTCGGCCTCGGCCGCTTCGGCACGTCGCTCTCGCTCGAGCTCATGGCGCACGGCACCGAGGTGCTCGGCATCGACGCCGACGAGGAGGTCGTCCAGGGGCTCAACGGTCGGCTCACGGCCGCCGTCACGGGCGACGCCACCAAGCCGGAGCTGCTCGAGCAGCTGGGCGTGGCCGACTTCGACCGCGTCGTCGTGGCGATCGGCACCGACGTGACCGCCAACATCCTGGTGACGAGCCAGCTGCTGCGCCTGGGCGTCCGTGAGGTGTGGGCGAAGGCGCTCGACGAGCGGCACGCGCTGATCCTCGACCAGCTCGGCGTGAAGCACGTGGTGCGCCCGGAGGCCGACATGGGCCGGCGCGTCGCGCACATGGTGCGGGGCGCGCTCGAGGACTTCATCGAGGTCGAGGCCGGCTACGCCGCGGTGCTGCTCGAGGCGCCCCTGCCGTTGCTGGGCGTGCCGCTGCGCGAGCTGGGACTGCAGGCCAAGCACGGCGTCGGCATCGGCGCCGTGAAGCGCGAGGGCTCCTGGATCCTCTCGACGGTCGAGATCCGTTTCGAGCGCGACGACATCCTGCTCGTGCACGGCCCGACGCCGAAGGTCGAGGCGTTCGCGGCCTCCGCGGCGAAGCTGCGCGCGAAGGCCTAGCGGCCGCCGCTCGAAGCGGGCCGAACCGCTGCGTCGTCGGCGGCACCCGGCACGACGAGCGCCGCGATGGCCGTCGTCGCGGGGATCGCCAGCACCAGGCCGATCGATCCGACCAGCGTGCGCACGATCTCCTCCACCACCTCGCCTGTGGTGAGCTGCAGGTCGAGCGGCGCATCCGTCAGCGACAGCACGAGCAGCAGCGGCAGGGCGGCACCGACGTAGGCGAAGGCGATCGTGTAGACGGTCGACGCGATGTGGTCGCGGCCGATGCGCATCGCGCGCGAGAAGAGCTCCCGCCGGGTCGCGCCTGGCGCGACGGCGCGCAGCTCCCAGACGGCCGACGCCTGCGTGATCGTGACGTCGTTGAGCACGCCCATGCCCGCCAGGATCAACCCGCAGACGAACACGTCGGAGAGGTCGACCGTGGTCTGGGTGAAGAGCAGCCGCGACTCCTCGGTGCTCGTGCCGAGGATGCGCGACGAGCCGGTCGCGATCCAGGCCAGCGTCGCGGTGAGCGCGAGGCCGAACATCGTGCCGAGCAGCGCCGTCGTCGTGCGCGTCGTGAAGCCGTGCGCCACGTAGAGCACGATGAACATCACGATCGACGCGGTGACGAGCGCGACCGGCAGCGCCGGCCGTCCGGAGAGCAGCGCGGGCAGCGCGAAGCCCCAGATGGTCGCGAAGGCGCCGGCGAGCCCGACGATCGCCGCGAGGCCGCGCCACCGGGCGACGAGCACGACGACGAGCACGAACGCGGCGGCGAGCAGCAGCAGCGGCACCTCGCGGGCGAAGTCGACGAACACGTAGGAGGTGCCGAATCCCTCGGCCTCCGGGATGTCGAAGACGCGCATCCGGTCGCCGGGTCCCACCTCGGCGACCGCCTCGGGCGACATCACGACCTCGACGAGCGACCCGTCGTCCAGCTGCGCCGCGACCAGCGAGGTGTCGGGGTTCGCGGCGCCGATCGCGGTCGCCTGCAGCACGCTCGCACCCTCGCCCAGGTACGACATCCGCTCGGGCATCGCGTCGGCTTGCGGCCACAGAGCGACCAGGCCGCCAAGCGTCGCGAGCAGCAGCGGTGCGAGGATCAGCCAGAGCACCATCCGCGATCGGCGGCTGACGGGCTGCACCGTGCCGCCGCCGTGGCCGTGTCCGTGTCCGTGTCCGTGGCCATGACCGCCGGTTCCGGCGTGGGCGTCGGCATCGGCGCGCAGGATGCCGTGACCGGTCGCGGCCTCATCGCGCGCGGCGACGCTCCGCGAGCGACGCTCGCCGCCCCAGGCGTGGATCGGCTCGTCGTCGTCGTCGCCGTGCCAGTCCGGCGAGTCGAGCGGGCCGCGACCTCCACGAGCGCGATGCCGCTCGTTGCGGTAGCCGTCGCCTCGCTCGTCGTCCCCGTCCATGCGCTCTCGCCCCACGCCGTCTCCCCCGCTGTCCGCTCGGCGCGCGCAGGCTATCAACGGCGCGGCGGCCGGGCGGCGCGCTCGCCCGCGCGTTGAGGGTTTGCGTCCGGGTGGCCCTCACCTCGGACGCAAACCCTCAACGGGCACGCGGGTCAGGCGCCGAACGACTTCTCGAAGCCGAGCGAGCGGGCGATGATCGCGAGCTGCACCTCGGTCGAGCCCTCGCCGAGGGTGAGGATGCGGCAGTCGCGCAGGTGCCTGGCCACCACGTTCTCGTTCATGAAGCCCGCGCCGCCCCAGATCTGCGTCGCGTCGTTCGCGTTCGCGACCGCCGCCTCGGAGCCGATGAGCTTGGCGAGCGACGCCTGCTCGGTGAAGGGCAGGCCCTGGTCGATGCGGCGAGCCGCGTCGTGCATGACCGCACGCGCCGCGTGGACGCGCGAGCGCATCCGCGCGATCGTGAACGCGATGTGCTGGTTGTCGCCGATCGGCCGGCCGAAGACGACGCGCGTCTTCGCCCGCTCGATCGCCTGCTCGAGGCAGCCCTGCGCGGCGCCGACGCACAGCGCCGCGAACGCGACGCGGCCCTCGTCGAGCACCGACAAGAAGTTCGAGAAGCCCTTGCCCCGCGCGCCGAGCAGGTTGCCCTCGGGCACGCGCACGTTGTCGAAGACGAGCGGGTGCGTGTCGGAGGTGTTCCAGCCGATCTTGTCGTAGGCCGGCAGCGCGGTGAAGCCGTCGATCGGCGTCGGCACGATGATCGTCGACAGCTCGGGCTTCTCCTGGCCGTCCTTGCCCACCTTGCGGCCGGTGACGCACGTGACCGTCACCACGGAGGTGATCGGGGTGCCGGAGTTGGTGATGTACTGCTTCGTGCCGTCGATGCGCCACCAGCCGTCCTCGAGCACGGCGGTCGTCTGCGTCGCGCCGGCGTCGCTGCCGGCCTGCGCCTCGGTGAGGCCGAAGGCGGCGAGCGCCTCGCCGCGCGCGAGCGCCGGCAGGTAGGTGCGCTTCTGCTCCTCGGTGCCGAAGCGGTAGATCGGCATCGCTCCGAGCCCGAGGCCCGCCTCGAGCGTGACCGCGATCGACTGGTCGACGCGGCCGAGCTGCTCGACGGCGACGCACAGCGACATGTAGTCCTTGCCCTGCCCGCCGTACTCGACCGGGATCGGCAGGCCGAACAGGCCCATCTTGCCCATCTGCGCGATGATCTCCATCGGCAGGCGGCGCGCGGTGTCGTACTCGTAGCTCGCGGGCGCGACGACCTCGTCGGCGAAGCGGCGGACGGTGCGGGCGAGCTCCTGGTGCTCGGGGCTCAGCATCTCGGTGCCGTCGACGACCTCGTCGGCTGCGGGGCGGTTCAGTGCCGTGGTGGTCATGGCGTGCTCCCATTCGTGGTGGTGGCTGCGGACGATCCCCGGGCGACGACGCTTCTGGCGTGTCGGAGGATCGGTTCGTCGACCATGCGTCCCTCGAAGGAGAAGACGCCTGGCGTGGTCTCGGCGGCAGCGAGGATGCGCTGCGCCTCGTCGAGCTGCGCGGCCGTCGGCGCGAAGGCGCGGCGGTAGGGCTCGACGTGGTTCGGGTGGATCGCGGCCTTCGCGCCGAAGCCGGATGCCGCGGCATCCACCGCCTCGGCGTGCGCGCCGTCGAGATCGGCGATGTCGGTCCGGATGGCGTCGATCGCGGTGACGCCGAAGGCTCCGGCGGCGAGCAGGATGCGGCTGCGGGCGTGGGCGGCGACCTCGCGGTAGGCGCCGGCGTCGTCGCGGCTCGACGTGCCGCCGAGCGAGGCGACGAGGTCCTCCGCGCCCCACATCATGCCGACCACCGATGGGTGGGCGGCGAGTGCTTCGGCTTCGAGCACGCCGCGCGCCGTCTCGCACAGCGCGACCACGCGCACGCCGGGCAGCGCCGCGACGACGCGGTCGACCTCGTCGACCGACTCGGCCTTGGCGAGCATCACGGTGCGGAACGGAGAGTCGGCGACCGCGGTGAGGTCGTCGTCGAAGCCGCGGGCGGTGGCGGCGCTCACCCTGACGATGGTGCGGTCGACGTCGAGCCGGGCAGCGACGATCGCGTCGCGGGCGGCGGCCTTCGCGTCGCTGCCGACGGCATCCTCGAGGTCGAGGATCACCGCGTCGGCGCGATCGGCCGCCTTCTCGAAGCGGTCGGGCCTGTCGCCCGGGCAGAACAGCAGCGCCGGACCCATGCCCAGCTGCTTCGAGGAGAGCATGCTCACGACGCCCCCTCCGGGTCGGCCTGCATGAGCACCTGCCGCACGGCCTTCGCGACGACCTCGCCGTGCTGGTTGCGCGCGAGGTGCTCGAAGGTGGCGATGCCCTGGCCCGGCCGCGACCGGGACACGCGCTTCTCGAGCACGCGCGTCTCGCAGTAGATCGTGTCGCCGTGGCGCACCGGCGCCGGGAACGTCACCTCGCTGAACCCGAGGTTCGCGACGATCGTGCCCTGGGTGAGCTGCCCGACCGACAGGCCGACCATGGTCGCGAGCGTGTGCATCGAGTTGACGAGCGGCTCGCCGAACTCGGTCGTCGCGCTGTACGCGCGGTCGAGGTGCAGCGGTTGCGTGTTCATCGTCAGCGTCGTGAAGAGCACGTTGTCGGTCTCGGTCATCGTGCGGCCGGGACGGTGCTCGTAGACCACGCCCTCCTCGAGCTCGTCGAACCAGAGCCCTCGCTGGGTGATGCGCCGCGCGGCGGGCTCGGGCGCGGGCTCGGTCGCGGGCGCTGCCGCGGTCGTCTCGTCGGTCATGCCGCTGCCTCCTCGGGGGTCACGGTCGCGAGCTCCTGCCCGCGCGTCACCTGCTCACCGACGGCGGCGTGCAGGCGCACGGTGCCGGCGACGGGTGCGCGCAGCACGTGCTCCATCTTCATGGCCTCGACGCTCACGATCGCCTGCCCCTCCGCGACCGAGTCGCCGTCAGCGGCGTGCGCGGCCACGACGGTGCCCGGCATCGGGGATGCGAGGGTCGGCTGCGCGGGACCGCGGCCGCGGCGGATGCGCGGGGGCGCCTCGACGAGCCAGTCGCCCTCCTGCGTGCTGACCCACGTGCCATCGTCGGTCCGCAGGATCGGCGCATCTCGCCGGGTCGCGACCTGGTCGACCTGGCCGTCAGCCCGAGTGACGATGCATCGGTCGCCGAGCACCTGCACCGCGGCCAGCCCGTCGCCGTCACGGAGGCGGACACGTCGCCCGACCGCTCCGCCGATGCGCCAGCCGTCCGGCCGCCAGGCGCCCAGGACGTAGGGCAGCAGGGCCATCGGGTCGGCTGCTGCCATCGCCAGCACGTCGCTGGGGATCCGCACCGAGGCGATCCGCTCGCCCTCCCTGTCGATGAAGCCGGTGTCGAGGTCGCCTGCGCGCACGCTCGGCTCATCGAGCAGCGCGCGCAAGAATCCGCGGTTCGTGACGACCCCGAGGATGCTGGTCTCGGCGAGCGCGCCACGCAGCCGCTCGAGGGCCGCGTCCCGCGTGGGGGCGTGGGCGATCACCTTCGCGATCATCGGGTCGTAGCTCGAACCGACCTCGGTGCCCACGCCCACGCCGTCGTCGACGCGGATGCCGCCGTGCCCGTCGCTGTCGAACGGCCAGGTGAGGTCGAGCACCGTGCCACCGGTCGGCAGGAAGCCTGCCGCCGGATCCTCGGCGTAGATGCGCGCCTCGATCGCGTGCCCTGTGAGGTGCACATCGTCCTGCGCGATCGCGAGCGGCTCGCCCGCCGCGACGCGCAGCTGCTGCTCGACGAGGTCGACGCCGGTGACCATCTCGGTCACGGGGTGCTCGACCTGCAGGCGCGTGTTCATCTCCATGAAGAACGGCTCGTCCGGGCGGTCGGCCGCGACGATGAACTCGACCGTGCCGGCGCCGACGTAGCCGACGGAGCGGGCCGTCTCGACGGCGGCCGCGCCGATGGACGCGCGCTGCGCCTCGGTGAGGAGCGGGCTCGGCGCCTCCTCGATGACCTTCTGGTGGCGGCGCTGCAGCGAGCACTCGCGCTCGCCGAGGTGGATGACGTTCCCGTGCGCGTCGGCGAGCACCTGCACCTCGATGTGGCGCGGGTTCGTCACGAAGCGCTCGATGAAGAGCGTGTCGTCGCCGAACGACGACGCGGCCTCGCGCCGGGCGGCGGCGAGCGCCGACGGCAGGCCGGCGGCCTCGTCGACGCGGTACATGCCCTTGCCGCCGCCGCCGGCAGCGGGCTTGATGAGCACGGGGAAGCCGACGCGCTCGGCACCGGCGATGAGTGCCGCGTCGTCGAGTCCAGGCTCCGCGATGCCCGGCACGGTCGCGACGCCGCGCGACTCGACCGCATGGCGGGCGGAGATCTTGTCGCCCATCGTCTCGATCGCCGAGGCGGGCGGTCCCATGAAGACGATGCCGGCATCCGCGCAGGCCTGCGCGAACGCGGCGTTCTCGGAGAGGAAGCCGTAGCCCGGGTGGATCGCCTGCGCGCCGGTGTCGCGCGCCGCCTGGATGATCTTCTCGATCGACAGATAGGTGTCGCGAAGCGGACCGGAGCCGAGCGAGACGACCTCGCTGAACCGCAGGTGGTGGGGCGAGGGGTCGTCCTCGGCGCGCACGGCGACCGAGCGGATGCCCAGCTCGTCGAGCGTGCGCGCGATGCGCTTGGCGATCTCGCCGCGGTTGGCGACGAGGACGGTGTCGAACATCTGCGATGCCATGGCGCTCACATCCTGAACACGCCGAAGCGCGGCTCGGGCAGCGGCACCGCGGTGACGACGTCGAGCGCCATCCCGAGGATCCGGCGCGTGTCTGCGGGGTCGATGACGCCGTCGTCCCAGAGCCTGGCGGAGGCGTAGTAGGGGTTGCCCTGGGTCTCGTACTGCTCGCGCACCGGGCGCTCGAAGTCGGCCTGCGCCTCGGCCGACCACTCGTCGCCCGCGCCTTCGATCTGCTCGCGCTTGACGGTGGAGAGCACGGATGCGGCCTGCGGCCCGCCCATGACGCTCACACGCGCGTTCGGCCACAGCCACAGGAACCTGGGGTCGTAGGCGCGGCCGCACATCGAGTAGGTGCCGGCGCCGAACGAGCCGCCGACGACGACCGTGAGCTTCGGCACGCGCGTCGTCGCCACCGCGGTGACCATCTTCGCGCCGTGCTTGGCGATGCCGCCGCGCTCGGCCTCCGAGCCGACCATGAAGCCGGTGATGTTCTGCAGGAAGACGAGCGGCACGCCGCGCTGGTCGCACAGCTCGATGAAGTGCGCGCCCTTCATCGCCGACTCCGAGAAGAGCACGCCGTTGTTCGCGATGATGCCGACCGTGTGCCCGTGCAGCTCGGCGAAGCCGGTGACGAGCGTCTCGCCGTAGCCGGCCTTGAACTCGTGGAACGCGCTGCGGTCCACGATGCGCGCGATGATCTCGCGGGCGTCGTAGGGCGTCTGCAGGTCGGGCGGGATGGCGTCGTAGAGCGTCGCGGGATCGACGGCAGGCGCGATCTCGTCGTCGTCGTCGGCGGCGAGCGGCGTGGCCGAGAGCACCCCGAACGACCGCGTCGAAGACGGCACGGCGCAGGGGAGGCCGCGGTCGCTGTCGGGCAGCGCCTCGACCATGTCGCGCAGGATCTCGAGCGCGTGCTCGTCGTCGTCGGCGAGGTGGTCGACGACGCCCGAGATCTCGGCGTGCAGCACGCCGCCGCCGAGCGACTCGGCGTCGATCACCTCACCGGTCGCCGCCTTCACGAGCGGCGGGCCGCCGAGGAAGATCGTGCCCTGGTCGCGCACGATCACCGTCTCGTCGCTCATCGCCGGCACGTAGGCGCCGCCGGCGGTCGACGAGCCCATGACGGCCGCGAGCTGCGGGATCCCGAGGGCCGACATCTGCGCCTGGTTGAAGAAGATGCGGCCGAAGTGCTCGCGGTCGGGGAAGACCTCGTCCTGCATCGGCAGGAAGGCGCCGCCCGAATCGACGAGCGCGATGCAGGGCAGGCGGTTCTCGCGAGCGATCTGCTGCGCGCGCAGGTGCTTCTTCACCGTGAGCGGGAAGTAGGTGCCGCCCTTGACGGTCGCGTCGTTCGCGATCACCATCACGTGTCGGCCGTGCACGAGGCCGATGCCGGCGACGACGCCCGCCGACGGCGCATCCTGACCGCCGGTGCCATCGACGTCCTTGCCGTAGACGCCCCACGCCGCGAGCGGCGCGACCTCGAGGAACGGGCTGCCCGGGTCGAGCAGCGCGTCGATGCGGTCGCGGGCCAACAGCTTGCCGCGCGCGACGTGCCGCTCGCGCGACGCCTCGGGTCCGCCGAGCGCGACGCGGTCGAGCCGCTCGCGCAGCTCAGCGACGAGCGCCTCCATCGCGGCGCGGTTCGTGCGGGCGGCGTCGCCGCCGGGATCGACGTGGGTCGGGAGCCGGTGCATGCCCCTACCGTGCCAGTGCGAGGCTGGGACGCTCGAGCACCGCGGCGACATCGGCGAGGAAGCCGGCCGCCTCGCGCCCGTCGAGCACCCGGTGGTCGAACGAGACGGTGACCGTGCAGACGTCGCGCAGCACGATCTCGCCGTCGTGGGCCCACGGCATCTTCCGCACCGCGCCGATCGCGAGGATGACCGACTCCCCAGGGTTGAGGATCGGGATGCCGCCGTCGACGCCGAAGACGCCGACGTTCGAGACGGTGATGTTCGACGACGTGAGCTCGGCCATCGACAGCGCGTTGTCGCGGGCGCGCGTGGCGCGGTCCTTGATCGCAGCGGTGAGCGCGAGCGCATCCATGGCCTCCGCCTCGTCGATCGAGGCGACCACGAGGCCGCGCTCGGTCGAGACGGCGATGCCGAGGTTGACGTGCGCGAAGCGCTCGAGCTCGTTGGTGTCGGCGTGGAACGACGACGTGACGTCGGGCCAGCGCTTCGCGGCGAGCAGGATCGCCCGGCACGCGAGCGCGAGGAACGACGCGTCGCCCGAGCGGGCGAGCGCGAGCGTCTCGGTGACATCGACCTGGTGGAAGGTCGCGGCGTGCGGCACCGTCAGCGCCGACTGCGACATCGCGGCAGCGGTGTGCTTGCGGAGCCCCGTCACCTTCTCGCGGGTGGACGCAGGCGCGGCAGCGGTGGCCGGTGCCGCGGATGCGCTGCCGTGCGACTCGAGGTCGGCGCGCGTGACGAGCCCGTCGGCGCCCGATGGCCGCACCGACTGCAGGTCGATGCCGCGCTCCTTCGCGAGCTTCCGCACGGGCGGCATGGCGCGGTTCGCGCGCCGCTCGGCGGGTCGCTCGGTGCGCGAGAAGGGCTCGACGTCCCAGGTGCGCTTGGCGCGCACGGGCTTGCCGCCGTGCACCGTGATCGAGCCGACGAGCACCGAGACCTTCTCGGGCTTCGCCTCCGGCTCGATCGCCGCGGGCGTCTCCTCGATCGTCTCGTCGGGGGTCGCGACCGGGCCGGCCTCGGGCGACGGCACTGGTTCCTCCGCGATCGGCTCGTCAGCCGCCGGCGCATCCGCTGCCGGTGCACCGCCCGCGCCGTCGACGTCGAACTCGATGAGCGGCGCGCCGACGGCGACGGTCTCGCCCTCTGCGGCGTGCAGCTTGGTGATGACGCCCTCGTAGGGGCTCGGCAGCTCGACGACGGCCTTCGCCGTCTCGATGTCGGCGAGCGGCTGGTTGAGCTCGACGGTGTCGCCCTCGGCGACGCGCCAGGAGACGACCTCGCTCTCGGTGAGGCCCTCACCGAGGTCGGGCAGCAGGAACGTCTTCATCGGGCGGCTCCTGCCGTGGCGAGTGCGGATGCCGAGTCGAGCTCGTCGCGCGAGCTGCGGCGGCCGAGCGTGCGGTCGACGGCGTCGAGGATGCGGTCGAGGCTCGGCAGGTAGTCGTGCTCGATCGCCGACGGCGGGTAGGGCGTGTCGTAGCCGGTGACGCGCTCGGGCGCAGCCTCGAGGCTCGAGAAGGCGCGCTCGACGACGGAGGTGATGAGCTCGCTCGAGACCGAGACCTCGCCGGGCGCCTCGTGCGCGACGACGAGCCGGCCGGTGCGGCGCACCGACTCGACGACGGTGTCGACGTCGAGCGGCGAGATCGAGCGCAGGTCGATGACCTCGATCTCGATGCCCTCGTCGGCGGCGGCGATCGCGGCGCGGAGCGCCGTCTCGACCGTCGGGCCGTAGGCGGCGACGGTCACGTCGCGGCCGGCGGCGACGATGTTGGCGGTGTCGAGGTCGCGGACGATCGAGCGGTCGACCTCGCCCTTCGTGTAGTACTTGCCCTTCGGCTCGAAGAAGAGCACCGGGTCGTCGCTCGCGATCGCGGCGCGCAGCGTGGAGTACGCCTCCTGCGGCGTCGACGCGGTCACCACGCGGAGGCCCGCGGTGTGCGCGAAGTAGGCCTCGGGCGACTCGGAGTGGTGCTCGACCGAGCCGATCGCGCCGCCGAACGGCACGCGGATGGTGAGGGGCACCTTGACGCGGCCCTTCGAGCGGAAGTGGAGCTTCGCCACCTGCGCGACGATCTGGTCGAAGGCGGGGTAGATGAAGCCGTCGAACTGGATCTCGGCGACGACGCGGAAGCCGCGGTAGCCCATGCCGATCGCGGTGCCGATGATCGCCGACTCGGCGAGCGGCGCGTCGATCACGCGGTCCTCGCCGAAGCGCGCCTGCAGGCCGTCGGTGACGCGGAAGACGCCGCCGAGCTTGCCGATGTCCTCGCCCATGAGCAGCACGCGGTCGTCCCCCTCGAGCGAGTCGGCGAGCGCGGCGTTGACGGCCTTCGCGAGCGTGAGCGTCTCGGTGGTCATCGGTTCCCCTCGATGGATGCGGCGAACGCGCGGCGCTCGGCCTGCTGGCGCTGGATGCGCTTCGTCGGCTGGTCGTAGACGTGCTCGAACATCGCGTCGGCGTGCGGCGCGACGGCGTGCTCGGCGGCGGCGCGGAGCTCCTTGGCGAGCTCGTCGGCGCGGATCTTCGCCTCGGCGCGGACGGCCTCCATGTTGGCGCCCATCCGCTCGAGCGCGCGCTCGACGCGGTCGATCGGGTCCTTCGCGGTCCACTCCTCGAGCTCGGCCTCGTCGCGGTAGCGCTTGGGGTCGTCGGTCGTGGTGTGCGGGCCGCGGCGGTAGGTGACGGCCTCGATGAAGGTCGGGCCGCCGCCGGAGCGGGCGCGCTCGAAGGCGATGCGCGCGGCCGCGTGCATCGCGAGCACGTCGTTGCCGTCGACGCGCATCGACGGGATGCCGAAGCCGGTCGGGCGCAGCGCGAGCGGCGTGCCCGACTGCACGCGCACGGGCTCGGAGATCGCGTACTGGTTGTTCTGGCAGAGGAAGACGACCGGCGCCTGGAACGCGGATGCCCACACCAGCGCCTCGTTGACGTCGCCCTCGCTCGTCGCGCCGTCGCCGAAGCAGGCGAGCGCGACGTCGTCGGAGCGGTCGAGCTTCGAGGCCATCGCGAAGCCGGTCGCGTGGAGGCTCTGGGCGCCGATGATGATCTGCGCCGGCGCCATCCGGATCTCCTGCGGGTCCCAGCCGCCGTGCGCGTAGGCCTTCCAGACGTTGGCGAACTCGGCGAGGTCGACGCCCTTGAGCAGGGCGAACGCGTGCTCGCGGTAGGAGCCGAAGACCCAGTCCTCGGTGCGCAGCGCGCGGGCCGGGCCCACTTGCGCGGCCTCCTGGCCGAGCAGCGGCGGCCAGAGCACGAGGTGGCCCTGGCGGGTGAGGGCGAACGCCTCGGTGTCGAGCCGGCGCACGCGCACCATGTCGACGTAGAGGTTCGTGAGGGCCGACTCGTCGATGTCGGTCAGGTGCGGATCGAGCAGCGCATCCGGCAAGCGGGAGCCGTCGAGGTCGAGCACGCGCAGCGGGCAGTCGAGGCCGACGGCGAGCGCGGGGTCAGGTGCTGGCACGGTGATCGACACGGTCGAACCTCCTCGTTCGAAGCGCCTCTTGAGCGCCTGTCGCTGCGCCGGACGGGTGCATCCGGTGAGCGTGGCTCGACGCTACCTCGGGGCTGCACTTCGCGCAATCAGCGACACACGCCCTGCGCTTCTCGCCCATTCCGGTGCGCTCGTGGCTGCGCTAGATTGCGCACCATGCGCATCGTCGATGACACCGACCGCAGGATCCTGCTCGAGCTGACGCGGCATCCCCGGATCACGAACGCCGCGATCGCCGAGCAGCTCGGCCTCGCGCGCAACACCGTGCAGTCGCGCGTCGCCGCGCTCGAGGCGTCGGACGCGCTGCAGGGCTTCGACCGCCGCTTCCACGCGGCGGCCCTCGGCTACCCGCTCACCGTGTTCATGGCGACGCACGTCGACCAGCCGCGCATCGACGCCGTGGTCGAGCAGCTGCGCGAGATCCCGGAGGTCGTGCAGGCGTTCGGGCTCTCGGGGCAGGCGGATGTGCTCGTGCGCGCCGTGTGCCGCGACGCGGAGGACCTCTACCGGGTGAACAAGCTCGTGCTCGCGTGCGACGGCGTCGTGCGCACCGAGACGTGGCTGTCGATGGGCGAGCTCATCCCCTTCCGGCTCGCGCCGGTGCTGGAGCGCGACCTCGGGCGCCGCTGACGCAGACGCCGACGACGTCAGGCGCGCGCGTCGAGCGCGTCGTCGAGCGCTGCCACGAGCGTCTCGCGCCGCTCGCGCAGGGCGGCGGATGCGCCTGACCCGTCGCGCTCGAGCGTCGCGAGGTTGAGCTCGGCAGCGCGGAGCGCGGCACGGGCGGCGCCGGCGATGAGGTCGCCGCCCGACAGCACGTCGCTGACGAGCGCGCGCTTGACGACCGGCTCGGCCTCCGCGGCGAGCGCGAGCGCGTCGACGAGCGCCGCCAGCAGCTCGAGCGGCCGCTCGGTCGCGGCGACCGTCGCGGACTCCAGCGCCGCGTCGTCGCCGCCGTCGCCGCTCGCGTCGATGACGGCGCCGAACGCGGCGACGTCCGCGTCGGCTGCCGGGGTGACGCGCTCGAGGATCGCCTCGCCCCGCTCGCGCAGGCTCGCCGGCGCGTCCTCGGTGATGGTGAGCGCCATGAGCACGAGGCCGATCCCGAAGGCGCCAGCCACCGCGGCGATCGAGCCGTTGCCGGGTGTCGGCTCGGACGAGGCGGTGCGCCGCAGCAGCTCGTCGGCTCGCAGGGACCACACGCTGTCGCTCACGACCGTGGAGCCTAGCCGGGCGGTCCGGGCGCCCGCCCGGAATGCCCGCCCGCCGCGGGCGTTGCCTCCTGTGGAGGAACCATGACCACGATCGACCTGCTGCCCGACGCCACCGCGATGGGCCCCGTGATGCTGAAGACCGCGAAGCTCGCGCGGCTCGTGCACTGGTACACCACCGGCGCCGGCCTGCAGCACGTCGCCGAGCGGCCGGGTGCGGTCGAGCTGGGCGTCGACGGCCGCACCATCCTCGTGCTCGAGGAGGCGCCCGACCTGCGCGGACCGAGCCCCTCCGACGCGGGGCTGTTCCACACAGCGATCCTCTTCCCGACCCAGGCGGCCCTCGCGGCCGCGGTCGTGCGGATGTCGCAGATCCCGGGCATCCAGTTCGCCGGCACCGGCGACCACCACGTCTCCGAGGCCTTCTACTTCGCCGATCCCGACGGCAACGGCGTCGAGCTCTACGCCGACCGGCCCCGCGATCGGTGGGAGTGGGCGAACGGGCACGTGCACATGACGACGGAGTTCATCGACCCGAACGGCTTCGTCGACGAGCACCTCGATCGCGGCGCCTTCGGCACCTCGCAGGTCGCGCCGGCTGACGCGAGGGTCGGGCACGTGCACCTGCAGGTCGGCGACGTGCCGACCGCTCGCGCCTTCTACGTCGACGCGCTCGGATTCGCCGAGACCGCGTCGCTCGGCGGCACCGCGCTGTTCGTGAGCGCGGGCGGCTACCACCACCACATGGCGATGAACGTCTGGAACTCGCGTGGCGCCGGCCGTCGTGCCGACACGCTGGGGCTCGGCCGGGTCGAGATCACCGTGCCCGATGCGGATGCGCTGGGCGCCGCCCGCCAGCGGCTCGCGGCGCGCGGCGTGGCCGTCGCGGACGACGGCCGCAGCATCCGCTTCGACGACCCGTGGGCGAACGCGATCACCCTGACCCCCTTCTCGCTCGTCGAGTAGCAGCCCCTCCCGCTCGTCGAGTAGCAGCCGCGCTCCTCGCTCACCGAGTAGCAGCCGCGCTTCTCGCTCGTCGAGTAGCAGCCGAAGGCCGCGTATCGAGACGACGCCCCTCCCGCTCGTCGAGTAGCAGCCGAAGGCCGCGTATCGAGACGACCCCACCCCGGCACCGACGAACTCTCAGCATCATCGCGAACACTGTGTGGAAACGGTCGGGAGGGCGCGATGACCTCGGTGCAGAGGCGGAGGTCCGAGCAGGGCAGGCGCTGGGCGCGCCTCGGACGATGAGCGGCCGGCACGCGCCCGACGAGCGCGCCCAGGCCGAGCGGCTCGTTCGCCATCGACGACGCGCCATGCGGTTCGTCGCCCTCGGCGTCGTCGTGACGGTGCTGGGGCTGGCGCTGCTCCTCCTCACCGAGCCGACCACGACCACCGGGCTGGAGCAGCAGCCGCGCGCGTGGGCGGTCGGCGTCGTCGTGCTCGGTCTGTGCATGACCATCGCGTCGCTGCTCTCCCGCTCGGCGCCGTCGACGGAGCCGCGGTCGAGGCGACCGGGCCGACCCTCGTGGCTGCTGCTGGCGATCGCGGCGTGCGGGCTGGCCACGCTGGCTGCCACCGTCAGCGCGGGCTACGAGCATCCATGGAGCTACGTCTCGCCCACCCTGCTGACCGTGTACCCGCTCGCGATGTACGCGCACCAGTCGTGGCGGTATCGGCGCTTCGTGAACGCGCGAGCGGCCTCGCCGCGGCGGCGCGCGGTGGGGTGATCTGCTCGATCACCCGTCCCGGCGGGCGAGGATCCTCTCCGCGCGCGCCCGCATCGCCTCGTCGACCATCTGGCCGTCGGCGAGCGTCGTGACGCCGACGCCCTCAGCGAGCGCCGCGAGCACCCCCTCCGCCCAGGCGACATCGTCCTCGCTCGGCGCGAACGCCCGGCGGATGACCTCGATCTGCTTCGGGTGCACCGCCGTGCGCCCGCCGAAGCCGAGCGCCGCCCCCGCCCGGCAGTCGGCCTCGAGCCCGTCGAGGTCGGCGATCGCCGGGTAGACCGACATGAGCGGCGCCGGCAGTCCCGCGCCCCTCGCGGCGAGCACGAGCAGGATGCGCAGGTGCTCGATCATCGCCGGGCTCGTCGCGCCGAGGTCGCTCCGCAGGTCGGATTCCCCCAGCGCGACCGAGGCGACAGCGGCGTGCGCGGCGATCTCGTCGAGCCGCGCGACGCCCACCGCATCCTCGACGATCGCGTGCAGCCGTCGGGAGTCGAGATCGAGTCGATCGACGACCGCGTCGAGGTCGGCAGCGCCGCGCACCTTCGGCACCCGCAGCTCCACCTCGTGCGCCGCGAGCATCTCGAGGTCGTCCAGCCCGCCGATCCGCACCTGCAGCCCGATCGGGCCGCGCTGCCGCAGGAACTCGTCGACCGCCTCCCGCGCGACCGCCTTGCGGTCGTGCGCCACCGCATCCTCGAGGTCGAGGATGACGACATCCGCGCCCGACTCGACGGCCTTGCCGAAGCGGTCGGGCCGATCCCCCGGCACGTACAGCGCGACGGTCACACGATCCCCCGGTCCCGCAGCGCCCGAGCCTGCTCGGGCGTGATCCCGAGCTCGGCGAGCACCGCGTCGGTGTCCTCGCCGTGCCGCCTGCCGGTGTGCCGCACCTCGCCGGGCGTCGCCGACATCCGGAACAGCACGTTCTGCATGCGGATCTCCCCCAGCTCGGCGTCGTGGATGGGCAGGATCGTACCGAGCGACGCGTACTGCGGGTTCGCCATCACGCCCGAGATGTCGTCGACGACGCCGATGGCCGCCTCGACCCGCTCGAACTCCCCGACGACCTCGGCGAGCGTGCGCTCGGCGATCCAGCCGCCGACCGCCGCGTCGAGCTCGTCGACGTGCTCGACGCGCGTGCGGCCCGAGGCGAACCAGGGCTCGGCGATCACGTCGGGCCGACCGACGAGCGCCATGACGCGCTCGGCGACCGACTGCGACGACGTCGACACCGCCACCCAGCGGCCGTCGGCGGTGCGGTAGACGTTGCGCGGCGCGTTGTTGACCGATCGGTTGCCGACCCGCGGCTGCACGAGCCCGAGCTGGTCGAACGCGGTGATCTGCCCGCCGAGCAGCATGAGGATCGGTTCGATGATCGCCATGTCGATCACCTGCCCCTCGCCCGTGCGCTCCGAATGCCGCAGCGCGATCGCGCAGGCGTAGGCCGTCGCGAGCGCGGTGATGCCGTCGGCGAGGCCGAAGGGCGGCAGGATGGGCGGCCCGTCCGGCTCGCCCGTGATCGCGGCGAACCCGCTCATCGCCTCGGCGATCGAGCCGAAGCCGGGCTGGCGCGCCATCGGACCCGACTGCCCGAAGGCGGTGACGCGCGCGATCACGAGCGCCGGGTTCGCCTCGTGCAGCTGTGCCGGCTCGAGTCCCCACCGCTCGAGGGTGCCGGGCCGGAAGTTCTCGATCAGCACGTCGGCGCCGCGCGCGAGCTCGAGCAGCAGCGCCGCGCCCTCCGGCTGCGAGAGGTCGAGCGTCGTCGTGCGCTTGCCGCGCCCGAGCGTCTTCCACCACAGGTTCACGCCGTCCTTGGCGGGGCCGTGCCCTCGCGACGCGTCCGGTCGCCGCGGATGCTCGACCTTGATCACGTCGGCGCCGAAGTCGCCGAGGAACGTCGCCGCGAGCGGGCCGGCGAAGAGCGTCGAGACGTCGAGCACGCGCACGCCGTCGAGCGGGCCGGTCATCGCGGATCCCCCGTGCCGTGGTCGACGTCGGACCGGAGATCCCAGGCCAGGCGGAAGCCGATCGCGCTCGAGCGGTCGATGCCCGTGCGCAGCCACGCGAGCGACCGCTCCGGCGGTTGCGGGCCGCCGTCGGCGTACCAGTCCGAGCCGGTCACGGCGCGCTCGCTGCCGCCCTTGAGGATCGTCCTCCGGGTGATGCCGTCGGTCATCTCGCTCTCCGTCCAGTTCCACACCCGCGGGCTGCGCCGCTCCAGCGCGGCGCCCGCGACCTGCCACTCGTGGTCCGTCGGCAGCCGCGCGCCGACGGCGGCGGCGAAGCGGCGCGCGTCGTCGAGGTCGACGTGCGTCACGGGCGCGTCGGGCGCCCCCGTTCGCGGCTCGAGCCCCGCATCGCGGGCGGCGGCGTTCCACTCGGCCACGCTCACCTCCCGGCGCGCGATCGCGACCGCGCCGAGCTCGGCGCGCACCTCGAACTCGCGCTCGTCGTGCAGCCGCGGCGGCAGCGGCTTCCACTCCTCGACGTACGGCGCCTCGCCGTAGAGGCCCGTCTCACGCCGCCGCCACCGCACCCGCAGCTCGTGCGCGCCTGCCGGCACCAGCACGGCATCCGCGGGCGGCGCAGCGCTCGACCTCGGCACGCGGATGCGCTCGGTCGCGCGAGCGGGGAACGCGGCATCCGCCCACGCCGGGTCGTCATGGGCAGGATCGGCGGCCGCCGCCTCGAGCAGCCCCGGCAGCCATGCGGGTGCCTCGCCGCGCACGGCGAGCACCCCGGCGATGCCGTGCGCGGGGATCGTCAGCTCGCCGTCGGTCGCAGCTCCCCGTCCCAGGTCCCACAGCGCGCCCTCGACCGGCGCGAGGAAGCGCCCCGTGACCGGCTCGTCGCCGCGGTGCACGAGCGTCACGAGCGTGACGTCGCCGAGCGTCCAGGTCGTGCCGTGGACGCCGAGCTCCGCCGCCTCCGCCGTCGCACCCGCGAGCGGTGCCCACTCCCCCTGCTCGAGCAGCTCGTGGCACGCGCGCTGCACCCGGGAGATGGTGCGCAGCGTCGCGCGATCGCGCGCGCTCCAGCCCACCCACACGCCGAAGACGGCATCCCAGACGAGCACGCCCGTGCCGTTCATCCACGCCGTCTGCAGCTCCTCCGCATGCGAGCGGTTCCACCGCCGCACGCCGTGCAGCATGTGCCGGCGCTCGACGAGCCGCGCGCGCTGCACGCCCGGCGCGCGCGAGTCGGCGAACCACTGCGACCACGACAGCACGTGGTCGCGCAGTCGCTCGTTCGGCGCTCGTGACTCACCCTCGAGCGCCAGCGGCCGGTCACCGCCCACCGCCGCGAGGAACGCCGGGTCGGCCTGCTTCAGCGTGTCGAGGAAGACGCCGTCGGCGCCGAGCTCGTCGGCGACGAGCCGCAGCGACTCGCCGTCCGAGCGCTCGCGGCCCGACGCATCCGTCTCGCGCCGCGTGCCGGTGTCCCACGGGTTGTAGTCGAGGAAGACGCGCACCCCGGCCGCGTGCAGGTCGGCGACGAGCGCGGCGAGGCGCGGCACGTCGCGGTACCAGTCGAACTGGTTGCGCTCGTCGATGCCGATGCACGGGTAGGTGTGCCAGAGCACGAGCCCGTCGAGGCCGCCGAGGTCGTCGTAGGCGGCGAGCAGTCGATCGGGCGTGAAGCGCCGCTCCTGCCAGTCCCACAGCCGCTCGTCCCAGAGCCAGATCTGCGCGGCGACGCGGCAGCGCGCAGCCCACGAGACGGCGTCGTAGGCGGCGTCGTCGTGCGCGAGCCGCGACCGCGCGGCGGCGGCGAGGGCGGCGAGCTCCTCGCGCCAGGCGGGCCACTGCGCGGCGTCGTCCGGCGCGGCGAGGATCTTCGCGATGTCGAACGCCGCGTCGGCCAGCCGCTCGTCGCCGAGCGCGGGCAGCGGCACGGCGGTCGGCAGGTCGATCGGGCGCGGCACGAGCGGGTCGAACGCGTTCGTGGGCGCCTCGTCGGGGTCGATGGTCACGAGCCCGCCTCCGCGAGCGCGAGGGTGCGTGCGGCGAGGTCGTCGAAGCGCACGCCGTCGAAGCCGGCGAGCGTCGTGCGGTAGACGCCGCGGATGGGCGCGGCCAGGTCCGCGGGGATGGCCGCGGTGCCGGCCGCACCGAGCAGTCCCCCGACGCTTGCGCCGACGGAGTCGGTGTCCCAGCCGCCCGCGACCGCGAGCCCGACGCCGCGCGCGAAGTCATCGCGACCGCGGAGCGCAGCGAGCACGAGGAGCGCGGTGTTGCCCAGCACGTGCACCCAGTGCAGGTGCCCGTAGGCGCGGTGCAGCTCGTCGAGGCATGCCTCGTCGTCGCGGTCGCTCGCGGCGAGCGACTGCCCGAGCCGCACGGCATCGGCGAGCCGCGAGCCGCTCGGCACGCAGGCGAGCCCCGCCTCGACCGCTGCCTCCACGCCGGCTCCGGCGACGGCCACCGCTGCGGCGCCTGCCATGAACGCTGCCCCGTGGACGCCGGCGCGACGGTGCGTGAGCCGCGCATCCGTGACGGCGAGCTCGGCCGCCGGGGCCGGATCGCCCGGATGCGCCCAGCCGTAGGCGTCTGCGCGGATGAGCGCGCCGATCCAGTCGACGAACGGGTTGCCGCGCACCGCGGCGACCTCGGGCTCGTCGCCCGAGAGCAGGTTGCGGTAGGCGATGCGCTCGGCCGTGAAGACACGGCCGGCGGGCAGCTGGTCGAGCCAGAGCTGCGCGATCGCGCTGGTGGTGAGCTCGCCTGCGGTCGCGCGCTCCTGCGCCACGAGCGCGAGGATCGCGAAGTTGAGGTCGTCGTCCTCGGGCATGCCGTCGATGACGCCGTCGAGGCTCGTCGGCCGCGAGCGCCGGTTCCACGGCCAGCGCGCCGCGATCTCCGGGTCGAGCCCCTGCTCGGTGAAGTAGCCGCGCACCGGCCAGCGGCCGGTGGACTCGGCGATCGCGCGGATGCCGTCGCGCGGGATCTTCTCGACCGGCTTGCCCACGAGGCAGCCGATGGCGCGGCCGAGCCACGCGCCACGGAGGCGGTCGTCGAGGCCGTCGGCGACCGGCACGGTCGGCGGCTCGAGCGCCATCGAGGCCCAGGCGTCGGGCTCCCGCTCGAGGAGCGAGGCGGGCCGCGGCAGTGCGGTCGCCGCCTCGGTGACGCGGGCGGCGGTCGCGCGCAGCCCCTCGTCGGCGCGTTCGGGGGTGGCGCCGCTCACCGGTGCGGTGAGCGAGCCGCCGGCGGCGACGAGCTCGTCCTCGAGGGCCGAGACGTCGAGCCCGTCGAGCCGAGCGGCGACGAGGGCGTGCGCGGCGAGGTCCTCGGGCTGGGTCCAGCTCAGCCGCAGCATCGGGCCCGCGCTCACGCCTCGAGGCCCAGCGCGAGCGCCGCGCTCCGCCGGTCGCGGTGGCGCTCGTCGTCGGCGCGCCACACCTCGGCGGCCACGCCCGCCATCACGGCGCCGCTCGCGCGCAGGTCGAGGCGCGATGCCGCGCCGACCTCGTCGATCCACTCGGCGGGCACGCTGCCGAGACCCCCGAGCGCGCCGGCGACGGAGCCGGCCATGACCGCGATCGAGTCGGAGTCGCGCCCGTAGTTGACGGCGCCGAGCACGGCCTCGCGGTAGTCGCCGTCGCACGCGGCGAGCAGGCCGAGGGCGATCGGCAGCTCTTCGATCGCCTTCGTGCGGCTCGGGAGCCGGGCGTCCATCGACGGCTGCCGGTAGGCATCCCCGACGGTGTCGAACGGGCGCACCGCGTCGCGCAGCACCGCGAGGCCGCCGTCGCGCCAGCCGTCGAGCCGACGGCCGGCGCCGACGACCGCCTCGAGCGCCGCCCGGGTGCCGTCGCGGGCGAGGCCGATCGCCACATCCAGCACACCGTCGAGCGTCGCGCCGGGGGCGGAGGCCGCGGCCACGGCGGCGGCGAAGACGCCCGCCGCCTCGCGGCCGTAGCTCGACTGGTGCGCGCCCGCGATGTCGATCGCCTCGGCGTAGGCGCCGCGCGCGTCGCCCGCGTTCACGAGCCCGACCGGGCCGACGTACATCGTCGCGCCGCAGTTGACGACGTTGCCGACCCCTGCCTCGCGCGGGTCGATGTGCCCGTAGTGCAGGCGGGCGACGAGCCACTTCTCGGCGAGGAAGACGCGCTGCAGCGGCAGCGCCTCCGCCTCGAGCTCCGGGATCCACTGCACCTGCCCGATCATGCGCGGCACCAGGTGATCCGCGATGTCGTGCGCCGTGAGGTGCCTGCGCACCTCGGCGTAGACGTCGACGAGCAGGTTCGTCATGAGGGTGTCGTCCGTGACGTGGCCGTCGCCCTTGTGGTACGGCGCGATGGGGCGAGCGCGCCGCCAGTCGTCGAGGAACGGCGGGACGATCCCCTCGATCGTGCCGCCGTAGCGCTGCTGGATCGTCTCGGGGGTGTTGCCCTCGGCCGCGCCGCCGAGGGCGTCGGCGACGGCCGCTCCCGCGAGCGACGCTGTCGCGATGTCGGCGAAGGATGCGTCGGTCATGTCGTCTCCGGATCGGTGCGGGCGTGCGCGGTCGGTGCCGCGCAGGGGGCGGCGTGCGCCCCCTGCGCGGCGATGCGACTACTGGATGGAGTCCCAGCCCTCGGTCAGCTGCGTCGACAGCTGCTCGAGGGTGATGGCGTTCGAGAGGTACTGCTGGAACGCGGGCGTCGCGTACTGGTCCTTCCACTGCGGGTAGTTCACCGCGAGCTGGAAGGGCGCCGCCTCGAGCACCGCGCCGGAGGCGAGCATCTCGGCCCAGCCGGTCTGGCCCTCGGTGGCGGTGGCGAGCGCGTCGCGCGCCGCGCCGGTCGTCGGGATCAGGCAGTCGCCCTCGCCGACGGCCGCGAGGTTCTCGGCCTGCATGTAGTAGTCGATGAACGCCGCGGCGCGATCCACGTACTCCGAGTCGGCCGAGACCGAGAGGGTCTGCGGCGAGGTGCCCTGCGCGGCGCCCGCGCTGCCCGCGAGCGGCGGCAGCACCGTCCACTCGAAGCCCTCGGGCGCGGTGTCGGCGATCTGCTGCGCGAGGAACGAGCCGCCGATGTACATGCCGTACGACCCGCCGAGGAAGCCCGGCAGCACGTCGGCGCCGGTCTGCGTGAGCGTGACGGGGTCGAGGGACTGGTCCTCGTAGGCCATCGCGTGCACCGTCTCGGGGATGGCGAGCTCGCCCTCGCCGATCTCGATCGTCGCCTCGCCCTCGGGGTCGACCTCGAAGAAGGTGCCCTCCTCGCCGAGCGCGAGGTTCATGAACGGCGCGGTCGGCGACTTCAGGCCCCAGCCGAGGCCGTAGGTGCCGTCGGCCGTGAGCTCCTGCGCGATCGAGCGCAGGTCCTCCCAGGCGAGCGACTCGCCGGTCGGCACCTCGACGCCGGCCGCCTCGAACGCCGCCGTATTGGCGAACGCGACGTACGACTGCATGATGGTCGGCGCGGCGAAGATCTGGTCGTTCGCGGTCACCGTCGACCACACGCCCTCCGAGACGTCGCCCCGCAGCTCCTCGCTGAGGAACGGCGTCAGGTCGGCGAGGTAGCCGTCATGGGCGAACCCCGCCATGTCGGACGCCTCGTTGTGGATGATGTCGGGCGCGTCGCCGCCCTGGAACTGCGTCACGAGCTGGTCGTGCACGTTGTCCCAGGAGCCCTGGACGAGGTCGATCTGCGTCT
This sequence comes from Agrococcus jenensis, assembly GCF_003752465.1. Classification (NCBI taxonomy): domain Bacteria; kingdom Bacillati; phylum Actinomycetota; class Actinomycetes; order Micrococcales; family Microbacteriaceae; genus Agrococcus; species Agrococcus jenensis. Next base: position 2,187,507 of record NZ_RKHJ01000001.1, on the reverse strand, counting down.
CGGGGTGCTCCGAGTTCCAGGAGTCGACGATCGACTCGGTCGCCGCGATCGTGGCGTCCTGGAAGGCGAGCGACTGGAAGGTGAGCGTGACCTCCTCGGTGGGGTCGGTCGTCTCGGTGGCGGTCGGCGCCTGGCCGCCGCCGAAGGCGCAGCCGGTCAGCAGCAGAGCGCCCGCCGCGAGCGTCATCGCGGCGCGGGGTGTGCGGTGCATGGTGTCTCCTCGGGATGGGTGGGGTGGAGATGGGTGGATGGGTGGATCGTCAGCCCTTGACGGCGCCCGAGAGCAGGCCCGACGTCAGGCGACGCTGGATGAGCGCGAAGAACAGCAGGCTCGGGATCGCAGCGAGCAGCGATGCCGCGGCCAGCTGGCCCAGCTGCACCTGGCCCTCGGCGCCCACGAAGAGCGCGAGCCGCTGCGGCAGCGTCTGCAACGCCTCGTCCTTGATGAGCACGAGGGCGAAGAAGAACTCGTTCCACGAGCCGATGAAGGCGAACAGGCTGGTCGCGACCAGGCCGGGGGCCAGCAGCGGCAGCACGATCGAGACGAGCACGCGCCACTTCGGCGCCCCGTCCATCGCGCCGGCCTCCTCGAGGTCGACGGGGATCGACGCGACGTAGCCCTGCAGCATCCAGAGCGCGAAGGGCAGCGACCAGACGACGTAGACGACCACGAGCCCGCCGAGCGAGTTGCCGAGCCCGAGCGGCTGCAGCATCAGGTAGAGCGGGACGATGATGAGGATGAACGGGAAGACCTGCGACAGCAGGATCCAGCCGGTCGCGAGCTTGCGGAGCCGGGTGCGGAAGCGCGCGAGCGCGTAGGCGGCCGGCAGCGAGACGGCGACGACGATGAGCGTCGTGACGAGCGCCACGATGAGGCTGTTGCCCGCAGCCTGGATCAGGTTCGCCCGGTCGATCGCGGCCGTGAAGTTGTCGAGGTTCCACTGCGCAGGCAGCAGCTGCGGATCCGGCGACTGCAGCTCGCGCTGGCTCTTGAAGGCCGTCGTGAACAGGAACAGCAGGGGGAACGCCAGGAAGATCATGAACAGCACGATCGCGACGTACTGGAGCACCCGTCCGAGAGGCAAGCGACGTCGTCTCATGCCTCTCGCCCCCTCGCCTGCGAGCGCAGGTAGAAGAACAGGAAGATCGCGATCACGATGACGATGACGTTGCCCATCGCGCTCGCGAGCCCGAAGTTGCCGTAGCGGAACGCCTCGTTGTAGGCGAAGAGCATCGGCAGCATCGTGCCCCACGCTCCCGCCGTCAGCACGTAGACGAGGGCGAAGGAGTTGAAGTTGTTGATGAAGTCGAGCGTGGTGATCGCGATGATCACCGGCCGCAGCGCCGGCAGCGTCACCGAGAAGAAGCGCTGCCAGGTGCCGGCGCCGTCAATCTGGGCCGCCTCGTGCAGCTCGGCGTTCACGCCCTGCAGGCCGGCGAGGAGCGTGATGGTGGTCTGCGGCATGCCTGCCCAGACGCCGACGACGATCGCGGCCGGGAGCGCCGTGGAGGCCTGGCCGAGCCAGTTGATGGAGTCGGGCAGGCCGACCGCACCGAGCCCGCCGTTCACCGCGCCGTAGGTCGGGTGCAGCATGAGGCGCCACATGATCGCGATGATCACCGGTGGCATCGCCCACGGGATGAGCGCGAGCGTGCGCGCGATGCCCTGGCCCCAGAGGTTCGCGTTCAGCAGCAGCGCGAGGCTCAGCGACGCGAAGAACTGGATGATCGTGACCGAGAACGCCCAGATGAGGCCGATCCCGAACGAGTTCCAGAAGAGCTCGTAGCCGGCGAGCTCGACGTAGTTCTCGACCCCGGTGAACTCGACGGTCGCGTTGCGCGCGGCCGTCGCGTTCGTGAAGCCCAGCGCGATGCCCTGCAGCAGCGGCCAGACGCTGAAGACCAGGATCGGCAGCATCGCGGGCAGGAACAGCAGCCACGCGCCGCGCTCGGGCCCGAACCGCGATCTGCGGGTCAGCCTCCGCTCGGCGACGACGACATCGACGGCGCTCATGGGCGGTCCCTCCTGGTGGACGACTCGCGCACGACGAGGCGCGGCACGACGGTGGCGTGCGAGATGGCGTCCGCTTCGCCGCGGAGCGACGCGAGCAGCTGCTGGGCGGCGAGCGTGCCGCGCGCCTCGGCGCCGAGGTCGACGCTCGTGAGGCTCGGGATCGCCATCTGCGCGAGCTCGGTGTCGTCCATGCCGACCACGAGGCAGTCCCCCGGCACCGCGATGCCGGCGTCCGACAGCACCCGCAGGGCCGCGAAGGCGATGAGGTCGTTCGCGGCGACGATCGCGTCGAACGAGCGCGCGGATCGCTCGAGCAGCGCGTCGATGGCGGGCAGCGCGGCCGCATGCGTGAAGTCGTCGGCGGCGACCACGAGCGCGGGATCGAAGTCCAGCCCCGCGGCATCGAGCGCCAGGCGGTAGCCCTCGAGGCGCATGCGCCCTGGCGTGGTGTCGACGGGGCCGTTCACGAACGCGATGCGCTGCGCGCCCTGCGCCACGAGGTGGTCGATCGCGAGCTGGACGCCGGCGCGCGAGTCGGCGCCGACAGCCCCGTGCACCGCCGTCAGCGGGAGCGAGCCGATCACGACGGTCGGCACGCGCGCCGCGTCGAGCGCCTCGAGCACCTGCGGCTCCGGGCGCAGCGGGACGACGATGAGGCCGTCGATCGTGCTCGGGCCGAAGCGGCCGATCGCCGCCGCGACGTCTGCCGGGTCCTGCGCCTGGGCGACGAGCAGGTGGCGGTCGTCGGCGGCGAGCTCGTGCTGGACGGCGCTCGTCATGCGGGCGTAGACGGGGTTGGCGGCATCCGGCACGATCATGGCGATCTGGCCGATCGTCCCGCCCTGCAGCGCACGCGCCACCGCGTTGGGCCGGTAGCCGAGCTGCTCGGCGACGAGGCGCACGCGCTCGGCCGTGGCGGCGGAGGCGCCACCGCCGTGCAGGGCCCGGCTGGCGGTGGCGACGGAGACGCCGGCGACCTGCGCGACCGCGGTGATCGTCGGGAGACCGGCCATGCCCTGCTCCGCTCCGAGCGCCATCGCTCATGCCGTGGTGGTCGCGACTGGAAACGTTTCCAATCGGTCGAGTGCGACGATACGACACGGCCGAGGTGGAGCGCAAGCCCGACCTCGGAGCCCCCGATCACGGACCGCCCTGACGCGAAGCAGCGCGCGGCCCGGAGGCCGCGCGCTGCGTCGATCGTCGAGGGTGGTGGACTACTGCGTGGAGGACTCCGGTGCCGCAGGCAGCTGGAGGTCGATTACGCCGGCATCGCGCCAGAGCCGCTCGAGCTGGTAGTAGGTGCGCTCCTCCTCGTGGAAGATGTGCACGACGATGTCGGAGAAGTCGAGCAGCACCCAGCGGCCGTCGGCGCGGCCCTCGCGGCGCACCGGCTTCGCGCCGACGAGGATGAGCGCATCCTCGATCTCGCGGGCGATGGCGCTGACCTGGCGCTCGTTGCGACCGGTCGCGATGAGGAAGACGTCGGTCAGCGGCAGCTGGCCGGAGACGTCGAGCCCGACGAGGTCGACGGCGAGCGCCTTGTCGGCGGCGAGCGCCGCGGCGCGGGCGAGCGCGACGGCCTTCTGGTCGGCGCTCATCGAGCGCCCGTGGTGTTCAGTGCCATACCTGGTCAGAGCCATCCCTGCGTGAGCGCCAGCGCGAGGAAGCCCGCGACGGCGACGGCGAATCCGCCCGCACCGACGCCGATGGCGATGGGCCACACGGTCGAGCGCTGCTTCTGGGGTGCGATCTGCACCCGAGCGTTGGCATAGGAGGAGACGGCCTTCGATGCGCGCACCGGCGCCGCCTCGGGGCTCGAGACCTCGCCGTCGGCGACGTCGGCGTCGACGTCGCTCCCGTCGATCGAGGCGCTGCCGCGGCCGGACGAGGCGAAGCCCTCCGGCACGTCGATCGAGCCGGTGACGAGGAGGCCGTCGGCACCCTCGAGCTGGAAGTCAGGGGCGTCCGAGCCTGCGGGCAGCACGAGCGCGTTCGCGGTGATCGACGAGGCCGACGAGCCGCCGGTGCCGGCGACGCCCTGCTCGCGCAGGTCGGCGATGTGGTGCTCGGAGGTGTCGGAGACGACGTTGACGATCACGGGGAGCCGCTGCGACTGCCCGCGGGTCGGCCCGGTCTGGATGAGCTCCTCGGCCTCCGCGGCGGCGCGGTGGTCCTCGAGCTCGGCGGGCGTCGACTCGGCGACGCGGCGCGACGAGACGCGGGGCAGCTCGACGATGACCTCGTCGATCTCGAGGCCGTCGACCTCGGCGTCGTCGACGGTGTCGAGGCCCTGCACGTCGTCGACCGGCACGGCCGAGCGGCGCGCGGAGGACGGCGCGGGCACGGATGCCTTCGGCTCCGGCGCGATCTCCGCCTCGATGACGTCCAGCTCGTCGACCTCGTCGGGCTCGATGCGGTCCATCGCGACCGTCGCCTCGAGGACGGGCTCCTCGCGGACCGGCTCCTCTCGGACCGGCTCCTCGACCTTGGCCTTGCGGCGGCCGAAGAAGCGGCCGACCGGGCTCGCGGGGCGCTCCGGCTCGACGGCCGGCTCGGGCTCGATCGGCTCGGCCTCCACGGGCTCTGCCTCGACAGGCTCGGTGTCGACGGGCTCTGCGTCGACGGCGTCGACCGGCTCGAGCGCGGGCGCTGCGTCGTCGAGGGACTGCACCTCATCCGGCGCGGCGGGCACGCTCGGCGCGGAGTGCCGACCCTCGTGGGCCGGAGCATCGCTCGGCGCGGAGTGCTCGGGCTCCTCGTCGGGCACCGGCGGCGCCTCGCCCGTGCGGGCCAGCTCAGCAGCGCGCTCGAGCTCTCGAAGCTGCCGTCGCGTCAGCGGGCGGCCCTCGTTCGCATCGGTCATGCTGTCAGTCTCCGGTACAAGTCGTGCTTGCTGATGTATTGAACCACCCCGTCAGGGACCAAGTACCAGACGGGATATCCGGCGCGGACGCGCGCACGGCAATCGGTCGAGGATATCGCAAGTGCCGGGATCTCCAGCAGTGAGACACGTCCCGGCGGGAATCCGGAGATCGAGAGGTGGTGCCCAGGGCGGGTGACGGCGACGAAGTGGGCGAGCTCCCAGAGCTCGTCCTGGTCCTTCCACTCCACGATCGAGGCGAACGCATCCGCCCCGGTGATGAAGAACAGCTCGGCCTCGGGATGCGTCGCCCGCACGTCGCGGAGCGTGTCGATCGTGTAGGTCGGGCCGGCGCGATCGATGTCGATGCGGCTGACGCGGAAGCGCGGGTTCGAGGCCGTCGCCACGACCGTCATGAGGTAGCGGTGCTCGCTCGGCGACGCGTGGCGCTTCTGGTACGGCTCGCCGGTCGGCACGAACACGACCTCGTCGAGGCCGAAGTGCTGCGCGACCTCGCTCGCCGCGACCAGGTGGCCGTGGTGGATCGGGTCGAACGTGCCGCCCATGATGCCAAGGCGGCGGCGACGCTTCGGTGCGGCGTCGATGTCAGGCGTTGCCGTGGACGTCGTGCCGCTCAGCGCGGTGCGAGACGTCGCGGAAGGAGCGCAGCACGATGGCCGAGATGATGAAGACGGCAGCGGCGATGCCGCCGGCGATGTACGGGCCAGCGCCCGCAGCCTCTTCGGCGTGCTCAGCCGCGGCGGCGAGGAGTGACAGGGTCATCATGGGTGTGCCTCCGATCCAGCAGCAAGCCTAGCGCGGGTCAGGCCCGCACCTGCCCCGTCCCGCGCACGATCCACTTGCTGCTCGTCAGCTCCGGCAGGCCCATGGGTCCGCGCGCGTGCGACTTCTGCGTCGAGATGCCCACCTCCGCGCCGAAGCCGAACTCGCCGCCGTCGGTGAAGCGGGTGGATGCGTTGTGCATGACGACCGCGGAGTCCACCTCCGCGAGGAACCGCGCCGCCGCATCGGCATCGTCCGTCACGATCGTGTCGGTGTGGTGCGTGCCGTAGCGGTTGACGTGCTCGATCGCGGCGTCGACGTCGTCGACGACGCCGATCGCGATGTCCATCGAGAGGTGCTCGGTCGACCAGCCGCCCTCGCGGAGCGGTTCGGGGTCGGCGACACCGGGGAGCTCCGCGTCGGCGTGGATCGTGACGCCCGCCTGTTGCAGGGCGAGCGCGATCGCCGGCACCGCGGTGTCGGCGACGTCGCGGTGCACGAGCACCGTCTCGAGCGAGTTGCAGACGCTCGTGCGCTGCGTCTTCGCGTTGAGCACGATGTCGAGCGCCATCGGCAGGTGTGCTGCGCGATCGACGAAGGCGTGCACGACGCCCGCGCCGGTCTCGATGACGGGCACGGTCGACTCGGTGACGACGCGCTCGATGAGGGCGGCGCTCCCCCGCGGCACGAGCAGGTCGATGAGGCCGCGGGCGCGCATGAGGCGGCCGGCGCCGTCGCGGCCGAATCGGTCGATGGTCTGCACCGACGCGCGAGGGAGGCCGGCGCGCGCGATCGCCCCCTGCATCGCCTCGACGAGCACGGCGTTCGTCAGCTCCGCCGCGGAGCCGCCGCGCAGCACGACCGCGTTGCCCGAGCCGAGCGCGATGCACGCGAGGTCGACCGTGACGTTGGGGCGCGCCTCGTAGATGACGCCGATGACGCCGAACGGCACGCGCACCTCGGTGAGCTCGAGGCCGTTCGGCAGCGTGCGCTCGCGCAGCACCTCGCCGATCGGGTCGGGCAGCACGGCGAGTGCCCGGGCGGCGGCGGCGAGGCCGGCGATGCGCGAGGCGTCGAGCAGCAGCCGGTCGAGCAGCCCGGCGTCGAGCCCGGACGCGCGGCCGCGCTCGAGGTCGTCGGCGTTCGCGGCGAGGATCGCGTCGGCGGCGTCCTCGATCGCGTCGGCGATCGCCTCGATGGCGGCGTGCCGCTGCTCGGCCGGCGCGACGCCGAGGCTGCGCGAGGCGCGCTTCGACTCGGTCAGCAGCGCGTCGAGCTCGTCAGGCATGCCTCGATCCTAGAAGCGCTTGGGAATTCTCAACGTCGCGGGTGGCGGCTCGTCGCGCAGAGCGGCTCGTGCGACCACAGGCGACGTTGAGATCCTCGGCGGTCAGCGCCGGGCGTCGGGGTTCGGCTCGAACTCGGTGCCGAGCCGCTCGCCGCCGATGAGGCGCTCGAGCAGCGGCGTCGCGGTGACCGTCACGCGCACGCCCGCGTCGGCGGCGAGCCGCGCGGCGTCGACCTTCGTCATGGCGCCGCCGGAGCCGATGTGCGAGCCGCTCGCGCCCAGGCGCACGCCGTCGAGCGGGTCGCCGTAGGGAACGTGCTCGATGGGCTCCGAGCCGGGCTCGTCGGGCGGCGCGGTGCGCAGCGAGGCGATGTCCGAGAGCAGGATGAGCCGGTCGGCGCCGACGAGCCGCGCGACGAGCGCCGCGAGCCGGTCGTTGTCGCCGAAGCGGATCTCGTGCGTCGCGACCGTGTCGTTCTCGTTGACGATCGGCAGCATCCGCAGCTCGAGGAGCCGCTCGAGCGCGTTCCGCGCGTTGACGCGGTGCGAGTCCATGTCCATGTCGGACGCGGTGAGCAGGATCTGTGCCGCGACCACCTCGTGGCGGGTGAGGCTGCGCTGGTAGCGGTTCATGAGCACGTTCTGGCCCACCGCAGCGGCCGCCTGCTGCATCGGCAGGTCGGCGGGACGCGCGTCGAGGCCGAGGTAGGGCATGCCCGTCGAGATCGCGCCCGACGAGACGAGGATCACCTGGCCCTCGCGGTGCAGCCGGGCGAGCCCGTCGACGAGCGGCTCGATCTGGCCGCGCCGCTCCCCCGAGATCGACGACGAGCCGACCTTGACGACGATCCGCTCGCCGGCCCGGAGGTCGAGGGTCGTCATGCCTTGTCGTCCCAGCGCTGGACCTCGAACCCCTCGTCGTCGGTCCAGACGCCGCCGTCGCGCTCGCCCAGGAGGTCGTCGCGCGCCGCCTGCTTCGCGTCCATGCGCTCGTGGTACTCGCGGCGGCGCTCCTCCGTCGTGCGACGGTCGTTGCGGTCGAGCCGCGGGTCCGTGCCGCGGTTGCCCACGAGCTCGGCGGCGGAGGCCATGGTCGGCTCCCAGTCGAAGACGATGCCGGCGCCCGGGCCGATCACGACGGTCGCACCCGCGACCGCGCCGGCCTTGAGCAGCGCGTCCTCGGTGCCGAGCTTCGCGAGCCGGTCGGCGAGGTAGCCGACGGCCTCGTCGTTGCGGAAGTCGGTCTGCGCGACCCACCGCTCCGGCTTCGCGCCGAGGATGCGGTAGACGGGTCCGTCGTGGCTGCCCTCGACCTTGACGACGTAGCCGTGGTCGTCGATCGCCTTCGGGCGCAGCACGATGCGCTCGGGCGCCGGCACGACGGCCTTCGCCGCGCGGTCGGCCTCGACGAGGTCGGCGAGCGCGAACGACAGCTCGCGGAGGCCCGTGTGAGCGACCGTCGAGATCTCGAAGACGCGGTAGCCCATCGCCTCGAGCTCGGGCCGCACGAAGTCGGCGAGCTCGCGCGCCTCGGGGACGTCGATCTTGTTGAGCGCGATGAGCTGCTGGCGCTCGAGCAGCGGCGTCTGGCCGTCGGGCACCGGGTACGCCTCGAGCTCGCGCAGGATGACCTGCAGGTCGCTGATCGGGTCGCGGCTCGGCTCGAGCGTGGCGCAGTCGATGACGTGCAGCAGCGCGGAGCAGCGCTCGACGTGGCGGAGGAACTCGAGGCCCAGGCCCTTGCCCTCGCTCGCGCCCTCGATGAGGCCGGGCACGTCGGCGATCGTGTAGCGGGTCTGGCCCGACTCCACGACGCCGAGGTTGGGGTGCAGGGTCGTGAACGGGTAGTCGGCGATCTTCGGGCGGGCCGCGCTCATCGCGGCGACGAGGCTCGACTTGCCGGCGCTCGGGAAGCCCACGAGCGCGACGTCGGCGACGGTCTTCAGCTCGAGCGTGACGTCGCCCTCGACGCCGGGGGTGCCGAGCAGCGCGAAGCCCGGGGCGCGGCGCTTCGTGCTCGAGAGCGCGGCGTTGCCGAGCCCGCCCTGGCCGCCGGCGGCGACGACGAGCCGCATGCCGGGCTGGTTGAGGTCGGCGAGCTGCTCCCCCGACGCATCCGTCACCACGGTGCCGACCGGCACGGGCAGCTCGAGGTCCTGGCCGGACGTGCCCGACTTGTGGTCGCCCTGGCCGGGCATGCCGTTGTCGCTCGAGCGGTGCGGAGCGCGGTGGTAGCCGAGCAGCGTCGTGATCTGCGGGTCGGCGACGAGCACGATGTCGCCGCCGTCGCCGCCGTTGCCGCCGTCGGGGCCTGCGAGGGGCTTGAACTTCTCGCGCTTGACGGAGACGCAGCCGTGACCGCCGTGCCCTGCGCGCAGGTGCAGCGTCACCTGGTCGACGAATGTCGCCATGAACTGTCTCCTTCGATGCGAGAGCGGGGCGGGCCGAAGCCCGCCCCGCTCATCGGATGCTGATGTGGTGCGTCAGACCGCTGCCACGATGTTGACGACCTTGCGGCCGCCCTTGTTGCCGAACTCGACAGCGCCGGCCTCGAGGGCGAACAGCGTGTCGTCGCCGCCACGGCCGACGTTGGCGCCGGGGTGGAAGTGGGTGCCGCGCTGACGGACGATGATCTCGCCGGCCTTGACGACCTGGCCGCCGAAGCGCTTCACGCCGAGGCGCTGCGCGTTCGAGTCACGACCGTTGCGGGTGGACGATGCGCCCTTCTTGTGTGCCATTGTCTGTCAGCCCCTTTACTTGATCTCAGTGACCTTGAGGCGCGTGAGCTCCGAGCGGTGGCCCATGCGGCGCTTGTAGCCGGTCTTGTTGCGGTAGTGCTGGATGCGGATCTTCGGGCCGCGCAGGTCGGTGACGACCTCGGCCGTAATCTTCACCTTGGCGAGCGCGTCGACGTCCGTCGTCACCTTGTCGCCGTCGACGAGCAGCACGGGGGCCAGCTCGACGTTGCCGTTGTCGTCACCGGCGATGCGGTCGACGACGAGCACGGTGCCGACCTCGACCTTCTCCTGCCGGCCGCCGGCGCGCACGATTGCGTACACCACGATGGGATCCTCACTGTTGGTACGACTCCCGGCCGAACCGGGACGAAGCTTGTAGCGCGCGCGAATTCGCGACGTGCGCCAGCGAACAACGATACAGGTTCGCGGCGCTCTCGGTCAACACGGCCGGGCCCGCGTGGCGCGGACTACGGTGGGCGGATGGCGATCCTCGTCGACGAGCCCCTCTGGCCGAACCACGGCACGATGTGGGCGCACCTCGTGAGCGACGCGTCGCTCGACGAGCTGCACGCCTTCGCCCGCGCCGCGGGCATCCCGGCGCGCGGCTTCGACCATGACCACTACGACGTGCCGGCGGAGCGGATCGACGCGCTCGTCGCGATGGGCGCGCAGCGCGTGCCCCCGAAGGAGCTCGTGCGGCGGCTCATCGCGAGCGGGCTGCGCGTGAAGGAGCGCGACCGCCGCTAGCGCTGCTCGTCGGGCTTCGCGGTGATGACGCCCGAGGATGCGCGGCGCGAGCGCCGAGCCGCCTTGCCGGTGCCGGGCGCGGGCGTCGCGATGGCGTCGAGCGCGCTGCCGAGCAGCCCGTCGAGGTCATCGGGGGTCGCCTTCGCCGCGACGGGCTCGTGCGCCGGAGCGACGGGTATGTCGAGGATCGTGACGACCGGCTCGGCTGCGACGGCCTCGACCGCCGCCTTCGAGGGGGTCACGATGCCGCTGACCTGCTCCGCCGGCTGCTCGCTGCGCCGCTCGCGCTGCTCGGCGGGCTGCTCGACGTGCTGCGGAGGCAACTGCTCGTCGCGCGCATCGCCGACCGGTGCGTGGTGGCCGTGCTGCTCGCCCTCGACCTTGCCCTTGCCCGCCGCGGCGATCTGCGAGAGCCCCTTGCGCAGGTCCTCCGTGATCGCGTGCGTGCCGCCCGCGGGCTGCTGGTGCTGGTGCTGGTCGGGCTGCTGCGAGTCCGACTGCTTGCCGCGGCCGCGTCGGCTGCGGCCGTTGCCGGCGCCGCCGCCGTTCTCGGGCTGCTGCTGCTGGCGCTGCGACTTCGAGATCGGCTCGTGGTGCACGATCACGCCGCGGCCCGCGCACACCTCGCACTGCTCGGAGTACGACTCGAGGAGCCCGAGGCCCAGCTTCTTGCGCGTCATCTGCACGAGGCCGAGGCTCGTCACCTCCGCCACCTGGTGCTTCGTGCGGTCACGGCTGAGGCACTCGATGAGGCGGCGCTGCACGAGGTCGCGGTTCGACTCGAGCACCATGTCGATGAAGTCGATCACGATGATGCCGCCGATGTCGCGCAGCCGCAGCTGGCGCACGATCTCCTCGGCCGCCTCGATGTTGTTCTTGGTGACCGTCTCCTCGAGGTTGCCGCCGGCGCCGACGAAGCGGCCGGTGTTGACGTCGACGACGGTCATGGCCTCGGTGCGGTCGATCACGAGCGAGCCGCCCGAGGGCAGCCAGACCTTGCGGTCGAGCGCCTTGTCGATCTGCTCCGAGATGCGGAAGTGCGAGAACGGGTCGTCGGTGCCCTCGTAGGCCTCGACGCGGTCGAGCAGGTCGGGCGCGATCGCCTCGAGGTACTCGCGGATCGTGGTGAGCGCCTCCGAGCCCTGGATGACGAGCTTGTGGAAGTCCTCGTTGAACACGTCGCGGACGATCTTCACGAGCAGGTCGGGCTCGGCGTGCAGCCGCTGCGGCGCTGAGCCGGTCTTCTTCTGCTGCTGGATGCGCTCCCACTGGCGGGTGAGCCGCTCGACGTCGCGCGTGAGCTGGTCCTCGGTCGCGCCCTCGGCGGCGGTGCGCACGATGACGCCGACGCCCTCCGGCAGCACCTGCTTGAGGATCTTCTTGAGGCGCGCGCGCTCGGTGTCCGGGAGCTTGCGCGAGATGCCGTTCATCGAGCCGCCGGGCACCGACACGAGGTAGCGGCCGGGCAGCGAGATCTGGCTCGTCAGGCGGGCGCCCTTGTGGCCGACCGGGTCCTTCGTGACCTGCACGAGCACGGTGTCACCGGGCTTGAGCGCGAGCTCGATCTTGCGGGGCTGGCCCTCGAGCTCGGCGGCGTCCCAGTCGACCTCGCCGGAGTAGAGCACGGCGTTCCGGCCGCGGCCGATGTCGACGAAGGCGGCCTCCATGCTCGGCAGCACGTTCTGCACGCGGCCGAGGTAGACGTTGCCGATCAGGCTCGACTCGGATGCCTTGGCGACGTAGTGCTCGACGAGCACGCCGTCCTCGAGCACGGCGAGCTGCACGCGGTCGTGCTTCGAGCGCACGATCATCTGGCGCTCGACGGCCTCGCGGCGCGCGAGGAACTCCGTCTCGGTGACGACGGTGCGGCGACGACCGGCGTCGCGGCCCTCGCGGCGGCGCTGGCGCTTGGCCTCGAGGCGCGTCGAGCCGCGCACCTTCTGCGGCTCGGTGATGAGCGGCTTCTCGTCCTCTGCCTCGCGGGGCGTGCGCCCGCGCGTGCGGGTGCGGCGCGAGCGGCGGGCGCCCTGCGGGCGCTCGTCCTCGTCGTCGTCGTCCTCGTCGTCCTGCTCCTCGTCGTCGCGCAGCGACGGGAGGGCGGGGAGCGCGGCGAGGTCGGGCGCGTGGAACACGATCCCGAACGGGCTGGTCGGCAGCTCGGGGAGCGCCATCGCGGCGGCGCGCGCGTCGTCCGCGGGCTCGTCGGAGGCGGGGGCCTCGCTCGCGGGGTCGGTGAGGCCGGGCTCGTGGCCGGGCTCCGCCGCCTGCGAGCCGGCGAGCGCCGGCGCGGCGGACTCGGTCGCGGCGGCGTCGGCAGCTGCGGTGTCGGCCGCTGCGGTGTCGACCGCCGCGGTGTCGACGGCCGCGGTCTCGGGCTGCGCGCGCTCGAGCACGGTGTTCGCCGTGATCGGGTCTGCGGCGCCCGCTGCGAGGTCGGTCGCGGCCGCCTCGGTGCCGGCGTCCGCCGTCTCGGCCACGGCGTCATGCGCAGGCGCATCCGCTGCGGACCGCTTGCGCGTCGTCGCTCGCTTCCGCTTGGGCCGCTCAGCGGGCGCCTGGGCCTCGCCCGCGGTGCTCTCGGTCGGGAGGGTCGTGTCGTTGTCCACCATCGCTGGCGCTCTCCTGCCGCAACCGGCGCCGCCGGTCGCCATCTCGCTCGCGACCGGGGCGCGCCCCGGCGCGAATCCTTCCTGGCACCCCCTTGCGGGGATGGCCCGGGCTAGACGTGCTGCCCGGAAAACTGTGGTGTGCGCCCGGAGGGCGCGCTGCCGGGAAGTCTACCCCACCGCCGACGATCGCTCACGGCAGCACGACGCGCACCGCGAGGGCCACGAACGCGAGGGCCGCGACGAGGGTCGCGACGATCGCCGGCCAGCCGTGCGGCTGCACGCTCCTGCCCACCTTCGCGCCGATCAGCACGACCGCCGCGAGGTAGGCCGCGGAGATGAGCTCGAGGATCAGCATGAGCACCGCGAGGTCGCCGAGCGGCGTCGGTGAGTCCGGGTCGATGAACTGCACGAAGAACGACGCGAAGAAGAGGATCGCCTTCGGGTTGAGCAGGCTCGTGACGAGCGCCGTGCGGAACGGCGCGAGCCGCGGGCGGGCGATGATCGGGTTCGGGGCGGTCGGCGGATGCGTCGGGTTCTCGGTGGGCGCGGGCTCCGCGGAGCGGCGTCGCTTCGCCGCGATGCGGGCGAAGGCGCTGCGCACGAGGCCGACCGCGAGCCAGCAGAGGTAGGCGGCGCCCGCCCACGTGAGGATGCGGAAGACGATCGGGTTCGTCGAGAGCGCCTGCGCCGACAGCACCGCGAGCACCATGAGGATGGCGTCGCCGAGGAAGACGCCGAGCGTCGCGCGGAAGCCCGCGCGGCGGCCGGCGCGCAGGGCGGTGGTCGCGACGTAGAGGCTGTTGGCGCCGGGCAGCAGCACGATGACGACGACGCCCGCGGTGAAGGCGGCGAGCGTGGCCGCGTCGAGGCTCATCGGGCCGCACCCGGGCGGATCGCATAGCGCGGGCTGGTTGGATGGGGCGCAGGAGGCTCCATGAACGACACCCGTCCCGCCCAGATCGCCGCACCCGTGTGGCTCGGCGTCGTGCTCATCATCACCGGCCTCCTCGGCCTGCTCGGGGCGTTCTCGCTCTCGGTCGAGCGCATCGAGCTGCTGCTGCACCCTGAGGAGGCGCTCGGGTGCGACCTGAACCCGTTCCTCACGTGCTCGGGCGCGATCGAGTCCGACCAGGGTGCCGTCTTCGGCTTCCCCAACCCGTTCCTGGGCCTCATGGCGTTCCCGGCTCCGATCATCATGGGCGTCCTCACCCTCGGCCGCGTCGCGATGCCCCGCTGGGTGTGGACGATCTTCTCGATCGGCGTGCTCGGCGCGATCGTGCTCGTGCTCTGGCTCGCGCAGCAGTCGATCTTCGTGCTGGGCTTCGTGTGCCCGTGGTGCTTCCTGGTCTGGCTCGCGATGTACGCGATGGCGTTCCCGCTCTGGACCTGGGCGTTCGGCGCCGGCGCGCTGCCGGCGCCCGCCGGCCTGCGACGCGTGGCGGCGCGCTACTCGGCGTGGGGCTGGGTGCTCTCGCTGACGCTCGCGGTGATCCTGGTCGTGACGATCATGATCGCCCTCCCCGGCATCCCGCGCTTCCTCTTCGCCTTCTAGCCCTCCGTCTACGTCGAGCTTCCCCGAACTCCGGGTTTCGGTCGTCGAGACCCGGAGTTCGGGGAAGCTCGGCGGATGGGGGTCGGGGCGGATCCGCCGGGTCGGGTCAGGCGAACCAGAGCGCGAGCTCGCGCGCGGCCGACTCCTCGGAGTCGGAGCCGTGCACGAGATTCTGCTGCACCTTGAGGCCCCAGTCGCGGCCGAGGTCGCCGCGGATCGTGCCGGGGGCGGCGGTCGTCGGGTCGGTGGTGCCGGCGAGCGAGCGGAAGCCCTCGATCACGCGGTCGCCCTCGAGGCGGATCGCGACGGACGGGCCCGAGAGCATGAAATGCACGAGCGGTTCGAAGAACGGCTTGCCGCGGTGCTCGTCGTAGTGCTCCTCGAGCAGCGCGCGCTCGGGCTGGACGAGCTTGAGGTCGGCGACGACGTAGCCCTTGGCCTCGATGCGGGCGAGGATGGCGCCGGTCAGCTGGCGCTGGACGCCGTCGGGCTTGATGAGGACGAGGGTGCTCTGCATGCCGCCAGCCTACCGAGCCGCTCACCGACTCCTGTGAGCGGTCGCCCCGGCACGTGAGCGGTCAGGTGCCCGGGGCTCCCCGCGGGTCGAGGCCCTGCGCGCGCCGCTGCCGCTCGATCTGGCGCGCCTTCACGAAGCAGTAGATCCACAGCCCCACGAGCACGATCGCGACGACGCCCCACACGGGCTCGAACCAGGTGAGCGCGACGACCGCGGCCTGCGTGACGAGGCTCGCGATCCAGCCCCACGGATGGCGCAGCAGCGGCATCGTCGCGATCAGCAGCACGCCGACGACCGCGAAGGCGAGGGGTCCCGGCCAGTCGCGCGTCACACCCCAGACGGCGAGCGCGCCGAACGCGATGCCGGCGGTCTGCAGGCCGTGCACGACGCGCAGCAGCGACTCCATCGCGCCGCGCGCCGGGCGCTGCCGCGGGCTCACGACTGCTCCTCGTCGGTGATCTCGACGGTCGCGGCCTGGCGGCGCGCATCCGGGCGGCGCAGCCACCCCTGCTCGCGCGCGTGCCCGAGCACGTCGCCGAGCAGCGTGATCGAGCCCGTGACGACGACGGCGCCGTCGCGGTCGGCGGCCGCCTCGCGCGCGGCCTCGACAGCGGTGCCGAGCTCCGGCTCGACGAGCACGCGGTCGGCGCCGAGCACGGCGACCGCCTGCGCCGCGAGGTCGTCCGCGGGCAGCGCGCGCTCCGACGTCGACTGCGTCACGACGAGCTCGTCGATGACGGGCTCGAGCTCGGTGAGCACGCCCGTGACGTCCTTGCCGACGAGCACGCCGAGCACGAGCGTGACCTTCTCGAGCCCGAACACGTCGCCGAGCGCAGCGCGCAGCGCGCGGGCGCCGTGCGGGTTGTGGGCGGCGTCGAGCACGACGAGCGGATGCGCACCCACCACGTCGAGGCGGCCGGGCGACGTCGCGGCGGCGAAGCCCTCGGCGAGCACCTGTGCGGTGAGCGGCTGCGACCCGCCGCCGAGGAACGCCTCGACCGCGACGAGCGCGAGCGCGGCGTTCGCGCCCTGGTGCGCGCCGAGCAGCGGCACGAGCTGGTCGATGTACTCGGCGGCGAGGCCGCGGACCGTGATGAGCTGCCCGCCGACCGCGACGGTCTGCGACGCGAGCGCGAAGTCGCGGCCCTCGACGAGCAGACGCGCGCCCACCTCCGCGGCGCGCTCCTCGAGCACCGCGAGCGCCTCGGGCTCCTGCGCGGCGGAGACGGCGATAGCGTCGGGCTTGATGATGCCGGCCTTCTCGCGCGCGATCGCCTCGACCGTCGTGCCGAGCCGGTTCGTGTGGTCGAGCGCGACGGGCGTGATGACGGCGACATCGCCGTCGGCCACGTTCGTCGAGTCCCAGGTGCCGCCCATGCCGACCTCGAGCACGGCGACGTCGACCGGCGCATCCGCCATGATCGCGAACGCGAGCACCGTGAAGGCCTCGAAGAACGTCAGCCGCCGCTCCCCCGCCGCCGCGAGCTCCGCGTCGACGAGGTCGAGGAACGGCGCGACGTCGTCGTAGCCGCGCGCGAACGCCTCGTCGCTCACGGGCTCGCCGTCGATCGCGATGCGCTCGTTCACGCGCTCGAGGTGCGGGCTCGTCAGCAGCCCCGTCCGCAGGCCGTGCGCGCGCAGCAGCGCATCCGCGATCCGCGCGGTCGAGCCCTTGCCGTTCGTGCCGGTGATGTGGATGATCCGGAACGCCCGCTGCGGGTCGCCGAGCAGCTCGACGGCACGACGGGTCGCCTCGATGCGGGGCTCGACGGCCTGCTCCCCCGCACGCTCGAGCAGCGCCTGATAGGCGGCCTCGGCCGCCTCGCGGTGCTCGAGCGACTCGAGGATGCGGTCGTCGATGCTGCCCTGGTCGTCGCTGCCCTGGTCGGCGGTCAGGTCGGTCATGCGGCCACCTTCTCGATCGTGATCGCGAGCGGCGACCCGTCGCCCACGCGGTGCGCGGTGCGGCCGTCGGCCAGCTCGCCCATGGTGTCGTCTATGCGATCGACCGAGAGCTCGGTCGCGAGCGTCTCGGCGGCGACGAGCGCGCGGTTCGCCTCGAGGGCGGCGACGCCGTGGGCGTCGGACCCGAGGGCGAGGCGGATGCGGTCGGAGACGTCGAGGTCGGCCTCCTTGCGCGCCTGCTGCACGGCGCGGACGACGTCGCGCGCGAGGCCCTCCGCCTCGAGCTCCGGCGTCGTCGCGGTGTCGAGCACCACGAAGCCGCCGGTGGGCAGGAAGCCCACCGCCGCCGTCTCGTCGGCGACCTCGAGCGCGAGCTCGAACTCGCCCTCCTGGAGCGCGATGCCGCCGGCGACGACGGTGTCGCCGTCGGCCGTCCAGTCGCCCGCGCGCGCGGCCTGGATCGCGCGCTGCACGTCCTTGCCGAGGCGAGGGCCCGCGGCGCGCGCGTTGACCTGCAGCCGGCGGGAGATGCCGTAGCGCTCGAGCGCGTCGGGGCCGGCGGCCTCGAGCACGACCTCGCGCACGTTGAGCTCGTCCTGCAGCACGGCGGCGAACGGCGCCACGTCGACGTCGCCGACGACGGTGAGCGTCGGCAGCGGCAGCCGCACGCGCTTCCGCGCCTGCTTGCGGAGCGCGTTGCCGACGCTCGCGATCGCGCGCACCGCGTCCATCTGCGCGACGAGCTCGGCGTCCGCCGGGAGGTCCGCGGCATCCGGCCAGTCCGTCAGGTGCACCGAGCGGCCGCCGGTGAGGCCCTTCCAGACCTCCTCGGTGACGAGCGGCGAGAGCGGGGCGGCGACGCGCGTGAGCGTCTCGAGCACCGTGAAGAGCGTGTCGAACGCCTCGCTCCCCGAGCCATCCTCCCGCACGCCCTGCCAGAAGCGGTCGCGCGATCGGCGCACGTACCAGTTGGTCAGCACGTCGATGAACTCGCGCACGGCGAGCGTCGCGCCGGTCGCGTCGAGCCGCTCGAAGGCGGCGGTCGCCGTCTCGACGGTCTCGCGCAGCTTCGCGAGGATGTAGCGGTCGAGCACGTCGGTCGACGTCGTCGAGCGCTGCGCGAGGTACGGCTGCCCGCCGCGCGCGCGGTTGGCGTAGGTGGCGAAGAAGTACCAGGTCGACCACAGCGGCAGGTGGAACTGCCGCAGCGCCTCGCGGATGCCCTCCTCCGACACGATGAAGTTGCCGCCGCGCAGGATCGAGCCCTGCATGAGGTTCCAGCGCACCGCATCCGACCCGTAGGTGTCGAACGACTCGTTCACGTCCGGGTAGTTGCGGCGCGACTTCGACGCCTTGAACCCGTCGTCGCCGAGGATGATGCCGTGGCTGATGACGTTCTCGAACGCCGGGCGGCCGAAGAGGGCGACCGAGAGCACGTGCATGACGTAGAACCAGCCGCGCGTCTGGCCGATGTACTCGGTGATGTAGTCGGCGGGGCTGTGCTCCTCGAACCACTGCTCGTTCTCGAACGGGTAGTGGAACTG
This sequence comes from Agrococcus jenensis, assembly GCF_003752465.1. Lineage (NCBI taxonomy): Bacteria > Bacillati > Actinomycetota > Actinomycetes > Micrococcales > Microbacteriaceae > Agrococcus > Agrococcus jenensis. The sequence goes on along the minus strand of NZ_RKHJ01000001.1, from coordinate 2,168,950 downwards.
CGCGAACGGCATGGAGCCGGAGTCGAACCAGACGTCGAGCACGTCGGGGATGCGGCGCATCGTCGAGCGGCCGGTCGGGTCGTCGGGGTTCGGGCGCGTCAGCTCGTCGATCGCCGGCCGGTGCAGGTCGGTCGGGCGCACGCCGAAGTCGCGCTCGAGCTCGTCGAGCGAGCCGTAGACGTCGACGCGCGGGTGGTTCGGGTCGTCGCTCTTCCAGACCGGGATCGGGCTACCCCAGTAGCGGTTGCGGCTAATCGACCAGTCGCGCGCGCCCTCGAGCCACTTGCCGAACTGGCCGTGCTTGACGTTCTCGGGCACCCAGTTGATCTGCTCGTTCGCGGCGAGCAGGTCGTCCTTGATCTCGGTGACGCGCACGAACCAGCTCGAGACCGCCTTGTAGATGAGCGGGTTGCGGCAGCGCCAGCAGTGCGGGTACGAGTGCACGTACGAGGCCTGGCGCAGCACGCGGCCGGCGTCCTTGAGCAGCTTCGAGAGCGGCTTGTTCGCCTCGAAGACCTGCATGCCCGCGACCGGCGCGACCGCGTCGAGGAAGCGGCCGCCGTCGTCGACCGAGAGGATCGTCGGGATGCCCGCGGCGTTCGACACGCGCTGGTCGTCCTCGCCGTAGGCGGGCGCCTGGTGCACGATGCCGGTGCCCTCGCCGGTGGCGACGTAGTCGTCGACGAGGATCTGGAAGGCGTGCTCGGTGCCCCAGACGTCCGCGTCGGCGTAGAAGTCGAAGATCGGCGCGTAGCGCACGCCCGCGAGCTCGGCGCCGGCGAGCGTGCGCGTCGCGGCGTCGACCGCGTCCTCCGCGGAGTCGTAGCCGAGGTCCTTGAAGTAGCCCGCGATCGTCGCGGTCGCGAGCAGGAAGTCGCCGTCCCCGGCGGTCGTGCCCTGCGGGCCGGCGGGCACCACCGAGTACTCGACCGCGGGGCCGACCGCGAGCGCGAGGTTCGTCGGCAGCGTCCACGGGGTGGTCGTCCAGGCGAGCGCCTTGACGCCCGTGAGGCCGAGCGCATCCGCCGCCTCGCCCTCGAGCGGGAAGGTGACGGTGAGCGTGGTGTCCTGGCGGTCCTGGTAGACGTCGTCGTCCATGCGCAGCTCGTGGTTCGACAGCGGCGTCTCGTCGCGCCAGCAGTACGGCAGCACGCGGTAGCCCTCGTAGGCGAGGCCCTTGTCGTGCAGCGCCTTGAACGCCCAGATGACGCTCTCCATGTAGGTGATGTCGAGGGTCTTGTAGCCGCCCTCGAAGTCGACCCAGCGCGCCTGGCGGGTGACGTAGTCCTCCCACTCGTCGACGTAGCGAAGCACCGACTCGCGCGCCCGAGCGTTGAAGACGTCGACGCCCATGGCCTCGATCTCGGCCTTCTCGGTGATGCCGAGCTGCTTCATCGCCTCGAGCTCGGCCGGCAGGCCGTGCGTGTCCCAGCCGAACACGCGCGGCACCTGCTTGCCGCGCATGGTCTGGAAGCGCGGGAAGACGTCCTTCGCGTAGCCGGTGAGCAGGTGGCCGTAGTGCGGCAGCCCGTTCGCGAACGGCGGGCCGTCGTAGAAGACCCACTCCTCGCAGCCCTGGCGCTGCTCGAGGGAGGCCTTGAAGGTGCCGTCGCCCTTCCAGAAGGCGAGGATGCCCTGCTCGATGGCCGGCAGGTCCGGGCTCGCGGCGACGCTGCGCTGGCCGCTGTTGCCGGCCTCGGTGGTGAGCGGGTATCGGCTCTGCTCGGTCACGCTGGGTCTCCTGCATCCTCGGAACTGTCGGATGCGGGGACGCTCTCGCGCGGTACCACCCCGCTTGCGGCCCGCACGCGGACCGCCGCTTCGTGCTCGGGCTGTGACGGGCCTGCCCCGTTCGGATCTACTGGGCGTCGCCGCCGTTCTCCCGACCGCTCCCCGGTGATGGCCGGATCGATGCGTGTGCCCCGATCCTACCGGCTCTCGCCCCGCAGCGCGACGCTGCCGGCGCTCACCTGCACGTCGATCGTGGCGCGCGCATCCGCGTCCTCGTCGACGTCGATCGTCGCGTCGCCCGCCGAGACGTCCTGCGTCACGGCGTAGTCGCCGGCGGGGATCCCGAGCTCGATGCTGCCCGCGCTCACCTCGGCGTCGATCGATGTCGGCTGCTCGCCGGTGAGGGCGCCGATGATGCGGCCCGCGCTCACGTCGAGCACGACGGCGCCGGGGGTCGCGAGGTCGAGCCGGGCCTCGCCGGCGGAGACCTGCAGGCCGAGCGACTCGGCGTCGCCGGCGAGGTCGATGCTGCCGGCGCTCAGGCTCACATTCGCGGTGCCCCAGGTCGCGTCGGCCTCGAAGCTGCCGGCGGCGACGTCGGCCGCGAGGTCGAGCCCCTCTCGCTCGAGCCCGGCGGGCAGGGTCAGCACGACGTGCTCCTCGCCGCCGCGGCCGCCGAACCAGCCGCCGAAGCCCCACCAGCCCCAGCGGCGGTCGGTGTCGACGCGCAGGGTCGCGCCGTCGCGTTCGAGCCGCCACCGCTGCACGGGGCCGCCGTCGGTCGAGGCGTCGAGCCGCGCCTCCGCGACGTCGTCGAAGCGCACCTCGAAGCCCGCGGCCGCGCTGTCGATGCGCAGCGCCTGCACGCCGTCGGCCGACGCCGTCCACGACTGGCTCGTCGGGCTGTGTGCGGCGACCCCGCGGATGACACCGCCGCCGACGGCGAAGACGAGGCCGATCGAGCCGAGCACGATCAGGATGATGCTGATCCACCGGCCGGGCCGGGTGGAGGTGGTGGGGATGGTCATCGGATGCCTCCGGGCTGGTCGTTCGGTCGGTGCGAGTCGTGGTCGGTCGGCGCGTCGAGGTGGGCGAGCACGGCGAGCACGCGGCGGTTGCCGTCCTCGGGCTCGAGCTCGAGCTTCTGGAACACCGCCGAGATGTGCTTCTCGACGCTGCCGGCCGAGACGTAGAGGCGGTCGGCGATCGTCTGGTTCGACGACCCCTCCGCCATGAGGGCGAGCACCTGCCGCTCGCGGGGCGTGAGCCGCTCCATCCGCGCGTCACGCCGGCGGCGGGCGAGCAGCTGGCTCACCACCTCCGGGTCGAGCACCGTGCCGCCCGCGGCGACCTGCTCGACCGCGCTCAGGAAGTCGCGGATGTCGGCCACGCGGTCCTTGAGCAGGTAGCCGAAGCCCGACGGGCCGCTCGCGATGAGGTCGGCGGCGTAGCGCTCCTCGACGTACTGCGAGAGCACGAGCACCCTCGGCCGGTCGCCGCGCGAGCGGATCCCGATCGCGGCGAGGATGCCCTCGTTCGTCCTGGTCGGCGGCATCCGCACGTCGAGGATGGCGAGGTCGGGGTCGGTGGCCGCGATCGCGGCCTCGAGCGCGCTCGCGTCGGGCAGCTGCGCGACCACGTCGTGGCCGGCGTCGGTGAGGAGCCTCGCGATGCCCTCGCGGAGGAGCACGCTGTCCTCGCAGATCAGGATGCGCACGGGACCGTCACCTCGATCGCGGTCGGGCCGCCTGCGGGGCTCGTGAGGGTGAGGGTGCCCCCGACGCCCGCGACGCGGTGCGCGAGGCCGTCGATGCCGCCGCCGATCTGGCGCTCGGCGCCGCCGATGCCGTCGTCCTCGATGCGCGCCCAGAGGGTCGCGACGCCGTCCTGCATCTGCCGCGTGCGGATCGCGACCCGGATGCGGCTCGCCCTCGCGTGCTTCTGCGCGTTCGTGATGGCTTCGGCGATCGCGAAGTAGACGGCGGTCTCGGCGTCGCGGGAGCAGCGGCGGTCGAGCCGCGCATCCACTTCGACGGGGATGGGGCTGCGGGCGGCGAGCGCCGAGATGGCGGCGTCGAGGCCGCGGTCGTCGAGCACGGCCACGTGGATGCCGCGGGCGAGCTGCCGGAGCTCGGTGACCGCCGACTTCGACGAGGCGTGCGCCTCCTCGATGAGCGCCTTCGCGCCCTCGGGGTCCGCCTCGATGCGGTCGCGGGCCATGCCGAGCTGCATCGCGATCGAGACGAGCCGGGGCTGCACGCCGTCGTGGAGGTCGCGCTCGATGCGGGTGCGGTCGAGGTCGGCGGCGCGCACGGCGCCGTGGCGGCGGTCGCGCTCCTCGCGAGCCTCCTGCTCGAGCCGCTCGCGGTCGTCGGGCACGAGCAGGCCGAGGGTGACGTTGCGGTGCGCGATGGCCAGGCCGACCGTGCCGGCGACGCCGGCGGCGAGGGCGAGGATGCCCAGCAGCGGCGCCCACTCGACGGGGACGGCGAAGCTCGTGAGCGGCACGGTGACCGTCTCCGCGGCGCCGAGGCCCGCGAGGGCGAGCGGCACGCCGATGCCGACGAGGCCGAGCAGCGGCAGGGTGATCGCGCCGAAGATGCTCGCGAGGAAGAAGCTGAGGAGCGCCCGCCAGTGCTGGCCGTCGGAGACGATGCGCAGCAGGCGGTGCGGCACCCGGAGCCAGTCGGTGCGCGGCGAGCGGCGCCAGACGGCGGCGGGCACCGGTGCGCCGTAGAGGCCGGCGATGCGCTCCCGCTCGAACCACGCGACGGCGAGCATCGCCAGCATCGCGAGCGCGAGCAGCAGGAAGCCGACGAGCACGACGAGCGTGGCGATGCCGCTGGCCGTCAGCACGGCGATCGTGGTGAGGATGGGGAGCCCCAGCGACCCGAGGAGCGCGAGGTGCGCGACGGTCGCGAGGATGGTGCCGGTTCGTTGCATGGCTCCACGCTAGGACTGGCGGGAGCGCCCGGTACGGCGGCTGTCCGGAAGCCTTGCGGGGGCTATCCCCCAGCCTCGCCGGTCGAGCCGCACGGCCGCCCCGGCGGCCGCGCGAGTCGAGGCAGAGCGCGCCGACCGGCTCGACCGGCAGATCCCGGCTCCAAAGCCCTCACCGATACCCTCGCCCCATGATCGACACCCGCATCCGCACCGCCGCCGCAGCGCTCGTCCTCGCCGCCGGCCTCGTCGTGAGCGGCTGCGCGAGCGCCCCGACGCCGAGCCCGACGGCGACGGCGACGGCAGACGCGGCGACCCCGACCCCCGAGCCGCAGACGCAGGCGCAGCAGTGCGCGCAGCTCATGACGGACGTGCAGGGCATCGCCGCCGACGTGCCGCGGGTCGGCGAGCTGCTCGGCACCGACCCCTTCGGAGCGCTCGCGCTCGTCGGCGACATCTCGAACCGGGTCGGCGACCTGCACCTGCGCGTGACCGACCCCGAGCTCGTGCAGCGCATCGAGCAGATCCAGGCCGGCTGGGACGCGATCGTGCAGGATGCCCAGGAGTCGCTCGGCTCCGGCGACGTGACGGCGATCGAGCGCGTCAGCGCATCGCTCACCGAGCTCGGCCAGCAGGTGTCCGACCTGCAGCAGCTGTGCACGGGCACCCCGTGAGCATCCACCGCGCGGGCACCCACGGCACCGCCGCCCGCGCTCGCCGTGCGGGCCTCGTCGTGCTCGCCGCGCTGGCGATGAGCGGCTGCGTGATCCTGCCGCCGCCGCTGCCGACGCCCGCGCCCCCGGCGCCGACCGCCGCCGGACCCGCCCCCTCGCGGTCCGCGGCCGAGCCGGCGCCCAGCGGATCCGCGCCGACCCGGCCGAGCCCGTCGCCCACCCAGACCCAGCCCACGGAGCCCGCGCCCACCGAGCAGGCGCCCGAGCTGCCGGAGCCGACGGCCGAGGAGTGCGCCGCGGCCGACCAGGCGCTCGCCGCGATCGTCACCCGCTCCTCGCAGGTGCTCGACGCCGTGCCCGCCGACGGCGAGCCGGACTGGGCCGCCGCCGACGCCGTGGTCGCCGAGCTGCCGGTCATGCGCGACGCGTTCATCGCACAGACGACGAGCGTCGCGCTCGCCGAGAGCTTCCGCGAGCTCGACCAGCCCATCGTCGACATGACCGAGGCGGTCGGCACCCGAGACAGCCTGGTCGTGACGCTCTCGTCGGCATCGGTGGCCTTCGCGGCCCCCGCCGCGCTGCTGCCGTGCGCGGGCATCCTCTGATCCCGCCCCTACGCTGAGCGCATGGCCGCTCCCCTGCTCGCACTCCTCGACGGCACCATCGCCGACGTGACCTCCCCGCTCGTGCGGGCCGACGACCTCGGCGTGGTCCGCGGCGACGGCGTGTTCGACGCGACCCTCGTCCGGCGGGGCGCCGACGGCGCGCCGCACGTGCGCGACCGCGAGGCGCACCTCGACCGGCTCGAGCGCTCCGCCGAGATCCTGCAGCTGCCCGCGCCCGACCGGGCGGGCTACCAGCGCGCGATCGACGCGCTCGTCGCGGCGTGGGACTTCGACGCCCGCCCGGAGGCGCTCATCCGGCTCGTGCTGACGCGCGGTCCGGAGTCGGGTGGCGACCCGACCGCGTTCGCGCTCATGGCGCCGCTCGCGGGGTCCGCGGTCGAGGAGCGCGAGCGCGGCATCGCGATCACGCTGCTGGGACGCGGCCACGACGGCGACGAGGTCGCGGCGATGCCGTGGCTGCTGCCCGGCGCGAAGAGCCTGTCGTACTCGATCAACATGGCGGCGAAGCGGCATGCCGTGCAGCACGGCTTCGACGACGTCGTCTTCGTCGCGCCCTCGGGCCGGCTGCTCGAGGGACCCACGTCGACGCTCGTCATCGACCGCGGCGGGAGGCTCCTGACGCCGTCGCAGGACGGCATCCTCGCCTCGATCACGCTCGAGCACCTGATGCGCGACGCACCGCATGCCGGGCTCGAGGTGGCGTTCGCGGCGCTCGAGCCGGCCGACCTGCTGTCGGCCGATGGCGCATGGCTGCTCTCCTCCGGGCGACTGCTCGCCGCCGTCACGAGCGTCGACGGCGAGCCGCTGCCGCGCTCGCCGCTCGATGGTGAGCTGCGCCGCATCCTCGACGTCTGAGGCCGCGGCCTCAGGCCGTCTGCGTCAGGACAGTGCCGCGACCTGCGCCCGGACGAGGGCGGTGACGGCCTCGGTCGGCGCGCCCTCGTGGACGACCGCGATGAGGATGGCGCCGTCCGCGGCCGCGTCGACCACGAGCGCGGCGCCATCGCCCGAGAGCACGGCAGCCGCCGCGAGCGTGGGGCTGCCACTGCCGAGCGTGCCGTCGGCGGTCACGACGCCCTCGCAGGCGACGCCCAGCGCCTGGATCGCGGCGACGGCCGCCTGCGCGGCGGCCTCGCTCGGGTAGCGCACGACCACGAGGTCGATGGGAGCGCCGGGCGCAGGGTCGGCGTGCAGCGTGGCGGATGCCGCTTCGAGCGCCTGACCGTCGACCGCGTCGGCGGCGCTCGCGCAGCTGCCGGTCGCCGACCGGGCTGCCGCGACGTGCGGCAGGGCGACGGCGGGCGCGATGGCGCCGGGCGGCGCCGCCTCGACCCAGGCGGCGGTGCGGGCACCGGTGGCGTCAGCCCACTCGAGCGGTGCGAGCGCCGCGGCGCGCGGGAGCAGGGCGACGAGCGAGGTGAGCTCGGGCGTGGGCGAGGCCGACGGCGTCGGTGATGGCGACGGCGGTCGCGACGGAGCCGGAGTCGCCGGCGGCGGCGTCTCCCGCGACTCGGGCGGCGTCGCGCTCGGCCGGAGCGGCGTGTGCCGCGCCGTCGGCGCCGGGGGCTCCGGCACGCCGATCGGCGGAGAGAGCGAGGGCCGTGGCTGCGCGACCGCGACCGGCGCCTGCGTGACGAGCGGCGGCGGCGACACCACGGCGACCGGCGGCGGCTCAGCCGGCAGGGCGCAGCCCGCGAGCGCCGCGCCGGCCAGCAGGGCGGCGGCGGCCATCACCGAGCGAGGAGGGCGCCACACGAGCACCATGATGCGCCCCGACGGCGCTGTCCCCCATCAGCCGCGCGGATCGTTGCTCAACCGTGACGCCGCGGCGATCGGCACGAGCGCGGCGCGCATCGCGTCGGCCGCTCGCGGACGGCCTGGTGTGCCGGCCCAGGCGACGAGCGCGGCGCACGCGGCGGCGACGATCGCGACCGGGGCGACCGCGGCATCCACCGACTCCGGCAGCGCATCGCGCTCGAGCGCGAGCGCGAGCGCGGCACGTTCGACGAGCGGCTGCAGGCGTGCCGGAGCGCCGTCGCGCAGCGCCTCCTCGGCGCGCATGGCGCGGGCATCCCGCAGCGCGGTCGGCGGGGTTGCGTTCCACGGCTCGACGGCGCGCGCGATCGCCGCGACGAGCCGGCCGACGGCATCCGGGCCACCGGCGTCGAGCGCCGCGCCCGCGCGCGCGATCGCGGCGTCGAGCTCGACCCACAGCGCATCGGCCTTCGAGTCGCAGTACGTGAAGACGGTGCCGCGGGAGACCCCTGCACGACGGGCGATGTCGTCGACGCTCACGGCGTCGTAGCCGTGCTCGAGGAACAGCTCGAGCGCTGCCTCGTGGATGGTGGCCGCGCTCGATGCGCGCGGCCGCCCGGGGCCCTTCTTCGCGGTCATGGGAATCCTCTCGTGGCGCTATTGTTGCACTCGGTACGACAACCCCGCGCCGCGGACGGCGCGCCTGAGGAGCAACCGTGAGCACCACCACCGCGCCCGCGCGCACAGCCACGTCCCGCGTCGCGGCCGCCGCCACCGTCGGTACCGCGCTCGAGTCCTACGACTTCTACACCTACTCGTACTTCGCCGCGTTCTTCGCCGGGCCGTTCTTCTTCTCGGCGCTCGGCGCCACCGGCGCGCTGCTCGCCTCCTTCGCGACGATCGGCATCGCCTTCGTCGTGCGGCCCATCGGCGCGGTGCTCTTCGGTCACCTCGGCGACCGCATCGGCCGCCGCGCCACGCTCATCATCACGATCACGCTCATGGGCGTCGCGACGGGCCTCGTCGGCCTGCTGCCGACGGGCGAGGGCTGGGCGATGCTCGGCGGCGTCGCGCTCGTGCTGCTGCGCGTCGTGCAGGGCCTGTCGCTCGGCGGCGAATGGGGCGGCGCCGTGCTGCTCGCGACCGAGCACGCGGATGCCCGTCGGCGCCCGTTCTTCGCGTCGCTGCCGCAGCTCGGCTCCCCCATCGGCTCGGTCGCGGCGGGCGGCCTGATGCTCGTGATGTTCTCCGCCCTCGGCGGCGAGGCGATGGCGGCGTGGGGTTGGCGCGTCCCGTTCCTGCTCGCGATCCCACTCATCGCCGTCTCGCTCTACCTGCGCTGGTCGGTCGACGAGACGCCCGTCTTCAAGGCGATCGCCGCGCAGGGCACGCGCGAGCGCAACCCCGTCTGGGCCGCGGTCCGCACGCAGCCGGCCGCCTTCGGCGTCGCCATCCTCGTCGCGCTGCTCGGCATCGGCTCCTACTCGCTCATGAACACCTACACGATGGGCTACGGCGTCGCGGAGCTCGGATACGACGAGATGCAGCTGCTCGCCGCGGCGACGATCGGCGGGCTGCTGCAGTTCGTGACCGTGCCGTTCTTCGGCTGGCTCGCGACGCGCATCGGCTCGGCACGTGTCGTCGCGCTCGGCGCGGTCGGAACGCTCCTCATCGCCTTCCCGATCTACTGGCTGCTCGGCTCGGCGACCTTCGCGGTGCTCGTGGTGCTCATGGTGGTCGGCGGCATCCTGCCGACCGCGTCGTGGGCGGCGCTCGGCGGCACGATGCAGGAGCTCTTCCACGGCCGCCACGCCTACTCGGCGCTGTCGCTCGCGTACGCGATCGCCGCGGTGCTCTCGGGCTTCATCCCCTACCTCACGGCCGAGCTCGGCACCCTGACCGGCGGCGCCTGGTGGCACCCCGGCGTCGTGCTTGCGGCGCTCTCGGCGCTCACGCTCGTCGGCGCGATCGCGGCCGGCCGGATGCGTCGCCTCGGCGACGAGGACGCCGACGCCGCGCAGGCGGTCATCGCGGAGGAGCAGCCGGTCCCTGCCTGAGCCGGCCCGAGCCGGGCCGCCCTGGCCTCAGAGCTTCGGCGGCAGCGCCTGCAGCATCGCGGGCGTCGCGCGATCGACGCTCGCGCCCCACTCGTCTGCGTGCCGCTCGACGTACTGCTTGACGAGCGGGCAGACGGCGACGATGCGGAGGCCCTCGTCGCGCGTCGCCGTGAGCGCGCGCTCGATGACGAGGCTCGCGAGGCCGTGGCCCGAGAACTCGGCGCTCACGACCGTGTGGAAGAAGATGCGATGCCCGTCGTGGTCGTGGAACTGCGCGAAGCCCGCGGCGGTGCCGTCGGCCTCGACGACGAACCGGTCCGGGCCGCTCTGCCTGCTGACGGAGGTCTCCATACCGCCAGCCTGGCACCGCGCGCCCGCCACGGCGAGCCCCATCCCCGTGCTGCTCAGCCGAGCGTGCGCGCGACCTCGACCGCCCGTCCCGAGTAGCCGCCGCCGAAGAGCAGCGTGTGCACCAGCAGCGGCTGCAGCTGCTGCATCGGGATGCGGTCCCGCCAACCGTCGGCGAGCGGGGCTGCCTCGTCGTAGGCGGCCAGCACCGCCTCCAGCCGCGGCAGCCCGAAGAGCGCGAGCATCGCGAGATCCGTCTCGGCGTGCCCGCCCTGCGCGTGCGGGTCGATGAGCACCGCGCCGGTGTCGACGTCGCTCCACAGCACGTTGCCGCTCCACAGGTCGCCGTGGATGCGCGCGACCGGCGGCACGCCCGCCGGCTGCGGCGCGTCGAACGCGCCCTCGGCCATCCGGTCGACCGCGCGAGCGGCGATGCGGGCACCGTCGGCGTCGAGCCTGCCGAGCGCGACGCAGCGCTCGAGGATCGGTCGCACGGAGGTCGTCGCCCACGCCTCGCCCCAGCCCTCGCCGGTCGGCTCAGCGGCGAGCAGCGTGCGCGACGAGCCGACCTCGAACGGCGCCGTCGCCGCGGGCGGCGGACAGCAGTGCCAGGCGGCGCCGCTCGCGTGCAGCGCGGCGAGGCTGCGCCCGAGCGCCTCGGCGCGCGCGGGCGTCGCCGCCGCCTCCGCCACCCGGGCGACGTGCAGCGCCGAGCCGTCGAACCGGGCGCGCGCGATCCGCGTGCCGCCGACGGCCTCGGCCTCCGCGAGCCACGCAAGCCCGGCCGCCTCCATCGCGAGCGCGTGCGGCGCGCCCGCGCGCGCCCGCTTCACCACGTCCATGGCGCAACCCTGGCACGCCGCGGCCGATAGCGTGGTCGGCATGGCACGCTCCCCCAAGCCCGCGCCGCTGTGGATCTGGATCGTCGCGGCGGCGTGCTTCGCGATCGCCGCGCTGCTGCAGCGGGACGTCCTCAGCCAGGTGCTCTTCGGCGTCGCCGCCGGCGCGCTCGCGGTCACCGCCGTCCTGCAGTGGCGCAGGGCCCGGGCGCGCTGACCGCCGTAGACTCTCCCCAGCACAACCAGGCATCAAGCCGCGGCCTCATCCCGAGGCGGCAGCACAGACGCGATGCCGCGCACATCGAAAGCGAGACGCCATGAGCGCCATGCCCACGTCCGGGACGCCCGCCACGCCGGGGATGCCCGAGAAGCCCGCCCTCGAAGGACTCGAGGCCAAGTGGGGCGAGCACTGGGAGGCAGCGGGCACGTACCGCTTCGATGCCGCCGAGCTCGACCGCGACGCGATCTACTCGATCGACACGCCGCCGCCCACCGCATCCGGCTCGCTGCACGTCGGCCACGTGTTCTCCTACACGCACACCGACCTCATCGCGCGGTTCCAGCGCATGCGCGGCAAGCACGTCTTCTACCCGATGGGCTGGGACGACAACGGCCTCCCGACCGAGCGCCGGGTGCAGAACTACTACGGCGTGCGCGTCGACCCGACGCTCGCCTACGACCCCGACTTCACGCCGCCGCAGCAGGGCGGCGAGGGCAAGAGCTCGAAGGCCGCCGACCAGCTGCCCGTCTCGCGCAAGAACTTCATCGAGCTGTGCGAGCGCCTCACCGAGGAGGACGAGGAGCGCTTCGAGCACCTGTGGCGCACGCTCGGCCTCTCGATCGACTGGTCGCAGACCTACCGCACGATCTCGGACGACGCCCGCCGCACGTCGCAGCTCGCCTTCCTGCGCAACTTCGAGCGCGGCGAGGCGTACCAGGCGGATGCGCCCACGCTCTGGGACGTGACGTTCCGCACCGCCGTGGCCCAGGCCGAGCTCGAGGACCGCGAGCAGCCCGGCGCGTACCACACCATCGTCTTCACGAGTCGGGACGGCGACCTGCGCATCGACACGACGCGCCCCGAGCTGCTGCCCTCGTGCGTCGCCGTGGTCGCGCATCCCGACGACACCCGCTACCAGCACCTCTTCGGCACCACCGTGACGACGCCGGTCTTCGGCGTCGAGGTGCCGTTCGTCGCGCACGAGCTCGCGCAGATCGACAAGGGCACGGGCGTTGCCATGATCTGCACGTTCGGCGACGTGACGGATGTCACGTGGTGGCGCGAGCTGCAGCTGCCGAACCGCTCGGTGATCGGCTTCGACGGCCGCTTCGCCGCCGAGGCGCCCGAGGCGCTCTCGAGCGACGCCGCGCAGGCCGCCTACGCGGAGCTCGCCGGCAAGACGGTGTTCAGCGCGAAGAAGGCGATGGTCGAGCTGCTGCAGGCCGCCGGCCGCATGATCGGCGAGCCGAAGCCCATCCAGCACCCGGTGAAGTTCTACGAGAAGGGCGACAAGCCGCTCGAGATCGTCTCCACCCGCCAGTGGTACATCAAGAACGGCGGCCGCGACGAGGCGCTGCGCGAGCGGCTCGTCGAGCTCGGCCGCGAGATCGCCTGGCACCCCGAGCACATGCGCACCCGCTACGAGAACTGGGTGCACGGCCTCAACGGTGACTGGCTCATCTCGCGCCAGCGCTTCTTCGGCGTGCCGATCCCCGTCTGGTACGCGCTCGACGAGGAGGGCGAGCGCGACTTCGACCGCGTGCTGCTGCCGACGCCCGACCAGCTGCCGCTCGACCCGACGAGCGACGTGCCCGAGGGCTACGACGAGTCGCAGCGCGGCGTGCCCGGCGGCTTCGCCGGCGAGATCGACATCATGGACACCTGGGCGACCTCGTCGCTCACGCCGCAGCTCGCCGGTGGCTGGGCGCGCGGCTCCGAGCTGTGGGAGAAGCTGACGCCCTTCGACCTGCGCCCGCAGGGCCAGGACATCATCCGCACGTGGCTCTTCTCGACGCTGCTGCGCTCGATGTTCGAGGACGGCCGCGCACCCTGGCAGCACGCGGCGCTCTCCGGCTGGATCCTCGACCCGGACCGCAAGAAGATGTCGAAGTCGAAGGGCAACGTCGTCACGCCGCTCGGGATGCTCGAGGACCACGGCTCCGACGGCGTGCGCTACTGGGCGGCGTCCTCGCGCCTCGGCGTCGACGCGACACTCGACCCGCAGAACCCGAAGATGATCAAGATCGGGCGCCGCCTGGCGATGAAGGTGCTCAACGCGGCGCGGTTCGTGCTGTCGATGGAGGGCGCGCCCGGCGAGGTCACGGAGCGGCTCGACCGCGAGATGCTCGCCGAGCTCGCCGCCGTCGTGCGCGCCGCGACGCGCGCGTTCGAGGGCTACGACCACGCGAAGGCGCTCGAGACGACCGAGGCGTTCTTCTGGACGTTCTGCGACGACTACCTCGAGCTCGTGAAGGAGCGCGCCTACGCCGGCGATGCGGCCGGCCGCGCCTCGGCGATCGCGGCGCTCCGCACGGCGATCGACGTGCAGCTGCGCCTGCTCGCCCCGTTCCTGCCGTTCGCGACCGAGGAGGTCTGGTCGTGGTCGCACGACGGGTCGATCCACCTCGCCGCGTGGCCGGACGCCGACGAACTCGCCGCCCTGCCCGGGATGACGGATGCCAGCCCGACCGGCATGCTCTCGGCCGTCGGCCAGGCGCTCATCGGCATCCGTCGAGCCAAGACGGATGCGAAGGCGAGCCAGAAGACGCCCGTCGCCTCCGCGGTGATCGCCGTGCCGGAGGCGCTCCGCGAGCACCTCGAGGCCGCCACCGTCGACCTCAAGGCCGTCGGTCGCATCCGCGACCTGTCGATCGTCGAGGGCGACCAGCTCGCCGTCGGCGAGATCGTGCTCGAGGAGTCCTGATGCAGATCGGCACCCGGTGGGCGGTCGGCGGCGAGGCGCCGCAGACCGTGCCGGTCGCGATGCGCGCGGCCATCGACGACGAGGAGCGCACCCTCGTCGAGCTGGGTGCCGACACCTCGTCATGGCGCTGGACGCTCACGTGGCTCGAGGGGCTGCCGGTCGTCGAGCTCGACGACGGCACCACGATCCGCCTCGACGGCGACGACGTGCTCGTCACCCGAGCCGACTGACCCGACTTCTCAACGTCGCGGGTGGTCGCACGACGCGATATGCGCGTCGAGCGACCACTGGCGACGTTGAGATCTCAATCGGCGGCGAGGATCCAGCCGTGGATCATCGCCATCCAGCCGTCGTCGTCGGCCGTCCACGCCGCCCACGCGGACGCGATCGCCTCGCGCTCCCGCGCGTCGGCCAGGCCGTGGCGCTCGGTGCCATCGGCGAACGCGGAGTGCAGCGCGCGCTCCTGCCACTGCCCGCCCCAGAACGCCCGGCCGCGCTCCGACTCGAAGCACCACGTCTCGACGTCGGTCTCGATGCGGCCGAAGCCAGCGGCGCGCGCCCAGGCCTTGAGTCGCGCGCCGGCGTCGCCGTCGCCGCCGTTCGCGCCCTGCAGCGCGACCATCAGCTCGCGCCAGCGGGCGAGCTCCGGCGAGAGCGGATGGATCGTCGTCGCCGAGTAGATGACGTCGCGGGCCGCGACGAGGTCGCCGGCCGCCCTCCAGGCGGTGAGCGCCGCGACCGGGTCGCCGAGGTGCTGCAGCACCTGGTGCGCGTGCACGACGTCGAAGCGCTCACCGGGCGACGGGTCGTAGGCGTCGCCGACGCGGAACTCGACGTTGGGCACGCCCGCCTGCTCGGCCGCCGCGCGCGCCGTCTCGACGACCTCCGCGCTCATGTCGATGCCGACGACGCGGCCGGTGCTCCCCACTCGGCGGGCGAGGTCGATCGTGATCGAGCCGGGGCCGCAGCCGACGTCGAGCACGCGCATCCCCGGCGCGAGCAGCGGCGAGAGGTAGGCGGCGGAGTTCGCGACGGTGCGGGCAGCATGCGCGGCGACGACGCTCGCGTGGTGCCCGTGGGAGTAGGTGGCGTGCCCCATGCCCGGAGTCTAGGACTCCTGATTCTCAACGTCGCCAGTGGTCGTTCGCCGGGCACATCGGCCCGCGCGACCACTGGCGACGTTGAGAAGGGCGGGCGTCCTAGGGTGGTGGGATGACCAATCCCTTCCTCTCGCCCAGCACGCTCCCCTACCAGCTGCCGCCGTTCGCCGACATCCGCGACGAGCACTACGAGGAGGCGCTCGAGGCCGGGTTCGCCGAGCAGTCCGAGGAGGTGCGCGCGATCGTCGAGGCTGACGACGAGCCCACCTTCGAGAACACGATCGAGGCGCTCGAGCGCAGCGGCCAGGTGCTCTCGCGCGTCGCCCACGTCTTCTTCAGCATGACCTCGACCGACTCGTCGCCGTTCCTGCAGGAGCTCGAGGAGCGCTACGCGCCCCGCTTCGCTGCGCACGCCGACTCGATCACGCTCGACCCGCGCCTCTATGCCCGCGTCGCCGCGCTGCACGAGTCGCCCGACCCCTCCTGGACCGAGGAGCAGCGCTACCTCGTCGAGCGCAAGCACACCGAGATGACGGTCGCCGGCGCAGGCCTCGAGCCCGAGGCGCGCGAGCGGCTCAAGGAGCTCAACCAGCAGCTCGCGACCCTCTCGGCGCGCTTCGACAAGCACCTGCAGGCCGACACCAACGACCTCGCCGTCGTCATCGACGACGCCGCCGAGCTCGACGGGCTCTCCGCCGGCGAGATCGAGGCGGCCGCGCAGGCCGCCGCCGACCGCGGCCTGGAGGGCAAGCACCTCGTCACGCTCCCGCTCTTCTCTGGCCACCCGTGGCTCGCGTCGCTGACCAACCGCGACGTGCGCCAGCGCATCATGGAGGCGTCGCTCGCCCGCGGCACCCGCGGCAACGAGCACGACAACCGCGCGACCGTGCTCGAGCTCACCGCGCTCCGCGCCGAGCGCGCCGCGCTGCTCGGCTTCGCCACGCACGCGCACGCGATCATGGCGGATGAGACGGCACGCGACCCCGAGCGCGTCCTGTCCATGCTCACCCGGCTCGCGACGCCGGCCGCGGCGAACGCCGCGGCAGAGGCCGCGGCGCTGCAGGCGCAGATCGACGCATCCGGCGAGTCCTACGAGCTCGCCGCCTGGGACTGGGACTACTGGACCGAGAAGGAGCGCACCGCGCGCTTCGACGTCGACACCGCGGCCCTCCGCCCCTACTTCGAGGCCGAGCGCGTGCTGTGGGACGGCGTCTTCCACGCCGCGAACCAGGTGTACGGCATCACGTTCGAGGAGCGCGCCGACCTCGTCGGCTATCACCCCGAGGTGCGCGTGTTCGAGGTGCGCAACGAGGACGGCAGCGAGGTGGGCCTCTACCTGCTCGACCTCTACACGCGCGACTCCAAGCGCGGCGGCGCCTGGATGAACTCGCTCGTGCAGCAGAACGCGCTGCTCGGCCACCCGACCGTCGTGATGAACAACCTCAACGTGCCGAAGCCCCCGGCCGGCACGCCCACGCTGCTCACCTTCGACGAGACGACCACGCTCTTCCACGAGTTCGGCCACGCGCTCCACGGGCTCTTCGCCCAGGTGACGTACCCGTCGTTCGGCGGCACGAACACCTTCCGCGACTTCGTCGAGTTCCCGAGCCAGGTGAACGAGATGTGGATGCTGTGGCCCGGCATCGTCGAGCACTACGCGAAGCACATCGAGACGGGCGAGCCGCTCCCCGCCGACGTCATCGAGCGCCTGCAGGCCTCCGAGTCGTTCAACCAGGGGCACGACACGAGCGAGTACCTCGCCGCGTCGCTGCTCGACCAGGCGTGGCACGCGCGCACGGCGGGCGACGAGGTGACGGACGTCGCGACGTTCGAGCGCGACGCCCTGGAGCGAGTGGGCCTCCTGAGCGACACCGTGCCGACGCGCTACTCGACCGGCTACTTCCAGCACGTCTTCTCGGGCGGCTACTCCGCCGGCTACTACTCGTACATCTGGTCGGAGGTCATGGACGCCGACACGGTCGAGTGGTTCAAGGCGCAGCCGTCGATCCGCGAGGCCGGGCAGCGCTTCCGCGAGCGGCTGCTCGGCGTCGGCGGCTCGAAGGACCCGCTCGAGGCGTTCCGCGACTTCCGCGGCCAGGACGCCGACCTCGCGCACCTGCTGAAGCGCCGCGGGCTCGACGCCGCGGCCTGACCGGCGAGCCCGGCCGGCCTGGCCGCTGACCCGCGAAACGGGTCAGCGGCCGGGTCAGCGGGAGCGGCCCGCCTGCAGCACGAGCCAGATGAAGTACGGGATGCCGACGAGCGCGGTCATGATGCCGGCCGGCAGCTGGGCCGGCGCGATGAGCGTGCGGCCCAGGGTGTCGGCCATCAGCGTCAGCGAGCCGCCCAGCAGCGCCGCGAGCGGCAGCAGCACCCGGTGCCTCGCGCCGACGATCGCCCGCGCGGCGTGCGGCGCCACGAGCCCCACGAACGCGACGACGCCGATCGCGGCGACCGCCGTCGAGGCCAGCACGACCGCGATGGCGAGCGCGATGATCTGCACGGCCGTCAGCCGCACGCCGAGGAGCCTCGGCGTGGCCTCGTCGAGCTGGGCGAGGTCGAGGTCGCGGTGCATCCAGGTGAGCGCCAGCAGCGACAGCACCACGGCGATCGCCACCGGGAGCACGTCCTCGAAGCCGCGGCCGTAGGTCGAGCCCGAGAGCCAGACGATCGCCTTGCCGCGGTTCCACGGGTCGGTGATGACGATCAGCATGCTCGTGAGCGCCGCGGTCGCCGCCGAGAGGGCGAGCCCCGTCAGCACGAGCCGCAGGCTCCCGAGCCTGCGCCAGCCGACGAGCACGAGCACGAGCACGCCGGCGATGGCGCCGCCGGCGAGCGCGCTGCCCGCCACGAGCCAACCGGCGGCGACGGGCACGAGCGTGATGATGCTCACGGCCCCGAGTCCCGCGCCGCCGGCGACGCCGAGCAGGTAGGGCTCCGCGAGCGCGTTGCGCGCGACCGCCTGCACGAGCGCTCCGGAGAGCGCGAGCGCGACGCCCGCGAGCACCGCGGCGGCGACCCGCGGGGTGCGGGTGTCGAGCGTCACGCGCACGGCGTCGCCGGCGCGGCCGGCGAGCCAGTTGACGACGTCGCCGAGCAGCAGCAGCCGATCGCCGAGCAGCACGGCCGCGACGGTCATCGCCGTCAGCACGACCGCCGCGATGACGATCGGCAGCCAGGCGTGCTTCGCGATCGTGCGGGCGCCGAGCACCGACATCGACTCGGTCTCGGCCGCACCCGCCATCGTGCGGGCGAGCACGATGATGCAGACGGCGCCGACGAGGCTCGTCACGACGCCGGTCGGCACGTCGAGCGAGGCCGTGCCGGGCAGCGCCGCGCGCAGCAGCACATCGGCACCGACGACGAGCACCGCGCCCGCGAGCGCGGCGAGCGGGATCGCCACGACGTGGCGGGCGGCCCCGGGGATGCGGCGCGCGACCATGCGGATCACGATCGGCGCGGCGAGGCCGACGAAGCCGATCGGGCCGGCGATCGCCACGGCGGCCGCGGCGAGCGCGACCGAGGCGATGAGCGTGCCGAGCCGCAGGCGGCCGACGCCGACGCCGATCGTGGTTGCAGCCTCCTCGCCGAGCGCGAGCACGTCGAGCCGGCGGGCGAGCACGAGCAGCACAGCGATGCCGACGAGCACGATCGGCAGCAGCTGCGCGACGGTGTCGATGCCGTTCTGCGACAGGCGCCCGACGCCCCAGGCGTAGAGGCCGGCCGTCTCCTGCTCGTTGAGGATGATCGTGACGGTCGTGACCGACTGCAGCGCGAGCGCGAGCGCGGTCCCGATGAGCACCATCTGGGTCGTCGACCCGCGCCCGCGGCCGATGGCCACGACGGCGAGCGCCGCGATGAGGCCGCCGACGAAGGCGATGCCGGCGCCGCCGATGCCGGGGAGGCTGATGCCGGCGACGGCCGCGATCGCGATCGCGGCGCTCGCACCGCCGTTGACGGCGAGCGTGTCGGGCGAGGCGAGCGGGTTGCCGGTGAGCGTCTGCATCGCGTAGCCGGCCGCGCCGAGCGCGAGCCCGACGACGATCGCCGCGGCGATGCGCGGCAGCCGGCTCTCGACGATGACGGACGCGTGGCTCGCGTCGCCGCCGAGCCAGCCCAGCAGCTCCTGCAGCCCGAGGTCCGTCGTGCCCTGCGTGGCGTGCCACCCGGAGAGGGCGACGAGGCCGACGAGGAGGGCCGCGCCGAGCGCGAGCCCTCCCGGTCGGATGCGTGTCACGGGGCGGGCGAGAGCGCCGCGACGAGCGCGTCGAGGTAGGCGGTCATCGACTCGACGCCGCCGAAGAGCCAGATGCCGTCGGGCAGCCGGTGCACGTTGCCGGCCTGCACGGTCGGCAGCTCGGTGTAGATCGCGTTCGACGCGAGCTGCTGGGTGAAGACGTCGCGCTCGCCGACCGTCATGTAGACGATGTGCGTGCCCTCCTCGAGCGCCGTCAGGCCCTCGACGTCGGTGACGCCGAGCCCGTACTGCGCGTCGCCCTCGCCCGGCCAGCCGTTGACGAAGCCGATCGACTCGAAGGCGGCGGGCAGCAGCGCGCCGTCGGCGTACGGCCGGATCTCGACCTGGCCGCCGTTCTCGTAGCCGTCCATGTGCGCGAGCGGCGTGCCGGTGAGCCCGGCCTCCTCGACGGTCGCCGAGAGCTCCTCGACGTGCGCCTCGTACGCGGTGATCGCCGTCTCGACGGCGTCCTGGCCGCCGACGGCTTCGCCCACGAGGCGGAGGTCGGCGTACATCGTGCCGATCGGGTCGGCCGCGTCGGCACCCTGCAGCACGAGCACGGGCGCGATCGCCTCGAGGTCGGCGTAGGCCGCGTCGTCGGCGCCGAGCACGGTGACGATGAGGTCGGGCGCGAGGCCCGCGATCGCGTCGATCGAGGGCTCGATGCGCGTGCCGACATCGGTCGGCTCGCCCTCGAGGGGCGCGCCGGTGCCCGACCAGTCGGTGTAGCCGGCGACGTCGGCGACGCCGACCGGCGGCACGCCAGCGACCTGCAGGTGCTCGACGGCGGCCCACTCGAGCGCGACCACGTCCTCGACCTCGGCGGGGATCTCGACCTCGACGCCGCGCGCGTCCGTCAGCGTGACGGCCTCGCTCGAGGCGCCGGGCGCGGCGCTCTCGGCGGGCGCCTCGGTGGTGCCGCACGCGGCGAGAGCGAGCGCGGTGAGCACCGCGACGCCGGCCAGGACGGGCCTGGCGGGCAGGATTCGCTGGGACATGGTCAGCCTTCCTCGGCCCGAGGCGTTGCCTGCGGGCCTGATGTGGAGCGAGTCACGCGGCGCGGGACACGGTGAGCCGGCGGCGGAGCCGCTGCGGCCGGATGCGCAAGCCCTCTGCGAGGGGCTCGACGTCGATGGGCACCTCGTACGCGGCGCTGAGGCGCTCGGCCGTCAGCACCTCCGTGGGCGTGCCGGTGGCGATGATGCGGCCGTGCACGAGCAGCACGACCTCGTCGGCGACCTCGGCCGCCTGCTCGAGGTCATGCAGCACGATGCCGACGGCGACGCCGTCGTCGGCGAGGTCACGCACGATCTCGAGGATCTCGCGCTGGTACCGCATGTCGAGGTACGTCGTGGGCTCGTCGAGCAGCACGATCCCGGTCTGCTGCGCGAGGCACGTGGCGAGCCAGACGCGCTGGCGCTGCCCGCCGGAGAGCTGCGAGACGGGGTGGTCGGAGAGCTCGGCGATGCCGGTGGCGGCCATGGCCCGGTCGATGACGTCGGGGCCCTGCGGGTCGCCCGCGCGGAAGCGGCCGCGGTGCGCGAACCGGCCGTAGGCGACGACCTCGCGCACGCTCACGCCGGAGGGGTCGGGGTGCGACTGGGCGAGCAGCGCGATGCGGCGGGCCAGCTCGCGCTCCCCCAGCCCCGACGCGTCGGCGCCGTCGGCGAAGACGACGCTGCCGTGCGTCGGGCGGTGCAGGGCGGTGAGGCCGCGCAGCAGCGTCGACTTGCCGCTGCCGTTCGGGCCGACCAGCGCGGTGACCGATCCGGGCTCGAGCGCGATGGATGCGTCGTGGACGATGCGCTCGCGGCCGTACGCGAGGCTGACGTCGGTGGCGCGCAGCGCGCCGGGTCCCGTGGAGGTCACGAGGTAAGGATAGCCTTACCTCAGCGCTGGGAGCAATCCGAGCGGCGCGGCGGCCCGGGTCCGCTCAGGCGGAGAGCTCCTCGATGTCGTCGGCCGTGAGGATGACCGGCGACTCGGTGCCGGCGACCGACTCCTTCGTCACGATGACGCGCTCGACCGACTCCCGCGACGGCACCTCGAACATCACCGGCGCCAGCACCGTCTCGAGGATGGACCGCAGGCCGCGGGCACCCGTCTTCCGCTCCACCGCGAGATCGGCGATCGCCTCGAGCGCCTCGGCCTCGAAGTCGAGCTTGACGCCGTCGATCTCGAACATCCGCTGGTACTGCTTGACGAGCGCGTTGCGCGGTCCGGTGAGGATCTCGACGAGCGCCGACTGGTCGAGCGGCGAGACGGTCGCGATCACCGGCAGGCGGCCGATGAACTCGGGGATGAGGCCGTACTTGTGCAGGTCCTCGGGCAGCACGTCCTGGAAGACGTCGAGGTTGGGCTTGAGCGACGCGACCGGTGCGCCGAAGCCGATGCCGCGCTTGCCGGAGCGGTTCGCGATGATGTCCTCGAGGCCCGCGAACGCGCCGGCGACGATGAACAGCACGTTCGACGTGTCGATCTGGATGAACTCGGAGTTCGGGTGCTTGCGGCCGCCCTGCGGCGGCACCGAGGCGACCGTGCCCTCGATGATCTTCAGCAGCGCCTGCTGCACGCCCTCGCCGGAGACGTCGCGAGTGATCGACGGGTTCTCGGCCTTGCGCGCGACCTTGTCGATCTCGTCGATGAAGACGATGCCCGTCTCGGCGCGCTTGACGTCGTAGTCGGCGGCCTGGATGAGCTTCAGCAGGATGTTCTCGACGTCCTCGCCCACGTAGCCGGCCTCGGTGAGGGCGGTGGCGTCGGCGACCGCGAACGGCACGTTGAGCTGGCGCGCGAGCGTGGCGGCGAGGTACGACTTGCCGCAGCCGGTCGGGCCCACCATGAGGATGTTCGACTTCTGGATCTCGACGCCGTCGCCCGCCTTGTCGGCCGACTCGAGCTGCTGCATCGCGGCGATGCGCTTGTAGTGGTTGTAGACGGCGACCGCGAGCGACTGCTTCGCGCTCCGCTGCCCGACGACGTACTCCTCGAGGAACGCGAAGATCTCGCGCGGCTTCGGGAGCGTGAAGCCCTCCTGCGCCGTCGTCTCGCCGGCCTCCGCCATCCGCTCTTCGATGATCTCGTTGCACAGCTCGACGCACTCGTCGCAGATGTACACCGCGGGCCCCGCGATCAGCTGCTGCACCTGCTTCTGGCTCTTGCCGCAGAACGAGCACTTGAGCAGGTCGCCGCTCTCTCCGAGTCGCGCCATGTCGCTTCTCCACATCGTCGTAGGCGCAGGCCGCGCCCGTGCATCGAGCCTAGAACACCCCGGTGACACCGGCGACGCCCACGCCGAGGCGGCGCAGATCCGCGGCGCGTACGCTGAGCGCATGATCGCCGCCATCACCGCCGTCGCCGTCGCCCTGCTCCTGCCCGCCCACGCATCCGTCATCGGCTCGACGCCCGAGGACGGGGCCACGATCACCGAGCAGCCCGGCTCGCTCAGCGTCGTGCTCAACGAGGCGATCATCGACGTCCCGGGGGCGGAGGGCGGCAGTGTGCTCCAGATCACGGATGCGGCGGGCCTGTACTACGGCGACGGCTGCACGACCGTCGACGGCGACACCGTCTCGGTCGACGCCGAGCTGGGCGCCGCGGGTGACTACACGCTCACCTACCAGGTGGTGTCGGCCGACGGCCACCCGGTCTCCGGCGAGATCGCCTTCGCGTTCGAGCCCGTCGACGCCGTCGGTGGCCCCGACGGCGCGGCCGCCGCGCCGGTGTGCGACACCGCGGCCGCCGCCCCCGTCGAGACGCCCTCCGGCACGACGCCGGCGACCGCCGAGCCGGCGACCTCTGCACCCGCCGAGACCCCGTCCTCGAGCGGCGAGGTCGCGGCACCGCAGACCACGGCGACCGGCCCCGACGAGCCCGAGTCGACGGATGCACCGGGCGTCGACCCCGGCACCGACTCGACCGGCCCGTGGCCGACGGTCGCCGTCTTCGTGCTCGCGATCCTCGCGGCGCTCGCCTTCATCGCCTACCGGGTGAACCGCCGTCGCAAGGACCGCGGCAACGCCTGACGCCTCCGGGAATGCAGAAAGGGCCGGCCCCGCGGGGCCGGCCCTTCTCCGTGCGATCGAGCTGCCGTCAGACGACGAGCTGCGCCGTCTTGCGGCTGCCGAGCACCTGGTCGATGAGCCCGTACTCGAGCGACTCCTCGGCCGACAGGAACGTGTCGCGCTCGATGTCCTTCGACACCCGCGCAACGTCGTGGTTCGAGTGCTTCGACAGCGTCTCCTCGAGCCATCCGCGCATCCGCAGCACCTCGCGCGCCTGGATCTCGATGTCGGAGGCCTGGCCGCGGCCGGCGTCCGAGGTCGCCGGCTGGTGGATGAGGATGCGGGCGTTCGGCAGCGCCAGGCGCTTGCCGGGCTCGCCGGCTGCGAGCAGCACGGCGGCGGCCGAGGCCGCCTGGCCGAGGCAGACCGTCTGCACCGCGGGACGGATGTACTGCATCGTGTCGTAGATCGCCGTCATGGCCGTGAACGAGCCGCCGGGCGAGTTGATGTACATCACGATGTCGCGGTCGGGGTCCTGCGACTCGAGCACGAGCAGCTGCGCCATGATGTCGTCCGCGGACGCGTCGTCGACCTGCACGCCGAGGAAGATGATGCGGTCCTCGAAGAGCTTCGCGTAGGGGTCCTGGCGCTTGAAGCCGTAGGGCGTGCGCTCCTCGAAGCTCGGCAGGATGTAGCGCGAGCCGGGCATCTGCAGCGCGTTGCCGCCCGCCTGGAACGTGGGAGTGTCCATCAGTTGCCCTCCTGGCCGGTGATGTCGTCGAAGGCTGAGCCCTCCTGGTCGGTGCCGCCGCCGCCGGTGACGTCGGTCGCGGAGTCGCGGACGTGGTCGACGAATCCGTACTCGAGCGCCTGCTGCGCGGTGAACCAGCGGTCGCGGTCGCCATCCTCGTTGACCTGCTCGACGCTCTTGCCCGTGCGCTCGGCGGTGATCTCCGCGAGGCGCTTCTTCATGTCGAGGATGAGCTGCGCCTGGGTCTGGATGTCGCTCGAGGTGCCGCCGAAGCCGCCGTGCGGCTGGTGCAGCAGCACGCGCGCGTTCGGCGTGATGTAGCGCTTGCCGGCGGTGCCGGCGGTGAGCAGCAGCTGCCCCATCGAGGCGGCCATGCCGATGCCGACGGTCACGATGTCGTTCGGCACGAACTGCATGGTGTCGTAGATCGCCATGCCGGCCGTGATCGAGCCGCCGGGCGAGTTGATGTAGAGGTAGATGTCCTTGGTCTGGTCCTCAGCCGCGAGGAGCAGGATCTTGGCGCAGATCTCGTTCGCGTTCTCGTCGCGCACCTCCTCGCCGAGCCAGATGATGCGATCGCGCAGCAGTCGGTCGAAGACCGACGGCGCGAAGACGGGTTCAGCCACGGGTGACTCCTTCTCTCGATTCGTCTCCAACCCTAGGCGGCGAACACGACGCGATCTGCCGTGTTCGCCGCAGGCGGAGGGTGCGGCGGAGGACGTCCCCTGGCACGCGAGAGGGGCCGGGCGCGCAGCCCGGCCCCTCGTCGTGGATCAGTCCTCGGTGTGCTGCGCGGCGAGCTTCGCCTCGGCCTCGCGGATGGCGCCCTCGACGTCGTCCTCGTCCACCTCGTTCGACGGCAGGAAGTCTGACAGGTCGACCGTCTCGCCCTTGTCGTCGACGACCGTGACGCGGCCGAGCAGCGTCGACAGCGTCTTGCCGCGGAGGATGTCGCCCAGCAGCACCGGCAGCTGGCCGTTCGCCTCGAGCGCGGTGACGAGCTCCTGCGGTGCCATGCCGTACTGCGCGGCCTGCTGCACGATGATCTGCGTGAGCTCCTGCTGCGTGACCTGCAGGCCCTCCTCCTCCGCGAAGCGGTCGAAGATCATCTGCTGCTTGAGCACCTTGCGGGTCTCCTGGCGGACCTCCTCGCCGTGCTCGGCGTCCTCGGCGCGGTTCTCGGCCTCGAGGTGGCGGACCACCTCGTCCTCGACGACGGCGGAGGGGATCTCGATCTCGACGGCGTCGACGAGCTCGTCCTGGAGGCGCTGGCGCGCCTGCTCGGCCTGGCCGAGGCGGCCGCTGCGGCCGGCCTGCACCTTGAGGTCCTCGCGCAGCTCGTCGATCGTGTCGAACTGGCTCGCCATCTGGGCGAAGTCGTCGTCGGCCTCGGGCAGCTCGCGCTCCTTGACGGCCTCGACGACGACCTTGACCTCGGCGTCCTTGCCGGCGTGGTCGCCGCCGACGAGCGTCGAGGTGAAGGTCGTCTCCTCACCGGCGGTGAGCGACTCGACGG
Source organism: Agrococcus jenensis (assembly GCF_003752465.1). Taxonomy (NCBI): domain Bacteria; kingdom Bacillati; phylum Actinomycetota; class Actinomycetes; order Micrococcales; family Microbacteriaceae; genus Agrococcus; species Agrococcus jenensis. The sequence continues at coordinate 2,143,448 of NZ_RKHJ01000001.1, read as the reverse complement.
CCTCGTCGATGCCGTCGATCAGCTCGCCGGAGCCGACCTCGTAGGAGATGCCGCTCGCGCTGTCGACGACCTCGCCCTCGATCGACGCGGTGAGGTCGAGCTGCACGAAGTCGCCGTTCGCGGCCGGGCGGTCGACGGTGACGAGCGTGCCGAAGCGGCCGCGGAGCTCGTCGAGCTCCTTCGCCACGGCCTCCTCGCCGACCTCGATCGCGTCGACGGTGATCGTGCGGCCCTCGACGGTGGGCAGCTCGAAGTCGGGGCGGACGTCGACCTCGATCTCGAGCACGAGGTCGCCGGAGAAGTCCTTGACCTCGGGCCACGCGGTGACGTCGGCCTGCGGGCGGCCCATCGGGCGGATGCCGGCCTCGGCGACGCCCTGGCGGTAGAACTCGTCGATCGACTCGGAGACGGCCTGGTTCAGGATGTCCTCGCGGCCGACGCGCTGGTCGATGATCGCGGTGGGCACCTTGCCCTTGCGGAAGCCGGGGACGCTGATCTGCTCGGCGACGGTCTTGTACGCCTGGTCGATCGCGGGACGCAGCTCTGCCGGCTCGACCGCGATGGTGAGCTTCGTGCGCGTGTTCTCGATCTTCTCGACCGTGGTCTTCACGAGGTGGTCTCCTGTGGTTCGTCGTTGGGCGGGCACTGGATGCCCGCGGCGCGCGTGGGCACGCCGGATCCGCCGCGAGAGGGCGGACCACCGCCCGAGTCTACCCGCTGGTCCGCCGAGTCCAATCCGAGTGGGCGCATGTGACGAACCACCGTCATGACCGCGCTCGCCCTCGTCGCTCCGCCTGCAATACTCAGGCGCGTGGAGACGACCCTCGAGCAGTGCCTCGTGCGCGCCGCCGACGGCGACCAGCGAGCCTTCGCGCAGCTGTACGACGCGACGTCGTCGCGCGTCTTCGGACTCGTGCTGCGCATCCTGGTGGATCGCGCGCAGGCGGAAGAGGTTGCGCAGGAGGTCTACCTCGAGGCCTGGCGTCAGGCGAAGCGCTTCGATCCCGATCGCGGCGCCGCCATCAGCTGGCTGCTGCAGATCGCGCACGCCCGTGCCGTCGACCGCGTGCGCGCCTCGCAGTCGCAGCGGGACCGCGACGCCCGCATCGGCGTGCGCGACACGGCGGTGCCCATCGACATGGTGTCCGAGCAGGCGGAGATCTCGCTCGAGGCCGCTCGCGCCCGGAAGGCGCTGCGCGAGCTGAGCGACCCGCAGCGCGAGGCCATCGAGCTCGCGTACTTCGACGGGCTGACGCAGACCGAGATCGCCGAGCGCGTCGGGGCGCCGCTCGGCACGGTCAAGACGAGATTGCGCGACGGCATGGTCCGTCTGCGCGGCATCCTGGGGGTGACGGCATGAACGGCGACCAGCGGTCCATCGACGACCTCGCCGCGGCGTACGCGCTCGACGCGCTGAGCGCAGACGAGCGGGCCCGGTTCGAGGCGCTCGCCTCGCCGGAGGCGAGGGCGGAGGCGGAGGCGCTCGCCGACACCGCCACGCTGCTCGCGGGCGACGCCGTCGCACCGCCGCCTTCCCTGCGCGCGTCGGTGCTCGACGCGATCGCGCGGGAGCCGCAGCTGCCTGCGGAGGCACCGGCCGAGGCCGCCGAGCCCGTCCGGCTCCCGTCGGTCCAGCCGGCCGCGCTCACGCCCGTGTCGATCGAGCCCGAGTCGTTCGGCGGCGGATCGGTCGACCCGAGCCGCACGCGCCGGCCCACCTCCGGAGGCCCCGGCCCCGCGGAGCGCCGAGCCCGCGCGCGCTGGCGCCCGCTCCGCGCCGTCGGCGCGGTCGCAGCCGGCGCCGCGCTGCTCCTCGGCGGCGTCGCGCTCGGCACGCAGCTCGGCGGCGACTCGCGCCAGGAGGCGCTCGGCGCCGTCGTCAGCGCGTCCGACGCGGAGCGCACCGAGGTCGAGATGCCCGACGGCTCGATCGCGACCGTCGTCTGGTCGGCAGAGCGCGGCCAGTCGGCGATCCTCTTCGACGGGCTCAGCGCCGCGCCGGAGGGCAGCACCTACCAGGCCTGGTACATCGACGCCGACGGCCCGCAGAGCGCCGGCACGTTCGAGGCCGGCGGCGGCGCGACCGCGTTCCTGCTCGACGGCGCGCTCACCGCGGGCAGCGCGGTCGGCGTGACGGTCGAGCCCGACGGCGGCTCCGACGCCCCGACGACCGACCCCATCCTCGTCGTCGAGACGTAGGCCGCTCCGACCCTGCGATACTCGGCAGGATGTCCGAGACGCCTGCCCCGCACGAGCCCGACGCGTCGCGAGGCCGACTCGGTCCCATCGCCGTCGCCGTCGCCGCCGTCGCGCTCATCGTCACGTGGAGCTCCGGCTTCGTGGGCGCCGAGCTCGCGGCACGGGCCGGCGGCGAGCCGGTCACCGTGCTCGCGTGGCGCTTCGTCGTGCTCGCTGCGCTCCTCGCCGTCGTGATGCTCGTGCTGCGGCGGCGCTGGCCGGGTCGGCGCAGCTGGCTCCGGCAGGGCACCATCGGGCTGCTCAGCCAGGCCGGCTACCTGCTGCTCGTCTTCGAGGGCGTGCGCGCGGGCGTCGACGGCGGCACCTCGTCCCTCATCGCCGCCCTGCAGCCGATGCTCGTCGCGACGATCGCGGGTCGCGTGCTCGGCGAGCGCGCCACCCGGTGGATGTGGTGCGGCATGGTCGTGGGGCTCGTGGGCGTCGCGCTCGTGGTCTCCGGCGCGCTCGGCGGTGCGGGCGCGCCGCTCTGGGCGTACGCGCTGCCGTTCGGGGCCGTGCTGTGCCTCGGCACCGGCACCGTGCTGCAGCGCCGCTGGCACCTGGACGACGACCTGCTGCAGACGATCACGATCCAGGCCGTGGTCGCGGCCGTCGCCTTCATGGCCGTCGCGCTGCTGCGCGGGCAGGCCGCGCCGCCGACCACGCCCGAGGTCTGGTTCGCCATCCTGTGGCTCGTGCTGCTCGCGAGCCTCGGCGGCTACGTGCTCTACATCACGGTCACCCGCTCGCACGGCGCGACGTTCGTGAGCACGCTGCTGTACCTGACGCCGCCGACGACGATGCTGTGGGTGTGGCTGATCTTCGACGTGCCCGTCACGCCGCTCGGCCTCGCGGGGCTCGCGGTCGCCGCCGCGGGCGTCGCCATCGTGCTCGTGGCGCAGCGGCGGGCTGCCCGGGGCGACTGAGCTCGCCGGTCAGTCGATCGGCTCGACCCCGGTGAGCCGCAGCTCCTCGACGTCGAGGCGCGACTGCACGCGCCGGGCGACCGCGTCGTCGACGACGCCCTCGCGGCGCAGCTGCTGCAGCACCTCCCGCTTGCGCTCGAGCAGCGCGAGCCGCAGGTGCGCGTACTGCTCGTGCCGCGCGCGGGGAGGCGCGGGCTGCGGCCGCGGGGCGTCGACGAGCACGGCGGACTCCCCCGCGTCCGTCTCGGTGCGCGCAGCCGGCTCGTCGCGCGCATCCGTGGTCACCAGATGGTCCTCGTAGTCGCGCAGCAGGCGGGCGCGCGTCTCGTCGTCGATGCCGTGCTTCGCGGCGAGCTCCGTCATCGCCGCGAGCGCCGCGTCGGTGATGGCGCGCTCCGCGAGCTGCAGCTCCCGCTGCTCGGAGGCGTCCTCCGGCAGTCGCGCCCAGCGCACCACCGCGGGCAGCGCAGGCCCCTGCACGAGCAGCGTCAGCACGATGACGCCCGCTGCGACGAAGATGATGTCGTCGCGGGCCGCGAGCGGCGTGCCGTCCGCGGCGACCGTCGGCACCGAGAGCGCGATCGCGAGCGACACGGCGCCCCGGAAGCCCGCGACCGAGCTCACCACCCGCGCGCGGTAGGTCATGCGGCGCGCGCGCTGCGAGGGCCGCCGGTCGAGCATCCGGATCGCGTAGGCGCTCAGCGACAGGAAGGCGAAGCGCACGAGCAGCAGGCCGGTCCACACCGCGACGGTGAGCGCCACGAGCCTGCCGAGCGCTGCCGCGTCGGTCTGGTGCGCGATGAGCTGCACCTCGAGCCCGATGAGCACGAAGAGCGCACCGTTGAGCACGGCGGCGCCGAGCGGCCACGCCGCCTCGGTCTGCCGGCGCGACGCCGCGGTGCTGATGCGGCTGCTGGCATAGGAGACCGCGAGGCCCGCGACGACGACGGCGAGCACACCGGAGCCGTGGATGAGCTCGGCGGCGAGGAACGCGGCGAACGGCGTGACGAGCAGGGCGATGTTGATCGACATCGCGTCGCGCACCCGGCGCAGCACCAGCAGTGCGAGGCCGGCGACCGCGAGCCCTGCGGCGGCGCCGCCGAGGTACGAGAGCAGCACCATCCCGGTGATGTCGAGCGGCGTGAATCGGCCGCCCACGGCGACGCCCACCGCGATCGCGTAGACGACGAGCGCGGTGCCGTCGTTCGTGAGGCTCTCGGCCTTCAGCAGCATGAAGTTGCGGCGCGGCAGCGAGCGTCCGAGCGCGGCGACCGCCGTCGCATCCGGCGGCGCGACCGCGGCGCCCAGGATGAGCGCGACCTCCCACGGCACACCGAACAGGTGGGCGATGCCCGCGACCGCGAAGGCCGTCGCCACCACGAGCAGCGTGCTGGCGATGACGATGCCGCGCAGGTCGCGGCGGATGGAGCGGAGCGAGGTCGTGAGGCTCTCCCAGAAGAGCATCACCGGCAGGAAGACGAGCAGCATCGTCTCGGGCGGCAGCTGGATCTCGCGCAGCTCCGGCACGAAGCCGAGTAGCAGGCCGAGCAGCACGAGCAGCAGTGGCGCCGCGAGGCGCAGCCTGGGCGCGAGCAGCACGCCCACGAGCACCGATGCGCCGAGCAGCACCGTGACCTCGAGTCCATCCATCGCGCACCTCCCCTGCCAGCGTCCCGCGCGGCCGTGTCGCCGCGATGACGCGGCGATGTCGCTTCGGCGACAGAAGTCCATGGTGCGCTCGACGGGGATGATCGCGGCAGGGCCTGTCGGTGCCCCTCTCGCGCTGCTGGTCGCGATCGCGGGGCCGCGCGGCGAGACTGGGAGCCCACCCAGGAGGACGCCATGGCCGCCGATCTGCTCTCGAGCCTCGACCTCGCGCGTCGCGACGAGCCCACGCCGCAGCTCGACGTGCACGCGAGCCTGCTCGACTGGCTCGCGTTCCAGCGCCACGAGTTCCGCCGCAAGTGGCGCGACCTCTCCCCCGAGCAGCTCGCCGCGTGGTCGGTGCCGCCGGTCGAGCTGTCGGTGCTGGGCCTCATCCGTCACATGCAGCAGATGGAGCATCACTACCTGACGTGGGGGCTCGGGGGCGGTGAGCGCATCGAGACCTATGGCGACGACGACTACGCGGGCGGATCCGCGGCGACCGTCGAGGAGGACGTGCGGCTGTACCTCGCGGAGGTCGCGCGGGCGGATGCCGCCATCGCCGCCATGCCGGCGCTCGACGCTCCCGGACGGGGCAGCGGCGCACCGCTCTCGCACCTGCTCATCAAGATAATCGACGAGTACGCGCTGCACAGCGGGCAGGCGCACATGCTGCGCTTCGCGGCGCTCGGGCGGGTGCAGCGGTAGCGACCGCTACTTCAGCTGCCCGCGGATCTCGCCGGGCGGGTTGGTCGGGGTGTGCACGTTGACGTAGTACGACCGCGGGTTCGCCTCGATGGCCGCGAGCAGCATCGGGTCGGCGGTCGTGCAGGTGTCGACCTCGAAGCTCGTGGCGGCGACGACGGACAGCGGGACGACCACAGGACCGGGCGCGTTGCGCGGTGCTACATGGATGTGCGCGGCGGCGGCCGGAGCCGACAGGCCGTCGACCTCGAGCGTGTAGCAGAGCTGGTCGCCGTCGATCTCGTAGCTGAACCAGCCGTGCGCACCGAAGTCGTTCGGCGCGGGCACCTCCTGCCCGCCGTTCAGCGGGATCGCGGGCGCGGCGTTCGCAGCGCCGGCGGAGGTGAGCGTCAACGCCGCGGCCGCGGCGAGGGTGAGGGCGGTGATGCGGGTGTTGCGGGTCGTGCGCATGGCGTGTGCTCACTTCTCAGGGCCGATCCCTGGTCGATCCGGACGCTACGCCGAGCGGGCGCGGCGCACAACGCCCCGTTCGGCCGATCAGGGCTCCGGCGTGAGGACGTCGAGGATCTCGGCGATCGGCGCCTGCCGCGCCTCGCGCCAAGCCTCGCCCGCCCAGAGGTGCAGTCGCGATGCGTCGCCCGCGGCGGCCGCATCGGCGCGCATCGCCCGCGTGAGGTGGTGCAGGGCCGGGTAGCCGGAGGGCGCGCCGGCGTCATGCCGCTCGACGAAGCCGTTGACGAGGGCTCGGGCCGGGCGGCCGGTGAAGGCGCGCGTGAGCGTCGTCCGCTCGAACGCGGGGTCGACGAGCGCCGCGCGATGCGTCGCGGACGTGCCCGCCTCGTCGGCGAGGAGGGCGGCGGTGCCGATCGCGACCGCATCCGCGCCGGCCTCGAGCAGCGCCCGCACCTGCTGCGGGCGGGCGACGCCGCCCGCGGCGACGATCGGGAGCGTCGTCGCCGCACGAACCGCGGCCACGAGCTCGAGGAGCGGCATGTCGGCCGGCAGCACGCCCTGCGCCCAGATGCCGGAGTGCCCGCCCGCGGCGGCGCCCTGCACGACGAGCGAGTCCACGCCGGACGCTGCCGCCTCGCGTGCCTCGTCGACCGATGTGACCGTCTGCATTGAGGGGATGCCGGCGTCCGCGAAGGCGGCCAGCACCGCCCGATCCGGCAGCCCGAACGTGAACGAGACGAGCGGCACGCGGGCCTGGAGCAGCAGCGCGACCTTCGCATCCCACGCGTCGTCGTCCTCGCGCTTGGACGGCACGGGTCCGCCGCCGAGGTCGTCGCGGATGCGCTCGGCGTAGCCCTCGTAGTCGGCATCCGCGATGGGGTGGAGGTTCGGCACGAAGAGGTTGACGCCGAAGCGCTCGGTGCCGCGAGCGCGCACCTCGTCGATCTGGCTCGCGAGCGCCTCAGCGCTCTTGTAGCCACCGGCGAGCTGGGCGAAGGCGCCTGCCTCGGCCGCCGCGGCGACCAGCTCGGCGGTGCTCGGCCCGCCCGCCATCGGCGCGACCATCACGGGGCGGGTGTCGTCGAGCAGCGCAGCGGGCGTCATCGTCCCATCGTCCCGTACCGTCCCGCTGTCGGATGACCTCAGTCCTGACGCGTCACGACGATCTCGAGCGGGAAGATCGCGACCGGTGGGCCGAGGGCCGACTCCGACAGCCGCACGGTCAGGTAGCCCGCGACCACCGCGCCGAGGACGAGCCCCCAGGCGACCCCGAGCACGAGCCGGCGCACGCGCCGGACGAAGACGGGGTCGTGGCGCTGCCACTGCATCACGAGCCAGGCGAGCGCCACGAGCCCGACGACGGCACCCTGCACCTCGCGCATGACGTGCACCGTGGCGGACCATCCCGGTTCGTCGCCACCGCCGACGCCGGTCGACCCCAGCGCGAACGTCAGCAGCCACGCGGCGAGGAACCCGAGCACGAGGAAGCGGATGCCCCAGTCGCGTCGCTCCGTGAAGTCGACGTCCGTGAGCTGCGTCGTCGCGCTTTCGGTCATGACGCTCACCCTGGCCGAGCGCCGGAGGAAGCGCAATGGCAGCGGGCAAGCGTCGGAGCGCGGCGCTACCGTGAGCGCGTGGAAGCTGCAGTCGTCGTCGGGGCTTCGAGCGAGATCGGGCGGGCCATCGCGGAGTACTTCGCGAGCCGCGGGCTCGCGCTGCACCTGTGGGGGCGTGACCGTGACCGGCTGGCGCAGACCGGGATCGCGTGCGAAGCGGCAGGCGCCGGCGCGATCAGCGAGACGGTCGTCGACCTCGAGGACGCCGAGCAGCTGCGCGCGGCGGTCGCGGGCGTGGTGGAGAGCGGGCAGTCGATCGTCGGGCTCGTCTGGGCGGCCGGTCAGTTCCAGTGGGGCCGGTTCGACACCGTCGATCCAGCCGGCGCGGAGAGCGTCCTGACGACGACCTTCACCGCTGCGGTCACGACGACGCAGCTCCTGCTGCCGTCGCTGATCGCTGCGGCGCCCTCGACCGTCGTGTTCGTCGGCTCAGGCGCGGGCCGTCAGGCGTACGCCGACAACGCCGCGTACGTCGCGGCGAAGCACGGCATCCGTGGCTTCGCGGAGGCCCTCCACCTGGACGTGTGCGACGAGGGCGTCACCGTGGGCATCGTCAGCGCGGGGCTGGTCACCGCCGGGGCGGGCCAGTTCGCTCCCGCCGCCCGCGAGCGTCCCGATGCGATGCTGCGGCCGATCGACATCGCCCGAGCGGTGCAGTTCATCGCCGAGTCGCCGGCCAACGTCTGCCCCACCGAGATCGTGCTCCGTCCCGCGACGCGACACCTCTGAGGGGCGACCGCTCCCGCACCCAGCGCTCAGCTCGCCAGCCGCTCCCGCGTGTGGCCGTGCGAGGCGTCGATCGCGTCGATGTAGGCCGTGATCGCGTCGCGGTTCTGCGTCAGGAAGGCGATCTTCTCCGTCATGCGGTCACGCTCGCTGACGAGCAGCTGCCGCAGGCCCGGTTCCGCGTCGTGGACGACGATCGTGCGCGACTGATGCAGGCACGGGAGGATGTCCGCCACGATCCGAGTGGGGATGCCCGCATCCACCAGTCCACGGATCTTCTGCACCCGGTCGACGAGGTACTCGTCGTAGTCCCGATAGCCGTTGCTCAGCCGATGGGGCGTGATGAGTCCCTGCTGCTCGTAGTAGCGCAGCATCCTCGCCGGTACCCCGGTCCGTGCGGCGAGCTCTCCGATGCGCATGCGAACGATCCTGACGTCGACTTGACCTTGACACTGATGACAACCTTCAGACTAGCAGTGCACGTTCGGACACCAACAGGAGGAGCACCATGACGACCATCGGCTTGATCGGCAGCGGCAACATCGGCGGCGGGATCGCGCGCCTGGCGATCGCCGCGGGCTACGACGTCGTGCTGAGCAACAGCAGGGGCCCGGAGACGCTGGCTGACCTGGTCGCGGAGCTCGGTCCCGGTGCACGAGCCGCGACGCCGGCAGAGGCCGCCGCGGCGGGCGACCTCGTGGTCGTCTCGGTGCCGCTGCGTGCGTACCCGGACGTGCCGGTCGCCGAGCTGCGCGGCAAGACCGTCATCGACACGAACAACTACTACCCGGAGCGCGACGGGCACATCCCGGCGCTCGACGACGAGTCGACGACCACGGCGGAGCTGCTGCAGGCGCACCTGCCGGACTCGACCGTCGTGAAGGCGTTCAACAGCATCTACTTCCCGCACCTGGCGAGCCTGGGCCGGCCCTCCGGCGACCCCGAGCGCTCGGTGCTCCCCGTCGCCGGTGACGACGCCGCGGCGAAGACTGCGGTGACGGAGTTCCTCGACACGATCGGCTACGACGCGCTCGACGTCGGTCCGCTGGCCGAGGGGTGGCGCTTCCAGCGCGACATGCCTGCCTACACGGCTCCCTACTTCGCCGGCACCGACCCCAACGAGGGCCGACCCGTCGGCCGAGCAGAGCTGAGCGACCGGCTCGCAGAGGCCAAGCGGTACCGCGACCTCTGAGTCAGCACCATCCAACGCCGCGGGACGCCCCGCGGCCGATCCGCCGCGCCTCGGCACGCCTGCCGAGGCCTGCATCCACGAGAAGGACGAACTTGAGCAACGACCGCACGATGATCCTGGGGATGCACCTCGGGAACGGATACGGATCCCAGGGAGCCGCCTGGCGCTTCCCTGGTGTTGATCCCGCGAACTACGCAAGCTTCGACGCCCAGGTGCGCTACGCACAGGCCGCTGAGCGCGGGAAGTTCGCCTTCCTGTTCCTGCCCGACTTCCCCGGCCTGCAGGGCGATCTCGCCAGCGAGTCTCCGCAGATCACGCTCGAGCCGATGCTGACGCTCGCGGCGATCGCGCGCGAGACCGCGCGCATCGGCCTGGTCGCCACCGGCTCCACCACCTTCAACGAGCCGTTCAACATCGCCCGCCAGTTCAAGGCGCTCGACGTCATGAGCCACGGGCGCGCCGGATGGAACGCCGTCACCACGAGCGACCCCGGCGCCGCCGCGAACTACGGCCAGACGATCGCGCCTCGGCCGGAGCGCTACCAGCGGGCGCACGAGACGATCCAGATCGCGCAGGCGCTCTGGGGCAGCTGGCAGCGGGACGCGTGGCTGCAGGACACGGCGGCCGGCCGCTTCGCCGATCCCGAGAAGATCCAGCCCATCAACCTCCAGGGACAGCACGTCGCCTCCCGCGGACCGCTGCCCATCCCTCCGTCCGAGCAGGGGCAGCCCGTCATCTTCGCCGCGGGCGGCGGCGACAATGGGATCGAGCTCGCCGGACGCTACGCGAGCGGCGTGATCGGTGCGGCCTTCACCATCGAGGATGCCCGCAGTCAGCGCGCCGCCGTCCGGGACGCCGCCCGTCGGGCTGGCCGCGACCCCGACGAGGTGAAGTTCTTCGCCGGAGTCATGCCGGCGATCGGCCCCACGAAGCGGGCCGCGCTCGATCGACGAGTGAGGCTCGGCGAGCACAGCGCCCCGGCCCGCGTCTCATACCTCGGTTCGATGCTGGGCCTCGCCCTCGACGCGAGGCAGCTCGACGAGCCGCTGAGCGCGTCGCAGCTGACCATCGCGCGCGCCAGCGAGTTCGACCCGCGCTCCGCACGCGCGCTCGAGGTCGCGCGGGAGGGGTGGACGCTGCGCGAGATCCTCGCCCACGGCGTCATCGACTACCACCCGACCCCCGTCGGCACCGCCGCCGTCACCGCTGACCACATGCAGGAGTGGTTCGAGGCGGGCGCCTGCGACGGCTTCTGGGTCTCGATCGACGTGAACGAGGACGGCATCGACACCTTCGTCGACGAGGTCATGCCGATCCTGCAGGAGCGCGGACTCTTCCACCACGACTACGAGGGATCCACCCTCCGCGACCACCTCGGGGCGCCGGCGCAGTACGGCCTCGACCCGCGTGTCTCCTAGATGGGCCGCGAGACGCCGCATCAGCACGCGCAGTCCCCGACCGTCGAGGCGGTCCTCGACCAGCATCGGTACCGGGCGATCTTCCGCCAGCACGCAGCCGCGGTCGCGGTGGTGACCCTCGACGGGCCGACCGGCCCCGTCGGCTTCACCGCGACGTCGGTCATCTCCGTGTCCGCCAGCCCGCCGGTGCTCGCCTTCTCCGTCGCCGGCACGTCGTCGTCCTGGCCGGCGCTCTCGACGGCCGAGACGGTCGTCGTGAACTTCCTCTCGGCCGACCAGGCCGACGTGTCGGCTCGCTTCGCGACGCCCGGCATCGACCGGTTCGCCGACCGCGGGTGGGACCGCCTGCCGACAGGCGAGCCCGTACTGCATGGCGTGCGGGCGCGGGTGCGGGCGCGAGTCCTCGACCGGATCCCGGCCGGGAGCAGCTTCCTCGTCACCCTGCTCGGCCTCGACAGCGATGCGCCGCGGCGCGACGCACGACCGCTCATCTACCTCGACCGGACCTATCCCCTGCTGCAGAGCCAGGGGACGGACCATCCAGCGTCAGCCGTTGACTGACCGCTGCTCGTCTTCCCCGCGAGCGCGCTGATCCTCACCCGAGCGTTCGCGCGATCTCGGCGATGGCGGCCGGGCCGACACGGCAGCAGCCGCCGATGAAGCGGGCGCCAGCCTCGGCCCAGGAGCTGGTGAGCGCCGCATCGAATCCAGGCTCGCCGACCCATCGACGGGCTGCGCCATCCCAGGTCTCGCCGGAGTTGGGGTAGACGACCGCGGGCTTGCCGCTCGCCGCGACCGCGGCGCGCACCGCCGGCAGCGCATCGCCGGGCGTGCAGCAGTTCACGCCCACCGCCACGATGTGCTCGCGGTCGGCGGCGAGCGCGAACGCCTCGGCCGCCGGACGACCGTCCCGCAGCCGATCCCCAGCGACGGTGCACGAGAGCCAGGCGGGCGTCCCGAGCTCGTCGACGAGATCGAGCAGCACCGAGACCTCGTCGAGATCCGGGATCGTCTCGAGCGCGAGCAGGTCGGGCCCGGCGCTCACGAGCAGCTCCATCCGCGGCCCGTGAAAGTCGCGGAGGGCGCTCCGACTCATCCCGTAGCGACCGCGGTACTCCGACCCGTCGGCGAGCACGGCACCGTACGGGCCCACGGATGCCGCGACCAGCCGGACCGCGCGGTCCCCAGCCGCCGCGGCGACCTCGTCTCGCGCCTGCCGGGCGATCGTCACGCTCTGCCGGATGAGCGCCTCGGCCTCCGCGCGCGTCATGCCGGCGTGCTGGAACCCGCCGAGGCTCGCCTGGTAGCTCGCTGTCGTCGTGACCTGCGCGCCGGCCTCGAAGTACGTCCGGTGCACGGCCGCGATCTCGCCGGGCGCGTCGCGCAGCAGCCGGGCCGTCCACAGCTCGTCGGTGAGATCGTGACCGCGGTCGGCGAGCGCGTTGGAGAGTCCGCCATCCAGCACGACGACCGGCGCCATCCCCGGTGCCAGCACCTGCACATCCTCTCGGAAGGAGTCGGGGCGACAGGATTCGAACCTGCGACCTCCCGCCCCCAAAGCGGGCGCTCTAGCCAAGCTGAGCTACGCCCCGTAGGGATCGCTCCCGTACGAGTGGCGAGTCTACCGGCGGCTGAGCGGGCCCTAGCCACAGTCGACTCGACCCCTTCCCGCCGACCGGACCCGTTGCAGCGGGTCGAGTCGACCGGAAGGGGTCGAGTCGGCAGAGCGGGGAGCCCGTGATGCGCCGGACTCCCCGCAACCTGTGACGCGGTCGGTCACCGCGGCCGCTCAGCGCCCGCCGATCATCCGAAGGTGAACGAGTAGGCCTCGACGCCGGCGGGGACCGTCACCTCGATCGTGCCCTGGCGGCTGGCGTCGACCCGCAGCAGCTCGTACGACCGCGGTGTGCCCGAGACGGGGATCTCGACGCGCTCGCCATCGACGTCCGCGACGACCGTGCCCTCCCCTGCGAGCACCATCCGCACCTCCTGGCCGCGGTACTGCAGCCGCACGTCCGCCGCGTCGCCGCGCGGGGTGACGAACTGCGTCTCGAGCTGCCACGCGCCGTCGAGCGCGAAGGTGTCGGCGGCCTGCTCGGCCGGGTAGGCGAAGTCCTCGGTCTGCGTGGAGTAGCGCTCCTCGCCGCCGAAGTTCTGCACCTTGGTCGTGCCGAGGTACGACTCGGGCGTGATCTCGGTGTTCACCGGCGTCTCGTCCGACATCTCGGTGACGGCGGGCAGCTCGACATCCGGGTTCGCCTGCTGCAGCAGCTCGCGGATCATCTGCTCGCCCTCCCGGTACTGCCCCTCGCCGAAGTGCACGTTGCGCACGGTGCCCTCGGCGTCGATGAGGTAGCGCGCCGGCCAGTAGGCGTTGCGGTAGTTCGTCCAGGTCGAGAGCGAGTTGTCGATCGCCACCGGGTACTCGATGCCGAGCGCCTCGGCGCCCTGGATGACGTTCGGCCGCTCCTTCTCGAACGCGTACTCAGGACTGTGCACGCCGATCACCTGCAGACCGGCATCCGCGTAGGCGTCGTGCCAGGCGTTCATGTGCGGCGCCGAGCGCTGGCAGTTGATGCAGGAGTAGGCCCAGAAGTCGACGAGCACGACCTGCCCGCGGAGCTCGGCGAGGTCGATCGGCTGGTCGCCGTCGGTGTTGAACCACGAGTCGATGCCGCGGATGCTCGGAGCCGTGCCGCACTCCTGCAGCTCGGTCGCGCCCGGGTCGCAGAGATCCAGGTCCTGGTTCTCCTCGGTCTCGAGGCCGCCGATCGAGATCGCCTCCTGCACCTCCTCGTTGCCCGCGATGTACTCCTGGATCGCCGAGGTGTAGTCGGGCACGAGCCGCTGCAGCCGCGCCGGCACGTCGAAGACGAGGCCGAGCGCGAGCAGCAGCATGAGCGCACCCGAGACGGTGCGGATGACGCCCTGGCGCTTGCGGAAGGCCTTGATGCGCTCGGCGAGGCCGCGGCCCGCGAGCGCGAAGAACAGCAGCGGCAGCGCCGCGCCGATGGCGAAGGAGACGGTGAGCACGACGGTGTCGGGGCCGATCTGGCCGGTGGAGCCCGCGACCGTGATGGCGGCGAGCACCGGTCCGGCGCACGGCACGTAGACGGCGCCGAGCGCGAGGCCGAGCGGGAAGCCCTGGAGCTTCGACGACTTCTCGCCCGCGGTCTGCAGGAACGGGAGCTTCTCGAAGGGCTTCTCGAGCAGGTGCTGGAACTGCGGCACGATGAGGCCGACGCCGATGAGCGCGAGCACGATGATGCCCGCCCACCGCAGCACGTCCTGCGGGAGGCCGAGGAGGCTGAGCACGAGGCTGCCGGCGAGCGTCATGAGCGTGAAGCTCACGACGATGCCCGAGATCACGAGGTAGGGCCGCCAGCGCGAGATCGACCGCTGCTTGACGCTCGCGCGGGTCGCGGTGGCGACGCCGCCGCTCCCCTGCGCGGCGTCGGCGGAGGCATCCGAGGCCTGCTCGTCACGCGCGGACTGCATGCCGCCCGAGAAGAGGATGACGGGCAGCACCGGGATGATGCATGGCGAGATGCCGGTGATGAATCCACCCAGCAATCCGATCAGGGCGAGCATGGTGCCTCCTTGGCGAGTTGCCGATGGTTCGGCGCGGCGGCGCTCCCGGATGGCCTCGGATGTCGATGAGCGATCTTCCAATCCGCGTCTCGCAGGTCTCCGAACCCCTGGCATCACCGGCTCGCACGGGCCGGCAACCCAACAGGGAAGGAGAGCAGCGATGCTCACCAAGAAGAACCCCAAGATGGCCGGGCTCGTGCTCGTCGGCACGGCGACGCTCGTGCTCGCGGGCTGCTCGATGGGCGGCTCCACGACGGCTGACGAGACGATGGAGCCGACGACGGCCCCCAGCGCCTCCGAGGAGTCGATGGAGACCGAAGCCGCGATGGACCCCGCCTACGACAACCTTGTCGGCGCCGGCTGCGCGATGTACGACGAGGCGGTGCCGGACGGCGCGGGCTCGATCGTCGGCATGTCCCAGGACCCGGTCGCGGTCGCGGCCTCGAACAACCCGATGCTCACGCAGCTCGTCGCGGCCGTCTCCGGCCAGCTGAACCCGGATGTCGACCTCGTCGACACGCTGAACGGCGACGAGTTCACGGTCTTCGCACCGGTCGACGACGCCTTCGCGGCGCTGCCCGCCGAGACCGTC
Source organism: Agrococcus jenensis (assembly GCF_003752465.1). Taxonomy (NCBI): domain Bacteria; kingdom Bacillati; phylum Actinomycetota; class Actinomycetes; order Micrococcales; family Microbacteriaceae; genus Agrococcus; species Agrococcus jenensis. The sequence continues at coordinate 2,128,347 of NZ_RKHJ01000001.1, read as the reverse complement.
GAGATGCTGCAGACGCCCGAGGGCGCCGAGACGCTCAGCACGGTGCTGACCTACCACGTCATCCCCGGCCAGATCGCGCCCGACGCGATCGCCGGCACCCACATGACGGTCCAGGGCGAGGAGCTCATGGTCGAGGGCGACGCTGACGAGCTCATGGTCAACGGCGACGCCGCGACCGTCGTCTGCGGTGGCGTCCAGACCGCCAACGCCACGGTCTACCTCATCGACTCGGTGCTCATGCCGCCGTCGATGGGCTGATCCAGCAGCACACGCATCGAAGGGGCCGGTCCGCGAGGACCGGCCCCTTCGTCGTGCGCGCGATCGTCGGGCTGAACGCGTTCAGCCAAGATGGGTGCATGACGAACCAGAGCGGTGCCACGAAGGGCGCCCGCACCGCGGCCCGCATCCGCGAGGTCGCGTTCGCCGCGCTGCGTGAGGACGGCTGGCGCGCGACGACGATGCGCGGCATCGCCGACCGCGCCGGGGTGTCGCCCGGCACGATCTACCTCTCGATGCCCTCGAAGGACCACCTGCTGCTCGCGCTCTACGACGAGACGGTCATCCGCATCGAGCAACGGGCGATCGAGGCCATCGCCGGGGTGCGGCCGTTCGCCGCGCGGCTGGGCATCGCGCTCGACATCGCGCTCGACGAGATCGCGCCGTTCCACCGGGTGGCGACGGAGGCGCTCGGCCAGGCGATCACCGCGGACTCGCCCGTGAGCCCCTTCGGCGAGGCGTCGAGGGCGTCGCGAGAGCGGATGGTGGGGCTGTTCGCGACCCTCGTCGAGGGATCCGACCTGCTCGCCGACCGCCAGCTGCGTCGAGCCCTGCCCGAGCTGCTCTGGGGGCTGTTCATGGCGGGCATGCTCGCGTGGACGACCGACCGCAGCCGCGACCAGCGGCGCACCCAGGCGCTGCTGCAGCAGGCGGTGCCGATGATCGACCGCGCGATCCGGATCACCGCGGTGCCGCTGCTGCGGGCGCAGGTGCGCGACCTGCTCGCCCTCACGGCCGCGCTGAAGGAGCTTCCCGATGACGACGCGTGAGCGCCGCCACCTCGCCACGAGCTAGAGCGTGCGCTCCCGGATCATCCGCGCGAGCTCGAGCCCGGAGTCCTTCACGGTGCGCTCCTGGGTGTCGTAGTCGACGCGCACGATGCCGAAGCGCTTGTGGTAGCCCCACGCCCACTCGTAGTTGTCCATGAGCGACCAGTAGAAGTAGCCCTTGACCGGCACGCCCGCGTCGATCGCATCGAGCACCGCGCCGATGTGGAGGCGGAGGAAGTCGACCCGCTCGGCGTCGTGCACGCGCTGCTCACCCGTCGCCGCATCCGTGTCGAGCACGTCGTCGTAGGCCGCACCGTTCTCGGTGACCCAGAGGTCGACGCCCTTCGGGCCGGCGTAGTCCTCGTGGAGGCGGCGCAGCAGCCGGGTGAGCCCCTCCGGCTGCACCTCCCAGCCCATGGTGGTCGTCGGCAGTCCGCGCGAGTGGATCTCGACGCCGTCCGCGGCGGGGAACGGGCTGCGGATCGGCCGGTCGGTCGGCGCATCCTGCAGCATCGGCTCCGCCAGGGGCTCGAACGAGCACGCGTCGCCGTGGTAGTAGTTCACGCCCAGGACGTCGATCGGCGCGCCGATGATGGCGAGGTCGCCGTCCTGCACGACCGCGTCGAGGCCGAGGTGGCCGACGTCGGCCAGCAGCGTCTCGGGGTAGCTGCCGCGCAGGATCGGGTCGACGAAGAAGCGGTTGTACTGCTCGTCGATGCGCCGTGCGGCGTCGACGTCGGAGGGATTCGTCGGGTCGACCGGGTCGGCGACCGTGAAGTTGAGCGTGATGCCGAGCCGCTCCGCGCCGGCGTCGCGCAGCGCCTGCACGGCCATGCCGTGCGCGAGCAGCAGGTGGTGCCCGGCGGCCAGGCCGTCGGCGACGCTCTGCCGGCCGGGGGCGTGGGCGCCCGCGATGTAGGAGAGGAACGACGAGCACCACGGCTCGTTGAGCGTCGTCCAGTTGTCGACGCGGTCGCCGAGCTTCTCGTGCACGGCGAGCGCGTAGTCGACGAAGCGGCTCGCGGTGTCGCGCGACGGCCAGCCGCCCGCCTCCTCGAGCACCTGCGGCAGGTCCCAGTGGTAGAGCGTGAGCCAGGGCATGATGTCGGCGTCGAGCAGCTCATCGACGAGCCGCGAGTAGAAGTCGAGGCCCGCGGCGTTCGGCGCACCGCCATCAGGGCATACGCGCGACCAGCTGGTCGAGAAGCGGTACGACTGCAGCCCGAGGTCGCGCATCATCGCCACGTCGCTGGGCATGCGGTGGTAGTGGTCGCACGCGATGTCGCCGGTGTGGCCGTCGATCACGGCGCCGGGCACGCGGGCGAACGCGTCCCAGATGCTGGGGCGACGGCCGTCCTCGGCCGCGGCGCCCTCGATCTGGTAGGCGGCGGTCGCGCCGCCGAGGATGAGGTCTGTGGGGATGCTGCGCTGCACCGCACGAGCGTATCCCGCCATCCGGGGTGCCGATGTGCATGCCGGATGCGGTGCGGATGGCGCCGACCGGATGCGGTAGATTCGACCAGTCCCGACGCGCGAGCGCGGGGCGCGCGGGCGTAGCTCAATGGTAGAGCCTCAGTCTTCCAAACTGATTACGCGGGTTCGATTCCCGTCGCCCGCTCTGTCGTCCTCCACAGCCCCCCTCGAGCGGGCGCCGCCCCGCCGGGCCGTGTCAGTGGCCGGTGGGAGACTGCGCCCATGTCGACGGAGATCCAGGCCTCTCGGTGGCCGGTGCACCGGCAGCTGCCGGTGCCGCTCGACCCCGCCGCGGCCAACGGGCCGCTCTGGCTGCGGGGGCCGCGACCCGGCGACGTGGCGGACCCCGACGACCGCGTGGCGACGCCGGCTGAGACGGGTTCCGAGCTTGCGCCCGTGCCGGTGCCGCTGCCTGTGGACGTGCCCGTGCCGACGGTGCAGGATGTGCGCGCGTCGGCGATCAAGATCGTCGTCGACCTCGACGCCGCGATCGCGGGGCTGCAGGCGATGCGCACCCACGCGCTCGCCGGGCTCGGGCTGCTGGCGCTCGAGGAGGCCGGCGACGCGCACCTCGACGCCGGGATCGTCATGCGAGACCTCGCGAACGAGCTCGCACTCCGCCAGCGCCGCAGCGACCGCACCGTCGAAGCCGAGATCGACCGCGCCATGCGGATCCTCGACGAATGGCCCGCAACCCTGCGCGCCTGGGGCGAGACCCGCATCCACCAAGGACACCTCCGCGTCATCACCGACATCGGCGCACCACTCAAGACGCCGGAAGCACGAGCCGCGTTCGAGGCGGCCCTGCTGCCCGTCGCCGAGACGACGACCCCGGCACGGCTCGCGAAGATCGCCCGCCGCGAGCTCGAGCAGCTCATCGAGGAGCCGCTGACCGAGCGGCACCGCATCGCCCGAGACGGACGCGAGGTGTTCGTCACCGACCTCGCCGACGCCATGTCGAGACTCGTGCTCGTCATCCCCACCGTCCTCGCCCACGGCATCCTCGACCGCGCCACCGAGATGGCGCGCGCCGCCGACCCGAACGACCCGCGCACCGCCGACCAGCGCCGCGCCGACGCATGCTGCGACCTGCTGCTCACCGGCGAGCCGACCGACCGGGCATTGGCGGGCATACGCGCCCAGGTCTCGATCGTCATCCCGGCGACCGTGCTCCTCGGCGACGACGGCAGCGACGACAGCCGCGACGACAGCGCCAGGCTGCGCAGCGGCGCGCTCGTCGACCCCGACACCGCCCGCTGGCTCGCCGGCGTCACGAAGACCTGTACCCGCGTGTTCACCGACCCCGTCAAGGGACACGTCATCGCGGCCGACACCTACCGGCCATCGCGCAAGGTCCGGCGACTGCTGCGCGAACGAGACCAGCGGTGCCGATGGCCCGGCTGCTGCGCCAAGGCCGAGCACGCCGACATCGACCACACCATCGCCTGGATCGACGGCGGGAAGACCACCCCCGGCAACCTCGCCCACCTCTGCAGACGACATCACATGCTCAAGGGCGCCGTCCTCCCCGCCGGCAGACGATGGAAGGTGACCCAGATCGAACCCGGCGTGCTCCAGTTCGAGTCACCGATGGGCGCCGTGTACGTCGACGAGCCCGAACAGGTGGGCCCCAGGTTCACCGAGAGCTACACCGAATGGCTCTGGCGAGGGACGTTCGGGCCGGCACCGAAGGCGCTGTTCTAGTCGATCGGTCTCGATACGCGTGCCGCTGCGCGACGCGCTACTCGACCAGCGTGGTGGCGGCGCCCGCGCTCACAGCCGCACGCAGTAGCGTGCCGGTGTGCAGGCCAGGCTCGTCTCCCGTCCCCGCCGGCAGGGCTCGACCCGGCTCGGCGCGGCCCTCGTCGCGATCGCATCGCTCGCCCTCGCCGCCTGCGTCGCGATGCCGCCCTCGACGCCCGACGACCCGGCCATCCCCGAGAGCCCAACGCCGGTCTTCAGCGACATCGCGCCCGCGCCGACCACCAACGGCCCCACCGATCCCCCGGTGCCGACGACCGCGCCCGGCGAGTTCTCCTACGGCGACACCGTGACGATCCACACCGACCGCGGGTCGACGTGGGAGGTCACGGCCCAGCGCTCGATCGATCCGGCCGACGACCTCGCCGCGATGACGGGCGGAGTGCCGCGCGCCGGCGAGCGCTTCGTCATCCTCGAGCTCGAGATCACGAACGTGGGCGTCATCACGACGCATCCGATGCACGACATGACCTTCGCGTACCAGCCCGACGGCGGACCCTTCACCGACCAGAACTCCGCGTCGACCGCAGCGGCACCGAACGACCTCGGCTACATCTACGACTTCGCGCCCGGCGACAGCGAGGTCGCGCAGGTGATCGTGGCGGTGCGCGCCGACGACCCGACCGGATCGTGGGTCATCAGTCCGTCGGAGTCGGGGATCGACGCGGCGACGCTGTATCGGTGGCGCTGAGGCGCGTCACAGCTGGCAGCCGGAGCACCAGTAGAGCTTGCGCCCCTGCATCGTCTCGAGCGCGATCGAGGTGCCGCAGCGACGGCACGGCTGACCCTCACGCTTGTAGACCCAGTGCCGGTCGGCGCGGTTCGCGAGCGCCGCAGCCCGACGCGCGCCGCGCAGCCCGTCGATCGTGAGCATCTGCCCGGTCTCGACGCCGATGCGCAGCAGCTTCACCCAGTCCCGCCAGAGCCGGCGCAGCTCGTCCTCCGGCACGACGTTGCCCGGGCGGTGCGGATCCATCCGGGCGCGGAACAGCAGCTCGGCACGGTAGACGTTGCCGATCCCGGCGACGACCGACTGGTCCATGAGCAGCTGCCCGATCGCCTGGCCCGACCGTGCGGCGCGCGCGACGAAGCGGTCCTCCGCGCGCCGGCGCGACTCGGTGGGGGCCTCCGGATCGGGACCCAGCCGATCCGCGAGCGCCCGCACCTGCGCGGGCTCGAGCACCTCGCACACGGTCGGGCCGCGCAGGTCGGCGACGGCGGCCGCGGTGAGGATGCGCACGCGCACCTGCCCGACCGGCTCCGGCGGGAAGTCCCCGACCTCGCTCGCCGTCTCGCGCTCCCCCGCGCGCAGCCGGGCGAGCCGCGGCGCGCCGATCGACGCGATCGAGTCCTCGTGCTCGCCGTCCGTGCCGGCACCGCCGCCGACGCCGCGCATGCCGGTCTGCCCCGTCCGGGCGGCACCCACCGCGAGGGTGCTCGCGAGGATGGTGGGGTCGACCGAGATGGCGCCCGCGAAGTCCCACGCGCCGTAGATGCCGAGGTGCACGTGCAGCACCCGGTCCGGCGCCGCCGCGGTGCCGTCGAACCCCAGCAGCAGGTGCTTGCCGATCGCCTCCGACGAGGTGATCGTGCGGCCGTCGAGCTCGGCGGCGCCGACCTCGAAGCGGCCCTGCGGGCTCGTCACGGCGGCGCGGCTGCCGACGAAGTTCGCCCCGAACTGCCGGGCGATGCGATGGACGGAATGCCCCTCAGGCATCGGAGCCTGCAGTCATCAGTCGATCTCGTGGCCCGCGATGCTGCCGGTCGTCTCGTACTCCCCCAGCTGCGCGATCCGCCGCGCGTGGCGCTCAGCGCCCGAGAACGGCGTCGCGAGGAACGCGTCGATGATGTCGAGCATCTCCTGCTCCGAGTGCTGGCGCGCACCCACGGCGACCACGTTCGCGTCGTTGTGCTCGCGCGCGAGCTCGGCCGTCGGCAGGCTCCAGGCGAGCGCCGCACGCACGCCCTCGACCTTGTTCGCCGCCATCTGCTCGCCGTTGCCGGAGCCGCCGAAGACCACGCCGAGCGCCTCGACGCCCGCACGCTGATCGCGCACGACCGCCCGCGCGGCGTTGATGCAGAACGAGGGGTAGTCGTCCTCGGGGTCGTACTCGGCGGGGCCGTGGTCGACCACCTCGTGGCCTGCCGCCTCGAGGTGGGCGACGAGCCGCTTCGACATCTCGAAGCCGGCGTGGTCGGTGCCGACGTGGACGCGCATCAGGCGACCTGCGGCTCGTCGGCGACCCGGTCGAAGACCGGACCGCGCGTGCGGGAGCGCTTCAGCTCGAAGAAGCCGTCGATCGACGCGGCCGCGACGACGCCGTCGAAGAGCCGCAGCGCCTCCTCGCCGGTGGGCGCCGGGCTCACGACGGGGCCGAAGAACGCGACGTCGTCGACCGCGACGACCGGGGTGCCGACGTCGTCGCCGACGAGGTCGATCGCCGCCTGGTGGGTGCCGCGCAGCGTCGCGTCGTGCGCATCCGTCTCGTCGGCGAGCGACGCGTCGAGGCCCACCTCAGCGAGCGCCTCGGCGACGATCGCGTCGTCGTCCTTGCGGCGGTCGTGGTGGATGCGCGTGCCGAGCGCGTCGTACAGCGGCTTGACGACCGCGTCGCCGCCAGCCCCGCGAGCCGCGGTGACGAGGCGCGTGAGGCGCATCGAGCGCGGCATCCGCGCGAGGTACTCGGCCGGCAGGTCGCGGCCCTCGTTGAGCACGGCCAGGCTCATCACCTGCCAGTCGACGTCGAAGCCGCGGGTGTCGGCGACCTCGCCCAGCCAGCGGGACGTCATCCACGCCCACGGGCAGGTCGGATCGAACCACATCCGCACGCGCGGCTGGGCCTCGGGGACGGTCTCGATCGGGGTCGTCGCACTCATGCCTCGATGCTAGCGACGGCACGGCGGGGGCCGCGCCGCGCGGCACTACGCTGGTCGCACCTGCACCACAGTCACAAGGAGTCCAGCGTGCCCGGAGAGAACCTCACTCGCGTCGAGGCCCAGGAGCGCGCGGCGCTCGTCCAGGTCGAGAGCTACGACATCGCCCTCGACCTCACCACCGGCGACGAGGTGTTCCGCTCGACGACGAGCGTGCGCTTCACCGCCGAGGCCGGCGCCTCGACGTTCATCGACCACATCTCCCGCACCGTGCACTCGGTCACGCTCAACGGCGCCGAGCTCGACGTCGCGAGCGTGAACGACGGCGTGCGCATCCAGCTCGACGGCCTCGCCGCCGAGAACGAGCTGACCGTGGTCTCCGACGCGCTGTACGTCAACACCGGCGAGGGCCTGCACCGCTTCGTCGACCCGGTCGACGGCGAGGTCTACCTCTACTCCCAGTTCGAGGTCCCCGACTCCCGTCGCGTCTTCGCGGTCTTCGAGCAGCCCGACCTCAAGGCGACGTTCCGCTTCACCATCACCGCGCCCGCTCGCTGGCAGGTCGTCTCCAACCAGCCGACGCCCGAGCCCGCCGTCGACGGCGAGACCGCCGTCTGGTCGTTCGAGCCCACGCCGCGCATCTCGAGCTACATCACCGCGCTCGTCGCCGGGCCCTACGAGGTCACGCGCTCCGAGCTCTCGTCGAGCGATGGCCGCGTGATCCCGCTCGGCATCTTCTGCCGCGCGTCGCTCGCCGAGCACATGGACGCCGACTACCTCTTCGACATCACCCGCAAGGGCTTCGCCTTCTTCGAGTCGCAGTTCGGCGTCGCGTACCCGTTCGAGAAGTACGACCAGCTCTTCGTGCCGGAGTTCAACGCCGGCGCGATGGAGAACGCCGGATGCGTGACGTTCACCGAGTCGTACGTGTTCCGGGCCCAGGTGACCGACGCCATCCGCGAGCGCCGGGTCGTGACCGTGCTGCACGAGCTCGCGCACATGTGGTTCGGCGACCTCGTGACGATGCGCTGGTGGAACGACCTGTGGCTCAACGAGTCGTTCGCGGAGTGGGCGTCGACGCTCGCGACCGCCGAGGCGACCGAGTGGACGAACGCCTGGACCACGTTCCAGGCGATGGAGAAGACCTGGGCCTACCGCCAGGACCAGCTGCCCTCGACGCACCCGATCGTCGCCGAGATCCGCGACCTCGAGGACGTGCAGGTCAACTTCGACGGCATCACCTACGCGAAGGGCGGCTCCGTCCTCAAGCAGCTCGTCGCCTGGGTGGGGCTCGAGGCCTTCATGCAGGGCGTCGGCGCGTACTTCCGCAAGCACGCGTGGGGCAACACCGAGCTCGCCGACCTGCTCGCCGAGCTGGAGACGGCCAGCGGGCGCGACCTCAGCGAGTGGAGCCGGCTGTGGCTCGAGACGGCCGGCGTCAACACGCTGCGCCCGCGCATCGAGACGACCGCCGACGGCATCATCTCGTCGTTCGCGATCGAGCAGACCGGCCCCGCCGAGTGGCCGACGCTCCGCCCCCACCGCCTCGCGATCGGCTTGTACGAGGAGGAGGATGGCGTGCTGCGCCGCACCCACCGCGTCGAGCTCGACGTCGACGGCGCCGAGACCCCCGTGCCCTCGCTCGTCGGCCACATCCGACCCTCGCTGATCCTCATCAACGACGACGACCTCGCCTACGCCAAGATCCGCCTCGACGAGTCGTCGATGCGCACCGCGCTCTCGGGCCTCCGCACCATCGAGGACCCGCTCGCGCGCGCGCTCGTCTGGGGCGCGGCATGGGACGCGACGCGCGACGCCGAGACGCCCGCGAGCGACTACGTCGAGCTCGTGCTCGCGAACATCGGCGCCGAGACCGAGTCGACGACCATCCGCCTCGCGCTCGCTCAGCTCGGCCTCGCGGCCCGCTCGTACGTGCACCCGTCGCGCCGCGCCGAGACGATCCGGCGCGTGGGCGACGGCCTGTGGGAGCTCGCCGCCTCCGCCGAGGCAGGGTCGGATGCGCAGTTCCAGTTCGCCGGGGCCTTCGCCGGCCTCGCGTCGACGCCCGAGCACGTCGAGATCCTCCGCGGCCTGCTGAGCGGCGGAACGTCGCTCAGCGGCCTGGAGATCGACGCCGACCTGCGCTGGCAGCTGCTCGACGGCCTCGTGCTGAACGGCGCGGCCGGCGAGGAGGAGATCGCCGCGGAGCTCGCAGCCGACGACACCGCGACAGGCCGGCAGTTCGCCGCTCGCGCGCGTGCGACCATCGCCACGCCCGATGCCAAGGAGGCCGCGTTCGCGTCGGTCGTCGACGAGGCCGGCGCCTCGAACATGATCGTGCGCTACACGGGCCTCGGCCTCGCGCACGTGAACGACGCCACCGTGCTGACGGGTCTCATCCCCCGATACCACGACGCGATCCAGCAGATCTGGGACTCGCGCACCTACCAGGTGGCCGAGGGGCTGCTCGTCGGCCTCTACCCGGCGTCGCTCGCGAGCCAGGAGCTCGCGGATGCCACCCGCGGCTGGCTCGCGGCGAACACCTCGGCCGTGCCGGCGCTGCGCCGCATCGTCGTCGAGCACCTCGCGGGCGTCGAGCGCGCGCTCTCCGCGCAGGAGCGGGACGCCTGATCGGGGCCGCCGGGATGAGGTTCGAGACGAGCACGCCGCCCGACGGCGTGGACTGGGCCGCGGTCGCGGCCTGGTGGGACGCGTGGGGCGCGCCGATCGGCATCCTCATCGTCATCGTGGGCGCGTTCATCGCGTTCCGGGTGGTCAGGACGATCATCGGCCGCGTGGTCGGCGGCGTCGTGAGCGGGGTCAAGCGCCGCGCCGACGCCGCCGACACCGAGGCGCTCTCGAACTCCCCGCTCGCGCAGGTGCGCGTCGTGCAGCGCACCCGCGCGATCGGCAGCGTGCTCAACACGATGCTCGCGTGGGTCATCGCGGCGCTCGCGCTCATCCTCATCCTCAGCATCCTGGGCGTGAACGCTGCGTCGCTCGTGGCGATGGCGAGCTTCCTGGGCGCCGCGGCAGGCATCGGCGCGCAGGGCGTCATCAAGGACTTCCTCAACGGGCTGTTCATGGTCTTCGAGGACCAGGTGGGCATCGGCGACCTCGTCGACCTCGGGGCCGCATCCGGCGTCGTGGAATCGGTCGGCATCCGCGTGACGCAGGTGCGCGACGTCGAGGGCACGCTCTGGTACGTGCGCAACGGCGAGATCCTGCGGGTCGGCAACCGGTCGCAGGGCTGGGCGCGCGTCATCATCGACCAGGCGGTGCCCTACGACGCCGACGTCGACCTCGTCGAGCGGCAGCTGCTCGACGTCGCGACGGCCATGAGCGAGGAGCCCGAGTGGCTCGGCCGCGTCATCGACAAGCCGGAGACCTGGGGCATCGAGTCGGTGTCGCCCGATGCGGTCGTGCTGCGGCTCGTCGTCCGCACGCGCGCCAACGCGCGCGACGACGTGGCCCGCGAGCTGCGCCGACGCGTCAAGGACGGCCTGGACGAGCTCGGCCTCGACCTGCCGTCGGTGCAGAAGGTCGTCGGCGACGGCCTGGAGGCGAAGCCGTGATGCAGTCGCTCCACGAGGCCGTCGGCGGCGAGCCCTTCTTCCGCGCGCTCGTGCACGAGTTCTACGAGCGCGTCTGGGCCGACGACGTGCTGCGGCCGATGTATCCGCAGGACGACCGCGCGGGCGCCGAGGAGCGCTTCCGGATGTTCCTCGAGCAGTACTGGGGCGGTCCGCAGACGTACAGCGAGCAGCGCGGACACCCGCGGCTCCGGATGCGCCACGCGCCGTTCTCCGTCGACCCGGACGCGCGCGAGCGCTGGCTCGCCGCCATGCGTGGCGCCCTCGACGCGCTCGACCCCGCGCCGCTGCACCGCGCGGAGCTCGACGAGTACTTCGAGCGAGCCGCGACGGCCATGCTCAACCGCAATCCGCTCATCCGCTGATGGACGTCATCGTCATCGGCGCGGGCCTCGCCGGCCTCGTCACGGCGTGCGAGGCGCTCGAGCGCGGTCGCACGGTGCGCATCGTCGAGCAGGAGGGACCGCAGTCGATCGGCGGCCAGGCGTACTGGTCGTTCGGCGGCCTGCTGCTCGTCGACTCCCCCGAGCAGCGCCGCCTCGGCATCGCCGACTCGCCGGGGCTCGCCAGGGCCGACTGGCTCGCGACCGCCGGCTTCGACCGCGACGAGGATGCCTGGGGCCGGCAGTGGGCGGACGCCTACCTCGAGTTCGCGCACCGCGAGCTGCGTCCGTGGCTGCGCGAGCTCGGCGTGCGGCTCTTCCCGGTGGTCGGCCACGCGGAGCGCGGCGCCCGCACGCCGGGCGGGCACGGCAACACCGTGCCCCGCTTCCACATCGTCTGGGGCACCGGGCCCGGCCTCGTCACCCCCTTCACGCGACTGCTGCGGGACGCGGTCGCCGACGGCCGCGCCTCCCTGTCGTTCCGGCACCGCGCGACGCGCCTGCTCGTCGAGGACGGCCGGGTCGTGGGCGTCGCCGGCGACCGGCTGGCCCAAGATCTGACCGTGCGGGGCGAGCCGTCGAGCCGCGACGTCACGGGCGCGTTCGAGCTGCGCGCCGAGTCGGTCGTCGTCGCGACCGGCGGCATCGGCGGCGAGCTGGAGCGCGTGCGCGAGCTCTGGCCCGCGCGCCTCGGCGCCGCGCCGCGCGAGGCCGTGCGCGGCGTACCGCTGCACGTCGACGGCTCCGGCCTGGCGATCGCGAACGACGCGGGCGCACGGCTCGTGAACGGCGACCGCATGTGGCACTACACCGAGGGCATCGCGAACTGGGATCCGGTCTGGCCGCAGCACGGCATCCGGATCCTGCCGGGTCCGTCCAGCCTGTGGATCGATCATCGCGGGCATCGGCTGCCGTCGCCCAACTACCCCGGCTTCGACACCCTCACGACGCTCGAGCACCTGCGGTCGGTGGGCGCGGAGCACTCGTGGTTCGTGCTCACGCAGTCGATCGTCGAGAAGGAGTTCACGCTCTCCGGCTCGGAGCAGAACCCCGACCTCACCGGTCGCAGCATCCGCCGCCTCGCGCAGCGCGTGCTGCCCGGCGCGCCCGCGCCGGTGCAGGCGTTCCTCGACCACGGCGAGGACTTCGTCGTCGCGCACAGCCTCACCGAGCTGCTCGACGGCATGCAGCGGCTCGAGGACATCGACCGTGCCGCCGTGGTCGCCGCGATCGAGGAGCGCGACGCCGCGGTCGCCGACCCGGCGTCCACCGACCCGCAGGCCGTCGAGATCCGCAGGGCGCGCGAGTACATCGGTGACCGGCTCGTGCGCACGGCGGCACCCCACCGCATCCTCGACGAGCGCCACTGGCCCCTCATCGCGGTGCGTCTGCGCACGCTGACGCGCAAGACGCTCGGCGGCATCCAGACCGATCTCGACGCGCGGGCGCTCGGCGCCGACGGCGCACCCATCCCGGGGCTCTTCGCCGTCGGTGAGGCTGCGGGCTTCGGCGGTGGCGGCGTGCACGGCTACCGAGCGCTCGAGGGCACCTTCCTCGGCGGCTGCCTGCACACCGGGCGCCGCGCGGGCCGCGCCGTCTGACCCCCGATCCCCTCAGGCGACCACATCGGGCCTGTCCGCACGAGCGTCGCATCACCTAGGCTCCCCCTCGTCGGACCACTCGGGGAGGCCCTGTTGTCGACGCTCGCACTCCCCGTCTCGCGCCGCTCCGCGATCAGCTGGGTCATGCGGTCCGGCATCCGCTACTGCCTCGCCATCTGGCTGCTGCAGCGCATCGGCATCCAGCTCGTCGGGCTCGTCGTCGTGCTCGTCGCGGGCGCCCCGGTGGGCGCCCCCGACGGCTTCTTCGGGATCTTCTACCGCTGGGACAGCGGCTACTTCGCGTGCATCGCCTCCTACGGCTACGTCGGGCAGCTGTGCGACGGCGGCGCGGGCAGCGAGCGCATCGCCTTCTTCCCGCTCTACCCCATGCTGTCGTGGGCCGTCGCGTGGGTGGTGTCGCTCGGCGCCGTCGGCCTGGACGGCATCGTCTTCGGCATGTGGCTCGTCGCCGCGATCGCCTCCATCCTCGCGACCGTCGGCGTCTACCGCATCGCGCAGCACCAGTTCGACGCCGGCACCGCGCGCCGGGCCGCCGCGCTCTTCGCCTTCAGCCCCTACGCCGTCTTCCTGGTCGCCTCCTACTCGGAGGCGCTCTACCTCGCCGGCGCGGTCTGGGCCTGGCATGCGTGCCTCCGCGGCCGGTACTGGATCGCCGGCGCGCTCGGGATCGTCGCGACCGCGAGCCGCGCGAGCGGCATGTTCCTCGTCATCGCGCTGCTCGTGCTCTACGTCGTCGGCCTGCGGCGCCGCGGCGAGCGGTTCCGCATCGTCGACCTCATCGCCGTCGGCAGCTCCGGGCTGGGCGTGCTCGCCTACTGGGTGTGGCTGTACGTCGCGACCGGGGACCTGCTCGCGTGGTTCCACGCGCAGAGCGAGGGGTGGAACCGGCGCACCCGCTGGCCATGGGAGACGCTCTTCAACCAGGGCATCCACGTGCTGCGCGAGCCGAAGCTCGACTGGCAGATCCAGGCCGTCCTCGAGGCGGTCGCGGCCGTCGGCATCGCGATCTGCGTGGTCGTGCTCGCCCGCCGCAAGGACTGGGGGTCGGCGACGCTCGTCGGCACGACCGCCGCATCGCTCATGACGAGCAACAGCTACCTGTCGCTGGCCCGCAACACGCTCACGATGTTCCCGATCTTCGTCCTGCTGGCCGACCTCACCCGTGGCAGGCGCAGGCGATGGTTCTGGGTCGCGCTCTGGATCGGCTGCGCGCTGCTGCTCTTCAACACCGTGCAGCTCGCCCTCGGCAACTGGGCCGACTGAACGACGGAGCGCCCCGTCCGATGGACGGGGCGCTCGGTCGTTCGAGACGACGGGTCGTGCGTCAGCGGCTGAAGTTGCCGCGGTAGTACTCGTACACCCAGCCGACCAGCATGATCAGGAGCAGGCCTGCGCCGATCGGGATGAGGAAGGTCGGTCCGGCCAGCGAGACGAACAGCAGCGCGAGCGAGCCCGCGAGCAGGATCGGCCACCAGCTCCATGGGGAGAAGTGCCCCTCGTCCGGGTCTGCGTCGTCGATCTCGGCCTCCAGCATGTCGGAGGGGTGCTCCGCGTGCTGCGAGCGGCGCGTCAGCACCAGGTAGAAGCCGATGAACGTCGACATGATGCCCGTGAGCGCGAGGCCCAGCGTGCCGGTCCACTCCACCTCGCCGTCGTACGCGGCCATGTGCCACAGCGTGTAGACCGCGGCGGAGAGGAAGAAGAACGCGGCGAGCACGCCGAGGATGATGATGTTCGCGCGCATGTCAGCGCACCTCTCCGTCTGCCAGGTCGACCACGGGTCGCTGCGGGGCGTCCTTGAGCGGCCCCACGCCGACGCCGTACTGCGGACCCGCGTTCGGGTGGTGCAGGTCGAAGGCCGGCGACTCCGAGCGGATGCGCGGGATCGAGGTGAAGTTGTGGCGCGGCGGCGGGCAGCTGGTCGCCCACTCGAGCGAGCGGCCGGTGCCCCACGGGTCGTCGACGGTCACCTTCGGCGCGGTGCGCGCGGTGATCCAGACGTTCCAGAGGAACGGCACCATCGACAGCGCCAGCAGCATCGCGCCGATCGTCGACACCTGGTTCATCCAGGCGAAGCCGTCCTCCTCGAGGTACGTGTAGTACCGGCGGGGCATGCCGATGACGCCGAGCCAGTGCTGCACGAGGAACGTCATGTGGAAGCCGATGAAGAGCATCCAGAAGTGCACGTGACCGAGGCGGTCGTTGAGCATCTTGCCGGTCCACTTCGGCCACCAGAAGTAGAAGCCCGAGAACATCGCGAACACGACCGTGCCGAACACCACGTAGTGGAAGTGCGCGACGACGAAGTACGTGTCGGAGATGTGGAAGTCGAGCGGCGGCGAGGCGAGGATGACGCCGGTGAGGCCACCGAAGGTGAACGTCACGAGGAAGCCGAGCGCCCACAGCATGGGCGACTCCCACGTGATCGAGCCCCGCCACATCGTGCCGATCCAGTTGAAGATCTTCACGCCGGTCGGCACCGCGATGAGCATCGTCATGAGCGCGAACCACGGCAGCAGCACCGTGCCGGTGACGTACATGTGGTGCGCCCACACCGTCACCGAGAGGGCAGCGATCGAGATCGTCGCTCCGACGAGCGTGTTGTAGCCGAAGATCGGCTTGCGCGAGAAGACCGGGATGACCTCGGAGATGATGCCGAAGAACGGCAGCGCGATGATGTAGACCTCGGGGTGCCCGAAGAACCAGAACAGGTGCTGCCAGAGCACGACACCGCCGTTGGCCGGGTCGTAGACGTGGCCGCCGAAGATGCGGTCGACCGCGAGGCCGAAGAACGCCGCCGCCAGGATCGGGAACGCGATCACGACGAGGATCGACGTGATGAGGATGTTCCAGCTGAAGATCGACATCCGGAACATCGTCATGCCCGGGGCGCGCATCGTGATGATCGTGGTGATGAAGTTGACGCCACCCATGATCGTGCCGAAGCCCGAGAGCGCGAGGCCGAGCACCCAGAGGTGCCCGCCGACGCCCGGCGAGAAGGCGCTGTCGCTCAGCGGCGTGTAGGCCGTCCAGCCGAACGCGGCCGCGCCCTGCGGGGTGAGGAAGCCGGCCACCGCGATGAACGAGCCGAACGAGTACATCCAGAAGGCCATCGCGTTGAGGCGCGGGAAGGCGACGTCCGGTGCACCGATCTGCAGCGGCATGAGCACGTTGGCGAAGCCGGCGAAGAGCGGCGTCGCGAACATCAGCAGCATGATCGTGCCGTGCATCGTGAAGAGCTGGTTGTACTGCTCCTCCGTCGGCACGATCTCCAGGCCCGGCGCGAACAGCTGGGCACGGATCAGCAGCGCCATGACGCCGCCGATCAGGAAGAACACGAACGACGCGATCAGGTACATGTACCCGATGGTCTTGTGGTCGGTGGAGGTGATCCA
This sequence comes from Agrococcus jenensis, assembly GCF_003752465.1. Lineage (NCBI taxonomy): Bacteria > Bacillati > Actinomycetota > Actinomycetes > Micrococcales > Microbacteriaceae > Agrococcus > Agrococcus jenensis. The sequence continues at coordinate 2,112,200 of NZ_RKHJ01000001.1, read as the reverse complement.
CTTGACCAGGACGTTGCCCTTGCGCTCAGCGGTCGGGCTGACCGCGGGTCGGGTCGCCGTGGCGGTCATCACTCGCCCTCGCCTTCATTGGTCGTGTCGACGCTCTCGTCGCGCTCCGGGTCGATGTTGCCATCGCCCGTGTGGGTGTTCAGGGTCTCGTCGATCGGGCCGACGAAGCCCTGCTGCTCGAGGCTCTCGAGGTAGGCGTCGTACTCCTCGGGGCTGACGAGCTCGACGTTGAAGAGCATGGCCGAGTGGAACTCGCCGCAGAGCTCCGCGCACTTGCCGGCGAGGATGCCCTCCTGGTCGCCCGTCTCGAAGTACATGTGGTTCGTGACGCCCGGGAGCATGTCCTTCTTGTAGAGGAACTCCACGATCCAGAAGGAGTGCGCGACGTCGCGCGACTCGAGGGTGATCTCGATGGACGAGTTCGTCGGCAGCACGAGCGTCGGCAGGGTGCTCGCGTCGAGCTGGCTCGAGTCGGGCTCCTCCTGCACCTGGATGCTCTGGTAGTGCACCGGCTCCTGGCCCTCGCGGTCGTACACGAAGTCCCACGCCCAGCGCTTGCCGTAGACGGTGATCGAGTAGTCGGGGTCCTCGATGGGCTCCTCGATGATCGCCTGGTCACGCGCCGTGAACGCGAAGAAGCCGGCGACGAGGATGACGGGGACGATCGTGAAGAAGATCTCGATCGGCATGTGGTAGCGCAGCTGCACCGGCAGGCCGGTCTGGCCACTGCGACGGCGGTAGGCGACGGCGGCCCAGATCATCAGGCCCCAGGTGATGAGGCCGACGGCCAGCAGCACGATCCACGAGGTCGTCCAGAGGCCCATGATGCGGTCGACGTGGTTCGTCAGGCCCGGCTGCGACGGCATCCATCCCTGCATCTGCGCCTGGGTGCATCCGGCCAGCGCAAGCGCGACCACCACCGCCAGCGGGGCAGCGATCAAACGGGTTCGACGATTGCGCAATGTCTTCCTCCGGGTCTGTCAGCGTCTCCCTCGATCCTAGTACCCACAGACCTCGCTCAGGCGCCTGCGACGCGGCCCACAAGGCCCCGTGGAACGCGACGACGCCGCCGATCCGGAGGGGATCGGCGGCGTCGGTCGGCCGGGCGTCGGGGGTCTAGTGGAACGAGTCCCCGCAGGCGCACGAGCCCTGCGCGTTGGGGTTGTCCATCGTGAAGCCCTGCTTCTGGATGGAGTCCTCGAAGTCGATCGTCGAGCCGTCGAGGTAGGGCACGCTCATGCGGTCGACGACCACGCCGACGCCGTCGAAGTCGCGCACGACGTCGCCGTCGAGGGTGCGCTCGTCGAAGTACAGCTGGTAGATCAGGCCGGAGCAGCCACCGGGCTGCACGGCGACCCGCAGCCGCAGATCGTCGCGGCCCTCCTGGTCGAGCAGTCGACGCACCTTGTCGGCGGCCACGTCGGTCAGGGTCACCCCGTGCGTCGCCACCTCGGACACCTGCTGATCCGTCATCTGCTGCTCCTCTCGCCAGACTCTGCCGGGACAACGCCCGGCGGCACCATCCTATTCCGCGCTGCTCCCGGCCGTGCGATCCCCTGCTCGCGCGAGCAGCAGCGCCTCGGCGCCGATCGCCCGGCGCAGCACGCCGAGGTGCTGCGACTCGTTCGGGCTGTGGGCCATCGTGGCGGGGTCCTCGACGCCCGTCACGAGGATCTGCGCGCCCGGGAACTGCTGCACGAGGTCGGCGATGAACGGGATCGAGCCGCCGATGCCGGTCTCGACCGGGTCGGCGCCCCACGCATCCGCCATCGCCTGCTTCGCCTCGGTCGCGCCCCAGCCGCTCGCGTCGACCAGGAAGGGGTCGCCGAGGTCGATGCTGTCGAGCTCGATGTGCGCGCCGAACGGCGTGTGCGCGCGGATGTGCCGCTCGATCGCCGCGAACGCGTCGGCGGCCGACTGGCCGGGCGCGATGCGGGTCGAGAGCCGGAACCGGACCGTCGGCAGGATCGTGTTGGACGCATCCGGCACGCTCGGCGCGTCGACGCCGGTGATCGTCGCGGCCGGCTTCGCCCAGAGGCGGCGCAGCAGCGGGCCGGTGCCGATGAGGTCGACGCCGTCGAGCACGGCGCCCTCCTCCCGAATGTGCGCCTCCGACTGCTCGGGCACGTCGAGGTCAGCCTCGGTGAGGCCCTCGATCGCGACCGAGCCGTCCTCGCTCCAGAAGCTCGCGGCGAGCTTGGCGAAGGCCATCATCGCGTCGGGGACGACGCCGCCGAGCATGCCGGAGTGGCTGGCGTGGCCGAGCGTCGTGAGCCGCACGTTGAGCGCGACGTTGCCGCGCAGCGCGATCGTGAGCGACGGCACCTCGGTCGACCAGTTGTCGCTGTCGGCGACCACGATGAGGTCGGCGCTCAGCACGTCGGCGTGCTGCTCGAGGAAGCGCTTGAAGGAGCGGGAGCCGTGCTCCTCCTCCCCCTCGATGAAGAGCGCGATGCCGACCTCGGGGTCGAGCACCTCGGCGAGCGCGCGGACGGCGGCGATGTGCGCGATGACGCCCGCCTTGTCGTCGGAGGCGCCGCGGCCGTAGAGGCGCTCGTCGACCTCGGTGGGCTCGAACGGCGGGGTGCGCCACAGCGACTCGTCGCCCCACGGCTGCACGTCGTGGTGCGCGTAGAGCAGCACGGAGGGTCGGCCGGCTTTGGCCGCGCGGGTCGCGAGCACGGCGGGCTGGCCGAGAACGTCGGTGTCGCCGATCGGCGCGCGCTCGATCGACACGCGCTCGAAGACGCCGGTGCCCTCGGCGAGGGCGGCGACGGCCTCGGCGCTCGCCTGCACGTGGGCGGGGTCGTAGGCGTCCCACGCGACGCTCGGGATGCGCACGAGGGCCTTGAGGTCGTCGACGGCGCGGTCGAAGCCGGCGTCGACGGCGGCGAGCACCGCCCGGTCCCTGTCGGAGAGGCCGGCGCGCTCGGAGAGGTCTGTCGGAAGGGTCATGCGCTCGATCCTAGGCGGCGCGCCCGCACATGCTCGGCGGTACCATGGGATGCTGCCGCCGGGGCGATCCGACGGCGCAGCCCTCCGGCGCCGACGCACTCCGCGTCGACGCATCCGACGTCGAGAAGGACCTCACGTGCCGCTCTTCAGCCGCTCCGACGCCAGCAAGGCTCAGCCCGAGCCGCAGCCGGAGGTGCGCCGCACGCCGAAGCAGTCCGAGCAGGTCGCGCGCAACCGCCGGCCGCTCGTGCCCGCCGACCGCAAGGAGGCGCGCAAGCAGTCGCAGGACAAGATCCGCGCCGAGCGCGAGAAGGCCCGCCGCGGCTTCGAGCAGGGTGACGAGAAGTACCTCCCCGCGCGCGACAAGGGCCCCGTGCGCCGCTACGTGCGCGACTTCGTCGACGCCCGGCTCTCGATCGGCATGCTCGCGATGCCGATGATGATCGTCGTGCTCGTGCTGACCTTCATCAACGACCCGCAGTGGCGCATCATCGCCAACCTCGTGCTGTGGGGCTTCGTCGTCGTGGTCATCCTCGACTCGGTGCTCATGGCCTGGCAGCTGCGCCGCGCGGTCCGCGCGAAGTTCGGCGACAAGGATGCGAAGGGCCACGGCTGGTACGCGACCATGCGGTCGGTGCAGCTCCCGTTCATGCGCATGCCGAAGCCGAAGACGACGCTCTTCAAGTACCCGGTCTGAGTCGGGCGGCCGCCGGCGCCATCGCGCGGCTGCGGCTCCCGAGTGTCGGGTTGCTGCGAGAGTGTCCCGTCACTCCCTCAAGAACTCGACACTCCGGTCGGCGTTCATCGGCCTGTGTCGGGTTGTTGCGGCAATGTCCCGTCACTCCCGCACGTATTCGACACTTGCCGCGGCCGCTACGGCGACCGGCGCTCGAGCGTCGCGGCCAGGTCGCCGAGCCAGCGATCCGGGCTCGGCACGAAGTCGCGGTTCGTGGCCCGCACGACGAGCAGGCCGATGCGCTCGAAGTCGCGGTACTTCTGGATGTCGCGGTCCCACTGCCCCTTCGCGCGGTGCCCGTCACCCTCGTACTCCTCGACCACGCGGTGCTCGCGGTGCGCGAGGTCGGCACGCCCGAGCAGCAGGCCGGTCTGCGGGTCGAACACCTCGACCTGCACCTCCGGCTCGGGCATGCCCGCGTCGACGATGAGCAGCCGCATGTCGGACTCGCGCGGCGACTCGACGCCTTCCCGGATGCGCGGCAGCGCCGCGCGCAGCGCTGCCGCGCCGCTCCGGCCGACCCACCGCTCGACCTGCTCGCGCAGCTCGTCGATCGACGCGAGCGGTCCGGGGATGCGCCGGCCCGGGTAGTTGTCGGCAGCCGTGACGATCGCGTCGCCGAGCACGACGAGCTCGTGCACGGTGCACCGGCCGCCCATCAGCGCCCAGGCGAGCGGTGCCGGTGCGACCGGCAGCCCGTCGACCCACCACGGCTCGAGCCCGTCGGCCGTCAGCCGCCGCACGCGCACGCCCTCCCGCTCGGGCTTGCCGCGGCCCTTCAGCGAGACGAGCTCGACGACCTCCTCCCGGGCGAGCCGCCACGGCACCGGCAGCCCGAGCACGGCGAGCGCCGAGACACCGGCGACGCACTGCCACGGCCGGATCAGTGGCGCATAGGCGGCCGCCCGCTCGACGAGCGTCTCCGGCCCCTCGACCGCGCGGATGCCGCGGAACGGCTTCGCGAGCGCGCCCGCCCGGAGACGGTGGGCACTGAGCCCCGCTTCGATGCCCTCCCCGACCAGGAAGCCGCGGGCGGCGAGGGTCTCGGGCAGCTCGTCCATCACGGCCGGAGGTTGGCACACCCCCGCGGAAGGCGTCCGCGCTCTCCACAGCCACGTCATCCGCTCCCCGGCTGCGCGCAGCGCCCACCCGCCCGCTCGGCCGATCGGCTCGGGCCAGAGTGCCGGGTTGCTGCTGGAGTGTCGCGACACTCCCGCAGGAACCCGACACTCGGCGCTATGCCGAGGCGAGCAGCCCGCGGTTGATCTCGCGCGCCCAGCCGGGGCCGCGGTAGATGAAGCCGGTGTAGCCCTGCACGAGGCTCGCGCCCGCGGCGATGCGCTCGCGCACGTCGTCGGCCGTCTCGACGCCGCCGACCGAGATGACGTCGACCTCCGCGGGCAGCGCCGCACGCAGCAGCCGCAGCACCGCGAGCGATCGGGCTGCGACGGGCGGGCCCGACAGTCCGCCCTGCCCCGCCGCGGCGACGGCATCCGCTGGGCTGCGGAGGCCCTCGCGGCTGATGGTCGTGTTCGTCGCGATGACGCCCGCGAGGTGCAGCCGCGCGGCGAGCGCCGCGATGCCCTCGACCTGCTCGTCGTCGAGGTCGGGGGCGATCTTCACGAGCACTGGCACGTCGCCGGCCGCACCGCGGATCGCGGCGAGCAGCGGCTCGAGCAGCCGCTCGTCCTGCAGGCCGCGCAGCCCCGGGGTGTTCGGCGACGACACGTTGACGGCGAGGTAGTCGGCCACCGGCGCGAGCGCCCGCGTCGACGCGAGGTAGTCCCGCTCCACCGCGGGGGCGTCGTCGGCGTCGACGATGCGGCTCTTGCCGATGTTCACGCCGATCACCGGACGCGAGGCCGCCTCGCGGGCCGCGGCGATGCGATCGGCTGCTGCTGCCGCTCCGCCGTTGTTGAAGCCCATCCGGTTGACGAGCGCGCGGTCGTCGACGAGCCGGAACAGCCGCGGCTGCGGGTTGCCGGGCTGCGCGTGCGCGGTCAGCGTGCCGACCTCGACGTGGCCGAAGCCGAGCGCGCCGAGCCCGGCGATCATCGTGGCGTCCTTGTCGAAGCCAGCTGCGATGCCGAACGGCGTCGGGAACTCGCGGCCGAGCGCCCGGGTCCGCAGCCCGGCATCGGTGCGGACGCCCGGCCGGGCGGCACCGACCGCGCGGATCGCGCGCGCGCCGAGGTGGTGCGCGGCCTCCGGGTCGACGCGCGAGAAGCCGTGCCGGAACAGCAGGTCGTAGGCGGTCACTGCTGCACGGGTCACTGCTGCTCCTCGTCGGGCCGCTGGTCCTCGCGCAGCGCGCGGATGGCGTCCTCGAAGTCGTCGAGGGAGTCGAACGCGTTGTAGACGCTCGCGAACCGCAGGTAGGCGACCTCGTCGAGCTGCCGCAGCGGCGGCAGCACCGCGAGGCCGATCTCGTTGGCGTCGATCTGGCTGGCGCCCGTCGCGCGGATCGTCTCCTCGACCGACTGCGCGACGCCCGCGAGGTCGGCGTCGGTGACGGGTCGGCCGCGCACGGCCTTCCGCACGCCCTCGATGACCTTCTCGCGGCGGAACGGCTCGAGCACGCCCGACCGCTTCACGACCGAGAGGCTCGCCGTCTCGGTGGTGGTGAAGCGCCGGCCGCACTGGGTGCACTGCCGGCGACGGCGGATGGAGGTGCCGTCGTCGCTCGTGCGGGAGTCGACGACGCGGGAGTCGGGGTTGCGGCAGAACGGGCAGTGCATCAGCGCGCCTCCTCGAAGCGTGCCTCGATCGCCTCGCCGTGCGCGGGCAGCCCCTCGGCGGCCGCGAGCGCCGTGACCGCGGCGCGCACCTCGGCGAGCGCCTCGCGGTCGTAGCGCACGACCTGCTGCGGGCGCAGGAAGGTCGCGGCGCCGAGACCGGCGACCCTGCGCGCCTGGCCGCCCGTGGGCAGCACGTGGTTCGAGCCGGCCGCGTAGTCGCCGAGGCTCACGGGTGCGTGCGGGCCGACGAAGATCGCCCCGGCGTGGTGGATGCGCGCGAGCAGTGCGTCGTCGTCGGCCGTCAGCAGCTCGAGGTGCTCGGGCGCGTACGCGTCGCTCACGCGCGCCGCGGCCGCGAGGTCGGCGACGAGCACGATCGCGGACTGCTCCCCCGTGAGCGCCGCCCGCACCCGCTCGGCCGCGGGCGTCTCGGCAGCGCGGCGCGCGACGGCCGCGTCGACGCGGTCCGCGAGCCCGGCGTCGTCGGTGACGAGCACCGCGCTCGCGAGCTCGTCGTGCTCGGCCTGGCTGACGAGGTCGGCGGCGACGAGCTCCGCGTCGGCGCTCGCGTCGGCGATGACGAGGATCTCGGTCGGCCCCGCCTCGGAGTCGACGCGCACGACGCCCGAGACGAGCCGCTTCGCGGCGGCGACGAAGACGTTGCCGGGACCGGTCACGACGTCGACCGCGTCGAGGCCGATGCCGGCCACGCCGTGCGCGAGCGCCGCGATCGCGCCGGCCCCGCCCATCGCGTAGACCTCGTCGATGCCCAGCAGCGCGCACGCGGCGAGGATGGTGGGGTGCGGCAGGCCGCCGTGCTCGGCCTGCGCGGGGCTCGCGACCGCGATCGACGCGACGCCGGCCGCCTGGGCTGCGACGACGTTCATGACGACGCTCGACGGGTAGACGGCCTTGCCGCCGGGCACGTAGAGGCCCACCCGGTCGACCGGCTGCCAGCGCAGCTCGACGACCGCGCCGGGCGCGAGCTCGACGCGCGAGGGCGGCGGCACCTGCGCGGCCGAGCCGACGCGCACGCGGGCGATCGCCGTCTCGAGCGCGTCGCGCACCTCGGGCGCGAGCGACACCAGCGCACCCCTGATCTCGGCCACCGGCACGCGCACCGCCGCGGGGCGCACCCGGTCGAAGCGCTCGGCCTGCTCGACGAGCGCCGCCTCGCCGCGCTCCCGCACGTCGCGCACGAGCTCGGCGACCGCGGGCAGCGCCGCCTCGACGTCGACCGCCGGCCGCGGCAGCAGCGCGCGGAGCGTGCGGTCGTCGGGCAGGGAGGTCAGGTCGAGGCGTCGGAGCACATGCTCCATCGTACGGAGTCAGGCGATGGACGCCGGGCCCAGCAGGCTCTTCAGCTCGCCGAACAGGTCGCTCGAGACGCGCACCTGCTGCGGCAGCGCGAAGACGCGCTCGAGGTCGGGCCGCTCGAGCGCGAGCCGCACGTCGGTGGGGCCGGCGTGCCGCTCGAGCAGGCCGCGCAGCTCGCGCATCGCGGTCATCGACGCGCGCCGCTCCGGGATGCGCAGCTCGAGCGGGCGGGTCTCGTCGACCGGCTGCACGTCCGGCGTGTCGATGCTGTTCGCGTGGATCGTGAAGCTGTCGTCGCGGGTGCGCACGCGGCCGCGCACGACCACCACCTGGTCGGCCTGGAGCGTGTGCCGGAACTCCGTGTAGCTCTTGCCGAGCACCATCACCTCGAGCTCGCCGCCGAAGTCCTGCAGCGCGAAGATGCCGTAGGGGTTGCCGGAGTTGCGCGCGACGCGGTGCTGCACGCTCGTGACGAGGCCGGCGAGGATGACGGTGTCGCCGTCCTCGGCGGTCTCGGCGAGGTCCTGGATCTGGTGCGTCGCGTGCTTCGCGAGCTCGAGCTCGAGGCCCGCGAGCGGGTGGTCGGAGACGTAGAGGCCGAGCATCTCGCGCTCGAACGCGAGCTTGTCCTGCTTGCCCCACTCGGGCCGGTCGGGCACCCGGTCGGCGACGGTGTCGAGGTCGTCGAAGAAGTCGCCGAAGAGGTCGACCTGGCCGTTCGCCTCGTTGCGCTTGATCGAGACGGCCGCGTCGACGGCGTCCTCGTGGATCTCGAGCATCGCCCGCCGCGTGGCGCCCATGGTGTCGAACGCGCCCGACTTGATGAGCGACTCGACGGTCCGCTTGTTGGCGACGCCGAGCGGAACCTTCTTGAGGAAGTCGTGGAACGACGTGTAGGCGCTCTCGCGCTCTCGCGCCGCGATGATGCCCTCGACGACGCCCTCGCCGACGTTCCGCACCGCGCCGAGGCCGAAGCGGATGTCGTCGCCGACCGCGGTGAAGTAGAGGGTCGACTCGTTGACGTCCGGCGGCAGCACCGTGATGCCCATCCGCCGGCACTCCGACAGGTAGATCGCCATCTTGTCCTTGGAGTCGCCGACGCTCGTCAGCAGCGCCGCCATGTACTCGGCCGGGTAGTGCGCCTTGAGGTAGGCGGTCCAGTAGGAGATGACGCCGTAGGCGGCGGAGTGCGCCTTGTTGAAGGCGTAGTCCGAGAACGGCAGCAGCACGTCCCAGAGCGCCTTGACCGCGGCGGCCGAGTAGCCGCGCTCGAGCATGCCGCCCGAGAAGGCCTCGAACTGCTTGTCGAGCTCCGCCTTCTTCTTCTTGCCCATCGCGCGCCGCAGGATGTCGGCCTCGCCGAGCGAGTAGCCGGCGACCTTCTGCGCGACCGCCATCACCTGCTCCTGGTAGATGATGAGGCCGTAGCTCTCCCCCAGGATCTCGGCGAGCGGCTCCTCGAGCTCCGGGTGGATGGGCGTGTTCTCCTGCAGCCCGTTCTTGCGCAGCGCGTAGTTCGTGTGCGAGTCGGCGCCCATGGGGCCGGGCCGATAGAGCGCGATGACGGCCGAGATGTCGCCGAACGAGTCGGGCTTCATGAGGCGCAGCAGCGAGCGCAGCGGCCCGCCGTCGAGCTGGAAGACGCCGAGCGTGTCGCCGCGCTGCAGCAGCTCGTAGGCGCCGCGGTCGTCGAGCGGCAGCGTCTCGAGGTCGATCTCCTCGCCACGGTTCGCGCGGATGTTGTCGAGCGCGTCCGAGACGATCGTGAGGTTGCGGAGCCCCAGGAAGTCCATCTTGATGAGGCCGAGCGACTCGCACGCCGGGTAGTCGAACTGGGTGATGATCGCGCCGTCCTGCTCGCGCTTCATCACCGGGATGATGTCGATGAGCGGGTCGGACGACATGATGACGCCGGCCGCGTGCACGCCCCACTGGCGCTTGAGGTTCTCGAGCCCGCGCGCGGTCTCGAAGACCGTCTTGGCCTCCGCATCCGTCTCGATGAGGGCGCGGATGTCGCCCGCCTCCTTGTAGCGCGGGTGGTCCGGGTCGAAGATGCCCGAGAGCGGGATGTCCTTGCCCATCACGGCGGGCGGCATCGCCTTCGTGAGCTTCTCGCCCATGCCGAACGGGAAGCCGAGCACGCGCGACGAGTCCTTGAGCGCCTGCTTCGACTTGATCGTGCCGTAGGTGACGATCTGCGCGACGCGCTCGGAGCCGTACTTCTCGGTGACGTAGCGGATGACCTCCGGGCGGCGCCGGTCGTCGAAGTCGATGTCGAAGTCGGGCATGGAGACGCGGTCGGGGTTGAGGAAGCGCTCGAAGATGAGGCCGTGCTCGAGCGGGTCGAGGTCGGTGATGCGCATCGCGTACGCGGCCATCGAGCCCGCGCCGGAGCCGCGGCCGGGGCCGACCCGGATGCCGTTGTCCTTCGCCCAGTTGATGAAGTCGGCGACGACGAGGAAGTAGCCGGGGAAGCCCATGTTCGAGATGACGTCCATCTCGTAGTCGGCCTGCCGGTGCACCTTCTCGGGCACGCCGCCCGGGTAGCGGCGCTCGAGGCCGACCGCGACCTCGTGCCGGAACCAGGTGTCCTCGGTGTGGCCCTCCGGCACCGGGTAGCGCGGCATGTAGTTGGCCTGCTCGTCGAACGTGACGTCGCAGCGCTCGGCGATGAGCAGCGTGTTGTCGCACGCCTCGGGCATGTCGCGGAAGAGGTGCCGCATCTCGGCGGCCGACTTCACGTAGTAGCCGCCGCCCTCGAGCTTGAAGCGGTTCGGGTCGTCCATCGTCGAGCCCGACTGCACGCACAGCAGCGCCTCGTGGCTCTTCGCGTCCTCGGCGTGCGTGTAGTGCAGGTCGTTCGTCGCGAGCAGCGGCAGCTCGAGCCTGCGGCCGATCTCGAGCAGGTCCTCGCGCACCCGCTTCTCGATCTCGAGCCCGTGGTCCATGATCTCGAGGAAGTAGTTCTCGCGGCCGAAGAGGTCGCGGTACGACGCGGCCGCCTCGACCGCGGCGTCGAACTGGCCGAGCCGCAGGCGCGTCTGCACCTCGCCGGAGGGGCAGCCGGTGGTCGCGATGAGGCCGCTCGAGTGGCGCTCGAGCAGCTCGCGGTCCATGCGCGGCTTGAAGTAGAAGCCCTCCATCGACGCGTACGACGAGAGCCGGAACAGGTTCTTCAGCCCCTCGTCGTTCTCGGCGAGCAGCGTCATGTGCGTGTACGCGCCACCGCCCGACACGTCGTCGCCCGAGGCGGCGTCCTGCCCGCCCCACTTCACGCGCGTCTTGTCGGAGCGGTGCGTGCCGGGCGTGATGTAGGCCTCGGTGCCGATGATGGGCTTCACGCCCTGGGCCCGCGCGGCCTTCCAGAACTCGTAGGCGCCGAACACGTTGCCGTGGTCGGTCATCGCGACGGCCGGCATCCCCTGATCGCCGACGGCCTTCATGAGCTCGCTGATGCGAGCTGCGCCGTCGAGCATCGAGTACTCGGTGTGGACGTGGAGGTGCGCGAAGGAGTCTGCCATGGCCCCTCGATCCTACGGGCGGGGGCCCACGCGACAGGCCGGGGTCACTCCTGGCGGAGCTGCTCCAGCGCGGCCGCGAGGTCGGCCGGGTAGGTCGACTCGAAGACCACCCGCTCCCCCGTCCCCGGGTGCCGGAAGCCGAGCCGCATGGCGTGCAGCCACTGCCGCGAGAGGCCGAGCCGGGCGGCGACGGTGGGGTCGGCGCCGTACATCGTGTCGCCGAGGCACGGATGCCGGTGGGCCGCCATGTGCACGCGGATCTGGTGGGTGCGGCCGGTCTCGAGCTCGATCTCGAGCAGGCTGCCGCCGCGATACGCCTCGAGCGTCTCGTAGTGGGTGATCGCGTGCTTGCCGCTCGACACCACCGCGAAGCGCCACTCGTGGCTCGGGTGCCGGCCGATCGGCGCATCGATCGTGCCGGTGAGCGGATCCGGGTGGCCCTGCACGGCGGCGTGGTAGATCTTCTCGACCTCGCGGTCGTGGAACGCCGCCTTGAGCGCCGAGTAGGCGCGCTCGCTCTTCGCGACCACCATGAGCCCGCTGGTGCCGGCGTCGAGCCGGTGGACGACGCCCTGCCGCTCGGCGGCCCCGGACGTGGCGACCTGGAAGCCGGCGGCGGCGAGCGCGCCGACGACGGTCGGCCCCTGCCAGCCGACGCTCGGGTGCGCTGCCACGCCTGCGGGCTTGTCGACCACCACGATGTCGTCGTCGTCGTGCACGATGCCGAGGTCCGGCACGGGCGTCGCGACGAGCCGCGGCTCCTCGCGCGGCCGCCAGCTGAGGTCGAGCCACGCGTCGGCGCGCAGCCGGTCCGACTTGCCGAGCACCGTGCCGTCCTGGACGGCACCGCCGTCGTCGAGCATCGTCACGACCGCGGTGCGCGACAGGCCGAGCAGCTTGGCGAGCCCGGAATCGGCGCGGGTGCCGTCGAGGCCCGGGGGCACCTGCAGGAAGCGGGACTCCATCAGGGCCGGTCCTCCGGGTCGAGCGGTTGCGTCGCGTCGAGGTCGACCGCTCGCTCGCGCTTCGGCTCGTCCGTGCGGCGCACGCCGTCGAGCCCGATGTTCAGGAGCACGAGCAGCACGACGCCGATCATCGACGAGACGATGAAGATGTCGGCGATGTTGAAGATCGCCGGGAAGCCCCACACCTGGATGAAGTCGATCACGTGCCCGACGAAGAAGCCGGGCTCGCGCGTCAGCCGGTCGGTCAGGTTGCCGAGCGTGCCGCCGAGCAGGCCGCCGAACGCGATCGCCCAGAGCGGCGAGCGGATGCTGCGCAGCTGCGTGACGATGAAGACCACGACCGCGGCGGCCAGGATCGTGAAGATCCAGGTCGAGCCGGCCGCGAACGAGAAGGCCGCGCCGGGGTTGCGGACGAAGTGCCACTGCAGCAGCTCGCCGAGCACCGCCCGCTGCTCGCCCTCCGCCATCGAGGCGAGGACCCACTCCTTCGAGAGCAGGTCGGCGACCCAGACGACGACAGCGGTCCCGAGGACGAGGCCCAGCATCCGCCAGGCGGTCGACCTCGGGACCGTCGTGCTGTCGCCAGCCGTGCTGTCCTCAGGCAAGGAGCGCGCGCTCAGCTTCCGCCCTGGCCGCCGAAGGCGAGCGAGGACGAGCGGTCGAGGTCGCGCAGCTGGCTCTCGATGTAGCCGCGCAGCTTGAGGCGGTAGTCGCGCTCGAAGCTCTTGAGCTCGTCGATCTTCGCCTCGAGCGCGGTCTTCTGCTGCTCGAGCTTGCCCTTCTGGTCGTCGAACTCCTGCTCGAGCACGACCTTGCGCTGCTGGGCGTCGTCCTCGATCTGCTGCGCGGCGGCCTCGGCCGCGGCGATGAGCTCGTCGCGACGCGCCTCGCCCGCCGCGACGTGCTCGTCGTGCAGGCGCGTGGCGAGGGCGATGAGGCTGTTGGCCTCGGTGCTGCCGGCCGCTGCGGGCGCGGGCGCCTCGGCGATCGGCGCGGGCTGCTCCTCCTGCTGCTGCTGGGGCTCTGCGGGCGCCTCGGCGGGCGCGGCTGCGCGCTCGGCGAGCTGCTGCTTGAGCTGCTCGTTCTCGGCGCGGAGGCCGTCGAGCTCTGCGGTGTCGATGGGAGCCTGGACGACCGAGGAGGCGACCTCGCCGCCGGACCGGAGCGTGGCGTTCTCGGCGCGGAGCGCGTCGTTCTCCTCGGTGAGGCGTCGCAGCTCCGTGACCACCTCGTCGAGGAAGTCGTCGACCTCGTCCTGGTCGTAGCCGTCCCGGAAGCGCGTCGTCTCGAAGCGCTTGTGGACGACGTCGTCAGGAGTCAGAGCCATGGCATGCCTTTCTTGCTCGGCTGCGGCCCCGATCGGGCCTGCAGCGCAGATTCACTGTACCCGTCGCGGACGGCGTGGTGACGATCCTAGCCCGAGGGCCCGATCCACCCCGGCGTCAGGCGAAGCGGAAGGGGTTGACGATCGCGATGAGGATGATCAGCGCGAGCATGAGCACGAGCATGGCGAGGTCGAGCATGACCCCGCCGACGCGCACCGGCCGCACGACGCGGCGCACGAGGCGCAGCGGCGGGTCGGTCACGCGGAGGAGCCACACCGACAGCACGAGCCAGAAGCCCGAGGGCTTCCAGTCGCGCCGCAGCTGCCGCACCAGGTCGAGGATGATGCGCGCCCAGAGGATGTAGAGCGCGAGGTTCGCGGCGGTGTAGACGATCCACGCGAGGATCGAGACGAAGGGCACCCGTCAGTGCGCGAAGACGGCCGAGTCGGTGTCCTCGTCGACCGAGCGGCCGCCGGAGACGGCGATGTGCTCGGGCGTCAGCAGGTACACCTTCGTCGTGACGCGCTCGATGCGGCCCTCGAGCCCCTGCGTGAGGCCCGCGGAGAAGTCGATCAGGCGACGGGCGTCGCCGTCGGTCATCTGCGACAGGTTGATGATCACCGGGGTCCCGTCGCGGAACGCCTCCGCGATCGCCTTGGCATCCTTGTACTGGCGCGGGTGCACCGTCAGGATCTCGCTCATGTCGCTCACCTTCTGCGCCGGGCGGAGCTTGGTGACGGGCGCGCGACGCGGCTCCTCCACCCGCTCCCGCGGCTGCGGGGCACGGTCGTGCCGGTCCTGCTCCTCGGTCCGCTCAACAGGGCGGACCTCCTGGGTCAGCTCGTCCTCCTCGGCGAAGCCGAAGTAGATCGCCGCCTTCTTCAGTGCGTTGCTCATGGGTCCTCCTCGTGGCTGGATTCACGCTATCCGTCGGCCGGACGGTTTCCGGTGATTGCGGTGCCGATCCGCAGGTGTGTCGCGCCGTGCTCGAGCGCCTCGCGCCAGTCGGCGCTCATGCCGGCCGAGATCCACTGCGCGTCGGGGTCGATGGCGCGCACGCGCTCCGCGTGGCGGGCGAGGCGCTCGAACGCCCTGCCCGGCTTCTCGCCGAGCGGCGCGACCGCCATGACGCCGCGGAGCCGCAGCGCCGGCGAGGCGGCGACGCGCTCGGCGAGCGCGTCGAGGTCGGCCGGCGCGACGCCGCCGCGACCCGGGTCGTCCGTGAGGTTGACCTGCACGAGCGCGTCGCGCCGCGGCCGCTCGTCACCGCCCTCGAGCACCTCGACGAGCTCGGTCGAGTCGATCGAGTGCAGCACGTCGGCGTAGCGCGCGACCTGCCGCGCCTTGTTGCGCTGGAGCTGACCGACGAAGTGCCACGTGAGCCCGAGGTCGGCGAGCTCCTCGGCCTTGTCGCGCGACTCCGGGTGCCTGCTCTCGCCGAAGTCGCGGTGCCCCGCCTCGGCGAGCTCGCGGACGAGCGCGGCAGGGTGCCGCTTCGTCACCACGATCAGCGTGACGCCGCGCGCCCGGCGCGCGTCCTCGAGCTGCTCGAGGAACGCGGCCAGGCGCGCGGCGGGGGCGTCGGTCACGTCAGCGGAGGAAGTCCGGGAGGAACTCGTCCTCCTCCTCGTCCACCTGCGTGAGCGGCTGCACCGGACCGGTGAGGTGGTCGGCGACCGGGGGCGTCGGGACGACCCGGCGCTCCGGCTCGGCCGCCGGCGTGCTCGAGCTCGCGGGGCGCAGCCCCATCTCGGTGCGCGCGGCGGTGCGGATGACGGAGTCGTCCTCCTTCGCCACCGGGCCGGGGCCGTCGAAACCGGCCGCGATGACCGTCACCCGGACCTCGTCGCCGAGCGTGTCGTCGATGACCGTGCCGAAGATGATGTTCGCCTCCGGGTGCACGGCCTCCTGCACGAGCTTCGCCGCGTCGTAGGTCTCGTGGATGCCGAGGTTGCTGCCGGCCTGGATCGACAGCAGCACGCCGTGCGCGCCGTCGATCTTGGCCTCGAGCAGCGGGCTCGCGACCGCGAGCTCCGCCGCCTTGATGGCGCGGTCGGCGCCGCGCGACGAGCCGATGCCCATGAGGGCGCTGCCCGCGCCCTGCATGACGCTCTTGACGTCGGCGAAGTCGACGTTGATGAGGCCCGGCGTGGTGATGAGGTCGGTGATGCCCTGGACGCCCGCGAGCAGCACCTGGTCGGCGGTCTCGAAGGCCTCGACCATCGAGATGCCCATGTCGCTGATCTCGAGCAGGCGGTCGTTGGGCACGACGATGAGCGTGTCGACCTCGTTCTTGAGCGCCTCGACGCCCGTCTCTGCCTGCTGCCGGCGACGGTTGCCCTCGAACGAGAACGGCTTCGTCACGACGCCGACGGTGAGCGCACCGAGGCTCTTGGCGATGCGCGCGACGACGGGTGCGCCACCGGTACCGGTGCCGCCGCCCTCGCCCGCGGTGACGAAGACCATGTCGGCGCCCGCGAGCGCCTCCTCGATCTCCTCTGCGTGGTCCTCTGCCGCGCGGCGGCCGACCTCGGGGTCGGCGCCCGCGCCGAGGCCCTTGGTGAGCTCGCGGCCGACGTCGAGCTTGACGTCGGCGTCGCTCAGCAGCAGCGCCTGCGCATCGGTGTTGATGGCGATGAACTCGACGCCTCGCAGGCCGAGATCGATCATGCGGTTCACGGCGTTCACGCCGCCGCCGCCCACGCCGACCACCTTGATGACGGCGAGGTAGTTGTTGTTGGAAGTCACGGTTCCGGCCCCTCGATCGAAGTCTCAACCTCTAGTTGAAGTTTAGAGAATTCCTCACTTCATGTTGACGAGGACGACGCTACGGGCGGCGGCGGCGTGCGGTCGGGAGCGACTCGGTGTGTCGCGACGCGATGTCGCAAGAAAAAGAATCGTCAGGTTCGAGCGGGCTCAGGACCCGCGCACGACCGGGTGCTCGGGGGCTCGCACGTCGAGCACGCGGGCGACCGCGGGGTCCTGGGTCGCGAGCAGCGCGGCGACCACGTCGGCCTTGAGCCGGCTCTCGTCCGCGCCGCCCCACTGCACGACCTGCCCGCTCGCGAGGGTCAGGCGAATGTCCGAGGGCGAGCCCGCCTCGATGGTCTGCGTCGCGGTGAGCACCTCGGTCGGCACCGACACGAGCACGCTCGCGACGGCGTCGAACTCCTCGCTCCCCGGCTCGATGCCGACGAGCCGCGGCAGCGAGCCGGTGTCGGCGGCGACACCCCCGAGCACCACGCCCGCGGCGTCGATCACGACCTCGCCACCGTCGCCAGGCACGATCGCGACCGGCCGGCGCTCGACGATGTGGACGATGACCGTCGACGGCGGCACGACCTCGAGCCGGAACGACTCCACCTGCGGGATCGCCTGCAGCCGCTCGGCGACGCCCGCCTCGGTGACGGTGGCGATCGGCTCGCCGACGCTGTCGGCGAGCGCGGCCTGCACCGCCGCGGGGTCGAGCCGCTCGGCGCCCTCGACGCGCACGTCGCGCACCGACATCAGCGGCGACCACACGAGCCCGACGAGCAGCAGCAGCGCGAGCACGAGCCCGCCGACGGCCAGCAGCGCCGTGCGCAGCTGGCGCCGGCGGCCTGCGGTGAATCGCCGCACCTCCGCCCGCTCGCTGCGGACGCGCGCACGCCGCGCCTGCGCCGCCGCGCGGCGGGCCTCGCGGGCCTCCTCGCGCTCGTCGGCGCGCTGCGCCTTCTGGGCGGCGCGCCACGCCCGGTCGACGCGCTGGGCGTGCGAGCCGCGCTCGGGCACGGGCTCCGCGGCGGGCTCGAAGACCGGCTCGTCGTCGAGGTCGGCGTAGGCGCTCAGCGCCCAGCGCCGCTGCGGCGGCTCGGCGTCCTCGGCGGGCAGGTCGACGGGGTGGACGGCCGGGTCGTGCGGCGACGCACCCGGCGCCGCCTGCTCGGCCGGCTCGTCGAGCCGGTCGAAGCCGTCAGGTCGCCTCACGCGCCGTCGCCCACCTCGAGCGCCGACAGCACCTGCGGGATGATCCGGTAGACGTCGCCGCACGAGAGCGTGACGATGATGTCGCCCTCGCGGGCGATCGCCGCGGCCCGCTCGGCGGCCTGCTGCCAGTCGGGCAGGAAGTCGACGTCGCTCGGATCCTCGAAGCGCTCGGCGACGAGCGCGCCGGTGACGCCGGGGATGGGGTCCTCGCGCGCGCCGTAGACGTCGAGCACGACCGTGTGGTCGGCGACCCGCTCGTAGACGGCGGCGAAGTCGCCCGCCATGTCACGCGTGCGCGAGTAGAGGTGCGGCTGGTGGATCGCGATGATCCGGCCGTCGCCGATGACGGTGCGGGCGGCCGTGAGCGCGGCGTCGACCTCGGCGGGGTGGTGCGCGTAGTCGTCGAAGACGCGCACGCCGCGCCGCTCGCCGTGCAGCTCGAAGCGACGGCCGGTGCCGCGGAAGGCCGCGAGCGCCCTGGCGCCGTCGACCGGCGCGACGCCCATCGCGACGAGCGTCGCGAGCGCGCCGGCGGCGTTCACGGCGTTGTGCCGGCCGGGCACGCCCGCCTCGAGCTCGAAGCGCTCCCCCGCGATCTCGACGGTGCACGACGCGACGTCGCCCACGCGGATGTCGACGATCCGCACGTCGGCGTCCTCGGCCTCGCCGAAGGTGATGACGCGCTCGTGGCGCATGAGCGCGCGCACGCGCTGCGCGCCGGGGTCGTCCGCTGAGATGACGACCGCCTCGCTCGCGCGGTCCGCGAACTCGGCGAACGCGGCGTCGAACGCCTCCGGCGTGCCGTAGTGGTCGAGGTGGTCGGTGTCGATGTTCGTGATGAGCGCGACCGCGACGTCGTAGAGCAGGAACGAGCCGTCGGACTCGTCGGCCTCGAGCACGAACGCGTCGGAGGTGCCGTGGCCGCTCGAGGCGTCGAGCCCGCCGATGACGCCGCCGTTCACGAAGCCCGCGTCGATGCCGAGCCCGTGCAGGCCGACGACGAGCATCCCGGTCGTGGTGGTCTTGCCGTGCGCGCCCGCGACGGCGATGACGCGCTTGCCGCGCGCGAGCACGTGCAGCGCCTGCGAGCGGTGCAGCACGGGCACGCGGCGCTCGCGCGCGGCGACGAGCTCGGGGTTGTCGGGCCACAGCGCGCTCGTGACGACGACCGCGTCGACGTCGGCGGGCAGGTGGGCGGCGTCGTGGCCGATGCCGACGTGCGCGCCGCGCTCGACGAGCCGGTCGACGGTGGCGGAGCCCGAGCGGTCGGAGCCCGAGACGGCGATGCCGGCATCGAGCATCATGTGCGCGATGCCCGACATGCCCGAGCCGCCGATGCCGATGAAGTGCACCCGCTCGATCGTCTCGGGGATCGGCTGGGTGAGATCCGGTTCGATCACGACTGCCTCCTCGTGGCTGCGGCCCGCTCGATGAGGTCGCTCATCCGGTCGCTGCCGTCCGTCGCGCCGGCTCCCGCGCTCGCGGTGGCCATCGTGGCGATGGCGTCTGCGTCCCGCAGCAGCGGCACGAGCCGTGCGCGCACCCATTCTGCCGTGAACTCGGCGTCGGCGACGAGCAGTGCGCCACCAGCGGAAACCTGGTCCGCCGCGTTCATCCCCTGCTCGCCGTTGCCGTACGGCAGCGGCACGTAGACGGCGGGGAGGCCGACGGCCATGAGCTCCGACACGGTGAGGCTGCCCGCGCGGCAGACGACGAGGTCGGCGGCGGCGAGCGCGAGGTGCATGCGGTCGAGGTACTCGATCGCGACGTAGTGCGGCACCCTGGCCGGCTCGAAGTCGGTCTGCCGGCCGCCGGAGAGGTGCAGGACCTGCCAGCCGGCGCCGACGATGTCGGGGGCGGCGGCGACGATCGCGCGGTTGATCGAGCGCGCGCCCTGCGAGCCGCCGGTCACGAGCAGCGTGCGCCGCGCGGGGTCGAGCCCCAGCTCGACGCACGCGTCGTCGTGGAGTCCCGCCCGGTCGAGGCCGGTGATCTCGGGGCGCAGCGGCATGCCGACGAGCTCGCCGGCCAGCCGGGTCGACCGGTACGAGAGGCCCACGAAGTCGGTCCAGCGAGCGCCGAGCAGGTTGGCCATGCCCGGCTTCGCGTTCGCCTCGTGGATGACGATCGGCACGCCCTCGAGCCGCGCGGCGCGGTAGGCGGGCGCGGACGCGTAGCCGCCGAAGCCGACGACGACGTCGATCCGTCGCTCGCGGATGAGCGCGCGCACGTCGCGGACGGCGCGCCGCCATCTCGCCGGGAAGCGCAGCGCGGCGAGGTCGGGCCGACGCGGGAAGGGCAGCTTCTCGATCGTGACGAGCTCGAGGCCGGCGCGCGGGACGAGCTCGCGCTCGAGGCCCTCGCGGGTGCCGAGCACGACGAGCGCCGCGTCGGGGTGCCGCTCGCGCAGCCGCTGCGCGGTCGCGAGCAGCGGGTTGACGTGGCCGGCGGTGCCTCCGCCGGCGAGCAGGACGCGCACGTCAGCCCCTCGCCGAGAGCTCGCCGCGGTAGCGGGGGTTGTCGACCCGCTCGAGCGAGAGCACGATGCCGATGATGAGGAGCGCGGCGATGAGCTGCGAGCCGCCGGACGAGATGAAGGGCAGCGGCACGCCGAGCACCGGGAGCAGCCCGAGCACCACGCCGATGTTCACGATCGCCTGGCCGATGAGCCAGACCGTCGCGGCGCCCGTGACGACGCGCGTCATCTGCAGCGTCGCCTGCCGCACGATGCGCAGCATCGTCCAGGCGAGCAGGGCGAAGAGCGCGAGCACGACGGCCGCGCCGAGGAGCCCGAGCTCCTCGCCGATGATGGCGAAGATGTAGTCGTTGTCGGCCTCGGGCAGCCACGACCACTTGGCGCGCGAGTTGCCGAGCCCGACGCCGAAGAGGCCGCCGGCGGAGAGCGCCCAGGTGCCGTGCAGCTGCTGCCAGCATCCGGAGTAGTAGTCGGCGTCGGTGCAGCCCTGCACGAAGGCCGAGATGCGGCGCACGCGCGAGGGGCTCGAGAGCACGACGGGCACGGCGAGCAGCACGAGGCCCGCGACGGGCAGCAGCAGGTGCCACCACTTGACGCCCGCGAACCAGAGCGCGCCGAACGACAGCATCACCATGATGACGACGGTGCCGAGGTCGCTGCCGAGCAGCACGAGCCCGATCGAGAGCCCGGCCACGGGTGCCGCGGGGATCCACGCCTGCCAGAAGCTGTCGATGCGCTTCTGCTTGCGGGTCATGATCATGGCGAGCCACACGCAGAGCGCGACCTTCACGAACTCCGACGGCTGCAGCGAGAAGCCGCCGATGCCGATCCAGTTGCGGTTGCCGTTCGCGCCGAAGCCGAGCGGCG
The DNA here is from genome assembly GCF_003752465.1 of Agrococcus jenensis. Taxonomy (NCBI): domain Bacteria; kingdom Bacillati; phylum Actinomycetota; class Actinomycetes; order Micrococcales; family Microbacteriaceae; genus Agrococcus; species Agrococcus jenensis. The sequence goes on along the minus strand of NZ_RKHJ01000001.1, from coordinate 2,091,325 downwards.
TGAAGACGAGCATCTGCAGCGCGATGCCGAGGCCGACGCCGATCCACGCGAGGCGCTGCCAGATCGTGGCGGGCAGCCGCGCGGCGAGCAGCATGAGCACGATGCCGATGGCCGCGAAGGCGCCCTGCTTCGCGAAGTCGGTGAAGAAGGAGGCGTTGGCGACGTAGCTCTCGACCGACGACGACGAGAGCACCATGATGAGCCCGAAGGCGACGAGGAACAGCGTCGTGCCGAGCAGCAGCGCCGCGTTGAGGGTCGGCGCGCCGAACATCGACCGCACGCGCACGAGCGCGCGCCTGCCCGTCCGCTCGGCGCGGCCGCCGTCAGTGGTCGAGGCGGGAGCCGTCGTCGTCACCATGGGCTCCCCCTTCTCGATCTCGCTCGGCTCGATCTCGCTGTGCCCGCACGGCCTCGGCGAAGCGGTCGCCTCGGGCTGCGTAGTCCTCGAACTGGTCCATGGATGCGGCCGCCGGCGCCAGCAGGACCGTGGTGCCGGGCGCGGCGTGCGCTGCGGCGGCCTCGACGGCCAGCCGCATCACGGCTCCAGTGTCCGCCGTGTCGACCTCCACGAGCGGGATGCCCGGCGCGTGTCGCGCGAACGCCTCGCGCACGGGACCGCGCTCGACGCCGATGGCGACGGCGGCCACGATGCGGCGGGCGTGCCGCTCGACGAGCGGCGCGACGTCGGCGCCCTTGAAGAGCCCGCCGACGATCCACACGACGCGCTCGAAGGCGCTCAGCGATCCCTCGGCCGCGTGCGGGTTCGTCGCCTTGGAGTCGTCGACCCAGCGCACGCCGCCGACGTCGGCGATGAGCTCGGTGCGGTGGCGGTCGAGCCGGAACGAGCGGATGGCGTCGCGCACGTGCGCGGGCTCGGCACCGAACGCCCGGGCGAGCGCGGCCGCGGCGAGCACGTTGCGCGTCATGTGCGGCGACCGCAGGCCGCCGGGCTCGAGGTCGTCGAGGCTGCCGAGCTCGAGCGCCTGGCGGTGCCGGTCGTCGAGGAACGCGCGGTCGACGAGGATGCCGTCGACGAGGCCGAGGTCGCTCGGCCCTGGCACGCCGAGGCCGAAGCCGATCGCGCGGCAGCCCTCCACGACCTCCGCCTCCTCGACCATGCGCTGCGTGGCCGGGTCGTCGATGCCGTAGACGGCGGCGATGCGGGCGTTGCGGTAGACCTTCGCCTTCGCGGCGCGGTACGCGGCCGCGGAGCCGTGCCAGTCGATGTGGTCGTCGTCGATGTTGAGGCACGCCGCCGAGTGGGGCCAGAGCGCGCCCGGCCCGTCGTCGGCCATCGCGTGCAGCTGGAAGCTCGAGAGCTCGACCACGAGCACGTCGAAGCCCTGCGGGTCGCGGACGGCGTCGAGCACGGGGGTGCCGATGTTGCCGACCGGCGCGACCCGGAGCCCCGCCGCGCGCAGCATGTGCGCGGTGAGCTGGGTCGTGGTGGTCTTGCCGTTCGTGCCGGTGATGAGGATCCACTCGGCCGCGCGCACCTTGTCGCGCACCCGCCAGGCGAGCTCGATGTCACCCCAGACCGGGATGCCGCGGTCGGCCGCGGCGACGAGCCACGGGTGGTCGGGGCGGAGCCCCGGCGACGCGATCACGAGCTCCGCGTCGGCGAGCGCCTGGGGCACCTCGTCGCGGCCGGCGTCGACGATCGGCACGTCGAGCACGCCCAGGATCGTGCGGCGCTCGTCGTCGACGCGCTCGGCGACCGCCGTCACGGCGGCGCCGAGCTCTGCGAGGGTGTCGACGGCGGCGAACCCCGTCACGCCGAGGCCGAGCACGGCGACGCGCAGCCCCGACCAGTCGTGGTGCCAGGAGGCGAGGTCGTCGACGCGAGTCATCGCGGGTGCACCGTCCACTCGAAGTAGAACGCGCCGACGGCCGCGGCGACGAAGAGCCCGGTGATGATCCAGAAGCGCACCACGATGGTGACCTCGGCCCAGCCCTTGAGCTCGAAGTGGTGGTGCAGGGGCGTCATGAGGAACACGCGCTTGCCGCCGGTCGCCTTGAAGTAGGCGCGCTGCACGATCACCGAGCCGGTCACGATGATGGGCAGGCCCGCGATCACGATGAGCAGCAGCTGCGTGTCGGTCATCACCGCGAAGCCGGCGAGCGCGCCGCCGAGCGCGAGCGAGCCGACGTCGCCCATGAAGATCTGCGCGGGGCTCGTGTTCCACCAGAGGAACCCGATGAGCGCGCCCATGACCGTCGCGGCGAGCGTGGCGATGTCGAGCGGCTGCGCGACGTCGTAGCAGCGGGCGGCGTCGCCGGGCGGGAGCTGGCTGAGGCACGACTGGTTGAACTGCCAGAACGCGATGAACACGTAGCCGACCATCGACAGGATCATCGAGCCGGTCGCGAGCCCGTCGAGGCCGTCGGTGACGTTCACCGCGTTCGCCGCGGAGACGTTGATGACGGTGATCCAGAGCACGAACAGGATGATGCCGAGCGCGCCGAGCGGCGCGAGGTCGAGCCACGGGATGTCGCGCACGCCCGAGATCACCGGGTCGGCGAGCGGCATGCCCGTCGATCCCGCCGGGATCGTGAGCACGAGCACCGAGAACACGACCGAGACGATGAGCTGACCGGCGACCTTCGCCCAGCCGCCGAGGCCGAGGGATCGCTGGTTCGAGATCTTCAGGTAGTCGTCGACGAAGCCGACGGCGCCCATCCCCACGATGAGCAGCAGCACGAGCAGCGCCGGCAGCGTGGGCGGGTCCTGCCCCAGCAGCTTGCCGCCGAAGTAGCCGACGAGCGTCGCCACGATGAAGATGAGGCCGCCCATCGTGGGCGTGCCGCGCTTGACGTGGTGCGACTGCGGGCCGTCGTCGCGGATGAACTGGCCCCAGCCGATGCGGGCGAAGCCGCGGATGAACAGCGGCGTCGCGAGCAGCGACACGAGCAGCGCGATCCCCGCGGAGGCGAGCAGCACGAGCATCAGCGGCCGCCGATCCGGTCGGCGAGGGGCTGCAGGCCCGACACGTTCGACGACTTGAACAGCACGACGTCGCCCTCGACGAGCTCGCTGCGCAGCAGCGCCTCGGCCTCGTCGGCGGTCTCGACCCAGGTGGTCTCCTGGCCGTACGACGACTCGAGCTCCGCCGCATCGTGGATGGCCTTCGCGCCCGCGCCGACCACGACGAGGCGGTCGATGCGCACGCGCACGGCGAGCCGGCCGAGCCGGTCGTGCTCCTCGACGGCGTGCGGTCCGAGCTCCGCCATCTCGCCCAGCACCGCGATCGAGCGGCGCCCTGCCTGGCGCGTCATGTGCGCGAGCGAGCGCAGCGCCGCCGCGGTCGAGTCGGGGCTCGCGTTGTAGGCGTCGTTGATCACCGTGATGCCGCCGCCCGGCTCGAGCAGCTCCATGCGCCCGCGCTCCGCGCGCTCGAGCGTGCCGAGCGCCTCGACGGCCTGCCCGAGGTCGAGCCCGAGCGCGTCGGCGACCGTGAGCGCGGCGAGCGCGTTCATCACGTGGTGCTCGCCGAGGATGCGCATGCGCAGCGGCCAGGTCTCGTCGCCGCGGTGGATGGTCGCGATCGTGCCCTCGAGGGTCGAGTCGATGCCGCTCGCCCAGAGCGCGGTCGGCTGGTCGTCGCTGCCCGCGTCGGTCCCGAACCACGCGATGCGCGCGCGCGTCGATGCGGCCATGCCCGCGACGCGCTCGTCGTCGCGGTTGAGCACGGCCACGTGCTCTGGCCCGAGGTCGCGCACCATCTCGGTCTTCGCGCGCGTCGTCGCCTCGACGCCGCCGAACTCGCCGGCGTGCGCGAGCCCGACCTTGAGCACGACGCCCAGGTCGGGATGCGCCATCGCGGTCAGGCGCGCGATGTCGCCCTCGACGCTCGCGCCCATCTCGAGCACGAGGTAGCGGGTCGCCTCGTCGATGCGGAGCATCGTCATGGGCGCGCCGACCTCGTTGTTGAACGACTTGACGGGGCTCACCGTCGGCCCGTGCTGCTCGAGGATCGCCTGCAGCATGTTCTTCGTCGTGGTCTTGCCGTTGGAGCCGGTGATGCCGATCACCGTGAGCTCCCCGGCCGCGCGCACGCGTCGGATGACCTCGGCGGCGAGCGCGCCGAGCGCCACGACGCCGTCGGGCACGACCACGTGCGGCACGTCCTGCTCGAGCGGTCGCTCGGCGACCACGAGCGCCGCGCCCGCGGCGATCGCCGCGTCGATGAAGCGGTGCCCGTCGGTCACCTCGCCCGGCATCGCGAAGAACACCGCGCCGTCGGCGACGAGCCGGGAGTCGGTCTCGACCGAGCCGGTCACCACGACGTCGTCGCCGTGCAGCGTGCCGCCGACGGCCGCCGCGATCTCGCTCGCGCGCATCGTGAGCATCAGCGCTTCCTACCCATCAGTGCTCGCTACCCATCAGTTCCAGCCCGCCTCGTGCAGCGCGAGCCGCGCCTCGTCGCGCGCGACGAACGGCTCGCGGCGGCCGGCGACGTCGCGGTAGTCCGCGTCGCCGGGGCCGGCCCACAGCACGGTGTCGCCGGGACCGACGAGCGCGAGCGCGGCGCGGATGGCGTCCTCCTCGGGCGACGACTCGATGACCGGCTTGTCGCCGGCCGCGGCGCGCGCGCCCTCGAGCACCTGGGCGCGGATGCTCGCGGCGTCCTCGGTGCGCGGGTTGAAGTCGGTGACGACGACGGCGTCCGCGAGCTCGGCGGCGATGCGCCCCATCTCGGCCCGCTTCGTCGTGTCGCGGTCGCCGTCGGCGCCGAAGAGCATGACGAGCCGGCCCTCGGTGACGCGGCGCAGCGCCTGCAGCGTCTGCGCGAAGGCGTCGGGGCTGTGGCCGTAGTCGACGAAGACCGACGGGCCCCCGTCGCCGGAGACGCGCTCGATGCGGCCGGGCAGGGTCGCGCGCATGCCGCGGTCGATGACCTCGGCGACGCCCTCGATCTCGAAGCCGTCCTCGACGAGCATGAGGATCGCGATCGCCGCGTCGACGGCCATGTGGCGGCCGATGAACGGGATCTGCACCTCGATCGCGCCGCCGTCGATGCCGGTGAGGGTGAAGGAGGTGGAGACGGCCGTCTCCTCCCAGATGTCGACGTGCCAGTCGGCGCTGCGGTCCGGGTCGCTCGTCACGGTCGTCACGGGGATGCGGCTGCGCTCGGCGACCTTGACGCCCCAGTCGGTGTCGACGCACACGACGCCGCGCTCGGCGCGGTCGGGCGTGAAGAGCTCGAGCTTGACGTCGAAGTAGGCGTCCATCGAGCCGTAGTCGTCGAGGTGGTCGTGGCTCAGGTTCGTGAAGGCGACGACGTCGAAGACGACGCCGTCGATCCGGTGGCGCTCGAGCGCCTGCGCGCTCACCTCGAGCACGGCGGCGCGCACGCCCGCCTCGCGCATGCGGGCGAGCAGCGCGTGCAGCTCGCTCGCCTCGGGCGTCGTGAGCTTCGACGTGACGACGAGGTCGCCGACGTGCCGCTCCGCGGTGGTCGAGAGCCCGGTGACGAAGCCGAGGTCGGCGAGCAGCCCCTCGAGCATGAACGCCGTGGAGGTCTTGCCGTTCGTGCCGGTGATGCCGAAGAGCTTCGGCGGCTGCTCGTCGGTGCGGTACACCCACGCGGCGATCTCGCCCAGGGCAGCGCGCGGCTCGTCGACGACGATGACGGGCACGTCGGTGTCGAGCATCGCGGCGCCGGCCGGGTCGGTCACGACGGCCACGGCGCCGCGCTCGAGCGCCGCGGCCGCGAACTCGGCGCCGTGCCGGTGCGCACCCGGCAGCGCCGCGAAGATGTCGCCCGGCTGCACGTCGGAGGAGTCGATCGTGATGCCGGTGACCTCGACCCCGTCGAGGTCGGCGTCGACCTGCAGGTCGAACTCGTCGACGAGCCCGGCGATGGGCCGCGGAGCGGGATGCTCCGGACGCAGGATCCTCGGGGTCACGCCCGCCACGGACATCCTCTCCTCAGTGCTGTCACGCCCGCCGCCGTCTCGCCGGTCAAGGCTGCTCCTCCGCCGGCCACTCGAGCGGCACATCGGATGCCGGGGTGGTGCTCGGGGGGATGTCGTAGTGGCGGATCAGAAGGTTCACCATATCGTGGAAGGCGGGGATCGCCCCGCCGCTGGTGCGGATCGTCTGGGGGCTGTCGAACAGCGTCAGCACCACGAACTGCGGGTCGTCGACCGGGAACACTCCGGCGACGGAGATCATCATCCGCGACGGGTCGTAGCCCGAGCCGTCCTCATAGGCCATCTGCGCGGTCCCCGTCTTCGCGGCGATCCGGTAGCCCTCGATCGGGAACGTCTCGTAACCGTAGTCCGTGACGACGTGCTCGAGCACCTCGAGCGTCTGGCGCGCGGACGAGGCGCTCACGACGCGCTCCCCCTCGCCCGTCTCGGGCGTCGTCACAGTGCCGTCGGCGGCCGTGCAGCTCGCGATCAGGCGCGCGGGGAGGTGCTCGCCGCCGTTCGCGAGCGCCTGGTACGCGGAGGCGAGCTGGATGGGCGTGGCGGCGATGCCCTGCCCGAACAGCACGTTGAGCCGTGTCTGAGGGTCGAGCGCCGACGCGTCGCGCAGCGGCACCGCCTGCTCGCCCGCGAAGCCGACGGCGGACTGCTCGCCGAAGCCGAAGCGGTCGAGGTAGTCGAAGTAGTCGGCGCGGTCCATGTCCTCGGCGAGGCGCACCATGCCAGAGTTCGACGAGTTGACGAGGATGCCTGCGGCCGTCCACTGCTTGACCTCGTGCGAGTGGGCGTCGCGCACGCGCACGCCCGGCTCGGTGTAGGTCCACGGCACGCTCAGCTGGTCGCTCGGCTCGACGAGGCCGAGGTCGACCATCGCGGCGAACGAGAAGGTCTTGAAGATCGAGCCCGGCTCGTAGGCGGCGGTGAACGCGCGCGAGCCGCGGTCGCGCTGGTCGGACGCGGTGGGAGCGTTCGGGTCGACGGTCGCGGACTCGGCGACGGCGGCGATGGTGCCGTCGGTGCGCATGATGATCGTCGTGCCGCTGCGCGCCCGCAGCTGCGCCGTGTACTGCTCGGTGAGCTGCTGCGCCTGGTACTGCACGTCGGCGTCGATCGTGAGCTGCACCGTGCCGCCGTCGACGGCCGGGTCGGTGAGCATCGAGCCCGGGATGGGGGTGCCGTCGGCGCCGCGGTCGAAGGTGCGCGTGCCGTCCTGGGCGTCGAGGCACGCGTCCTCGCTGCGCTCGATGCCGGCGAGCGGCTCGCTCTGACCCATGAAGCCGACGAGGTTGCCGCCGACGGAGCCCGCGGGGTAGACCCGCTGCGGGTTGAGCCGCAGGTACACGTACGGCAGGTTCAGGTCGCGCACGGCCTCGTACTGCGTCGCGGTGAGCCCGCTCGCGAGCAGCAGGTAGTCGGACTCCGGGTTGCGCTCGAGCTCGGCGAGGATCATCGCCTGCAGGTCGAGCGGGTCGTCGCCGGTGATCGCGGCGATGCGCTCGAGCGCCTCGCCGCCGGTCACGGTCGCGTCGACGCCGTCCACCTCGGGGACGAGGTCGCGCGTGTACTGCGGCGAGATCGTCAGGTCCCAGCGGTCGACGCTCTCGGCGAGCACGGTGCCCGCGGCGTCGACGATCGGGCCGCGGGTGCCGAAGATCGTCTGCGAGACGCCCCGTCGCCCATCCGCCTCGGCGTTGAGCGCCTCGGCGCGCACGAGCTGGATGTCGGCGAGCCGCACGACGAACGTCGCGAGCAGCGCGAACGTCAGCGCGGCGACGAGCATCGTCCGCACCCGGTTCCGGCTGCGCTTCCGCTTCACGGCCAAGGGCACCTCCGCTTCAATCGCTCGCAACGGCGAGCCTCGGTCGAGTCACCGCACGCTAGCGGCCCGGCGGCCTCCAGGCGGGCCGCCACGCCCTCACTCCCCCGTGGTGGTCGGGAGGAGCGTGCCGGGTGCGGGCTGGTCGGCCGCCTCGGCCGCGGTCGGCGCCGCGGCGGCGCTCAGGCCGGCGGGGAGGAGCATGCCCGGGTGCGGGCGCACCGCCGCGGCCTGCACCTGCTGCACGGTCGCCGCGGCCTGCGGCGCCTCCGCGAGCAGCGCGTTGGGCACGTGCATGCCGAACTGGTCGATCGCGGGCACCTGCATGTGGAGCGCGTCCGGTCCGCCGGCGGTCACGGCACCGCCGAGCGTGAGGAACTGCGAGGGCTGGCCGGCGAGCATGCCGAGCTCGTCGGCGGCGACCGCGACGTGCTGCGGCGACGACAGCACCGCGATCTCCTCGGCGAGCGTCTGCTCGGTGCGGGCGAGCGCGGTCGACTCGCCCTGCAGGCCGCTCAGCCGGTACGCGCCCTCGCTGATCGCGACCGAGAGGCCGAGCTGCGCGACGATGATGCCCGCGAGGCCGACGAGCCCGACGATGCCGTGCACGAGGCGCGGCGCGCGGCGCGGCGCGATCGCGGGCAGCGCCCGCAGGTGGCGCTCGCGCTCCGGCCGCTCGGCGGTCGGCAGGGCGCGCAGGTCGATGGCGGCGTGGCTCTGCACGGCGGCGGTGCTCATGACAGCTCCTCGGTGGTCGATGCGGGTCGGATGCGCTCGGCGGCTCGGAGCCGGACGGGCGCGGATCGGGGGTTGACGGCGCGCTCGGCCTCGTCGGCGAGCTCTGCGCCCTTGACGAGCAGCCGCAGCTGCGGCGCGTGCTCTGGCAGCTCGGCCGGCAGGTCGAGCGGTGCGGTGGAGGATGCCGCGGCCTGCAGGGCACGCTTGACGATGCGGTCCTCGAGCGACTGGTACGCCAGCACGACGAGCCGGCCGCCCTGCCCGAGCGCGCCGATCGCGGCGGGCATCGTGCGCTCGAGGATCGCCAGCTCCTGGTTGACCTCGATGCGCAGCGCCTGGAACACGCGCTTCGCGGGGTGGCCCTGGTTCGACAGCGCGCGCGGCGTCGCCGCCTGCAGGATGTCGACGAGCTGCTTCGAGGTCTCGATCGGCGCGGTGTCGCGCGCCGCGACGATCGCCCTGGCGTAGCGGTCGGCGAGCTTTTCGTCGCCGTACTCGCGGAAGAGGCGAGCGAGGTCGCGTGCACCGCGCTCGGCGAGGATCGTGGCGGCCGTGACGTCGCCGTCCTGGTCCATGCGCATGTCGAGCGGCGCGTCCTTCGCGTAGGCGAAGCCGCGGTCGGCGGCGTCGAGCTGCAGGCTCGAGACGCCGAGGTCGAGCAGGATGCCGTCGGCGGCGCGGACGCCCGCGGCGCGCGTCGCGAGGTCGATGCGGTCGTAGGTCGCCTGCACCGGGCGGAAGCGGTCGCCGAAGCGCGCGAGGCGGTCGCCGGCCAGCCGGATCGCGTCGGGGTCGCGGTCGATGCCGGCGACCACGAGCGTCGGGTGCGCGGCGAGCATCGCCTCGGTGTGGCCGCCCATGCCGAGCGTGCCGTCGACGACGACCGGGGTGCGGCCGGCTGCGGCGGCGACCTCGATCGCGGGGGCGAGCAGCTCGAGCGTGCGCTCGAGCATGACCGGGGTGTGGAGATCGGCTGCGTCCATGTCGTGCCCTGCTCCCGTCCCGGCCCCTGATCCCCATCCGTTCGACGCGCCACCGGGGAAGGTGCGGCGCGGCGGACAGCTGGGAGTCACGAGCCGGGTCAGAAGATGCCGGGGATCACCTCCTCGGTCGTCGAGGCGAAGTCGGCCTCCTTGGCCGCGTAGTACTCGTTCCAGGCGGCGGTGTCCCAGATCTCGGCGCGGGTGCCCGCGCCGATGACCGTGAGGTCGCGGCCGAGGCCCGCGTAGTCGCGCAGGTTCGCGGGGATGGTGATGCGGTGCTGGCTGTCGGGCTGCTCGCTCGACGCGCCCGACAGGAAGAGGCGGAGGAAGTCGCGGGCACCGGACGAGGTGAGCGGCGCCTGCCGGATCTGCTCGTGCACGTGCTCGAACTCGCGGATCGAGAAGACGTAGATGCAGCGCTCCTGGCCGCGCGTGAGCACGAGGCCGCCCTCGAGCTCCTGGCGGAAGCGGGCGGGGAGGATGACGCGGCCCTTGTCGTCGAGCTTGGGCGTGTGGGTGCCGAGGAACACACCGCCCCCTCTCGTCCGGCCTGCGAGATGCGCCGACGTCTGCCGACATCCTCCACTCTACTCCACTTACCGCCACTGGACCCGCGTTTCATTCCTCGAATCGCCGCACATTCCAAGCGATTCCTGGGGCCGATCGGTGGAGGGAGTCGACGGCCGATCGGGCGCGTCGGCAGCCGGCGCCGCGTCCGGGCACGCGAAAGGGGCCAGCGCTGATCGCGCTGGCCCCGTCGTGGAGGTGTGTGGAGGGACTAGCCCCTGGTGTTGCGGTCGTCCCACTCCTGGGCGAGCCGGTCCATGAGGCCGGGTCCCTGCTTCGCGGCTGCGGGGCCCTCGCCCGGACGGCCGCGGCCCACGGCGTCGTCGCCGGTGGCGGGCTTCGAGGCCGAGAGCGCCCAGAGCGCTCCGACGACCGCGACGCCGAAGCCGGCGACGCCGATGATCGCGAGCTTCATGAGCACGCCCACGACGATGAGCACGAGGCCCACGGCGATGCCGAGCACGCCGATGGCGACCTTCGTGTAGTCGACGGTGCGAGGACCGCTCGACGTGTTCACGATGTCTGCCTCGTGCTTGTAGAGATTGCGCTCCATCTCATCGAGCAGACGCTGCTCGTGCTCGGAGAGGCCCATCTCGCACCCCCTTCGCTCGACCGGTGCGGGTGGAAGTCTACGCGTGTCTGCTGTCAATAGCATGTGGGTTGTGTCGGCACAGCAGCGCTTCGCCCGAGCCGTCGAGGGCTCGATCCAGCAGTACCTCGATGCGCGCGAGCGCACCCTGACGGAGATCTCGCCGGATGCCGCGACGCTGCTGCGGCTCGTGCGCGAGATGGTCTCCGGCGGCAAGCGGGTCCGGAGCTCGTTCGTGCTGTGGGGCTGGCACGCCGTGACGGCGGCGCGGGCGGATGCCGACCGCACCGCGGGCACCGAGCAGGACCCGGCGTGGGCCGACGTGATCGGCGTCGCGACGGCGATGGAGCTCTTCCACGCCGCCGCGCTCGTGCACGACGACATCATCGACGCCTCCGACACCCGCAGGGGCGGGCCGGCGATGCACCGCGCGCTCGAGGCCGTCCACCGCGACGGCCAGTGGGTGGGCGATGCCGCCTCGTGGGGCTCGAGCTCCGCGATCCTGGTCGGCGACCTGCTGCTCAACTGGGCGGACGACCGCATGCTGCTCGCCTGCCGCGGCACGGCGCACGGCGACGCCGTGCACGACGCCTACCGCCGCATGCGCGAGGAGGTCACCTTCGGGCAGTACCTCGACGTGCTCGAGGAGGCGGCCTGGATCCGGCAGGACCCGGAGGCGCTGCTCGACCGCGCCCACACGGTCGCCGTCTACAAGTCGGCGAAGTACTCGGTCGAGGCGCCGCTCACGCTCGGCGCGCTGCTCGCGGGCGCGAGCGACGCGCAGCTCGACGCGCTCGCCGGCTACGGGCTGCCGGTCGGCGTCGCGTTCCAGATGCGCGACGACCTGCTCGGCGTCTTCGGCGACCCGGAGGTGACCGGCAAGCCCGCCGGCGACGACCTCCGCGAGGGCAAGCGGACGGTGCTCATCGAGATCGCGCGGCAGCGGCTCTCCCCCGGCGTGCGCACGATGCTCGACGAGCTGCTCGGCGACCGCGAGCTCGACGAGCGGCAGGTGGCGATCCTGCAGGACGCCATCCAGCGCTCCGAGGCGCCGTCGCGGCTCGAGGCGCTCATCGACCGGGCGGTCGGCGAGGCGCTCGAGGCGCTGCACGAGGGCGAGCTGTCGCGCTCCGCGGTGCTCGAGCTCGAGCGGCTGGCCGACACGGTCGCGAAGCGCGACCGGTAGCGCTCAGCCGAGCAGCTGGGCCGCCTTGCGCACCGACGCCTTGCCGCCGGCGCGCATCGCCGCGATCGGCGACATGCCGAGCGAGTCGTCCTCGGCGAGCAGCCAGTCGATCGCCTCGTCCTCGGTGATCCCCTGGTCGAGCAGCACGAGCAGCGTGCCGCGCAGCTCGGTGAGCGGCTCCCCGTCGCGGATGCACAGGGCGGGCACCTGGAGCGGGCCGTTGCGCCGCGTCGCGGGCAGGCGGTGCTCCTCGATCAGGCGGTGGATGCGTCCGACCGGCTGACCCAGGAGGGTCACGAGGTCGGGCACGGCGAGCCAGGCGTTGTCTTGCGTCACCCCTCCATCCTGCCATTCCGGCGTGGGTGCCTGGCAAGGGCGCCGGCGCCGCCTATCCTCGCCATCGTGCCCGTCGACCCCCGCGATCCCGTCATCGGACGCACGATCGACCGTCGGTACGCGGTCGGCGAGCGCATCGCCCGCGGCGGCATGGCGAGCGTCTACGAGGGGCTCGACATGCGGCTCGACCGCAAGGTCGCCGTCAAGGTCATGCACCCGCACCTGGGCGACGACGAGCACTTCCGCGAGCGCTTCATCCAGGAGGCGAAGGCTGCCGCGCGGCTCGCGCACCCCAACGTCGTCAACACCTACGACCAGGGCGAGGAGGACGGCCTCGCGTGGCTCGTCATGGAGCTCGTGCCGTCGATCACGCTGCGCGACCTGCTCGTCGACCGCGGCCGCATCACCCCCGAGCAGTCGCTCGACGTGCTCGAGGCGATCCTCGCCGGGCTCGCCGCCGCGCACCGCGCGGGCATCGTGCACCGCGACCTCAAGCCCGAGAACATCCTGCTCGCGCACGACGGGCGCATCAAGATCGGCGACTTCGGGCTCGCCCGCGCGGCGACCGCGAACACCGCGACCGGCAAGGCGCTGCTCGGCACGATCGCCTACCTCTCCCCCGAGCTCGTCACCCGCGGCCTCGCCGACGCCCGCAGCGACATCTACGCCGTCGGCATCATGCTCTTCGAGATGCTCACGGGCACCCAGCCGTTCACAGGCGACGAGCCGATGCAGATCGCGTTCCAGCACGCGAACGAGCAGGTCCCGCTGCCCTCGAGCGTGACGCCCGGGGTGCCGGAGGCGCTCGACTCGCTCGTGCACTGGGCGACGCAGCGCGACCCCAACCTGCGGCCGGCCGACGCGTCCGAGATGCTCGCCGAGCTGCACGCCGTGCGGGAGCGCGGCATCGACCGCCCGACGACCGTGCTGCCGGTCGTCGGCGAGGACGACCGGTCGACGACGATCATCGAGCGGCCGCGGCCGCAGCGCCGCCGCCAGCTCGTTGCTGAGCCGCAGGTCGTGGAGGACGCCGGCGACGGCGTCGCGACGACCGCGCTCGCGCGCCGGGTCACCGTGCGCCGGCGGCGCGGCATGCTGTGGCTCGCCGTCGTCATCATCGGCGCGCTCGTCGCGGCGGGCGTCGGCTGGTGGTTCAACCTCGGGCCGGGCGGCAGCGCCACCGTGCCCGCCGTGACCGGAGAGACGCAGGACGCCGCCGTCGCGCTGCTCGCCGAGCACGGCATCGAGGTGGCGGGCACCGTGTCCGAGCCCGACTACGACCTGCCTGCTGGCCATGCGCTCCGCACCGATCCGGACGCGGGCACGGTGCTCGCGAACGGCGAGGCGGTGCAGCTCGTGCTGTCGTCCGGCCGGCGCAGCCTGCCGCCGCCGGCCGTCGCGGGGAGCCCGGTCGACGACGCGCGCGCCGCGATCGAGGCAGCGGGCTTCGCGGTCGCCGAGGGCGAGCCCGACAGGATCTTCGACGGCGCCACCGCCGGCACCGTGCTCGCCGCCTTCACGCCCGACGGCACCGACGTCACGCAGCTCGAGGCGATCGAGGAGCGCACGCCGATCGCGCTGCGCGTCTCGCTCGGCCCCGTGCCCGCCGAGGCCGGCCAGGTCGCCGCCGAGGCGGAGGCGGCGCTCGTGCAGGCCGGGCTCGTCGTCGACTTCTCGGCCGAGGAGCACTCGACCGAGGTCGAGCAGGGCCGCCTCATCTCGCTCGCGATCCCCACCGACCGGCCGCTCCGCAGGGGCGAGGCAGTGAGCGGCGTCGTGTCGCTCGGGCCGCGGATGCTCGAGGTGCCGGACGTCGTCGGCAAGCCGATCACGGAGGCGGTGCAGGCCATCCGCGCCGCCGGCCTCGTGCCGGACCTGCGCACGAACGTGCCCGAGCCGCTCCAGGCCCTCGCGACCATCCTGTCGCAGGACCCCGGAGCGCCCGGGCCGGTCGTCGAGGGCTCGACGGTCGTGCTGGACGCGACGTACTGAGCCGGCGCGGCGCTACGGCCGCTGCGCCGCCCGCAGCTCCTCGGCCACCAGGAACGCGAGCTCGAGCGACTGCATGTGGTTGAGCCGCGGGTCGCAGAGCGACTCGTAGCGCGTCTCGAGCGCGAGCTCGTCGATCTCCTCCGCGCCGCCGAGGCACTCGGTGACGTCGTCGCCCGTGAGCTCCACGTGGATGCCGCCCGGGAACGTGCCCACCGCGCGGTGCGCCTCGAAGAAGCCGCGCACCTCGTCGACCACGTCGTCGAAGCGGCGCGACTTGTAGCCGTTCTTCGTCGTGATGCCGTTGCCGTGCATGGGGTCGGTGACCCACAGTGGCGTCGACTCGAGCGACTTCGAGGCCTCGAGCAGCGGCGGCAGCGCGTCGCGGATGCGACCGGCGCCCATCCGGGTGATGAACGTGATGCGGCCGGGCTCGCGCTCGGGGTCGAGCTTGTCGACGAGCGCCTCCATGTCGGCGGGCGTCGTCGAGGGCCCCAGCTTCACGCCGATCGGGTTCCGCACGCGCGAGAAGAAGTCGACGTGCGCGCCGTCGATCTCGCGGGTGCGCTCGCCGATCCACTGGAAGTGGCTCGAGGTGTTGTAGGCGAGGCCGGTGCGCGAGTCGATGCGCGTGAGCGGGCGCTCGTAGTCCATCAGCAGGCCCTCGTGGCCGGTGAAGAACTCCACGCCCCGCAGCTCGTCGAAGTTCGCGCCGGCGGCCTCCATGAAGCGCACGGCGCGGTCGATCTCGCCGGCGAGCGCCTCGTAGCGCGCGAACGACGGGTTCTGCGCGAAGCCCTTGTTCCACGAGTGCACCTGGCGCAGGTCGGCGAAGCCACCCTGCGTGAAGGCGCGCACGAGGTTGAGGGTCGACGCGGCCATGTGGTAGCCGCGCAGGATGCGCTGCGGGTCGGCGGTGCGCGACTCGAGCGTGAAGTCGAAGCCGTTGACGATGTCGCCGCGGTACGCGGGCAGCGTGAGGTCGCCGCGGGTCTCGGCATCGCTCGATCGCGGCTTCGCGAACTGGCCCGCCATGCGGCCCATCTTGATGACCGGCATCGCCGAGCCGTAGGTGAGCACCACCGCCATCTGCAGGATCGTCTTGACCCGGTTGCGGATGTTGTCGGCCGTCGCGCCCGCGAAGGTCTCGGCGCAGTCGCCGCCCTGCAGCAGGAAGGCGTGCCCCTGGGCCGCGGCGGCGAGCCGCTCGCGCAGCATGTCGACCTCGCCGGCGAAGACGAGCGGCGGCGCGCTGCGCAGCTCGCGGCGCACGTGCTCGACCGCATCCTCGTCCGGCCACGCGGGCTGCTGCTTGATCGGCAGCGCGCGATACGCGTCGAGGCCGTGCTCGAGGGAGCGTCGCTCGTCCGGGTCGGTGATCGCGATGGTGTCGGTCATGCCAGCCTCTGCTTCATGCGGCGCCGAGCGCGCCGCAGATCAGTCTAGCGAGCGGGTCATCGCCCGCGCTTCGCGGCGAGCGCGCTGCGCTCGGCCTCGACGCGCGACTTCACGCTCGACGCGTACACGTCGACGTACTCCTGGTCGGAGATGCGGTTGAGCGCCACCATGATCTCGTCGGTGATGGAGCGCAGCACGAAGCGGTCGCCCTCGAGGTTGTAGTAGCGCGAGAAGTCGAGCGGCTCGCCGAAGATGATGCCGATGCGGCCGACCTTCGGCAGCTTGCGGCCGATGGGCATGATCTTCTCGGTGTCGACCATGACGCACGGCACGACCGGGACGCGCGCGTCGAGCACCATGCGCGCGACGCCGGTGCGGCCGCGGTACAGCTTGCCGTCGGGGCTGCGCGTGCCCTCGGGGTAGATGCCGATGAGGCCGCCGTCCTGCAGCTGCTGGAGCGCGGCGTTGAGGCTCTGCGAGCTCTTCTCGCCGCCCGAGCGGTCCATCGGCAGCTGCCCGACCGCGAGGAAGAACCAGCGCACGAGCTTGCCCTTGAGGCCCGGGCCGTTGAAGTAGTCGGACTTCGCGAGGAACCAGACGCGGCGGTCGATGACGAGCGGCATGAGGAAGGAGTCGATGACCGAGAGGTGGTTGCCGGCGATGATCGCGCCGCCGTGCTCGGGGATGTTGTCGAGGCCGACCACCCACGGCCGGAAGACGCGCGTCATGAACGGCCCAACCACCCAGTGCCGCAGCAGCCAGTAGAACATCGCACCTCCTCCGGGCCCCGAGCCTAGGGCAGGTGTGGAAGCCCGACGGACATGCGCCCAGCCTGCCGCCGACCTGCGTGCCCGACCATAGGATGAGCCCAACGCACGACAGCCGAAGGAGTCGCAGTGCCAGAGATCACCGTCCCCGAGGGCGTCATGCCGCCGGTCGTCGCCGCTGACCCGGAGGCGAACGTCACCGACCTGCTCGAGGAGACGCTCCTGAACCACCCGGACGCGCCGCTCTTCGCGGTGCCGGAGGGCGAGGGCTGGCGCGACATCCCGACGCGCGAGTTCCACCGCCAGGTCATCGCCCTCGCGAAGGGCTTCGTGGCCGCGGGCGTGCAGCCCGGCGACTTCGTCGGCTTCATGTGCAAGGTGCGCTACGAGTTCTCGCTCGTCGACTTCGCGCTCTGGTACGCCGGCGCGCGCATGGTGCCCGTCTACGAGACGTCCGCGCCCTCGCAGATCCAGTGGATCCTCTCCGACGGCGGCGCGACCCGCGTCATCCTCGAGGACGCCGACCTCGTCTCGCGCTTCGACGAGGCGCACGGCGACCTGCCGGCCATCACCGACGTGTGGCGCATCGACCGCGGCGACCTCGACCGGCTCGTCGAGCGCGGCGTCGACGTGCCCGACGACGAGATCGAGCGGCGCCGCTCGATGGCCCGCGGCAGCGACCTCGCGACGCTCATCTACACGTCGGGCTCGACCGGCCGCCCCAAGGGCGTCATGCTCACGCACGCGAACTTCGTCGAGCTGTGCCGCAACGCGCGCGTCGTGATGGCGGATGTCGTGGGCCCGGGCACGTCGACCCTCCTGTTCGTGACGCAGGCGCACGTCTTCGCCCGCTTCATCTCGGTGCTCGCGATCGCCGCGAGCGTGCGCGTCGGGCACCAGTCCGACACGAAGAAGCTGCTCGCCTCGCTCGGCTCGTTCAAGCCCACCTTCTTCCTCGCCGTGCCGCGCGTGTTCGAGAAGGTCTACAACGCGAGCGAGCAGAAGGCCGAGGCCGGCGGCAAGGGCAAGATCTTCCTCCGCGCGGCCGAGGTCGCGGTCGAGCACTCGAAGGCGCTCGACGCCGGCCACGTGCCGCTCGGCCTCAAGCTGCAGTTCGCGCTCTTCGACCGGCTCGTGCTCAACAAGCTCCGCACCGCCATGGGCGGGCAGGTGCGCTACGCCGTCTCCGGCTCCGCACCGCTGTCGACGTTCCTCGCGCACTTCTACCGCTCCCTCGGCATCCGCATCCTCGAGGGCTACGGCCTGACCGAGACGACCGCGCCGCTCACCGTGAACGTGCCCGACCGCTTCAAGATCGGCACCGTCGGACCGGCGCTGCCCGGCAACGGCGTCAAGATCGCCGAGGACGGCGAGGTGCTCGGCAAGGGCGTCGCCGTGTTCGACGGCTACTGGCACAACGAGCAGGCGACGAAGGATGCGTTCACCGAGGACGGCTGGTTCCACACCGGCGACATCGGCTCGCTCGACGCCGACGGCTACCTGACGATCACGGGTCGCAAGAAGGAGCTGCTCGTCACCGCGGCGGGCAAGAACGTCGCGCCGAACACGCTCGAGGACCCGATCCGCTCGAACACGATCATCGGGCAGCCGGTCGTGGTCGGCGACCAGAAGCCGTTCATCGCCGCCCTCATCACGCTCGACGGCGAGATGCTCGCGACCTGGCTCGAGAACCACGGGCACGACCGCACGATGTCGCTCGAGCAGGCGGCCGCGCACCCCGCGGTCGTCGAGGAGGTGCGCAGCGCCATCCAGAAGGCGAACACGCTCGTCTCGCGCGCCGAGTCGGTGCGGAAGTTCGCGATCCTGCCGGTCGAGTTCATCGAGGCCAACGGCCACCTGACGCCGAAGATGTCGATCAAGCGGCAGAACATCATGGACGACTTCAAGGCGCAGATCGACGACATGTACGCGTCGAACTCGACCGCGCACGACGTCGGCGCGTGACCGGCATCGCATGATCGTCCCCGCCACCGCGCACGGCACCGCGGCGGTCGCCGACCACTACGACGAGCTCGACGCGGTCTACCGCAGCCTGTGGGGCGAGCACGTGCACCACGGGCTGTGGACGACCGGTCGTGAGCGGCCTGCCGAGGCGGTCGAGGCGATGGTCGACGCGGTCGGCGAGCGGCTGCGGCTGCAGCCGGGCGCGGCGTGCGTCGACATCGGCTGCGGCTACGGCGGCACCGCGCGCCGGCTCGCGGCGACGCGGGGGGTCCGGGTCGTCGGGTTCACGCTCTCGGGCGAGCAGGCGAGGCACGCAGCCACGATCCCCGTCGCCGACGTCGACGTCCGGGTCCGCGACTGGCTCGACAACGGCCTCCCCGACGCCTCGGCCGACGCCGCGTGGGCGATCGAGTCGAGCGAGCACATGGCCGACAAGCAGGGCTTCTTCGACGAGGCGCACCGCGTGCTGCGGCCCGGCGGCCGCCTCGTCGTCTGCGCGTGGCTCGCGGAGACGGGCGCGCGCGGCTGGAAGGTGCGCCACCTGCTCGAGCCCATCTGCAGCGAGGGCCGGCTGCCCTCGATGGGCACGCGCGAGGAGTACGCCGCCATGGCGCGCACCGCGGGCTTCGAGGTGGTCGGCTACGACGACGTCAGCCGCCGCGTCGCCCGCACCTGGACGATCTGCACGGGCCGGATGCTGCGCGCGGTCGTCGTGGACCCCGAGATGCGCCGGCTCGCGCGCACCGCGCGCAACCGCGTCTTCGCGCTGTCGCTCCCCCGGCTCATGCTCGCGTACCGCACCGGCGCGATGCGCTACGGCATCTTCACGCTCGAGAAGCCGGCCTAGTACCAGGGAGCCTTGCGCACCTCGGCCATCGCGACCGAGCGCATCGGCTTCTCGAGCGCCTGCAGGTACAGCTTGCCGTCGAGGTGGGCCACCTCGTGCTGCAGCATCTGCGCCATGAGCCCCTCGCCCTCGAGCACCACCTCCGCGCCGTCGAGGTCGACGCCCTCCACGCGGCAGAACGGGTGCCGCGGGGTGGGGAAGCCCAGCTCCGGCACCGACAGGCATCCCTCGTCGACGAGCACCGGCTCGCCGCGCACCTCGACGATGCGGGGGTTCAGCACGTAGCCGACCTCGCCGTCGACGTTGTAGGAGAAGGCGGCCTTCGCGACGCCGATCTGGTTGGCGGCGACGCCCGCGCGACCGGGCACCTGCACGGTGTCGAGCAGGTCCTGCACGAGCGCGGCGGTCGCGGGCGCCGACGGGTCGACGGCCGCGGCGCGCTCGCGCAGCACCGGGTCGCCGAATACGCGGATGTCGCGGACGCTCATGCCGGGCGCACCACCGCGATGAGGTCGCCGGCCTCGACGGGCGTCGTGCCGGTGAGCGCCATCCGCTCGACCGTGCCGGCGACGGGGGTCGTGATCGCGGCCTCCATCTTCATCGCCTCGATCGTCGCGATCGGGTCGCCCGCGGCGACCGTGTCGCCCTGCGCGACCTTGACCGTCACCGCGCCCGCGAACGGAGCCGCGACCTGGCCGGGCACCGACGCATCCGCCTTCTCCGCCCGCGGCTTGTCGACCGTGACCGAGCGGTCGCGCACGTACACCGGGCGCAGCTGGCCGTTGAGCACCGTCATGACCGTGACGATGCCGTCGTCGTCGGGCTGGCCGACCGCCTCGAGCTCGACGTTGAGGGTCACGCCGCGGCCGATGCCGACCTGGTGCTCCTCGCCCGGCTGCATGCCGTAGAGGTAGTCGATCGTGTCGACGACCGAGAGGTCGCCGAACTGCGCGCGCGTCTCCTTGAACGCCCGCGTGGGGCCGGCGAAGAGCAGCTCGTTGAGCGCGTCCTGCCGGTCGGCGCCGGGGGCCTCGAGGCGGGTGCGCTGCTCGCCGGTGAGCGGCGTGATCGAGATGTCGACGTCGCGCCCCTCGAGCACCTTCGAGCGGAACGGCTCGGGCCAGCCGCCCGGCAGGTCGCCGAGCTCGCCGGCCATGAAGCCGATGACGGAGTCGGGGATGTCGTACTTGCGCGGGTCGCGCTCGAAGTCGTCCGGGTCCACGCCCTGCGCGACGAGCTGCAGCGCGAGGTCGCCGACGACCTTCGACGAGGGCGTCACCTTCGTCGGGCGGCCGAGGATGCGCGACGCTGCCGCGTACCAGTCCTCGATCTTCTCGAAGTCGTCGGCGAGGCCGAGCGCGATCGCCTGCTGCCGCAGGTTCGAGAGCTGGCCGCCCGGGATCTCGTGGCGGTACACGCGGCCGGTGGGGCCGGGCAGGCCCGACTCGAACGGCTTGTAGAGGCGGCGGACCGCCTCCCAGTAGGGCTCGAGGTCGCTCGCGGCGTCGAGCGAGAGCCCGGTGTCGCGGTCGGTGTGCGCGACCGCGGCGATGAGCGCCGAGAGCGACGGCTGGCTCGTCGTGCCCGCCATCGGCGCGCTCGCGACGTCGACGGCGTCGACGCCCGCGGCGGAGGCGGCGAGCAGGGTCGCGAGCTGACCGCCGGCGGTGTCGTGGGTGTGGAGGTGCACGGGCAGGTCGAAGCGCTCGCGCAGCGCGGCGACGAGCTTCGACGCGGCGCCCGCGCGCAGCAGGCCCGCCATGTCCTTGATCGCGAGCACGTGCGCGCCGGCGTCCACGATCCGCTCGGCGAGCGCGAGGTAGTAGTCGAGCGTGTAGAGGTCCTCGGCGGGGTCGAGCAGGTCGCCGGAGTAGCAGAGCGCGACCTCCGCGACCGTCGTGCCGGTCGCGAGCACCGCATCGATCGCGGGGCGCATCTGGTCGACGTCGTTGAGCGCGTCGAAGATCCGGAACACGTCGATGCCGGTCGCGGCGGCCTCCTCGACGAAGGCCTCGGTCACCTCGGTCGGGTACGGCGTGTAGCCGACGGTGTTGCGGCCGCGCAGCAGCATCTGCAGCGGGATGTTCGGCATCGCCTCGCGGATGGCGACGAGCCGCTCCCACGGGTCCTCGCCGAGGAAGCGCAGCGCGACGTCGTAGGTCGCGCCGCCCCACGCCTCCATCGACAGCAGCTGCGGCGTCATGCGCGCGACGTGCGGCGCGACCGCGACGAGGTCGGCGGTGCGCACGCGGGTCGCGAGCAGCGACTGGTGGGCGTCGCGGAAGGTGGTCTCGGTGACGGCGAGCGAGGTGCGCTCGCGGAGCGCCTTCGCCCAGCCGGCCGGGCCGAGCTCCTGCAGGCGCTGGCGCTCGCCGTCGGGCGCGGGCGCCTCGAGGTCGATCGTCGGCAGCTTGATCGCCGGGTTGATGACGTCGACGGCCTCGCCGTTCGGCTGGTTGACCGTGACGTCGGCGAGCCAGGCGAGCACCTTCGACGCCCGGTCCTTCGGCGGGTTGATGCGCGTGAGCTCCGGGTGCTCGTCGATGAAGTGCGTCGACACGTCGCCGGCGCGGAAGTCGGGGCTGTCGAGCAGGTTGAGCAGGAACGGGATGTTCGTGGCGACGCCGCGGATGCGGAACTCGCTCACCGCGCGGTGGGCGCGGCGGATCGCGGTGTCGAGGTCGCGGCCGCGGCACGTGACCTTCGCGAGCATCGAGTCGAAGTGGGCGCTCACCTCGGTGCCGGGGTTGATCGTGCCGCCGTCGAGGCGCACGCCCGCCCCGCCGGGCGAGCGGTACGCGGTGATGCGGCCGGTGTCGGGGCGGAAGCCGTCGGCGGGGTTCTCGGTCGTGACGCGGCACTGCAGCGCCGCGCCGTGCATCTGGATCTGGTCCTGCGTGAGGCCGAGGTCGACGAGCGACTCCCCCGCGGCGATGCGGATCTGGCTCGCGACGAGGTCGACGTCGGTGATCTCCTCGGTGACCGTGTGCTCGACCTGGATGCGCGGGTTCATCTCGATGAAGACGTGCTGGCCCTCGCGCTCGCCCGCGGTGTCGAGCAGGAACTCGACCGTGCCGGCGTTGACGTAGCCGATCGAGCGCGCGAAGGCGACCGCGTCGCGGTAGAGCGCGTCGCGCTGCTCCTGCGAGAGGTTCGGCGCCGGCGCGAGCTCGACCACCTTCTGGTGGCGGCGCTGCACGGAGCAGTCGCGCTCGAACAGGTGCACCGTCTCGCCCGACGCGTCGGCGAGGATCTGCACCTCGATGTGGCGGGGGCGCACGACGGCCTGCTCGATGAACATCGTCGGGTCGCCGAAGGCGCTGTCTGCCTCGCGCATGGCGGCCTCGAGCGCGTCGCGCAGGTCCTCGCGGCGCTCGACGAGGCGCATCCCGCGGCCGCCGCCGCCGGCGACCGCCTTGCAGAAGACGGGGAAGCCGAGCTGGTCCGCGCCCGCGACGAGCGCCTCGAGGTCGGTGGTGGCGGGGGTCGAGGCGAGCACGGGCACGCCGGCCGCGATCGCGTGCTCCTTCGCCGTCACCTTGTTGCCGGCCATCGCCAGCACCGTCGGGCCGGGGCCGACGAACGTGATGCCCGCCTCGGCGGCGGCGGTCGCCAGCTCGGGGTTCTCGCTCAGGAAGCCGTAGCCAGGGTAGATGGCGTCGGCGCCGGCGTCCTTGGCGACCCGGATGATCTCGCTCACCGTGAGGTAGGCGCGCACCGGGCGGCCGGGCTCGCCGATCTGGTACGCCTCGTCGGCCTTCTGGCAGTGCAGCGAGTTGCGGTCCTCGTGCGCGTACACGGCGACCGTGCGGATCCCCAGCTCGTTGGCGGCCCGGAAGGCGCGGATCGCGATCTCGCCACGGTTGGCGACAAGCAGCTTCGAGAACATGGCGGATTCCTCCGAGAGGTGCGGCGACGCGGTCTTTCCAATCTAGTGCCGCTAGGCTTGGCCGCCGTGCACGTACTCTCGATCAGCTCCCTCAAAGGCGGTGTCGGCAAGACGACCGTGACCCTCGGTCTCGCCTCCGCAGCCTTCGCCAAGGGCCTCCGCACGCTCGTGGTCGACCTCGACCCGCAGTCGGACGCCTCGACCGGCATGGACATCGAGATCGACGGGCGCCTCAACGTCGCCGACGTGCTCGCGAACCCGAAGGACAAGATCGTCCAGCAGGCGATCTCGCCGTCCGGATGGACGCAGGGCCACGGCGGCACGATCGACGTGCTCATCGGCTCGCCGTCCGCGATCAACTTCGACGGCCCGCATCCGACCATCAAGGACATCTGGAAGCTCGAGACGGCGCTCACGACCGTCGAGGACGACTACGACCTCGTGCTCGTCGACTGCGCCCCGTCGCTCAACGCCCTGACGCGCACCGCGTGGGCTGCCTCCGACCGCGTGCTCGTCGTCACCGAGCCCGGCCTGTTCTCGGTCGCGGCCGCCGACCGCGCGCTGCGCGCGATCGAGGAGATCCGCCGCGGCCTGAGCCCGCGCCTGCAGCCGCTCGGCATCGTCGTGAACCGCGCCCGCCCGCAGTCGCTCGAGCACCAGTACCGCATCCAGGAGCTCAAGGACATGTTCGGGCCGCTCGTGCTCGAGACGATCCTCCCCGAGCGCACGTCGATGCAGCAGGCGCAGGGCGCCGCCCGTCCGCTGCACGTCTGGCCGGGCGAGGGTGCCCAGGAGATGGCGCTGCAGTTCGACGAGCTGCTCCAGACCGTGCTCACCGCCTCCGGCCGCGCCGGCGACGAGGCCGCGTCGGGCCGCAAGGTGCCCGCGCCGACCGCAGCGGTCGACGCAACCGCGGCTGCCGAGCTCGAGGCGGCGGCGGAGGCCGACGCCTCGTCGACGAGCTCTCCGGCGCCCGACAAGCACCAGTAGGAGCGCCGAGCGGCGAGCGATCCGCCGCCGCGACGAGTGTCGACTTCCGGTCGGAGTGTCGCAACACTCCCGCATCAACCCGACACTCCCGCCCGGGTCACCGCGTCCTTGCACGCCGAGTGTCGACTTCTTGTCGGAGTGACGCGACACTCCCGCAGCAACCCGACATTCGCGCCTCACGACACCGCGCCTGCGACACCGGGCTCACGCCACCGCGCGCACGACGCGACGGGACCAGCCCAGCGTGCGCGGCACCCGCATCCCTGCGCCTTTCAGCCCGGCGAGCCGGGCGCTGCTGCACAGCGGCCGCCGACCCGACCCCGTCAGGCCGTGCGGCTGCGGCGCGCGCGGCGCGCCGCGAGCTCGTCGACGTGGCTGTCGTCGACCGGGGTGACCTCGAGCTCGATGAGCTGGGTCTCGACCTCGCGCAGCACCTTGCCGACGGCGATGCCGAACACGCCCTGGCCGCGGCCGAGGAGGTCGATGACCTCGTCGCTCGAGGTGCAGAGGTAGACGCTCGCGCCGTCGGAGATGAGCGTGGTCTGGGTGAGGTCGCGGACGCCGGCCTCGTGGAGCTGCTGGATGGCGACGCGGATCTGCTGCAGCGAGATGCCGGTGTCGAGCAGGCGCTTGACGAGCTTCAGCACGAGGATGTCGCGGAACGAGTAGAGGCGCTGGCTGCCGGAGCCGTGCGCGGGGCGCACGGTCGGCTCGACGAGCCCGGTGCGCGCCCAGTAGTCGAGCTGGCGGTAGGTGATGCCGGCGGCGTCGGCGGCGATCGCGCCGCGGTAGCCGACCGCGTCGGTCTCCTGCGGCAGCCCGTCGGTGAACAGCAGGCCTGCCTCGAAGCGGCCGCCCTCGGTGGTGCCGGTGCTGCCCTGGGTGTCATCCCGGCTGCCGTCACGCATGGCCGTTCCTTCCGCTGGCTGGGCTCAACCTTCAAGAAGAGATTGAGTGTTCGGCCCTACCGTAGCGACCCGCTCCCCCGTCGCCCCGCATCTGGCTCGCGGTTCGGCGTGTCGGAGCCGAGTCTACGCCCTGGCGCCCACGCGCGCCCTCAGGCGTCGAGCGCGTCGCGCGTGAGGAGCTCGCGGACCGACTGGATCTGGCCGGCGAGGTCGCGCGCCGCCTCGGCCGCCTTCGCCTGGCTGCCCGTCTCGCGACGGCCGCGCATGGGCTTGAGCGCCGACTCGATGAGCGCCGCCTCGCGCTGCGCCGACTGGCGCATGCCGCGCAGGTGGCGCGGCTCGATGCCGTAGCGCTGCAGCTCGACGAGCGCGCGCAGCGCCTGCACGGCCTCGTCGCCGAACGGCTCCGCACCCGGGAGCAGCTGGGCGGAGAGCGCGTCGGTGAGCAGCTGCTTCGACGCACCGGCCTCGGCCTGCAGCTCCGCGCGCGACAGCCGGCGCTCGGCGGTCAGGATCGACGGCGCCTCGACGCGCACGTTGGCGCCGGGGATCTGCGGCGTGCGGCCGTGGTCGATGTCGTCGAGGTGCCCGAGGATCACCTTGAGCGGCAGGTAGTGGTCGCGCTGCAGCGTCAGGATGTAGCGCAGCCGCTCGAGGTCGGCGGCGTCGAACTTGCGGTAGCCCGACGGCGTGCGCTGCGGCGAGATGAGGCCCTGGTCCTCGAGGAACCGCAGCTTCGACGGCGAGAGGTCGGGGAACTCCGGTCCGAGCTTCGCCAGCACCTGACCGATCGAGAGGAGTCCGGCAGGCTTCCTCGCGGCTTGGGCGCTCACGCCCGGGCGTCGAGGTCGAGGCGGGAGCGGTAGAAGGTGAGGCGGAACTTGCCGACCTGGACCTCGGCGCCGTCGCGCAGCACGGCGCGGTCGACGCGCTCGCCGTCGTGGTACGTGCCGTTGAGCGAGCCGAGGTCGCGCAGCTCGAACGTCGTGCCCTCGCGCGTGAACTCGGCATGACGGCGCGAGACCGTCACGTCGTCGAGGAAGATGTCGGCGTCGGGGTGACGACCGGCGATCGTGGAGTCCTGGTCCAGCAGGAAGCGCGCGCCCACGTTCGGGCCGCGTCGCACGACGAGGATGGCGGAGCCTGACGGCAGCGATGCCACGGCCTCGCGGTCCTCCGCCGAGGTGCCCGACAGCATCGCGGCGAGCTGCGCGCGGTAGTCGTCACCCCACGACTGCGTGCTCTCGCCGTCGGGTCCCCTGCGCGGGTCCTGCTCGGTCATGCGCTTCCTCCACGCGATGGCGCCGGCGGTCCGGCGGTGACGATCAGCATACGGTCTCGAGGCGGCGTCCGGACTCGGAGCCGGCGTCGCCTGAGACGCCCACCCTAGCGAACCCCGCGGGCCCGTGGCGCCGTCACGGCAGCCCCGCGAGCTGGCGCAGCAGCGCGGCCGTCGCGGCGGCTGCTGCGACCGCAACGATGAAGGGTGCGCGCACCGCGAAGAGGCCCGCCGCGACCGCGACCGCGGGGATCCGCGCGTCGAGCACGATCCCGCCGTCGCCGCCGAGCATCTGCACGGCGACGAGCCCCGCGAGCAGCGACACGGTGAGCAGCTCGAGCGTGCGGCGCGGCCGCGGCTGGTCGAAGAGCCGCGGCGGCACGGCGTAGCCGAGCAGCTTGATCGCGAGCACCGCGATGCTCGCGAGCAGGATGAGGTGCCAGGTCGTCATGGGCGCCCGCCCCGCGGACGCGTCGGTCCGGCGTGACGGGAGCCGTGCACCTCGGCAGGACCCGGGTCGGGCAAGCGCGACTCGTGCTTCGGCCCGAGCCAGTTCGTCAGCCCGACGACGACGCCGACCGCCGCGGCGACGATCACGGGGAGCCCCGCGGGCAGCACCGGCAGCAGCGACGCCGCGACCACCGCGCTCGCCGCGGCCACCGCGATCGCCTGCCGCGCGCGCAGCCGGGGCCAGAGCAGGCCGACGAACGCGGCCGCGGCAGCCGCGTCGAGCCCCCACTGCTTGGGGTCGCCGAGCAGGTCGCCGAGCAGCGCGCCCGCGAGCGTCGCGAGGTTCCACCCCACCCAGATGCCGACGCCCGTGACCCAGAAGCCGACGCGCTGGGCGCGCGCGTCGGGCTGCGCGAGCGCCACGGCCGTCGACTCGTCGATCGTCACGTGCGCCGCGACCGGGATCATCGCGCCGCGGGGCGCCACCACCCGGCGCATGCTCATGCCGTAGAGCGCGTTGCGCAGCCCCAGCATCGCCGCGCTCGCCACGCCCGCGATGCCGCCGCCCGCGGCCATCACGCCGATGAACGCGAACTGCGAGCCGCCCGAGAACATCAGCGCGCTCAGCACCATCGTCTGCCAGAGGTCGAGCCCCGCGGTGATCGAGAGGGCGCCGAACGAGAGCCCGTACGCGCTCGTCGCGATGACGACGCTGAGCCCCGCGCGCCACGCGCGCCGCTCCGCATCCGTCTGCACCGGACCAGCGTACGTTGAGGGCATGCACCTGATCGTCGGCGACGACCGCCTCGCGCGCCCGCTGTGGGCCGCGTCCGACCCGCTGCTGCGCGACTACTACGACCGCGAGTGGGGCATGCCCGTGCGCGACGAGACCGGCCTCTTCGAGCGGCTCTCGCTCGAGGCCTTCCAGTCGGGGCTGTCGTGGTCGACGATCCTGCGCAAGCGCCCGGCGTTCCGCGCGGCGTTCGCGGGCTTCGACCCGGATGCCGTGGCCGCGTTCGACGACGCCGACGTCGCGAGGCTCATGGACGACGCCGGCATCGTGCGCAACCGCCGCAAGATCGACGCGACGATCGGCAACGCGCGCGCCACGGTGGCGCTGCGCGCCGAGGGCGGGCTCCCGGCGCTCGTCTGGTCGTTCCAGCCGGAGTCGACGCCCGCGCCCGAGACGTTCGCCGACGTGCCGACGCAGTCGCCGGAGTCGATCGAGCTCTCGAAGGCGCTCAAGCGCCGCGGCTTCGCGCACGTCGGCCCCACCACGATGCACGCGCTCATGGAGGCGGTCGGGATCGTCGACACCCACCTGGTCGGCTCGCACCGACGCGGCTCGAGCGGCGTCTGGACGGCCGAGGGGCGGCGAGCATGAGCCGCATCCTCATCGTGCAGTCGCGGCCCGAGGACGACGTCGCCGCTGCCGAGCTCGAGGCGATGGTGCGCTTCGGGCGCCTCGACGAGGGCCGCGTCGAGCGCATCCGGCTCGACCGCGACCAGCCCGCCATCGACCTGGCCGGCGTCGACGCCGTGCTCATCGGCGGCGGCCCCGCGAACTTCAGCGACGACCCCGAGCTGCGGCCCGCGGCGCACGCCGGCGTCGTGCCGTGGCTCACCGCGCTCGCGACGCAGGTGATCCGCGACGACATCCCCTACCTCGGCGCGTGCCTCGGCCTCGGCGCCGTCGTGCACGCGCTCGGCGAGCGGATGGTGCGGGGCATCGCGGAGTCGGTCGCGCCCGTCGAGCTGAGCCTCGTCGGCGAGGACTGGCTCATCGAGGGCCTCCCCCGCGCGTTCACCGCGTTCGGCGGCCACAAGGAGGGCATCCGCGAGGCCCCCGCGGGCTCGGTCGCGCACCCCGTCACGACGCTGGCCGTCTCCGCCGCCTGCGTGCACATGCTGCGGGTGGGCGAGCACGTCGTCGCGACGCAGTTCCACCCCGAGCTCGACGCCGACGGCCTTGAGCAGCGCATCCGCGCCTACCGCGACCACGGCTACTTCTCCCCCGACGAGGTCGACGACCTCGTCCGTGCCGGCCGGGCCGCGCACGTCGAGCATCCGCAGACCATCCTCGCCCGCTTCGCCGAGCGGTACGGGCTCACGCGATGACCCGGGTGGTCGCGGCCTTCGACGCGTTCAAGGGCAGCCTGACGGCGCTCGAGGCATGCGAGGCGGCCGCCCGCGGCGTGCGCGCCGCGGTGCCCGGCGCCGAGGTCGTGCTCGTGCCGATGGCGGACGGCGGCGAGGGCAGCCTCGACGCGCTGCTCGCGCGCGGCGGCGAGCTGCGGTCGACCGCGACGGTCGACGCGATCGGGAGGCCCGCGATCGCGCAGTGGACGCTCGACGGCGGCCACGCGGTGATCGAGCTCGCCCAGGCCGCGGGCCTGCCCCAGGTCGAGGACGCGCAGCTCCGGCCGCTCGAGGCGTCGACCGAGGGGCTGGGCCGCGTCGTGCTCGACGCGCTCGATGCCGGCGCGACGGAGCTGACGCTGCTGCTCGGCGGCTCCGCCACCACGGACGGCGGCGCCGGGGTGCTCACCGCGCTCGGCGCACGGCTGACCGATGCCGCGGGCAGCCCCGTCGGCGCGGGCGGCGGCGGCCTCGGCGCGCTCGAGCGCATCGACGTGACGGCGATCGATCCGCGGGCGCTGGCCGCGCGCTGGCGCTTCGTCACCGACGTGGACGCACCCCTCACCGGGCCGCGCGGTGCGGCCGCGGTCTTCGGGCCGCAGAAGGGCGCGACGCCCGCCGAGGTCGCGACCCTCGACGCCGCCCTCGGCCGGCTCGCGAGCGCCGCGGCCACCGCCCTCGGCGTGGAGCGCGCGGCGATCGCCGACGTGCCGGGCGCCGGGGCGGCCGGTGGCGCCGCGAGCGTGCTGCGCGCCCTCACCGGCGGCGAGATCGTCGCGGGCGGCGCCTGGTTCGCGGGACTCGTCGGCCTCGACCGGGCGATCGCCGGCAGCGCGCTCGTGCTCACCGGCGAGGGCAGGTTCGACGGCCAGTCAGCAGGCGGCAAGGTCGTCTCGGTCGTGCACGCCGCCGCCCGCGCACAGGGCGTGCAGCTCTGCGTGCTCGCGGGTGCGGTCGACGCGCACGCCGCCGCGGCGATGGGCGTGCCGGCGATCTCGATCGCGGCCGGGCCGGCGGACCTCGGCGCGCTGCAGCGCGACGCGGCCGACCTGCTCGCCGCAGCCGCGGCATCCGTCGCCCGGCTCACCCTCCGCGAGGCGCCGTAGCGCCGGCACGCGACGGCTGGACACGCCGCTCGCGGGGAGTCAGACTGCGTGCATGGATGAGGCGGACACGCCGATCCGCACGCCTGACCAGCGGCTGCGCGTCTTCGTCAGCTCCACGCTGAAGGAGCTGGCGGCCGAGCGCCAGGCGGTCCGGTCGGCGATCGAGGGGCTGCAGCTCGCGCCGGTGATGTTCGAGCTGGGATCCCGGCCGCACCCGCCCCGCTCGCTCTACCGCTCCTACCTCGCGCAGAGCGACGTCTTCGTGGGCATCTACGGCGAGCGCTACGGCTGGGTGGCGCCGGGCGAGGCGGTCTCGGGGCTCGAGGACGAGTACGCGCTCTCCGGTGAGCTGCCGTCGCTCATCTACGTGCTCGACCCCGCGCCGGAGCGCGAGCCGCGGCTCGCGGCGCTGCTCGACCGCATCCGCGCCGACGACCGCGTGTCGTACCGCGCCTACCGCGACGCCGACGAGCTGGCGACGCTCGTGCGGCAGGACCTCGCGACGCTGCTCGCGGAGCGCTTCGACGCCGGCCGGCCGCGCGGCGCGCTGCGCGCCGACGCGATGCCGGGCATCCCCGCGCCCTACAGCGCGATCGTCGGCCGCGACGCCGAGCGCGACGCGCTGCTCGCGATGCTCGACCGCCCCGACGTGCGGATCGTGACGATCGTGGGCGACGGCGGCATCGGCAAGTCGCGGCTCGCGATCGAGGTGGCGGGGGCGGCCGCGGCCGCCGGTCGCCCGGTCGCCTTCGCGATGCTCGAGACGATCACCGTGCCGGAGCGGGCCATCACCGTGATCGCCCGCTCGCTCGGCGTGCGCGACACCGGCGACGCGCCGCTCGAGCAGAAGGTCGTCGAGGCGCTCGCCGATCGCGACGTGCTGCTCGTGGTCGACAACCTCGAGCACGTGCTGGGCGCCGTCGGGCTGCTCGTGCGGCTCATCGGCGCCGCCCCGCGGCTGACGCTGCTCGTGACGAGCCGCTCGCCGCTGCGCGTGCGCGCGGAGCGGCTCTTCCCGCTCGGTCCGCTCGACGCCGCCGCAGCGGCGGCGCTCTTCGAGGAGCGCGCGGCCGCCGTCCGACCGGGCTTCCGACTGGGTCCCGAGAACGAGGCGACGGTCGCCGAGATCTGCCGCCGGCTCGACGGCAGCCCGCTCGCGATCGAGCTCGCGGCCGCGCGCATGGTGTGGATGCCGGTCGACGAGCTGCTGCGCCGGCTGGAGTCGGCGCTCACCCTGCTCGTCGGCGGCGCGCGCGACCTGCCCGAGCGCCAGCAGGCGCTGCGCAGCACGATCCAGTGGAGCGTCGACCTGCTCGATCCGAGCGCCACCGAGGCGCTCACCGCGCTCGCCGTGCCCGCCGGCCCGTTCGCGGGCAGCACCGCCGAGCAGGTGCTGGGCGCCGCCGGCATCGCCGATCCGACCGCCGCGATCACCGCCCTCGCCGAGGCGAGCCTGCTGCGCCACGAGGACCATCGGGGCGCGCCGATGCTCGCGCTGCCCGTGCTCGTCCGCGCGTTCGCGCGGGAAAACGGACCCGCGTCGCTGCTCGAGACCGCCAGGGCGGCGTGGATCGACCACTACCGGCAGGTCGCGTCGGATGCGGAGGCGGCGATGCGGGGCGCGTCGCAGCTCGCGACGCTGCGACGGCTCGACCTCGAGGCCGAGAACCTCGGCGGCGTCGTGCGGCTGCTGCTCGACGACCGCCGGCTCGACGACGCCGCCGAGCACGCGTGGTCGCTCTACCTCTACCACTGGATCGCCGGCCACCTCGGACTCGTGCGCGAGTGGATGACCGAGCTGCTCGCGCTCGCCGAGCGCGAGTCGATCCCGCTCGGCGTGCGCACGCGAGCGATCGCGCTCTACTACACCCACGCCATCCGCTTCTGGCAGGAGCCGACGTCGGACGTCGTGCCCGGGATGCAGGCCTCGCGCGACCTCTTCGCGGAGGCGGAGGACCCCGGCGGCGCCGCCCTCGCCGACGTCTCGATCGGCCTGGGACTGCTGACGCTGCCCGACGGGCCCGACGTTCCCGCCGCGACCGCCGTGCTCGAGCGCAGCCGCGCCGGCTTCCGCGCCGTCGGGGATGCGTGGGGCGAGGCGATGACGCTCGTGATGCTCGGCCGGATCGCCCTGCTCACCGGCGACATCGGCGGGGCGCGCGAGCGCTTCGAGGAGAGCCTCGCGCTCGCGACGGCGCAGCACGAGCTGCTCGGCATCGGCATCGCTCGCAACCACCGCGGCTGGGCGCGGCTGTTCGCGGGCGACGTCGAGGGCGCGGCTGACGACCTCGGCACGAGCCTCGACGAGTCGCTCGCGCTCGGGCACGACGAGGGCGTCGCGTACGGGCTCGAGGGCTTCGTCGGCGTGCGCGGCGCCCAGGGCGACGCGGTCACCGCGGGCGTGCTGCAGGGCGCGGCGCAGTCGTTGCGGCGCCGGAAGGGCGCGCTCAACCGCAGCGGGTTCGACTTCTCGACGATGGTCGTCGCGCGGCTGCGGGATGGCGGGGCGGGCGAGTCGTTCGACGGCGCGGCCCAGCGCGGCGCGACGATGCCGCTCGTCGACGTGCTCGCGCTGGTCCGCGCACCATGATCGAGCGGCCGCTGCCGGCGACGCGCTGGATCGCGCTCGCGATCGTGCCGTTCCTCGTCGTCGCCGTCGTGGTGCTCTTCGCGGCGCCCGAGCGCACGGGCGAGCTGTTCGCGTGGCCGATCGCCCCACCGCTCTCGGCCTTCGTGCTCGCCTCCGCGTATCTCGGCGGCATCGCCTACTTCCTCGCCGTCTGGCGCACCCCGAGCTGGCACCGCGTGCGGCACGGGCTGCCGGCGGTGGCGGTGTTCGCCACCGCGCTGCTCGTCACGACGCTGCTGCACCTCGACCGCTTCTCGGCCAACCTGCCGTTCGCCGTGTGGCTCGTGCTCTACGCGACCACGCCGGTCGCGATGGTGTGGCTGCTCGTGGTGCAGCGCGGGCACGGTCCCGGCGCGCGCCGGGGTGCGGTGCCGGAGGGCGACGTGGCGATCCCCGCCGCGGTGCGCGTCGCGCTCGCGGCGATCGGGCTCGCGGCGCTCGCGGCCGGCGCCGCCGCGCTCGTGGTGCCCGCGTGGCTCGCGGAGCTCTGGGCATGGCAGCTGACACCGCTCACCGCTCGCGCGACCGGCGCCGTGCTCACCCTCACCGGCGTCGTGAACCTCGCGATGCTGGGCGACCGGCGATGGAGCGCCTTCCGCATCCTCTACGGCGCCCAGCTGCTGAGCCTCGCCGCGATCGTCGTCTCGCTCGTCGTCCGCCGCGACGACCTGCTGTGGGACCGCCCCCTCACGGTGCCGTTCCTCGCCCTCGTGGCCGCCGCCCTGCTCGCCTACGGCGCCGTCACCGTGTGGTGCGAGCTGCGGCTGCGGCGCGCGCGCGCCACGGCGTGACTCAGGCCGCTGCGTCCCGAAGGCCGCCCGCCGCCTCGAGCAGCTCGATCGCGCGGATGCGCTCCGCGGTCGTGCCGTGCACGGCCATGATGAGCTCGTCGGCGTCGGCCTCCACCTGGAAGCGGCGGAGGGTCGCCACCGCCTCGTCACCGGTGCCGAGGGCCGTGTTGCGCACCATCGTCGCGATGTGCGCCGCCTGCGGGCTCGCCGCGAGCGCGTCGAGCTCGTCGTCGCCGACCTGCTGCGCGATCGGGCTGTCGCGCAGCAGCAGGCCGCGCACGCGCGCCCGCACGAGCTCGCGCTGCATCTGCATCGCCTCGTCGCGCGAGGGCGCGACGACCGCGTTGATGCCGGCGATCACGAACGGCGCGTCGAGCTGCGCGCTCGGCTCGAACCGCTCGCGGTAGACCGCGACGGCCTGGTGCAGGGCGTCCGGCGCGAAGTGCGACGCGAAGGCGTACGGGAGGCCGAGGGCGGCCGCGAGCTGCGCGCCGAAGAGCGACGAGCCGAGGATCGTCAGCGGCACGTTCGTGCCGTGGCCGGGCACCGCCTTGATGCCGGGCACCGTCGGCGAGCCCGACAGGTAGCCCTGCAGCTCGACGACGTCCTCGGGGAACCGCTCGGAGGCGCGGATGTCGCGGCGCAGCGCCGTCCACGTGCGCTGGTCGGTGCCGGGCGCGCGGCCCAGTCCCAGGTCGATGCGGCCGGGGTGCAGCTCGGCGAGCGTGCCGAACTGCTCGGCGATCACGAGCGGCGAGTGGTTGGGCAGCATAACGCCGCCGGCGCCGAGCCGGATCGTCGACGTGTGCGCGGCGACGTGGGCGATCAGCACGCTCGTCGCGCTCGACGCGATCGTCGCCATGTTGTGGTGCTCGGCGTACCAGACGCGGGCGTAGCCCAGGCGCTCGGCCGCCTGGGCGAGCTCGACGGAGCCGGCGAGGCTGGCGCCTGCGGTCTCTCCAGGGGCGATCGGGGCGAGATCCAGCACAGACAGACGCATCCGACCAGCCTAGGCCGGGCGGGTGCCGGGCGTCGGCGCCCTTCGCTCTCAGCGGATCAGATCGCCTCGAGCACCACCGCGGAGCCCTGGCCGCCGCCACCGCAGATGCCGCTCGCGCCGATCGCGCCGCTGCCCAGCTGCTGCAGGCGACGGGCGAGGTGCCCGACGATGCGCGCGCCGGATGCGCCGATCGGGTGGCCCAGCGAGACGGCACCGCCGTTGGCGTTGACGATCTCGGGGTCGACGCCGAGCTGCCGCGTCGACGCGACGCCGACCGCCGCGAACGCCTCGTTGATCTCGACCGCCTGCAGGTCGCTCGCCGACCTGCCCGCGCGTCGGAGCGCCTGCTCGATCGCGTCGGCGGGCTGCGAGTGCAGCGACACGTCCGGGCCGGCGACGAAGCCGGTCGCGAGCACGCGGGCGAGGCCGGTGATGCCGTGCTCGGTCGCGTAGGCGTCCGACACGAGCACGACCGCAGCGGCGCCGTCGGTGATCTGCGAGGCGTTGCCGGCGGTGATCGACCCCTCCGGGGTGAACGCGGGGCGCAGCGCGGCGAGCGACTCGACGGTGGTCTCCGCGCGCACGCCGTCGTCGACGGCCACGGTCACGGTCTTCCGGCCGGCCTTCGCCTCGAACGGCACGATCTCGCCGTCGAGCGTCCCGTCGGCCTGCGCGCGCACGAGCCGGGCGTGCGACGCGGCGGCGAACTCGTCCTGCTGCTCGCGCGTGACCTCGAACGCGGCGTTGTAGCCGTCGGTCGACTCCCCCATGGGCACGTGCTCGAAGGCATCCGTCAGCCCGTCGAACTGCATCGTGTCGGTGAGCGAGAGCTGCCCGAACTTCGCGCCGGCGCGCATCGGCGCGGCATGCGGTGCGAGCGTCATCGACTCCTGGCCGACGGCGACGACGACGTCGGCCTCGCCGAGCTGGATCATGCGGTGGCCGGTGACGATCGCCTCGGTGCCCGAGAGGCACACGGCGTTGACGCCGAGCGCCGGCACGGTCATCGGGATGCCGGCGCCCACCGCCGTCTGGCGCGGCGGGTTCTGCCCCACGGCGGCCTGCAGCACCTGGCCGACGATGACGGCGTCCACCTCGGTCGCGGCGATCCCGGCCTTCTCGAGCGCGTGCTTCGCCGCGTGGGCGCCGAGCGCCGTCGAGGGCACCTGGGCCAGCTGCCCCAGGAACTTGGCGAACGGGGTGCGCGCGTAACCGGCGATGATCGTCTCGGGCATGGGGCTGCTCCTTCGCAGTCGGGATGCGACCAGGGTACCCGCGCTCACCCGGTCTGCGAGTGCGGGGCCGAGACCGGCTTGGACTCGGGCGAGCCCCGCTCGCGCAGCCAGATCGACGCCCAGACGATCGCCGCGACGGCGAGGAACTCGCTCTGCCAGTTCTGCATCGACTCGAACCAGAACTGCGACGTGCCGAGGTAGCCCAGCACCGAGACCGGCTCGCCGCCGTGCTGCAGCTGCTCCTCGTTGTACGCCCCGGCACCCCCGATCGCGTGGAGGGCCATCGACAGCAGGAACAGCACCGAGAAGAAGATGAGCAGCGAGTGCTCGTAGAGCTTGAGCACCATCCCGCCGCGCCGCACCGGCCAGGGCGTCGCTGCGGTGACGCGCGCGTGCCGCGGGTCCTCGTCGACCGGCTCCTCGCTGTCCGGGTCCTTCGACTCCGCGGAGCCGCGCTGGAACAGGTAGGCGGTCAGCAGCACGTACGACGCCATCTGCAGGAACTCCGACTCCCAGTTCTCGAACGTCGCCTCGGCGAAGTCGGGCGTCGCGAGGTAGGCGAGCGGCGAGATCGGCTCGCCGCCGTGCTGCACCTGCTCGTCGGATGCGACCGCCGCGCCGGTCACGACCATCGCGGCGAGCGTGGCCACGAAGATGCCGAGCAGCACGAGCAGCAGCCCGTGGTCGCGCAGCCAGCTGCTGGAGCGGAAGCGTCTCGCCATGATGTCTCCTCTCCCGGAAGGTGCGCTCACGGTACTCCCGGGATCGGGGAGTACAACGGGAGTCCCGACGAGAGGAGTCGCAGCGATGAGCGACCAGCAGAGCCCCGACGAGCGCACCGTCGACCCCGAGGACCGCGACGCGCAGCCGCTCGACGAGCAGCAGCAGGACGCCGAGACCGAGGAGGACACCGCCTCGGGCGGTGCCCCGCAGCCGCCGGCCTGACGACGGCAGCACGAAGGGCCGGGCGCGCTGCCCGGCCCTTCGTCGTGTCAGGCGGTGGTCAGCGGTCCGTGCGCTGCTCGTCCGCCGGCCACTGGTCGGCGGTGTCCTCGTGGCCCGCGGTCTCGTCGGGCTGCGCGCCCTCCTGGTACCACTGCTGCGCGGAGTCCTGGTGCCCGCCCTCGGTGGCCACCTCGTCGGCACCCGCGGTGCCGGCGGTCGTCCCCGCGCTCGCCCCGCCGCTCGCCCCGCCGTTCGCCTCGCCCGCGATGTTCACCATCCACAGCACGCCCCAGCGGTCGACGAGCATGCCGAACGTGTCGCCCCACGGCGACTCGACGAGCGGCTCGAGGACGTTCGCGCCGTCGCGGAGCGCCTCCCAGTAGCGGGTGAGCGCGACGGCGTCGTCGCCGGAGAGCGAGACCTGCTGCGTGCCGTTCGGCTGCGGCATCGTCGGGGGCGTGTCGGCACCCATGAGCGTGTGCCCGTCGGCCGTCGTGAGCTGCGCGTGCATGACCAGGTCGGCGTCGTCGGCGCCCTGGTTCATGCCGGACTCGCCGAAGGTGCTGACGACCAGGTCGCCGCCGAACACGCCGTGGTAGAAGTTCATCGCCTCGCGCGCTTGGCGGCCGAACGCGAGATAGGGGTTGAGCAGGGTTGCCATGCGGACTCCTCGGTCTTGACTCCGTGCGGCGGTCGGCCGCGTGCCGCCAGCATGGCGCAGCCGCACCCCGTGCGCCAGAGCGGAGGCTGGACGGACTTGGCGGCGCGGTCGCGTAGCGTTGCAGGCATGACCGACTCGACGATCCAGGTGTACGGCGCCGACTGGTGCAGGGACTGCCGACGCACGAAGCAGCAGCTCGACGGCCTCGCCGTCGACTACGCCTACATCGACGTCGAGCACGACGACGCGGCGGCGCAGCGCGCGCAGCAGATCGCCGGTCGGATGAACATCCCGGTCGTCGTCTTCCCTGACGGCACCCACCAGGTGGAGCCGTCGAACGCCGACGTCGAGGCGAAGCTGCGCGAGCTCAGCCTGCTCTGAGCCGCGTCACGCGGGGAGCGGCAGCCGCAGCTCGGCCGTGAGCCCGCCCTCGTCGTTGCGCGCGAGCTCGACGTCGCCGCCGTTGCGACGGGCGAGCTCCGCGACGATCGCGAGGCCCAGGCCCGTGCCGGCCACGTTCGCGCGCTCCGCGCCCGGCGCGCGGTAGAAGCGCTCGAACGCCTGCGCGAGCTCCTCGTCGGTCATGCCCGGCCCGGTGTCGGCGACGACGAGCAGGGCCATCCCGTCGTCCTCGCGCGCGGCGAGGCGGATGCGGCCATCCTCGGGCGTGAACTTGATCGCGTTCATGAGCAGGTTCGTGATCGCCCGCAGCACGTCGCCGCGCGCGCCGAGCACGGCCACGTCGCCGGGCGCGATGGAGACCTCGATCCCCTTGGGGTCGCTGACCACCCGCAGGTTCGCGACCACCTCCTCGAACACCGCGACGCCGCTCAGCTCGTCGAGGTGCTGCGGCCTGGTCGGCGCGGTCGCGCCGCCGCTGAGCGTCAGCAGGTCCTCGACGAGCTCGGCGAGGCGGTGCGCGTTGCGGTCGATCACGTCGAGCCAGCCGCGCTTCGCGGGCGCGACGGCCTCGGAGTCCGCGAGCAGCTCGGTGTACCCGACGATGCTCGTGATCGGCGTGCGCAGCTCGTGGCTCGTCGTCGCGAGGAAGTCGTCGCGCTGGCGCTCGAGCTCGGCGCGGATGGAGCGCGCCGACTCGCGCTCGACCTCGGCCTCCACCTGCGTCTGCTGCGCCTGCAGGATCGAGGTCACGTCGAGCAGCTGCACGGCGAAGCGGTCCTCGTCGCCCTCGATAGCGTTGGCCGCGACGGTGATCGAGCGGCCGCCGACGGTGGTGACCGAGGTCTGCTCGGCGCTGTGCAGCGCCTGGACCGCGGCGACCTCGATGCGACCGGCCCACACGTCGCGGTGGCCGAGCTCGGGATCGAGCAGCGAGCGCGCCGCGCGGTTGGTCCAGACGACCCGCGTCTCGTCGGCGTGCCGCACCGCGATCGCGAGGCCGATCCGCGCGTCGACGAGGCTGCCGCTCAGCAGCAGCGTCGAGGCGTCGAGCCGACG
Organism: Agrococcus jenensis; assembly: GCF_003752465.1. NCBI lineage: Bacteria > Bacillati > Actinomycetota > Actinomycetes > Micrococcales > Microbacteriaceae > Agrococcus > Agrococcus jenensis. The sequence goes on along the minus strand of NZ_RKHJ01000001.1, from coordinate 2,052,730 downwards.
GGAGAGGGCGCGCAGCTCGTACTGCGCCGAGCACAGCACCACCCCGAACCCGGCGAAGCTGACCAGCAGCACCTCGAGCAGCGCGGCGCCCTCGACGATGCCGATCGCCTCGCCGCTGAAGGGTCCGCCGCCGGCGAGCGTGAGGACGAGCATCGCGAGCGACGCGACGAGCGTCTCGAGCAGCACGAGGCGGATCGGGAACCGGAAGGCCGCCCATGCCAGGAACGGGTAGAGCGTGAAGGCGAGCGGCAGCGACACCTCGGGGTGGAACACGACGGCGATCGCGAGCGCGAGCAGCGACGCCTGCACGGCCATCTCCAGCACGCCGGCACGGACCGGTATGCGCGGCGGCAGCGCGGCGAAGGGCGCGATCGTGAGCATCGCCGCCGCGTGCGACGCGGCGACGAACGGCGCGGTCGGCCAGAGCTCGCCGTCGCCGACGAGGGCGCGTGCGGCACCGATGAGCGCACCCCCGACGACGGCGGAGACCGCGGTGGCGCTCGCGAACCGCAGCGCGGCCCGCAGCGACGAGAGGCGGAAGGTGTGCCGCCACGGCTGCAGCACGCCGAGCGCGGCCGCCGTGCCGATCGTGTCCGCGACGCCGAAGGCGATCGCGAGCGGCAGCGGCCGTCCGCCGATCGCGTTCGCCGCGGCGGTGGCGACGAGCGCGAGCGCGAGCGCGAGCGGGATGCGACCGGCCGGCAGGAGCATGGCGAAGCCGAGCGCGATGCCGGCCGCCGGCCACCAGACGGCCACGCCGGTGCCCGGCGGCGCGAAGGCCGCACCGCCGACGCCGGCTGCGAGCAGCAGCGCCGCGGCGAGCACCCAGCCCCACCACGGCACCGGGCGGTGCGGCGGGTGCGCGGCGTCCGCGTACGGCGCCGCCGCTGCGGGCGTGGTGCTCATGAACCAGAAACCTACGCGCCCCGACGCCCCCGCGCGGCGCACGACGCCGCCGTAGGCTGGTTCGGAGCGAAGGAGCACGGCCATGCGAGACCGCACCCGCCTGAGCGCGACGACGCGAGCGGCCGTCGTCATCGGCATGGTCGCCCTGACCGCGACCGCCTGCGCGCCGGTCGAGCAGCCGACGCCGAGCTTCAGCCCGATCGCGACGGGCGCGACCACCGAGCCCCCGCCGACCGCCTCCTTCGACCGCGGATCGCTCGAGGCGCCCGCCGAGGTGGCGACCGGGCTCGAGGCGCCGTGGTCGATCGCGTTCACCGACACCGGGGCCGCGCTCGTGAGCCAGCGCGACGCCGCCACCATCCTGGAGCTGGCGCCGGACGGCGGGGCGACGGCCATCGTGAAGGTCGCGGGCGCGGCGCCGCGCGGCGAGGGCGGGCTGCTGGGCATCGCCGTCGGCGATGGGCATCTCTACGCGTACGTCACGACCGCAGAGGACAACCGCGTGCTGCGCACGACCGTCTCGGGCGATCCCGGCAGCCTCGTCTTCGGCGAGCTCGAGACGGTGCTGGAGGGGCTCCCCGCCGCGGGCAACCACAACGGCGGCCGCATCGCCTTCGGCCCGGACGGCATGCTCTACGTGACCGCCGGCGATGCCGGCGAGCCCAGCAGGGCCCAGGATCCCGAGAGCCTCGCGGGCAAGATCCTGCGGCTCGAGCCCGACGGCAGCATCCCCGCCGACAACCCGATCCCCGGCTCCGCCGTCTACTCGCTCGGGCACCGCAACCCGCAGGGGCTCGCGTGGGACGACGACGGAGCGCTCTGGGCGACGGAGTTCGGCCAGGACACCTGGGACGAGCTCAACCGCATCGAGCCGGGCTCGAACTACGGCTGGCCGACCGTGGAGGGCATCGCCGCCGACGAGCGCTTCGCCGATCCCGTGCAGCAGTGGCCGCCCAGTGAGGCGAGCCCGAGCGGCATGGCGCACGCCGACGGCCGGCTGTGGATCGCGAACCTCCGAGGGCAGTCGATGCGCGAGGTCGACCTCGGCTCCCCTGCCGAGTCGACCGTCCACTGGCTCGGCCGCTTCGGGCGCATGCGCGACGTCGTCGCCGCGCCGGACGGCGCGCTCTGGGCGCTCACGAGCAGCACCGACGGCCGTGGCTCCCCCGCGGAGGGCGACGACCGCATCCTCGCCTTCGCGCCCTAGCCGGCGTCAGAGCTCCTCGTACACCCGCGGGTCCTGGTCCGCGAGCCGGCCGTCGGCGCGCCCGAGCGCCGTGATGGCCGCGACCTCGTCGTCGGTGAGCGTGACGTCGACCGCGCCCAGGTTCTCGCGCTGGCGCTCGGCCGACGCCGCCTTCGGCAGCGGCACCGCGCCGCGCGCGATCGCCCACGCGAGCACGACCTGCCCGGCGGTCGCCTCATGCGCGGCGGCGATCTCGGCGATCTCCGGCCGGTCGAGGATGTCGTTGCCCCGTCCGAGCGGACTCCACGCCTGAGTGATGATGCCGTGCTCGCGGTCGAAGGCCAGCTGCTCCTCCTGCGGGAAGTACGGGTGCAGCTCGACCTGGTTCACCTCCGGCAGCACGCCGGTCTCCGACCGCAGCCGCTCGAGGTGCTCGGGCAGGAAGTTGCAGACGCCGATCGCCCCCACGAGGCCGCGCTCCTTCGCCTCGACGAGCGCGCCCCACGCCTCGACGTACTGCCCGATCCTCGGGTTGGGCCAGTGGATGAGGTAGAGGTCGAGCGATGCGAGACCCGTCCGCGCCACGCTCTCCTCGATCGTCGCGATCGCGGCGTCGTGCGCGTGGTGCCGGCCGGGCAGCTTCGACGTGACGATGAGGTCGCCGCGCTCGACGCCGTGGCGGTCGGCCGCGCGGGCGGCGGCGCCGACCGAGCCCTCGTTCTCGTAGTTGAAGGCGGAGTCGAGCAGCCGGTAGCCGCCCTGGATGGCGCGCTCGATCGCCGCCGATCCTGCGCGGCCCTTGAGCCGGTACGTGCCGAAGCCGAGCACCGGGAGGGTGAGGCCGCTGTGCGCGGTGGTGGTGGGGATCATCGGAGCTCCTCTCGCGTGCACCCTACGCGTCGGCGCCGTCAGTGGTGCGCGGGGTGCTGCCGCTCGAGCGCGGCGCCCTCGACGTCCACGTTCGGGATGATGCGGTCGAGCCATCGGGGCAGCCACCACGCGCCCTTGCCGACCAGGTGCATGATCGCCGGCACCAGCAGCATCCGCACCACGAACGCGTCGAGCAGCACGCCGAGCGAGAGCCCGAGGCCCATCGCCTTGATGATGACCGACTCCGAGGCGATGAAGCCCGCGAAGACGGCGATCATGATGAGGGCGGCCGCGACCACGACGCTGCGGCCGGCGCGGAAGCCGCGCGCGACCGCGAGGCGCGCCTCCGCGCCGTGCATGTACGCCTCGCGCATCCCGGTCGTGAGGAAGAGCTGGTAGTCCATCGCCAGGCCGAAGAGGATGCCGACGAGGATGACCGGCAGGAAGCTGAGGATCGGGCCCGGCTGGTGCACGCCGAACAGCTCGCCGAGCCAGCCCCACTGGAACACCGCGGTGACGGCGCCGTAGGTCGCGAAGAGCGAGAGCACGAAGCCGCCGGTGGCGATGAGCGGCACGAGCAGCGAGCGGAAGACCATCACCATGATGAGGAACGAGAGCCCCACGACGACCGCGAGGTAGAGCGGCAGCGCGTCGGCGAGCCCCTCGGAGATGTCGATGTTGCTGGCGGCCTGGCCCGCGACGCCGAGCGCCATGTCGCCGTCCACCGGCGGCATCGTGCGCAGCTCGCGCACGAGCGCCTCGGTCGACTCGCTGTTGGGGCCCTCCGCGGGCACGACCTGGAACACCGCGAGGCGCTCGTCGTCCGAGACGGCGATGGGGGCGACCGCGACGACGTCGTCCTGGGCCGCGAGCTCCCGGGCGACGGTGAGCTGTCGCTCCTCGACCTCGAGCTCGTCGAGGTCGCCCGGCAGGGCGGCCGTGACGAGCAGCGGGCCGTTCTGACCCTCCCCGAAGGCAGCCTCGGTGAGCGTGAACGCGCGGTAGGCGGTCGAGTCCGCCGCCTCGGAGCCGCCGTCGGGCAGGCCCAGGCGCATCGAGAGCGACGGGATGGCGATCGTGAGCAGCACCGCGACCGCGAGCACGGCGCTGATGATCGCGCGTGCGTTCGACATCGGCCGCACCGCCTGCAGCGCATCCGCCGTGGATCCGTCGGCCTCGGCCGCGGCGGCCTTCGCGATCGCGCGGCGGCTGAGGATGCGACGGCCGGCGAGGCCGAGCAGCGCGGGCGTGGCCGAGATCGCGATGAGCACCGCGACCGCGACGCTCACGGCGCCCGAGACGCCCATCAGGCCGAGGAAGGGGATGCCGGTGATGCCGAGCGCGAGCAGCGCGACGATCACGGTGATGCCGGCGAAGACGACCGCGTTGCCCGCGGTGCCGTTCGCGAGCCCGATCGACTCGACGACGTCGGCGCCGCGCAGCAGCTGCTTGCGGTGCCGGTAGATGATGAAGAGCGCGTAGTCGATCCCGACCGCGAGGCCGAGCATGAGGCCGAGGATGGGCGTCACCGACGCCATCTGCACGAGCCCGGAGAACGACAGCATCGCCATCGCGCCGATCGCGACGCCGAAGATGGCGGTGACGATCGGGAGCGCCGCCGCGAGCAGCGAGCCGAGCACGACGACGAGCACGACCGCCGCGAGCGCGACGCCGACCGCCTCGCCGACGCCGACGATCTCCGGCACGCCCTGCGCGATGTCGGTCGAGAACGAGATCTCGACACCGTCGATCGGCTGCGACAGGAAGTGCGCCATGGTGGCGTCCTTCGACTCCTGCGGCAGCTCGAGGCGGGTCTCGGTGTACGAGACGGTGACGAGCGCGGTCGCGCCGTCGTCCGAGACGAGCCGGATGCCGTCGGCGAGCTCGAGCAGCTCGGTGCCGCGCTCGAGGCGGGCCGCTTGGGTCTCGAGCTCGGCCTGGCCCTCGTCGAGCTGGGCGCGCTGCTCCTCGACGACCGCGCGCTGCGCATCGAGCTGCGCCTGCTGGGCGTCGAGCTGAGCGGTCGGGAAGCCCGCGGCCTCCGCCTGCGCGCGGCCGGCGTCGAGCGCGGCCTGGCCGGCCTCGAGCTGGGCGGCGCCCGCCTCGAGCTGCGCGCGGCCGTCGTCGATCTGCTGCTGTCCGGCCTCGAGCTGCGCGCGGCCGTCCTCGAGCTGGCGCTGCTGCTCGGCGCGCTCCTCCTCGGTGGCGAAGGGGTCGTTCACCGCGGCGACGTCGGGCAGCCCCTCGGCGCCGTCGATGAGCGCCGTGACTTGCTCGCGCTGCTCGTCGGTGATCGCGCCATCGGTGGCGTGCACGACCACGGTGCCCGTCGCGCCGGCGAAGTCCGGCAGCTCCTGCTCGAGCTCGGCGATCACGTCGCCGGAGGCGGTGCCGGGGATGTCGAAGCTCGACGAGAGCCCCTTGAAGCCGACGAGGAAGCCGCCGACGGCGACGCCGAGGATGACGATCCAGGCGATCAGGACCGTCCACGCGCGACGTGCGGCGAACGTTCCGAGGCGGTGCAGCAGCTCGGCCAATGGGTGCCCTTCCAGCTCCGCGAGAGCGCGTGGCCGGGCCAGGCGCTCCCGACTCCGACAAGCCCGCCTAAGATAACACGCAACGTCTCGTCTATGATCCGAGGAGGACCCGTGGCTCTACCCCGCACCGGCCCCGTCCGCAGCGAGCCGGCGCGCATCGCGATCCTCGAGGCGACCGCCGCGCTCTTCGCAGAGGTCGGCTACGACCACCTCACGATCGAGGGCATCGCCGCGCGCGCGGGCGTCGGCAAGCAGACGATCTACCGCTGGTGGGGCTCGAAGGGACCGCTGGTCGCCGAGTGCCTGCTCGAGGGCCGGCTGCTGCCCGGCCGCCTCGCGCTGCCCGACACCGGGGACGTGCGCGCCGACATGGCTGCGTGGCTCACGACCGTCTTCCGCGTCATGGAGGCCGAGCAGCGCCTCGTGCTCTCGCTCATCGCGGCAGCCGCCGAGCATCCGGAGGTCGGCGCGGGCCTGCGCGACAGCCTCACCGGCTCCGCGTCGATCTCCGGCCGGCTGGACGCCGCGATCGGGACGACCGCCAACCTCCAGCCGGGGGCGCTGACCGGCGAGCTCGCGGAGGCGCTCATCGGCGCGGTGGTGCTGCGCGCGCTCAGCCGCGAGCCGGCCGGGCCGGCCGACGCCGAGCGCTTGCTCGACGCCGTGCTCGGCGCGCCGACCGGCTGACCGCCGAGGCTACGGTCGCAGCAGCACCTTGCCGACGCGGCCGGGCGTCAGGCTCGCGAGCACGGCGCCCCGCACGTCGTCGAACCCGTGCACGCTCGAGACGGGCAGCGTCAGCTCGCCCGTGCCGATCCGCTCCGAGAGCTCTGCGAAGAGCCGCTGCTTGAGCGCCGGCGCCATCTGGCGGCTCACCATGCTGCCCCAGAAGCCGCGCACCGTCGCCTGCTTGAAGATGAGGTCGCCCGACGACAGCTCGAGCGTCGGCGAGCCCATCGCACCGAACGCCACGAGCGTGCCGCCCTCCGCGAGCACCGACAGCACATCGCCTGCCGACGAGCCGCCGACCGAGTCGACGCCCGCCACGATCGGCGCCCCGCCCGTGATGGCGCGGATGCGGTCGGCCCAGCCGTCCTCGGAGGTCGCCACGACGTCGTCGATGCCCGCGTCGCGCAGCTCGTCGACGCCCTCGGGGCGACGCACGAGACCGACGACGCGCACGCCCCGTGCTCGCGCGAGCTGCGCGACCATCCGGCCGACCGCGCCGTTCGCAGCGTTCTGCACGATCCACTGCCCGGGCTCGAGCGAGAGGGCCTCGAGCAGGCTGATGGCGCTGAACGGCATCGCGACCAGCTGCGCGGCGGCCTGGTCGGGCAGCCCCGCAGGGGCGGGCATGAGCGCCACCGCGTCCGCGACGAACTGCTCGGCCCAGACGCCGAAGATGCCACCCGCGATCACGCGGTCGCCGACCGCGAGCGCCTCGACGCCCTCGCCGACCGCCTCCACCACGCCGACCGCCTCGGTGCCGCTCGCGGCGGGCAGCTCCGGCTTGAAGCCATAGGTGCCGCGCACGGTCCAGAGGTCGTGGTTGTGGATGGTGGCGAGCGTCGTGCGCACGCGGACCTGGCCGGGGCCGGGCTCGGGGGTGGGGCGGTCGAGGACGTGCAGCACGTCCTCCGGCTCGCCGAACTGCTCATGGACGATGGCACGCATGCGTGCTCCTCTCGGTCGGGTGTGTCAGGTGGGTCGGTGAGTGCTCACGCCACGGGGCGGCTACGCGCGCGCCATCGGCGACGGAGCGCATCCCATGCGCCGGTCGACCACAGGGCGACCGCGACGAGCACGGGCTGGAAGAACAGGCGGCCGAAGCGTGCGGCGTCGGAGTCGAGGCCGAAGCCGTCGCGCCCCTCCGCCCACTGCGCGATGTTGCCGGGGAAGACCGCGACGAAGAACGCGGCGACGATCCATCCCACGAGCGCGCGGTGGCGCCGGACGACGATGAGCGCGATGCCCAGGACGATCTCGACGACGCCCGATGCCACGACGGTGACGTCGGTGTCGAGCGGCACGAAGCCGGGCACTTGCGCCTGGAACTCGGTGCGGGCGAACGTGAGGTGGCCGATGCCGGCGAAGGCGAGCGCCGCGCCGAGCAGCACCCGCACGATCGCGCGCGCCACGTCAGTCGTCCGAGACGGCGATGGAGACCTCGATGTTGCCGCGGGTCGCGTTCGAGTAGGGGCAGACGGTGTGGGCGGCGTCGACGAGCTCGCGGGCGCGGTCCTCCGCGACGCCGGGCAGCACGACCTCGAGGTGCACCGACAGCTGGAAGCCGCCGGAGCCGTCCGGGCCGATCTGCACGCGGCTGCCGACGCTCGAGTCGGTGAGGCGCTCGCGCTGCGAGCGCGCGACCGACTGCAGCGCGGAGTGGAAGCACGCGGCATAGCCGGCGGCGAAGAGCAGCTCGGGGTTGGCGCCCGCGCCGGAGCCGCCCATCTCCTTCGGCACGGCCATCTCGAGGTCGAGCCGGCCGTCGACCGTCGTCACGCGACCGTCGCGGCCGGCTCCGGTCGACAGTGCCTCTGCGGTGTACAGCACGTCCATGGTGCTCCTCTCGTCTCGACGGCGCGGATGCGTCGTCATCGTCGTCCGGTGACCGACGAGGGATCGTCGGTCACCGCGTGCATCGATGCGGTGATGCCGTGCAGGGTCGCCAGCATCCGCTCGCCGTCGACGTCGCCGTCGAGGCCGAGCCCGCGTGCCACCGCGGACGGGATGTGCGCGAGCTCGGCCCGGAGCGCGACGCCGCGCGGGGTGGTGCGCACCTCCACGACGCGGCCGTCGGCGCTGCTGCGCTCGCGCACGACGAGGTCGTCGCGCTCCATGCGCGCGAGCAGCGGCGACAGCGTGCCGCTGTCGAGCTGCATCTGCTCGCCGAGGTCCTTCACGCTCTGCGGCCCCTCGACCCAGAGCGTGACGAGCACGAGGTACTGCGGGTACGTGAGGCTCCACGGCTCCAGCAGCGCGCGGTACGCCTGCGTCGTGGCGCGGGCGGCGGAGTAGAGCGCGAAGCAGACCATCCGGTCGGTCACGGGCTGCGAGGGCATGGCTCGAGCCTCGCACAGATATCGGTTGTGCACAACCTATTGACGGCGGCTGGGCGGCGAGGTCAGGCTCGAGGGTGACCCGACCCGCCACGGCGCGGTCCTCATGGCCAGCGTCGGCCTTGGACCCCACTCGCTCGTCATCGACGGGGCGGCGCTCCCGTTCGGCGAGCGGCTGGAGCTGCCCTGGGCCGACACGGCGCCGATGCACGAGGTGCCCGCCGACTACCGCTCAGCGTGCCCCGCCGTGGGGGGCCTCATCGGCATCGGGCACTGACGGCTCAGCGCTCGGGCTCGCGTCGTGCCCGCATCTGCGCGAGCGGCAGCGCGAGCCGCGGATTGCCCTTGAGCACGGCCTCGTGCCGCTGCAGGAAGTCCCAGTAGCCGTCGGTGAACGCCGACTCCTTCGCCGCACGTGCGGACGGCCACCAGCGGCCCATCCGCTGCAGGTAGGCGCCGCCCGAGACGTAGGGCTTCGTGCCGACCATGCCGCCGTCGGCGAACTGGCTCATGCCGAAGACGTTCGGCACCATCACCCACTCGTACGCGTCGACGAAGAGCGAGAGGAACCAGCGGTTGACGGATGCCGGCGCGTAGCCCTCGAGCAGGAACCAGTTGCCGAGCACCATGAGCCGCTCGATGTGGTGCGCATAGCCGTGGCGGAGCACGCGCTCGAGCACCGTCCGCACCGGGACCGGGAGCTCGTCCGGGATGCCATCGCCGGTGTACCACCACGGCTCGAGCTCGCGCGTGAGCCCGAGCGCGTTCGCGCCGTCGAGCTCGGGATGCGCGCGGTACATGCCGCGCATGTACTCGCGCCAGCCGATCACCTGGCGCACGAAGCCCTCGAGCGACGGCAGGGGCACGTCGCCGCTCGCCTCGAGCACCGCGTCGACGACGTCGTGCGGCGTGAGCAGCCCGAGGTTGAGCGAGGGCGTCAGCACCGAGTGGAAGAGCACCGGCTCGTCGGCCGCCATCGCGTCCTCGAAGCGCCCGAACTCGGGCAGCCGCTCGTCGACGAACGCGCCGAGCCACGCGCGCGCATCCTCGTGCGTGACGGGGAGCCAGAAGTCGCGCGCGTCGCCCGGATGGTCGGGGAAGCGCTCGCGCACCTCGTCGATGACCTCGAGCGTGATCGCGTCGGGCTCTCGCCGCGGCACGGGCGGGATGTCGATGCCGCCCTTCGGCAGCGGCTCGCGGTTGTCGACGTCGTAGTTCCAGCGACCGCCGGCGGGGCTCTCGCCCTCCATGAGGATGCCGGTGCGCTGGCGCTGCCAGCGGTAGAAGTCCTCCATGCGCGCCCGCGGGTGGTCGCGGAACCAGGCGTCGAGCTCTGGCTCGGGCGTGAGGAACGCCCGGTCCGCCCAGCGACGCGTGCGCATGCCCGCCCGGGCCGCGATGCGATCGATGCGCCGATCGACGCCACGGTCGGCGGCGCGCATCCACGCGATGCCCTCGGCGCCGTGCCGCTCGATGAGCCGGGTGACGCCTTCGGCGAAGGAGAGCCCGTCCCCCAGGCGGACGGTGCGCACGGTGCGGCCCTCCCGCTCCAAGCGGTCGACCATGTGGCGCATTGCCGAGAGCACGAGCACGATCTTGTGCTGGTGATACGGCAGCCGGTCGAAGAGCGCCGCCGACTCGACGAGGAACAGCTCATCGATCTCGTCGTCATCGAACGCGGGATGCCGCTCGAGCAGCTGCGTGCCGAGGATGAGCGCGGCCTTCATCGAGCGCGGCGCACCTTCGCCGCTGCCGCGCGGCAGGAGCGCGAGCAGTAGCGCACCTGCTCCCACTGATCGCGGCTCGCCCAGCGCTTGCGATCCTCGAACGGACGGCCGCAGTGCTCGCAGGGCTTCTGCTCGCGCGGTGGGCGGGGCATGGCGACAGTGTGCCGGATGCCGCTGACAGCGCTGGTCAGCGCGCCTCGTCGTAGACGGGCATCCGCTCCCCCACGCCGACCCGCAGGTCGAGCCGGTTGCCGGGCGGCGGCATCGGGCAGACGTAGTGGTCGCTGAAGGCGCACGGCGGCAGGAACGAGCGGTTGAAGTCGAGCGTCGTGACGCCGTGCTCGTCGGGCAGCCGGGGGCGCAGGAAGCGGAACGGGTACTGCTCGTCGCCCGCCGCGTCGGCGAAGACCACGGCGAGCTCGCCATCGCCACGGGTCGCGATGAGCGACCGCTCGCGGCCGCCGAGCTCGAACGCGAGCGTGCCGGCGTCGCGGCGGGTCGTGCGATGCCCGTCGACGGCCTCTACCTCGAGCGGCTCGTCGCTCGGCGTCCAGCGCGCCGTCACCACCCACGCGTGATCCGGTCGATGCGTCGCGATCTCGCGCAGGCGCACCCGGCGATCGGTGTTCGGGTCGATGCGACGCAGGGCCGGGACGCCCTCCCGCACGAAGGCGCGCACCAGCGCGTCGCCGGCGACGAGCGTCTCGCCCGCGTGGAGGGTGACGGTGTCGGCCACCGGCGAGCCGTCGCGATGCCGGTAGCCGGATGCCTGCAGGCCCGTCCCGACGACGAGGTCGCCATCCGCGCGCCAGCGGCCGTCGACGCCGTCGACCGCCTGGTCGGCGTCGCTGAGCCAGACCGTCGCCGCGAGCGCCGCGATGCCATGCGGACCGGCGACCGTGCGCCAGCGCACCGCCTGCCAGCGCCGCCATGCTTCCTCGAACTGCGCTGCGTCCCTGAAGTCCGTCACGGCGCCGAGCCTAGACTCGCAGGGTGACGTTCACCGGCAGCATCATCGCCGTCGCCGAGTCGGATCCCGGGCGGCTCGCGCTCGCCGGCGACGGGGAGCGCATCACCTACGGCGATCTGCGCGCCGAGTGCTCGCGCATCCGCAGCGGCATCGAGCAGCTGCTCGGCGGGCCCGGCGCGACGCCTGCGGGACGCACGAGCGCGGAGACCGGCGGCGTGCCGATCATCGCCATCTCACTGTCGCGCGCGATCGACATCGCGCGCTGGATCAGCGGCGTGACGTCGTTCCGCGCGATCATCGCCGTGCTCGACCCGCTGTGGCCCGAGGAGCACCGGCTCGAGACCATCCGTCGCGTCGACCCGGCGATCGTCGTGACCGACGACGCGAGCTTCGAGCACGCGCTGGCAGGGCTCGAGCCCTGGGGAGGCACGGCCGTGTCGCTCGACCGCTTCGACGCGGTGGCGGCGGAGGCGCCTGCCTCGGCCGGCCCGGAGGTGCGGCCGCGCGACGAGCCGTTCCTGCTGCTGTTCACGTCCGGCACGACCGATCTGCCGAAGGGCTTCCTGCGCACGCGGGGCAGCTGGGACATCAACGTGAGCGTGAGCCGCGCCTTCCTCGGGGCGGAGGAGGGCATGCGCACGCTCGCGCCGGGGCCCGTCTCGTACAGCCTCACGCTCTACGCGCTCGTCGAGGTGCTGGCGACGGGCGGCTCGTTGCACCTGCAGTCGGGCTTCGACGCGGTCGCCGCGGTCCGCACGATCGAGGAGGAGCGCATCGAGCGCTTCGTCGGGGTGCCGGCGATGCTGCTCGCGCTCGCCGCGGCCGCCGAGCGCTCGCCGTCGGGTGCGGGAGCGCTCGCGTCGCTCCGCACGGTCATCACCGGCGGCGCCAACCAGGGCGAGCGCATCCGCGACGTGTTCGAGGCCGCGGTCCCGGGCGCGCGGCTGCGCAGCTACTACGGCGCCTCCGAGATCGGCTTCATCGGCTACAGCGACGTCGGCGACGGCACCCGGCTGACGCCGTTCGACGGCGTCGAGGTGGCTGTGCGCGACGACGCCGGGCGGTCGCTCCCGGATGGCGAGATCGGCACGCTGCACGTGCGGGTCGCCTCGGCGGTCGAGGGCTACCTCGCGGCGACGAGCGCCGAGCGCATCACCGATGCCGACGGCTGGTCGAGCGTGCACGACCTCGCCGCGCTCGCGGACGGCACGATCGAGCTCGCCGGGCGCGCGGGCGACATCGCCGTCTCGGGCGGCCACAAGGTGTCGCTGCCCCAGGTCGAGCGCGCGCTCGCGACCGTGCCTGGCTGCGAGTCGTGCTGCGCGGTGGCGCTCCCGGATGCGTCGCTCGGCGCGATCGTCGCGGTGGTCGTCGAGGGCGACCGCGACGCCGTGCCCCCGAAGGCGCGCATGCAGCAGGCGCTGCGACGGCTGCTCGCCCCGCAGTTCGTGCCGCACCGCTACTACCGCGCGGCTGCGCTGCCGCGCACCGCGGGCGGCAAGATCCGCCGCGTCGCGGTGGCCGACCTCATCGCCGACGGCACCGCGGAGCGGCTGTGAACGCGGCGGAGCGGCCGTGAGCGCCCGCGCCTTCGTCACCGGCATCGGCGCGGTGACGCCGAACGGCCTCGACATGGCGTCGACGTGGGACGCCGTCGTCGGCGGCCGCAGCGGCATCCGCGCCCTCGAGGGCATCGACGTCTCGGACCTCGCGGTCAAGGTCGGCGGGCAGGTGCGCGGCTTCGACCCGCTCGCGCACGTCTCGCGGAGCGACGCCAAGCGGCTCGACCGGCACGCGCTCTACGGCATCGCGGCCGCCGCCGAGGCGATGGCGGGCTTCGTCGCGCATGACCCGCACCGGTTCGGGGTGACCGCCGCGACCGGCTCGGGGGCGGTGTCGCTCACGCAGGACGCGGTGCGAGCGCTCGACGCGAACGGCCCGCGCCGGGTGCCGCCCGGTGTCGTGGTCTACGGCGGTCCGGATGCGGCGGCCGCGTTCCTGAGCGAGCGGTACGGCGCGCTAGGGGCCGGCGTCGGCACCGCCGCGACCTGCGCGAGCGGCGCGGTCGGGCTCGGCGACGCGCTGCGCGCGATCCGCCACGGCTACGCCGACGCGGTGCTCGTCGTCGGCGCGGACGACTGCCTGAACCGCGTGAACCTCGCGGTGAACTCGATGCTCGGCGCGCTGGCGCCGGGCTTCGCCGACGAGCCGTGGCGGGCGAGCCGCCCCTTCGATCGGGCGCGCAGCGGCTTCGTCATGTCGGCCGGCGCCACCGCGCTGCTCGTCGAGTCCGAGGAGCATGCGCGCCGCCGCGGGGCGAACGTGCTGGGCGAGATCGCCGGCTACGGCGTCACCTCCGACGCGTACCACGCGACCGCGCCGCGCCCGGATGGCAGCGGCGCCGCCGCCGCGATGCGCCAGGCGCTCGACGACGCGCACTGCTCCCCCGCCGACGTCGACCACGTGAACGCGCACGGCACCGGCACGCCGCTCAACGACGCGATGGAGGCCGCGGCGCTCCGCACCGTCTTCGGCGACGGGCTCGGCGCGGTGCCGGTGACGTCGACGAAGTCGACGACCGGCCACCTGCTCGGCGGCGCCGGCACGCTCGAGGCGGCACTGTCGCTGCTCGCGATGCGCGACGGCGTCATCCCGCCGACGATCAACCTCGACGATCCCGCGTTCCCCGAGCTCGACGTCGTCGCGCACGACGCTCGGCCGGCGGCGCTGCGGACCGTGCTGTCGACGTCGTTCGGCTTCGGCGGCCACAACGCCGCGCTCGTGCTGCGCTCGGTCTGACCCGCGAGCCGGCTCGGCTCAGAACGCCGGCGGCACCCCGAGGCCCTCGAGCACCTCGCGCACGCGGTCGCTCGTCAGCGCGCGCTGCAGGGCGGCGATGGCCGGCGAGTCCGCGTTGCCGGCGCGCGTGACGAGCGCCACCTCGAAGCGCTCGTCCTGCTCGACGACGAGCCCGTCGTCCTGGGGCGTCAGCCCGATCTGGCGGGCGAACGACGGCAGGTTGTAGACCGCATCCGCCTCGTCGTAGGCCGTGTTGAGCTGCAGTAGGTCGACCTCGGTGATCTCGAGGTTCCGTGGGTTGTCGACGATGTCGCTCACGCGGGCGGCGAAGCGCTCGACCGCGGGATCGAGGGTGATGATCCCGTTGTCGGCGAGCAGCTGCAGGGCGCGGGCGGCGTTCGCCTTGTCGTTTGCGATCACGACGCTGCCGCCGTCGGGCAGGTCGTCGAGCGACTCGAGGGTGCGGGAGTAGAAGGCGACGACCGTCGCGTAGACGGGCTGCACGACGACGAGGTCGGCGCCGTTCCGCTCGTTGAACTCCTCCATGAACGACTCGAACTGCACCACGTTGGCGTCGATCTCGTCGTTCTGCACGAGCACGTTGGGCTGCACGTAGTCCGACACGGGCACGAGCTCGACCTCGTAGCCCTCCTCGATCACCTCGGCGGCCGCCTCGACCGCGTCGGTCATGGGGGTGACGGTGGCCGCCACCCGGATCGTGACGATCTCGGCGGCATCCGCGCCGCCCGGTGCGGCGCAGCCGGTGGCGAGCAGGCCGACGCCTGCCGCGAGGGCGGCGAGGGCGTGGCGGATGCGGTGGCGGGGTCGTGCGGATGCGCGGGTCATGGGAGCCTTCCGGGTCGTGCGGGTCATCGCTTGTCGAGGGCGCTCGAGACGCGCTCGCCGGCGGTCTGCAGCAGCAGGACGCCGATGATGACGATCGCGATGATCGAGTACATGAGGGGGTAGTCGTACTCCTGGTAGCCGAAGCGCAGGGCGAAGTCGCCGATGCCGCCGCCGCCGACGATGCCGAGCACCGTCGAGTACGAGATGAGGCTGATCGCCGCGGAGGTCAGGGCGTAGACGAGGCCCGACCGACCCTCGACCAGGAGGAAGTGCACGACCGTCTGCCGCACATCCGCCCCCATCGACCGGGCGGCCTGCAGCACGCCCGGCGGGATCTCGAGCAGGATCTGCTCGACGAGCCGGGCGTAGATGGCGACGCCCACGAAGCAGAGCGGGAAGGTCGCGGCCTCGGTGCCGAAGGTCGTGCCGTAGAGCGCGCGGGTGAGCGGGATCAGGAAGACGACGAGCAGCAGGAAGGGGAACGAGCGGATGACCGACACGTAGAGGTTGGCGATCCGCCAGACAGGCTTGCGCTCCAGCGCACCGCCGGGGCGGGTGAGGAAGATCGTGACGCCGAGCGGCAGGCCGATGATGACGGCCGCCGCGAGCGAGAACGCCAGCATGTAGCCGGTCTCGGCGAGCGCGATGCCGATCTGGTCGGCGTTGGCGGCGAGGGATGTGAGCAGACCGTTCATGCGCCGAGCACCCGCTGCGCGTGCTCGAGGTAGCTCGCGTGCTCGCGGCCGTAGTCCGTCCGCGCGACCGGGAAGACGCTCCGCAGCACGCCCTGCTCGAGCACCGCGACGCGGTCGCAGATCGCGCCGACCGCCTCGAGCTCGTGCGTGACGAGCACGACGGTCGTGCCGAAGTCGCGGCGGGCGTCGGCGAGCAGCTGCAGGATGCCCTCGGTCGTGCGGCTGTCGAGCGCGCTCGTCGGCTCGTCGGCGAGCAGCAGCCCGGGCCGCGTGACGAGCGCGCGGGCGATGGCGACGCGCTGCTGCTGGCCGCCGGACAGTTGCGCCGGGTAGTGGTGGGCGCGATCGGCGAGGCCGACGTAGTCGAGCAGGCTGTCGACGAGCTGCGGGTCGTTCGTGCGCTGCAGCTTGAGCGGCAGGGCGACGTTCTGCCGCACCGTGCGGTTCGATAGCAGGTTGAAGCCCTGGAACACCATCCCGATGCGCCGGCGGAGCGCACGCAGCTCGCGGGTCGCGAGCGCCGCGGGATCGGTGCCGAGCAGCCGGATGCTGCCCGCGGAGGGGTGCTCGACCGCGTCGAGCAGGCGCAGCAGGGTCGACTTGCCGGCGCCCGACTCCCCGATCACGCCGATGATCTCGCCGCTCGCGACGTCGAGGGTGACGTCGTCGAGGGCGCGCGTCGTGCCGTAGCTGACCGTCACGTGCTCGAGGGAGGCGACCGGGTCGCTCGTGGGCATGCGTCGGCCTTCTCTCGCGCGGCGGGCTTTGTTGGGCTGAGTCCAACAATAGCGGCCCTTCAGTGCGGAGCTCCGGCCGAATCGGAGCGGTCGCGCGCGTGGCCGTGTGTCACGCCTTGCCGGTCGCGAGCTCCTGCAGCTTCTCGTCCTGGATGGAATCGAGCAGCGCGTCGCGCTGCTTCTCGAGCAACTCCTTCTTCGCGTCGTCCTTCTCGGCGTCGATCGGTCCCTTCATTCGGGCGGCGCGCTTGAGCATCGTGACGTCCGAGTAGGCGGTGAACACGGCCTCGGTGAGCTCTGGCAGCTCGGCGTCGCGATCTCGGTTGAGGAACTTCGCCGCGAGGTCTGCAGTCACGGCGGCGGGCTTCCACTTCTTCAAGTCTTCGTCGTCGGCGCCGTGAGCCTTGACGAGGGCGTAGGGCCAGGGTCCGCGAACCTGGTCTCCTGCCTGGAACGGCCAATCCTCGCTCCAGCTCCCTGCCGCCGCGTGCCTGAGCACCTGGTCCTGGCCGTCCACGTAGAAGCTGCGGCCGTCCACCTCCAGGAACTCCTCTGGCACGCCGACAGACTCGAAGACGTCCTTCGACGCGTAGCCCGCCACCACGTTGTCTGCCTGCCCTCGAGTGAGGACGCGGTTGTCCTCCGTGAGGAGCACGAAGCCAGCGCGCTGCGCGACGGCACCTGGGTCCGCAATGGAGAGTGGCCAGTCCATGCTGATGACGCCGGACCCATCGATCGCCCGATCGAGCAGCGCGATGCCGAGCTTCGCGCCCGCTCCTGCGACACCGACGATGGCTTGTGCGCTCGCCGCACCCGCTGGCCCGGCGAGCGCCATGCCTCCGATCAGCACCGGCAGTCCGGCGATGTTCGCCGCAGCGTCCGCCCATGCCTGGACGACGTCACGCGGGAAGTAGTCGAACTTCAGCTTCACGGAGATCGAGAGCAGCGTGGCCGACTCGGCTGGCGAGTAGTAGATGACGCGCGTGCCGGCGGTGCCGCTGTGGAGCGGCACCGTCTCACGCGATGCCACACCGTCGCCCCACCAATTCATCGCGACGACGGAACCGGCCGGTGCGTCCGGGTCCTTCGCCGTGGACATGACCAGGAGCTCTCCGTCGCGCATCCGAGTGCTCCCGACGTAGACGGAGACAAGCTCCACCTTGAGGGGCTTCCCAATACCGATGGGTTCGAACTTGACGGTCTCCCCGCGCACGTCGACGACGTCGTCTGCTTGGAACAGCATCTGCTTCTCCCTTGTCCGCCCCCTCGAGGTCAGGCTGATGCGACGCGCGCCTCCGCGCAAGACGCCAATTCCACGACGTCTCGGGCATGGCATGGCGCCACGGTCGATACGGTCTGAGCATGGCTTCGCCGCGCCGCGCCCCCGCACCCCGCCCCACGCCGGCGCGTGCCGTCGGTGCGCTCGTCATAGACGTCGTGCTGGTCGTCGCCTTCGCCGCTGTCGGTCGCGCGACCCACGAGTCCGGCGTGCTCGGCGAGGGAGGCATCGGCCTGCTGACCACCGCGTGGCCCTTCGTCGTCGCCCTGGGGCTCGGGTGGCTCGTGTCGCTCGCCTGGCGTCGACCGTTCGCGCCGCTCCGCACCGGTCTCCCCGTGTGGGCCGTGACGCTGGTCGGAGGGATGCTGCTGCGCGCGCTGTCCGGGCAGGGCACCGCAGTGCCGTTCGTCATCGTGGCGACGCTGACGCTCCTGGCGCTGCTCGTCGGCTGGCGGATCGTCGCGCGTGCGGTCCGACGCCGGTCGACGTGAGACCATCAGGCTCTGCTCCGTCGCCGAGCAGCCGCCCTACGTCGGGATCGACATGACCCAGCAGCTCACGCGCAGGCAGCGCCTCCGCGAGTGGAACGACAAGTTCATCGTCGAGGAGCGCCGGCTCGACCCGGCGGCGCGCAGGCGGCTCTACGTCACCGCCGCGGTGCTCGTGGTGATCGGCGCGGTGCTGTTCGCGACGCTGCTCATCGGTGTCGTCACCCAGACGGGGTTCGAGCGCCTCGACGTGCCGGTCGACGCCTGGTTCGACCAGTTCCGGTCGCCGGACACCACGACGGCCATGATCGTGCTCGCGATCATCTTCGGTCCGGTCGCGCTGCCGATCATCGTGCTGGTCGTCGTCGTGACCTGGTCGATCACCGCGAAGCACCTCTGGCGGCCGCTGCTGCTCGCGGGCGGCATGCTGACCGGCGTGCTCCTGGCGCTGACGATCGCCCCCATCGTGCAACACCCGCGCCCGCCGATCGGCGAGATGCTGTTCGGCCCGGACCACACGTTCTCGTTCCCCTCAGGGCATGTGCTGGGCGCCTCCGACTTCTTCCTGCTGCTCGCGTTCCTGATCGCGAGCAGGCTGCAGAAGACGTGGTTCACGGTGCTCTCGGTCGCGGTGGCGATCGCGATGATCGTCGCGCAGGCGGCCGGGCGGATCTACCTCGGCTACCACTACCTGACGGATGTCTCCGCGTCGATCGCGCTGTCGATGGTGATCGTCGGCGCAGTGATCGCGATCGACACGAAGCGCACCGTGAAGGTGCCAGGCGAGCAGCTGTCGGCGACGCCGATCGTCGCGGACCGCTGAGCGACGCCGCGGCGGTCTTGCGGCCGTTGCGCGACTGCTGCGCGGGACCATACTGGTGCCGGGTGGGGCATCGATGAGGAGGCGCCATGGCTGACGGACGAGGCGAGACGAGCAGCACGAGCGCCCCAGAGCCGTTCCGCACGACGAGGGGTCCCTCTCCGCTGAGGACGGACCAGATCGAGGTGCTCAAGGGATACGGGCGGTCGATGACGACGGAAGCCGGCCAGACGCTCTTCCGAGCAGGCGACACCACCAACGACTTCTTCGTCATCCTCGAGGGTGAGGTGCGGGTGGTCGACGACTTCGCCGGCACGGTGCGCACCATGGGGATCTTCGGCCCGGGAACGTTCCTCGGCGACCTCTACATGCTCACCGGGCAGGGCGTGCCCCTCTCCGCGGTCGTGAGCGTCGGGGGCACGTTGCTGGCCGTCCCCAGGGACCGCTTGAAGAAGGTCGTCACCGAGGAGTCGGATCTCTCGAACCTCATCCTCGACACCTTCATGGCCAGGCGCTCGTTCCTGATGAAGACCGGGGTCGGCCTTCGGATCGTCGGCTCCCGCCACTACCGTGATGCGACCCGGCTTCGAGAGTTCGCCACCCGCAACCGGCTTCCCCACGTGTGGATCGACCTCGACGACGATCGGGAGCGCGCCGAGGCGCTGCTCGAGCGGTTCGGCGCGAAGCCGTCCGACGCCCCCGTCGCGATCTGGCAGGGCGACCATGTGCTCAGGAACCCCAGCAATCCCGAGCTGGCGCGCATCATGGGACTCACGGTGGACCTGCCGAAGGGCCGCACGTACGACCTGGTCGTCGTCGGGGCGGGGCCAGCGGGCCTGGGCGCCGCGGTCTACGGGTCGTCCGAGGGTCTCCAGACGCTCGCCCTCGAGGCGGTCGCCCTCGGTGGGCAGGCGGGCACGAGCTCACGCATCGAGAACTACCTGGGCTTCCCCGTGGGTCTCTCCGGCTTCGAGCTCGCGACCCGCGCCCTGACCCAGGCCGACAAGTTCGGCGCCGAGACCGCCGTGCCCGAGGAGGCGGTGAGCCTCACGAGGGACGGCGCCTGCTACCGCATCGGCCTCCGCGACGGCGGCGAGGTCCTGGCGCGCAGCGTGATCGCCGCATCCGGCGCTCGATACGTGAAGCTCGACGTCCCGCGTCTCGAGGAGTTCGAAGGCGTCGGCATCCACTACGCGGCCACGGAGGCCGAGGTGCAGCGATTCGAGGGCGAGGACGTGATCGTCGTCGGCGGCGGCAACTCGGCAGGGCAGGCTGCGGTGTACCTCGCGAGGCGCACGAGGAGCGTGCGTCTGCTCATCCGCGGGAGCGATCTCACGAAGGGCATGTCGAAGTACCTCGTCGACCGGGTGCGGGCCGCCGCGAACATCGAGGTCCTTGGGAACACCGAGGTGAGAGCGCTCGAGGGCGAGGACCGACTCGACGGGATCGTGGTCGAGGACAACCGCTCGGGCTCGCGCCGCCCCATCGGCACGAGCGGGCTGTTCGTCTTCATCGGTGCCCAGGCGAACACGAGCTGGCTCCACGGCGCGGCCGAGCTCGATCGACGCGGCTTCGTCCTGACCGGGAACGCCTTGGACGCTTCTGCGCTCCAGGGCGAGCGATGGCAGGGGCTCTCGCGGCAGCCGTACAACCTGGAGACGAGCCTCGTGGGCGTCTTCGCCGCGGGCGATGTGCGCAGCGGCTCCGTCAAGCGCTGCGCGTCCGCAGTGGGCGAGGGCGCGATGGCCGTGTCACTCGTCCATCAGTACCTCGCCGAGACCGCGGCGTGAGGCAGGCGCATCCTCGGCATCACGGTCGTGCCCGCAGGACCTGACGCCTGCGGCCCCTCGACCGTCTCGAAGAGCGCGGGTGCTACTCGTGGGTCGAGTCGCCCCGCCGGGCATCCGGCTCCGCCCGCAGAGCGTCGGCGATCTCCTCCTCCGGACGCGGCGCCTCGGTCTGATCGGCCTCGAGCTCCGGGATGCTCGGCTCGCCGGGGCTCGGAACGTGGTGCTGAGCGGCGTGCTCGTCCTGGGACACGTGGACCCCTTCCGTCGATGACGGCCACAGCGTACGCGGTGCCGCCGCCTCTGCGCCTGCGGGACCAAGGATTCTCCAGGCACTGGGTAGACGGAAGCTCTCGTAGGCCCGGAGGTGGATCGCCTGCAGTCCTCCCACCGAGGCGAGCGGGATGAGATAGCAGTTGAGGTCGCCGTCGATCACGAAGAACTCATCGATCTCGTGCGCGCTGTAGGTCTTGCGCTCACGACCCGCGGTAGAGAGGTAGACCTTCCAAGAGTCCGCCACCCGCACGGTGGTGGTCTTGACCTGGACCCGACGGACAGTCGCACCATCGTTGACGAGCAGGTCGTAGCGACTCGGTTCGAGCGGCCACGACACGTCCCAGCCGCAGAGCGAGTACCAGGATGCGGCCAGCAGCGCCCCCGCGCGAGCAAGATGACGAAGCTGAGGCGTCGGTGCATGTCTGGGCAGCGCCGGGCTGCGGACGTCGAGGCGCGCGACGTCCAAGCCAATGCGCGCTGCGTGACCGATGACGGTGGCGAGAGCCGCGTCGCTCTGCAAATCGAGTCGCTCGACAACATCGCTCCACTTGCGAGCGACCCTGACTGCTTCGGTGATCTGCGCGTCGCTCCATCGACGCTGACCTCGGAAATGCTCGTAGTCGGCGCCAACCCGGTCGGCCCGGCTGCGCAACGCCCGGATGGCGTTGCCCGATGTCCCAGCGAGGCCGAGCTGTCGCAGCACTCCCCGCCACGAGGATGCAGCGGCGATGGCGACCGCGAGCTCCTCGTCGGAGTAGCCGGGTATCCGGGCCATGCAGACACCTTCGCGCCGACCACCCACATCGGGGCGCAACCCGTCGACCGGACACAACGCGGATACGTCCATACGACGATGAGGCCCCTCCCGAAGGAAGAGCCTCACGCGGTTCATGCGATGTGGTCGGGCTGACAGGATTTGAACCTGCGACCCCCTGACCCCCAGTCAGGTGCGCTACCAAGCTGCGCCACAGCCCGTCGATCTTGCGATCGATCTGCCCGAAGGCAACTGCAACAGACTAGCGCATCCGAAGCGACGCGGAGGTACGACGGACGCGGTCGATTCGTTCCCTTGGGCTTGTTCGCTCGACTTCGATGCTCACGCGTGCGTGCGGTTTTCTATTGGGGCAGCGATGCGGCGAGCCCCGAGCGCCGGCGCACGAAGTCCGCGAGGTCCGCCGACTGCGCGACGCGCGACGGCTCGTGGACGTACATCATGTGTCCGGCCTCGTAGTAGCGGTGCTCGAGGTTGTCGCGCAGGGCCTCGGGGATCTGCAGGTGCGCGACCGAGTCCTCGGCCGCCGAGAATGGCGTCGCACCGTCGAACCAGCCGTAGGCGAAGTGCACGGCGAGGTGCGGGTTCTGCCGCATCGCGCGGGAGAGCCGGTCGATCACATAGACCGGCGCGTTCTCGAACTCCTTGTAGCTCCACTGCTCGTTCACGTTGAGGCCGAACACGTGGAACGGCCCCGTGTCGCGCACCCCGAGGTCGTGGTGGAGGTAGTGCTGGAACGCCGCCGCGTACGGGCCGAGGATCGCGTCCATCGACGGGTCTGCGTCCATGTGCTCGGCGATGCCGCTCGCCGCCGGCCCCGTGAACCGCGAGTCGAGCCGGCCGACGGTGAGCCCGCGGTCGCGCAGCAGCTCCCCGAAGTAGCGCCAGTGCTCGATCCGCAGATCGGCGCGATCGATGTACGACTCGGCGAGCCCGGTGAGCCGCGCGAGGATCGCGACCGCCGCGGCCCGCTCGTCGGAGCCCAGGCGCGCACCGCGCGTCAGCACCCACGGGTAGTCCCGCGCGGCGTACTCGCGCGCCTCCTCGACGACCTCCTCGAGCGACCGCCCCTCGTGGAAGCCGTGTCGCCAGGCGGTCGCCGCGTAGAACGGCAGGTACATCGCGTGCGCCCGGTCACCGCCGCGCTCGAAGTTCGCGGTCGAGAAGTCGAGCACGCTCGAGATGAGCAGCAGCCCGTTGAGGTACATGCCGAGCTGCTCCTGCAGCAGCTGCGCGAGCCCCGCGGCACGGGTCGTGCCGTACGACTCCCCCGCTAGGAACTTCGGGCTCATCCAGCGGCCCTCGGCGGTCACCCACTGGCGGATGATCTCGGCCACTGACTCGATGTCGGCGGTGAAGCCGTGGAACTCCTTCGCCTTCTGCCCCTCCACGGGCCGCGACCGCCCGGTCGAGACCGGGTCGATGAAGACGAGGTCCGAGACCGCGAGCAGCGACTCGGGGTTGTCGACGAGGCCGTAGGGCGGGGCGGCGAGCGAGCCCGCGTCGCCCATCACCACGCGCTTCGGACCGAGCAGGCCCATGTGCAGCCAGACGCTCGCGGATCCGGGCCCGCCGTTGAAGGCGAACGTGACGGGCCGCGTCGTGGGATCCGCGTCGTCGGCCGTGTAGGCGGTGATCGCCACCTGGGCCCGCGGCTTCCGGCCGCGGAAGACGTCGTCCTCGACCTTCTCCTGCCACAGCACCACCCGGCCGGCGCGCGCCGTGTAGGCGAGCTCGCCCTCGGCGGTCGTCAGGGTGTGCTTCGTGATGACGAGCTCGTCGACCGCGTGCACCTCCGGCGTCTTCGTCGCGTCATCGGTGGGCTTGGCATCGGAGCTGTCGGTCACCCGACCGACACTACCGAGGCGCGGTCAGACCCGCTCGATCACCATCGCCGAGGCCATGCCGCCGCCCACGCACAGCGTCACGAGCGCGCGCCGGCCACCGCGCCGCTCGAGCTCGTCGAGCGCGGTGCCGAGCAGCATCGCGCCGGTCGCGCCGAGCGGATGCCCCATCGCGATCGCGCCGCCGTTCACGTTCGTCCGGTCGGCGTCGACGCCCGTCTCGCGCATCCAGTGCAGCACGACGGATGCGAAGGCCTCGTTGACCTCGAAGAGGTCGATGTCGTCGATGCCGAGCCCTGCCCGGGCGAGCACGCGCTCGGTGGCGGCGACGGGCCCGGTGAGCATGAGCGTCGGGTCCGAGCCGATCGAGGTCGCGGCCACGATCCGAGCACGCGGCGCGAGACCGAGCGATGCGGCCGCGGCCTCGCTCGCGATCACCACGAGCCCGGCGCCGTCGACGATGCCCGACGAGTTGCCCGCGGTGTGCACGTGGTCGATGCGGGAGAGCTCCGGGTGCCGCTGCCGCACGACCTCATCGAAGCCGCCCTCGCCGAAGGCTGCGAACGCGGGCGCCAGGCCGGCGAGCCCCTCGAGGCTCGTGCCGGCGCGCGGATGCTCGTCGCGGTCGAGCAGCACGCCGCCGTCGCCGTCGACGACCGGCACGATCGACCGCGCGAAGCGCTGCGCGTCCCAGGCCGCCGCCGCGCGCTGCTGCGACTGCAGCGCGAAGCGGTCGACGTCGTCGCGGCTGAAGCCGTCGAGCGCGGCGATCGCGTCGGCACTCACGCCCTGCGGGATGAGGCTCCACGGCTCGAGCGCGCTCGCATCGGTCGCATAGGGGCCGCCATCGCTGCCGAGCGGCACGCGCGTCATCGCCTCGACGCCACCAGCGACGATCAGGTCGTCGAAGCCGGCCGCGATGCGCGCGGCCGCAGCCGTGACGGCCTCGAGGCCGGATGCGCAGTAGCGGTTCACCTGCATCCCCGGCACCGCGTCCGGCAGTCCGGCCGCGTGGACGGCCGCGCGCGCGAGCACGCCACCCTGCTCCCCCACGGCCGAGACCGTCCCGAGCACGACGTCGTCGATCCGGTCGCCGGGGACGCCGCGCGCCTCGAGCGAGGCGAGCAGCCCACCCGCGAGCCGGACGGGGTGCACCTCGGCGAGCGCGCCGCGGCGCCGGCCGCGCGGCGTGCGCAGGGTGTCGAGGATGAAGGCGTCAGCCATGGAGCAGCCGCCCGCCTCCGACCACGGCGAGCCGCGGCGGCACGCGCACGAGCGCATCCATCGCATGCTCCGCCTCGACGAGCACGACATCCGCTCGAGCGCCGACGACGAGGTCGTGCTGCTCGCGGCCCGCGAACCGCCCGGCGCCCCGCGTGGCGATCTCGACCACGCGGTGCAGGTCCTCGTCGCGCACGAGCGACGACGCGCGCGCGTACTGCCACGCGATCCCCAGCGTGTCGCCGGTGCCGTAGGGGCTCCACAGGTCGCGGATGCCGTCGGTCCCGAACGCGAACCCCACGCCGGCCGCGTCGAGCTCGTGGAGCGGCAGCTGCGGGAGCCGCAGCGGCGCGACGGTGGTGAAGGTGATGCCGAGCTCGCCCATCGCCTGCAGCAGGTCCCGCCGGCGCGCGTCGGGCAGCTGGGCGATGGCGAAGCCGTGGGCGATGTTGACGCGCCCCTCGAGCCCGAGCGCCTGCGTGCGCTCGACGATGAGCTCGAGCTGGAAGGCGCCGAGCTCGGCGGCGTCGTGCAGGTGGATGTCGATGCCGACGCCGTGGCGCTCGGCGATGGCGAAGATGCCGTCGAGCTGGCCGACCGGGTCGCGATCGATCGATGCCGGGTCGAGCCCGCCGACGTGCTCGGCCCCGGCCGCCGCGGCCTCGTCGAGCAGCGCCAGCACGCCTGGCCGCCGCAGCACCCCGTCCTGAGGGAAGGCGACGATCGTCGCCTCGATGGCGCCGCCGTAGGCCGCGACCGCCTCGCGCACGACCTCGATGCCGCGCGTGCCGAGCTCGAGGTCGACGTCGACGTGCGTGCGCAGGATCGTCGTCCCGTGGCGCGCGTGCGCGTCGAGCACGGCCGCCGTGCGCTCCACGCTCGGGATGCCCAGCTCGGCGCGCCGCGCGCGCTCGTGGCGGATGCGCCCGTCGGTGCCCCCCTCGCCCCCGTACGGCTGCCACGGCAGCCCGAGCCACGACTTGTCGACGTGGGCGTGCGCGTTGACGATCGAGGGCAGCGCGAGGAGCCCCCGACCCTCCAGCGTCCGTCCCGGCGAGGGAGGCGCCGCGGGGTCGTGCGGCACGATGGCGCCGATCCGGTCCCCGTCGAGCTCGAGGTCGACGGCGGCACCGCCCCATGGCCGCACGTTCGCGATCCGTGCGAGCCGCGCCTCCTCAGCCATGCGGCGCCTCAGCCGTCCAGCGCCTCGCGCAGCGCGCGCTCGACGCGTGCGGCGAAGCCGGTCACGCGACCGTGCAGCCCCTCGGCGCGCGACGCGATCCGGTCGCGGTTCAGGAGGTGCGGCGGCCCGGTGCGGATGATGTGCGAGCACGACAGGTCCTCGCAGATGTAGGTGCCGATCGAGCTCCCGGTGTCGCCGCCGGGTCCGGCGAGCCGGGCGCTGAACATGCGGACCTGCGTCGCGGGCTGCGTCGAGTGGCACAGGGCGCACATCGCAGCGATGCCGGGCCGCATGCCGCCGGGTGCGGCGCGCACGACGAGCCCGACGAGCCGGTCGCCCTGCCAGAGCACCATGTAGCCGAGCCGCGACGAGTGCGGGTCTCGCCAGCCCAGGTACTCCCGCTCGGCCCAGATCGTCTCGTGCAGACCGGGGATGGGCAGCTGGTCGAGCTCGCGCGGCGTGGCGTTCACGAAGCACGCCCGGAGCTCGGTCTCGGTCACCTCGCGCATGGCGTCGAGGCTAGCGGACGCCCCTGGACGAGGAGGGGGTTTGCCGCCGTCGGGCCTCCACCCAGGAGAGTCCCGACGGCGGCAAGTCTGTGTCAGGCGGGCAGCAGCTGCCGCGCCTTGGCCATCTGGTCGGCCATGTGCTCGATCACGCGCACGACCTGCGACGAGTAGCCGTACTCGTTGTCGTACCAGACGTAGAGCACGAGGTGCCGGCCCGTCGCGATCGTCGCGAGGCCGTCGACGATGCCTGCCCGGTTGTTGCCGACGAAGTCGGTGGAGACGACCTCGGCGGAGTCGGTGAAGTCGATCTGCGCCCGCAGCGCGCCGGTGAGCGACGTCTGCCGCAGCAGCTCGTTCACCTGGTCGCGGGCGACGGGCCGCTCGAGCGTCAGGTTGAGGATCGCCATCGACACGTCGGGCGTCGGCACGCGGATCGCGTTGCCCGTCAGCTTGCCCTCGAGGGCGGGCAGCGCCTTCGCGACCGCCTTCGCCGCGCCGGTCTCGGTGAGCACCATGTTGAGCGCCGCCGAGCGGCCGCGGCGCGCGCCCTTGTGGAAGTTGTCGATGAGGTTCTGGTCGTTCGTGTACGAGTGCACCGTCTCGACGTGGCCGTGCTCGATGCCGTACGCCTCGTGGACGACCTGCAGCACCGGCGTGATCGCGTTCGTCGTGCACGACGCCGCGGTGACGATGGTGTCGGTCGCCGCGATGTCGTCGTGGTTGACGCCGAAGACGATGTTCTTGAGCGGGCTCTTGCCGGGCGCGGTCAGCACGACGCGCTCGACGCCCGGGCGCTGCAGGTGCTGGGCGAGCCCGGCCTCGTCGCGCCACCGGCCGGTGTTGTCCACGACGATCGCGCGGTCGATGCCGTGCGCCGCGTAGTCGACCGTGGTCGGGTCGTCGGAGTAGATGACCTGGATGAGCGTGCCGTTCGCGAGGATCGTCGACGCCTCGCGGTCGATCTCGATCGTCCCCTGGAAGGCGCCGTGCACGGAGTCGCGGCGCAGCAGGCTCGCGCGCTTCTCGAGGTCGTCCTCGCCGCCGCGGCGCACCACGATCGCGCGCAGGCGCAGCCCCAGGCCGCTGCCGGCGTGACCGATGAGGATGCGGGCGAGCAGGCGACCGATGCGGCCGAAGCCGTAGAGCACGACGTCGGTCGAGTCGTCCTGCGACCACGACGGCAGCTCGGCGACGTGCTCGCGCACCCATGCCTCGAAGCCGTCCGCCGGCGCTTCGCCGAGGATCAGCCCCAGGTCGAGGGAGATGCCTCGGAGGCCGAGCTCGTCGACGATGCGCAGCACGCGGATCGAGTCGTCGATGCTCAGCACGCGCTCGTCGACGCGGCGGGCCCACCGGTGGGCCTTCAGGATGTCGACCGGCGACTGGTTGACGAGCTTCTTGCCGTGCACGTGCGTGACGACGTCGCGCTCCCGGTACAGGCGGCCGAGGATCGGCACCGCGGACTCTGCGAGGGCGAGGCGGTCGAGCCACGCCTGGTGGGCGGTGTCGACTGCGGTGGATGACGTCGTGGGCACGTCTTCACGATAGGCAAGCCCGTGAGGCCGCTCGGGCCGATCCGGGGGTCAGGATGCGTGCAACGTCACCGTGGTGAAAGTTCCGCGGAACTTTCCCCCGCACCGCTCAGTCGACGTAGGACTTGCCGAGCTTCCAGTAGCCGGTGAACGTGATGCGGCGCTTGTCGATGCCGCGGTCGCGCACGAGGTGGCGGCGGGCGCCGGTCGCGAGCGACTGCTCGCCAGCGTTGTACGCGTAGCCGAACTCCTCGGGCATCCGCAGGCCGCGCAGCTCCTCGAGCGCCGCCTGGCCCTCGCGCACGTCGCCGCGCTCGACCCAGCGGATGTCGATGCCGGCCGGGCGGGCGAAGTCCTGGATGTCGTCGCGGTGGCCGATCTCGATGACCGCGGTGCCGCGCGCGTCGTCGGCGAGCGAGCCGCAGATGCCCGCGATCGCCGGCAGCACCGACTCGTCGCCGACCATGAGCACCTCGCCCTCGAGGCCGTCGTCGTTGTAGAGCAGGCCCTCGTCGAGCAGCACGGCGCGCTCGCCCGGCCGCGCGGCGATCGCCCACGCGGCGCCGGGGCCCGGGTCCTCGTGGCAGACGAAGTCGATGTCGAGCTCGCCGGAGTCGAGGCGGAAGTCGCGCACCGTGTAGTTGCGGATCCACGGCCGGTGCGATGCGCGCATCGCCAGGTACTGCGGGAACCAGGTCGACGGGCTCTTCGGCACGCGCAGCTCGTCCTGGTCCTCGCGGCGCATGAAGAAGCGGAACCACTGGTCGTAGCCCTGCGGCGTCATCGCGTGCACCTCGTCGCCACCGAGGGTGACGCGACGGATGTGCGGCGACACCTGCTGGTTGCTGAGCACCTCGAGCTCGACGAACTTCGGTGCGACTGCTGCGACGCGCTCTGGTCCCGCCATGATGCTCCTCGGTGCTTCATCCTGTGGTGCGCCTCAGGTGAGGCAAGCCTTACCTGACAATGTAGCAAAGGGTCGGGACCGCCGTACGATCGAGGGAATGCAGCTCACTCCCCCTCGACGCCTCGCCGCGCTCTTCACCCTCGCGCTCGGCGGATTCGGCATCGGCACCACCGAGTTCGCGACCATGGGCATCCTCCCGCTCGTCGCGGCCGACCTCGTGCCGGGCTTCGGCGCCGATCCGGCGTCGGGCATCGCCCACGCCGGCTGGATCATCACCGCCTACGCGCTCGGTGTCGTCGTGGGCGCCCCGCTCGTGTCGATCTGGGCGGCGCGGATGTCGCAGCGCACGCTCGTGCTGCTGCTCGTCGCCGCGTTCGCCGTCGCCAACCTCGCGAGCGGGCTCATGCCCACCTTCGAGCTCACGCTCGTCAGCCGCTTCCTCGCCGCGATCCCGCACGGCGCCTACTTCGGCGTCGCCTCCCTGCTCGCGGCGCGCATCATGGGGCCCGGCAGGCAGGGCGCCGGCGTCGCGCTCGCGCTCTCGGGCCTCACGATCGCGAACGTGATCGGCGTGCCGCTCGGCACCTGGCTCGGCCAGGTCGCCGGCTGGCGCTGGACCTACGTCGCGGTCGCCGTGATCTTCGCCGCCACGCTCGCCCTCGCGCTCGCCTTCCTGCCGCGCGTCCCCGGCGACCCGACGCGCAGCGCGCGCCGCGAGCTCACGGCCTTCCGCAACCCGCGGCTGTGGCTCATGATCGCCGTCGCGTGCATCGGCTTCGGCGGCTTCTTCGCCGTCTACTCCTACGCGGCCGAGATCGTCACGCGCGTGGCGCTGCTCCCGGAGTCGGCGATCGCCTGGCTGCTCGCGACCGTCGGCCTCGGCATGACGATCGGCAACATCATCGGCGGCTGGGCGAGCGACAAGAGCATCCGCCGCACGATCATGACCGCGTTCCCGCTCTTCATCGTCACGCTCGTGCTGCTCGCGCTGCTCGGCGCGATGCCGGTCGCGCTCTACGTGCTCGCCTTCTGCTTCGGCGGCTCGAGCTCCGCGCTGATCCCGACCATCCAGGCCCGCATCATCCGCACCGCTGGCGAGGCCGAGCTGCTGGGCGCCGCGACGAACCACGCGGCCTTCAACGTGGGCAACGCGCTCGGCGCGGCGCTCGGCGGCGCGGTCATCGCGGCGGGCTTCGGCTACCTCGCGCCCGCGTGGCTCGGCGTCGTGCTCGCCGCCATCGGCTTCGCGCTCGCGCTCTGGAGCCTGCGCGTCGACCGCGGCCCGGACACCGCCGCGCACTCGATCGTCGCCACCGTACTCGGGCCCACCACCGCGGGCATCGAGGTGATCGACCGATGAGCGAGGTCGAGCAGCCCAGCGACACCTGGTCGACCGTGCTGTGGGACGACGAGGTGACGCTGCAGCCCTACGTCGTGCATGTGCTGATGCACCGGTTCGGCCTCACCCGCGAGCGTGCGCTCGAGCTCATGGAGCTCGCGCAGCGCGACGGCCGCGCCGTCGTCGCGCACGGCGCCCGCGAGGAGCAGGAGATGCACGTCGCCGGCCTCCACGGCGACGGGCTGCTCGCGACGCTCGAGCGGGCCGCCTCGTGAAGTCCTGGCAGACCGACGGCGACGGCGCCGCGTGCTCGATGCTCGCGGAGGAGGCCGACATGCTCGCGACGCTCGGCCGCCAGGTGCTCGGGCTGCACCGCGCCGTCATCGACCGCACGGCCGTCGAGTCCGACCCCGTGATGGCCCGGCTCTACCCGGACGCCTACGAGGATGCCGCCGACGCGGCCGAGTTCCGCCGCTTCGCCTCCGGCGACATCGCCTACGCGCGCATGCAGTCGATGACCCGCATGGTCGTCGACCTCGAGTCGGCGCTGCCGACCGAGGAGGGCGGCGACGTCGTGCGCATCGAGGTCGACGCGGCGGGCGCGGATGCGTGGCTGCGCGCGCTCGGCGAGGTGCGGCTCGTGCTGCACGTGCGCACCGGGCAGGACAGGGCGGAGCTGCCCGACGACGTCACCGACGACGACATCGCGCAGCTGCGCGACGTGATCGACTGGGTCGGCTTCGTGCAGGGGACGCTGCTCGAGGCGCTGGATGGGAGGATGCAGGGATGAGGTTCCTGTCGATCCAGTCGCACGTCGCCTACGGCCACGTCGGCAACTCCGCCGCCGTCTTCCCGCTCCAGCGCATCGGCCACGAGGTGTGGCCCGTGCTCACCGTCAACTTCTCGAACCACACGGGCTACGGCTCGTGGGGCGGCCCGCTCATCCCGGCCGACGACGTGCGCGCCGTCGTGCAGGGCATCGAGGACCGCGGCGTGCTCGGCACCGTCGACGGTGTGCTCTCGGGCTACCTGGGCGGCGAGGAGATCGTCGACGTCGTCATCGACGCGGTCGCGCGAGTCAAGGCCGCGAACCCGTCGGCGACCTACACGTGCGATCCCGTGATGGGCAACGCCACCTCCGGCTGCTTCGTCGCGCCGACGATCCCGCCGCTCATCCGCGAGAAGGCGCTCCCCCACGCCGACATCCTCACGCCGAACCAGTTCGAGCTCGGCTTCATGACCGAGACGTCGCCCGACACGATCGACTCGACGCTCGAGTCTGCCGACCGCGTGCGCGACCTCGGGCCCCGCACGGTGCTCGTCACGAGCGTGCTGCGGCCCGACCGCGAGGACGACACCATCGAGATGCTCGCCGTCGACGACGAGGGCGCCTGGATCCTGCAGACGCCCCGCCTGCCGTTCAAGGCGAACGGCTCGGGCGACGTCACGAGCGCCGTCTTCACCGCGCTCTACCGCGAGACCGGCTCGGCCGCGACGGCGCTCGAGCGCACCGCGTCGAGCGTCTTCGACCTGCTGCAGGCGACGCTCGACTCGGGCGAGCGCGAGCTGCGCCTCGTGCAGGCGCAGGACGCGTTCGCGCACCCGCGGATGCAGTTCCGCGCGCGGCAGGTGCGCTAGCGGTCACGCTCGTCGAGTAGCAGCCGGCGAAGCCGGCCGCGTATCGAGACGACCTACGTGCGGCGCTCGCGCTTCTCGCGCACGCGCATGTTCACCTGGATCGGCGACCCTTCGAAGCCGTAGTCCTCGCGCAGGCGACGCGTGATGAAGCGGCGGTACTGCGGGTCGAGGAAGCCCGTCGTGAAGAGCACGAAGGTCGGCGGCCTGGTCGAGGCCTGCGTCGCGAAGAGGATGCGCGGCTGCTTGCCGCCGCGCAGCGGGTGCGGGTGGGCGGCGACGATCTCGGCGATGAAGGCGTTGAGCTTGCCCGTCGGGATGCGCGTGTCCCACGACTCGAGCGCCTGCTCGAGCGCGGGCACGAGCTTCTCGAGGTGGCGGCCGGTGCGCGCCGAGATGTTCACGCGCGGCGCCCAGTCGACGTGCGCGAGGTCCTGCTCGATCTCGCGCTCGAGGTAGCGCCGGCGCTCGTCGTCGAGCTGGTCCCACTTGTTGAAGGCGAGCACGAGCGCGCGGCCCGACTCGAGCACGAGGTCGACGATGCGCACGTCCTGCTCCGAGAGCGGCTCCGTGACGTCGAGCATCACGACCGCGACCTCGGCCTTCTCGAGCGCGGCCTGCGTGCGCAGCGTCGCGTAGAAGTCGGCACCCTGCTGCAGGTGCACCCGGCGGCGGATGCCTGCCGTGTCGACGAAGCGCCACACCCGGCCGCCGAGCTCGATCTGCTCGTCGACGGGGTCGCGCGTCGTGCCCGCCATCTCGTTGACGACGACCCGCTCCTCGCCGGCCGCCTTGTTGAGCAGGCTCGACTTGCCGACGTTCGGGCGTCCGAGGATGGCGACGCGGCGGGGTCCGCCGATCTCCTCCTTCGCGACCGCCGAGATCTCGGGCAGCTTCTCCATCGCGAGGTCGAGCATGTCGGCGACGCCGCGGCCGTGCACGGCCGAGACCGGGATCGGCTCGCCGAGGCCGAGGCTCCACAGCGACGAGGCCTCGAGGTCCTTGCGCGCGTCGTCGGACTTGTTGGCGACCAGCAGCACGGGCCGGTTCGACTGACGCAGCATCCGCACGACGTGCTCGTCGGTCGAGGTCGGGCCGACGTTGACGTCGACGACGAAGAGCACCGCGTCGGCGAGGTCGACGGCGATCTCGGCCTGCTGCGCGACCGACTTGTCGATGCCGCGCGCGTCGGGCTCCCACCCGCCCGTGTCGACGAGCGTGAACTGGCGACCGGACCACTCCGCCTTGTAGGAGACGCGGTCGCGCGTCACGCCCGGCGTGTCCTCGACGACGGCCTCGCGGCGGCCGAGGATGCGGTTCACGAGCGCGGACTTGCCCACGTTCGGGCGGCCGACGATCGCGAGCACCGGCAGCGCCGGCATGATGCGGATCGCGTCAGGGCCCGCGTCGGCCAGGTCGAGGAGGGCGGCGTCCTCGTCGTCGAGCTCGTAGTCGGCGAGGCCGGCGCGCAGCGCGGAGACGCGTGCCTCCTCGGTCTCGGCCGGGTCAGTGGCGTCGGTGGCGTCGATGGCGTCGTCGGACGCGAAGTTCTCGTCAGTCATGGCTCTCCTCGGTCACGAGGCGCACGATGGCCTCGACCGTCTCGTCGAAGGTCAGGTCGGTGGAGTCGACGACGGTCACGCCGTCGGCTGCGGTCATGAAGTCGGACACCGTCGAGTCGGCGGCGTCGCGGGCGGTCAGCCTGGCGCCGACCTGCTGGTGGTCGCCGCCCACGTCGCCGAAGCGGCGACGGATGCGCACGGCCTCGTCGGCGGTGAGCAGCACCCGCACGTCGGCGTCGGGCGCGACGACGGTGGTGATGTCGCGACCCTCCGCGACGATGCCGGGCTCGGCGTCGCGGATGATCGCGCGGAAGCGCTCGTTGACGGCGGCGCGCACGGCCTGCACGCGGGCCACGCCCGAGACTGCGGCGGAGATGCGCTCGGTGCGGATCGGCTCGGTCACGTCGTGGCCCGCGATCGTGACGCGCTGACCGGCCGCGTCGACGGTGACGTCGACGTCGAGCCCCTCGAGGGCCGCGATGACGGTCGGCTCGTCGTCGGTCGAGCCGCCGCGCTCGAGCACGAGCCAGGCGATCGCCCGGTAGGCGGCGCCGGTGTCGAGGAAGCGGAAGCCGAGCTCGCGCGCGACCGCGCGCGCGACCGACGACTTGCCGCTGCCCGCGGGCCCGTCGATCGCGACGACCGTGCTCGATCGGCTCATGCGACGACCTGCCAGCCGAGCGCCTCGAGCGCGTCGTGCAGGTGCACGACGGCCTCGGGCAGCACCGTGATCTCGGCGACGCCGAACTGGGCGCCCTCCGCGTGGTCCATCCGCACGTCCTCCAGGTTCACGCCCGCGTCGCCGATGTCGACGAGCAGCCGCGCGAGCTGGCCGGGGCGGTCGTCGACGCGCACCTGCACGCGCGTGAACCGCGTGTGCGTGCCGTGCTTGCCGGGGAGCCGCGCGACGCCCTCGTTGCCCGCCCGCAGCGCATCCGCGACGGCCTTGCGGCTGCCGGCGGCGTCGACGTCGTCGAGCGCGGCGACGAGCGTCGCGAGGTCGACCTGCAGCGCGCGCAGCTGCTCGACGACCGCGGGCGCGTTCGCGCCGAGGATCTGGATCCACAGCGCCGGGTCGCTCGCCGCGACGCGCGTGACGTCGCGCACGCCGCCGCCCGCGAGCCGGAGCGCCTCGTCGGGCGCGTCGGCGAGGCGCGCCGCCATGAGCGACGAGACGAGCTGCGGCACGTGGCTGATGATCGCGACCGACCGGTCGTGCTCGTCGGGGCTCGACTCGATCGGCACCGCGCCGAGGTCGAGGATGAGGTCGTCGACGAGGCTGCCGCGCTCGTAGGAGATGGCGTCATGGCCGGCGATCACCCACGGGCGCCCGACGAACAGGTCGCCGGAGCCGGCGAGCGCACCGGAGCGCTCGCGCCCGGCCATCGGATGGGAGCCGAGGTAGCGGCTGATGTCGGCGCCGAGCTCGCGCAGCTGCGCGAGCGGCACGGCCTTGACCGACGCGACGTCGGTGACGACGGCGTCCGGGAACGCCGCGAGCTCCGCGGCGACGACCTGCGCGGTGACGTCCGGCGGCACGGCGACGACGATGAGCTCAGGGCGGTCGCCCCGCTCGGCGAGGCGGCCGGCGCCGTAGTCGGCGGCGAGCCGCATCGCGGTCGGGCTCGCGTCGGCGAGCTGCACCTCGACGCCGCGCGCGGCGAGGCCCAGGCCGATCGACGTTCCGAGCAGCCCGGTGCCGACGATGCGCACGGGGCCGCGCAGGCGGTGGGTCACGAGTGCTCCTCGCAGGCGGTGGGGTGGGGGGTCAGCGCTGCGACCTCGAGATCGTGAGGATGGCGCCGCGTTCCATGGTAGTGAGTTCCCGCACCTGCCCCGACCGCAGCGTGCCGAGGTGCAGCGGGCCGAAGCTGCGCCGCACGAGCTCGACCACCGGGTGGCCGACGTGGTCGAGCATCCGGCGCACGATGCGGTTGCGGCCGGAGTGGAGCGTCAGCTCGACCATCGAGTGCCCGCGCGACGGCGTGCCGACGAGCCGCGCCGCGTCGGCGTGGATCTCGCCGTCGTCGAGCTCGAAGCCGTCGAGCAGCCGGCGGATGACCCGCTGGTCGACCGTGCCGCGCACCTTCGCGACGTAGGTCTTCTCGACCCCGAACGACGGATGCGCGAGCACGTGCGCGAGCTCGCCGTCGTTCGTGAGCAGCAGCAGGCCGGAGGTGTCGGTGTCGAGCCTGCCGACGTTGTAGACGCGCTCCTCGATCGGGTCCGTGAACTCGCGCAGGTCCGGCCGCCCCTGCTCGTCGGCCATGGTCGAGACGACCCCGGTCGGCTTGTTGAGCATGAGGTAGCGCTTGGTCGCGTCGAGCTGGATGGCCGTGCCGTCGACGAGCACCTGCGCGTCGGGGCGGATGCGGCTGCCGAGCTCGGTCACGACGGCCCCATCGACCGAGATGCGGCCGGCGACGATCATGTCCTCGACGACGCGACGGCTCGCCACGCCGGCGGCGGCGAGCACCTTCTGCAGGCGCTCGCCCTCGGCGCTCGGATCGGTGGGGGTCACAGGCTCAGCTCCTCTTCGCCGTCGGGCAGCAGCGGCGAGATCGGCGGCAGCTCGTCGAGCGAGTTGAGGCCGAGCTGCGTCAGCAGCAGCTCGCTGGTCTCGTAGTGGATCGCACCCGTCTCGGCGTCGGCGAACGCCTCGCGGATGAGGCCGCGCCCGAGCAGGGTGCGCACGACCGAGTCGACGTTGACGGCGCGGATGGCGGCGACGGCGCCGCGCGTGATGGGCTGCTTGTAGGCGATCACGGCGAGCGTCTCGAGCGCCGCCTGCGACAGCCGGGTCGGCTGCTGCGTGAGCACGAAGTCGGCCGCGTCGACGTCATAGGCGGCGCGCACGTACACGCGCCAGCCGCCACCGACCTCGCGCAGCTCGAAGCCACGCTCCGGACCGTCGCCGCGCCCGTCGTAGTCGGCGCGGAGCGCCTCGATCGCGGCCTTGACGTCCTGCACCGGCGCGCGCAGCGCGGTCGCGAGGTGCACGGCGCCCTGCGGCTCGTCGGCGACCATGAGGATCGCCTCGATGCGACGCTCGAGCGGCAGGTGCGAACGATCGACGACCGCCTCGTCCGTCGCCGCATCCGTCTCATGCATGGTCATAGTCTGCCCCCAGCGCGACGAGGTCCTCGTCGCGGAAGTCGTGGCCGGTCCAGCTGATCGAGAGCTCGCCGAGCGGCTCGAGCTGCTCGAAGGTGACGGCGGCGTGGCGGTAGAGCTCGAGCACGGCGAGGAAGCGCGCGACGATGACGCCGCGCGTCGCCTCGCCGGCGATGAGCTCGCGGAAGGTGGTCGTGCCCGACTGCCGCAGCCGCGCCACGATGTGCGCGGCCTGCTCGCGGATCGAGACGAGCGGCGCGTGCAGGTGCGCGAGGCCGACCGTCGGCAGCTCCTTCGGCGTGAGCGCGAGCAGCGCGAGGGCCGCGAAGTCGTCGGCCGAGAGCGTCCACTTGAGCTCCGGCGTGCGCTGCCGGAACCGCTCCTCGAGCCGCACCGAGCGCGCGTGGCGGTTCGACTCCTCGCCGATGCGCTCCGACATCCAGAGCGCCGCCTGCTTGAAGGCGCGGTACTGCAGCAGCCGTGCGAACAGCAGGTCGCGCGCCTCGAGCAGCGCGACGTCCTCGCTGTCGACGACGTCGCCGGCGGGCAGCAGCGAGGCGATCTTGAGGTCGAGCAGGGTCGCGGCGACGACGATGAACTCGCTCGCCTGCTCGAGCTCCTCGTGCGTGTCGAGCGTGCGCACGTAGGCGATGAACTCGTTCGTGACGCGGCCGAGCGAGATCTCGGTCACGTCCATCGACCGGTTGCCGATGAGCGTCAGCAGCAGGTCGAACGGCCCGTCGAAGTTGTCGAGCGCGAGGCGGAAGCCGCGCTCGTCCTCGTCAGGCGATCGCGCCACGGGCGATCAGCTCGCGCGCGAGCTGGCGGTGCGCCTCGGCGGCCGCATGCTCGGGCGCGAACTGGGTGACGGGCTGGCCGGCGACGGATGCGTCCGGGAACTTCACCGTGCGGCGGATGACGGTCTCGAGCACGATGTCGCCGAACGCCCCCACCACGCGATCCATGACCTCGCGCGCGTGCAGCGTGCGGGCGTCGTACATGGTGACCAGGATGCCGTCGAGCTGCAGCGCGGGGTTCAGGCGGTCCTGCACCTTGTCGATCGTCTCCTTGAGGAGCGCGACGCCGCGGAGCGCGAAGAACTCGCTCTCGAGCGGGATGAGCACGCCGTGCGCGGCCGTGAGCGCGTTCACCGTCAGCAGGCCGAGCGAGGGCTGGCAGTCGATGAGGATGAGGTCGTAGTCGTCGGCGACCCGGCGCAGCACGCGGGCGAGGATCTGCTCGCGCGCGACCTCGTTGACGAGGTGCACCTCGGCGGCCGAGAGGTCGATGTTCGCGGGGATGACGTCGAGGCCCTCGACGCTCGTGTGCTGGATGGCGTCCTTGGGGTCGAGGCGCGGGTTCAGCAGCAGGTCGTAGATGGTGGTCGCGTCGTGGTTGTCGACGCCGAGGCCCGCGCTCAGCGCGCCCTGCGGATCGAAGTCGATGGCCAGCACGCGGCGGCCGTACTCGGCGACGGCGGCGCCCAGGTTGATGCTCGTCGTCGTCTTGCCGACGCCGCCCTTCTGGTTGCACATCGTCACGATGCGCGCGGGGCCGTGGCTGCGCAGCGGCTTCGGCTCCGGGAAGTCGCGCATCGGGCGCCCGGTCGGCCCGAGCGCGGGCGCCTCCATGCCGGCCAGGGTCTCGTTGCGCGTGCTCACGCCTCCGAGTCTAGGAACGCCCGGCCGCTTCGCCGCGCAGGCCGTCGCGGCGTGTATCTCAACCTCTGGTTGAGCCTCAGGGAGCGCTCAGCTCCACGGGAAGACGCCGGAGTAGGCGTTGAGCGCCGGCTGCCCGCCGAGGTGGGCGTACAGCACCGTCGAGTCGCGCGGGATGTCGCCGGAGCGCACGAGGTCGATGAGGCCGGCCATCGACTTGCCCTCGTACACGGGGTCGATGATCATCGCCTCCGTGCGGCCGGAGGTGAGGATCGCGTCGATCGTCGACGCGACGGGGATGCCGTAGAGGTCGCCCGCCCACCCCTCGAGCACCAGGATCTCGTCGTCGCGCAGCTCGCGCTCGAGACCGATCAGCGCGGCGGTGTGCCGGGCGATGCGCGCGACCTGGTCGCGGGTCTTCTCGATGGTCGCGGATGCGTCGATGCCGATCACGCGCCGCGGCCGGCCGCCGGCGTCCTCGAGCGCCGCGAAGCCGGCGATCATCCCCGCGTGCGTCGAGCCGGTGACGGTGCAGACCACGATCGTGTCGAAGAAGACGCCGAGCCCGCGCTCCTGCTCGGCCACCTCGTAGGCCCAGCTCGCGAAGCCGAGGCCGCCGAGCGGATGCTCGCTCGCGCCCGCCGGGATGCCGTACGGCGTGCCGCCCGACTCCTCGACCTCGCGCAGCGCGTCCTCCCAGGAGTCGCGGATGCCGATGTCGAAGCCGGCCGGGTCGAGCCGGCTGTCGGCGCCCATGATGCGCGAGAGCAGCAGGTTGCCGACCTTGTCGTTCACCGGGTCGTCCCACTCGACCCACCGCTCCTGCACGAGCCGGCACTTGAGGCCGAGCTTCGCGGCCACCGCCGCGACCTGGCGCGTGTGGTTCGACTGGACGCCGCCGATCGAGACGAGCGTGTCGGCGCCCGAGGCGATCACGTCGGGCACGATGTACTCGAGCTTGCGGGTCTTGTTGCCGCCGAACGCGAGCCCTGAGCTCACGTCCTCGCGCTTCGCCCAGATGGCGGCGCCGCCGAGGTGCTTCGTGAGGTTCTCGAGCGGATGCACCGGGCTCGGCCCGAACGTCAGCGGGTAGCGGTCGAAGTCCGTGATGGCCATGGCCGATGGTATCTAGCGAGCCCTCGGATGCGCGGTCGTGTACATGTCGCGCAGCGTGTCCGCGGTCACGTGTGTGTAGATCTGCGTCGTCGCGACGGACGCGTGCCCGAGCAGCTCCTGCACGACGCGCACGTCGGCGCCGCCCTCGAGCAGGTGCGTCGCGAACGAGTGCCGGAAGGTGTGCGGCGAGACGTGCGGCACCTCCGCCTCCTCGGCGACGCGCTGGATGACCTCCCACGCCGCCTGGCGGCTGAGGCGGCCGCCGCGGGCGCCGAGCAGCAGCGCGGGCGTGCCGCGCCCGTTCGCGGCGAGCGCCGCCCTCCCCCGCACGAGCCACGCATCCGTGGCGGCGCGCGCGAACGAGCCGACCGGCACGAGCCGCTGCTTGCCGCCCTTGCCGGTGACCTTCACGAGCGACTCGCCGATGTCGTCGACGTCGAGCGCGATGAGCTCCGAGATGCGGGCGCCGGTCGCGTAGAGCAGCTCGAGCAGCGCGCGGTCGCGGAGCGAGGCGGGGTCGTCGCCGACCACCGTGTCGAGCAGCCGCTGCATCTGCGACACCGAGATCCCCTTCGGCAGCCGGGACGGCAGCTTCGGCGGGCGCTGGTCCTTCGCGACGTCGTCGGTGGCGACGCGCTCGTCGACGAGCCAGCGGTGCAGCGCCTTCACGGCCGACAGGTGCCGCGCCACCGACGATGCGGCGAGGCCGCGGTCGGCGAGGGACGAGCGGAAGGCGGCGACGTCATCGGCAGAGATCGTCGACGCATCCTTCACGCCGCGCGCCTCGAGCACCTCGAGGTAGCCGGTGAGGTCGCGCCGGTAGGCGGCGACCGTGTGCTTCGACAGGCCGCGCTCGATCGCCAGCTGCCGCAGCAGCCGCTCGACGGCCTGCTGGGGGCTCACCGGTGCAGCGGATGCCAGTCGAACGGCACGTCGACGGGGTGTGCGGCGAGCAGGTGCGCCGTGCCGCCGCCCGTGCGCATCGCCGCGAGCGCGAGCGCCGCCGACAGCAGGGTCGCGTTGTGGATCCGCATCGCGAGCGCCGCCTCGACGATCTCGTCGAGCGGCACCCAGCGCCGCTCCATCTCGGCCTCCTCGTGGAAGCGGTCGAAGGCGTCGGGCAGCTCGCGCACGTCGGTCGCGAGGTAGACGCGGATGATCTCGGTCGAGCCGCCACCGCTCGTCGAGACGTCGAGCAGCGTCTGCCAGCCGTCTGCCGCGAGGTCGGTCTCCTCGGCGAGCTCGCGCTTGGCGGCGTCGAGCGGGTCCTCGCCATCCACGTCGAGGAGCCCTGCCGGCAGCTCCCAGAGCGTGCCGCCGGCGGGATGCCGGTACTGGTGCACGAGCATGAGCTCGTCGCGCTCGTTGACCGCCGCGATCGCGACGGCACCCGGGTGCACGACGACCTCGCGGCGGATGCGGGTGCCGCCGAGCTCGAACTCCTGTGCCTCGACGTCCCACACCCGGCCGTCGAAGAGCCGCTCGCGCGCGAGCACGGGCTGCGCCCCGAGCGAGTCGGCGAGCATCAGTCCGTCGCCGCGTCGGTCTCGTCGGTCTCGTCGAACAGCTTCGACGCGCGCTGGCGGTCGAGCGCCGCCGCGACGAGGCCGCGGAAGAGCGGATGCGCTCGGTTCGGCCGGCTGCGCAGCTCCGGGTGCGCCTGCGTGGCGATGTAGAACGGGTGGCCGGGCAGCTCGACGTACTCGACGAGCGTGCCGTCGGGCGACAGCCCGCTGAACGCGAGCCCTGCGGCGCCGATCTCCTCGCGGTAGGCGTTGTTCACCTCGTAGCGGTGGCGGTGGCGCTCGTGCGAGACCTCCTCGCCGTAGAGGCGAGCGGCGAGCGAGCCCTCGGCGAGCTTCGCCTCGTAGAGGCCGAGGCGCATCGTGCCGCCCAGGTCGCCGCCGTGGATGTGCTGCTCCTGCTCCGCCATCGTCGCGATGACGGGCGCGGGCGTGGCCTCGTCGAACTCGGTCGACGACGCGCCCTCGATGCCGGCGAGGTTGCGCGCCGCCTCGATGACCATGCACTGCAGGCCGAGGCAGATGCCGAGCGTGGGGATCTCGTTCTCGCGCGTGAACTTGAGCGCGCCGAGCTTGCCCTCGATGCCGCGGATGCCGAAGCCGCCCGGGATGATGATGCCGTCGAGGTCGCCGAGCGCGGCCGCAGCGCCCTCGGGCGTCTCGCAGTCGTCGGAGCGCACCCACCTCACGTTGACCTTCGACTGGTTCGCGAATCCGCCGGCCTTGACCGCCTCGGTCACCGACAGGTAGGCGTCCGGCAGGTCGATGTACTTGCCGACGAGGCCGATCGTCACCTCGTGCTTGGGCTGGTGCACGTTGTCGAGCACCGGCTGCCAGCGCGACCAGTCGATGTCGCCGGCCGTGAGGCCGAGCTGCTGGATGATGTAGGTGTCGAGGCCCTGCTCGGTGAGCATGGTGGGGATGTCGTAGATCGAGGGCTTGTCGATCGCGTTGACGACCGCCTCCTCCTCGACGTCGCACATGAGCGCGATCTTCTTGCGGTTCGAGTCGGAGACCGGGCGGTCGCTGCGCAGCACGAGCGCGTCGGGCTGGATGCCGATCGAGCGGAGCGTCGCGACCGAGTGCTGCGTCGGCTTCGTCTTCTGCTCGCCGGACGCGCCCAGGAACGGCACGAGCGAGACGTGCACGAAGAAGACGTTGCCGCGGCCGAGCTCGTGGCGGATCTGGCGGGCCGACTCGATGAACGGCTGCGACTCGATGTCGCCGACCGTGCCGCCGATCTCGGTGATGATGACGTCGGGCTGCGGGTCGCCCTCCGACTGCAGGCGCATGCGGCGCTTGATCTCGTCGGAGATGTGCGGGATGACCTGCACGGTGTCGCCGAGGTACTCGCCGCGGCGCTCGCGCTCGATGACGCGCGAGTAGATCTGCCCGGTGGTGACGTTGGCCGCCTGCGACAGGTTCACGTCGAGGAAGCGCTCGTAGTGGCCGATGTCGAGGTCGGTCTCGGCGCCGTCGTCGGTCACGAAGACCTCGCCGTGCTGGAACGGGTTCATCGTGCCGGGGTCGACGTTGAGGTACGGATCCAGCTTCTGCATCACGACGTGCAGGCCGCGAGCGGTGAGGAGGTTGCCGAGCGATGCGGCGGTGAGCCCCTTGCCGAGCGACGAGACGACACCACCCGTGACGAAGATCTGCTTGGTCACCTTGGGTCTGGCGGCGGTCCCGTTTGCACTTTGGTTCACGGGCTTCGAGCCTATCCCACGACGGTGCTGTGAGCCAGCAGCTCGCGCGCGTGGGCGAGGGCCGTGTCGGATGCGCTGCCCGACAGCATGCGCGCCAGCTCGGCCAGGCGCTCGTCGCCCTCCACCAGGGCGACCTGGGACGCGGTGATGCGGCCGTCGGTGCCCTTCACGACGCGCACGTGGCTCTCGGCGAAGGCGGCGACCTGCGCGAGGTGCGTGACGACGATCACCTGGCAGTGCTGCGCGAGCCGCGCGAGCCGGCGGCCGATCTCGGTCGCGGCAGCGCCGCCGACGCCGGCGTCGACCTCGTCGAAGACCATGGTGGGCACGCTCTCGTCGGCGAGCGCGACCTCGATCGCGAGCATGATGCGGCTGAGCTCGCCGCCGGACGCGCCCTTCTGCACCGGGCGCGGGTCGGCTCCGGGATGCGGGGCGAGCAGCATCGTGACCCGGTCGCGGCCGTGCTCACCGAGGTCGGGCAGCTGCTCCACCTCGACGACGAGCCGCGCGTCGGGCATCGCGAGCGCGCGCAGCTCAGCGCCGACCGCCTGCTCGAGGCGGCGGGCGGCGTCGTGCCGCATCGCGCTCAGCCGGTCGGCCACCGCGGTCGCTGCCGCGAGGTGGGCCGCCTCCTCGGCGTCGAGCCGCGCGAGCTCTGCGTCGTCGCCCTCGAGCTCGACGAGCCGGAGCGCCGCGGGGGGCGCCGCCTCGAGCGCCTCGTCGAGCGCCCTGCCGATGCGCCGCTCGAGCGCCGTGAGCGCCGCGCGCCGCTCCTGCACCTCGTCGAGGC
This sequence comes from Agrococcus jenensis, assembly GCF_003752465.1. Taxonomy (NCBI): domain Bacteria; kingdom Bacillati; phylum Actinomycetota; class Actinomycetes; order Micrococcales; family Microbacteriaceae; genus Agrococcus; species Agrococcus jenensis. The sequence continues at coordinate 2,009,334 of NZ_RKHJ01000001.1, read as the reverse complement.
TGCGCTCGGGGCGCTCGAGGTCGTCGAGCGCGCGGACGATCGCCGACGACGCCTCCTGCAGCAGCGCATCCGCCTGCACGAGCAGGTCGAGCGCATCGGCGAGCGAGCCGTCGTCGCCGGCCGCGCGCTCCACGAGGCGCCGCGCGTGCCCGGCGAGCGTGACCGCGTCCGGCTCGTCCTCGTCGTTCGCGAGCGCGGCCCGCGCCTCGGCGAGCTGCAGCCGCAGCCCCTCGGCATGCTCGAGCCGGTGCGCGAGCGCTGCGAGCGCGTCCTGCTCCCCCGGCTGCGGGTCGACCGCCTCGAGGTCCTCGAGCTCGACGCGGATCGCGTCGGCCTCGGCCGCGCGCGCGTCGTGCTCGCCGCGGATGCGCGCTGCCGCGTCGCGCGCGTCGGCCCAGGCCGCGTGCTCGGCCCGGTACTCGGCGAGCAGCGCGCGGAGCGGCTCGCCGGCCGCGCGGTCGAGCGCATCCGCCTGCGCCTCCGCGGAGCGGAGCCGCTGCTGGTCGGACTGGCCGTGCACCGCGACGAGCCGGTCGGCGAGCTCGCGGAGCAGTCCCGCCGGCACGGCGGCACCGCCGGCCTGTGCTCGGGACCTGCCGGCACCATCCCCCGTGCGCGTGAGCGCCCGGCCGAGGATCAGCTCGCCCTCGTCGACGCTGCCGCCGGCGTCCTCGACGAGCGCGACCGCCTCCGGGTCATCGACGATCCAGACGCCCTGCACCGCCGCGCGCTCCTCGCCCGCGCGGATGACGCCCGCATCGGCGCGCTCGCCCCGCAGGAGCGCGAGCGCCTGCACGAGCATCGTCTTGCCCGCACCCGTCTCGCCGGTGATCGCGGTGAAGCCCGCGCCCACCGGCACCCGCGCCTCGTCGATCACGCCCAGCGAGCGGATCGTCAACTCGTCGAGGCGGGTCACGGTCGCGGCCGCCGGAAGCCCTCGACGGGCAGGTGGAACTTCGCGACGAGCCGGTCGGCGAACGGCGCCCGCGAGAGGCGCGCGAGGCGCAGCGGACGCGCGTCGCGGGTCGCCTCGATGCGGGAGCCCTGCGGCAGCGGGAACGAGCGGCGCGAGTCGCACCACAGCATCGCCGCGCTCGTGGAGTCCTCCGCGATCGTCACCGCGAGCGTCGACGTGGGCGCCACGACGAGCGGCCGGGTGAAGAGGGCGTGCGCACCGAGCGGCACGAGCAGCAGCACCTCGGCGGTCGGCCAGATGATCGGGCCGCCGGCCGAGAACGAGTACGCGGTCGAGCCCGTCGGGGTCGCGAGCAGCACGGCATCGGTGCCGAACGACGAGATGGGGCGCCCGTCGATCTCGAGCAGCGTCGAGATCATGCGGCCGGCGCCGACCTTCTCGATCGCCGCCTCGTTGACCGCCCACGTCTCGTGCACGAGCTCACCGTCGTCGAAGACGCGCACGCGCAGCGTCAGCCGCTGCTCGACCTCGTAGTCGCGCAGCAGCGCGCGCTCGACCACCTCGGCGGTCTCTGCGACCTCCGCCTCGGCGAGGAAGCCGACGTGGCCGAGGTTGATGCCCAGCAGCGGTGCACCGATCTCGCGCTGCAGCTCGGCTGCGCGCAGGATGGTGCCGTCGCCGCCGAGCGTCATGATGAGCTCGACCTCGTGCTCGTCGCCCGGGTGGTGCGGCTCGACGGCGTCGAGGCCGTCGCGGCTGGCGAGCAGCACGTCGCGGTCCTCGCCGAGCACGACCGGGATGACGCCCGCCTGCAGCAGGCGGGCGGCGATGGACGCGGCCGTCGTGACCGCCTCTTCGCGTCCGGGGTGGAACGCGAGCAGGAACCTGCGGTCGCTCACCGTGCCTCCCTCGACAGTCGCGCGGACGCGTCCAGCCATTCTGTCGGATTCGCGCCGCCGGTCGCCGTGAGGTGCGCGAGGTACTCGAGGTTGCCGCGCGCGCCGACGATCGGGCTGGCGATGAGGCCGGCGGTGCCGAGCCCCGCATCCCACGCCGACCACAGCACCTGCTCGATCGCCTGCGCGCGCAGTCCCGGGTCGGTGACGATGCCCTCGCGCACGCCCGTCCTGCCCACCTCGAACTGCGGCTTGATGAGCACGATCCAGTCGGCGTCGGGCGCCGCGACCCCGCGGAGCGGCGGGATCGCGAGGCCGAGGGAGATGAACGAGAGGTCCGCGGTGACGAGCGTCGGCGGCGGCTCGATCGCGCCGGGCTGCAGGTCGCGCACGTTCGTGCCCTCGATGAGGGTGATGGGGTGCGCCGCGACGTCGAGCTGGAACTGGTCGTGCCCGACGTCGAGCGCCGTGACGTGCTCGGCGCCCCGCGCGAGCAGCACCTGGGTGAAGCCCCCAGTCGAGGCGCCGGCGTCGAGGGCACGACGTCCTGCGGGGTCGACGGCGAAGGCGTCGAGCGCGGCGAGCAGCTTGTGCGCCGCGCGCGACACCCAGGCATCGCCGCCGGAGACCGCGACGTCGGCATCGGCAGCGACCCTGTGGCTCGGCTTCAGGACCGTTCGGCCGTCGACCGCGACGAGCCCCTCGGCGATGCGCTGCTGCGCCTGCGTGCGGCTGCGGACGAGGCCGCGCTCGACGAGCGCCTGGTCGAGCCGGACGGCGCCGGTGCCGGGCTCGTCAGCCACGCACCGCCCCGAGCTCGGCCTGCAGCCGGTCGTGGATGCGGGCGAGCTGGTCGGCGCGCTCCTCGAGCGGCTGCTGCTCGAGCAGGTCGAGCTCGTCGACGAGTCCGTCGACCGCGCTGTCGTGGTCGGTCATGCCTCCGAGGCTAGCGAATCGATCGCGGCCAGCTCGTCGGCGCGCGAGAGCCGCGTAGGGCTGTCGCGACCCGGGCCCAGGGCTCGCTCGTCGGCGTGCGCGGCCTCGAGCGTCGCCCGGAGGTGGCGGTGCGTCCCGCCCGCCGCGCGGTACCGGGCGCTCGAGCGCTGCGCGTGCGAGGCGATCGCCGCGGGCAGCGTGAGCGTGAGCGCGCGAGGCCCCGCCCAGTGCCCGATGTCGAGCGCGGCCAGCGCGTCGTCGGAGGCGAGCACGAGCTCGCCCAAGTGGCCCGCGACCTCCCTCGCCGTCGCGATGAGCCGGTGCAGCGCCGTCTCGGCGCCCACCGCGTTGACGACGTCGCTGCGATCCGGTGCGCGCTCCACCAGGAACGCGGCGAGGTCGCGCACGTCGATCGTCTGCGTCGGCTGATCCCTGGCCGGCACGAGCACCGGTCCGGTGCCGGCGAGCGCGAACCTGCCGACCCAGTAGCCGAAGCGCCCGCTCGGGTCACCAGGCCCTCCGATGAGCCCCGGCCGGACGATGGCGAGCCGCTCGCCGAGCCGTGCCCGCGCCGCGCGCTCGATCCAGGCCTTCGCCCCGGCGTAGTCGTCGCCGGAGCCGTCCTCGGGCACGAGGTCGTCGTCCTCGTCCGCGCCGACGGGCGCACCCTCGACGCGCTGCGCGGAGACCGACGAGACGAACGTCCAGTGCCGCGCCCGGTCGGCGAGCTCGTCGAGCGCGCCCGACGCGTGCGTGGGCACGCTCGTCACGTCGACGACCTCATCCCACTCCCCTTCGAGCGCGTCGTAGGCGTCGTGGCGGTCTCGGTCGCCCACCACGAGGTGGGCGCCGTCCGCGACCGGTCCCCCCGTCCCGCGCGCGAGGCACACGACCTCAGCGCCCTCCGCGACGTGGCCCGCCGCCACGAGCGCGCCGAGCCATCGCGTGCCGCCGAGCACGAGCACGCGCCGGGTCATCGTCAGTCGATCCCCGCTGCCCGCGCAGCCGCGACCGCGCCGCCGATGCCCTCGAGCCACGCGTCACCGTGGCCGGGGAGCACCGCGTTCGCCCCCGTGCGCTCCAGCACCTCGAGCGACGCGAGCGCGAGCTCCGGATCGTTCGTGGCCGCAGCCGCGACGACGCGCGGACCCGTCTTGGCCGTGTAGGGGTCGAGGGTGACGAGGGCGTCGCCCACGATGACCGCATCGCGGTCGGGCAGGTGCAGGGCGACGTGCCCATCGGTGTGCCCCGGCGTCGCGAGCACGCGCGGCGCGCCGGGCACGTCGAGCGTCGTGCCGTGCTCGAGCGCCGAGTGCTCACGGATGCCCTGGACTCCGAGCGCGCCGACGTTCACCATCGCGGTGAGGATCGGCAGCGCCGCGGGGAACCGCAGCGGGTAGAGCAGCCTCGGCCGCGCGGGCCGGTAGCTGTAGGGATGCGCCGCGATCGGCGCGTCCGCCGGGTGGAGCCAGATCGGCACGCCCGCGTCGCGGAGCCCAGCGGCCATCCCGAGGTGATCGAAGTGCGCGTGCGTCAGCACGAGTGCTCGTACATCGGCAGCGCTGCGGCCGATCGCCGCGAGCGCACGCTCGAGGTGCCGATGGCTGGAGGGGAAGAGCGCGTCGACGAGAGTGATGGCACCGCCGTCCTCGATCAGGTACGCGTTGGCGGAGGCGTGCTGCAGCATGTGCACGCCCGGCGCGATGTCACGGCGGAACAGCGCGCGCTGTCGGCGCCGCACGGCACCGAGCGGTCGTTCGGAGGGGGTCGTCCTGCTCATGGCCCCCATCCCACTCCAGCGGCCTGGGAACCGCCAGAGCCTCATGCTGGTCACCCGGGGGTAGCGTCGGGTCGTGCCCGCAGCAGCCGCCGGTCTCCCGCCAGCGGGAACGCCGGTGCCGACGGCCATCGTGCGCATCGCCGGCGACGACGCAGTGACGCTCGTCTGGCAGAACGAGCTCGGCGGCATGACGGCGCGCATCGAGCGGCCGAGCGGAACGCTCTTCGCGAAGTGGGATCCCGCCGACAGCCCGGCCTCGCTCGCCGGCGAGGCGCAGCGCATGCGTTGGCTCGCGCGGGCAGGCATGCGGGTGCCTGTCGTCGTCGGGCTGCTGAGGGACCCGACCGGTGATGTCCTCATCGCCGAGGCGATCCACGGGGTGTCCATCGTGACCGAGACGTCGCTGCAGCATCCGGAGCGCGCAGCAGCGGCGCTCGGCGAGGGCCTGCGGCGGCTGCACGCGCTGCCCGCCGCCGACTGCCCCTTCCCCGCGCCGTCCTGGGCCGCGTCGCAGCGGATCGACGACCCGGTGGTCTGTCACGGCGACCCCTGCGCACCGAACACGCTCGTCGCCGGAGGTGCCTTCGCAGGACTCGTCGACCTGGGTGACGCGGGCATCGGGGACCGTTGGTCCGACCTCGCCATCGCATCGTGGTCGTTGGCATGGAACGGACTCGGCGCTGCCGAGCCGGCGTTCTGGGACGCCTACGGCGCACGCAGCGACGCCAGGCGGCTCGCGCGGTGGCGAGCGCTCTGGGCGCCGCCTCTCTGAGCACGCTCGTACAAATGAAAAAAGGGGCCCCAGATCGTTCTGGGGCCCCTTTCCAAGGTAAGTCCGGCGGTGTCCTACTCTCCCACAGGGTCCCCCCTGCAGTACCATCGGCGCTGAGAGCCTTAGCTTCCGGGTTCGGAATGTGACCGGGCGTTTCCCTCTCGCTATGGCCGCCGAAACACTATCGATGTTTCAGTCTGCACAGCTCTCCACACGGTGTCGATGGGACACGGGGTGGAGGGCTGCAGTTCCCGACCGTCTATCGGGAACCACAAAGTGGACGCGAGCAGCAAGCTCATGTAGGTGTTATCAAATTATCGGCTTATTAGTACCGGTCAGCTTCATGGGTCTTTAGTCCCCACTTCCACATCCGGCCTATCAACCCAGTAGTCTGGCTGGGAGCCTCTCGCCCGAAGGCATGGAAGTCTCATCTTGAGGCCGGCTTCCCGCTTAGATGCTTTCAGCGGTTATCCATCCCGAACGTAGCTAATCAGCGGTGCTCCTGGCGGAACAACTGACACACCAGAGGTTCGTCCAACCCGGTCCTCTCGTACTAGGGTCAGATCCTCTCAAACTTCCTACGCGCGCAGCGGATAGGGACCGAACTGTCTCACGACGTTCTAAACCCAGCTCGCGTGCCGCTTTAATGGGCGAACAGCCCAACCCTTGGGACCTACTCCAGCCCCAGGATGCGACGAGCCGACATCGAGGTGCCAAACCATGCCGTCGATATGGACTCTTGGGCAAGATCAGCCTGTTATCCCCGAGGTACCTTTTATCCGTTGAGCGACAGCGCTTCCACAAGCCACTGCCGGATCACTAGTCCCGACTTTCGTCCCTGCTCCAGTTGTCACTGTCACAGTCAAGCTCCCTTGTGCACTTACACTCGACACCTGATTGCCAACCAGGTTGAGGGAACCTTTGGGCGCCTCCGTTACTTTTTGGGAGGCAACCGCCCCAGTTAAACTACCCACCAGGCACTGTCCCTGAACCGGATTACGGTTCGAAGTTAGATATCCAGAGTGACCAGAGTGGTATTTCAACATTGACTCCACCCGAACTAGCGTCCGAGCTTCACAGTCTCCCACCTATCCTACACAAGCCACACCGAACACCAATACCAAGCTGTAGTAAAGGTCACGGGGTCTTTCCGTCCTGCTGCGCGTAACGAGCATCTTTACTCGTAGTGCAATTTCGCCGAGTTCGCGGTTGAGACAGCTGGGAAGTCGTTACGCCATTCGTGCAGGTCGGAACTTACCCGACAAGGAATTTCGCTACCTTAGGATGGTTATAGTTACCACCGCCGTTTACTGGGGCTTAAATTCTGAGCTTCGCTTGCGCTAACCCTTCCTCTTAACCTTCCAGCACCGGGCAGGCGTCAGTCCGTATACATCGTCTTGCGACTTAGCACGGACCTGTGTTTTTAGTAAACAGTCGCTTCCCACTGGTCTCTGCGGCCTTCAAACGCTTCCGGCAGCTAGTGCCGTCACGCCTCAGGCCCCCCTTCTCCCGAAGTTACGGGGGCATTTTGCCGAGTTCCTTAACCACGATTCTCTCGATCTCCTTGGTATTCTCTACCTGACCACCTGAGTCGGTTTGGGGTACGGGTGACTAGAACCTCGCGTCGATGCTTTTCTAGGCAGCATAGGATCACAGACTTCCCTCTAAGGGTTCGGCAAAGCTCTCAGGCTATGTGTGGGACGGATTTGCCTATCCCACGCCCTACGGCTTACCCGGACTCAACCATCGGCCCGGTTCTGCTACCTTCCTGCGTCACACCTGTTAATACGCTAGCCGCACCAGCATAGGGTCGAGTGCTAGCCCAAGGACGTCACCCCGAAGGGATCGGTCCAAGGATTCGGACTCTTAGCATTACTGGATTGACTTGGGCGGTTCTTCGCCAGCTCAGGAGTATCAACCTGATGTCCATCGACTACGCCTGTCGGCCTCGCCTTAGGTCCCGGCTTACCCAGGGAAGATTAGCTTGACCCTGGAACCCTTGGTCTTTCGGAGGACATGTTTCTCACATGTCTTTCGCTACTCATGCCTGCATTCTCACTCGTGTGGCGTCCACGGCTGGATCACTCCGCCGCTTCACTCGCCACACGACGCTCTCCTACCAATCCGTACGCCTGGACCGCTTTTGAGGGCGGCCGAGCTGTTGTACGAATTCCACGACTTCGGTGATGTGCTTGAGCCCCGCTAAATTGTCGGCGCAGAATCACTTGACCAGTGAGCTATTACGCACTCTTTCAAGGGTGGCTGCTTCTAAGCCAACCTCCTGGTTGTCTAAGCAACTCCACATCCTTTTCCACTTAGCACATGCTTAGGGACCTTAGTCGGTGGTCTGGGTTGTTTCCCTCTCGACGATGAAGCTTATCCCCCACCGTCTCACTGCTGCGCTCTCACTTACCGGCATTCGGAGTTTGGCTGACGTCAGTAACCTTTTGGGGCCCATCGGCCATCCAGTAGCTCTACCTCCGGCAAGAAACACGCAACGCTGCACCTAAATGCATTTCGGAGAGAACCAGCTATCACGAAGTTTGATTGGCCTTTCACCCCTATCCACAGCTCATCCCCTCAGTTTTCAACCTAAGTGGGTTCGGTCCTCCACGAGGTCTTACCCTCGCTTCAACCTGGCCATGGATAGATCACTTCGCTTCGGGTCTAGGACATGCGACTGAATCGCCCTATTCAGACTCGCTTTCGCTACGGCTACCCCTCACGGGTTAACCTCGCCACATATCGCTAACTCGCAGGCTCATTCTTCAAAAGGCACGCTGTCACAGCTACTAAGGCTGCTCCAACGGTTTGTAAGCAAACGGTTTCAGGTACTATTTCACTCCCCTCCCGGGGTACTTTTCACCTTTCCCTCACGGTACTTGTCCGCTATCGGTCATCTGGGAGTATTTAGGCTTACCAGGTGGTCCTGGCTGATTCACACGGGATTTCTCGGGCCCCGTGCTACTTGGGATGAACCTCACGCCATCGCATGGTTTCGGCTACGGGATTGTCACCCTCTTCGATGGACCTTTCCAAGTCCTTCGCCTACCACGGTCTGTAACGTTCGCTGCTCGGCAGAGCAGCTGAGATGTCCCACAACCCCGATCGTGCAACGCCTGCCGGCTATCACACACGATCGGTTTAGCCTCTTCCGCGTTCGCTCGCCACTACTTACGGAATCACTGTTGTTTTCTCTTCCTGTGGGTACTGAGATGTTTCACTTCCCCACGTTCCCTCTACCCGCCCTATATATTCAGGCGGGAGTCACTGGGTCGGCACGCCGCCCAGCGGGGTTTCCCCATTCGGAGATCCTCGGATCGAAGCTTGTTTATCAGCTCCCCGAGGCTTATCGCAGATTACTACGTCCTTCATCGGCTCCAGATGCCAAGGCATCCACCGTTTGCTCTTAGAAATTTGACCACATACATGAGTATTGTTGGTTAATCGGCAGCCCGAAGGCTGCTGACCAATGATCTATATAGATCATCTGACTCGAGCCGAAGCTCGAATCTAAGATGCTCGCGTCCACTGTGTAGTTCTCAACATACGGTCGGTACCGTCAGCCTCAGCGCACTGCGCTTCAGCCATACGGTCCAGAGGAGTCCGAAGACGCCAAAAGGCGCCGTCTGGTCCCTCAGGACCCAACAGCGTGCATGCACCCGGTCTCCCCCACCCCACCGTTCCACGCTGCGAGCAGCGGTACTGAGCGGGAGAAGATCCCCCGAGCGCCAATGTCAATGTTCCACCCTTGAGCTGACCACCGGTCGACGTGTGCGACCGAAGTGGCTCTGCGCCGGCTAAGCCGGCGAGATGCTCCTTAGAAAGGAGGTGATCCAGCCGCACCTTCCGGTACGGCTACCTTGTTACGACTTAGTCCTAATCACCGATCCCACCTTCGACAGCTCCCTCCAAAAGGTTAGGCCACTGGCTTCGGGTGTTACCGACTTTCATGACTTGACGGGCGGTGTGTACAAGGCCCGGGAACGTATTCACCGTAGCGTTGCTGATCTACGATTACTAGCGACTCCGACTTCATGAGGTCGAGTTGCAGACCTCAATCCGAACTGAGACCGGCTTTTTGGGATTCGCTCCACCTTGCGGTATCGCTGCCCATTGTACCGGCCATTGTAGCATGCGTGAAGCCCAAGACATAAGGGGCATGATGATTTGACCTCATCCCCACCTTCCTCCGAGTTGACCCCGGCAGTATCCCATGAGTTCCCACCATTACGTGCTGGCAACATAGGACGAGGGTTGCGCTCGTTGCGGGACTTAACCCAACATCTCACGACACGAGCTGACGACAACCATGCACCACCTGTATACGAGTGTCCAAAGAGTTCACTGTCTCCAGTGCGTTCTCGTATATGTCAAGCCTTGGTAAGGTTCTTCGCGTTGCATCGAATTAATCCGCATGCTCCGCCGCTTGTGCGGGCCCCCGTCAATTCCTTTGAGTTTTAGCCTTGCGGCCGTACTCCCCAGGCGGGGAACTTAATGCGTTAGCTACGACACGGAGACCGTGGAATGGTCCCCACATCTAGTTCCCAACGTTTACGGCATGGACTACCAGGGTATCTAAGCCTGTTTGCTCCCCATGCTTTCGCTCCTCAGCGTCAGTTACGGCCCAGAGATCTGCCTTCGCCATCGGTGTTCCTCCTGATATCTGCGCATTCCACCGCTACACCAGGAATTCCAATCTCCCCTACCGCACTCTAGTCTGCCCGTACCCACTGCAAGCCCGAGGTTGAGCCTCGGGTTTTCACAGCAGACGTGACAAACCGCCTACGAGCTCTTTACGCCCAATAATTCCGGACAACGCTTGCACCCTACGTATTACCGCGGCTGCTGGCACGTAGTTAGCCGGTGCTTTTTCTGCAGGTACCGTCACTTTCGCTTCTTCCCTGCTAAAAGAGGTTTACAACCCGAAGGCCTTCGTCCCTCACGCGGCGTTGCTGCATCAGGCTTGCGCCCATTGTGCAATATTCCCCACTGCTGCCTCCCGTAGGAGTCTGGGCCGTGTCTCAGTCCCAGTGTGGCCGGTCACCCTCTCAGGCCGGCTACCCGTCGTCGCCTTGGTGAGCCGTTACCTCACCAACTAGCTGATAGGCCGTGAGCTGATCCTTGACCGAAGTTCTTTCCACGACCAGGAGATGCCTCCGGTCGTCGTATCCGGTATTAGACGCCGTTTCCAGCGCTTATCCCAGAGTCAAGGGCACATTGCTCACGTATTACTCACCCGTTCGCCACTAATCCGGAGGAGCAAGCTCCTCCTTCATCGTTCGACTTGCATGTGTTAAGCACGCCGCCAGCGTTCGTCCTGAGCCAGGATCAAACTCTCCGTAAAGAAAAGTTGCATACCGCCGGCAAGCCGACGGCAGCGAGTTTGATGCTGACAAAATAGACTGTCTACTGACAATCTGTCTCATCCAAAGGAATCGTTGTCCCCGAAGGGACGACGAGTTAATATTTTGGCATTTGACATTGTGCACGCTGTTGAGTTCTCAAGGATCAGACGCTCCCGTACCTCACCATCTCTGGATCCGTGCCGGGGCAACTTCTCTATCGTAACCACTTCTCAGCCCGTGTCAAATCGACACGCGGTGCAGAACCGAACCCGCGCCAGCCGACCGCACCAGGCAGCCGTCCGTCGCGCCGAGCGCTCCGCACTGTCAACATTGAAGTGATCTGTCACCGTACTCGCACCAGACGCGACACGCTACAGCGTGGCGCCTATCGGCGAGGAGGTGGTCCCTCTTGATCCGCTGGCCAGTCCGGCTCTGCGTCTTTGGGGTGACGAGGGATTACGTTACACGCGCCCAGCCCCCACGCGCCAAACCAGCCGCATCCCGGGCGTGTCGCCCCGGACTCCCGCCTCAGAGCGCGAGCAGCTCCGGCGCGACGCGGAGCCCGAGGACCGGGCGGTCGGCCGACCAGACCGCCGCGCACGCAGCGCGGATCGTGTCGACCGGACGCTCGCCGGCGCGCACGAGCGAGATGTCGATGCCGGAGCGGCGCACCGCGGCGGTCCCCACCTCGAAGTAGACGTCGCCCGTCGATGTCTCGAGGGTCTCGCGCAGCGGCAGGATCGGCGCGGTCAGTCCGCGCAGGTCCTCGATCACGTGGTCGGGCCGCATCGACGCATCCGCACCGATGAGGCTCGCGCCGCGGTCGATGCCGGTCAGCACGAGGATCGAGCGGATGCCGGTGCGGCGGGCGCCGAGGATGTCGGTGTCGAGGCGATCGCCGATCATCGCCGGCGCCTTGGCGCCGAAGCGATCGGTCGCGAGCTCGAACATCGGCGTCTCGGGCTTGCCTGCGAACTCCGCGAGCCGGCCGACCGCGGTGTGCACCGCGGAGACCAGGGTGCCGTTGCCCGGCGCGATGCCGCCGGCGACGGGGATCGTCCAGTCCCCGTTCGTCGCGATCCAGGGGATGCCGCCGTCCTCGGGCTTCCGCTGCAGCGCGAACGCCGCCTCGGCGAGATCCTTCCAGCCGACCTCGGGGTGGAAGCCCTGCACGACAGCCTTCGGCCGATCAGCGGCAGCGCGCACGACCCGCCACCCGCGCGACTCGATCTCGACGACGATGCCCGCTCCCCCGACGACGAGCACGGGATCGCCCGGCTCGAGGTGCGGGGCGAGCAGCCGCATCGCGGCCTGCGGGCTCGTCACGACCTGGTCGGGTCGCACCTCGAGGCCGAAGGACGACAGGTGCTCGGCGACGTCGGCGTCGGTGCGGGACGCGTTGTTCGTCAGGTACGCGGTGGGCAGCCCCGTCGCTCGGATGCTGTCGACGGCGTGCGGGATCGCGGCCGCGCCCTGGTAGACGACGCCGTCGAGATCGATGTACAGGCAGTCGATGCCGTCGAGCGGGGTCGCCGCGGCACTCTTGCGGAAGAGCGCCATCAGCGCTCGTCGTCCCGCCGCTCGTCGGTCAGCTCGTCGCCGAAGAGCGCGTCGCCGAAGAGCGCGTCGCCGTGCGGCGCCGGAGCCTCCGCGGGCGGAGCGTCGTCGACGGCCGGCTCGGGCTCAGCAGCCGGCTCGGGCTCATCAGCGTCGTCAGCCTCATCCGCGTCATCCGCGTCATCCGCGTCATCAGCGTCATCCGCGTCATCCGCCTCATCAGCGTCATCAGCGTCATCCGCGTCATCCGCGTCATCCGCCTCATCAGCGTCATCCGCGTCATCCGCCTCATCAGCGTCATCAGCGTCATCCGCGTCATCCGCCTCATCAGCGTCATCAGCGTCATCAGCGTCATCAACCGGCTCCTCCGCCGAATCGACGCGCTCCGAGATGATCGAGACCGCCTCGAGCTCACCGGGTGCGAGCGCCGCTTCAAGCGCATCGATCGCGCGATCCGCGAGCTCGAACCACTCCGCAGCTTCGTCATCGCGACCGAGCTCCTCGAGCACACCGCCGTAGCTGGCGAACAGCGCCGGGCTGTACTCGAACGCCTTGTCCTTGCGCAGCTCGGGGATGCGCAGCTCCTCGAGCGCCGCCTCGCCCTGCCCGAGGTCGAGTCGCGCGCCGGACTTCACGATCGCGAGCTCGACCCGCACGTTGGTGTCGAGCGACTCCGCCTCGACCGACCGAGCGAGCTCGAGCGCCTTCTCGGGTCGTCCCATCCCGCGCTCGCAGTCCGCCATGAGCGGCAGCTGGTCGTCGCGGCCGGTGATGCGCCGGTACGTGCGCAGCTCGCGCAGCGCGAGCGCGAAGTCACCCAGCTGGTACGCGGTGATCGCGAGCGTCTCGCGCACGACGCCGATGCGACCGGCGCGGCGCGCCGCCGCCAGCGCATGCTGGTGCGCGAGCTGCGGGTCGTCGTCGATGAAGCGCGACGCCATGGCCATGTGCTTCGCGACGAACTCCGCGTTGTCCTTCGTCAGGGTCTTCAGCTGCGCTCGTGCGCCGATGTCGAGGTCCTCGGCGACGACGTCGTCGGGGAGGATCGGCGGCACGAACTCGTCGTCGCGCACCTGCTTGAAGCTCTCGCCGGAGCCGTCGCCTCGGTGCTCGAAGTCGCGGCCCGGGCGCGCGGCATCGCGCTGCGGACCCTGGTTGCGCTCGCGCTGCGTGTCGCGTCGACGCTGGTCGTCGCGGCCGTAGCCCTGGCCCTCGCGCTGCGGCGGGCGCCGATCGGCCTCGCGCTCCAGCCGGCCGTCGGAGCCATCGGCGCGGTAGCCGGTGTCACCGGGACGCAGCGGCTTGCGCTCGGGCTGCGGACGGGAGTCGCGGGCGCCGAAGCTCCGCTGGCCGTCGCGCTGGGGCGGACGACGGTCCCCATCACGAGGAGGACGCCGGTCACCGTCGCGCTGCGGACGCGAGTCACGATCGCCGAAGCGACGGTCTCCATCGCGCTGCGGACGGGAGTCGCGGTCGCCGAAGCGACGGTCGCCATCGCGCTGCGGACGCGAGTCACGGTCGCCGAAGCGACGGTCTCCATCGCGCTGCGGACGGGAGTCGCGGTCGCCGAAGGTGCGCTGGCCGTCGCGCTGCGGAGGCCGGCGGTCACCGTCGCGCGGCGGACGACGGTCCCCATCACGGGGAGGACGCCGGTCACCGTCGCGCTGCGGACGCGAGTCACGATTGCCGAAGCGACGGTCTCCATCGCGCTGGGGACGGGCATCGCGGTCTCCGAAGCGACGCTCACCATCGCGCTGCGGCGGCCGGCGGTCGCCATCGCGCGGCGGACGACGGTCGCCATCGCGCGGCGGACGACGATCGCCATCGCGGGGCGGTCGCGAGTCGCGGTCGCCGAAGCGACGCTCTCCGTCACGCTGCGGCGGACGTCGGTCGCCGTCTCGCTGCGGACGGCTGTCCCCGCCGGCGCGGTAGCCGGTGTCGCTCGAGCGGAACGGCTTGCGATCGCCCTGCGGCGGGCGGCGGTCACCATCGCGCTGCGGCCGACGGTCACCGTCGCGCGGCGGACGGCGATCTCCATCGCGCTGCGGACGCCGGTCGCCCGAGGGGCGACGTCGGTCGTCGTTCCGATCGGAGCTGCGATCTGCCTGGTCGTTCATGGCACCATGCTCCCATCAGGGTCGTACAAATGAAAAAAGGGGCCCCAGATCGTTCTGGGGCCCCTTTCCAAGGTAAGTCCGGCGGTGTCCTACTCTCCCACAGGGTCCCCCCTGCAGTACCATCGGCGCTGAGAGCCTTAGCTTCCGGGTTCGGAATGTGACCGGGCGTTTCCCTCTCGCTATGGCCGCCGAAACACTATCGATGTTTCAGTCTGCACAGCTCTCCACACGGTGTCGATGGGACACGGGGTGGAGGGCTGCAGTTCCCGACCGTCTATCGGGAACCACAAAGTGGACGCGAGCAGCAAGCTCATGTAGGTGTTATCAAATTATCGGCTTATTAGTACCGGTCAGCTTCATGGGTCTTTAGTCCCCACTTCCACATCCGGCCTATCAACCCAGTAGTCTGGCTGGGAGCCTCTCGCCCGAAGGCATGGAAGTCTCATCTTGAGGCCGGCTTCCCGCTTAGATGCTTTCAGCGGTTATCCATCCCGAACGTAGCTAATCAGCGGTGCTCCTGGCGGAACAACTGACACACCAGAGGTTCGTCCAACCCGGTCCTCTCGTACTAGGGTCAGATCCTCTCAAACTTCCTACGCGCGCAGCGGATAGGGACCGAACTGTCTCACGACGTTCTAAACCCAGCTCGCGTGCCGCTTTAATGGGCGAACAGCCCAACCCTTGGGACCTACTCCAGCCCCAGGATGCGACGAGCCGACATCGAGGTGCCAAACCATGCCGTCGATATGGACTCTTGGGCAAGATCAGCCTGTTATCCCCGAGGTACCTTTTATCCGTTGAGCGACAGCGCTTCCACAAGCCACTGCCGGATCACTAGTCCCGACTTTCGTCCCTGCTCCAGTTGTCACTGTCACAGTCAAGCTCCCTTGTGCACTTACACTCGACACCTGATTGCCAACCAGGTTGAGGGAACCTTTGGGCGCCTCCGTTACTTTTTGGGAGGCAACCGCCCCAGTTAAACTACCCACCAGGCACTGTCCCTGAACCGGATTACGGTTCGAAGTTAGATATCCAGAGTGACCAGAGTGGTATTTCAACATTGACTCCACCCGAACTAGCGTCCGAGCTTCACAGTCTCCCACCTATCCTACACAAGCCACACCGAACACCAATACCAAGCTGTAGTAAAGGTCACGGGGTCTTTCCGTCCTGCTGCGCGTAACGAGCATCTTTACTCGTAGTGCAATTTCGCCGAGTTCGCGGTTGAGACAGCTGGGAAGTCGTTACGCCATTCGTGCAGGTCGGAACTTACCCGACAAGGAATTTCGCTACCTTAGGATGGTTATAGTTACCACCGCCGTTTACTGGGGCTTAAATTCTGAGCTTCGCTTGCGCTAACCCTTCCTCTTAACCTTCCAGCACCGGGCAGGCGTCAGTCCGTATACATCGTCTTGCGACTTAGCACGGACCTGTGTTTTTAGTAAACAGTCGCTTCCCACTGGTCTCTGCGGCCTTCAAACGCTTCCGGCAGCTAGTGCCGTCACGCCTCAGGCCCCCCTTCTCCCGAAGTTACGGGGGCATTTTGCCGAGTTCCTTAACCACGATTCTCTCGATCTCCTTGGTATTCTCTACCTGACCACCTGAGTCGGTTTGGGGTACGGGTGACTAGAACCTCGCGTCGATGCTTTTCTAGGCAGCATAGGATCACAGACTTCCCTCTAAGGGTTCGGCAAAGCTCTCAGGCTATGTGTGGGACGGATTTGCCTATCCCACGCCCTACGGCTTACCCGGACTCAACCATCGGCCCGGTTCTGCTACCTTCCTGCGTCACACCTGTTAATACGCTAGCCGCACCAGCATAGGGTCGAGTGCTAGCCCAAGGACGTCACCCCGAAGGGATCGGTCCAAGGATTCGGACTCTTAGCATTACTGGATTGACTTGGGCGGTTCTTCGCCAGCTCAGGAGTATCAACCTGATGTCCATCGACTACGCCTGTCGGCCTCGCCTTAGGTCCCGGCTTACCCAGGGAAGATTAGCTTGACCCTGGAACCCTTGGTCTTTCGGAGGACATGTTTCTCACATGTCTTTCGCTACTCATGCCTGCATTCTCACTCGTGTGGCGTCCACGGCTGGATCACTCCGCCGCTTCACTCGCCACACGACGCTCTCCTACCAATCCGTACGCCTGGACCGCTTTTGAGGGCGGCCGAGCTGTTGTACGAATTCCACGACTTCGGTGATGTGCTTGAGCCCCGCTAAATTGTCGGCGCAGAATCACTTGACCAGTGAGCTATTACGCACTCTTTCAAGGGTGGCTGCTTCTAAGCCAACCTCCTGGTTGTCTAAGCAACTCCACATCCTTTTCCACTTAGCACATGCTTAGGGACCTTAGTCGGTGGTCTGGGTTGTTTCCCTCTCGACGATGAAGCTTATCCCCCACCGTCTCACTGCTGCGCTCTCACTTACCGGCATTCGGAGTTTGGCTGACGTCAGTAACCTTTTGGGGCCCATCGGCCATCCAGTAGCTCTACCTCCGGCAAGAAACACGCAACGCTGCACCTAAATGCATTTCGGAGAGAACCAGCTATCACGAAGTTTGATTGGCCTTTCACCCCTATCCACAGCTCATCCCCTCAGTTTTCAACCTAAGTGGGTTCGGTCCTCCACGAGGTCTTACCCTCGCTTCAACCTGGCCATGGATAGATCACTTCGCTTCGGGTCTAGGACATGCGACTGAATCGCCCTATTCAGACTCGCTTTCGCTACGGCTACCCCTCACGGGTTAACCTCGCCACATATCGCTAACTCGCAGGCTCATTCTTCAAAAGGCACGCTGTCACAGCTACTAAGGCTGCTCCAACGGTTTGTAAGCAAACGGTTTCAGGTACTATTTCACTCCCCTCCCGGGGTACTTTTCACCTTTCCCTCACGGTACTTGTCCGCTATCGGTCATCTGGGAGTATTTAGGCTTACCAGGTGGTCCTGGCTGATTCACACGGGATTTCTCGGGCCCCGTGCTACTTGGGATGAACCTCACGCCATCGCATGGTTTCGGCTACGGGATTGTCACCCTCTTCGATGGACCTTTCCAAGTCCTTCGCCTACCACGGTCTGTAACGTTCGCTGCTCGGCAGAGCAGCTGAGATGTCCCACAACCCCGATCGTGCAACGCCTGCCGGCTATCACACACGATCGGTTTAGCCTCTTCCGCGTTCGCTCGCCACTACTTACGGAATCACTGTTGTTTTCTCTTCCTGTGGGTACTGAGATGTTTCACTTCCCCACGTTCCCTCTACCCGCCCTATATATTCAGGCGGGAGTCACTGGGTCGGCACGCCGCCCAGCGGGGTTTCCCCATTCGGAGATCCTCGGATCGAAGCTTGTTTATCAGCTCCCCGAGGCTTATCGCAGATTACTACGTCCTTCATCGGCTCCAGATGCCAAGGCATCCACCGTTTGCTCTTAGAAATTTGACCACATACATGAGTATTGTTGGTTAATCGGCAGCCCGAAGGCTGCTGACCAATGATCTATATAGATCATCTGACTCGAGCCGAAGCTCGAATCTAAGATGCTCGCGTCCACTGTGTAGTTCTCAACATACGGTCGGTACCGTCAGCCTCAGCGCACTGCGCTTCAGCCATACGGTCCAGAGGAGTCCGAAGACGCCAAAAGGCGCCGTCTGGTCCCTCAGGACCCAACAGCGTGCATGCACCCGGTCTCCCCCACCCCACCGTTCCACGCTGCGAGCAGCGGTACTGAGCGGGAGAAGATCCCCCGAGCGCCAATGTCAATGTTCCACCCTTGAGCTGACCACCGGTCGACGTGTGCGACCGAAGTGGCTCTGCGCCGGCTGAGCCGGCGAGATGCTCCTTAGAAAGGAGGTGATCCAGCCGCACCTTCCGGTACGGCTACCTTGTTACGACTTAGTCCTAATCACCGATCCCACCTTCGACAGCTCCCTCCAAAAGGTTAGGCCACTGGCTTCGGGTGTTACCGACTTTCATGACTTGACGGGCGGTGTGTACAAGGCCCGGGAACGTATTCACCGTAGCGTTGCTGATCTACGATTACTAGCGACTCCGACTTCATGAGGTCGAGTTGCAGACCTCAATCCGAACTGAGACCGGCTTTTTGGGATTCGCTCCACCTTGCGGTATCGCAGCCCATTGTACCGGCCATTGTAGCATGCGTGAAGCCCAAGACATAAGGGGCATGATGATTTGACCTCATCCCCACCTTCCTCCGAGTTGACCCCGGCAGTATCCCATGAGTTCCCACCATTACGTGCTGGCAACATAGGACGAGGGTTGCGCTCGTTGCGGGACTTAACCCAACATCTCACGACACGAGCTGACGACAACCATGCACCACCTGTATACGAGTGTCCAAAGAGTTCACTGTCTCCAGTGCGTTCTCGTATATGTCAAGCCTTGGTAAGGTTCTTCGCGTTGCATCGAATTAATCCGCATGCTCCGCCGCTTGTGCGGGCCCCCGTCAATTCCTTTGAGTTTTAGCCTTGCGGCCGTACTCCCCAGGCGGGGAACTTAATGCGTTAGCTACGACACGGAGACCGTGGAATGGTCCCCACATCTAGTTCCCAACGTTTACGGCATGGACTACCAGGGTATCTAAGCCTGTTTGCTCCCCATGCTTTCGCTCCTCAGCGTCAGTTACGGCCCAGAGATCTGCCTTCGCCATCGGTGTTCCTCCTGATATCTGCGCATTCCACCGCTACACCAGGAATTCCAATCTCCCCTACCGCACTCTAGTCTGCCCGTACCCACTGCAAGCCCGAGGTTGAGCCTCGGGTTTTCACAGCAGACGTGACAAACCGCCTACGAGCTCTTTACGCCCAATAATTCCGGACAACGCTTGCACCCTACGTATTACCGCGGCTGCTGGCACGTAGTTAGCCGGTGCTTTTTCTGCAGGTACCGTCACTTTCGCTTCTTCCCTGCTAAAAGAGGTTTACAACCCGAAGGCCTTCGTCCCTCACGCGGCGTTGCTGCATCAGGCTTGCGCCCATTGTGCAATATTCCCCACTGCTGCCTCCCGTAGGAGTCTGGGCCGTGTCTCAGTCCCAGTGTGGCCGGTCACCCTCTCAGGCCGGCTACCCGTCGTCGCCTTGGTGAGCCGTTACCTCACCAACTAGCTGATAGGCCGTGAGCTGATCCTTGACCGAAGTTCTTTCCACGACCAGGAGATGCCTCCGGTCGTCGTATCCGGTATTAGACGCCGTTTCCAGCGCTTATCCCAGAGTCAAGGGCACATTGCTCACGTATTACTCACCCGTTCGCCACTAATCCGGAGGAGCAAGCTCCTCCTTCATCGTTCGACTTGCATGTGTTAAGCACGCCGCCAGCGTTCGTCCTGAGCCAGGATCAAACTCTCCGTAAAGAAAAGTTGCATACCGCCGGCAAGCCGACGGCAGCGAGTTTGATGCTGACAAAATAGACTGTCTACTGACAATCTGTCTCATCCAAAGGAATCGTTGTCCCCGAAGGGACGACGAGTTAATATTTTGGCATTTGACATTGTGCACGCTGTTGAGTTCTCAAGGATCAGACGCTCCCGTACCTCACCATCTCTGGATCCGTGCCGGGGCAACTTCTCTATCGTAACCACTTCTCAGCCCGTGTCAAATCGACACGCGGTGCAGAACCGAACCCGCGCCAGCCGACCGCACCAGGCAGCCGTCCGTCGCGCCGAGCGCTCCGCACTGTCAACATTGAAGTGATCTGTCACCGTACTCGCACCAGACGCGACACGCTACAGCGTGGCGCCTATCGGCGAGGAGGTGGTCCCTCTTGATCCGCTGGCCAGTCCGGCTCTGCGTCTTTGGGGTGACGAGGGATTACGTTACACGGGCCACACCCCCACCCCGCAAACCACGCACATCCCGGGCGTGTCGCCCGGGGACTCAGGCTGCGGGGGCGGCGTCGACGCCCGCGAGCGTCTTCTTGCCGCGCCGCAGCACGGCGAAGCGCCCGTGCAGCAGCCGACCGTCGAGCGTGGCGCCCGGGTCGTCGATCCGCTCGTTGTTCACCGACACCCCGCCCTGGGCGATCGCGCGCCTGCCGTCGGAGAGCGAGTCGACGAGACCGGTCTCCTGCAGCAGCTGCAGCACCGGCGCATCCGGCGTCGCGGTCGCCTGCTTGTCGAGCGATCCGACCGCGGCGGCGAGCGTCGGGAGGTCCAGGGCGGCGAGGTCGCCGCTGCCGAACAGCGCCTGCGATGCGTCGATCGCCTGCTGCGTCGCGTCCGCGCCGTGGATGAACGACGTCGCCTCGATCGCGAGCACCCGCTGCGCCTCGCGCCGGAAGGGCGCCTCGGCGGTGGCGGTCGCCAGCTGCTCGATCCGCTCCTGCGGCAGGAACGTGAACGACTTGAGCAGCTGCACGACGATCGCGTCGTCCTGGTTGAGCCAGAACTGGTACATCGCGTACGGCGTCGTCAGGTTGGCGTCGAGCCAGACGGCGTTGCCCTCGCTCTTGCCGAACTTGCGGCCCTCGGCGTCGGTGATGAGCGGGGTGCCGATCGCGTGCGCATGCACGCCCTCGGCCTTCCGCAGCAGCTCCGTGCCGGCGGTCAGGTTGCCCCACTGGTCGCTGCCGCCGGTCTGCATCAGGCAGCCGTACCGCCGGTGCAGCTCGAGGAAGTCCATCCCCTGCAGCACCTGATAGCTGAACTCGGCGTAGGAGATGCCCTCGTCGGACTCCATCCGCGCCGCGACCGCGTCCTTGCGGAGCATGGTGCCGACGCGGAAGTGCTTGCCCACCTCGCGGAGGAAGTCGACCGTCGACAGCGGCGCCGTCCAGTCGAGGTTGTTGACGAGCCGCACGGCGCTCTCCCCCTCGTCCGAGAGGAAGCGCAGCACCTGCGCCTGCAGGTAGGTCACCCACTCGGCGACGGTCTCCCGCGTGTTGAGCTGCCGCTCGCTCGTCGGCTTCGGATCGCCGATGAGGCCGGTCGAGCCACCCACGAGGGCGAGCGGCCGGTGGCCAGCGAGCTGCAGCCGGCGCATCACGATCAGCTGCGCGAGGTTGCCGAGGTGCAGGCTCGGCGCGGTCGGGTCGAAGCCGCAGTAGAAGGTGATCGGGTCGCCGCCGAGCAGCGTGCGCAGCGCCTCAGGATCGGTCGAGACGTGCACGCTGCCGCGGTACTGCAGCTCGTCCCACACGTTGTCGAATGCGGGGTCGAGCTGGATGGGCGCGGGATCGATCACGGTTCGAACCTACCGGGGATCAGCGGCCGTCGAGGCGCGCGAGGCGCGCGTCGAGGGTCGCGAGCTGCGCATCGACCGCGCTGCGAGCCGTGCCGCCGATGCCGTCGCGCGACGCGATGGCCCCGTCGACCGTCAGCACCTCGCGCACCTCGGGCGTCAGGTGCTCGCTCACGCTCCGGTACTCGTCGTCGCTCGCCTCGTCGAGCTCGATGCCGCGCTGCTCGCACAGCCGCACGAGCGCGCCAGAGATCTCGTGGGCCTCGCGGAACGGCACGCGCCGCTTCACGAGCCACTCGGCGACGTCGGTCGCGAGCGCGTAGCCGGCGGCCGCGCCCTCGCGCATCCTGGCCTCGTCGAAGTCGAGGGTGGCGACCATCCCGGCGAAGGCCGGCAGCAGCACCTGCAGCTGGTCGACGGCGTCGAAGACGGGCTCCTTGTCCTCCTGCAGGTCGCGGTTGTACGCGAGCGGCAGCGCCTTGAGCGTCGCGAGCAGGCCGGCGTGGTCGCCGATGAGCCTGCCCGCCTTGCCGCGGGCGAGCTCGGCGATGTCGGGGTTCTTCTTCTGCGGCATGATCGACGACCCGGTCGAGAACCCGTCGTGCAGCCTCGCGAAGCCGACATCGCGCGTCGACCAGAAGATGACCTCCTCGGCGAGCCGCGAGAGGTCGATCGCCGTCATCGTCAGCACGAAGGTCAGCTCGGCGACGACGTCGCGCGCGCTCGTCGCGTCGATGGAGTTCGGGCTCGGCGCCGCGAGCCCCAGCTCGTCCGCGACGACGGCCGGGTCGAGCCCGAGCGTCGAGCCGGCGAGCGCACCGGCGCCGTAGGGCGACTCGCTCGCGCGCACCCGCCAGTCGGCGAGCCGCTCGAGGTCGCGCAGCAGCGGCCAGGCGTGCGCGAGCAGGTGGTGCGCGAGCAGCACCGGCTGCGCGTGCTGCAGGTGGGTGCGGCCCGGCATCGGCGCGGTCGGATGCGCATCGGCCTGCATGCGCAGCGCCTCGATCACCGCGCGGATGCCGCGCTCGACCTCGTCGGTCTCCTCGAGCATCCACACGCGCACGAGCGTCGCGATCTGGTCGTTGCGGGAGCGGCCGGCGCGGAGCCGGCCGCCGAGCTCCGGCCCGACGATCTCGATGAGGCCGCGCTCGAGGGCGCCGTGCACGTCCTCATCGGACGCCGCCGCGGCGAACGCACCGCTGCGGACCCGGTCGCTCAGCTCGTCGAGCGCCGCCCGCATCGCGGTGAGCTCCGCGTCGTCGAGCAGCCCGGCGACGTGCAGCGCGGTGGCATGCGCCTTCGAGCCGCGGATGTCGAGCTGCGCGAGCCGCCAGTCGAAGTGCGTCGACTTCGACAGCCGCGCCATCTCGGGGCTGGGGCCGGAGGCGAACCGGCCGCCCCACAGCGATCCCTCGTTCGTGCCCTGCTGGTCGCTCATGCGTCGGCCCGCTCGAGCAGCCACGCGAGCAGCGCCTTCTGCGCGTGCAGCCGGTTCTCCGCCTCGTCCCAGATGATCGACTGCGGGCCGTCGATGACGTCGGCCGTCACCTCGAAGCCGCGGTCGGCGGGCAGGCAGTGCATGAAGACCGCGTCGGGCGACGCGAGGTCCATGAGCGCCTGGTCGACCTTGAAGCCGCCGAAGGTCGCGACGCGCTCGGCCTTCTCGTCCTCCTTGCCCATCGACACCCAGGTGTCGGTGACGACGACGTCGGCGCCGGCGACAGCCTCGGTCGCGCTCGTCACGACCGTCGCGCTGCCGCCCGTCTCGGCGGCGATGCGCTGCGCATCCGCGACCACGCTCGACTCCGGCACGTACTCGGCCGGCGCGCCGACGCGCACGTGCATGCCGGCGGTCGCGCACGCGAGCAGGTAGGACTGCGCCATGTTCGACCGGCCGTCGCCGACGAAGGCGACGGTGAGGCCCGCGAGCTCGCCCTTGTGCTCCTGCATCGTGAGCAGGTCGGCGAGCAGCTGGCACGGGTGGAAGTCGTCGGAGAGCGCGTTCACGACCGGCACCGTCGTCCCGGCGGCCATCTCCTCGAGGCCCGCCTGCGCGTAGGTGCGCCACACGATCGCGGCCACCTGGCGCTCGAGCACGCGAGCGGTGTCGGCCGCGGTCTCCTTGCCGCCGAGCTGGCTCGACGCGGTCGAGATGATGAGCGGCGAGCCGCCGAGGTCGGAGATGCCGACGTGGAACGACACGCGCGTGCGCGTCGACGACTTGTCGAAGATCACGGCGACCGAGCGGGGGCCGTCGAGCGGGCGCTCGCCGTAGCGGTCCTGCTTCATCCGCACCGCGCGCTCGAGCACCTCGCGCTGCTCGGCGGGGCTCAGGTCGTCGTCGCGGAGGAAGTGGCGGGTCATGCGGGGTCCCCTGTCTGGGTGGGTGCGTGCGCGGATGCCGGGCTCGAGGGCGTGGCGCGCACGACCTCGGTGCCCGAGCCCGCGCTCGTGAAGATCTCGGTGAGGATCGAGTGCGGCGAGCGGCCGTCGATGATCGCGGCCTTCGGCACGCCGGCGCGCACGGCGGTGAGGCACGCCTGCATCTTCGGGATCATGCCCGACTCGAGCGTCGGCAGCAGCGCCTCGAGCTCGTCGTCGGTGATCTCGCTGATGAGCGAGTCGCGGTCGGGCCAGTCGCGGTAGAGCCCCTCGACGTCGGTGAGGATGACGAGCTTCTGCGCGCCGAGCGCTGCGGCGAGCGCGGCGGCCGCGGCGTCTGCGTTGATGTTGAGGCTCTCCCCCGGCCGGTCGCCGTCGGGCGCGATCGACGAGACGACCGGGATGAGCCCGGCGTCGAGGAGCCGGTGGACGCCTGCCGGGTCGACCGCCACGACGTCGCCGACCTGGCCGAGGTCGACCTCCTCGCCGTCGATCACGGCACCGCGTCGGCGGCCGGTGAAGAGGCCCGCGTCCTCGCCGGAGAGGCTGGCCGCGAGCGGTCCGTGCGCGTTGATGAGCGACACGAGCGTGCGCCCGACCTGGCCGGTGAGCACCATCCGCACGACGTCCATCGCCTCGCGGCTCGTGACGCGGTAGCCGCCCCGGAACTCGCTCTCGATGCCGTGGATGCGGAGCGCCTCGTTGATCTGCGGCCCGCCGCCGTGGACGACCACGGGCTGGATGCCGACGTGGCGCAGGTAGACCATGTCCTCGGCGAACGCGCGCTGCAGCTCGGTGCTCACCATGGCGTTGCCGCCGTACTTGACGACCATGGTCGCGCCGCGGAAGCGCTCGAGCCACGGCAGCGACTCGATGAGCGTCGCGGCCTTGTGCGCCGCCGCCTCGGCCCTAGCTGGCATATGCGGAGTTCTCGTGGACGTAGTCGTGCGTGAGGTCGTTCGTGCGCACGGTCGCGGTCGCGTCGCCCGCGAACAGCTCGATGAGGATGTGCGTCGCGCGCGGCGAGAGGTCGACCTCCTCGCGCGGCCGGTCGGGCTCGCCCGCGTGGCAGACGCGCACGCCGTTGAAGTGCACGTCGACGGCGTAGGGATCGAAGGACGCATCGGTCGTGCCGATCGCGGCGAGCACGCGGCCCCAGTTGGGGTCGTTGCCGAAGATCGCCGCCTTGAACAGGTTGGACCGCGCGACCGAGCGGGCGACGACGACCGCCTCCTCCTCGCTCGCGGCGGAGCGCACCTCGATGGCGATGTCGTGGGTGGCGCCCTCGGCGTCGCCGTGCAGCTGCGCCGCGAGGTCGTCGCACACCGCGGTGACGGCGGCGGTGAGCGCCGCCTCGTCGGGCCGCGAGCCGGACGCGCCCGACGCGAGCAGCAGCACGGTGTCGTTCGTCGACATGCAGCCGTCCGAGTCGAGCCGGTCGAACGTCGTGCTGGTGGCCGCCCGGAGCGCCCGGTCGAGCACGTCGGCGTCGGCCTGGGCGTCGGTGGTGAGCACGACGAGCATCGTCGCGAGCCCCGGCGCGAGCATGCCGGCGCCCTTCGCCATGCCGCCGACGGTGAAGCCGTCGGTCGTCACGACCGCCTGCTTGGGCTTCGAGTCGGTCGTCATGATCGCCTGCGCGGCGGCGAGGCCGGCAGCGTCGTCGGCCGCGAGCGCATCCGCGGTCAGGTCGACCCCGCGCAGCACGGCGGCGCGGAACGCCTCGTCGCCGACGCCGATGAGTCCGGTCGAGCACACCTGCACGTCGATCGCGCCGATCGGCTGCGTTGCCGTGCCGAGCCGCTCGGCGACCCGCTCGGCCGTCTGGTGCGTCGTCTGGAAGCCGAACGCGCCCGTGAAGCAGTTCGCGCCGCCCGCGTTCAGGATCACGGCTCGCGCGGTGCCGCCGGCGATCGCCTGCTGGCTCCAGAGCACCGGGTTGGCCTTCGCGCGGTTCGAGGTGAAGACGGCGGCCGCCGCGTCGAGCGGCCCGTCGTTCACGACGAGGGCCACGTCGAGGCCACCCGACGCCTTGACGCCCGCGGCGACACCGGCCGCCCGGAAGCCGCTCGCGGCGGTCACGCTCACGGCGCGACCCCGTCGATCGGCAGACCCATCTGCTCGTCGAAGCCGAGCGCGATGTTGGCCGACTGGATCGCCGCACCCGCCGTGCCCTTGCCGAGGTTGTCGATCGCGGCGATCATCACGACGCGGCCGGCCTCGTCGTCGAGGCCGACGCCGATGTGCACGGAGTTCGAGCCGAGCACGTCGGCGGTGCGCGGGAAGGTGCCCGCCGGGAGCATGTGGATGAAGCGCTCCTCGCCGTACGCCGACAGCCACGCGCCGCGCACCTCGTCGGCCGTCACATCGCCGACGAGCGGTGCCGTGACGGTCGCGAGGATGCCGCGCGTCATCGGGACGAGCACCGGCGTGAAGGAGTGGCGGATGTCGGTGGCCCCGACCGCGCGCAGGTTCTGCGCGATCTCGGGCAGGTGGCGGTGCGTGCCGCCGACGCCGTAGGGCGTCGCGGAGCCGGTGAGCTCGGCCGCGAGCAGGTTCGTCTTCGCGGCGCGGCCGGCGCCGGAGGAGCCGACGGCGAGCACCGACGTGAGCGCCGTCGCGTCGATGAGGCCCGCGGCGATGCCGGGTGCGGCGGCGAGCGTCACCGCGGTCGCGTTGCAGCCGGGCACCGCGATGCGGCGCGCGGCGCGCAGCTCGCGGCGCTGCCGGCCGCCGTCGGCGAGGATGAGCTCCGGCATGCCGTAGGGCCAGGAGCCGGCGTGCTCCGTGCCGTAGAAGCGCTGCCAGTCGGCGGCGTCGTGGAGCCGGTGGTCGGCGCCCGCGTCGACGATGAGCGTCGACTCCGGGAGCTGCGCGGCGATGCCGCCCGAGTGCCCGTGCGGGAGCGCGAGGAAGACCACGTCGTGCCCCGCCAGCACCTCCGCAGTCGTCTCCTGGAAGGTCAGCGAGGCGAGGGAGCGCAGGTTGGAGTGGACGGAGACGAGGGGCTGCCCGGCATTGGCGTGCGCCGTGACCGTGCGCACCTCCAGCTCGGGGTGCTGGGCGAGCAGCCGGAGCAGCTCGCCGCCCGCGTACCCGCTCGCGCCTGCGACGGCGACGGAGAGGCTCATGCCTCCAGGCTAGTCGCCCGCCCGATCCGCTTCCGCCGCGAAGCCGACCTCGACGGCGGCGCGCACCTCGAGCTCGCCAGCGGCCAGCTCGATGGCGGCGCCGCTGTCGCTCGCCGCCATGAGCTCGATGCCGCGCGCCTTCGCCATCGGCGGGCGCGGTGCCGTCGCCTCCGGCTCGCGGATGCTCGTGATGGCCGGCGTGCCGAGCCCGGCCGCCGCCGCGTAGTCGGCGGCCCGAGCCACGGCGTCGGCGATGGCGCGGGAGCGGGCGCGGCCGGCGAGCTCGCGCTCGGTGCCCTCGGCGAGCGACCACGCGATGCCGCCGACCTCGTGCAGCTGCTCCACGCCGAGGTCGCCGATCCACGCGCCGAGCGCCTCGACGTCGACGAAGGTCGCGGTCACGGATGCGGAGGCGGTGAAGACCAGTCGCTGCGGCTGGCCCTCCCCCACCCACTCCCGGTGGTGCGAGACCCAGACGCGGTCGGCGTGCCACGACTCGACGGCGCCCGAGGCGGCGAAGGCCTTCGCCTCGGCCGCCACCCGGGCGTGCCCGGTCGCGACCCGGCCCATCGCCTCGTCCGGCGCATCCGCCTGCCACCGCGACTGGACGGTGACGGTGGCGCGCTCGGCGGCCGCTCGCTCGACGGCCTCGCCGCGCACCAGGATCTCGACCATGCGCCGCATGCTACTCGTGGCGCCTGGCGCTACTCCCGCAGGCGCGCGCCGTGCCGCTCGGTCGCGACCGCGAGGCCGGCGAGCTTCGCCTCCGATGCCTCGGCCGCGGTGAGCGTGCGGTCGTCGGCGCGGAACCGGAGCGCGAACGTGAGCGACTTCTCGTCCTCGCCGAGCCCGGCGCCTCGGTAGTCGTCGACGAGCGCGATGTGCTCGAGCAGCGCACCGGCGCCGTCGCGGACCGCGCGACGCACGTCGCCGGCCGGCACGTCGACGGGGACGACCACTGAGAGGTCCTGCGTCGCGGCGGGCACGGGCGCGATGCGCTGCGTGTCGAGGCTGACGCGGGCTCGTGCGATGAGCAGGCTGAGGTCGAGCTCGGCCACCGCGACGACGCGCGGCAGGTCCGCTGCCGCCGCGACCGCGGGCAGCAGCTCGCCCGCCAGCCCGACGACCGTCTCGCCGAGCAGCAGCTCCGCCGTGCGGCCGGGGTGCAGCCAGGGCCGCTCCGACTGGCGCAGCTCGAGCTCGAGGCCGAGCGTGCGGGCGATGCGCTCCGCCGCCTCGACCGCGTCGGCGATGCCGTAGCGCACGGCTGCGACACCGGGCTGCTTGCGCACCCGCTCGCCGACCAGCAGCACGGCCGCGTGGTCGGGCTGGGCGGGCAGGCGGTCGAGCTCGGCGAGCGCGTCATCCTCCGGGCGGCTGGTCGACGCGGGCAGCGACTCCGTGCCCTGGCCGTCGACCGCGTGGAACACCCGGCCGAGCTCGAAGAGCGCGAGGTCGGTGAGCCCGCGGCCGAGGTTGCGGTGCGCGGTGTCGAGCATGCCCGGCAGCAGCGCGGTGCGCAGCCACGGGCGCTCGCCGTCGAGCGGGTTCTCGAGCCGCACGGGCTCGGCGCCGGTGAGCCTGGCCTGCTGCTCGCTCACGAAGGGCGCGACGAGCACCTCGGTGAGCCCGGTCGAGGCGAGGGCGTCAGCGACCCGCCGGCGCAGCCGCTGCGGCCGCGTGTAGCCGCGCCCGGGAGGCGCGACCGGCAGCACCGAGGGGATGCGGTCGAACCCGACGATGCGGGCGACCTCCTCGACGAGGCCCTCGCGGTCGACGAGGTCGCGGCGCCACGTGGGCGGCGTGACCGTCCAGGCATCCGGGGCCTCGTCGATGGTCGCGCCGATCCGCTCGAGCGCGTCGCGCGCCTCGTCGACGGTGTAGTCGGCACCGGTGTAGGTGCTCCAGTAGCCGACCGGGATGGTGATGGGCGCCATCGCGGGCACGTCGCCCACGTCGGCGCCGAGCTCGTCGATCGTGCCGCCCGCGAGCTCGACGAGGAGCTGGGCGACGCGCGCCGCCGCGGCAGCGGCGACGGCCGGGTCGACCCCGCGCTCGTAGCGCTTGGACGCCTCGGAGAACAGCTTGTGGCGGCGGGCGGTGCGGCCGATCGTGACCGCGTCGAACGTCGCGGCCTCGATGAGCACGTCGGTCGTCGACGCGTCCATCTCGGTCTCGGCGCCGCCCATGACGCCGGCGAGGCCGATCGCGCCGCGGTCGTCGGTGATGAGCAGGTCCTCGGTCGACAGCGCGCGGTCTGCGCCGTCGAGCGTCGTGAGGCGCTCCCCCTCGGCCGCGCGCCGCACGACGATGCCGCCGCGGAGCTTGCCGAGGTCGTAGCCGTGGATGGGCTGGCCGAGCTCGAGCATCACGGCGTTCGTGATGTCGACCGGGAGCGAGATCGAGCGGATGCCCGCGAGCCGCAGGCGGGACGCGAGCCAGGTCGGGGTCGGCCGGCTCGGGTCGATGCCGCGCACGACGCGCGCGACGAAGCGCGAGCAGCCCGCGCGACCCCGGATGGGCGCCGCATCGCGCAGCTCGACCGGGAATCCGGATGCCGTGCCCGGCTCGAGCGCCGCTGGATCGCGGAAGGCCTGCCCGGTCGCCGATGCCACCTCGCGGGCGATGCCGCGCAGCGACAGCGCGTAGCCGCGATCGGGCGTGACGTTGATCTCGACGGCCTGGTCGTCGAGCCCGAGGATGGCGAGCGCGTCGTCGCCGATCTCACCGGGGATGCCGAGCACGTCGAGGCGCATGATGCCGTCGTGGTCGTCGCCGAGGCCGAGCTCGCGCTCCGAGGCGATCATGCCGTCGGAGACGTGGCCGTAGGTCTTGCGGGCGGCGATCTCGAAGCCGCCGGGCAGCGCCGAACCGGGCAGGGTGACGACCACGCGGTCGCCCTCGACGAAGTTGAGCGCACCGCAGACGATGCCGCGCACGCCGCCGTTGGCCTCGCCGACGTCGACCTGGCACCAGCGGATCGTCTTGCCGTTCTTCTGCGGCTCCTCCACGATCTCGAGCACGCGGCCGACGACGATCGGACCGCGGAGCTCGCCGCCGTGGACGGCCTCCTCCTCGAAGCCCACGCGCACGAGCGTCGCGTGCAGCCAGTCGGCGGTGTCGTCCTTCGGGATCTCGACCAGCTCGCCGAGCCATGACAGCGGGATCCGCATCAGATCACCATCCCGAACTGCTCCGTGAAGCGGACGTCGCCCTCGATCATGTCGCGCATGTCGTCGAGCAGGTAGCGGAACTGGAGGGTGCGCTCGATGCCCATCCCGAACGCGAAGCCGGAGTAGACGTCGGGGTCCACGCCCGCGGCGCGCAGCACGTTCGGGTTGACCATGCCGCACCCGCCCCACTCGACCCAGCGCGCGCCGCCGCGCATGCCGGGGTGCCACACGTCCATCTCGGCGCTCGGCTCGGTGAACGGGAAGTAGTTGGGGCGCAGGCGGATCTTCGCCTCCTCGCCGAACATGGCGCGCGCGAGGTGCTCGAGCGTGCCGCGGAGGTTCGCCATCGTGATGCCCTTGTCGACGGCCAGGCCCTCGAGCTGCGTGAACACCGGCAGGTGCGTGGCGTCGATGTCGTCGGTGCGGTAGACGCGGCCGGGCGCGACGATGTACGTCGGCAGCTCGCGGGTCAGCAGCGTGCGCACCTGCACGGGGCTCGTCTGCGTGCGCAGCACCATGTGCCGGTCGGCCGGCGCGACGTAGAAGGTGTCGGACTCGCTGCGGGCGGGGTGGTCGGGGTCGACGTTGAGCGCGTCGAAGTTGTACCACTCGTGCTCGAGCTCCGGTCCCTCGGCGACCTCCCAGCCCATCCCGACGAAGACGTCGCTCATCTCGTCCATGAGCATCGTCAGCGGGTGGCGCCCGCCGCGCGACCGGATGCGCGGCAGCGCGGTGACGTCGACCCGCTCAGCCTCGAGCTGCGCGGCCTCCTCGACGAGCGCGAGCTCTGCCTGGCGCGCGGCGATCGCGTCGGCGACCCGAGCGCGGCCGGCGCCGATCGTCTGACCCGCCGCCTTGCGGTCGGCGGGAGCGATGTCGCGCAGGCTCGCGTTGAGCGAGGCGAGCTCGCTGCCCTGCCCGTTGTGGGCGGACTTCGCGGCCTGCAGGTCGGCGGTCGTCGAGGCGGCGTCGATCGCGGCGAGCGCCGCGGTCACCGCGGCGTCGACGCGCGCGCCGAGGTCGGCGTGAGCATCGGGGGTTGGCACCCGACGATCCTACCGAGCGCCGAGGGGTCAGCCTCCCTGGCCGCCCACGCCCGCGCCCGGCAGCCGCGTGATGTCCGCCTGCGGGTCGGTGACCTCGCGCATCGCCTGCGTCGAGAGCGGGATCGCCTGCGTCGCGGTGCCGTCGAGGTTGCGTCCGCCGCGGCGCGGGCGCGCCATCCGCTTGGCCAGCGCGCGCACGATGGCGGACAGGCTCAGGTTGATGGCGAGGAAGATCGCGAGCATCACGAAGAACATGGAGAGCGCGTAGGGGCCGCCCTGGCGGTCGTAGAAGTCGACGAGCTGACGGCCGATGCGGATGATCTCCGGCGAGCCGACGATGTAGCCGAGCGAGGTGTCCTTCAGCAGCACGATGAGCTGCGCGAGGATGATCGGCAGCATGATGCGGAGCGCCTGCGGCAGCTCGATCTCGAGCGTCGTGCGCAGCGGCGTGAGGCCGATCGCCAGTCCGCTCTCGCGCTGGCCCTTCGGCAGCGACTTCATGCCGGCGCGGAGGGCCTCGCCGATGATCGCGCCGTTGTAGACGATGAGCGCCCAGACGACGGCCCAGTAGGCGCCGGTCGAGAAGACGATGAGGATGAACAGCATCATCAGCAGCACGGGCATGCCGCGGAAGAACTCGAGCACGATCGTGACCGGCACCCGCACCCACGGCGTGTAGGCGTTGCGCAGGATCGAGAAGACGATGCCGAGGACCATCGCGCCGACGGCGGCGATGGCGGCGATCGAGAGCGTGGTGCCGAGGCCGACCATGAGGCCGCGCGCGCCGAACCACAGCTGCGGGTCCTGGAAGATGTCCCAGCGGTCCTGGTAGAAGGCCCCGCCGAGCCACAGCTGGTAGGCGGCGAGCGCGAGCGCGGCGACTGCGACGACCGCGAAGACGATCGAGAGGATGCGCGACCGCTTGATCGCGTTGGGCCCGGGGGCGTCGAAGAGGACCGAGCCGCTCATCGCTGCACGCTCCACTTGCGCTCGAGGGCGTCGACCAGCTGGCCGAGCGGCACCGTGATGATGAGGTAGCTCAGCGCGATCCCCAGGAAGATCTGGAGCGACTGGTCGCCGTAGGTGTTGGAGAGGCGCTGGGCGACCGAGACGAGCACGAAGACGAAGAAGCCGAGCGCCACCGACGTGTTCTTGACGAGCGCGATCACGACGTTGATGACCGGCGGCAGCACGCTGCGGAAGGCCTGCGGCAGGATCACGAGGCTCATCGTCTGGCCGAAGCCGAGCCCGATCGACCGGGACGCCTCCGCCTGGCCGAGCGGCACCGAGTTGATGCCCGAGCGCACCGCCTCGGCGAAGAAGGCGCTCGTGTAGTAGGTGAGGGCGATGATCGCGCCGAGGGTGAAGTCGAGGACGATGCCGAGCTTGGGGAGCACGAAGGCGGTGAAGAAGAACACGAGCGTCAGCGGGGTGTTCCTCGCGACCTCCGTCCAGACGGCCGCCACCACGCGCAGCGCGGCCACGGGCGACACCCGCATGCCCGCCAGCAGGATGCCGATGGGCAGGCCGATGAGCGTCACGACTGCGGTCAGCAGCAGTGTCGCGCCCATGCCCTGCAGCCAGAGCGGCCAGTTCTCGAGAAGTGCTTGCATCAGTCCCTCATCCGGCGGCCGGGTGCGGGAGGAGGACCTCCCGCACCCGGCTCGGGTGATCGATCAGTAGCGGTCGGGTGCCGGGAACTCGGGGGTCGGCAGCACAGCGCCTGCCGTCTGCTCCCAGAGCGACGCCATGGTGCCGTCGGCGACGGCCTCCTCGAGCACGTCGTTGATGAACGTGCGGAACTCGTCGTCACCCTTCTCGATGCCGAGGCCGTAGGGCTCCTGCGTGAAGGTCGCGCCGCCGTCGACGAGCTCGAACTCGCCGGCGTTCTGGTCGACGAAGCCGGCCAGGATCACGTTGTCGGTCGTGACCGCGACGACCTGCCCGTTGCGCAGCGGGTCGAGGCAGTTGGAGTAGGTGTCGGTCGCGTTCAGCACGGCGCCGTACTCGTCGACGATGCGCGCTGCCGGGGTCGAGCCCTCGACGGAGCAGACCTGGAGGCCGGAGACGTCATCGGGACCGGTGAGGCCCTCGGGGTTGCCCGCCAGCACCATGAGCGCCTGGCCGGCCTCGTAGTACGGCCCGGCGAAGTCGATCTTCTCCTTGCGGGCGTCGTTGATCGTGTACGTCGCCGCGACGAGGTCGACGGTGCCGTTCTCGATGAACGTCTCGCGGTTGGCGGAGACGGTCTCCTCCCACTGGATGCCCTCGAACGGGATGCCCAGCTCGGCCGCGATCAGGGAGCCGACGGCGACGTCGAAGCCCTCGGGCGCGCCGTCCGGGCCGACGAGGCCGAACAGCGGCTGGTCGAACTTCGTGCCGATCGTGATCGAGCCTGCCTCGGCGAGCTCGGCCATGGTGGTGCCGGCCTCGAACTCGGGCGCCTCGGCGACCTCCAGGCCGTAGGGGTGCTCGGTGGCCGCGCCCGTCTCCGCGGGCTCCTCGGGGGCCTCGGACGACGTGGTGCCGGCAGGGCCGCCGCACGCGGTGAGGGCGAGGACCGCGACGGCGGCGACGCCCAGCGTCAGCTTGGTGCGCATGGGTGCTTCTCCTTGAGTGGTGGTGCTTCGGGAAGGGGTCAGTGGGTGAGGATCTTCGACAGGAAGTCCTGGGCCCGCTCGGTCTGCGGGTTCGAGAAGAACGACTCCGGCGTCGAGTCCTCGAGCACCTTGCCGTCGGCCATGAAGAGCACGCGGTCCGCCGCCTTGCGGGCGAAGCCCATCTCGTGCGTGACCGTGATCATGGTCATGCCGCCGTGCGCGAGCTCGACCATGACGTCCAGCACCTCGTTGATCATCTCGGGGTCGAGCGCGCTCGTGGGCTCGTCGAAGAGCATGAGCTTCGGCTCCATCGCGAGCGAACGGGCGATCGCGACGCGCTGCTGCTGCCCGCCCGAGAGCTGGGCGGGCATCTTGTTGGCCTGGTTGGCGATGCCGACGCGCTCGAGCAGCACCATCGCCTGCTCCTCCGCCTCCTTGCGCTTCTTGCCCCGCACCTTCATCGGGCCGAGGGTCACGTTCTCGAGGATCGACTTGTGCGCGAAGAGGTTGAACGACTGGAAGACCATGCCGACGTCGGCCCGCAGCTGCGCGAGGCCCTTGCCCTCGGAGGGCAGCTTGACGCCGTCGATGCGGATCTCGCCGTCGTCGATCGTCTCGAGGCGGTTGATGGCGCGGCAGAACGTCGACTTGCCGGAGCCGGAGGGCCCGATGACGACGACGACCTGGCCCTTGGGGATGCTGACGTTGATGTCGTTCAGCACGTGGAGTTCGCCGTAGTGCTTGTTGACGTGGTCGAGCTCGACGAGGGGCTGCATGCCGCCATCAAAGCACGACCTATGGCCCGGCTGAGCGCGCGATCCCCGGATCGAAACGAAACGGTTACACGGCGCCCGTCAGCTGCGCTGGGCGAACGCGCTCTGGTAGAGGCAGACCGACGCAGCGGTCGCGAGGTTGAGCGACTCCGCGCGTCCGTAGACGGGCAGCCGCACCGCGCGGTCCGCGAGGGCGAGCGTCTTGGCGTCGAGCCCGCGCGCCTCGTTGCCGAACAGCCACGCGGTGGGTCGGGCGAGCACGCCCTCGGCCTGCAGCGCGACGAGGTCCTCCCCCGTCACGTCGGCCGCGAGCACCGAGAGCCCGGCGGCCGCAGCGGCCTCGACGGCGTCGAGCGTCGAGGCGCCGACGGCGATGTCGACGTGGAAGAGCGACCCGGTGGTGGCGCGCACGACCTTGGGCGCGTAGGGGTCGACGGAGTTGGCCGTGACGATGACGGCGGATGCGCCGGCGGCGTCGGCCGCGCGCAGGATCGTGCCGAGGTTGCCGGGGTCGCGCACCTCGTGGAGGATCGCGACGAGCGGGTGCTCCTCTGCGGCGGCGCGCTCGATCGCGTCCTCGAGCCGCACGGGCGACTGGCGGGCGACGGCCACGACGCCCTGCGGGTGCACGGTGTCGGCGAGCGCGGCGAGCGCGCGGTCGGAGACGGCGGTCAGCGTGGCATGCTGCCCGGCCCGCTCGAGCAGGTCGGCGTGGCGCTCGCGCGCGGCGTCGGTGACGAAGACCTCGACGAGCTGCGCGGGCTGCCAGCGCACCGCCTCGTCGAGCGACGCGGGGCCCTCCAACAGGAACAGCCCGGTCGATGACCGGGCTGTTCGCTGCTGGAGTCTCGCAGCCTCTCGCACGCGGGGCGCGCGGGGGCTGTCGAGCATGTCAGGCTGCGTTCTTCGGCGCCGACGTGTCGGCCGGCAGGGCCGCCTTCGCTGCCTCGACGAGGGTCGCGAACGTGGCGGGCTCGTGCACGGCGAGCTCGGCGAGCATGCGACGGTCGACCTCGATGCCCGCGAGGCCGAGGCCCTGGATCAGGCGGTTGTAGGTCAGGCCGTTCGCGCGCGACGCGGCGTTGATGCGCTGGATCCACAGGCGGCGGAAGTCGCCCTTCTTGGCCTTGCGGTCACGGAAGGCGTAGACGTGCGAGTGGAGCAGCTGCTCCTTCGCCTTGCGGTACAGGCGCGAGCGCTGGCCCCGGTAGCCGGAGGCCTGCTCGAGGATGACGCGACGCTTCTTGTGGGCGTTGACCGCCCTCTTGACACGTGCCATGAGTCTGTTCTCTCTTGTCTCTCAGTCGCGCGCGTCAGCGGGCGAGCAGCTTCTTGATGATCTTGGCGTCGGCGGGCGCGAGCACCTTGTCCTTGTTGAGGCGGCGCGTCTGGACCGACGACTTCACCTCGAGGTTGTGGCGCATGCCGGCCTGCTGCTTGCGGATCTTGCCGGTGCCGGTGATCTTGAAGCGCTTCTTCGCACCGGAGTGCGTCTTCTGCTTGGGCATTCTTTTTCTCCTACTCGGATGCTGGCTTGCCGGCGGGCGGACCTGCGGGCTTGGCCTTGGGCGCTGCGGGCTTGCCGGCCGCCGAGGGCGCCGCGGGCGTGGCCGCGGGCTTCGGGACCGCGGGCTTCGCGGCGGGCTTCGGAGCCGCGGGCGCGGCGGAAGGGGTGCCGGCCGGCTTCGCGGCGGCGGGCGACGCGGACGCGGGGCGCGGCGCCATGGACGGGCGCGGTGCGCCGGCCGGGGTCGGCTGCACGGTGCGCGCCGTCTGGCGGGGGCGCGAGTCCGACGACTCCGACGACGGGCGCGACGAGCTCGAGGCGCTCGACGGGCGCGACGACGAGCTGCTCGCGGGGCGCGAGCTGCTGGCCGGCCGCGAGGTGCCGGTCGAGGGGCGCGACGAGCGCGACTCCGAGTCACCGGTCGCGGCGCTGCGGGCGGGCAGCACCGGACGAGCGGGACGCTCGGCATCGAGGGCGGCCTGGTGCGCCGCCTGGCGCTCGGCCTCGGCACGACGCTTCTCCTGGTCGGCGGCGCGCTGGGCCGAGCGGGCGGCGTTGAGCTCCGCCTTCGCGTCCGACTTCGAGCGCATCGGACCGACGATCATGACCATGTTGCGTCCGTCGATCGTCGGCGACGACTCGACCGAGCCGAACTCGCCGATGTCCTCCGCGAAGCGCTGCAGCAGGCGCACACCCAGCTCGGGGCGCGACTGCTCGCGGCCGCGGAACAGGATCATGGCCTTGACCTTGTCGCCGGCCTTCAGGAAGCCCTCGGCGCGCTTGCGCTTGGTCTCGTAGTCGTGCTCGTCGATCTTGAGCCGGAACCGGACCTCCTTGAGGACCGTGTTCGCCTGGTTGCGACGTGCTTCCTTGACCTTCTGAGCCTGCTCGTACTTGAACTTGCCGAAGTCCATGATCTTGACGACGGGCGGGCGGGCGTCGGGCGCGACCTCGACGAGGTCGAGCTCTGCCTCGCGGGCAAGGCGAAGGGCATCCTCGACCCGGACGACGCCGACCTGCTCGCCGGCAGGGCCGACCAGTCGGACTTCAGGGACGCGGATGCGCTCATTGGTGCGGGGATCGCTGATCGCGGGCTCCTTCTCGTTTGCGTGCTGTGTGCTGGTGCACGGCGAACGAGGAGCCGACGCGCGGATCTGCTGCGCGGCTCAGCACCTGGCGACGAAGCGTCGCGGTGCCGTTGACCCGTTAGCCTGGAACGACTGCGGGTGGGATTGCTCCTCTTTCACCTCCGGGCGCGAAGCCCGAAACCTGCAGAAGCCTACCAGAGACCGACCTTCGGGAGAAGAGTGCGATGACCGACGCGATGCAGCACGACCACGACGACGCCATCGCCGAGATGCGCGACATCGCCGAGGTGCCCGCGGTCGAGCTGATCAACACCGTCGCGATCCACCTGCTGAGCGCGGCCGCCGTGAAGGTCGGGCTCGCCGACGACCCCGAGCAGCAGCTCGACCTCGACGAGGCGCGGAAGCTCATCAACGCCCTCGCAGGGCTCGTGACGGCCGCCGCGGCCGAGATCGGCGGCATCCACGCCGCGCCGCTGCGCGACGGCCTGCGCTCGGTGCAGCTCGCCTTCCGCGAGGCGAGCACCATCCCCGACGCGCCCGGCAAGGGTCCGGGCGAGAAGTTCACCGGGCCGGTCAACTAGCGCTCGAGCTCGGCGCGCGTGACGGCGAGCGCTGCGGGCGCCACGAGCGGCAGGCTCGCGGCACCGCCGTCCCAGCGGTGCACCCGCACGGCGACGCTCGCGATGCGCTCCCGCACGACCTCCGCGCCGCCGAGCGCCTGCGCCGCGCGCTGCACCTGGCCGGCGGCGTCGGGCGTGCGGTCGACGAGCGCGTGCACCTCGAGCTCCGCGCCGACCAGCGTGCAGCGCGGATCGCCCGTCGCGAGCACGACCGCCTGCACGGCCGGTGCTGCGAGCAGCGCGTCGAGCACGGCGGCGTGCACGGCCGGATCCTCGACCCCCCAGCGCCAGGGCTCGTCGGTCAGCAGCGCGGTGAGCATCGAGCGGCCGAGCACGAACTCGCCCTCGCCGCCCGGGTCGACGACGATGCGCGCCGGTCCGTCCAGCGCGGCAGCCGCGGCGCGCTGGACGCTCGTGGGCACCGGGCGTGCCCGCGGGTTCCACGCCTGCATGGCGTCGACGCCCGAGAACATCGGCAGGATCGGCTCGCCGTCGGGACCCAGCACCGTGACGATCGACAGCTCCTGCGTCTTGTCGACGGTCCTGCCGCGGTCGTCGACGCCCATCTCCCCCGCCGCCGCGAGCAGCGGCACGAGCAGGCGCTCGCCGCGCAGCGCGTCGACGACGGCTGCCCGGCCGGCGGTCCCGTCGGCGAGGGCGCGCACCGCCTCCCGGTAGCCGGCGGGCGGCGAGCCGTCGTCGCCGGCGTAGGCGGTGTCGTGGTGGTCGAACGAGCGGCCGGCCCACGGCCGCCCGGCCGAGTCTGCCGCCTCAGGCACTCGCGACGTCGAGCGCGGCGGCGAGCGTGAACGCGCCCGCGTAGAGCGCCTTGCCGACGATGGCGCCCTCGACGCCGTGCGGCACGAGCTCGCGGAGCGCGGCGATGTCGTCGAGGCTCGCGATGCCGCCGGAGGCGACGACGGGCTTCTCGGTGCGCTCGGCGACCTGCCGCAGCAGCTCGATGTTCGGGCCCTGGAGGGTGCCGTCCTTCGTGACGTCGGTGACCACGTAGCGGCTGCACCCGGCGGCCTCGAGCCGATCGAGCACATCCCACAGGTCGCCGCCGTCCTGGGTCCAGCCTCGTGCCGCGAGCGTGGTGCCGCGCACGTCGAGGCCCACCGCGATCTGCTCGCCGTACTCCGCGATGACGGAGGCCGTCCACTCCGGGTTCTCGAGGGCCGCGGTGCCGAGGTTGATGCGCTTCACGCCGGTGGCGAGCGCGGCCTCGAGCGAGGACTCGTCGCGGATGCCGCCCGAGAGCTCGACCTGCACCCGGCCGCGGACCGCCTTGATGACCTTCTTGATCACGCCGCGGTTGTCGCCGCGGCCGAAGGCGGCGTCGAGGTCGACGAGGTGCAGCCACTCGGCGCCCTGCCGCACCCAGTCCTCGGCGGCCTCGACCGGGCTGCCGAACGACGTCTCGGTGCCGGCCTTGCCCTGCGTCAGCCGCACCGCCTTGCCGTCGGCGACGTCGATGGCGGGCAGCAGCTGGAGCTTGGGCGACTGGTTGAAGTCGGTCATGGGGGTTCGATGCCTTCCGGGGGTAGGAGCTCAGAGGCCGCTGACCCAGTTCCGCAGCAGGCGGATGCCCGCGTCGCCCGACTTCTCGGGGTGGAACTGGGTGGCGGCGAGGGGGCCGTTCTCGACGGCGGCGATGAATCGCTCGCCGTGCTCGGCCCACGTCACGCGCGGCTGGCGGATGCGCGGGTGCGGGTCGATGCTCCACTCGGTGGCCGCGTAGGAGTGCACGAAGTAGAAGCGCTCGTCGCGGAGCCCGGCGAAGAGCGTGGAGTCGTCGGGGGCGTCGACCTGCGCCCAGCCCATGTGGGGCAGGATGTCGGCCTGCAGCCGGCGGATCGTGCCGGGCCACTCGTCGAGGCCGACGGTCGGGCTGCCGCCCTCCTCGCCGCTCGAGAAGAGCACCTGCATGCCCACGCAGATGCCGAGCACCGGGCGAGAGCCCGCGAGGCGTCGGCCGATGAGCTCGCCGCCGCGGATCGCCTGGATGCCGGCCATGCACGCGGCCATCGAGCCGACGCCCGGCACGACGAGGCCGTCGGCCTCCATGACCGCGCTGCGGTCGGCGGTGAGCGTCACGTCGGCGCCGGCCGCCTCGAGCGCCTTCGCGGCGGAGTGCACGTTGCCGAGCCCGTAGTCGAGCAGGGCGACGCGGGGACGCGCCGCCATCAGAGCGCGCCCTTGGTCGACGGCACGCCGGTGACGCGGGGGTCGCGCTCGACCGCGACCCGGAGCGCGCGCGCGAAGGCCTTGAACTCGGCCTCCGCGACGTGGTGGGGATCGCGGCCGGCGAGCACCTCGACGTGCGCGGTGATCCGGGCGTTCAGGGTGATCGCCTCGAAGACGTGCCGCACGAGCGAGCCGGTGAAGTGGCCGCCGATGCGGTGGAGCTCGAAGCCGGCCGGCTCGCCGCCGTGCACGAGGAAGGGGCGACCGGAGAGGTCGACGACGGCGCGCGCGAGGGCCTCGTCGAGCGGCACGGTGGCGTCGCCGTAGCGCCGCACCCCTGCCTTGTCGCCGAGCGCCTCTGCGAGCGCGAGGCCGAGCGCGATCGCGGTGTCCTCGACGGTGTGGTGCGCGTCGATGTCGGTGTCGCCGGACGCCTCGACCGTGAGGTCGATGAGCGAGTGCTTCGCGAAGGCCGTCAGCATGTGGTCGTAGAACGGCACGGTCGTCGAGATCGACGAGGTGCCGTCGCCGTCGAGGTCGAGCGAGAGGCGGATGCTCGACTCGCTCGTCGTGCGCTCGATGGAAGCAGTGCGGGCCATGCGTCGATCCTATTCCGCGCCGAGCTCGGCCATCGCGGCCAGCAGCGCGCTCGTCTCGGCCCGCGTGCCGGCGGTGATGCGCAGCGTGTGCGGCAGGCCGACGTCGCGCACGAGGATGCCGCGGTCGAGCAGCGCGCGGAACGTCGCCTGCGGATCGGCGACGCCGCCGACGAGCACGAAGTTGGCGTCGGACGGGTAGGGGTCGAAGCCCATGGCCGTCAGCTCGTCGACGATCCGGTCCCGCTGGGTGCGCAGCTCGTCGACGCGCGACAGCATCTCGTCGCTGTGGCGGAGCGCGGCGACCGCAGCAGCCTGCGTGATCGCCGACAGGTGGTACGGGAGCCGGACGAGCCGGAGCGCATCGACGACCGCGGGGTGCGCGGCGAGGTAGCCGACGCGGATGCCGGCGAACGCGAACGCCTTGCTCATCGTGCGGGAGACCAGCAGGCGCGGGTACCGGTCGAGCAGCGAGAGCGCGGTCTGGCTGCGGTCGTGCGCGAACTCGGCGTACGCCTCGTCGACGAGCACGATGCCGCGCGCAGCCTCGGCGGCGGCCTCGACGACGTCGAGGCCGATCGCCGTGCCGGTGGGGTTGTTGGGCGAGCAGAGGAAGACGACGTCCGGGTCGTGCTCGGCGATCGCGGCGCGCACGGCGTCCGGGCTGATGGTGAAGTCGGCGGCGCGCGGCACCGGCACCCACCGCATGCCGACGCCCTGCGCGAGCAGCGGGTACATCGAGTACGTGGGGGTGAACGACAGCAGCGAGCGGCCGGGGCCGCCGAAGGCCTGCAGCACGTGCTGCAGCACCTCGTTCGAGCCGTTGCCCGCCCACAGCTGCGCGGGCTCGAGGCCGTGCCCGAGGTAGTCGGCGAAGGCACGGCGGAGCGCGTCGAACTCGCGGTCCGGATAGCGGTTCGCGTCCGGGAGCGCGCGAGCGATCTCCTGCACGATGTCGAGCGCGACCGCCTCCGGCACGCGGTAGGCGTTCTCGTTGACGTTGAGCCGCACCGGCACGTCGAGCTGCGGGGCGCCGTACGGCGTCAGCCCGCGCAGGTCGTCGCGGATGGGGAGGTCGTCGAGGCTCGTCACCGAACCAGCCTAGGACGGCGCGCGAGCCGCGCCGGGCGCGGCCCCGCGCTCAGCGCGAGTAGTGCGCGGGGATCGCCAGCTGCTCGCCGGGCTGGATCGCGCCGGCGATGCCGTTGAGCAGCTCGATCTCGGCGATCACGTCGCGCGGGTCGGCCTCGGGGGCGACGGCCTCGGCGATCTGCCAGAGCGACTGGCCCGGCAGCACCGTGATGTGCTCGAACTCGGCGGTGCTGGTGGAGGACGACGCGACGGCGCCGGCGAGCGCGCCGCCCAGGACGCCGGCACCGGCAAGGGTGCCCGCGACGATGACGGGGGCGGCGACGAGCAGCGCGAGGGCGCGGCGACCGCGCGGCGTCATGCGCACCCGGACGGTCGGCGTGCCGGTGATGCGTGCGGTGGCGATGGCAGTCATGGCCTGCTCCTCTCGTGGGATCCGCAGCCGGTGCTCGGCCGGGAGCACCGGCCGCGAATCTCTGTTTCGAACCTATCTTCGATTCCACGGATGCGTCAAGCCCTGTCGCGGAGAATCTCCACGACACGCTCGAACATCCGTTTGATCCGGGCACCCTGTCGGATACGCTTTCGAACCACCAGGAGTCAAGCAGGGGCTACTGACATCGAGAGCGGGCGGGCATGGCGAGGCAGCTGACGGACAAGCAGCAGGCGATCCTGCAGATGATCCAGCGAGCGGTGCGCCAGCGCGGCTACCCGCCCAGCTACCGCGAGATCGGCGACGCCGTCGGGCTCTCCTCGCTCTCGAGCGTCACCCACCAGCTCGGCCAGCTCGAGCTCGCCGGCGCGATCCGCCGCGACCCCTCGCGCCCCCGCACCATCGAGGTGCTCGTCGACGACGAGGTCGACGAGACCGCCGGCAGCGTCGACCAGGCCACGTTCGTGCCGCTCGTCGGCCGCATCGCCGCCGGCATCCCGATCACGGCGGAGCAGCAGGTCGAGGACGTCTTCCCGCTGCCGAAGCAGCTCGTCGGCACCGGCGACCTCTTCATGCTCAAGGTCGTCGGCGACTCGATGATCGACGCCGCGATCTGCGACGGCGACTGGGTCGTCGTGCGACAGCAGCAGACGGCCGACAACGGCGACATCGTCGCCGCGATGCTCGACGGCGAGGCCACCGTGAAGGTCTTCAAGCAGCGCGACGGCCACACGTGGCTGCTGCCCCGCAACTCGGCGTTCGAGCCGATCCTCGGCGACGAGTCCGACGTGCTGGGTCGCGTCGTCGCCGTGCTGCGAGCCGTCTAGGCGTCAGGCGGCCGGCTCGACCCGGAACTCCGCCAGCTGCGCGAGCGCCGCCTCGGTGACCTTCGCGTCGACGCGCGTGCCCGCCTCCTCGTAGGCCTCGCGCAGCACCTCGAAGCGGTCGTGGAGCATCGCGATGATGTCGCCACGGTCGAACGGCACGAGCAGCGACACCGCGACCTCGGGCCGCGGCAGCAGCTCGGCGATCCTCGCGAGGATCGCGTCGACGCCCTCGCCCGTCCGCGCGGAGGCGAAGACGCCGTCCGGCTGCAGACCGCGCAGCACGAGCCGCTCGTCGTCGCTGATGAGGTCGGCCTTGTTGAACACGACGACCTCGGGGATCGAGCGCGCGCCCGTCTCGCCCAGCACGTCGCGCACGGTCGCGATCTGCGCCGCCGGGTCCGGGTGGCTCGCGTCGACGACGTGCACGACGACGTCCGACTCCGCCACCTCCTCGAACGTCGAGCGGAACGCCTCGACGAGCTGGTGCGGCAGGTTGCGCACGAAGCCGACCGTGTCGGCGATCGTGAACTCGCGGCCGTCGGGCGTGGTCGAGCGCCGCACCGTCGCGTCGAGGGTCGCGAACAGCGCGTTCTCGACCAGCACGCCCGCGCCGGTGATGCGGTTGAGCAGGCTCGACTTGCCGGCGTTGGTGTAGCCCACGATCGCGACGCCCGGCACCTCGAAGCGGTCGCGGTTCGCGCGCTTCGCCTGCCGCGCGGGCCCGAAGCCCTTGATCTGCTTCCGCAGCCGCGCCATGCGGGTGTGGATGCGACGGCGGTCGAGCTCGATCTTCGTCTCACCCGGTCCGCGCGAGCCCATGCCCGCGCCCTGGCCGCCGACCTGGCCACCAGCCTGGCGCGACATCGACTCGCCCCAGCCGCGCAGTCGCGGCAGCAGGTACTCGAGCTGCGCGAGCTCGACCTGCGCCTTGCCCTCGCGGCTCGTGGCGTGCTGGCTGAAGATGTCGAGGATCACCGCCGTGCGGTCGATCACCTTGACCTTCACCTGGTCCTCGAGCGCGCGGCGCTGGCTCGGTGAGAGCTCGCTGTCGGCGATCACGGTGTCGGCGCCGAGCTCCTTGACGATGGCGGCGAGCTCCTCCGCCTTGCCGCGGCCGACGTAGGTCGCGGGGTCGGGGTTGGGGCGGCGCTGCAGCATGCCGTCGAGCACCCGAGCGCCGGCTGTCTCGGCGAGCGCGGCGAGCTCGCGCAGCGAGTTCTCGGCGTCCTCCGCACCGCTCGCGCCGCCCGAGTAGACGCCGACGAGCACGACGTTCTCGAGCCGGAGCTGGCGGTACTCGACCTCGGTGACGTCCTCGAGCTCGGTGCGCAGCCCGTCGACCCGTCGGAGCGCAGCGCGATCCGCGCGCTCGAGCTGCGCGCCGTCGACGTCGTCGCCGAACCCCGCGTCGAGCGCGGTGTCGTCGTCCTGCAGCGCTTGCGCGCGCTCGCCGAGCACGTCGTCCTCCGACGCCGCCCAGGCCAGGATGCGCTCCGTCGCGCGCCCGGGACCGGTGGGTCCGCTGTCCTGCGGTGCTGCCATGCTTCGTCCTTCGCTACTGTCGTGTCCGTGCCGGACCACTACTTCTCACCCGATCCCGCCGCGCCCTCGTCCATCCGGACCATCCGGGTGCCCATCGCGGGCGAGGAGCGGGAGATGGTCACGGCCACCGGTGTCTTCTCCGGAGACCGCCTCGACGTCGGCACCGCGGTGCTGTTGGATGCCGTGCCCGCACCCCCCGAGGCCGGCGAGCTGCTGGACCTGGGCTGCGGCTGGGGGCCGATCGCCACGACGCTCGCGCTCCGCTCCCCCGCCGCCCGCGTGTGGGCGGTCGACGTCAATGCCCGAGCGCTCTCGCTCGTGGA
This sequence comes from Agrococcus jenensis, assembly GCF_003752465.1. Lineage (NCBI taxonomy): Bacteria > Bacillati > Actinomycetota > Actinomycetes > Micrococcales > Microbacteriaceae > Agrococcus > Agrococcus jenensis. The sequence goes on along the minus strand of NZ_RKHJ01000001.1, from coordinate 1,964,508 downwards.
GCGGAATGCCGAGCTGCTCAGCATATCGAACATCACGGCCGCCTCGCCCGAGCTCGTGCCGGAGGACGTGCGGTTCGACGTCATCTGGTCGAACCCGCCCATCCGCATCGGCAAGGCCGAGCTGCACGCGCTGCTGGAGCGGTGGATCCCGCGGCTGGCGCCCGGGGCCACGGCGTGGCTCGTGGTGCAGAAGCACCTCGGCGCCGACTCGCTGCTGCGGTGGCTCGCGGAGCGCTTCGAGGGCTTCGACGTCGAGCGCGCCGACTCCCGGAAGACGTACCGCATCATCGCCGTCACCGCGCCGGACTGAGCGTCTCTCCGCGGAAGACGATCTCGGCGGGCCCGGTGAGCCAGGCGTGGCCGCGCTCGTCGACGTCGACCTCGAGCCGGCCGCCCGGCACGTCGACGATCCAGCGGTCGGCGGCGTCCCCCGACCAGTGCCGGGTCGCCATCGCCGCGGCGACGGCGCCCGTGCCGCAGGAGAGCGTCTCGCCGACGCCCCGCTCGTGCACGCGCATGCGGATCGAGCCGATGCCGTCGGCGATCGCCCCGGGCACGACGAACTCGACGTTCGCGCCGTCGACGGGTGCCGGGTCGAGCGACGGCGCCCGGTGCAGGTCGAGGCCGGCCAGCTCGTCCTCGCTCGCGAGGGCGACCACGACGTGCGGGTTGCCGGTCGACACCAGCAGGCCCGGCCGGTCGACCTCCAGCCCGTCGGCGGCGACCAGGGCCATCTCGCCGAGCTCGAAGGGGCCGAGGTCGACGGAGAGCAGCTCCCCGCGGCGCACGACGCGCTTGACGCCCGCGCGCGTGGCCACGTCGATCGCACCGCCGTCCGGCAGCTCCTCGAGCCCCGCCTCGAGCAGGTAGCGCACGAACACGCGCACGCCGTTGCCGCACATCTCGCTCACGCTGCCGTCGGCGTTCCAGTAGTCCATCGCCCAGGTGCCCTCGGCCGCGCTGTCGAGGATCGCGACGCCCGTGGCGCCCGCACGCACCGCGCGGATGACGCCGTCGCCGCCGACGCCGAAGCGCCGGTCGGCGAGCGCGCGGACGCGCTCGGGCGTGAGCGGCGCGCTGCCGTCGGCGTCGGCGACCAGCACGAAGTCGTTGCCGGTCCCGTGCCCCTTCGAGAAGCCCTGCGGGATCACCTGCGTCATGCTCCCAGGCTACCGACCGCTCGGCGCGCGAGCTCGGCCGAGTCCATCGGGGGCGCGGCCGGGTAGCGCTGGAACCACGACACCTGGCGGCGGGCGTAGCGGCGCGTGAGCGCCTGCGTGCGTTCCACCGCCTCCGCCTCGTCGATGCGCCCGTCGAGCTGGTCGAGCGCCTGGCGGTAGCCGATCGCCTGCTGCGCGGTCGTGCCCCGCTCGATACCGGCCTCGCGCAGCGCGCGCGCCTCGTCGACGATGCCGAGCGCCCACATGCCCGCGACGCGCGCGTCGAGGCGCTCGACGAGCGCGGCGCGGTCCGCGCGCACGTGCTGGATGATCGTCGGCCGCACGAGCGACTTCTCGGGCGGCAGCCCCACGCGGAAGGGCTCGCCGGTGAGCGTGACCGCCTCCAGCGCGCGCACGAGCCGCCTGCCGTTGTGCGGGCCGATCGCGGCGGCGGCGCTCGCGTCGACGGCCGCGAGCCGCGCGTGCATCGCCGCTGCGCCCGACGCCTCGAGCTCGGCCTCGAGGGCGGCGCGGAGCGCTGCGTCCGTCGCGGGGAAGGCGAAGTCGTAGAGCACGCTCGAGGCGTAGAGGCCGCTGCCGCCGACCAGGATCGGCACGGCGCCGCGCGCCTCGATCGCCGCGATCGCTCCCAGCGCGGCATCGCGGTAGGCCGGCACGGCGGCGTCCTGCCAGGGCTCGAGCACGTCGAGCAGGTGGTGCGGATGGCCGCGGCGCTCGTCGACGCCCGCCTTCGCTGTGCCGATGTCCATGCCGCGGTACAGCTGCATCGCGTCGCAGTTGACGATCTCGGCGGTTCCGCCGAGGCGCGCGACGGCGTCGGCGATGTCGAGCGACGTCGCCGTCTTGCCGGTGCCGGTGGCCCCGATGACGGCGATGAGGGTCACGTGGCGCGGAGCACGGGCAGGCCGAGGGAGACGGGGCGCGGGCCGCCGCCGGCGACGGGCGCCGGCACGGCGCACGAGTCCGCCTGCGCGCGATCCCACGCGTCGCCCGCGCGCGTGCGCCGCAGCGCGACCGGCCCGTCGTCGGCGATGAGGTGGAACGGCGCCGCGTGCGTGACGGCCACCGTCACGACGTCGCCGGGGCGCGGCACGTCGGCGCCGGGCGCGAAGTGCACCAGCCGGTTGTCCTCGGCGCGGCCGCTGAGCCGGTGCGTCGTCACGTCCTTCCTGCCCTCGCTGTTCGAGACGAGCACGTCGACCGTGCGGCCGACCTGCGCGCGGTTCTCCTCGAAGGCGATGCGGTCCTGGAGCGCGACGAGGCGCTCGAAGCGCTCCTGCACGACCTCCTTCGGCACCTGGTCGGGCATCGTCGCCGCAGGGGTGCCCGGCCGGATCGAGTACTGGAACGTGAACGCCGACGCGAAGCGCGACGCCTCGACGACCCGGAGCGTCTCGGCGAAGTCCTCCTCGGTCTCACCGGGGAAGCCGACGATGATGTCGGTCGTGATCGCCGCGTGCGGGATGCGCTCGCGCACCCGGTCGAGGATGCCGAGGAACCGGGTCGAGCGGTAGGAGCGCCGCATCGCGCGCAGCACACGGTCGGAGCCCGACTGCAGCGGCATGTGGAGCTGCGGCATCACCGCATCCGTCTCGGCCATCGCGTCGATCACGTCGTCGGTGAACGCCGCCGGGTGCGGGCTCGTGAAGCGGATGCGCTCGAGGCCGTCGATCTCGCCCGCGGCCCGCAGCAGCTTGCCGAACGCGAGTCGGTCGCCGAACTCGACACCGTACGAGTTGACGTTCTGGCCCAGGAGCGTGACCTCGACGACGCCGTCGTCGACGAGCGCCTGCAGCTCGGCGAGCACGTCGCCGGGCCTGCGGTCGCGCTCCTTGCCGCGGAGCGACGGCACGATGCAGAACGTGCACGTGTTGTTGCACCCGACCGAGATCGACACCCAGCCCGCGTAGGTGGATTCCCGCTTCGAGGGCAGCGTCGACGGGAACACCTCGAGCGCCTCGAGGATCTCGACCTCCGCCTCGCCGTTGTGGCGGCTGCGCTCGAGCAGCGTCGGCAGCGAGCCGATGTTGTGCGTGCCGAAGACGACGTCGACCCAGGGCGCGCGCTCGACGATCGTCGAGCGGTCCTTCTGCGCGAGGCAGCCGCCCACCGCGATCTGGAAGCCGGGCCGCTCGCGCTTGGTCTTGGCGAGCTGCCCCAGGTGCCCGTAGAGCCGCTGGTCGGCGTTCTCGCGCACCGCGCAGGTGTTGATGACGACGACGTCGGGCGCGCCGTCCTCCGCCTCGACGAGGCCCGCCGCCTCGAGCGAGCCGCGCAGGCGCTCCGAGTCGTGGACGTTCATCTGGCAGCCGAACGTCTTGACCTCGTAGGTGCGCGCTGGAGCGATCACGGACATGTCGCCCAGGCTACCCGCGCTCGATCGAGCGCTGCGCTCGTCAGCCCTGCGTCGCGTTCAGCTCGTAGGTGTTCCCGTCGGTGCCCTGGCCCGACAGGCTCATCGAGCCGTCGGTGGCCGTGCCGGAGAGCGACACGTCGAACGTCTCGCTGCCGCTCTCGTCGACGGAGATCTGCGTGATGGTCATGTCGAGCGTGTCGCCGCTGAGCGTCCACACGTCGCCGGGCGAGTCGAACTCGCTCCCCGCCCAGTCGGCGAAGTCGATCGTGCCGTCCTCGTTGAGGGTGAAGGCGATGTCGGTCACCTGGCCGTTGAAGTCACCGGTCCAGCTCGTGCCGGCGAGGTCGCCGGTGCCCGCGCCGGGGTCGCCGGAGCCGGGGTCGCCCGAGACGACCGGTGCCTGCGTGGCCACGGGTGCGCCGCCCATCGGAGGCAGCTGGATGCAGCCCGTCAGTGCGAGCAGCGAGGCGCCTGCGAGGGCGGGGACAGCGAGGAGGCGGGTCGTCTTCATGGGAGCAACCTATCCTGCGGCTGAGCGTTCGTACCTGCACACGCGCTGAGTTTTCTTCCGGTCGGTGCTCTCTGCCGATCGGTCAGCGGAACCGCGGCCCCTGCGTGCTCGGGCCCCTGGATCGCTGCGGCCTCGTGCGCTCGATCGCGATCCTCACCGTGCCGCCGGAGAAGCCGCGCCGCTGCAGGTAGCCGGTGAGGCGGCGCTCGGCCGTCTCGTCGTCGAGGCTCCCCGAACGGCGTCGTCGCTCGGCAGCGGCGTCGATCGCGCGCTGGAGCTCGTCGTCACGATCCGCCTCGTCGAGCTCGTCGGGGTCGAGGCCGCGCTTGCGCAGCTCTGCCGCCACGCCGCGCTCGCCCAGGTGCTTGCGCTCGCGCAGCCGCTCCGCAGTGTCGCGGGCCAGCTGCGCGTCGTCGACGAGCCCCTCGGCCTCGAGCCGGTCGAGCACGGCGGCCCGCACCTCCGGCTCGACGTCGCGCCGCTCGAGCGTGCGGTCGAGCTCCTGCCGGCTCGCTGCGCGGCGGCCGAGCGCGCGCAGGGCGATGGAGCGCGCCGACTCCTCGTCGACGGGCTCCATCGCCGCTGGCTCGTCGCCGAACCCCTCCGCGTCGCGCTCGGCGTCGCGGGCGACCCAGGCCGAGAGCTCGGTGACGCCCGCCAGACGGTCGGAGTCGCTCACGCGCCCTGGCGCCCCTGCCTGCGTGCGTCGAGCGACTCGACGCTGCCCTGCGCCTCGGCTGCTGGCTTGCCGGCGCCGATGCCGAGCTTCGTCAGGATCTGACGCTCGATCTCGGCCGCGATGTCGGGGTTCTCGATGAGGAACTGCCGGGCCTTCTCCTTGCCCTGGCCGAGCTGGTCGCCGTCGTAGGTGTACCAGGCGCCCGACTTGCGGACGATGCCGTGCTCGACGCCGAAGTCGATCAGGCTGCCCTCGCGCGAGACGCCGATGCCGTAGAGGATGTCGAACTCGGCCTGCCGGAAGGGCGGGGCCATCTTGTTCTTCACGACCTTGACGCGCGTGCGGTTGCCGACCGCCTCGGTGCCGTCCTTGAGCGTCTCGATGCGACGGATGTCGAGCCGCACCGACGCGTAGAACTTCAGCGCCTTGCCGCCCGCGGTCGTCTCGGGGCTGCCGAAGAAGACGCCGATCTTCTCGCGCAGCTGGTTGATGAAGATCATCGTCGTCTGCGTCTGGTTGAGCCCACCGGTGAGCTTGCGGAGCGCCTGCGACATGAGGCGGGCCTGCAGGCCGACGTGGCTGTCACCCATCTCGCCCTCGATCTCGGCGCGCGGCACGAGCGCCGCGACGGAGTCGATGACGACGAGGTCGATCGAGCCGGAGCGCACGAGCATGTCGGCGATCTCGAGCGCCTGCTCGCCCGTGTCGGGCTGCGAGACGAGCAGCGCGTCGATGTCGACGCCGAGCTTCTTCGCGTACTCGGGGTCGAGCGCGTGCTCCGCGTCGATGAAGGCGGCGATGCCGCCGGCCTTCTGCGCGTTCGCGATCGCGTGCAGCGTGAGCGTGGTCTTGCCGGAGGACTCGGGGCCGTAGATCTCGACGATGCGGCCGCGCGGCAGTCCGCCGATGCCGAGCGCGACGTCGAGCGCGATCGAGCCGGTGGAGATGGTCTCGACCGGTGCGCGCTCCTCGCTGCCGAGGCGCATCACCGATCCCTTGCCGAACTGGCGGTCGATCTGGGCGAGCGCCGCCTCGAGGGACTTCTCGCGGTCTGCGGGTGTGGGCATTGCTGGGCCTTCCGTCGGTGGTGCGCTCACGCTACGGCGGGCCGCTGACATGCGTGCGGCCCCAGCACCCGCCTGTGGATGACGGTGCCGTCGTGCCTCATCAGCCTACGCGCGCATCGAACGAGTCTTCGAACGACGGGCGGCGTGTCGCGACCCCGCTCAGGCGCGCGGCGCGCGCATCCCGCGGCCGTGGCGGCGCTCGGCCGGCACGTCCTTCGCGTCGCACAGCGCCTGCCAGATGGCGCGCGCGGGCACACCGGCGGCAAGGGCCTCAGCGGCCGTGCGGCCGCCGAGGCTCCCCAGCGTCATGTCGGTCATGAGCACCGCGCCGAGGGCGCCGAATTCCTCTGTGACCGCGAGCTGCAGCTCGCTCGTCCTCACCCGCGCTCCCTCAGCGGACGGCCGCGTCGAACTCCGCCACGAGCTCGTCGGGCAGCGTGTCGGGCACCGTCGAGCCGATCGAGTCGAGCTCGCCGTAGCTGAGCCCCTCGAGCACCGCGAGCCGGTCGCCCACCTCTCGGAGGATCTTCGACAGCGGCACCTCGAGGGCGTCGGCGACCGAGGCGAGGATCTCGCTCGAGGCCTCCTTCTGACCGCGCTCGACCTCGCTGAGATAGCCCAGCGCGACCGAGGCGCGCGAGGCGACCTGGCGCAGCGTCCTGCCCTGTCGGAGGCGGACGTCGCGCAGGACGTCGCCGATCTCCTGTCGTACCAGCACCATGGTCTCCCCCTTCACCGTGGCCGGATGCATCAGCATAGTCGCAGGCTCCCTGCGCCCAGCCGTGCTCGGTTCGATGTTGACAACATCAGTGTCACATCCGGCATTCCGCACCGGCCCCTGGTCAGGATGTGGATTCGCTGTGCATCACGAGGTCGGTGCGATCGAGCGCGGCGTCGAGGTCCGCGAGCGCCGCCTCGAGCGCCGCGTGCCGCACGGCCTCACGGTCGCCGAGCACGACGTGCGACGACGCCTCGGCGACGAGCCCGTCGTTCGTCTCGAGCTCGATGCCGATGTGGAACTCGCCCGGCGGGTGGTCGTCCTGCGCGCCCGGGCCTGCGACGCCGGTCGTCCCGAGCCCGATCGTGCATGCCGACCGGTCGAGCGCCGCGAGCTGCCGCACGCCCCTCGCCATCCAGATCGCCACGTCGGGGTCCACCGCGCCGCGCTCCGCCAGCAGCGACGCCGGCACGTGCAGCACCCGCTGCTTCATCTCCGTCGCGTAGGCCACGACGCCGAGCCGCAGCACGACCGAGGCGCCCGGCGTGCGGACGAGCGTCTCCGCGACCAGGCCGCCGGTGAGCGACTCTGCCACCGCGATCGTCACGCCCCGCGCCGCGGCTCGCGCGACGATCCGGGCGGCCAGCTCCTGTGCTTCCATCATCGTCCTCTCACTGCGTGCACCACGAACTCGATCCCCGAGTAGACCGTGAGGGCGACGGCGATCGTCATCGTGACGACGCACACCCACACCGCCCAGTCCCCCAGCCACGCCTGCAGCGGCAGCAGCGCGAGCGGCAGCGCGATCGCCTGCGCCATCGTCTTGGCCTTGCCGGCCCAATCGGCCGCGATGACCACCTGCTGCGCCACCACGAGCCGGTACACGGTGATGCCGACCTCCCGCACGAGCACCACGATCGTGATCCACCAGGGCAGCTCCCCGAGCAGCGAGAGCACGACGAACGCGCTGCCGGTGATGGCCTTGTCAGCGATCGGGTCGATGAGCTTGCCGAGATCGGTCACGAGGCCGCGTCCGCGCGCGATCTGCCCGTCGACGAAGTCGGTGGCGATCAGCACCGCGAACAGCACGGCCGCCATCGTGCGCGCGAGCGAGGGCTCGGGGTTCGTGAGCGCGACGACGATGAAGACCGGGGTGAGCAGGATGCGCGCGAACGAGATGAGGTTGGGCACGCTGGCGACGCTCGCCGGCTCGTCGCCGCGCCGCCAGATGCGGCCGCGCCACGGACTGAGGATCCCCATGCTGCGAGGCTACCGACTCGAGCCGAGCGGGTCGGTCAGTCGCGGCCCGTGAGCGACCAGGCGTCCTGGTCGTCGTCGTCGGCCTCCACGACCTCCAGCCCGTCGCGGTTCGCCTCGTCGAACGGGTCGGCGTAGCGGTCGTCGGCCTCGATCCAGGCGGCGCCGTCGTCGTCCGCGGCGTCGTCAACGTCGTCGGCGCTGTCCTCCCGCGACGCGGGCGCGGGCGCCGGCGCCGGCGCGGCGGCCGCGCGCGGCGCAGCGGTCGGGCCCTCCCCGCGCAGCGACGCGAGCACCGTGGCGAGGTTGTCCGGCGGCACGAGCACGTCGCGCGCCTTCGACCCCTCCGACGGACCGACGATCTCGCGGGACTCGAGCAGGTCCATGAGTCGACCGGCCTTCGCGAAGCCGACGCGCAGCTTGCGCTGCAGCATCGACGTCGAGCCGAACTGCGTCGAGATGACGAGCTCCGCCGCGGCGCAGAGGTCCTCGAGGTCGTCGCCGATGTCGCTGTCGATCTCGCGCTTCTCGGCGACCTCGGCGACGTCGTCGCGGTACTCGGGCTGCGCCTGCCCGGTGACGTGCTGGACGACGCGCTGGATCTCGGCCTCGTCGACCCAGGCGCCCTGCACGCGCATCGCCTTGTTCGCGCCCATGGGCAGGAAGAGGCCGTCGCCTTGGCCGATGAGCTTGTCGGCGCCCGGCTGGTCGAGGATGACGCGCGAGTCGGTGACGCTCGAGACCGCGAACGCGAAGCGGCTCGGCACGTTCGCCTTGATGAGTCCGGTGACGACGTCGACCGAGGGGCGCTGCGTCGCGAGCACGAGGTGGATGCCGGCCGCGCGGGCGAGCTGGGTGATGCGCACGATCGAGTCCTCGACGTCGCGCGGTGCGACCATCATGAGGTCGGCGAGCTCGTCGACGACGACGAGCAGGTACGGGTAGGGCTTGAGCGCGCGCTGGCTGCCGGCGGGCAGCACGATCTCGTCGGCGCGCACGGCCTTGTTGAAGTCGTCGATGTGCTTGTAGCCGAACGACGCGAGGTCGTCGTACCGCATGTCCATCTCCTTCACGACCCACTGCAGCGCCTCTGCCGCCTTCTTGGGGTTCGTGATGATCGGGGTGATGAGGTGCGGCACGCCCTGGTAGGCCGTGAGCTCGACGCGCTTCGGGTCGACGAGCACCATCCGCACATCGGCGGGGGTCGAGCGCATGAGCAGGCTCGTGATCATCGAGTTCACGAACGACGACTTGCCGGAGCCGGTCGAGCCGGCGACGAGCAGGTGGGGCATCTTCGCGAGGTTCGCGACGACGTAGCCGCCCTCGACGTCCTTGCCGATGCCGATCGTCATCGGGTGCTTCGAGTCGGCGGCCGCGCGCGAGCGCAGCACGTCGCCGAGCTTGACGATCTCGCGGTCTGGGTTCGGGATCTCGATGCCGATCGCGCTCTTGCCCGGGATGGGCGAGAGGATACGGACCTCGTTCGACGCGACGGCGTAGGAGAGGTTCTTCGACAGGGCCGTGACGCGCTCGACCTTGACGCCGGGCGCGACCTCGACCTCGTAGCGCGTGACGGTCGGGCCGCGCGAGAAGCCGGTGACCTTCGCGTCGACGTTGAACGAGCTGAGCACCTGCGTGAGGGAGGCGACGATCTCGTCGTTCGCGGCCGAGCGCGCCTTGGGCGGGTCGCCCTGACCGAGCGAGGCGATCGAGGGCAGGCGGTAGGGGCGCTCGCGCGGGGGCGCGGCGGGCGCGGCCGGCGCCACGGCATCCGCGACCTCGACGGCCTCGTCGTCGCCGACGATCTCGCCGGTGTGCTTGCGCATCGCCTCCTCGGCCTGCTCGAGCGAGGCGAGCACAGCCGTGGCGTAGTCGTCGTGCTCGTCGGCGTCGGCGGCCGGCAGCGGCTCGACGACGGCGGCCGGCACGCGGTCGACGTGCGTGGTCGGCTGCTCGCGGTCGACGAGCACCGGGGTGTCGTAGGCGGGGTCGACCTCGCGGCCTGTGGCGTTGCGGCGCCAGAACGGCAGCGCGTCGGGATCGTCGACGAGCTCGTCGTCGGCGATCTGGGCGGCCTCCGCCTTGGCGAGCTCCTTGGCGTCGCGGCGCTCGCGGCGCGCGGTCTCGCGCTCCTCGGGCGTCGCGGTCTCGACGCCGAACAGGTAGCCGTAGAGCTCGCGGAGGCGGTCGGGGATGCGGTTGGGGGCGGTGCGGGTGATGACGAGCACCGCGAAGGCGGCGATGAGGCCGCAGATGATGCCGGCGCCGATGCCGGTGACGAGCGCGGCGAGCGGCGCGGCGATGACCCATCCCAGGATGCCGCCGGCGTCGGCGAGCGCGGGCATGCCGAGCGAGGCGTCCGGCATGCCGAGCACGACGTGGCAGAGGCCGGCGACGGCGATGAGCAGCATGGCAAGGCCGACCCCGACGCGGCCGTTGTCGCTCACGGAGGCCGGGTGCCGGAACATCCACAGCGCCAGCAGCACGAGCACGACGGGCAGCGCGATCGCGACCTGGCCGAAGAGCCCGCCGAACGTGTAGGCGGAGATCGCCTGCGCGACCGGGCTGGTCGGCAGGATCCACTCCACGATGGCGCCCGCGATGGCGAGCAGCGTCAGCAGGAACGGCACGCCGTCGCGGCGCTCGTCCTTCGCGAGCGACTCGCGGCCGAACACCCGCGCGCCGGCGCCGGTGGCGTGGGCGAGGCCCATCCAGACGCGCTGGCCGACGCCGGGACCGTGGTCCTCGAAGGTCGGCTGCGCGGTGGCCCCGCGCGTGCGCTGCACCTTCGTGGTCGCGGTGGCACCCTTGCCCTTCGAGGCGGCGCTGGTCGAACGCGGGCGCGTCGGCTTGGTCGTGGACATGCGCACACCCTAAGCGCGGGCGCCGACGCCGCCGCGGAGGCGCTCCGCGGCGGCGTCGATGCGACGCCTAGGCCTCGATGACCACCGGGACGATCATCGGGCGGCGGCGGATGCGCGTGCCGACCCAGCGGCCGACCGTGCGGCGCACGACCTGCTGGTACTGGTGCTGGTCGCGCACGCCCTGCTCCCCCGCCTCAGCGAGCGCCTTGACGATCTTCGGGCGGATCTCGTCGAAGACCTTGTCGTCCTCGGCGAAGCCGCGGGCGTGGATCTCCGGCCCGACGATGACCTTGCCGGTCTGCGGCTCCAGCGCGATGAAGATCGAGATGAAGCCCTCCTCGGCGAGGATCCGCCGGTCCTTGAGGTCGGCCTCGTCGATGCGGCCGACGGAGGAGCCGTCGACGTAGACGAAGCCGATCTCGACCTGGCCGGCCACGCGGATCCGGTGGTCCTTGAGGTCCCAGACGGTGCCGTTCTCGCCCACGAACGCACGCTCGCGCGGCACGCCGGTGTCGATCGCGAGCTGCGCCGCCGCGTGCAGGTGGCGGTACTCGCCGTGCACCGGGATGACGTTGGCGGGTCCCAGGATGTTGTAGCAGTAGAGCAGCTCGCCGGCGGACGCGTGGCCCGAGACGTGCACCTTCGCGGAGCCCTTGTGCACGACCTTCGCGCCGAGCTGCATGAGCCCGTTGATGATGCGGAAGACCGCGTTCTCGTTGCCCGGGATGAGGCTCGACGCGAGGATGACGGTGTCGTCCGCGCCGACCTCGATGCGGTGCTCGCCGTTCACGATGCGGCTCAGCACGGCCATCGGCTCGCCCTGCGAGCCGGTCGACATGTAGACGACCTCGCGCGGCGGCAGGTTCTCGGCGCGCTTCTGCTCGATGACGACGCCGTCCGGCACCTTGAGGTAGCCGAGCTCGGCGGCGATGCCCATGTTGCGCACCATCGAGCGGCCGACGAACGCGACCTTGCGGCCGTTCTCGGCCGCCGCGTCCAGGACCTGCTGCACGCGGTGCACGTGGCTCGAGAACGAGGCGACGACGACGAGGCCGGTGGTCTTCGCGATCACCTGCGAGATGACCGGGCCGATCTCGCGCTCGGGCGCGGTGAAGCCGGGCACGTCGGCGTTCGTCGAGTCGACCAGGAACGCGTCGACGCCCTCCTCGCCGAGCCGCGCGAAGGCGCGCAGGTCGGTGATGCGGTCGTCGAGCGGCAGCTGGTCCATCTTGAAGTCGCCGGTGTGGAGCACGAGTCCGGCACGCGTGCGGATCGCGACCGCGAGCGCGTCGGGGATGGAGTGGTTGACGGCGATGAACTCGGTCTCGAACGGGCCGAGCTGCTCGATCTGGCCCTCGCGCACCGTGTGCGTGTAGGGCTTGATGCGGTGCTCCTTGAGCTTCGCCTCGATGAGGGCGAGCGTCAGCTGCGAGCCGAGCAGGGGGATGTCGGCCTTGAGGCGCAGCAGGTAGGGCACCGCGCCGATGTGATCCTCGTGCCCGTGCGTGAGCACGACGCCGACGACGTCGTCGAGGCGGTCGCGGATGGGCCCGAAGTCGGGCAGGATCAGGTCGACGCCGGGCTGGTGCTCCTCGGGGAAGAGCACGCCGCAGTCGACGATGAGCAGCTTGCCGTCGAGCTCGTAGACGGTCATGTTGCGGCCGACCTCGCCGAGGCCGCCGAGCGGGATGATGCGGAGCGTGCCTGCCTCGAGCGGGGCAGGCTGGATGATGGCCGTCAATGGCCCTCCTTCGTATGGAGCCCGCCGTGCGGCGAGCGGATGCGGTGGGGTGCGCGCGCCGGGCGCGCTGTCGTCTGCGGGGCGGAGCCTGCGGGGCTATCGCGTGGTGCCGTGCACCTTGGGCAGCGCGCCGCCGGCGGCCGCGTTGCGGTCCGGCCGGAAGCGGCTGAGGTCGAGGCCGTCGACGCCCCGGACGAGGGCGATCTCGTCCTCGATGAGCGCGGCCTCGGTGTCCTCGGGGCCGACGAGCGGCAGGCGCACGCGCGGGCTGCCGATGCGGCCGAGGCCGTGGAGGATGTACTTGCTGGCGACCGTGCCGGGCACGTGCGTCATGGTGGCGCGCACGAGCGGCTCGAGCGCCTTGTGCTGCTCCTGCGCCGTGTGCAGGTCGCCCGCGTTCACCGCGTCGATCATGGTGCGGTACGGACGCGGGGCGATGTTGGCGGTCACCCCGATGAGGCCGGAGGCGCCGATCGCGAGGTGCGGCAGCACGTTCGCGTCGTCGCCCGAGAAGTAGAGCAGGTCGGTCTGGTTGAGCACGCGGCTCACCTCGGCGAAGTCGCCCTTGGCGTCCTTCACAGCGAGGATGTTCGGGTGCTTGGCGGCGCGGACGAGGGTCTCGAAGCGGATCGGGATGCCCGACCGGCCGGGGATGTCGTAGAGGATGACCGGCAGATCGGTCGCGTCGGCGATCATCCGGAAGTGCGTGAGGATGCCCGACTGCGTCGGCTTGTTGTAGTACGGCGTCACGATCATCACGCCGTCGGCGCCCGCGAGCTCGGCCTGCCGGTAGAGGTCCATCGCGTGCGCGGTCTCGTTCGAGCCGCCGCCCTGGATGATCTTCGCCCGGTCCCCCGCGACGGCCTTCGCAACCTCGACGAGGCGGATCTTCTCGGGGTCCGTGAGCGTCGACGTCTCGCCGGTCGTGCCGGAGACGACGATGCCGTCGGCGCCGTTCGTCACGACGTCGTCGATGAGCCGCTCGACGTCGTCCCAGTCGACCTCGCCATCGACGCCCATCGGGGTCACGAGCGCGACGAGCACCTGGCCGAAGGGATTGGCGTTCACCCTCCCAGGGTACCGCGCCATGCGTGCAGCGGGTCCTGGCCCGATGCAGAGATGCAAGAAACGCAATTCTGCAACATCGTTCGCATGCGACACTGGTAGCAGATCATGCGCAGGCTGCACATCGCCGCAAGCGCAGGATCGCCGCACCATCGCCTCAGCATCAAGGACAGCCATGCGCGCCCTCATCTCCATCGCCGCCGCGTTCGCCCTCGTGGTCGCCGGTCTCACCACCGCTGCCGCGCCTGCCGAGGCGGTGACGACCGAGCGCTACGCCGGTGCGGACCGCTACGCGACGAGCGTCGCCATCTCGCGCGCCACGAACGCCGGCACCACGGTGTTCCTCGCGAACGGCGAGAAGTTCCCGGATGCGCTCGCCGCCGGCCCGGTCGCGGCGGCGGAGCGGGCGCACCTGCTGCTGACCGCGCCCGGCCAGCTGCCGGCCATCGTGGCCCAGCGCATCGGCGAGCTCCGGCCGACCGAGATCGTGGTCGTCGGCTCGCAGGCCTCCGTCTCGGCCGCCGTCGCCTCGCAGGCGGCGGGCATCAGCGGCGCGCGCGTCACCCGCATCGGCGGCGTGGACCGCGTCGACACGTCGCTGCGGCTGCTCGACCGGCTCGCGGCGCGCGGCGCGGTCAGCACCGTCTGGGTCGCCTCCGGCTTCGACTTCCCCGACGCGCTCGTGGCGGCATCCGTCGCCGGACGGGCCCGGGCGGCCGTCGTGCTCGACCACCACGCCGCCGACGCGGCGTCGGCGCGGGCCTGGGCCGACCGGGTGCGTCCCGCCGTCAGCGGTCGCCACGTGCGGATCGCGGGCGGCGAGCCCTCGGTGAGCGCCGCCGACGCGCAGGCCCTCCGCGGTGCCGGCGCCGCATCCGTCACGCGCTACGCCGGGCAGGACCGCTACACGACAGCGCGCATCATCAACGACGCGTTCGCCGCGACGCCGGCCGAGCCGACGATGCTCCTCACCACCGGCAGCAACTTCCCGGACGCCCTCTCCGGGGCCGTGCACGCCTCGCTCCGCGGCGTGCCCATGTACCTGACGACCGGCACCTGCAACACGGCGATCGCCGACATGCTCCGCGGCGAGGCGACCCAGCGCGGCATCACCCGGGTGATCGGCCTGGGCACCGCCACCACGATCAGCAACACGTCGCTCTCCCTCGGGCCGTGCCCCCGCACGCTCGCCGACGAGGTGGGCGACGCGTACGGCAGGTTCGCGGCCCGCTCCTACAGCGGCACGGGCGACCGGGTCATCGATCTCGGTGCGGGCATCCCCTTCGCCCAGATCCGCGCCAGCATGCCGAGCGGCGGCATGAACCAGATCGGCGCGCTCGACGCCGGCCACCAGCTCGTCGACCTGCCGCTGTCGATCACGGGCGCCTACGCGGGCACGTCGCTGCTCGCGGTCGACAGCCGCGCCACGCCGGCGCGCTTCCTCCAGGTGACGTCGGCCGGCTCGTGGACGATCCAGGTCAGCGACCTTACGAGCGCGCCCGTGCTGACCGGCTCCGCGAGCGGCAGCGCCGACGCGGTGTACCTGTACGGCGGCGTCGCCCGCACGGTCGAGGCGAGCAGCAGCGGGGCGTCGTTCTTCGGGGTGCGGGAGGTCGCGGGCCCCTACGCGACGCAGGCATGGCCGTTCTCGGCGTGCTGCGAGCCGTTCACGAGCTCGGGCCAGCTGCGCGCCGGCCCGTCGGTGCTCGGCGTGATGGCCGAGGACTCCTGGACGCTCAGGTTCCGCTAGGCCGTTACCGAATCGCAATGCGATCGGGGCTCTTCTTGCGCTTTCGGCAAGCATAGGATTCGGACAGCCGCGCGCCGCGGCGCACCGACTCGAATGGAGCCGCCGTGGCAGCCGTCAAGCGCATCGCCCTCGCCCTCGTCCTCGCACTCGCGCTCGTCGCGGCCCCGCTCTCGACGGCCCCATCGGCCGAGGCGGTGTCCACGATCCGCATCCAGGGCGCGGACCGCTTCGCGACGGCGGTCGAGGTCTCCAAGTGGACCGAGGGATGGGCAGCGCCGCGGGGCACCGTCTACCTCGCCTCCGGCCTGAAGTTCCCCGACGCGCTCGCCGCCGCTCCGGTGGTCGCGGCGGAGGGCGGCCACCTGCTGCTGACCCGCCCCGAGGCGGTCGACGCCACCACGATGGCGCGGATCGAGGCGATCGACCCGGCCACGATCGTCATCGTCGGTTCCGAGGCCTCGATCTCGGCGAACGTCGCCACCCAGCTCGAGGCCGCCACGGACGCGGAGGTCGAGCGCCTCGGCGGACGCGACCGCGTCGAGACCTCGCTCCTGCTGCTCGAGCGCCTGGCCTCGCAGGGCCCCGTCACGAACGTCTGGGTCGCATCCGGCCACACCTTCCCGGATGCGCTCGTCGCGGCGTCCGTCGCCGGCCGCGACCGCGGTGCGATCGTGCTCGACTACCACGACGGCACGACCGCGGGTGCGAGCGCGTGGCTCGACCGCGTGCGCGGCGTCGTGCAGGGCATCCCGGTCCGCATCGCGGGCGGCACGCCGTCGGTGAGCGCCGCAGACGAGGCAGCGCTCCGCGGCGCCGGCCCCCTGAGCGTCGACCGCTACGCGGGTTCCGACCGCTTCCTCACCGCGATCGAGATCAACCGCGCCTTCGCGCCGACGTCCCCGAGCGACCCGACGATGCTCGTCGCCACGGGCGAGAACTTCCCCGACGCGCTCGCAGGGGCCGTCCACGCCGCGCTGCGCCAGGCGCCGATGTTCCTCTCCCCCGGCGGCTGCCAGGACTACCGCGCCGACATCCTCCGCGGCGAGGCGCTCGGTCGCGGCATCCAGACGATCATGGGGCTCGGCAGCGCGGCGTCGCTCACCGATCCCGCGATGTCGCTCGGGCCGTGCCCCGTCTTCACGTCGCTGCAGGCGTCCATGGGCGCCGAGTACGGCACGTTCGCGCCGCGCTGGTACGCCGGCTCCGGCTCGCGCACGATCGACCTCGGCGCCACGCTGCCCACGGGCATCGTGCGGATGACCTTCGCCGACGCCGGCCACCACCGTGCCGTGACGCTCGGTGCGGACGGCGCGGAGGACGAGCTGCTGGTCGACCAGCCCGGCGCGTACCGGGGCACCGTCCTCTTCGAGGGCAAGCTCAGCCCGTCGACGCGGTCGATCCGGATCACCGCGACCGGCGACTGGACCATCGAGGTGCTCGACGTCCGGCACGCGCCGGACTTCCAGCGCAGCGCGTCCGGCGACTCCGACGCCGTCTACCTGTTCGGCGCATCCTCGTCGGAGGTGGTCGCGAAGTACAGCGGCAGCGACACCTTCGTCGCATGGGAGCTCTTCCAGCAGGACGGCGTCTTCGACGGCTACCTCGTCGTCGAGATGGGTGCCGGCACGCAGCGCGTGCCGATCGGCCCCGGGCCGAGCATCCTGAGCGTCTACGCGACCGACGACTGGTCGCTCGACCTGCAGTAGGTCAGCGGCGCGCGGCCCGCTCGAGGGTGCGGTAGGCGTAGCGGAGGCCCGTGCGGCTGACGTGCCACCCCTCGGCCGGGTCGCGCGCGACCTCGCGCCACGACGCGTCCGCGACGGGCGCTGTCGTGTCGCCGGATGCGTCGAGGTCGATGTCGGTGACCTCGAGCCGATCGGCGCGGTCCATCGCGTCGCGGTAGACGCGGCCCCCGCCGATGATCCACACCTCGTCGCCGATCGCGCACGCGGTCTCGAGCGCGTCGTCGAGGCTCCGCACGATGCGGGCACCCGGTGCGACGTAGTCGTGGTCGGAGGTGATGACGATGTTGTCGCGGTCGGGCAGCGGGCGGAAGCGCTCCGGGAACGACTCCCAGGTGCGGCGGCCCATCACGACCGGGTGCCCCGTGGTGATCGCCTTGAAGCGCGCCATGTCCTCCGGCAGGCGCCACGGCATGTCGCCCGCTTCGCCGATCACACCGTCGCGCGCCTGCGCCCAGATCATGCCGAGCATCAGACCGCCACGGGCGCCTTGATCGCCGGGTGGTGCTCGTAGCCGACGACCTCGAGGTCGTCGTACTCGACGTCGAGCACCGAGTCGCGATGCGTCCGCAGCCGCAGGGTCGGCAGCGGGAACGGCTCGCGCGAGAGCTGCTCGGTGACCTGGTCGACGTGGTTGTCGTAGATGTGGCAGTCGCCCCCGGTCCAGATGAAGTCGCCCACCTCGAGGCCGGTCTGCTCGGCGATGAGGTGCGTCAGCAGCGCGTAGCTGGCGATGTTGAAGGGCACGCCGAGGAACATGTCGGCCGACCGCTGGTACAGCTGGCACGACAGCTTCCCGTCGGCGACGTAGAACTGGAACAGCGCGTGGCAGGGCGCGAGCGCCATGCTCGGGATGTCGGCCGGGTTCCACGCCGAGACGATCAGCCGGCGCGAGTCGGGGTTGCGGCGGATCTCGTCGATGACCTGCTGGATCTGGTCGATCGTCTCGCCGCCGGGCGTCGGCCACGAGCGCCACTGCACGCCGTAGACCGGGCCGAGCTCGCCATCCGCGTCGGCCCACTCGTCCCAGATCGTGACGCCCCGCTCCTGCAGCCAGCGCACGTTGGAGTCGCCGCGCAGGAACCAGAGCAGCTCGAGCGCGATCGACTTGAAGTGCACGCGCTTCGTGGTGATGAGCGGGAAGCCCTTCGACAGGTCGAAGCGCAGCTGGCGGCCGAACACCGAGCGCGTGCCGGTGCCGGTGCGGTCGCTCTTGTGCTCGCCGTGCGCGAGCACGTCGGCGAGGAGCTCCTCGTAGGGGTGCGCTCCGGGCTCGTTCGGGGTCATGATGCCTCCTGGCGTCCAGTCTTCCGCAGCCGCCGCAGCTGCCGGCGCAGGCCGAGGGATGTGCGGGCAGCGTGTCGCGCGCGGCGGCGGTCGCGCGCCGCGTCGTAGGCCATCGACAGCCGCAGCCACGATGCCCACGACTCCGGGTTCGCCTCCACGTCGGCCTTCGCGATCGGGAACGCCTGCTCGGCGGCGTCCTTGTCGGCGCGGCCCGACGGCGTGCCGGGCAGCGGCGCGGGCATGCCGCCCTCGGCCTCGAGCTCCGCGACGGCGCGCTCGAGCTGCGCGCCGAACACGACCTCGCGGACGAGCGCCCATGCGCCCGCGAGGAAGGTGACGACGACCGCGACGCCGACGACGATCGCGAGGGGCTCACCC
Organism: Agrococcus jenensis; assembly: GCF_003752465.1. Classification (NCBI taxonomy): domain Bacteria; kingdom Bacillati; phylum Actinomycetota; class Actinomycetes; order Micrococcales; family Microbacteriaceae; genus Agrococcus; species Agrococcus jenensis. The sequence goes on along the minus strand of NZ_RKHJ01000001.1, from coordinate 1,945,912 downwards.
GTCGCGATGAACCGCACCGCGCGGTCGCCCGCGAGGATGACGTAGAGCGCGAGCAGCGCCGCCATCGCGAGCGCGACGGACTTGCGGAGGCCGACGCGCGCGGCGGGGCGATCGGTCACGACAAGCCCAGCAGGTCGTCGATGCCGACGGTCACGCCCGGCTGCCGCTCGGCGCGCAGCGCGAGCAGGATGCCGGCGCTGTACGAGTCGCTCGAGGTCGTGTCGTGCCGGATCGTGAGGGTCTCCCCCGTGCCGCCGAAGACGATCTCCTGGCGCGCGACGACGCCCGGGAGGCGGAGGGCGTGCACGGGCACGCCGGCGATGATCGTGCCGCGGCCGGGCTCATCGGGGGTCGCGGGCCGGAAGCCGCGCACCGCGCCGATCGCCTCGGCCGTGCGGGTCGCCGTGCCGCTCGGGGCGTCGCGCTTGCGGTCGTGATGGGCCTCGACGACCTCGACCGCGGTGAAGTGCCGGGCGGCGATCGTCGCGAGGTGCGTCTCGAGCACGCTGCCGAGCGAGAAGTTGGGCACGATGCGGATGCCCTCCGCGCCGCGGTCGCGCAGGTCGCCGATGCGCTCCTGCGTCCATCCGCTCGTGCCGACGACGACGGGCACGCCCGCGTCGACGGCGGCGTCGACGAGCCGCTCGCTCGCATCGAGCACGGTCGCGTCGAAGACCGCGTCGAGCCCCGACAGGTCGAGGCCCTCGCGCACGTCGAGCTCCACCGGCTCGAGGTCGTCGGCTGCAGCGACCAACCGGAGCGCCAGGGCGCCGAGCCTGCCGGTCGAGCCCGCGATGCCGATGCGCCTGGTGCCTGCCATGGCGTCAAGCCTACGGCCCCGCCCGCGCGGCGACCGCGGGCGGGGACCGGTCGTAGGCTTGACGGGTGGCTGTCACGATCGCACCCGAGGACCCCGCTTCCGCCGTCGCGCAGGCCCTGCTGCGCGCCTACTTCTCGGACCGCGCGATCTCGTTCGTGGGCGGCGTCTACACGCCGAAGCCCGCGGACCCCGCGACGCTGCGCGCCCCCGAGGGCGCGTTCCTCGTCGCCTGGTCGGACGGCGAGCCGGTGGGCTGCGGCGCGCTGCGCCGGCTGTCGCCGGAGCGGTTCGAGGTGAAGCACCTCTACGTGGCACCGGCGGGCCGCGGCATGGGCACGGGCGCGTCGCTGCTCACCGCGCTCGAGGCGCGGGCGGTCGAGCTCGGCGCGACCGAGGTCGTGCTCGACACGAACAGCGCGCTGACGGCTGCGAACCGGCTCTACACGACCCGGGGCTACGCATCCGTGCCCGCCTACAACGACAACCCGAACGCGACGACCTGGTTCCGCAAGCCGCTCGCCTGAGCGCACCTCCGGGTCGCGGCATCCGCACCCGTGCACAACGCAAGCCCGATCGACGATCGGCGCGCCGCCCACGGAGTGGCCCTCCGTCAGCCGCGCGACGGGACCCGCGGGCTTGCGTTGTGCGGAGGGGCGCGGAGGGGCGCGGCGGGTCGGTCGGGGCTCGCTGGCTCCGCCGCTAGTACGGCTGCGGGATCGGGAGGCCGGTGCGGTCCTCCGGCGGCAGGTGGCCGAGGTCGTTGTGCACGACGAGCTGCGGCGGCTTGCCCGAGCGCCGCCGGATGATCGTCAGGCCGCAGTTCGCCTGGTTGAGGCCCATCCACTGCCAGTGCGGCGACTGCATGACCTCGCGCACGAACCAGCCGATGACGAAGTTGTGGGTGATGAGCAGCTCGTTGACGTCGCCGCGCGACGGGCGCAGCCAGTGCTCCGCCGCGTCGTGCATCTGCGCGGCGCCCGCCTCGGCCTCCGCGGGCCGGATGCTCTTCAGGAACGACTGGAAGGGCAGCGGCGTGTCCGGCTCGAGCCCCGACGGGATGCAGTCGAGCAGCAGCGACGACGGCTCGAACTCGACCGCCGGGAGCCGCTGCTGCATGATCGCTGCGGTCTCGGTCGCGCGCAGCAGCGGCGACGTCCAGGCGCTGTCGAAGTGCACGCCCGAGAGCCGCTGGGCGATGGCGTGCGCCTGCCGGACGCCGCGCGGCGAGAGCCTGCCGTCCTCGACGCCGTGCTCTGCGTCGACCTGCTCCCCATGTCGTACCAGGTAGAGCAGGTGCGCCATCGTTCCTCCACTCGGCGCATCGATGCGCCGGTCCGTGCAGGGCGCGTCAATGCCCTCGTGATCGTCATGGAGCGGCTGCGGCCGCTCCATCCACCCTAGCCGAGCCGGGGGACACGAGCTGCGTGTCGAGGCCCTCCGGCACCTGGCCGACGGCCGCGATCGAGCGGGATCCGGATGCCAGCTCGGCGGCGAGCGCGCGCACATCCGCGTCGGTGACGCGATCGATGCGCTCGAGCGTCGCGTCGATGTCCAGGAACTCCCCGAGCGTCAGCTCGGCCCGGCCGAGCCGCGACATGCGCGTGTCGGAGTCCTCGAGCGCGAGCGCCGAGCCGCCCGCGAGCTGGCCCTTCGCGCGCCGCAGCTCCTCGTCGCTCGCGCCGTCGGCGAGCCGCTCGAGCTCGCCGAGCATGAGCTGCGCCACCTCGAGCGTCTTCCGCGGCGCGCACGCGGCCGCCATGCCCATGAGGCCGGCGTCGGCGTAGCCGGATGCGTAGGAGTAGACCGAGTAGGCGAGGCCGCGCTTCTCGCGGATCTCCTGGAAGAGCCGCGACGACATGCCGGCCCCGAGGACGGCGTTGAGCACCGCCATCGCGCCGCGCCGGGGGTCGGTCGCGGTGATGCCGGGCGTGCCGATCATGAGGCTCACCTGCTCGAGCGGACGCTGCACGACGGTCAGCCCGCCGGCCGCGTAGGGCTGGGCCGCGCGGTCGCGCCGCGGCCGCGGGCTCGCGGCGCCGAGGGACCAGCCGTAGCGCACGAGCGCGAGCTGCAGCTGCTCGACGACCGCGTCGTGGTCGACGGCGCCCGCGACGGTGACGACGAGGTCACCCGCGGCGTAGTGCTCGCGGTAGTGCTCGGCGACCCGGTCGCGCGAGACCTCGGTGATCGAGGCGGGCGTGCCGCCGATCGGCCGGCCGAGCGGCGCCTCGAGCCCGAGCACGAGCTCGCTCAGCCGCTCCCCCGCGACGTCGCCCGGGTCGTCGTCGGCCATCGCGAGCTCTTCGAGGATGACGTCTCGCTCGCGCTCGAACTCGTCGGGGTCGAGCAGCGACGAGGTCACCATGTCGGCGAGCACGTCGACCGCCATCGGCAGGTCGCGGTCGCGCACCTTCGCGTAGTAGCAGGTGTGCTCCTTGGCGGTGAGCGCGTTGTGCTCGCCACCCACCTCGTCGAAGGCCACCGCGATGTCGAACGCCGACCGCGTCGGCGTGCCCTTGAACAGCAGGTGCTCGAGGAAGTGCGTGGCGCCGCGCGCGTCGTCGCGCTCGTCGCGCGAGCCGACCGGCACCCAGAAGCCGACCGTCGCGCTCAGCGCCCCCGGCACGCGCTCGGTGAGCACGCGCACGCCGCTCGGCAGCACGACGCGGCGCACGAGCGCACCGCCCGCTGCTGCGATGGCGATCTCAGGGGTCTCGAGCGGGAGCTGGACTGCGGGCATCCGTCCAGCCTAGGCGCAGACGACGGATGCCCCCACCCGCGAGGGTGAGGGCATCCGTCGTGGAGCGACTACTCGGCCGCGTCCGCCGACTCCGTCGACTCGACCGCATCCGCAGCCGGCGCCGACTCGTCGACGATCTCGAGCGAGAGCTTGCCGCGGTCGTCGATCTTCGTGATCTCGACCTGGATCTTCTGGCCGATCGACACGACGTCCTCGACGCTCTCGATGCGCTTGCCGCCGTTGAGGGCGCGCATCGCGGTGACGTGCAGCAGGCCGTCGCGACCCGGGAGCAGCGAGACGAAGGCGCCGAACGACGCCGTCTTCACGACGGTGCCGAGGTAGCGCTCGCCGAGCTCCGGGTTGAGCGGGTTGGCGATCGCGTTGACCGCGGCGCGCGCGGCCTCCGCCGAGGGGCCGTCGACGGCGCCGATGTAGACGGTGCCGTTGTCCTCGATCGAGATCTGGGCGCCCGTGTCGTCCTGGATCTGGTTGATCGTCTTGCCCTTCGGGCCGATCAGCTCGCCGATCTTGTCGACCGGGATCTGCACGCTGATGACGCGCGGCGCGGTGGGCGCCATCTCGTCGGGGGCGTCGATGGCGGCGTTGAGGACCTCGAGGATCTTCGTGCGCGCCTCCTTCGCCTGCGTCAGCGCGCCGTGGAGCACGGAGGCGGGCAGGCCCGAGAGCTTCGTGTCCAGCTGGATGGCCGTGATGAACTCGGGCGTGCCGGCGACCTTGAAGTCCATGTCGCCGAGCGCGTCCTCGGCGCCCAGGATGTCGGTCAGCGCCGCGTAGCGGACCTGGCCGTCGACCGTGTCGCTGACGAGGCCCATCGCGATGCCCGCGACCGGAGCGCGCAGCGGCACGCCGGCGTTGAGGAGCGCGAGCGTCGAGGCGCAGACCGAGCCCATCGACGTCGAGCCGTTCGAGCCGAGTGCCTCCGAGACCTGGCGGATCGCGTAGGGGAACTCGTCGCGGCTCGGGAGCACGGGCATGAGCGCACGCTCGGCGAGCGCTCCGTGACCGATCTCGCGACGCTTCGGGCTGCCCACGCGGCCGGTCTCACCGGTCGAGTAGGGCGGGAAGTTGTAGTTGTGCATGTAGCGCTTCGACGTGACAGGGCTGAGCGAGTCGATCTGCTGCTCGAGCTTGAGCATGTTGAGCGTCGTGATGCCCATGATCTGCGTCTCGCCGCGCTGGAAGATCGCGGAGCCGTGCACGCGCGGCACGACGGCCACCTCGGCGTCGAGCGGACGGATGTCGGCGAGGCCGCGGCCGTCCATGCGGATCTGGTCGGTGAGGATGCGGCCGCGGACGACCTCCTTCGTCACCGCCTTGTAGGCGCCGGAGACCTGCGTCGCGACGATCGGGTCGAGCTCGCCGCGCTCGATGCGCTGCGAGATCTCCTGCTTGACCTGCTCCTTGAGCTGGTCGTCGGCGTCCTGGCGCTCGAGCTTGCCCGCGATGCGGTAGACCTCGCCGAGACGGTCCTTCGCGATGCCGCGCACGGCCTCGAGGGCCTCGGGCGAGTAGGGCGGGAAGAGCGGGTACTCCTGCGTCGGCTTGGCGGCGGTCTTGGCGACCTCGGCCTGCGCGGCGACGAGCTGCTTGATGAACGGCTTCGAGGCCTCGAGGCCCTGCGAGACGATCTCCTCGGTGGGCTTCACCGCGCCGCCCTGGATGAGCTCCCAGGCGTTGTCGGTGGCCTCGGCCTCGACCATCATGATGGCGACGTCCTCGACGCCTGCGGCGTCGGTGACCACGCGGCCGGCGACGACCATGTTGAACACGGCCTGCTCGAGCTGCGAGTGCTTCGGGAACGCGACCCACTGGCCGTCGATCAGCGCGACGCGGACGCCGCCGATCGGGCCATCGAACGGCAGGCCGGAGAGCTGCGTCGACATGGACGCGGCGTTGATGGCGAGCACGTCGTAGAGCTCGTCCGGCTCGATGGCGAGCACGGTGACGACGACCTGCACCTCGTTGCGGATGCCCTCCACGAACGACGGGCGCAGCGGCCGGTCGATGAGGCGGCACGTGAGGATCGCGTCGGTCGAGGGGCGGCCCTCGCGACGGAAGAACGAGCCGGGGATGCGGCCCGCGGCGTACATGCGCTCCTCGACGTCGACGGTGAGCGGGAAGAAGTCGAAGTTGTCCTTCGGGTGCTTCGAGACGCTCGTGGCGCTCAGCAGCATCGTCTCCTCGTCGATGTACGCGACGGCTGCGCCCTGGGCCTGCTGCGCGAGGCGGCCGGTCTCGAACCGGACGGTGCGCGTGCCGAATCGGCCGTTGTCGATGACAGCCTCGGCGAATGTGATCTCGGGACCTTCCATGAAGGTCACTCCTCTCCTGTGCCCGCGAGGGCACGACATGGATGTCGTGCACCGATCGCGGCACGGAGTGGTCATCAGTGGAGAGCGCCGAAGGCGACTTCGGCACCCTCCACCAACGACCAGCTCTCGAGCAGGTGCGAATCGGGCGCACGACGGCCGCAGACGCGGCCTCGGACAGGCTATCAGCACGGGCCGCGGAACCCCAGGAGGACGCGCTTCAATCGACCCGTGCCCATGCTGCCGCAGCCCGACCTCCGCCCCCTGCAGCAGCCGCGCTCGAGGGAGGCCGACGGCCATGCGCGGCGGTGGCTCCGCGCGCACCGCCAGCCGGCGGACGCGCCGGCCGTCGGGCTCGCGGTCGCCGGGTGGGTGCTGCTGCTGCCCGGCGCGCTGCTCGTGCTCGCCGCGCTGCCAGGCGACGCCGATCCGGCGATGCCGGTCGTGGGCGGCGTGCTCGCCGGCATCGGCGCCGCCCTGCTCGCGTGGCGCGCCGGCCGCCGACGCGATGCGCTCCGACGCACCGCTCGACTGCTGCCGTTCGCGGAGGCGAACGGGCTCGGCTACGCGCAGCGCGCGCTGCTCGGGCCGAAACCCGCCGCGGCGCTGCGGGAGGGCTTCGACTGGGTCGCGCGCGACGTCCTGCGCGCGCCGGATGGTGCGGAGTGGGGCGTCTGGCGGTACCGGCTGCTCGCCCGCAGCGGGCATGAGGAGCTCCGCGGCTACGTCGAGCTGCCGTGGGCGGCAGCCGCACCGGCGCCCGGCTTCGTCGCTGCGCTCCGCGACGCACCGATGCCGCTCGACGTCGAGGTGGCGGGCGGCACGCTCACGGTCACGGCCCGCTCCGGGTGGCGGATGGACGATCCGGCGGTGCAGGCGCTCGTGCACCGCATCCGCACGCTCGCGGCGACGCGCGACGGCGAGCGCGCTGCGGTCGCGTCGGTGCCGATGCCGCCCATCGCCTCCACGGCGGCGGGTCGGCGCCAAGCGGCGAGCGCGCTGCTGATCGGCGCGGGCGTCGCCGTCGCGGCGGTCGCGCTCGCCGTCGGGCAGGCGCTCGTGCGCGCCGCCGCGTAGCACGAAGGAGGGTGGTCCCTGAGCGACGAAGGAGGGTGGTCCCTGAGCACCGACGAAGGGTGGTCCCTGAGCGACGACGAAGGGCCGCCCCCGCAGGGACGGCCCTCCTCGAACGCTTCGAAGGCTAGCGGCGTAGACCGAGGCGCTCGATGAGCGCGCGGTAGCGGGAGATGTCGATCTCCTGGAGGTAGCCGAGCAGGCGGCGACGCTGCCCGACGAGCAGCAGCAGACCACGACGCGAGTGGTGGTCGTGCTTGTGCTCCTTCAGGTGCTCCGTGAGGTCCTTGATGCGGCGCGACATGAGCGCGACCTGCACCTCGGGGCTTCCGGTGTCGCCTTCGTGCGTGGCGTACTCCTCGATGATGGCCTTCTTGATCTCTGCGTTCAGGCTCATGGTGTGAAACCCCTCTCTCCTCGCAGCGCGGTGCCCCTGCCCGATGCAGGAGCGCTCTCTGTCCGCGGCCGGTCTACGGCAACCGCTCGACTCTACCAGAGATGGGGGTTCAGCGGCGCGGCGGCCAGGCGGCGTCGAGGTCGCCGAAGCGCTGCACGCGCGCGGTCGGGGCCGCGACGGGCGCGCCGACCGCCATCGCCACCGGCTGGCCCATCACCGCGGAGGCCATCCCCCGACGGTGCTGCACGAGGCGCGCGAGCAGCGTGGCCTCGTCGGCCATGCTGCTGCGGCTGCGATCGCGGCCGACGAGCGCGCGCTGCCGGCTGTTGGCGAGCCGGGTGGCGGTGATGATGTAGTCGCGCATCGTGCGCCGCAGGCCGCGCTTCCGCGCCCAGGCCAGGAGCGAGGCCCGGCCGTCACCCGTCGAGAGGCGCTCGACCTCCTCGGCGGTGAACCATCCGGCACGGCCGTAGTCGTGCAGGCGAGCGCGGGTGATGCGGATCTCCTGCCGCAGCAGCAGCCAGACGAGCGCGGCCGCGAGCACGCAGAGCGGCACCTGCACGACGAGGTAGTAGACGAAGAAGCCGACGGTGCCGCCGGGCACCCACCAGCTCGCCGAGTTCCACAGCGCGTGCAGGAGCGCCGAGACGAGCCAGCCGGCCGGGAACGCGAGCAGGATCCACCAGCGCGAGCGCAGCCGCGCGGCGAGGCCGAGCGCGAGCCCGATGCCGACGGCGGTGAAGATCGCGTGCGTGAGCGGGCTCATGATGCCGCGCAGGAAGAAGATGAAGGAGCCGTCGCCCGACTCCGCGAGCGACGTGCCGAAGTAGAGGATGTTCTCGGTGAACGCGAACCCCGCGGCCGAGAGCGCCGCGAAGACGACGCCGTCGACCGGGCCGTCGAACGTGCGCCGGAAGAACAGGAACATGATGACCACCGGAATGGACTTCCACAGCTCCTCGGTGATCGGCGCCTGCACGACCGTGGCGTAGAACTCGTACTGCTCCTGCGACTGCAGGAAGGGCGTGACGATCGGCTCGAGCACCCACGTGTTGAGCGCGAGCGTCAGCAGCACCGCGGCGACGCCGCCCCACAGCGCCGCGAACCACATCGCGATGCGCGGCTCCGGCTCCCAGCGGTCGATCGCGAGCACCGCCCAGATGACGAACGAGAGCGGCACGAGCGCCATCACGCCGGAGGTCGCGACCACGAGCGGGTTGCCGATCGCCCCGCCCAGCACGAGGATCACGCCGAAGGACGCGAGCGCGAGCACGGCGATGCCGATGATGCCGGCGATCAGCCCGACGTCCGGGCCCTTGGGCTGCGCGAGCGGCGACAGTGGAGCGGTGGCGGTCACGCAAGGAGCGTAGCGAGTCCCGCCCCGCTCCTCGCGGTCAGCGTGCCGGTCAGGGCAGGTCGTCGGGCGCGATCACCGGGATCGCCTGCGTCACCGGCTGGAGCCCCGACAGCCGCGCGGGCGCGAGCAGCTTCTCGACCCGCTCGCGGTCCATGAGGCCGCCCTCGACCACGAGGTCGGCGATCGACTTGTGGCTCGTGAGCGCCTCGTGCGCGAGCTTCGCCGAGTCGGCGTAGCCGAGGTAGGGCGTGAGCGCCGTGACGACGCCGACCGACGTGCCCACCATCAGCCCGAGCCGCTCGCGGTTCGCCTCGATGCCGTCGACGCAGTTCACGCGCAGCGTCAGGCACGCCTGCGTCATCCAGTGCAGGCTCTGCAGGATCTGGTGCGCGATGACCGGCTCGAACGCGTTGAGCTGCAGCTGTCCGGCCTCGGAGGCGGCGGTGACCGTCGCATCCGACCCGATGACCGCGAACGCGACCTGGTTGACGACCTCCGGGATGACCGGGTTCACCTTGCCGGGCATGATCGACGAGCCTGCCTGCTTCGGGGGCAGCGTGATCTCGCCGAGCCCGGCCTGCGGACCGGACGACAGCAGTCGCAGGTCGTTGCAGATCTTCGAGAGCTTCACGGCGCAGCGCTTGAGCGTGCCCGACAGCGTCATGAACACGCCCGTGTCGCTCGTCGCCTCGATGAGGTCGGCGGCCGCGACGATCGGGAGGCCCGTGAGCTCCGCGAGGTGGCGGCATGCCGCCTCGGCGTAGCGCGGGTCGGCGGTGATGCCGGTGCCGATCGCGGTGGCGCCGAGGTTGACCTCGCTGAGCCACGCGATGGTCTCCTCGAGCCGGTCGCGATCCTCGCGCAGCGTCACGGCGAAGCCGCGGAACTCCTGCCCGAGCGTCATCGGCACGGCGTCCTGCAGCTGCGTGCGGCCGACCTTGAGCACGTCGCGGAACTCGACCGCCTTCGCGTCGAACGCGTCCGTCAGCCGCACGAGCTCGTCGAGCAGGCGGCGGAGCGTGAACGACATCGCGACCTTGATCGACGTCGGGTAGGTGTCGTTCGTCGACTGCGAGCGGTTCACGTCGTCGATGGGGCTGAAGTGCTCGTAGTCGCCCTTGGCGTGGCCGAGCTCGACGAGGCACGCGTTGGCGATGACCTCGTTCGTGTTCATGTTCGTCGAGGTGCCCGCGCCGCCCTGGATGACGCCGACCTTGAACTGGTCGTGCAGCTCGCCGCCACGGATGCGCCGGCAGACGCGGTCGATGAGGTCGGCCTTGTCGGGGTCGAGCACGCCGATCTCGCGGTTGGCGCGCGCGCACGCCTGCTTCACGACCGCGAGCGCGTTGACGAGGTCGGAGTAGACCGAGATCGAGCGGCCCGTGATGGGGAAGTTGTTGAGCGCGCGCTCCGTGTGGATCCCCCAGTACGCGTCGGCCGGCACCGGCAGCTCGCCGAGCGAGTCGCGCTCGATGCGCGTCGGGCCGGCGTAGAAGCGCTCGCCCTGCGGGGCGGGGTCGAGCTTGTACGTGGGGGTGTCGGTCATGCTGGCTCCATTGCCTTCGGTGCCCGGTGGCCGGGTGGGCGTCGCGGGCGCGGACGCGGGTGCGGGGTTCGCATGTGAAGCGTAGCCGCCGGTCATGCCAGCGCGGCCCGGAGCTCCTCGCCGATCGCCGCGACGCCGGTCTCCACCTCGGCGAACGTGGTGCTGAGCGGCGAGAGGCCGACCCGGATGCCGTCGGGGCCGCGGAAGTCGGGGATGACGCCGCGCGCCCAGAGCCGCTCGGTGACCTCCCGGAAGGCCGGATGCGTCACGGTGAGGTGGCTGCCGCGCGTCGGCCCCGCCGGCGGGCTCGCGAGGCGCGCGCCGAGCGGGAGCACGTGCGCCTCGAGCGACGCCTCGGCGAAGTCGGTGAGCGCGACCGACTTCTCGCGCACCGCGTCGACGCCGACCTGCTCGAGCAGCTCGACCATCGCCTCCAGCGCGACGGTCGCGAGCACGGGCGGCGTGCCGCTCGCGAAGCGGCGCAGGTCGGGCGCCGGCTCGTAGCGCGGCGCCATCGCGAAGACGTCGGCCGCGCCCATCCAGCCCTGGATCGGCTGCGCGAGCGCCGTCTGCAGGTCGCGACGCACGTAGCCGAAGGCGGGCGAGCCGGGGCCGCCGTTGAGGTACTTGTAGGTGCAGCCGACCGCGAGGTCGACGCCGCTCGCGTCGAGCGCGGTCGGGATGACGCCGGCCGAGTGGCACAGGTCCCACAGCACGAGCGCGCCGGCGTCGCGCGCTGCGGCGGTGATGCCCGCCACGTCGGCGACGTGGCCGGAGCGGTAGGCGACGTGGCTGAGCAGCACGAGCGCGGTGCGCTCCCCCACGATCGCGCGGACCTGCTCGAGCGTCGCCCCGGCCGCGCGGTCGACCTCGATCCAGCGGATCTCGAGCCCGCGCTCCGCGGCGACGCCCTCGACGATGAACCGGTCGGTCGGGAAGCTGTCGTCCTCGATGACGATCTCGGTGCGACCGCTCGCCGACTGCGCGTCGACCGCGGCGCGCACGAGCTTGTAGAGCAGCACGGTGGTCGAGTCGCCGATGAAGGCCTGACCGGCGGCCGCGCCGACGAGCGCGCCGAGCCGGTCGCCGAGGTCGTAGGGGCGGCGCATCCAGCCCTCGTCCCAGCCGCGGATGAGCCGCGTGCCCCAGTCGTGACCGATGAAGCGCGCGAAGCGCTGCTCGAGCGCCGTGAGCGGTCGGCCGAGCGAGTTGCCGTCGAGGTAGGAGACGACGCTCGGGTCGCGCACGAACGCGGCGGTGTGCGCCGCGAGCGGATCTGCGGCGTCGAGCGCGGCGGCGAGCGCTGCGGTGTCTGCTGGGGTGGTCATGCGTCCTCCATGTCGAACCAGGTCACGGGCAGCGGGCCCGCTCGGTGCAGGTGCTCGATCGTCGACTCGTCATCGATGACGTCGGCTGGCAGCCGCGTCACGGTGGGCCCTGGGAGCAGCAGCCACTCGCACAGCAGCGCGTCGACGAGCGCGGTGCCCTCGATCCCCGCTTGCCGCAGCGCGGCGAGCTCGTTGGGGTCGAGGTCGAAGTGGGTGATGCCGTTGCCCAGGTCGGTGCCGTAGGCCACCGCGCCGCCGTTCGCGGCGAAGCGCGCGAGGTTGTCGGTCGCCCGAGCGAAGGCGATGTCGTCGCCGTCGCGGCCGTGCATGGCGAGCGTCGACACCCAGGTCTGGCTCGCGGCGGCCGCGGCGATGAGGTCATCGCTCAGCCGCTCCGTCCAGGGCGCGTGCGCCAGCACGTCCACCCCGGCGAGGAGCGCCCGCTCGGCCTGCCCGGGGCCCTGCACGTGCGCCACGAGCAGCAGCCCGACCTCGTGCGTCTCGGCCACGATCGCGGCGAGCAGCGCGTCGTCGGGCACGGGTCCGTCCTCGGCGTTGAGCGCGACCTTGATGACGGATGCGCCGGCGGCCGAGTGCGCCCGGATGGCGCGGGCGGCGTCGCTCGCGTCCGCCAGCTCGACCACCGCGCCCGGCGGCGCCCACTCCCGCATCGAGGGGTAGCCGCCGACCGCGGCGTGGAACGGACCCGCGACGCGCACGTCGAGCCCTCGGTGCGCACCGCGCGCCGCGGCGCTCAGCCCGGGCAGCGCCTCCGGTGCCCAGCCGAGGTCGAGCACCCGGCCGAGGGCGCTCGGCGCCGCGACCCCGGCCTCCGCCAGCCCGAGGTGCACGTGCGCGTCGGTGATCGGAGGCATGAGCACACCCTGGACGTGCCGGCGGACGCGCTCGGGCGCCTCGTCGGGCGGCACGAGCCGCATGCCGGTCTCGCTCAGCTCGACCACCGCATCCGTCACCCACCGGCCGCCGATGCGCGCGCGGTCGACGCGGGCGATGATCGGCGCGGTCACCCCTCGAGCCGCGTCCGCACGGCGTAGAGCTCGGGGAAGAACGTGAGGTCGAGCGCGCGGCGCAGGAAGTCGGTGCCGCTCGAGCCGCCCGTGCCGGTCTTCATGCCGATGGTGCGCGAGACCGTGCGCAGGTGCCGGAAGCGCCAGAGCTGGAAGTTGTCCTCGAGGTCGACGAGCTCCTCGCACGCCTCGTACTCGCGCCAGTGCTCCGCGCCCTCCGGCTGCCCGGCGTCGGTGTAGATGCGCGTGAAGACGTCGACGAGCGGCTCGCTGAAGACGTGCGCCTTGCGCACGTCTCGGTCGAGCACCTCGTCGGGCACCGCGTGGCCGCGGCGGGCGAGCAAGCGCAGGAACTCGTCGTAGAGGCTCGGCCGCTCGAGCTCGGCCGCGAGCGCCGCGTGGTCGGCCGGGTTCGAGGCGAAGACCTGCAGCATCCGCTCGTGCTTGTTGCCGAGCGCGAACTCGACGAGGCGGTACTGCGCCGACTGGAAGCCGGAGGCGCTCGCGAGCGCGCCGCGGAACTGCACGTACTCGGTGGGCGTGAGCGTCGCGAGCACCGACCACTGCTGCGTCAGCACCTCCTGGATGTGCTTCACCCGCGCGATGCGCTTGAGCGCCGCGCCGAGCTGGTCCGCGGCGAGCAGCGCGCGGGCGTCGTCGAGCTCGTGGATCACGAGCTTGAGCCACAGCTCGGTCGACTGGTGCTGGATGATGAACAGCAGCTCGTCGTGGTGCTCCGGCTCGCTCCGCGGGTGCTGCGACGCGAGCAGCGTGTCGAGGCCGAGGTAGGAGCCGTAGCTCATCCGCTCCCGCAGGTCGGTGACGATGGTCGACTCGATCTCGCGCGTGTTGTCCGCGACGCCCACGGGGGCCTCCTTCGATGCTTGGCCCCAACGCTAACGCGCGGCGCGCACCGCCACGAGCACGGTCGCGCCCAGCTCCTCGTCCGCGCGCTGCTCGACGCCGCCGAGCCCGGCGCGCTGCAGGATGCCGCCCGCGACATCGACCTGCTCGGGGGCGAGCTCGATCGCCACGGTGCCACCCGGCGCGAGCCGCGCCGCGATCGCCGGGGCGAGGGCGCGCAGCGGAGCGAGCCCGTCGGCGCCGCCGTCGAGCGCGAGCAGCGGCTCGTGGTCCCGGGCGTCGTGGGGCAGGTGCGCGAGCTCGCGCGTCGGCACGTAGGGCAGGTTCGCGGCGATGACGTCGAAGGCGGCGGATGCGTCGAGCACGTCGGGCGAGTCGGCCTGCAGCACGAGGGCGGTCGGCAGGTTCTCGCGGGCGCACGCGACGGCGACGGGGTCGGCGTCGATCGCGACCACCTGGATGCCCGGCACCCGGTGCATCGCGAGCGCCGCGATCGCGCCGGAGCCGCAGCCCAGGTCGAGCAGGCGCGCGCCCGGCGGCAGCGCGCGCAGGGCGTCGGCGACGATGGTCGCGAGCAGCACCGTGCGCCGGCGCGGCACGAAGACCCCCGGCCGCACGACGACGCGCAGCTCGGCGAAGGCGGCGGTGCCGACGATCTGCTCGATCGGCTCCCCCGCCACCCGGCGCTCGACCAGCAGCTCGAGCGCGGCAGCGTCGCTCGCGGCGCGGCCGAGCTCGGCCAGCTCGTCCTCGGCGAAGACGCTGCCGCTCGCGCGCAGGGCGTGCACGAGCCGGGCATCCGCCGCGCGCGCAGCCGCCATCGCTCCCCCGTCCGCCCCGGAACCCCGGTCGGCGACGACGATAGCCTGCTCGCGTGGTGGGCATCGATGACCGGGCGATCGACGACCTGATCGCGCTCGTGCAGCTGCCGACCGAGCGCGAGGAGCAGCTGCCCGCGTTCCAGGCGGCGCTCCGCGATCGCTTCCCGCGGCTGTTCTCGGCGCTCGAGGTCGAGCCCGTCGGCGCGACGCTGCTCGCCCGCTGGCCCGGCCGCGGCGACGACCCCGGCGCCGGCCCCGCGCTGCTCATGGCGCACCAGGACGTCGTGCCCGCACCGCCGGAGGGGTGGACGCATCCGCCCTACAGCGGCCACCGCGACGCGACGCACGTATGGGGCCGCGGCACGCTCGACGACAAGGGCTCGCTCGTCGGCATCTGCGTGGCGATCGAGGCGCTGCTCGCCGAGGGCTTCCGGCCGGCGCGCGACGTGTGGCTCGTCTTCGGCCACGACGAGGAGACTATGGGCACCGGGGCCGCGTCGGCCATCGCGGCGCTCGACGCAGCGGGGGTGCGGCCGGCGTGGGCGCTCGACGAGGGCGGCGCGATCATCGAGCCGCCGATCGCGGGCGTCCAGCGCGACGTCGCGGTCGTCGGCGTTGCCGAGAAGGGCTTCGCGAACATCCGGATGCGCGTCGCGCAGCTCGGCGGGCACGCGTCGACGCCGCCGCGGCTCGCGGCGACCTCGCGGCTCGCCCGCGCGATCCGGCGGCTCGACCGCGCGCCGTTCCCCCGCTCGCTGCCCGAGCCGTCGCTGCGCATGCTCGAGCTGCTCGGCGCGGAGGCGCGCGGCGCGCAGGGGGCCGTCCTGCGGCGGGTGCGGCGGTCCCGCCCGGTGGTCGAGCGCATCCTGGCCCGCGGTGACGAGACGCGCGCGATGCTCTCGACCACCGCGGTCGTGACGCAGCTGTCGGGCTCCGCCGCGCCGAACGCGCTCGCCGAGGAGGCGGTCGCCGTCGTGAACGCGCGCATCGCGACCGGCTCGAGCGTCGACGACACGCTCTCGCTCCTCCGGCGCGCGATCGCCGACCCGCTCGTCGAGCTCGAGGTGCTGCACGGGCACGGCCCGAGCCCCGAGAGCCCCGCGAGCGGACCGGGATGGGTCGACATCGAGGCGACGGTCGCGCGGCTGCGCCCCGACGTGCTCACCGTGCCGTACGTGATGCTCGGCGGCACCGACGGCCGGCACGCGCACCGCATCACCGACCGCGTCTACCGCTTCACGCCGTTCGCCATGACCCGCGAGGAGCGCCTGACGCTGCACGCGCGCGACGAGCGCATCCGCATCGACACCTGGCTCGACGGCTGCCGCTGGTACGCCGACCTGATCGAGAAGAGCTGCTGATGACCCGCTTCGCCATCGACGCGCCCACCGCGCTGCGCATCGTCCGGGAGGGCGTCGACGTCGGCGACCACCAGCTCGTCGGCGCGGGAGCGCTGCGCTCGCAGGCGATGCAGCTGCTCTACGGCGCCGTGCGCTCGGGTGAGGTCGACGAGGGCGAGGTGCGCGCGGTGCTCGACGGGATCGCGGGCCTGAAGATGCGGCTGCTCGGCGATCGCGTCTCGCGCGCGACCGCGTGGAGGATCGCGACGCACCTCGACTGGGACGACGTGACGCTCGCCGAGCCGCTCGCGGTCGCGACGCTCCAGGCCGACGTGCTCGTGACCGACGACCCGGTGCTCGTGGGGGCGGCGGCGGGCCTGGTGGAGCGGGTGTCGTGGGAGGGGTTCGTGCGGGGGCTCGGGTGAGAGGTCGCTTCGCGGGGTTGCGGGGTTGCGGGTCGGCCGGGTCGGCCGGGTCTCTCGCTAGCCGGAGCGGCTGGCTGACGGGGCGGATCGGCCGGGATGCCGTGCGGGGCGCGTGGGTGCGTCGGTCGCGGTGGCGGTCGGTCGTCGTTCGTCTGGTCGTCGTCCGTTTGCGGTACCGAGTGGTCCCCGTGCGGTTTGCGGTACCGAATGGTTGCTCCGGCGGCGTACAGGCGACCACTTCGTACCGCAAACCGGCTCGGGGCGTCTGCGCTCCCCCGTTTGCGGTACCGAATGGTCGCTCCGGCGGCGTTCAGGCGACAATTCGGTACCGCAAGTCGGCGCGGGGCGTCCGTGCTTCCGTCGCCGTACAGGCGTACCCGGACGTGCGGCCTAGGGCCGTGGCTGCAGCGTGCGCCAGACCTGCGCGGCGGCTACGCCGAGGACCACGCCGACACTCACTGCGGCGACGATGACCAGCACGAGCGACTCTCCCCATACGACCGTCGCGCTGAGCGCCAAGAGCAGCACCATGCTCTGGACGAGCATGCCGGTGTGCCAGGCGCTCCATGACGGCATCCCCCACCAGGAGCCGTTGGCACCGGCGCTGAGCGGCAGCACCACGAGCATGACGAACGGCAGCGGCCACCACCAGCCCGGCTGATCGCGGCCGACGACCGAGACCGTGATGAAGACAGGTATGACGATCGCGAGCGCGTAGCGGCACAGCAGCATGCGCGTCGTCGTCTCGCGCGGCGCCTCCTCGTCGACGCGCCCCGACACCGGGTTCGCGATCCGCTCCATCGGGGCCTCCTCGCGGCCAACCTAACTCGCGACGGCACGTTTCCGGTACCGATCTGCGGGTGCGGGCGACCTGGACCCGCAGATCCGTACCGGAGATCACCGCCCAACCGCGGTTTGGGAGACGGCAACCGCGCGTCAGGCGTGCGTCGGGCGCTCGTGGTCCGCGTGGCCGGGCGGCTCGAGCTGGAACGTCGCATGCTCGAGCGGCACGGGGAAGTGCTCGGCGACGCAGGTCTGCAGCGCGTCGAGGATGCGCGGGGCGTGCCCGTCGTGGAAGCATGCCTCCTCGACGACGACGTGCGCCGTCAGCTGATGCGAGCCCGTGCCGAGCGTCGAGGCGTGCAGGTCGTGGACGGCGAGCACGTGGGGCTGCTGCTCGAGGTGCGCGCGCACGTCGTCGAGGTCGAGCTCCGCCGGCGCCGCCTCCAGCAGGATCCGCCCGGTGTCGCGCAGCAGCACGACCGACCGCGGCACGATGAGCGCCGCGACGAGCGCGCTCGCGACGAGGTCGGCCTGCTGGAAGCCCCACAGCCAGATCGCCGCGCCGGCCGCGATCACCGCGACCGAGCCGATCGCGTCGTTCAGCACCTCGAGGAACGCCGCACGCAGGTTGAGGCTCGAGCCGCGGCCACCGGCCAGCACGGCGAGCGCGACGAGGTTGCCCACGAGCCCGACGACGCCGAAGGCGAGCAGCAGCGGGCCGGGCACCTCCGTCGGCTCCGCGAGCCGGCGCACGCCCTCGACGACCACGACGAGCGCGACGATGAGCAGCGCCGCGGCCTGCGCGGCGGCCGCGAGCACCTCGACGCGCACGAGTCCCCACGTGCGGCGCCCCGACGGCGGCCGGCGCACGAGCGCCTGCGCGCCGAGCGCGACACCGAGTCCCGCCACATCCGTCAGCATGTGCACCGTGTCGACGAGCAGCGCGAGGCTGCCCGTGACGATCGAGCCGACCACCTGCGCCGCGAACAGCGCCGCCGTGATGCCGAAGGCGATCGCGATGCGGTTCGTGCCCGCCCCGCTGCCGTGGGCGTGCGCATCCGCGTGCACGTGGCCTCCGCCCATGACGACGGCGCTCCGCTGCCGAGCCGCCGCTAGAGGCGCGACTTCGTGTGCCAGACCGTCTTCGTCTCGGTCAGCGCGAGGATGCGCTGCGGCGTCTCCGGCGCGAGGCCGGGCTCGGGGCGGATGACGCGCTTGAGCGTGTCGGCCGCGATCACCTCGAGCTCCACCCAGTCGAGGCCGCCGGCGCCGGTGAGGTCGAGCGCGTTGACGTCGGCGTGACCCGCGAGCCACGGCGCGAGCTCGGCCGGGTCGCCGGTGAGCACGTTCACGACGCCGCCGGGCAGGTCGCTCGTCGCGAGCACCTCACCGAGCGAGATCGCCGCGAGCGGCGAGGACGCGGCGGGCACGACCACGACGGCGTTGCCGGTGACGAGCGCGGGTGCGATGACCGACGTGAGGCCGAGGAGGCCCTGCTGCTGCGGGGCGACGATCGCGACCACGCCGGTCGGCTCGGGCACCGACAGGTTGAAGTACGGGCCCGCGACGGGGTTGGCGCTGCCGCCGATCTGGGCGATCTTGTCGGTCCAGCCGGCGTGCCACACCCACAGGTCGACGGCGTCCTCGACCTGCTGCTGCGCCCGGGCGGCGCTGAGGCCCTCGCTGCGCACGAGCTCGTCGACGAACTGCGCCTTGCGCCCCTCGAGCACCTCGGCGACCCGGTAGAGCACCTGCCCGCGGTTGTACGCAGTCGCGCCAGCCCAGCCCGGCTGCGCCTTGCGGGCGGCGCGGACGGCGTCGCGCGCATCCTTCCTGGATGCCTTCGCGACGTTGGCGACGAAGCCGCCGTCGGGGCTGCGCACCTCGGTCACGCGGCCGGACTCGCTGCGCGGGAAGGCGCCGCCGATGAAGAGCTTGTAGGTCTTCGGCACGTCGAGGCGCGTCGCCGTCTTCGTGGTCGCCATCACTTGCCTGCCTTCAGGTATGCCTGCATCCCCTGGATGCCGCCCTCCCGGCCGTAGCCGGACTCCTTGTAGCCGCCGAAGGGGCTCGTCGGGTCGAACTTGTTGAACGTGTTCGTCCACACCACGCCGGCGCGCAGCTTGTCGGCGACGGCGAGCACGCGGCTGCCCTTGTCGCTCCAGATGCCGGCCGACAGCCCGTACGGCGAGTTGTTCGCCTTCGCGATCGCCTCGTCGGGCGTGCGGAAGGTGAGGACCGACAGCACCGGGCCGAAGATCTCCTCGCGCGCGATCGTCGACGACGCCTCGACGCCGGTGACGACGGTGGGCGGGAACCAGTAGCCCTGCGCGGGGATCTCGCACGCGGGCGACCAGCGCTCGCCGCCCTCGGCCTCGCCGCGGTCGACGAGCCGGGTGATGCGCTCGAGCTGCTCGGCCGAGTTGATGGCGCCGACGTCGGTGTTCTTGTCGAGCGGGTCGCCCAGGCGCAGCGTCGACATGCGCTCCTTGAGGCGCTCGAGCACCGCGTCGTGCACGTTCTCCTGCACGAGCAGCCGGCTGCCGGCGCAGCACACCTGGCCCTGGTTGAAGAAGACGCCGTTGACGATGCCCTCGATCGCCTGGTCGAGCGGGGCGTCGTCGAACACGATGTTCGCGCCCTTGCCGCCGAGCTCGAGCGTGAGCTTCTTGTCGGTGCCGGCGATCGCCTTCGCGATCTCGCGGCCGACCGCGGTCGAGCCGGTGAACGCGACCTTGTCGACGTCCGGGTGCCGCACGAGCGCGGCGCCCGTGTCGCCCGCTCCGGTGAGCAGGTTGACGACGCCAGCGGGCAGGCCCGCCTGCTCGCAGATCTCGGCGAACAGCATCGCCGTGAGCGGCGTCGTCTCGGCCGGCTTCAGCACCACCGTGTTGCCCGCGGCGAGCGCCGGGGCGACCTTCCACGCGAGCATGAGCAGCGGGAAGTTCCACGGAATGATCTGCGCGGACACGCCGTGCGGCTGCGGCGCGGCGCCGAGGCCGACGTGGTCGAGCTTGTCGGCCCATCCGGCGCAGT
The DNA here is from genome assembly GCF_003752465.1 of Agrococcus jenensis. Taxonomy (NCBI): domain Bacteria; kingdom Bacillati; phylum Actinomycetota; class Actinomycetes; order Micrococcales; family Microbacteriaceae; genus Agrococcus; species Agrococcus jenensis. Next base: position 1,926,023 of record NZ_RKHJ01000001.1, on the reverse strand, counting down.
GGAAGAACCACTGGGCGACGAGCGGCACGTCGGCGTCGCGGGTCTCCTTGATCGGCTTGCCGTTGTCGAGCGTCTCGGCGACCGCGAGCTCGCGGGCGCGCTCCTGCAGCAGCCGCGCGATGCGGAAGAGGTACTTGCCGCGGTCGCGGCCGGACATCGGGCCCCAGACGGTGCGGAAGGCGGTGCGCGCGGCAGCGACCGCCGCATCCACGTCGCCCTCGTCGGCCGACGCGAACATCGCGATCCGCTGCTCGGTGGAGGGCGAGATCGAGGCGAACGGCGTGCCGCCGCCGTCGACCCACTCGCCGCCGATCCAGAGCCGGTAGTCGTCGCGCAGGTCGAGGATGGAGGTCGACTCGGGAGCCGGCGCGTAGTCGAGGAATGCCATGGGGTGCCTCAGTCGATCGTGACGTAGTCGGGGCCGGAGTAGCGGCCGGTGGAGAGCTTCTGGCGCTGCTGCAGCACGTCGTTGAGCAGGCTCGACGCGCCGAAGCGGAAGAGGTGCGGGTCGAGCCAGGTCTCGCCGCACGTCTCGGCGACCGTGACGAGGTACTTGATGGCGTCCTTCGCGGTCGAGATGCCGCCGGCGGGCTTGACGCCGATGCGCTCCCCCGTCAGCCGCTCCCAGTCGCGCACGACCTGGAGCATGAGCAGCGTCACCGGCAGCGTCGCGGCGGGCTGCACCTTGCCGGTCGAGGTCTTGATGAAGTCGCCGCCCGCGAGGATCGAGAGCCAGGAGGCCCGGCGCACGTTGTCGTAGGTGACGAGCTCGCCGGTCTCGAGGATGACCTTGAGGTGCGCGTACGTGCCGTCGTCCCGGCGGCACGCCTCCTTCGTCAGCACGATCTCGTCGAAGACCTTGCCGTAGTTGCCCTCGAGGAAGGCGCCGCGGTCGATCACCATGTCGATCTCGTCGGCGCCAGCGGCGACCGCGTCGCGGGTGTCCTGCAGCTTCACGGGCAGGCTCGCGCGGCCGGCCGGGAAGGCCGTCGCGACCGCCGCGACGTTGATGCCGTCGTCCTTGCCCGCGCTCCAGGCGGAGCCGAGCGCGTCGACCGCGTTGCCGACCATGTCGCCGTAGACGCAGACCGCCGCGGGGCGGGGCGTCGAGGGGTCGGATGCGTCGGGCACGAGCGCCTTCGCGACGAGCGAGTGCACCTTGCCGCGGGTGTCGGCGCCCTGCAGCGTCGTGAGGTCGATCATCCGGATGACGAGGTCGAGCGCCGCGCGCTTCGAGGTGGTCTTGATCGAGCGCGTCCCGAGGCCGGCGGCGCGGGCCTCGAGCCCCACGGCGTCGACGGTCGGGAGGCCCTCGAGGTGCTGCCGGAGCGCGACCTCCGAGAGGTCGCTGCCGAGCAGCTGGACGGCGCGCTCTGCGGGCGCGAGCGCTGCGCTGGGTGTGGTCACGCTGTTCCTCCTGCTCCGCCGCGGTGCGGTTCTCCGCCAGGTGTGTCGCGGCTTGCGGGTGCAGGGCAGTCTACCGGCCGAGCCCGCCCTCCCTGCGACGCCGAGGGCGCTCGCCGGGGCGACGACGGTCGATGCTCAGGCGGTCGCGGCGGTGATGCGCTCGCGCGTCCGCTCGACGTCGCGGCCCATCTGCGCGATGAGCTGGTCGAGGCTCTCGAAGCGGTGCATCGGGCGCACGAAGTCGACGAGCTCGAGCGCGATCGGCCGGTCGTAGAGGTCGATGTCGACGTCGAGCAGGTACGCCTCGACGGTCTTCGCGGCGACGCCGTCGAAGGTGGGGTTGTCGCCGATCGAGACGGCGGCGGCGAAGGTGCCGGCGTCGACGTGCGCGAGGGCGGCGTAGACGCCGTCGGCGGGGATGAACCCCTCGACCGGGGCGCCGAGGTTCGCCGTCGGGTAGCCGAGCGAGCGGCCGCGCTGGAAGCCGCGCACCACGTCGCCGCGCAGCAGGTGGCGGCGGCCGAGCATCCCGTTCGCCTCGTCGATGCGGCCGAGCGCGAGCGCCTCCCGGATCCAGGTGCTCGAGACGCGGCGGCCGTCGGCGAAGCAGATGTCGTCGATCGACTCGACGCGCGCGCCACGCGGCTCGGCGAGCTCGCGCAGCAGCGCGGCATCGCCCGCGCCGCGGGCACCGAAGCGGAAGTCGTCGCCGACGAGCAGCACGCGCGCGCCGAGGCCGTCGAAGAGCACGCGCTCGGCGAACTCGCGGGCGGGCTGCGCGGCCGTCTCGGGCGTGAAGGGCACGACGACCACACGGTCGGCGCCGGCGGCGCGGAGCAGCTCGACCTTGTGGGCGAGCGAGACCAGCGGCACCGGCGCGCGGTCCGGGCGCACCACCTCGAGCGGGTTGCGGTCGAACGTGACGACGGTGGTCGACAGCCGCTCCGCGCCCGGCTCAGCGGGCTCGGCGAGCGCGCGCAGCTGCTCGATGATGCGCTGGTGGCCGATGTGCACGCCGTCGAACTTGCCGACCGTGATGGCGGAGGGGACGGACTCGAGCTCGTCGATCCAGGCCATGCCGCTCATGCCGTCACCCGCTCGCGGCTCGCGCGCAGCCACCAGAGGCCGAGGAACGGCAGCACCGCGGGGATGAACAGGTAGCCCATGCCGTAGCGGCTCCAGACGGTGTCGTGCGCGAAGAGCTCGGGCGCGACCAGCGAGAGCGTGCCGACGACGAGCACGCCGACGAGCTCGAAGCACACGGCGGCGAGCGCGACCGTGCGCGAGGCGTCGCCCCGCATCGCGAGCGCGACGGTCGCGACGAGGTAGACGACGGCGGCGACGGCGCTCAGCGAGTACGCGAGCGGCGCCTCGTCGAAGCGCTGCACGATCTGCACGAACGAGCGCCCGGTGGCCGCCATCGCCAGCACCGCGTAGACGGCCACGAGGACCCGGCCGATGCCCGCATGCTTCCGCTCGCTCACTCGTCCGATCCTAGTCCTCGCACGGTCGCTCGCTCGCGGGCGGCGGGCGGTCAGGCGACCTGCACGAACCAGATCTGGTGCATCCGGTAGACCATCACCGCGACCGCGAGGATGCCGACGCCGACGACGAGGGTCGCCCACTCGCCCTTCTTGTCGACGAGCGCCCACAGCACCGCGGCCGGCGGGATCATGAGCGCGGTGATGAGGTAGGTCCAGTACTCGAGCAGGTCGCCGGTGGGGCCGGCGCCCGCGAGCGGCGCGATGATCGACGCGACGGTCTGGACCACGAGCGTGAGCATCGCGATGGCTGCGCCGGCGAAGACCCAGTCGTTGAACGGGCGGCGCGCGAGGCCGACCACGGCCACGGCCGCGCCGATCAGCCCGAGGGCGCTCGCCTGCGCGAGCATGAGCCAGCTGATCACGCTGCGCCCCCGGTGCCGGTCGGGAAGTTCGTGACCGGCAGCAGCCGACGGCCCGCGACGCGCGCGATGCCGACGAGCCGGTCGCCGTGGACCGCCGCGACGATGCCAGACTCCCCCTCGAGGGCAGCGGTGCGGCGGCCGTTGGCGAGGTCGGCGGCGCGCTCGGCGTCGAGCGTCGCGACCGGCAGGATGCGGGCGGCCGCCTCGGCGGGCGGCAGCAGCAGGTCGCGCGCGGCCTCGGGCAGCGCGTCGGCATCGGGCGCGCCGTCGACCGAGAACGGGCCGATGCGGGTGCGGCGGAGCGCCGACAGGTGGCCGCCGACGCCGAGCGCCGCGCCGAGGTCGCGGGCGAGCGCGCGGATGTACGTGCCGCTCGAGCAGTCGACGACGACGTCGGCCTCGGCGACGGCGCCGGGCCGGAACGCGACCACCTCGAACCGCGCGACGGTCACCGGCCGCGCCTTGAGCTCGACCTGCTCCCCCGCCCGCACGCGGGCGTACGCGCGCTCGCCGTCGACCTTGATGGCGCTCACCGACGACGGCACCTGCTCGATGTCGCCCGTGAGCGCCGCCATCGGCGCGACGAGGTCGGACTCCGACAGGTGCGACGCATCCCTCGTCGCGGTGACCTCGCCCTCGGCGTCGTCGGTCGTGGTCGCGGCGCCGAGCGCGACGGTCGCCGTGTAGGTCTTGTCGAGCCCGACCATGTGCGTCAGCAGCCGCGTGGAGGGACCGACGCCGAGGATCAGCAGCCCGGTCGCCATGGGGTCGAGCGTGCCCGCGTGACCGACCTTCCGCGTGCCGAGCGCCCGTCGCGCGCGGCTCACCGCGGTGTGGCTCGTGATGCCCTGGGGCTTGTCGACGAGCAGGATGCCGTCGGGGTCTGCGGGGGCTGCTGGCACCCGTCGACCCTAGTCGCTCGTCGGCGGACGCTCCTCGTCGGGGCCGCCGCCCGGGTCCTCGTCGAAGTCCTCCACGTCGGGCCACGACGCGATGTCGACGCCGTGGTTCTCGGGCGACGCGATCGTCCACCAGCGCCCGGGCTCCTCCCGCACGATGCGGCCACCGGCTGCCACTGCCGCGGCGACGCGCGCCTCGGCGTGGTCGGCGGGCACCGAGATGTCGATGTGCGTGCGGCCCCTGCCCGGCTTGGGTGGGTCGAGCTCGTGCAGCCAGACGTGCGGGTTGCGCCGCTGGGGGTCGATCGCATCCTCGTCGCCGAGCAGGTCGTAGCCCATCACGGCCGCCCAGAACGGCCGCACGTCGGCGCCGCGGTCCTGCGCGACGGCGATGCCGGTGACCATGAGAGTCGAGGGATCCGAGCGGCATCCGAGCCGCCGCGCCGCCTCCGAGATGCCCTGGGCGAGGCGCGCGTCGGCCGCGCTGAGGCCGCCGTCGCGCCGTGTCGCCGTGCGGATCGTCACGCCCCGCGGCCGCAGGTCGACGTCGGGCGCGTGGCCGACCGCGGCCGCGACATCACCGATGGCGGTCGCGAGCTCGACCGCCTGCGCGAACGAGTCGCACGCGTAGTGGGCGTGCGCGCCCCAGAACAGCACGCGCCAGTCCTCGACGCCGGGATGCTCGTGGAAGCGCTTGGCGGTCAGCCGGGGTCCGTCGGTCATGGCGAGCCTCCTCCCCCGCACGCCGTCGCACGGGCCCGGTGGAAGCGTAGATCGCGCCGCAGACATCCGGCCAGCGCGGCGCGTATAGCCTGCTCGGCATGGCGATCGAGGACGGCCAGCGGCAGCCGCGGCAGCGCATCGCGGTGATCGGCGCCGGGGCGATCGGCGGCACGATCGCGGCGCGGCTGGATGCCATCGGTCACCACGTGACCGTCACCGCGCGCGGCGAGCACCTCGCGGCCGTCCGAGCGCACGGGCTGCGACTGCGAGGGGCCTTCGGCCTGCACACCGCCCGCGTCACGGCCCTGGAGCTGCTGCAGGACGCACCCGACCTCGCGATCCTCGCCACCAAGGCGACCGGCGCGGCGGCCGCGATCGAGGCGAACCACGCGCGGCTCGCGGGGGTGCCGCTGCTCGTGGTGCAGAACGGCCTCGGCGGCGAGCTCGCCGCGGCCGAGCTGCTCGGGCACGGTCGCGTCGCCGGCGGGATCGCGCTGATGGCGGCGAACTCCATGGAGCCGGGCGTCATCACGGTCACCGCGGCCGGCGACACCATCGTCGGCGGCGCCGAAGGGGCGCGGTTCGCGGCGGTGCTCGGCGAGGCTCTGCCCACGAGCGAGACGCCCTCGATCGAGGGCGCCCAGTGGACGAAGCTGCTCATCAACATGGTGAACGCGCTGCCCGCGATCGTCGGGCACTCGGTGCAGGACGTCATCCGCGACCCGGGGCTGCGCCGCGTGATGCTCGCCTCGATGCGGGAGACGACGCAGATCGGACTGGCCTCGGGCGTGCGCTTCCAGCCGCTGCAGGGGCTGACGCCGCTCATGGTGCGGATCGTCGCCTCCGCACCCCGGCGGATCGCCCAGCAGGTGCCGCTCCGCATCAAGGAGCGGCTCGGCGACGTGCCGAACCTCGGGTCGACGCAGCAGTCGATCCGGCGTCGGCAGCCGACGGAGGTCGATCACATCAACGGCGCGGTCGTCGCGGCTGCGGCGCGGCTCGGCCGCGAGGCGCCGGTGAACGCGGCGCTCGTCGAGCTCGTGCACGAGGTCGAGCGGACGGGGCGGTTCCTGCCGGCGTCGGTGGTGCGGCGGCTCGCGTAGCGCTGGGCTCCTCTCGCCCCGTCGCCGTGGTCTCGACTCGGTCAGCGCGCTGCGCGCGCGGACCGGCTCGACCAGCAGCTGGTCAGCAGGTGTCGGCGAAGACCTGCTTCGGCCACCGCCAGTCGCTGTTGTCGACGATCACGAGCGCCTTCTGGCGCGGACGGACGGTGCGCTCGTAGTGGTCGTGCGCCTCGCGGTAGCGCCGGTGCGACGCGTGCTGCACGTCGGGGTGCGCGCCGTCGCGAGCGCGCATCCGCTCGCCGCGCACGCGGTCGTCGGCCTCGAGGTAGAGCACCGCGTGCCACTTGCCGGCGAGCGCCGGGCGCTGCAGGAACACCCCGTCGACGAGGAGCACCGCATCCGGACCCGCCGTCTGCCACTCCATCTCGACCGAGCGGTCGGCGTGCAGGTCGAACGCGCGCGTCATGAAGCCGGTCGAGCCGCCCATGCGGAACGGGTGCAGCAGCACCCGGTCGAGCAGCTCGACGTCGAAGGCGTCCTCGTAGTAGCCCTTCGGCGAGTCGCGGCCCTGCCGGTAGCGGAACGCCTGCGACCGGTGGAAGTCGTCGGCGCTCGCGCGGAACGCCTCGACGCCGGCGCGCGCGAGCGCGACCTGCAGGGCATCCGCGAACCGGGTCTTGCCCACGCCGTCGCGGCCCTCGATCGCGACGAGCCGACGGCCGCGCGGATTGCGGCGCACGAGCAGCTCGGCGAGGCTCGTGTAGAGGGCCTTCTGCTCGGGCGTCCAGGACGCTGCCTTCATCAGGAGGGCGGAGTCGACCATGCCGTCAGCCTAGGCGGTCTCGCTCGTCTACCCTGGCGGGATGCTCGGGACCGCCTCCGTCGCCGCGCTCGCGGGCTGGTACCGCGACAACGCGCGCGACCTCCCATGGCGCCGGCCCGACTTCGACGCGTGGGGCACGCTCGTGAGCGAGATCATGCTGCAGCAGACGCAGGTGTCGCGCGTGGCCGTCGAGATCGACCGCTGGCTCGAGCGCTGGCCGACGCCCGCCGACCTCGCAGACGCGCCCACGCACGAGGTGCTGCGGCAGTGGGGCACGCTCGGGTACCCGCGCCGGGCGCTGCGGCTGCAGGACGCGGCGCGGGCCATCGTCGAGCGGCACGGCGGCGACGTGCCGCGCGACGTGGCCGCGCTGCTCGCGCTCCCGGGGATCGGCGACTACACCGCGCGCGCGGTCGCCGTCTTCCACTTCGGCGACCGCCACCCGGTCGTCGACACGAACGTGCGCCGCGTGATCGCCCGCGCGGTGCACGGGCAGGGCGAGGCCGGCCCCACCGCGAGGCGCGACCTCGCCGACGTCGAGGCGCTGCTGCCGGACGCCCCCGCCGACGCATCCGTCACCTCCATCGCGCTCATGGAGCTCGGCGCGCTCGTCTGCACGGCGCGCGCTCCGAGGTGCGATGCGTGCCCGATCGCCGACGCGTGCGCGTGGCGCGCGGCCGGCTACCCGGCGTACGAGGGCAGGCGCGCGCCGCGCCAGGGCACCTTCGCAGGCAGCGACCGGCAGGCGCGCGGCACGGTGCTGCGCGCGCTCCGCGCGGTCGACGTGCCGCTCGCGGAGTCCGAGCTGGCGCCCCTCTGGCCCGATGCCGCGCAGCTCGATCGCGCGCTCGCGTCGCTCGCCGCCGACGGCCTCGTCGTGCGCGCTGACGGATCGGCCCGCCTCCCGGACTGAGGGAGCTCCTCCCACCCGCGGTGCCAGGCCCGCCTGCGCACAACGCAAGCCCCCGCGCGACGACCGGCGCCAGCATCCGCACCTTGCCGGATCCGCCGCACGATGTCGCCTCCGGGCTTGCGTTGTGCGGAAGCGGGCCGGGGCGGGGCGGGCCGTCAGGCTGCCCTACTAGGTTGTGCGCATGCCGGCACGACATGCGCGTCTGACCGAGGCGAGCGACGAGCTCGCCGCCGCCCTCGCCGAGATCCGCGCGGAGCTGGGGCTGACGGCCGAGCTCCCGCCCGAGGCGGAGGCGGAGGCGGCCGCGCTCGCCGCGGATCCGCCGCTGCCCGAGCCCGACCAGACGGGCGTCGCGTTCGTCACGATCGACCCCGAGGGCTCGACCGACCTCGACCAGGCGCTCCACCTCGAGCGCGACGGCGACGGGGTCGTGGTGCGCTACGCGATCGCCGACGTGCCCGCGTTCGTGGCACCGGGCGGCCCGATCGACGTCGAGGCGCGCCGCCGCGGCCAGACGATGTACGCGCCGGACGGCAGGGTGCCGCTGCACCCGCCGGTCCTGAGCGAGGGCGTCGCGAGCCTCCTCGCCGGGCAGGTGCGGGGCGCCTACGTCTGGACCATGCGGCTGGATGCGCGCGGCGACGTGGTCGCGACGACGCTCGAGCGCGCACGGGTGCGCTCCCGCGAGCAGCTGACCTATGCCGAGGCGCAGCAGCGCATCGACGCGGGAGACGCCATGCTGGGCCTGCTGCGCGAGGTCGGCGAGCTGCGGATCGCGCTCGAGGCCGAGCGCGGCGGCGCGAGCCTCGACATGCCGGAGGAGCAGGTCGTGCGCGAGGGCGACGAGTACCGCATCGAGCGGCGCGAGCTGCTGCCGGTCGAGCGCTGGAACGCGCAGCTGTCGCTCATGACCGGCATGGAGGCCGCGAACCTGCAGCTGCGCGCGAAGCGCGGCATCCTGCGGACGATGCCGACGCCGCCGGCGGCCGACGTCGAGCGCTTCCGTCGCGAGGTGCGGGCGATCGGAGAGGAGTGGGCCGACGGCGAGCACTACGGCGCGTTCCTGCGACGCCTCGACCGCGCGCGCCCGACGACGCTCGCGATCCTGCAGGCGGCGCGGCGGCTCTTCCGCGGCGCGGCATACACGGTGCTCGACGACGCGTCCGAGGCGTCGGCGCTCGAGCAGGCGGCCATCGGTGCGCCGTACGCGCACGTGACCGCGCCGCTGCGGCGGCTCGTCGACCGCTACGCGCTCGCCCACTGTGAGGCGATCGCGAACGGCCGCGAGATCCCCACGTGGGCCGCCGAGGGGCTCGCGGGTCTGCCGGGCATCATGCAGGCGTCGGCGCAGGCCGCGTCGAGGCTCGAGCGCGAGTCGATCGACGTCGTGGAGATCGCGGTGCTGCGGTCGCGCATCGGCGACACGTTCGACGCGGTGGTCGTGGACTCCCGGAAGGAGGGGTCGACGATCCAGCTGCTCGACCCGCCGACCGAGGCGGCGTGCGACACGGACGCCGAGCCTGGCACGCGGATCCGCGTGCGGCTGACGGACGCGGACCTCGCCGAGCGGCTGCTGCGCTTCGCCGAGGTCCGCTGAGCCGTCAGTCCTCGTCGTCGATCTCGCGCGGCTTCTTGTAGGGGTCGGCGTCGCCCGCGTACTGCGCGGCGGCGGCCGCCTCCTGCGCGGCGCGGTCGCGCACGCGCGCCTCGTCGAGCAGGTGCTCGATCGACGCCGCGTTCTCGGGCAGCGCGTCGAGGAAGAACTCGATCGACGGCGTCAGCCGCAGCGTCAGGCCCTTGCCGATCTCGCGGCGCACGACGCCCTTCGCGCTCGTGAGTGCCCTCGCGGTCTCCTCGCGCTCCTCATCGGTCCCGTAGACCGTGTAGAAGATCGAGGCGTGCTGGAGGTCGCCCGTCATGCGCACCGCCGTGATCGTCACGAAGCCGAGCCGCGGGTCGCGCACCTCGTGCTCGAGCGCGCGCACGGTGATCTCGTGGATGCGGTCGGCGATCTTCCTCGCCCTGGGGTTCTCTGCCATGTGGTTCCTCCGGTCCTAGAGACAGGTGTGGGGCGACCGCAGTCGCCCCACACCCGATTGCGCGTCAGACGCGCGGCTTCTCCACCATCTCGGTGGTCTCGATCTCGTCGCCGATCTGCAGATCGTTGAACTTGCCGAGGCCGATGCCGCACTCGAAGTCCGTGCGGACCTCGGTGACGTCGTCCTTGAAGCGGCGCAGCGACTCGATGGCGAGGCCATCGGCCAGCACGACGCCGTCGCGGATGACGCGAGCCTTGGCGTTGCGGGTGATCGTCCCCGAGCGCACGATGCAGCCGGCGATGTTGCCGAACTTGGACGAGCGGAACACCTCGCGGATCTCCGCCACGCCCGACTGCTTCTCCTCGAACTCCGGCTTGAGCATGCCCTTCAGCGAGTTCTCCACGTCCTCGATGGCCGCGTAGATCACGTTGTAGAAGCGGATGTCGACGCCCTCGCGGGCGGCGCGCTCTCGTGCCTTCGGGTCGGGGCGCACGTTGAAGCCGATGATGACGGCCGAGTCGACCGTCGCCAGGTTCACGTCCGACTCGGTGACGGCGCCGACGCCGCGGTGGATGATCCGCAGGTCGACGGTGTCGTCGATCTCGATCTTCATGAGCGACTCCTCGAGCGCCTCCACGGCACCCGACACGTCGCCCTTGATGATGAGGTTGAGCGTCTCGACCTTGCCCTGCTCCAGCGCCAGCTTGAAGTCCTCGAGCGACAGGCGCTTGCGGGCCTTCGCCAGCTGCGCGTTGCGCTCCACGGCCTCGCGCTTCTCAGCGATCTGGCGCGCGGTGCGGTCCTCCTCGGTGACGATGAAGCTGTCGCCGGCGCGCGGGACGCTCGAGAGGCCCTGCACCTGGACGGGCATCGACGGGCCGGCCTCCTGGACCAGCTCGCCGCGGTCGTCGACCATCGCACGGACGCGGCCGTAGGCCGTGCCCGCGACGATCGCGTCGCCGACGCGCAGCGTGCCCGACTGGATGAGCACGGTCGCCACGGCGCCGCGGCCCTTGTCGAGCCTCGCCTCGATCGCGACGCCGCGAGCCTCCTTGTTGGGGTTGGCCCGCAGGTCGAGACCTGCGTCTGCGGTGAGCAGCACGGCCTCGAGGAGCTCCTCGATGCCGGTGCGGGCGAGCGCGGAGACGTCGACGAACATCGTGTCGCCGCCGTACTCCTCGGTGACGAGGCCGTACTCGGTGAGCTGCTGGCGCACCTTGGCGGGGTTCGCCCCCTCCTTGTCGACCTTGTTGACCGCGACCACGATCGGCACGTTGGCCGCCTGGGCGTGGTTCAGCGCCTCGATCGTCTGCGGCATGATGCCGTCGTCGGCCGCGACGACCAGGATCGCGATGTCGGTCACCTGCGCACCGCGGGCACGCATGGCGGTGAACGCCTCGTGGCCCGGGGTGTCGATGAAGGTGATCGCGCGGTCCTCGCCCTCGTGCTCCTTCCAGACCTGGTAGGCGCCGATGTGCTGCGTGATGCCGCCGGCCTCGCCGTCGATGACGTTCGCATCGCGGATGGCGTCGAGCAGGCGCGTCTTGCCGTGGTCGACGTGACCCATGACCGTGACGACGGGCGAGCGGTAGACGAGGTCCTCGTCGGTCTCGTCCTCGAGCTCCTGCTCGAGGTCGATGTCGAAGCCCTCCAGGAGCTCCTTGTCCTCGTCCTCGGGGCTGACGATCTGGACCTGGTAGCCCAGCTCGGCACCCAGCAGCTCGAAGGTGGCCTCGTCGAGCGACTCCGTCGCCGTCGCCATCTCACCGAGGTGGAACAGCACGGTCACGAGGTCACCGGGGCTCGCGTCGATCTTCTCGGCGAAGTCCGCGATCGATGCGCCGCGGCGCATGCGGATGACCGTGGTGCCGTCGCCGCGACGGACCTTGACGCCGCCGATCGACGGCGCCTCGCGCATCTCGAACTCGAGCCGCTTCGTGCGCTTCGACTTGCGGGACTTGCCCTTCGCGCCGCCCTTGCCGAACGCGCCGGCCGTGCCGCCGCGACCGCGGCCACCACCACCGGGACGACCCGCGAACGCGGGACCGCCGCGGCCCGGAGCACCGGGACCGGGAGCGCCGGCGCCGGGGCGCTGGAAGCCGCCGCCGGGGCGACCGCCGGCTCCGGGTCGGCCGGGGCCGCCGGTGCGCGGGGCGCCGGGACGGGGAGCGCCGGGACGCGGTGCGCCCGGGCGGGGAGCGCCGGGGCGCGGAGCCACGGGACGCGGGCCGCCGGGGCCCGCCTTGCTCGTGAACGGGTTGTTGCCGACGCGCGGCCGGCCCATGCCCTGCGCGGACGCGAACGGGTTGTTGCCCGGACGCGGTGCGCCGGGGCGACCCATCGGGCGGGGGATGCTGCTGCCGCTGTCGCCGTCACCCTGCTGCGCGGGCGCGGCGGGTGCGGGCGATGCGGGTGCGGGCGATGCGGATGCGGGTGATGCGGGTGCGGGCGATGCCGGCGCGGGGGTCTGCGCGGCCGGAGCCGGCGCAGCCTTCGGAGCGGGCGTCGGCGCGGGCGCCGCGGTGGATGCGGGTTCCGGCGCGGCCTGCGGGGCCGCGGGAGCCGCAGCCTTCGGGGTCGCGGCGGGGGCGGCCGCTGCGGGCGTTGCCGATGCCGGCTTCGCCGACGGTGCGGCCTTGGCCGGTGCCTTCGGGGCCGCGGCCGCGGGTGCGCTCGCGCTCTCGGACGCCAGGGCGGCCTTCAGCTTGCGGGCGACCGGGGGTGCGATCGCCGAGGCGGGTCCCTTGACGAACTCGCCCATCTCCTTGAGCTTGGCCATCGCGACCTTGCTCTCGACGCCGAGCTCGGCGGCGATCTCGTGCACGCGTGGGTTTGCCACGTTCTCTCCTGTCCTGGTCCGCCCAGGACAGGGCGGACTCATTTGCTGACGGGTCTCATTTCGAGCTGCTCATCAGTTGTCCATGTGCTTTTCATTCCTTCGGTCGGGGCTCGGGTCGAGCCCGTCCTGGGCCCATCGTGCGATGGGTGACGTGTCCAGGCGCTGGCGCAGCGCCCGCGGGATCGCGCGGACCGCGCGTTCCACGCACTGCTGCGTCGGATGCACCCACGCCCCTCGGCCGGGAAGCCGTCGATCGGGATCGACGACCGCCGCTCCGCCTGCGCTCACGATCCGCACGAGATGTGCGGGTTCAGTGCGCGCGCGACAGCCAAGGCACGTACGGATGCTCATCAGTCTAGCGCAGACACGCCCGGGACGCAGGTGGGCGTGTCACTCATCCATGACCGAGTCGGGCTGGATGTCGATCTTCGCGCCGGTCAGCTTCGCCGCCAGGCGGGCGTTCTGGCCCTCCCGGCCGATCGCGAGCGACAGCTGGAAGTCGGGCACGAGCGCGCGCACCGCCTTCGTCTTCTCGTCGAGCATGAACGCATCCGACACCCGCGCGGGGCTCAGCGCGCTCGCGACGAAGGCGGGCAGGTCCTCGGAGTAGTCGACGATGTCGACCTTCTCGTCACCGAGCTCCGCCTGCACCGCGCGCACGCGGGCGCCGAGCTCGCCGATGCACGCGCCCTTCGCGTTGATGCCGGGACGGGTGGCGCGCACGGCGATCTTCGTGCGGTGGCCGGCCTCGCGCGCGATCGCGACGATCTCGACGGCGCCGGAGGCGATCTCGGGCACCTCGAGCGCGAAGAGCCGGCGCACGAGCGACGGGTGGGTGCGGCTCACGGTGACCTGCGGACCGCGCTGGCCGCGCTCGACCTTCGTGATGTAGACGCGCATCCGCTGGCCGTGCTTGTACTCGGCGCCCGGCACCTGCTCCTCGGGCGGCAGCAGCGCCTCCATGTCGTCGCCGAGCTTGACGTGCACCATGCGCGGGTTCGTGCCCTGCTGGACGACGCCGGCGATGATGTCGCCCTCGCGGTCCTTGTAGGCGCCGAGCACGGTCTCGTCGCTCTTGTCGCGCAGCGCCTGGAAGATGACCTGCTTCGCGGCGGATGCGGCGATGCGGCTGAAGTCCTCGGTCGTCGCGACCGACTCGCCGATGCGGTTGCCGTCCTCGTCGAGCTCGGGCTCGAAGAGCGTCACCTCGCCGGTCGCGCGGTCGACCTCGACGCGCGGCTGCGGCGCCGCGGCATCGTGCTTCTCGCCCGAGCGGAGGTGCGCCTGCAGGATCGCCTGCTCGATGATGTGGATCAGGGCGTCCGAGGAGATATCCCGCTCGCGCTCGACGGTCTTCAGCACGGTCAGATCGATCTTCACTTGTGGGCTCCTTGTTCCGCGTCCATCCGGCATCCGATGCCGACCGATCAGTCTAGCGCCCCAGCGCCTCCTCCAGCGCGTCGAGCGCGACCTGCTGCCGCTCCCCCGTCGCCCGGTCCCAGACGTCGACGAGCCCCTCGTGCGCGTCGCGGCCGACGATGACGATCTGCGGCACGCCGATGATCTCGGCGTCGCCGAACTTGACGCCCGGCGAGACCTTGGGGCGGTCGTCGAAGAGCACCTCGAGCCCGCGCGCCTCGAGGCCCGCGATCACGGTCTCGGCGACCTCGAAGGCGCGCGCGTCCTTGCCGGTCGCGACGACGTGCACGTCGAACGGCGCGATCTCGCGCGGCCAGATGATGCCCTTCTCGTCGTGCGACCGCTCGACGATCGCCGCGAGGTTGCGCGTGACGCCGATGCCGTACGAACCCATCGTGACGGTGACGAGCTTGCCGTTCTGGTCGAGCACCTTGAGGCCGAGCGCCTCGGCGTACTTGCGGCCGAGCTGGAAGACGTGGCCGACCTCCATGCCGCGCTCGAGCGTGACGGGACCGGAGCCGTCGGGCGCGGGGTCGCCGGGGCGCACGTCGGCCGCCTCGACCCATCCGTCGCCCGCGAAGTCGCGGCCCGCGACGAGCCCGAAGACGTGCTTGCCCGGCTCGTTCGCGCCGGTGATCCAGCTCGAGCCGTCGACGACGCGCTTGTCGAGCAGGTAGCGGATGCCGGTGGCGGCCTCCTCGCCGAGCACCGCGCCGGCGGGCGACCACGGCCCGATGTAGCCCTTCACGAGGCCCGGGTTGGCCGTGAAGTCGTCCTCGTCGGCCGCGGTGACGTCGGCGGGCTGGAACGCCACCTCGACGCGCTTCTGGTCGACCTCGCGGTCGCCCGGCAGGCCGATGACGACGAGCTCGCGGCTGCCGTCGACGTGCGTGAGCCGCAGCACGACGTTCTTCAGCGTGTCCGCCGCCGTCCAGGCGCGGCCGTCCTCGCGCGGGAAGCGCGCGTTCGCGTCGGCGACGAGGGTGTCGATCGTGGGCGTGTCGGGGGTGTCGCGCACGACCGCCGCGGGCTGGCCCTCGATGGGGAGCGGCTCGGGCGCGACCGTCTCGAACGCCTCGACGTTCGCGGCGTAGCCGCCGGCCGAGCGCACGATCGTGTCCTCGCCGACGGGCGTCGGGTGCAGGAACTCCTCGGACTTCGAGCCGCCCATCGCGCCCGCGTCGGCCGAGACGATCACGTACTCGAGGCCGAGGCGCTGGAAGATGCGCTCGTAGGCGTCGCGCTGGCGCTGGTAGGAGGCGTCGAGGCCGGCGTCGTCGACGTCGAACGAGTAGGCGTCCTTCATCGTGAACTCGCGCGCCCGCAGCAGTCCCGCGCGGGGCCGCGCCTCGTCGCGGTACTTGTCCTGGATCTGGAAGATCGTCAGCGGCAGCGCCTTGTAGCTCGAGACGAGGTCCTGCACGAGCAGCGTGAAGACCTCCTCGTGCGTGGGGGCGAGCAGGTGATCGGCGCCCTTGCGGTCCTGCAGGCGGAAGATGCCGTCGCCGTACTCGGTCCAGCGGCCGGTGCGCTCGTAGGGCTCGCGCGGCAGCAGTCCGGGGAACAGCACCTCCTGCGCGCCGGCGGCCTCCATCTCCTCGCGCACGACCCGCTCGATGTTGCGGCGCACGCGCAGGCCGAGCGGCAACCACGAGTAGAGCCCGGCGCCGGCGCGGCGGATGTAGCCCGCGCGCAGGAGCAGCCGGTGGCTCGCGACCTCGGCCTCGGCCGGGTCCTCGCGGAGGGTGGTGAAGAAGAGCTCGGAGAGGCGGATCACCCTGCGAGTCTAGGGACTCGCCGGTGTCGCGGGCTCACGGTGTCATGGGCTCACCAGGGGCGGTCGACGGGCGGGCCGCCGCCGTCCTCGCCCTGGTCGTACTGGTCCTGCTGCTGCTGCTCCTCCTGCGCGCCCTGGTTCTGCTCCTCGAGCTGCTCCTCGGGGGTCTGCGGCTCGCCCTCGCTGTCGCCCTCGCCCTCCCCCTCGCCCTCACCGTCACCGGACGGGTCCTCGATCTTCTCCTCGATGCGCGGGGTCGCGGCCTCGAGCTGCTCGGCGGTGTCGGCCTCGTTCGGCAGCGGCTCGTCGAGGCAGCCGTCCGGCACCCCGTCGATGAGCCCGAGCGCCTCGCCGTAGAAGCCGTTCGCGGTCGGCACGTCGCCGGCCTCGCGCGCGACGTCGCCCTGCTTCTCGATCGTGGTGACGAGCGAGGCGACGATGATGCAGTGCTCGTGCACCTGCGGGGGCGTGACGGGCTCCCCGTGCAGCACGAGCGACTCCTCGAGCGCCGCCCTGCCCTCCTCGAGCGAGCCCGCCATCGCCAGGCTCACGCCGAGGTCGAACGGGCCCTTCCACGGCTCGACCCAGTTCCACAGCTCGAGCCCGCGGGCCGCCTCGGCGCCCTGCGCGTAGGCGCGCGCCTCGAAGCGGTCGATCGCGGTCTGCGAGAGCACGTTGACGCTGATGAGCTTCGTCGCGACGACGAGCACCGCGAGCGCCACGGGGATGAGCCCGAGCATGAGCCACCAGCGCAGCGTGCGTCGCTGGCCGTCGGTGAGCACGCGACGGCGGCGGTTCATCGCGACCCCTCCCTGCTGAGGATGCCGCGGGTCCCGCGGAGCGAGCGGGCGAGGCTGAGCGCCTCCCACGCGAGCAGCAGCGCGATCGGCACGCCGAGCACCCAGGCGATCTCGAGCCGCGCCTCCTCGGTGCGGTCGAGGTTCGCCTCGCCGTCGGCCGCGGCCATCGGGCCGAGCGCGTCGGCGATGGGCAGGCCGGGGGCGCGGTGCAGGTAGGTGATGCCGAGCTGGTCGGCGATCGCGCCGAGCTGCCCCTCGTCGATGCGCGAGAGGGCATCGCCGCCGGCGGGATCCTGCACGTACCGGTCCTGCACGGCGGGGTCGAAGCTCGACACGCGCATCCGCCCGCCCTGCTCGGTGCCGTAGCCGAGCACGAGCCCGCGGTCGACGAGCCCGGCGACGTCGTCGAACGACTGCGGCTGCTCCTCGGCGGTGTGCTCGCCGTCGCCGAGGTAGAACACGATCGCGGGCGAGTCGGGCTCGGCCGCCTGGCTGCGCTCGAGCTCGGTCTTGAGCAGGTCGTGGGCGACGGCGACGGAGGTGCCGCGCGACTGCTGCGCGATCTCGGGGCGCAGCGCCCGCACCATCTCGATCACGGCGGAGCCGTCGTCGGTGAGCGGCACCCGCAGGATGGCCTGCGAGTCGAAGGAGATGACCGAGAGGTCGGCGCCGGCGAAGGCGCGCGCGATCTCGACGACGTCCTCCTGCATGCCGGTCAGCCGCGGGTCGCTCCCCCAGTCCTCGGCGGCGATGGACTGCGACGTGTCGATCACGATGAACACGCGCGCCTGGATCGTCGCGGTGGGCACCTCGCCGCCGGGCAGGGCAGGGCGGAACGCCATCGCGACCGCGAGCAGCACGAGCAGCGAGCGGCGCAGCCACGCGAGCCGGCGGCCGCGCACCGCGACGAGCTGCCAGAGGCAGAGCGCGAGCATCGCGACGCCGAGCACGGCGACCACGATCGGCAGGGTCGGGTGGAAGGTGATCACAGGCGCACCCTCCAGGCTGCGAGGCAGACGCCCGCGACGAGCACGAGCACGATGAGCGGCAGCGCGCCGGGCCGGTCGATGATCTGCACCTGCGGCGGGGTCTCGATGTAGCCGGCCTCGATCGCGTTGACGCGGTCGACGATCTGCGGCACGGTCTGGGCGAAGTCGAGCGCGAAGTAGGCGCCGCCGGTGCCCTCGGAGACCTCGCGCAGCTCCTGCGAGGCCATGTCGCCGCCGAAGTCGAACGGGTTGATCGCGTAGACGCGCACCTCGTTGTCGACGGCGAGCTGGCCGGCCTGCGGCAGCGAGAAGATCTGCTGGCCGTTCACGACGTTGTCGGTCGCGAGGATGATCGACCGCGGCCGCTCGCTCGCCTCGAGGTCGGCGAAGTCGAGCACGCACGAGGCGAGCCCGTCGCCGACGAGGGATGCGCCGAGGCCGCTCGCGGTGCCCGCGAGGTAGTTGAACTGCTCGTCCGGGCCGAGCGTGCCGCTCAGCGCCCGCTGGTAGCGGCCGAGCTGGCCGGCGATGTAGTCGTAGTCGCTCGTGAGCGGGAAGGCCATGACGCTCGACGCGTCGAAGATGCGCATGCCGATGCGCTCGCCGTCGAGCTCCGACGCGATCTGCTGGTAGACCCCCAGGATCTCGGCGTCGACGTCGACCATCGACCCCGAGACGTCGAGGCACAGCACGATGTCGCGCTTGTAGTCCTCCTCCTGGTTCGCGCTGATGCCGGACGGACGCGAGCCGATCGCGCCGGCGACCGCGACCCCGACGAGCGACGCGACGAGCGCGCCGCCGATCCACAGCCGGTAGCGCAGCAGCGCGCCGCGGAACGCGGCCAGCGACGTCATCCGGTCGACGTGGGCGACGGGCAGGCCGCGATCGCGCTTGCGCCGCGGCAGCCAGAGCCCGAGCGCCGCGAGCAGCAGCCCGATCCCGACCGCGATCGGCAGCACCCACGGCCACAGCAGCGTCACATCCACGTCGACACCACCTGCCGCGCCGAGGCGATCGCCGCATCGGGGTCGTGCTTCGCCGCGCGCCGGAACGACGACGGGTAGTACTGCTCGACCGCGCCGTGCACGCTGGGCAGGTCGGCGCCCTGCAGGTCGCGCAGCGTCATCACCTCGGCGACGACGCCGGTGGACTCGTGCGCGAAGAAGCGCAGCACCAGGCTGAGCCGCTGCGCGAGGCCGCGGGCGTCGAGCTCGCCGCGCTCGTGCTCCTCGGCGACCTCCTCGATCATCCCGAGGTACTTCTGCTTGACGCTGCGCACGTCGATGGGCACGGGCGGCGGGGGCGGCGGCTCGAGGATGCCGCGCGGGCGCGTCCAGAGCCACGCGAAGGCGTAGGCGGCCAGCACGAGCAGCAGCGCTGCCGCGCCGAGCAGCCACCACGGGCCGTAGCCGAACGGCCCGTACGTGTCGGGGGCGGGCAGCTGCGCGAGCGCGGCCGCGCGATCAGCTGCGCGCACGGCGGTGCCTCTCGAGCAGGCGGAAGAGGCCGCTGATCGCGCCGGCGCTGTCGCCGATGCGCACGGAGGCGATGCCGAGGGTGCGCAGGCCCGCCTCGAGCCGCTGGCGCCGCTCGGCGGTGGCCTCGTCGAACGCCCTGCGGAGCCCGCGGTCGCGGCGCAGGAACGGCGGCAGGCCGAGCCCGGAGTCGACGCCGACGAGCTCGCGGTGGTCGCGGTGGCGCGACATGAGGTCGGCGTCGCCGATCGAGACCCACAGCACCTCGTGCCGGGTGTGGAGCCTGCCGAGGTGCACGTCGAGGTCGTGCGTGTAGGCGAGGTCGTCGGCGATCACGACGATGATCGAGCGCCGGCGCATCCGCCGCACCGCCTGCCCGAGCACCCCCTCGAGGTCGGAGCGCGGCCCCTCGAGCGCGATCGTCTCGTCGACGCGCCGCAGCATCCGCTCGAGGTGCGACTCGGAGCCGCCCTCCTGCATGCTCTCGAGCCGGTCGGCGTCGCCCATGAGCAGGCCGACGCGGTCGCCGTGCCGGGTCGCGAGGTAGCCGAGCACCCCGGCGACGAGGATCGCGATCTCCTGCTTCGTCTCCCCCGACTCCGCCGTCGCCGCCATGTTGCGGCCCGAGTCGACGACGAGCAGCAGGGTGTGCTGCCGCGACGCGATGTAGCGCTTCACGAGCGGCACGTGGCTGCGCGCGGTCGCCTTCCAGTCGATGTCCTTGACGTCGTCGCCCGGCTGGTACTCGCGCAGGTCGTCGAAGTCGTGGCTGCGCCCGTGGTGGATCGACGCGTACTCGCCGTCGAGCAGCTCGAGGGTGCGGCGGTGCGCGTGGATCGACATGGTCGTCTTCACCTTGCGCAGTCGTCGCTCCACGACGGGTCCTACGGGGTCCGCACAGCGGCGAAGATCGCGTCGATGATCTCCTCGCTCGTCACGCCGTCGGCCTCCGCCTCGTAGCCGAGGATGAGGCGGTGCCGCAGGATGGCGTGCCGGAGGTCCTTGACGTCCTCCGGGATCACCCAGTCGCGGCCCTGCACGAGCGCGAGCGCGCGCGACGCCTGCGCGAACGACAGGGAGCCGCGGGGGCTCGCGCCGTACTCGATGTAGCCGGCGAGCTGCGCGCCGATGTAGTCCTCGGCGTGCCGCGTCACGTACATGAGCTGCACGACGTAGTTCGTGATCGCCTGGTCGACGTAGACCCGCTTCACGAGCGCCTGCAGGAAGCGCACGTCGTCGAGCGACGCGACCGGCTCGTCCGGCGCCTCGAAGACGCCCGTCTCGGCGCGGCGCACGATCTCGGCCTCCTCCGTCGGCGACGGGTAGGTGAGGATCTCCTTGAGCAGGAAGCGGTCGAGCTGCGCCTCGGGCAGCGTGTAGGTGCCCTCCTGCTCGATCGGGTTCTGCGTCGCGAGCACGAGGAACGGCTCCGGCAGCCGGTGCGTCTCGCCGCCGATCGAGGTCTGGCGCTCCTGCATCGCCTCGAGCATCGCCGACTGCGTCTTCGCGCTCGAGCGGTTGATCTCGTCGAGCAGCACGAAGTTGGCGTGCACCGGCCCGAGCTGGGTGCGGAAGTCGCCGGAGTGCTGGTCGTAGATCTGGGTGCCGACGATGTCGCTCGGCAGCAGGTCGGGGGTGCACTGGATGCGGTGGAACGAGGCCGTCACCGATCGCGCGAGCGTCGCGGCGGCGGTCGTCTTCGCGAGCCCCGGCACCGACTCCATGAGCACGTGGCCGCCCGTGAGCAGCGCGACGAGCAGCGACCGCAGCAGCTGGTGCTGGCCGACGACCGTCGACTGGAACGACTGCTCGACCGCGCGGATGATGCGCTTCGCGCGCTCCAGCTCCTCAGGCGTGATGGGGTCCCGGCCGGGGACTGCGTTCGACACGGGCGCTCCTTCTTGCAGGGTGGCGGCGGCGGTCGCCTCGCTCACGGTACCCGGCGGCCGGTGCGAGCCGCTGGACGGCCGCTGGACGGAGCGTCGTCGCCGGCGCCGTCGCCGGGCCGACGCGTCGCGAGCACCGCCGCGACCGCGACCGTCGCGATGACCGGCAGCATCGCGAGGTTGAGGCCGCCGTACCCGGCGAGCCCGAGCAGCGGGCCGGCCGCCGCGCCCGCGGCGGCGCCCGCGAGGCCCATGACGAGGTCGCTGCGGCCCTGCAGCGCCGGCCGCAGGGCCGGCACGACGGCGCCCGCGACGATCGTCGACCCGGCGACCGTCGCGGCGCTCCAGCCGAGGCCGAGCAGCGCGAGCCCGACGGGTGCGAGGTCGGGCCCGAGCAGCAGGTTCGCGACGACCGACGAGAGCAGGATCGCGGCGCCCAGCAGCGTCGTCGCGCGCGGGCCGACGCGGTCGGTGAGCCAGCCGAAGACCGGCGACAGCGCGTACATGCCGGCGGTGTGCGCGCTCATCGTGAAGCCGATGAGGGCGAGCGCGTGCCCGGCGTGCTCGAGGTGCACGGGCGTGAGCGCCATCACCCCGACCATGGTCGCGTGCGCCGCGGCGACGGCGACGACGGCCGCGACCGCGCGCGGGTGGTCGCGCAGCCGCAGCTGGGCGGCCGGGCCGACCGCGGCGGGCGCGTCGGCGCGGCTCTCGAGCAGCGGGTCCGGCCGCAGCAGCAGCCAGAGCACCGCCGCCATGAGCGCGGTCGCGGCGCCGGAGATGACGTAGGCGCCGACGAGGTGCGGCAGCCCGAGCGCCGTGCCGAGCGCGTCGCCCGGCGCGATGAGGTTGGGGCCGACGATCACGCCGATCGTGGTCATCCAGACGACGAGCGCCAGGTCGCGCCCGCGCCGGGACGGCTGCGAGAGGTCGGTGGCGGCGAAGCGCGACTGGAGGTTGACGGCCATCGCGCCGCCGAGCAGCAGGAAGCCGGGCAGCACGATCCACGGCGAGCCGAGCGCGCCGCCGACCGCGAGCAGCACCGTGCCGACGAGCGCGAGCAGCGCGCCGGCGGTGAGGGCGATGCGCCGGCCGCGCCGGTGCGCGAGACGCGCGAGCGGCAGCGCGAGCCCGGCGCCGCCGAGCGTGAGCAGGGTCGCGGCGAGCCCGGCGAGCTCCTCGCGCCCGGTCACCTGCGCGACGAGCAGCGAGCCCACGCCCAGGGCGACGCCGTTCGCGACGCCGCCGAGCGCCTGCACCGCCGACAGCACCACGAGGGTGCGGCGCTGCGACGGGTGCGGCGCCCCTGCGGCGGTCACGGCCGGCTCAGGCCGTGACGACGGTGGCCTCGCCCGCGGGCAGGCCCTGCTCGGCGGCGAGCTTGCGCGCCTCCTCGATGAGCGTCGGCACGATGAGCGCCTCGGGCACGGTCTTGACGACCTCGCCCTTGATGAAGATCTGCCCCTTGCCGTTGCCAGATGCGACGCCGAGGTCGGCCTCGCGCGCCTCGCCGGGACCGTTGACGACGCATCCCATGACGGCGACGCGCAGCGGCACCTGCACGTCCTTGAGGCCCTCGGTGACGGCGTCGGCGAGCGAGTAGACGTCGACCTGCGCGCGGCCGCACGACGGGCACGACACGATCTCGAGCTTGCGCTCGCGGAGGTTGAGCGACTGCAGGATCTGCAGGCCGACCTTGATCTCCTCGGCCGGCGGGGCCGAGAGCGAGACGCGGATGGTGTCGCCGATGCCCTCGGCGAGCAGGATCGCGAAGGCCGTCGACGACTTGATCGTGCCCTGGAACGCCGGGCCGGCCTCGGTGACGCCGAGGTGCAGCGGCCAGTCACCGCGCTCGGCGAGCATCCGGTAGGTCTTCACCATGACGACCGGGTCGTTGTGCTTGACCGAGATCTTGAAGTCGTGGAAGTCGTGCTCCTCGAACAGGCTCGCCTCCCAGACCGCCGACTCGACGAGGGCCTCGGGCGTCGCCTTGCCGTACTTCTCGAGCAGGCGCGGATCGAGCGAGCCGGCGTTGACGCCGATGCGCAGGCTCACGCCCGCGGCCTTCGCGCGCTTCGCGATCTCGCCGACCTGGTCGTCGAACTTGCGGATGTTGCCGGGGTTCACGCGCACGGCGGCGCAGCCCGCGTCGATCGCCTGGTAGACGTACTTCGGCTGGAAGTGGATGTCGGCGATGACCGGGATCTGGCTCTTCTTCGCGATGATGTGCAGCACATCCGCGTCGTCCTGGCTGGGCACCGCGACGCGCACGATGTCGCAGCCGGTCGCCGTCAGCTCGGCGATCTGCTGGAGCGTCGCGTTGATGTCGGTCGTCTTCGTCGTGGTCATCGACTGCACCGAGACGGGCGCGTCACCGCCGACGAGCACCTTGCCGACCTTGATCTGCCTGCTCTTGCGACGGGGCGCGAGCGTGAGCGGCTCGGGCTTGCCGAGATTGATGGCTGCCATGGTCGCAAGCCTACGCGCGCTGGCCCTGGGAGCGGCGCCGCCCGCCCGCCCGGCCGGTCGCCGGGTCCGGGACTGCGATGATCGAGGCGTGATCACGGCAGCAGCGGACGGCTCCTCCCTCGGCAATCCCGGGCCCACCGGCTGGGGCTGGTACATCGACGACGCCCGCTGGGCGGCGGGCGGCCAGCGGCAGGGCACGAACAACATCGGCGAGCTCTCGGCGGTGATCGACCTGCTGCAGCAGACCGAGGGCGTGGACGAGCTGCTGATCCTGTGCGACAGCCAGTACGTCATCAAGTCGATCACGCAGTGGATGCCCGGCTGGAAGCGCAAGGGCTGGCGCAAGGCCGACGGCAAGCCGGTCATGAACCGCGAGCTGCTCGAGGAGCTCGACCGCCTCATGACGGCGCGGAAGGCGGCCGGGGGCGTGGTGCGCTTCGAGTGGGTGAAGGGCCACGCGGGGCATCCGCTCAACGAGGAGGCGGATCGGCTCGCGAACGGCGCCGCGACCGCCTACCAGCGCGGCGCGGTGCCGGATGCGGGGCCCGGGTTCGGCGGCGTGACGCGCGCCCCCGCGCCGCCTGCCGCCGCCGCGCCGGCACCCGCAGCGCCCGCGCCGGCACCCGCGCGGCCGTCGACGTCCGTCGGCCTGTTCGACGACCTCGACGGGTTCGGCGCCGACGAGGCCCTCCCTGCCGCGGACCCGGCCGCGGACCCCGACGAGGCGGCCGTCGTGCGCCTCGAGCGCGAGCTGCTGCTCGACGAGGTGCGTGCCGACCGCACGCGCGTCGCGGCGCTGCTGCATCCCGAGTGGGAGGAGATCGGCGCGTCGGGCCGCCGCTGGAGCCGCGAGCAGCTGCTCGCCGAGGTCGCCCCGCTCCCCTCGCCGGTCGAGCTCGAGCTGCTCGCCGCCCATCGCGTCGCCGCCGACGCGCTGCTCATCGTCTGGCGAGGCACGGGCCAGAGCGAGGCGCTGCGCAGCTCGCTCTGGGTGCGCGCCGACGGGCGCTGGCGCCAGCGGTTCCACCAGGGCACGCCGCTGCAGGGATAGCCGCTCGAGAGGTCACCACCGCAGCGATCGCATCTGGTGGCGGCGCGGCGACCGGAGTTCAGTGGGCGGTGCCGACGAGCCCGCTGCACCGACGCAGCCCCTGCCGCTCGCCGCGACGAGCTGGAGGATGCGGATGGTGCCCGAACCGGATGATCAGGCGCTCAAGGCGAAGCATCGGACGATGTGGGCCTCGGGCGACTACCCGACCATGGTCGAGACGTTCCTGCTGCCCCTCGGACCCCGGCTCGTGGCCGCCGCCGGCATCGAGGCCGGCGCGCGCGTGCTCGACGTCGCGGCCGGCACCGGCAACGCGTCGCTCCCCGCGGCCGCAGCCGGCGCCGAGGTGACGGCGAGCGACCTCACGCCCGAGCTGCTCGAGGCCGGCCGCCGCCGTGCCGAGGAGGCCGGGCTGCAGCTCGAGTGGGTGGAGGCCGACGCGGAGCACCTGCCGTTCGCGGACGCGTCGTTCGACGTCGTGATGTCGTCGATCGGCGTCATGTTCGCCCCGCACCACCAGGCGGCGGCCGACGAGCTCGTGCGCGTCTGCGCGCCCGGCGGCACCGTCGCGCTGCTGAGCTGGACGCCGGAGGGGATGCTCGGCGCGCTCTTCCGCACCATGAAGCCGTTCGCGGCGCCGCCGCCTCCGGGCGCACAGCCGCCGCCCCTCTGGGGCAGCGAGGCGCACCTCGCCGAGCTCTTCGGCGAGCGGGTCCGGTTCCACGCGCTCGAGCGCGAGACCCTCGAGATCACCGCCTTCGCGCAGCCGCGCGACTACGCCGTGCACTTCCAGGCGAACTACGGACCCACCATCGCGGCGCGCGCGAACGCGGCGCGGGAAGGCAGGGCCGAGGAGTTCGACGCCGCCCTCGACGCGTTCTGCGACGAGTGGGATCGCGGCTCGGGCGGCCGCGCGCGCTTCGAGAAGGAGTACCTGATCGCGGTCGGCACCCGCACCGCGTAGGGCGGCCTAGCCGCCGAAGACGCTGATCGGCTTGACGATGTCGGCGTAGATGAGCAGCGCGCTCATGATGCCGAGCACGCCGGTGACGACGAGCGTCACGGGCACCCACTTCGCGGTGTCGAGGGGCTTCGCGACCGTGCCGCGCAGCCGCGCCCACCCGCGGCGCACGGCGTCGACGACAGCGCCGAGCACGTGGCCGCCGTCGAGCGGCATGAGCGGGATGAGGTTGAAGACGAAGAGCGCCACGTTGAGGCTCGCGAGCAGCTGCACCATCGCGCTCACGCGCTCGAGCACCGGCACCTGGTCGAGCGCGGCGATCTCGCCTGCCATGCGTCCGACGCCGACGACCGACATGGGGCCGTTCGGGTCGCGCTCCCCCGGCCCGAACGCCGCCTCGGCGACGTCGATGAGCCGCTGCGGCAGGTTGAGGATGAGCTCGCCGACGCGCACGACGTTGTCGCCGACGGCGGGGAGCACGGCGGATGCGGGCTGCTGCTCGATGGCGTAGAGCGGCCCGACGCCGACGAAGCCGATGGTCTCGGTGACGGGCGCGCCGCCCGACTCGACGCGCTCGCCGCGGTCGTCGAAGACGTAGCGCTCGGTGGCGAGCGGCGTGACCTCGAGCGCGAGCTCCCGGCCGTCGCGCTCGATCTCGAACGACGTCGCGACGCCTGCGCGGTCGCGGATCGCGGCCTGCACGTCGGCCCAGCCGGCGACGGGCTGCCCGTCGATGCGCACGATCGTGTCGCCCGGGAGCATGCCAGCGGCCGCCCCGGGCGCCTCGGGATCGCCGGCCGCGCACTCGGTGCGCTCCTCCGTCGCCGAGATGACGCACTCCGAGACCGCCGAGACGGTCGTCGACGGCACGGCGACGCCGAACCCGCACAGCACCAGCGCGTAGAGCACGGTCGCGAGCAGCAGGTTCATGGTCGGCCCGCCGAGCATGATGACGATGCGCTTCCAGGTCGCGAGCCGCCAGAAGGCCCGGTGCTCCTCGCCCTCGTGGATCGTCTCGGCGCTCGAGTCGCGCGCGTCCTGCACGAGCGTGTCGAGGAATCCGGTCGAGGCGTCGCGGGACTCCCCGCCCGGTCGCAGCGGCGGGAACATGCCCGACATCGAGATGTAGCCGCCGAGCGGGATGGCCTTGACGCCGTACTCCGTCTCGCCCTTGCGGAACGAGAAGAGGGTCGGGCCGAAGCCGATCATCCACTGCCCCACGCGCACGCCGAACGCCTTCGCGGGCCACAGGTGGCCGAGCTCGTGCAGGCCGATCGAGACGGCGAGGCCGATGACGACGACGAGCACGCCGACGATGTAGAGGAGCACGGGTTCCATCGCCGCTCAGGCTAGCCGCATAGCCGATGTCCCTACGCTGTGGCGCATGGCAGGCGGCCCAGCATCGACCGGCGCGACGGCGGTCGCCGAGCGCATCCCCAAGCAGGCATCCGACGGCCGCGGCATCGTGCTCGGCGTGGTCGGCCTCGCGCTCGTGCTGCTGCTCGCCTGGATCATGACCCGGCCGGACGCCGACCCGGTCCGGCAGACGGCGACCGTCGAGGGCGGCGTGCCCGGTCCCGTCGGGTCGTGGAGCGGCGCGCAGCTCGAGCACGCGGCGATCGTCATGCGCGCCGGCCGCGACCTGGGCATGTCCGAGCGCGACGTGCAGGTCGCGGTGATGACGGCGATGGGCGAGTCGAGCCTGCGGGTGCTCGACCGCGGCGACGACGCCGGCCCCGACTCGCGCGGGCTGTTCCAGCAGCGCGACCCGTGGGGGCCCTACGAGGTGCGCATGGACGCCTACGGCTCGGCCGTGCTCTTCTACCGGGCGCTCGCGGAGGTCGGCGGACGCGACGCGATGGAGCCGACGCTCGTCGCGCACGCGGTGCAGATCAACCGCGATCCGAACCACTACGCCCGCTGGTGGGACGACGCGGCCGAGGTGGTCGCGGCGATCGACCGGGCGGGCGTCGTGGTGGTCGTCGAGCGCGTCTAGGGGCTATCGGCCGACGCCGCACACGTCGTCGGCGACGCGGCGGGCCCAGCGCTCCGCCTGCAGGACGAGCTCGAGCGTCAGCTCGCCCGGCTCGTGCTGCTCGAGCACCCGCTCGATCGCCGGGATGATGTCGAGGAAGCCGATCTCGCCGGCGTGGAAGGCGTGCACCGCCTGCTCGTTCGCGGCGTTGAAGACGGCCGGGTAGGTGGAGCCGAGCTGCCCGACCCGCTTCGCGAGCGCGACCGCGGGGAAGGCGGTCTCGTCGAGCGGCTCGAACGTCCAACTCGAGGCGGTCGTCCAGTCGAGCGGCGCCCCGACGCCGGGCACCCGGTGCGGCCAGTCGAGGCCGAGCGAGATGGGCAGCCGCATGTCGGGCGGCGAGGCCTGCGCGATCGTCGAGCCGTCGACGAACTCGACCATCGAGTGCACGATCGACTGCGGGTGCACCGTCACGTCGATCTGCGCGAGCGGGACGTCGAACAGCAGGTGCGCCTCGATCACCTCGAGCCCCTTGTTCACGAGCGTGGCGGAGTTCGTCGTCACCATCGGCCCCATGTCCCACGTGGGGTGCGCGAGCGCGTCCGCCGGGTCGACGTCGGCCATCCGCTCGCGCGACCAGCCGCGGAACGGACCGCCGGATGCCGTGAGCACGAGGCGGCGGACCTCCCCGTGGTCGCCCGCGCGCAGGCACTGGGCGATGGCGGAGTGCTCGGAGTCGACCGGCACGATCTGGCCGGGCGCCGCTCGCCGCATGACGAGGTCGCCGCCGGCGATGAGCGACTCCTTGTTCGCGAGCGCGAGCGTCCTGCCCGCGTCGAGCGCGGCGAGCGTGGGCGCGAGCCCGACCGAGCCGGTGATGCCGTTGACGACGACGTCGCAGTCGACCGACTCGATCATCGTCACGGCCGCGTCGGCGCCGAGCGCCGCCTCGCAGCCGAAGGCAGACTGCTGCTCCTCGAGCCCCGCCCTGTCGCTGCCGGCGACGAGCCCGACGACCTCGAAGCGGTCCGGGTTGGCGCGGATGACGTCGAGCGTCTGGGTGCCGATCGACCCGGTCGAGCCGAGGATGATGACGCGGCGGCGCATCAGCGCTCTCCCTGCTCGCCCGCGACGACGATGGTGGGCTCGTGCAGCACCGGGAAGGCGACGGACGAGGCGATGAAGCAGTCGCGACCGGCCTGCCCGTGCGCGTCGAGCGCATCCGCCGCCCGCGCGGCGTCGGTGATCGTGACGACCGGGTGCAGCACCGCCTCGGTGAAGCGGCCGCCGGAGCCCTCGGTCACCATCGTGCCGGTCGCGGCGTCGCGGTAGGCGGTGACGACGATGCCGCGGCTCGCCGCCTGGTGCAGGTAGGAGAGCATGTGGCACTGCGCGAGCGCGGCGAGCAGCAGCTGCTCTGGGTTGTGCCGCCCGCGATCGCCGCGGAAGGTCTTGTCGGCGGAGCCGAGGATGTCGGGCAGCCCGTCGATGCGCACGACGTGGTCGCGGGCGTAGGAGCGGTACGTCCTCGTGCCCTCGTCGCCGGCCCCGGTCCACTCGACCTCGACGGCGTAGGCGTGCTGCATCGGCATGGGATCAGCGTAGGCGTCGCACGCTCCCGGCTCGCTGCCCGGCGTAGGATCGAGCGCATGACCGACATCGCCACCTCCGCGCCGTCCCGCTCCGTCGTCACCGAGATCCCCGGCCCGAAGAGCCGCGCGCTGCTCGAGCGCAAGGCCAAGGCGGTGCCGCAGGGCATCCCCCACCAGCTGCCCGTCTTCATCGAGTCCGCGCACGACGCGATCATCACCGACGTCGACGGCAACCGCTTCATCGACCTCGGCTGCGGCATCGGCGTGACCACCGTCGGCCACACGAACGACGCCGTCGTCGCCGCCGTGCGCGAGCAGGTCGGCAAGCTCACGCACTCGCTGTTCGGCACCACGCCCTACGAGCCCTACGTGCGCGTCGCCGAGTACCTCGCCGCCCACACCCCCGGCGACCACGACAAGAAGACCTTCTTCGTCAACTCCGGCTCCGAGGCCGTCGAGAACGGCGTCAAGGTCGCCCGCAAGTTCACCGGCCGCCGCGCGGTCGCCGTCGTCGAGCACGGCTACCACGGCCGCACGAACCTGACGATGACGATGAACTACAAGCCGGCCCCCTACGCGACCGGCATGGGCCCGCTCGCGTCCGACATCTTCCACGCGCCGGGCTCCTACCCGCTGCAGGACCAGCTCGACGGCGTCGAGGCCGCCGAGCGCACCCAGTACTACCTCGAGAAGCACGTCGGCGTCTCCGACCTCGCGTGCCTCGTCATCGAGCCCATCCAGGGCGAGGGCGGCTTCATCGTGCCCGCCGACGGCTACCTGCCGGCGATGCAGGAGTGGTGCACCGCGAACGGCGTCGTCATGATCGCCGACGAGGTGCAGTCCGGCATCTGCCGCACCGGCACGACCTTCGCCTCCGAGCAGCTGGGCTGGGTGCCCGACATGGTGCTCTCGGCGAAGGGCATCGCGGGCGGCCTGCCGCTCGCCGGCGTCACCGGCCGCGCGGAGATCATGGACTCCGTGCACGTCGGCGGCATCGGCGGCACGTTCGGCGGCAACCCGGTCGCGTGCGCCGCGGCGGTCGCCGTCTTCGAGCAGATCGAGGCGAACGACCTCAACGCCGAGGCGCAGCGCATCGAGCGCGTCCTGCGCCCGCTGCTCGACGGCCTCGCCGAGCAGCACCCCGAGATCATCGAGGTGCGCGGTCGCGGCGCGATGCTCGCGATCGAGTTCATCGACCCCGAGTCGGGCGCACCCATCCCGACCGCGCCGATCTCGCAGGCGGCGGGCCTCGACGGCGTGCTCGTGCTCACGGCCGGCACCGACTACAACGTGCTGCGCTTCCTGCCGAGCCTGAAGATCACCGACGACCAGCTGCGCGAGGCTGTCGACGTCATCGGCCGCGCGATCGCCTCGACGAAGTCCGTGTGATGCTCGTCGGGGTCCCGCGCGAGACCAAGGCCGACGAGGCGCGCGTCGCGCTGACGCCCGCCGGTGCGGCGGAGCTCGTCGCTCGTGGCCACGAGGTCGTCGTCGAGGCCGGCGCCGGCCTCGGCAGCGGGATCCCGGACGAGGCCTACGTGGCCGCCGGCGCGCGCACCGTCGCGACGGCCGCGGAGGCGTGGGCCTCGGAGCTCGTCGTGAAGGTCAAGGAGCCGACGCCCGCGGAGCTCGGCTTCCTGCGCGAGGACCTGACCCTCTTCACCTACCTGCACCTCGCGGCGTCGCCGGAGCTCGCGCAGGCGCTGCTCGAGCGCGGCACCACCGCGATCGCCTACGAGACGGTGCGCGCGCCCGACGGCTCGCTGCCGCTGCTCGCGCCCATGAGCGAGGTCGCCGGCCGGCTCTCGGTCACCCAGGGCGCGTCGCTGCTCACCGCGCCGGCGGGCGGCGCGGGGCTGCTGCTCGGCGGCGTGCCGGGCACGCGCGCCGGCCACACGGTCGTGCTGGGCGGCGGCGTCGCCGGCACCGCGGCGGTCGAGATGGCGGTCGGCCTCGGCTCGCGCGTCACCGTGCTCGACGTCTCGCTGCCGCGGCTGCGCCAGTTCGACGTCGTCTACGGCGGGCGCGTGCAGACGCTGCACTCCAACCTCGTCACGGTGGCAGAGTCGGTCGCCGATGCCGACCTGGTGATCGGCTCGGTGCTCATCCCCGGCGCGAAGGCGCCCAAGCTCGTCACGAGCGCGATGGTCGAGGGCATGCGCCCCGGCTCGGTGCTCGTCGACATCGCCATCGACCAGGGCGGCTGCTTCGCCGATTCCCGGCCGACGACGCACCGCGAGCCGACGTTCCGCGTGCACGGCTCGGTGTTCGCGTGCGTCGCGAACCTGCCGGGCGCCGTGCCGCGCACCTCGACGTCGGCGCTCACGAACGCGACGCTCGCCGCGACCACGCGCATCGCCGACCTCGGCTGGCGCGAGGCGCTGCGGGCGGATGCCGGCCTCGCGCAGGGGCTCAACACGAGTGGCGGGCAGGTCGTCCACCCGGGCGTCGCCTCGTCGCTCGGCGCTCAGGCCGTGCCGGTCGACTCGCTGCTCGGGTAGCGCAGCCGCTCGAGGCGCCCGTCGAGGAGCACCCACGCGGGTGCCGCGCGCATCGGCGGCGCCGGCGGCGCGTGTCGCAGCACCTGCCGCAGCTGCCGCTCGTCGACCCCGAGCACGACGACCGGCCGGTCGGCCCGCAGCCGGTCGAGCTCGCCCCACGCCGCCTCCCACTCGGCGACCGTGCCCGCGACGACGTCGCCGGGCTGCCCGGGACGTGCCGCGTCGTGCTCGAGCGCCGGCATCGCCGCCGCGGGTCCGAGCACGATCGCAGCGCGGCCGGCCGGCATCGGCACCGCGCGCGGCGCCCGGCGCGGCGCCCGCCCCTCCGCGGTCGCGAGCTGGATGCGCTCGTCGCGCAGCCAGCCGGCCCCTGGCGGCAGCGTGCCGTCGTGGAGCGCGCCGGCACCGCCCGCCACGACGTGCTCCTGCCTGCTGGCGATCCGCAGCAGGACGCGCAGCTCGGCGAGCGGCGCGAGCTGCCCCATCGCGCTCGAGGCGCGCCGCGCGGTGAGCGCGACCGGCGCCCCCTCGCGCATCCTGCGCGCGAGCAGCTGCACGACGATCGCCTGCTGCTCCTCCCCCAGTCGTGCGAGCTGCAGGTCGAGGTCGTCGACGACGAGCGGCGCGGCGCCCGCGCGCTCCGGCTGCGGCTCCCACAGCGCGTCCCACAGCGCGTCCTCCCGGTCGACGACCGGGCAGCCGAGCTGCGTCGCGAGCAGGTCGGCGAGCCCCGTCCTGCCGCTCGCCGCGCCGCCGATCGCGAGCAGCGGCCCGTCGATCGACGGCCGCCACAGGGCGGCGGCGACGCGCTGCTCGGCCGGCAGGTCGACGAGCCCGAGGCGGATGCCGTCCCCCGGCACGGCCGCGAGCGGGAGCCGCTCGGGCAGCGGCTCGCACCACGGCCGCGGCGGGCGCGGCTGCCCGGCGGCGGCCGCCACGAGCCGCGCGAGGTGCGCGGGCGAGGCGACGGCCGCCTGTGCCGCGCGCGTCGCGCCGCCGCTCACGCGGACGACGCAGCGGCCGCGCGCCTCGAGCGGGATGGCGGCCGCGTCGGCGGTGCCGGTGATGGCGAGCGCATCGTGCGGCTCGGTCACCCGCAGCGAGATCCGGATGCCGCAGTTGGCGAGCAGGGCGTCGCGCACGGCCTCGGCGGGCCGCTGCGTGCACAGCACGAGGTGCACGCCGAGCGAGCGGCCACGCGCGGCGAGGTCGACGAACAGCCGATGCAGGTCGGGCAGCTCCTGCAGCATCGCCGCGAACTCGTCGACGACGATCACGAGCCGCCCGAGCCCCGTCGCCTCGTCGATCGCGCGCGCGCCCTGCGCCGCGAGCAGCCGCTCGCGCCGCCGGAGCTCTGCGCGGAGGCTCTCGATCGCGCGCCGGGCGCCCGCCTCGTCGAGGTCGGTCATGACGCCGACGCAGTGCGCGAGCGACGCGATCGGCGCGAACGACGAGCCGCCCTTGAAGTCGACGAGCAGGAACGCGACCTCGGCGGTCGACCTGCCCGCCGCCATGGCCGCGACCCACGCGAGCAGCAGCTCGCTCTTGCCCGAGCCGGTCGTGCCGCCGACGACGGCGTGCGGGCCGTCGCGGACCAGGTCGAGCTCGATCGGCGCGTCGTCGGCGAGGAAGATCGCGGCGAGCCCACCGGTCGCGACCGGCAGGGCGTCGAGCTCGACGCGGCCGGGCCCGACCGCGCCACGGATGCCCGCGCGCGCCGCAGCACGCGCGAGCAGCGCGACCGCTGCCGCCGCCTCCCGCTCGGCGAGCGCCACCGGAGCGCACGTGCGGTCGCCGCTCCCCGGCGGGCGCAGCCGCGCGCGGTCGAGCGCGACGTGCACCACGACCCGGCACTCGCGCGGCAGCGCCGAGGCGACCGCTGCGGTCGCCACCGTCGCCTCGAGCCCGTCGCCCACGAGGCGCACGATCGCGCCCGGCTCGCGGTGGAGCGGGTGCGGCGCGGCCGCGAGCCAGTCCCACGCCGGGTTGTCCGGCGCGATGAGCGCCGCGGCATCCGGCGGCACGGCCTCGAGCAGCTGCACGACCGCGGCGCGAGCGATCGCGAGGGAGACGGGCGCCGGCCCGACGAGCCCGAGGCCCTCGCTCGCGTCGACGAGCACCGGCCCGAGCAGGGTGGCGGCGGCGGAGCGCAGCCGCTCGGCCGCGGCCGCGGCGCCGATGCTGCGCACGAGCCGGTCGGTCGCAGGCACGTCGCCCTCGACGGCGACGCCCGAGGGCAGCGCGCCGATGCCGAGCACGATCGGGAGGCCGTCGCCCGCCACCGGCCGCCAGCGGTGCGGATCGTGCGCGGGTCGCGCCGCGAGCGCGCGCGGTCCCGGATGGGCGCGCGAGAGCGCTGCCCGCCGCTCGTCGAGCGCGGCGTCGACCCGGTCGGCGACCGCCGCGAGCTCCGCGCGCCAGCGCTCCTCCTCGCGCCGCCGACGCCGGCGCCGAACGCGCCGCCCGTCGCCGAGGCTCGCGAGCGCGATCACCGGGCCGAGGAGCGCGAGCACGAGCACCGTGGGCGTCTGCAGCAGCAGCCAGAGCGCGCCGGCGCCCAGTACCGGGGCGATGCTGGCGAGCAGCGGGAACGACGCGGGCTCGGGCTCGGACGGTGCTCGCGGCAGTGCGATGCGCGTCTCCATGCCGGCAGGATGGCCGCCGCCGAGCGCGTGCCGTCGTGGCCCCTGCCGACCCTGTGGAGAGCGCCGCCTCAGCGGCCGACGAGCGACGCCGGGTTGAGGCTCGCGAGCAGCGGGCGGAGCCTTCCGGCGCCGGCGTCGCGGGCGGCGAGCACGTCGTCGCTCAGCCGCCACGCGTCGTCCACCTCGGCGTCGGTCGGCGGCGCAGCTGCGAAGACCGCGCGGTCGACGCGCTCGGCGAGCTCGCGCATCCGCTCGTCGGCGGCCGCCTGCTCGAGCCGCGTGCCATCGGGCTGCGGCGGCTCGCCGCGGTCGCGCAGCCGATCGACGAGCTCGATCCATGCCCCCTCCGCGCGCTCGCGCGGCGCGTCCGCGCGCCGCCGCCTGCGGCGCCGCACGACCTTCGCGACGACGAGGCCGACGGGCAGCGCCGCGACGAGCGCGAGCAGCCCCAGCACGGCGGCACCGGCGCCCAGCACGGCCAGCAGCCGCGAGGCCGGGTCGCCGGTGTCCTGCGGCGCGCTCGGCGCCGCGGGGTCGGCGCCCTGCTCCTGCCCTCCCGGGGCCGGCACCGGCGCCTGCTGCGCGGGCGGCTCCTCGACGACCGAGGGCGCGCCGTCCTCCTCCTCGGGGATGGGTCGCTCCTCCGCGACGACGTCGATGCCGACCCAGCCGGACGTGGTGCGCACCTCGATCCAGGCGTCCGCGTCGGCGCCGCGGACGACGGTCGGCACGCCGGCCTCGACGACGTCGGGCGTGTAGCCGACCACGACGCGCGCGTCGAAGCCGAGCTGCCGGGCGAGCAGCATCGCGGCCGTCGCGTACTGCTCGGCGTCGCCGATCATCGGCTCGCGGAACAGCTCCTCGAGCCGATCGAGCGAGTGGCCGGGGCGCGACGGCGCCTCCTCCTCGAGCACGCCGTGGCTGACGTAGCCCGCGGCCCGGAGGCCGTCGACCATGGCGGCGAGCCGCTCGCCCTGGGTGCTCGCCTCTCCCGTCCACGAGGCGAGCGCCTCCAGCATCGCGTCGGGGAGCACCTCGGAGCCCTGCACAGGATCGGCGGGCTCGAGCGCGGCCACGCCATCGCCCGCGACCACCGGCGTGCCGGGCTCGACGAGCAGCTGGTAGCCGTCGCCGGCACCGAGCCCCGGGGCGACGACGAGGGCGCCGAGCGCCGCGTCGCGGTGGAGTCCGGAGGCGAGCAGGTCGGAGCGCGGACCGACGAAGCGGATGCCGGACGCCACGCCGACGCTCGGGAGCCACGGGCCGCGCAGCTCGCCGATCGTGATGCCGACGATGCGGCCCCGCCCCTCCTCCGCGCTCGCGACGCGCTCGAAGGCGGCCTTTCCGACGCCGAGCACCTCGCCGTCGTAGTCGTCGAGCGCGGCGACGCGGATGCGGTCGCCCGGCTCGAGGCCGGTCGCGGTCAGCTGGGTGGCCTCGCGCGCGTCGACCGCCCAGTTCGCGCGGTAGCCGGAGAGCGGCGAGGCGCCCTCGAGCGTCACGGACGACGCGCTGTCGCCGCGCAGCACGATGCGCTCGGGCAGCGGCAGCAGGGCGCCAGCGGCTGCCCCACCGCCGCCCGCGAGCAGCGCGACGAGCGCGCCGGCGCCGACGCGGCGCGCGAGCGACGACAGCGCGCGCGGCGCGCGGCTGCGGCGGCGGGCCTGCCGCACGACCGTCACGTAGGCGGTGATCGGCACGATCGTCAGCAGCCCCGTGAGCCACGGCGCTGGCAGGTCGGTCGGCCCCCAGAGTATCGCCCAGATGGCGAGGAGGGCCGGCACGAGCGCCGCCGCCTCCGCGCGGCGCGATCGCAGCGCGAGCGTGACCGCCACGATCGTGCCCGCGAGCACGAGCACGATCGGCGCCATGAGCAGCGAGTCGCCGGTGCCGACCGGCAGGCCGATCGTGAGCAGCCGCCGCCAGGCGAGCACGAGCGCGGCGCTCGCGTCGGCGAAGGCGGGCAGCCACTCCCCGCGCGGGATGCGCTGCGGCGCGGTGAGCGGCACCGCCAGCAGGGCGAGCGCGACGACGCCCATGGTCGCGAGCAGTGCCTTGCTCCAGCGGCGCCAGGCGCCGACCGCCGCGATCGCGGCGCCGACGAGCAGCGCCACGGCGAGCGCGACGACGAGCTGGGGCGTGCCGAAGATCCACCACATCGGCACGCACGCGGCGGCGATCGCGAGCATCACGAGCCCCGCGCCGGGTGCGCGGGCGATCACGGCGACCTCGACTGGCGGATGCCGCGGGCCAGGTCCTCGATCGCGCCGACCGTCACGACGTCGGCGTCGCCGAGCCGCGACCGCGCCGGCGCCGCGCCGACGGCCGCCCGCACGACGATCGACACCACGCCCGCCGGCATGCCGTTCGCGGCGGTGCGCAGCGTGCGCGGCGCGACGGTCGATCCGGTGATGAGCCAGGCGACGCTGCCGGGCGCCCCGCCGCGGGAGGCGCGGGAGGCCTGCGCGATGCCGTGGGCGCTGCGCGGCTCGAGCACCGCGAGCGCGTCGAGCAGCCGCTCGCGCGTCGCGGCGTCGATCGGCTGCGCCGCCCCGCGCTCGGTCGCGGGGCTCTCGACGACGCGCACCGTGCGACGGTCCGCGATCGCGGCGAGCGCGAGCGTGCCGACGAGCGAGAGCGCGAGCTCGAAGTCGTCGCCGTCGTACTCGGAGGGGTCGGTGGAGACGACGATGAGCGTGTCGGCGCGGCGCGACGGCTCGAACTGGCGCACGAGGAGGGTGCCGTGCCGCGCGCTCGAGCGCCAGTGCACGAGCCGCCGGTCGTCCCCCGGCGAGTACTCGCGCAGGCTGTGGAACGAGACGTCGTCGGCCGTGCGCTCGGCCGCGGCCTCGCCGTCGAGGTCGCGGACGATGCCGCCAGCACCGCCCGGCAGGCGCACGACGCGCGGGTGCACGACGAGCGTGCGCGTCTCGGTCAGGTGGTGCCGCCGCTCGAGCACGCCGAACGGGTCGGTGCGGAGGATCGTGGCGGGGCCGATCGTGCGCAGCCCGCGCCTCGAGGTGTCGAGCGGCACGCTGCGCAGCACGCTCGCGCCGACCTCGAGCGGCGGGATCTCGAGCACCGCTTCCTCGTCGCCCACGTTGAGGTCGACCTGGCGGGGCGTCGCCGCGCGCGACGGGCGGGCGATCTCGACGAGCGCGAGCGCCTCCGCGCCGACGGGCACGCGCTCGGCGCTCAGGCCGATCCTGGCGCGCGCCCACCGCTCGCCGACGATCCACGGGATGGCGCCGAGCATGAGGCAGCCGGCCGCGACGGCCGCGACGATCGCCTCGCTCCAGCCGAGCGTGCGGGCGAGCACGATGCCCATCACGACGGTCGCCAGCAGCGTCCACCCCCACGGGGTGAGCGCGCGCAGGGCGCCGTCGAGCCAGCGCATGTCAGCGCCTGGGCGGCGCCACGGTGAGCATGAGCTGCTGCACGATGCTCTCGGGCCGGACGTCGTCGAACTCCGCCTCGGGCTGCAGGACCAGTCGGTGCGCGAGCGCGGGCACCGCGAGCGCCTTGACGTCGTCGGGGGTCACGTAGTCGCGCCCGTGGATGGCGGCCCAGGCCCGGGCCGTGCGGACGAGCGCGAGGGCCCCGCGCACCGAGACGCCGAGGCGCACCTCGTCGGCCTCGCGCGTCGCCTCCACGAGCCGCGCGACGTAGTCGACGATCGACGGCTCGACGTGCACGCCGCGGATGACCGCCGCCATCGCCTGCACGGTCGCCGCATCCGTCACCGGGCGGAGGTCGTCGGGCGAGACCTCCTCGCCGGAGTCGGCGAGGATGCGCAGGGTCGACGCGTGGTCGGGGTAGCCGATCGACGCCTTGAGGGCGAAGCGGTCGAGCTGCGCCTCCGGCAGCTCGTAGGTGCCGGCGTGCTCGATCGGGTTCTGCGTGGCGATCACCATGAACGGCTGCGGCACCGAGTGCGGCACGCCGTCGACGGTGACCCGGCCCTCCTGCATCACCTCGAGCAGCGCCGACTGCGTCTTGGGGCTCGCGCGGTTGATCTCGTCGGCGAGCACGACGTTCGCGAACACCGGGCCCTGCCGGTACTCGAACTCGCCGGCGCCCTGGCTCCACACGCTGACGCCGGTGATGTCGCCGGGCAGCAGGTCGGGCGTGAACTGGATGCGCGTGGACGTGCCCGAGATCGAGGCGGCGAGCGCGCGGGCGAGCGACGTCTTGCCGGTGCCGGGGTTGTCCTCGATGAGCAGGTGGCCGTGGCTCAGCATCGCGGTGAGCGACAGCTGCACGACGTGCGGCTTGCCGACGAGCACCCGCTCGACCCGCTCGACCACCCGCTCGGACAGCTCCTGGATGCTCGCGACGTCGACGCCCACGGGCGGCTCCCCTCTGTTCACAGCCCGCAGCCCGCCACGGTGGGCGACGGATCCCGGAGGGGATCGGACTCCAGATAGGTTACGACGCCCCATGCCTCGACCCGGGTCGCACCGGCGGGCACGCGCGACGTCGACGGCCGCTCGTCGGTCCACCTGCCGTCGACGAGGTAGCGGGCGACGACGCTCCCCCGCGCATCCGCGGTCGCGTTGACGGGCGCGCGCGCGTCGAGCGGCACGAGCGGCGTGCACGCGTCGACGGTCGCGCGCAGGCTGAGCGGCGTCGCGCTGCCCACCGTCGTCGGCTCGGAGCAGACCGCGTCGGAGCCGGCGCCGGACGGCGCGCAGACGCGCACGTCGACGGATGCCTCGCGGCCGTAGGTGAAGGAGGTGGTGGTGGGCGTCACCCACGACCCCGCGCCCACCCGCTGCCAGACCGGATCGGTCGCCTGCGGCGACTGCACGGTGCGCGCCTCGAACCAGAGGCCGTCGGCCGCGGCCGGGATCGCGACGATCTGCACGTCGCGGGCGTCGTCGCGCACCTGCGCCCCGCCGGCTGCGATCGTGACGTCGGAGGGCGCGACCGGAGCCGGTCGGCCGAACACGGGGTCCGAGACCGAGACGGCGCAGTGCCAGCCGTTGTCCGCCGTGACGGCGACGACGGCGCGCGCCCCCTCGGCGATCGTCAGGGTCGCGCTCAGCGCCGCGGTGCCCGCCGGCTCCCCCGTGCCGGTGCTCGAGCAGCCGAGCGACGGGACGTCGGCCGCCGCGACGATGCGGGCGGTGTAGCGCACCCGAGCGGCGCCGCCGGCGTCGACCGCCGACCAGCGCGCGGTGACGCTGCCGCCGCTGCGGTCCGTGATGAGCACCGGCGTCGTGCCCGGCTCGCCGACCGCGGTGAACGGCACTGGAGCGGCGGGCCAGCGCCACGCGTCGTCCGGGACGCCCGCGTCGTTGGCCGCCGCGACCTCGATCGCGTACGGGCGACCCGGTGTGAGCCCCGCGATGACGGCGGCGCGCTCGGCCGCGCCGACCCGCACGAGCCGATTCGTGCCGCTGCCGGTGATGCGCACGAGGTAGGCCTCGATCGGCGTGCCGCCCTGCGGCTGCGGCACGGCGCGCCACGCGACCCGCACGGCGCCGGGCTCCGCGTCGGGCACCGCGGCCACGCCCTGCACGAGCGCCGGCAGCCGGTCGGCGTGCACCGGCTCCGAGGGAGCGGACGGCTCGCTCTCGCCGAGCGCGTTCGTCGCGATCGCGCGCAGCCGCAGCTCGACCCCGGCCTGGAGCCCCTCGACCGTGCACCGGGGCTGGGCGCCGCACGCCACGTCGACGCCGGGACCGACGATGCGGTAGCCGGTGATCGGGCTGCCGTTGTCGACCGGCGGGTCGATCGCCATGCTCACGACGCCGTCGACGTGCTCGTCGAACACCTGCACGGGAGGCGCCGGCGCGTCCGGCACGTCCTGCACGGTGATCGTGATCGGGCTCCACACCCCGCGCCGCGGGTCGCCGGTGATGTCGAGCACGAGCACCTGCACGATCGTCGCCCCGATCACGGCGCCCGGGCGAGCGGAGAGCGTCACGGCGCCGTCCTGCAGCCCGGCGTCGATGCCGCGCGCGGCGGCACCGGTGGCGCGGAGCGCGCCGATCCGCAGGGGTGCGTCCGGGAACGGGTTCGACGCCTCGTCGTTCGCGAGCGGCGTCACCTGCCCGCTCGTGCCGCGCTGCAGCGTGACCGCGTCGGCGACCGGCGAGACGAGCGGCCGCGTGGTGGAGATGACGGAGAGCACGACCGTGCCGGGCACGCCCGCGCCCGCGCCGTCGCGCGCGCCCACCTGCAGCTCGGCGGTGGTGCCGGGATCGGTGTCCGGCAGCGCGCGCACAGTGAGCGCGGAGCCGCTGACCGACGCCTCGAAGCCCTCCGGCGCGCCGTCGACGACCGACCATGTCGCCGCGGCGAGCCGCGCGGGATCCGGGGCGCGCGTGACCCGCGCGAGGTCGATCGTGCGCTCGCTGCCGGGCTCGAGCTGCACGAAGGAGCCGAGCACCGTGAGCGGCACGTCGTCGCCCGCCGTCACCTCGATCGGCAGCACGATCCTGCCCACCCGCCCGTCGGGGTCGGTGGGGCTGTCGCCGTCGGTCACCTCGAAGGTGATGCTCGCGGGGCCGAAGTAGCCCGGCGGGGGCACGAAGCGCAGCGTGCGCTCGTCGATGACCGGGTTGGAGCCGTCCGTCGGCGACGCCTCCACGGCGCTCGCGTCGGTGAGCAGCGCGCCGTCGCCGTCGACGGTCACGACCACGGCGTCGATGTCGATCTCGAGCGTCTCCCCGGCTGCCACCGTGAGGGGTGCGACGCCGGGCCGCAGCTGCGGCAGCGCGTCGAGCCTGCCGGGCACGGCGATGACGGCGGTCGCGGTCTCGCCGGGCGCGTCGGTGCGCGACACCGAGAAGGGCACGAAGCGGGTGCGGTCGGCGACGGCGATCTCGATCGTGCCGTCGTCGCGGAGCGCCACGCCCTCGACCGCCATGGGCAGGTCGGCCTCGAGCACGTCGGTGCGGCCGTCGCGCACGGACGCGTGCGCGAGCGGCGAGATGCGCACGGCCTCGGCGTCGGCGATCGACTCGATGTCGACCTGCACGTCGTCGACGTCGGCCACCGGCGGGGGCGCCGCGGGGTCCACCTCGATGCGGAGCCAGCTCGACGACCTGGTGCCGGCCGCGTTCTCGACGGTCACCACGACGCCGATGCTCGTCGCCTCGAGCCCCGCGGTCACGAGCACGGCGCCGTCGCGCACCTCGGCGGACGCGCCGGGCGACCCGGTCTCGACGCCCACGATCTCGAGCGGCAGCCCCGCGGGGTCGCTGTCGTTGTCGAGCACCGGCACGACGAGGGTCGAGTCGGGGCGCATGACCGCCTCGTCGGCGCGCAGCACCGGCGGCAGCGCGGCGTCCGGCTCGACGACCGCGACGCGCACGGTGCCCTCGCTCACCGCGCCCAGGTCGTCGACGACCCGGTAGCGGAAGGCGTCGGTGCCGAACGAGTAGTCGCCCGCCTGGTAGCGCAGCGTCGACCGGCCCTCCCGCGTCACGAAGCCGAGCGCCGGGGCCGAGGACGGGCCGAGCAGCTGCACGGGGTCGCCGTTCGGATCGGCGTCCGAGAGCGGCAGCGGGATGTCGATGCTCGCGCCCGCGACGACGCGCGCCTCGACGGTCGGCGCGTCGGGCGCGGCGTTCGTGGTGCTCGCCTGCTCCGCGACCCGGAGCGTGATGTCGGCGGTCGCCGTCTGGCCGTCGGGGCCGCGGACGCCGTAGGTGGCGGTGAAGGTGCCGGCCGCGTCGCCGGCGACGTACCGCATCCGCTCACCGTCGACGAAGAGCATGCCGGCCTCGGGCGGGGCGACGATCTCGGTGTCGAGGGTGAGCGCGAGCCCGTCGGGCTGCTCGTCGTTCACGAGCACGGGGATCTCGACGAGCCCGCCCGGGCGGAGCGTCACCTCGTCGTCGCGCGCGATCGGCGGCTGCACCGACGCGGCCGCGGCCGCCGAGACGAGCACCTCGCCGGTCGTCGTGGCGACGCCGTTCGTGACGGTGTACCGCACCGTCGCCTGCTCGGCGAGGTCGTCGGTGAGGGTGAGCCGCAGCCGCTCGGCGTCGACGACCTCGGCGCGGACGGCGGTCGAGTCGCTCTCGGCCGTGCGCAGCGCGACGACGCCGCCGGCGGGGTCGTGCGCGAGCCGATCGACGTCGATCGCGACCGTGCCGATCGCGGGCAGCGCGACCCGCTCCGGCATGGTCACCGGCGCCGACGAGGCGTCGGCGCCCTCGAGCACCCGCACGACGACCGCGCCCTCCTGCGTCGCCTGGCCGTCGGTCACGACGTAGTCGAACCGCAGGAGGCCGGGCTCGGTCGGGGTGACGATGATCGTGTCGTCGGCGAAGCTGGGCTCGACCGGCTGGGAGGCCGCGACGACGTTGTGGAGGCTGAGCGGGCCCGCGCCGCCCTGCGCGGCGAGCAGCGGCTCGAGCACGAGGCGCTGGCCGACGCGGGTGACCGCGGTCACGGGCTGCGCGGCGATCGCCACCGACCCCGCGTGCACGGTGACGGCGATCGCCTCCGTCGACGTCGACCGCCCGTCCGAGACGGTCACCTCGATCTCGCGCTGCGCGCCCGCGAGCCCGTCCCGGAACTCGAGCCGCCCGTCGGCCCGGACGCTCACGCTGTCGGGGGCATCGACCGTCGCGCCGACGACCGCGAGCGGGTCGCCGTCGGGATCGACCCAGCCGTCGAGCGCGTCGAGGGCGAGCGTGCCGCCGGCGGCGACGGTCGCCTGCACGGGCCGCTCGAGCACCGGCGGCTCGTTGCCGCCGCGCACGGTGACGGTGGCGACCGCAGCCGCGGTCGCGGTGCCGTCGGAGATCTCGTACGCGATCCGCGTCTCGCCCTCCTCCGGCGCGTCGAGGCGGATGCTGCGGCCGTCGGGCGCGATCGAGGCTGCCGCGTCGGCGCGGTCCGACTCGACCTCGGTGAGGACGATGGGATCCCCGTTGACGTCGGTGTCGTTGAGCAGCACCGGCAGCAGCGTGGCGGCGCCGGGCCGTGCACCGAGCGCGTCGTCGGCGGCGATCGGAGGGGCGGGCGCGGCCTCGACGACCTCCTCGACGGTCTCGCCCTCCGCGGGCTGCTCCGGGGCGGGGCTGTCGCCCTCGGTCTCCCAGCCGACGATCCGCTCGCCGTCGTGGTCGATCGCCCACGCGTCGCCGCTGCCGTCGTCGACGAGCGCGGTCGCGCTGCCGCGCTGCAGGATCCGCAGGTCGGGGTCGAGCGCGACCTCGTCGAGGCCGAGCACGACCGGCTCGGCCTCGGCGCAGTCGCGCCAGCCCACCCCGTCGCTCCAGGCCGCGAACGTGCATCCCTCGCGCACGACCGGCGCGGCCGGCACGCCGCCGGAGCCGGATGCGAGCACCTCCTGGGTCGGCACGCCGAGCGCCTGCCGCACGAGCGCATCGCCGGTCGCGTAGAGCACGGTGCTCGCGCTCGGCCCCGGCTCCTGCAGGCGCAGGTCCTCCCCCTGGACCGAGGTCTGCCACGTCCGCGTCGACAGCACGCCGGATCCGGC
Organism: Agrococcus jenensis; assembly: GCF_003752465.1. Taxonomy (NCBI): domain Bacteria; kingdom Bacillati; phylum Actinomycetota; class Actinomycetes; order Micrococcales; family Microbacteriaceae; genus Agrococcus; species Agrococcus jenensis. Next base: position 1,882,407 of record NZ_RKHJ01000001.1, on the reverse strand, counting down.
GTCGAAGAGCACCCACTCGTCGCCGAGCGCCGTCAGCTGCAGCGCCGGCGCCGACGGCGAGACGGGTGCGCGCTCGCTCGCGACGGTCTCGCCCGCCTCGTCCACCCGCAGCACGCGGCCGAGGCCGGGCGAGGCGGCGAGCAGGCTGTGCTCGCCGAGCACCGCGACGCCGCCGCGGCCGAGCGCGACGACCGGCTCGCCGAGCTGCGCGCCCTCCGCGATCGCGCCCGTGGTGGTGCGCCACACGTCGCCGGTGCTCGGCGCGGTGACGACGACGCGGTCGTCCCGCACGCCGACGACGGCGCCGGCGACGATCGGGACCGCGGGCCCCGGCTGCGCCTCGCCGTCGCGCACGACGCGCACCGTCGAGGCGTCGCGATCGACGAGGACGGTGCCGCTCGGGCTCTGGTGCGCCTCGTCGACGCCTCCGACCCGCACGATGCGCTCGATCGTGCCGTTCGCGGTGTTCGCGAGCCCGATCGCGCCGGCGGCGCCGTTGGCGACCCAGACGCTCGACCCGTCGAGCTGCGGCTGCACCGCGACGTAGCCCGGGCTCAGCACCGCACCGGCGACGACGCCAGCGACGAGCAGCGTGCCCAGCGCGGCGCCGGCGGTGCGCCGCTTCACGGCAGCGGCTCCCCGCACGCGGTCGTGACGTCGCCGGTCGAGCCGTCGCGGTTGACCGCGATGTCGATGCAGAGCCGCTCCCCCGCGTCACCCGTCATGGTGAACGCGCGTCCGCCCTGGATGAGCGCATCGCCCGTCGACGTGCGCACGTGGTACGTGTCGGTGTCGACCAGGCCCGGGTCGGGCCACGCGAACACCACGCGGCCCGACTCCGGCGTCACGGCCACGTCAGCGACGACCGGGATGCGCTGCGAGACGCTCGAGAGCGCCACGGCCGCGACCGCGACGATGCCGAGCACGACGACGCTCGCGAGGCCGACGCCGAGGCCGACCGCGAACCGCTTCGGCTGCTGCGGCTGCCGCCTGCCGGTCGAGGCGGAGATGTCGACGCGGCTGCCGGTGATGCCCGGCGAGCGGCGCGACCGGCGCTGGCGCAGCCGCAGGGCATCCGCGTCCTCGTCCGAGGTCGTCTCGGGCAGCGGCGCCGCCGCCCACGCGTCGACCTCGACCTCGATCGGCGTCTCGTCGAACCCGAGCTCGCGCTGCACGCCCTGCAGCTCGACCAGCATCTGCTCGACGCTCTCGAAGCGGTCGGCGGGCCTCGCCGCGAGCGCGCGGTCGAGCACCCGCCGCAGCGGCGCCGGGATCGCGCGGGACGGCAGCAGGTCGTGCGCGATGATCCGCTCGGTGAGGGCGGCGTGGTCGTTGGCCCTGCCCGGGTGCTCTGCGGGGCTGCGCCCCGCGACGAGCGAGAAGAGGGTGGCGCCGAGGGACCAGACCTCTGTCGCGATCGTGCCGCCGGTCTCGCCGCGCAGCACCTCGGGCGCGGCCCAGGGCACGGAGACGCCCGCGGTCTCGGTCGCGTCGTGCTGCAGCCCGGCGATGCCGAAGTCGCTGAGCACCGGGTGGCCGAACGCGGTGGTGAGGATGTTCGCGGGCTTGATGTCGCGGTGCAGCACGCCCGCTCGGTGCGCGGTCTCGATCGCCGCGCCGACCCGGATGCCGACGCGCAGCGCCGCCTCGGGCGCGAGCGGCTCGGTGCGGAAGCGCTCGCCGAGCTCGGGGCTCGCGAGCTCCATCACGAGGTAGGGTCGGCCGTCGCTCGCGACGCTCGCGCCGAAGACCGTCAGGATGCCCGGATGCGACGACAGCCGTCCCATGAGGTTGACCTCGCTGCGGAACGAGCGGCGGACGTCCTCGTCGACGAGCTCGGCGAGCAGCACCTTGACCGCGACGGGGCGGCGCGGCAGCGCCTGCTCGTACAGGAACACGTCGGCGTAGCCGCCCGTGCCCAGCACGTGCAGGTGCGAGTAGCCGGGGAGGACCGGCGGCGCTGAGGGGAGCCGCCTCGCCATCAGGACCGCCTGGTCTCCTCGTCGCGCAGCGTCGTCCGGGGGACGGTGCGGTCGACGTCGTCGACCGTCGGCGCCTTCGTCACGTCGATGACGATGACGGTCACGTTGTCGCGGCCGCCGCTGTCGAGGGCGGCGGAGACGAGCGCGGAGGCGGCGGCGGCGGGCTCGTCGTGCTCCCAGAGGATGCGCTCGATCTCGATGTCGTGCACCTCCTTGGTCAGCCCGTCGGAGCACACGAGCAGCCGCAGCTGCGGCATGATCGGCAGCAGGAAGTAGTCCGGCACCGGGTCGATGCCGGCGCCGACGCCGCGCGTGACGACGTTGGCCTCGGGGTGCGTCTCGGCCTCCTCCTCGGTGAGGAGTCCGGCATCGATGAGCTCCTGCACGACGGAGTGGTCGATCGTGATGCGGGTGAGCCGCTCGCCGAGCATCGCGTACGTGCGCGAGTCGCCGACGTTGAAGACGGCGAAGTGCGGCGCCCCCTCGTGCATCGCGAACGCGCAGCCGGTCACGGTCGTGCCCGCGGAGCCCTCCCCGTCGCCCAGCTTCTCGATCTCGTCGGTCGCGCGGCGGAGCGCCTCGACGACGTCGATCGGCTCGACCGACTCGAGCGAGCCGAGGCCGCCCAGCTGCTCGGCGACGGCCTTGCTCGCGAGGTCGCCGTGCGAGTGGCCGCCCATGCCGTCGGCCACCGCGAAGACCGGCGGCTGCGTGACGAGCGAGTCCTCGTTGTGCTGGCGGCGGAAGCCGGTGTCGGTGGCGCCTGCCCAGCGCACCGCGAACTGCCGGCCCTCAGGCCCCTGTGTGGCGTGCTCGCCGGTCGCCGCTCCGATGTGGGTCACGATCCCCAGTCTTCCATGCCGTGGCTGATGCGCCCGCATCGCGTGCGCACGCCGTCCAGCTAGAGGCGGCCCTTGAGGATCCGGTGCCAGTACACCTGCGGCAGCGCGTAGCGGTCGAGCGCGTACCAGAGCGGGCTCGAGCGGATCTCGTCGGGCACCGGCAGGCTGCGCCGCACGCGCAGCTCCCGGTCGTACTCGCCGAACGAGAGGCTGCGCCGCGCGGTCATGATGGGCGCGACGGTGTAGCCGTCGTACCGCTGCAGCGGCTGCCCGCCCCGGGCGCGGCGGATGTTCTCGACGACGGTCGTCACCTGCTTGCGCAGCGCGCCGCCGGTGCGCGCGTCCCCGAGGTCGGCGCCGTCGCCGACCGCCCAGATGCGCGGGTGCTCGGGGTGGCGGAGCGTCTCCGGATCGACGGCCACGAAGCCGCCCGTACCCTCGGCGTCGAGCCCGGATGCCGCGATGAACGGGTGGGGCGCGTAGGGGGCGTGGAGCACGATGAGGTCGGCGTGCTCCGTGCCCGAGCCGTAGGGCCCGACGAGCGCGACCGCGTCGCCGTCGATGCTCTGGAGGCGGGTGCCGAGCCGCACGTCGACGCCGTAGTCGTCGAGGTGGCGCCGGATCTCGCGCTCGATCGCCTCCACCCGGTGGAGCCGCGCGCCCTCGTGGACGAGCACGACCTCGATGCGGTCGAGCACCCCGGCGGCGCGCCACGTGTCGCACGCGATGAACAGCGGCTTGAAGGCCGTCTCCTGACCCGAGGCAGGCTGGCCGTGCACGTGGAAGATCGCGCGGCCGCTCGTCGTCGCGGCGATCCGGGACCGCGCGCGCTCGAGCTCGCGGTCGTCCCACGTCGTGATCGCGGTGCCCTCGGCGAGCGCGCGCTCCGCGCCGGGGAGCAGCGACCAGTCGATCCGGGCGCCGGGGGCGAGCACGATGTCGGCGCCGCGCACCTCGCGGCCGTCGGCGCAGCGGACGATGCGGCGCACCGGATCGATCGCGACCGCAGCGGTGCGGTACCACTCGACGCCCTCGGGCACGAGCGAGGACTGCTCGCGGACCAGCTCATCCTGGCGCGCGCGGCCCGTGCCGACGTAGTGCTGCAGCGGCTTGTAGACGTGCCGCTCGGCGGGCTCGATCATGCCCACGTCCCTGCAGCCCTTGCGGAGCAGGTGGGCGGCCGCCGACAGGCCGCCGTTGCCGCCCCCGACCACCAGGACGTCGTGCACGCGTTCGCTCGTCATGCCGCGACGCTACTCCCCGGACCTCTGCCCGAGCACCCAGTCGGGAGCGCCCTTCGCGTCGACGATGTCGCGCAGCAGCGGCGCCATCGAGAGGCCGGGGTCGATGGCCATCGCGAGCTCGGCGCAGCGGCCGGCGGTGCGGCCCCGACCGACGAAGAAGAGCAGGAAGCCGACGATCACGAGCAGCGGCGCTCTCGCGTCGAGCGGCGTCGCCTCGGCGATCGCCGTCCACCGGCGCAGCCGCTCGTGGAGGCGGTCGGCATCGGGCGCCGGACCGCAGCCCAGGAAGCGCCCCGCCGCATCGTCGGCGGCGAGCGCGCCGTCGCGGTCGATGGCGGCGAGCGTCGCGGCGGCGGCGTCCGGGCCGTCCAAAGCCAGCTCGATCGCGATGTCGCGCAGCACCGGACGGGCGACGAGCGCGACGGCCACGGCTGCCGCCTTCGCCGGGTCGATGCCGAGCGGGCCGGGCCCGGCGTCGAGCCGCGGCGCGAGGTCCACCGCGCGCTCGAGCGCCGCGATCGCCCCCTGCGCGGCGGCCTCGACCTCGATGGCGCCGAGCGCGTCGAGCCACTGCGCGACGGCGAGCGCCGCGGGGCCGTCGGAGCCGCTCGGCGTGCCAGGGAGCGGCGGGAGCTCCGGCACGCCCGGCGCCGGGTCGTCGAGCAGGTCGAGCTCGGCGAGCGGGCCGCGCGCGCCGTCGGGCATCGCGTAGTCGCCCCACGCGTCGGGCCCGAGCGCGAGCAGCTCGAGGCAGCGGATGCCGTCGCGCGCGAGCCGCTCGGCGAGGCTCGCGAGCGGCGTCCGGAGCGGCAGCGGTGCGGTGCCGAGCGCCTCGGCGAGGCACGCGACGAGCACCACGGCGTCGGCGCCCTGCGCCCCGTTGCGGATCGCGCGCGCGATCGCGGGGACGGAGCGCCGGGCGGGGAGGTCGAGCACCATCGGCATGCCCGACCTGCCGCGGCGGAACGGCAGCGCGACGAGCGCGGGCGGCTCGGGAGCGCCGACGAGGCGCGGCAGCAGCCGGAGGAGCGATTGCGGTGTGCTGATGCGGACGGTGTCCATGGCGCGCACTCTGCGGCACCCGCGCCGCCGGCCGCTCCCCGTCGGCACCGGGCTGTGGACGACGGCGGCGCACGGTCGGTGCTGCGGCGCCGCGGTCTCCGGCCGGAGGTCAGCGCGCGCGGGTTAGCCTGAGCCCCATGATGCGCACCAGACCGCCGCTGCAGGGTTCGTTCGGAGCGGTCGCGTCGACGCACTGGCTCGCGTCGTCGAGCGGCATGGCCGTGCTCGAGCGAGGCGGCAACGCCGCCGACGCGGCGGCCGCCGCGGGCTTCGTCCTGCACGTGGTCGAGCCGCACCTCAACGGGCCGGGCGGCGACCTGCCCGCCATCGTCCGTCGCCCGGAGCAGGCGCCGCGGGTGCTCGCCGGCCAGGGCGTCACGCCGGCGTCGGCGACGATCGAGCGGATGCGCGCCGAGGGCATCGAGCACATCCCCGGCACCGGGCTGCTCGCGGCGGTCGTGCCGGGCGCGGTGCCCGCGTGGCTCGCGCTCGTGCGCGACCACGGCTCCTGGGCGCCCGCCGACGTGCTCGCGTTCGCGATCGAGCTCGCGGAGCGAGGCCACCGCGTGCTCCCCCGCGTCGTCCGCACCATCGCCGGCCGTGCCGACTTCTTCCGCGAGCACTGGGCCTCCTCCGCCGCGCTGTGGGCCGACCCCGCCCCCGCCGCGTGGGACGTCATCCGCAACCCCGCGCTCGCCGAGACCTACCGCCGCCTCGCCGACGCCGGCCGCGGCAAGGGCCGCGAGGCCGCGTGCGACGCGGCGATCGCCGCCTGGAGCGAGGGCTTCGTCGCCGAGGCGATCGACCGGCACGCGCGGCAGCCGGCGATGGACTCCACCGGCGCCGCGCACGCTGGGCTCCTCACCGGCGACGACCTCGCCGCCTGGCGACCCAGCTGGGAGGACACGGTCGCGATGCACTGGCGCGGGACGACCGTGCACAAGGTTGGCGCGTGGTCGCAGGGCCCGGCGCTGCTCGCGGCGCTCGGCATCATGGACCCGCTGCTGCCCGATCGTGCGGAGGCGCTCGACGCCGACCTCGTGCACGTCGCGGCGGAGGCGACGAAGCTCGCGCTGGCCGACCGGGACGCCTGGTTCGGCGACGGCGCCGACCTCTCGCGGCTGCTCGACGCGGACTACCTCGCGGAGCGCAGGGCGCTCATCGACGGCACGGCTTCGCTCGAGCTGCGGCCGGGCGCGCTCCGCGGGGACCCGCGCCTGGCGCGCATGCCCGAGGGCGCGCCGGCGACCCGCGCCGCCGGCACCGGCGAGCCCACCCGCGGCGACACCTGCCACATCGACGTCGTCGACCGCTGGGGCACCGTCATCTCCGCGACCCCCTCCGGGGGCTGGCTGCAGTCGAGCCCCGCGATCGCAGAGCTGGGCTTCTGCCTCGGCACGCGGGCGCAGATGCTGTGGCTCGAGCCCGGGCTGCCGACGAGCCTCTCGCCGAGCATCCGGCCGCGCACGACCCTCTCCCCCACGATGCTCGTCGACGACGACGGCGCGACCGCAGCCCTCGGGACGCCCGGCGGCGACCAGCAGGACCAGTGGCAGCTGGCGATGCTGCTGGGACTGCGCGTGCTCGGCCTCGACCCGCAGGCGGCGATCGACGCGCCCTCGTGGCACGTCACGCACCTCGTGTCGTCGTTCGAGCCGCGCACGTGGGAGCCCGGCGGCCTGCACGTCGAGTCGCGGCTGGGCGACGCGACGATCGCCGAGCTTCGCCGCCGCGGGCACGTCGTGACGGACGCCGGCCCCTGGTCGCTCGGTCGGCTCTCGTTCGCGTCGCACGAGCCCGACGGCACCATCCGGGCGGCGTCGAACGCGCGCGACGAGCAGGGCTACGCCGCGCTGCGGTGAGCCCGCGCGATCAGGCGAAGAGCGCCGAGATCTCCTCGACCGTCTCGGCCTCGAGCTCGCCGCGTCCGGCAGCCGCGTTCTGCGCGACCTGCTCGGGGCGCGTCGCGCCGGCGATGACGCTCGTCACCGCGGGCTGCGCGAGCAGCCACTGGAAGGTGGCGTCGAGCATCGTGCGGTCGGCGCGGCGGACGATCCGCTCGTACTCGGCGATGCGCGACCAGTCGGTCTCCTCGAGCAGCTGCGGCTTGAGCGCCGTGAGCCGCGCACCCTCGGGGCCGGTGCCCTGCGAGTACTTGCCCGAGAGCAGGCCGTTGGCGAGCGGGAAGTAGGGCAGGAAGCCGATCCCCACCTCGAGCACTGCGGGCAGCACCTCGCGCTCCACGCCGCGGGCGACGAGCGAGTACTCGTCCTGCGCCGAGACGAAGCCGTGCTCGCTCTCGACCTCGGCCGCCTCGCCGATCTGCTCGGCGGTGAAGTTCGAGTGGCCGTAGGCGCGGATCTTGCCCTCGGCGACGAGCTCGTCGAGCGCGCGCACCGTCTCCTCGATGCGCGTCGACTCGTCGGGCGTGTGCAGCTGGTAGAGGTCGATCCGGTCGGTCTGCAGGCGGCGCAGCGACGCCTCGACGGCGTTGCGGATGTACGTGCGCGCGCCCTTCGGACCCCACGACTCGGTGCCCTCGATCGCGAAGCCGGAGTGGCCCCACTTCGTCGCGAGCACGACCTTGTCGCGCCCGGCGCTCCCCGCCTTCGCGAGCGCGACGCCCATGAGCGTCTCGGAGGTCGTGGCGGGGTTGCCGTAGATGTCGGCGGTGTCGAAGAGCGTGATGCCGTGATCGATCGCCGCGTGGATGACGGCGTCGGTGCCCGCCTGATCCTCCGTCGCCGTGCCCCTGCGGCCGAAGTTGTTGCATCCGAGGCCGATGGGCGAGACCTCGATGCCGCTGTTCCCGAGCGTGCGCGTCATGCCTCCACCCTAGGACCCGTCGGCATCGAGGCCGCGCCGCTACGGGCGGCCGCCGGGGCCGCCCATGCCGCCGCCTGCGCCTCCGCCCTGGCCGCCCATGCCGCCGCCGGTCGCGGTGCCGAGCGTGACGGCCGTCTCGGTCCCGTCGACGACGACCGTCGCGGCGTCTCCCGTCAGCCCTGCGGCCGAGAACACCACGTTCGAGAACGCCGCCTCGGCCGCGAACGTCGCGATCGTCGCGCCTTCCGCGTCCAGGACCTCGATCGTCGAGCCGGCGTCGCCGGTCGCCTGTGCCTGCAGCCACGACTGCGTCGACGCGGCGTCCGGTGACTCCGCCATGCCCGCGGAGCCGACCGCGAGGAGCGTGCCGCCGGTGACCGTCAGTCCCCCGTTCGCGTCGAGCGCGCCGTTGCCGTCGCTCGACGGCCCCCAGACCACGACCGTGCCGCCCGAGACCTCGATCGAGCCGTTCGAGTCGAGGCCGTCCCCACCCGAGCGGAGCGTCACCTCCCCGCCGGTGATCGCGACCAGCTCGCCGGAGTCGGCCATGCCGCCGCCCATCCCGCCCGCGCTCGCGTCTGCCGTCGACGATCCGGCAGAACCGTTGATCGCGTCGTCGTCAGCAGTCACATCCACCGCGCCGCCGTCGATCTGCACGAGCGCCGACTCGAGCCCCTCGTCCGAGCCCTCGACGGTGATCGTGCCGCCCGCGATCGCGAGCGCGACGTCGGCGTGCAGGCCGTCGCCCGTGGCGTCGACCGTGACCGTGCCGCCCGCGACGAGGATGTCGCTCACGGCGTTCAGGCCGTCGTCGCCGGCCGTGGCGGTGATCGTGCCGCCCTCGATGCGGATCCACCCGCGCTCCGCCTCGTCGGCGTTGTCGCTCTGCAGCGCGTCGCCGCCGGCGGTGAGGGCGAGCGTCCCGTCCTCGACCTGGATCGAGTCCTTGCCGCGCAGCGCCTCGTCGGCGGCGGTCACGTCGATCGTCCCGCCCACGACGGCGAGGTCGTCCTCGCTCGTGATGCCGTCGCCGGATGCCTCGAGGCGCAGGGAGCCGGTGCCGGAGAGCGTCAGGTCCGCCTCCGAGAAGATGGCCGCGTTCGCCTCTGCGTCCTCGGCGTAGGTCGAGGTGTCGACGATGGAGCTCTCGCTGCCCTCGGCGAGGTGGATCGCCACGTCGTCTGCCGTCTGCACCTCGATGGCCGAGCCGGCGTCCGAGGCGATCGCGGCGCCGTCGAGCACGAGGACGACCTGGGCGTCCTCGGGAGCCGCCACGACGATGCGGCCGTCGAGCGAGCCGGAGAGCCGGTAGACGCCGGCCTCCGTGATCGTGACGATCCCGTCGGCGCTCGTCACGCCGCTCGCGGCGGTCGCCCCGGTGCCGGCGAGCGTGACGTCGATGGCGTCGTCGACGCTCCACTCGTCCTCGCGCACGACCGTGCCGTCCTCGTTCGCCGCTGCGAGCTCGTCGAGGGTCGCGCTGACGACCGACGTCGTCGTGCCGCTGGCCCCGCTCGCCCCGGCCGCGACCTGGGTCAGTCCGGCCTCGACCGCGGTGCAGCCGGCGAGCAGGATGCCGCTCGCGACGATCGCGAGGGCGGGCGCGAACCCGCGCCGCCGGAGGCGTGCGAGGCGGCCGGTGCGCATGTTGGTGGTGTCCACGGGTCTCTCCTGGTGGTGGTGGTCGGTCGTGGTCGTCATGCGGCGATGCGCTCGGCATCGGCGAAGCACCGGCGCAGCACGCCGTGCCAGCGGTTCGAGGGCAGGTCCGGGCGCAGCGCGGCGAGGCCTGTGGCGAACTTGCTGACGCGGTCGGGACGGTGCCCGGCGCGCCAGAGCAGCCGGTCGACGGGACCTGCGCCGCTCGAGGCCTTCGTCTCGACGATGACGAGGCCGGGCGTCCGCATCGTCGTGCCGTCGTCGAGCTGCCATGCGAGCTCCGTGTCGACGGTCGCACGGGTGGCGCCGTCGGGCAGCAGCAGGGTCGTGCGCCGGTAGGTCGTCTCGACCACGGGGGCGAGCGGTGGCGCTGCGAGGCCGATCGCCGCGAGGCCCTCGTCGGCGTAGGCGCGGCCGTCGTCGGTGAGCACCTCGCGGTCGTCGAGCGCGTACTCGATGCGCTCCTTCACGGTCGTGCCCCTCCCGCCGCGCGTCTTGAGCTCGAGGTAGGAGCGGCCGGCGTCCACGTAGGTGCGGGTGCGCAGCTTGAAGCGGCGCCGCCGGCCGTGCGCGGCGAGGCGGTAGGCGAGCAGGTCCGGCGAGTCGAAGTAGCAGGATGCGTACGCGAGCGAGCGCTCGCCGTCGATCTCGAGCGCCCGGGTGCCCTCGGGCAGCCGGCCGAGCACGGCGCCGGCATCGCCCGCGCGGAGCGCGTACTTGCGGTCCACGCGGGTCAGCAGCGCTGCGGCTGCCGTGAGCTCGTCGAGCGAGACCGGCTCGAGGCGGCCGAGCGCCTGCGCGACGCCGCTCACGCTGCGACCGCCTGCCGCGCGCGCGGAGCAGGGCTCCATCGCACGTCGACGAGCGTCGAGTCGTCGACGAGGTCGAGCTCGACGACGGTCGCCTGGCGGACCCGGCCTCCGGTGAGCCGCTCGAGCTCGGCGACGAGCTCGAGCTCGTCGACGACCGCGCGGTCGAGGCGCACCATCTGCTGGCGGTGCCCCGCGAGCAGCCGCGGATGGTCGACGATCGCCATCGCCACGATGACGAGCGCGATGAGGCCGATCGCGACCGGCAGGCTGCTGCCGCCGAGGCCCGCGACGAGGCCGATCGCGAGGGATGCGAAGTAGTACGCCACCTCGCGCTGCGAGATCTCTGTCGAGCGGAGCCGGATGATCGACAGCACGCCGAAGAGGCCGAGCCCGACGCCGATCGAGGCGGTGGCGCTCGCGAGCACGAGGCTGACGGCGAGCACGCCGACGTTCACGCCGACGAAGGCGACCAGCAGGTCGCGGCGGCGGTGGCGACGGAAGTAGAGGCCGAAGGCCATCATGGCGATCGCGATCGCGTCGATGCCGATCATGAGGATGTCGTTCACTGGTGCTCCAAGCGTCGTGGGTGTGGTTCGGTCGTGGGGGTCGGGTCCTGGACGGGCGCGAAGACGCCGAAGCGCTGCGCGAGGTAGGTCGCCGCGGCGAGCGCCAGGTCGATGCCGACCTTCGCCGGCAGGAGCGCCGCGCCGGCGGCGACCGCGAGCTGCAGGGCGGTCGCACCGACGGCGATCGTGCCCGCCGCGAGCAGGGCGTAGCGACGCGCCTGGGCACGGACGCAGCCGGCCGCGACGAACACCCATCGGCGGCCTGCGGCGAAGTGCACGGCGCCGCTCGCGGCCCGTGCCAGCACGGCCGCGATGCCGGCGACGCCGAGCACCGCGGACAGCGCGACGACGAGCAGCGCGTCGAGCGCGAAGCAGACGGCGCCGAGCGCGAGGAAGCGGCCGATCGGCGCGAGCAGCGGCGCGACGACGCGCGCGGAGTCGATGAGCGGACGGAAGTGCGACGACGCGTTGCCGGCCAGGTAGATGGTCGCGATCGGTACGCCGCGGAGCGGCACCCGCCGCCTCGACGCCTCGAGCAGCACGCGCTGCTCGTGGTCGAACCGATCGCCCGGCACGGCTGCGATCCACGGCAGCGCGTCGCTCGGGAGACCCCGGAGGCCGGTCTGCGCGTCGCCCACCCGGACGCCGGAGGCGAGCGCGAAGAGCGAGCGGGCGACGGTGTTGCCGACCCGGCTGCGCACCGGCACCGCCCCGGTGAAGCGGCGCTCGCCGAGGGCGATGGCACCGGGCACGATCGCGGCCTCGACGGCGGCGACGTCCTGGGGCCGGTGCTGGCCGTCGCAGTCGGCGGTGACGATGTCGGCACCCGGGTGGGCAGCGCGCACGTGCGCGATGCCGGTGCGGAGCGCCGCTCCCTTCCCCCGGTTGCGCTCGTGCACGAGGACGGTCGCGCCGCGCCGCCGCACCCTCGCGAGGACGGCGGCGGAGTCCGGGCCGCTGCCGTCGTCGACGACCACGACGTGCCGGGGCGCGAGCGCCTCCACGAGCAGCTCGAGGCGCTCGTCGGGGTCGAGCGCGCAGATCAGGACGACGGCCATCAGCCGGCCACGTACAGGATGTCGCTCGTGGCGCGCTCGCCGCCGTTCGACGGCTCGGTGACGACCTCGCCGTCGACGACCATCGTCGAGGATCCGCCGCCGTCGAGGTTGTACGCGGTGACCGCCCCGAGCCCCTGCACGTAGACGGCGAGCTCCGAGAGGGTCATGCCCGCGCTCGCGTCGCTGCGGCCGTCGACCACGACGAACGCGACGCTGCCGTCGGCGAGCACCGCGATCGCGGTGCGGGGCTGGTCGCCCTGGATCGAGTGGTTCCCGATGTTCGTGTCGACCTCGACGGCATCGATGCCTGCGACGACCTCGCCGTCCTCGACGAGCGCCGGCCCGAACGAGAGCGTCTGCCACGCGCCGTCCGCGAGCAGCTCCTCGCCCGTCGTGGCGGTCTCGTCGACGATGGCCGCCGTGCCGTCGCGGTACAGCACGAGCGCCTCGCGCGCGCCCTCGTCGCGGTACAGCACGCCGTTGCGGATGACGATGCCCGAGTCGCGGAAGCCGTAGTAGTCGCCGTTGATCGCCAGGCTCGCGCCGACGCCCTCCGCGATCACGCTCGGCAGCTCGGTGATGTTCTCGCCGAAGGCGTCGTCGGCGAACGCGCTGCGCAGCTGGGTCATGGCGTCGAGGTCGATGACGGCGGTCGTGACGACCGCCACGTCGGTGCCGCTCCCGACCGTCTCGGTCGTGACCGCGAACGCGGCCGCCTCGGTCGTCGTGGTGACCGCCGACGAGCCCTCTGCGGCGGAGGCGCTCACGACCTCGACGTGCTCGACGAGGAAGCGGTCGAGCGCCCACGCGACGCCGCCGACGACGGTCATGCACGCGACGAGGGCCGCGGCGATCGCGAGGCGGATGCGAGTGGAGAGCGGGCGGCGGACAGCGGTGCTGGGCGGTGCGGAGTGCATGCCTCCAGGTCTACGGATCGCTCCCTACCCGGAGCAGAACCGATGCTTGGTCGCGCATGAGCGCCGTCGAGCCGCCAGCAGTGCGGCGGCTATGCACTGGCCCTCAGGGCCGCGGCCGCCGTGCCTTCGCGGGCTTGTGCGGCTGGGTGCTCGCGATGGTCTGGGCGACCTCGTGCAGCCAGTCGGTGTCGTCGAGCGCGTCGTCGTCGACGATGCCGTAGGGCTTCGATCCCGGGTATGCCTCGCCACGCGGCAGGTGCTCGGTGAGCTCGCCCGCCTCCGGGACCAGCTTGAGCAGCAGCGTGTCGTCGCAGACGAAGCCGAAGATCCGGTCGTCGCAGTAGATGGCCTGCTCGCCGAACATGGGCTGCAGCCGCACGGGCAGCGGCTCGAACGCCGCGCGGATGCGATCGAGGGTCTCTGGCCGGTTCGTCACGGCTCGATGCTAGGCCGCGCGGTCAGGTGAGCGGGAGCCGGACGATGAGCTCCGTGCGTCCGGGCGCGCTGTCGACCTCGATCGTGCCCCCGTGCGCGGCGACGATCGCCTGCGAGATCGAGAGACCGAGCCCCGTGCTGCCCGCCGCGCGGTGGCGCGACGCATCGCCGCGCACGAAGCGCTCGAAGAGGCGCGAGCCCAGCGCCGGGTCGATGCCCGGCCCGTCGTCTCGGACGCGGATCTCGGCGTGGGTCGCATCGTGCGCGAGCGATGCGGTGACGGTCGTGCCCGCCGGCGTGTGCGCCCGGGCGTTGCCGAGCAGGTTCGCGATCACCTGCCGGATGCGGCCCTCGTCACCGCGCACCTCGACCGTCTCGTCGACGTGGAGGACCCACTCGTGGTCGGGTGCTGCTGCGTGCGCGTCGCTGACGGCGTCCACGAGCACGAGCGCGAGGTCGACGGGATCGCGCCGCAGCTGCTGGCCGGCGTCGAGCCGCGCGAGCAGCAGCAGGTCGTCGACGAGCGAGCTCATGCGCACCGCCTCGGCGCTGATCCGCTCGAGCGAGCGCTCCTGCGTCGGCGTCATGGGCGCGTCCTCGCCCTGCGAGAGCTGGGCGTAGCCGCGGATCGAGGCGAGCGGCGTGCGCAGCTCGTGGCTCGCGTCGGCGATGAAGCGGCGCAGCTGCTGCTCGCTGCGCTCTCGTGCTGCGAGCGAGGTCTCGACGTGCGACAGCAGCGTGTTGAGCGCGAGCCCGACGCGCCCCACCTCGGTGTGCGGGTCGGTGTCTGCGGCGGCGACGCGGTCCGGCAGCTCCACCGCGCCGGCCGCGAGCGGCCGCTCGGCGACGCGCTGCGCGATGCCGGTCACCCGCTCGAGCGGCCGCAGCGCCCGCGTGACGACCAGGGCGAGGCCCACGACGACGAGGATGAGCGCCGCGCCCATCACGACCGCCAGGATGCCGGTGATCGCCCCCGTCGTCGCATCGACGTCGTCGAGCGAGCTGCCGGAGATGATGGTGCGGCCGTCTCGGGCCTCCGCCGCGACCCGGAAGGTCCCCAGCTCACCGCCGAGGTCGATGGTCGTGGGCGCGCGCTCGCCGAGGTCGGCCGCGAGGAGCGCCTCGAGCTGGGATGACGCCAGCGGCACCTCCTCGCCGTCGACGCCCGCGTAGGTGGCGCTCGTCGCGGTGCCTGCGCCGTCGACCACCACCTGGAGCGTGCCGATCCGCGCGGCCGGCTCGAAGCCGCTGCCGCCGGGTCCACCGGGATTGCCGTCGGGCTCACCGCGGGGGCCGGCGGCGAAGTCCAGGCCTGCGAGCACCTGCTCGTCGAGCCGCTCGATCTCGGCCGATCGCAGCGCCGACATCGTGATGATGCTCGTGAGGAGGAGCGCGAGCGCGACCAGGACGCTCGCGCCGGTCACGATCGTGCGGCGCAGCGTCCAGGCGCGACGGGGGGCGCGGCGCTTCACGCCGGCTTGATCGTGTAGCCGACCCCGCGCACGGTGTGGATCATCGGCTCGCCGAGCTGATCGATCTTCTTCCGCAGGTAGGAGATGTAGATCTCCACGATGCTCGACTTGCCGCCGAAGTCGTAGCTCCAGACGCTCTCGAGGATCTGTGCCTTGCTGAGCACCCTCCGCGGGTTGCGCATCAGGAACCGCAGCAGCTCGAACTCCTTCGCGGTGAGCGTCACGGCCGTGCCCGCACGCTCGACCTCGTAGGTCTCCTCGTCGAGCACGAGGTCGCCCACCTGGAGCCGCGGATCGGCGTCGGCGATCGCGACGTGGCGGCGCGCCATCCGCCGGAGCCGCGCGACGACCTCCTCGAGGTTGAACGGCTTCGTGACGTAGTCGTCGCCGCCCTCCTCGATGCCGGCGATGCGGTCCTCGACCGCGTCCTTCGCGGTCAGGAACAGCACGGGCACGTCGTTGCCCGTCGCGCGGATGCGGCGCAGCACCTCCATGCCGTCGATCGTCGGCATCATGATGTCGAGCACGATGATGTCGGGCTGGAACTCGCGGACGGCGTTCAGCGCCTCCTGCCCGTTGCCCGCCGTCCGCGCCTCCCACCCGTCGTTCGACAGCGCCATGCGCAGCAGCTCGCTCAGGTTGACCTCGTCGTCGACGACGAGCGCGCGCACGGGCATCCCGTCGGGGCGCACGAGCGGGGTGCGCGGGCTGGTCGGGGTCATGGCCATAGTCAACCGGATTCTCGAGCGGATGATCGGGCCGCCGATGCGCGCCCTCCGGCATCGTGCCGCCGCGCCGTGAGGCGCACCTTGACGGTTCCTTGGTGGCGGCTAAGCAGCGGGCAGCGGCTGCAGCACGCCGGTGCGCTCGAGCGTCTCCACCGCGAGGGTCTTGTAGCCCTCCTCGTCGAACAGCACGGTGATGCGGTCGCCGTCCTCGCTGACGACGCTGCCCTCGCCCCACGCCTCGTGGCGCACCTCGAGCCCCACGCGCCAGCTGCCATCCGCGTCCCCCTCGCCGCGCGCCTCCTCGACGCGCGCGGCCGATCCGCTCCTGCACGTGTCGCACGCACCGCAGCGCTCGGGCAGCTCCTCGCCGAAGTAGCCCAGCAGGAACCGGCGGCGGCAGCCGCCCGTCTCGGCGTAGCCCCGCATCATGTCGATGCGCGAGCGGTCGACCCGGCGCCGCGCCTCCGCGAGCCTCGCCGCCTCGGCGACGGCGGGCTTGACGGTGCCCTCGCGCCACACGAGGTCGCCGTCCCCGTTGGTCTCGAGCGCACCGGTCTGCTCGAGCAGGTTGACCGCGGAGGTGAGCCGGCTCGCGCCGACCTCGAGCCGCTCGCGCAGCCGCTCGGGCGGCACGGGCTGCTTCGCGCGCCGGATGCGGGACGCGACCTTCGACAGCATGTCGGTGTCGGCGGAGCCCCCGGTGCGGAACCGGTGCACGCCGAAGTCCTCCTGCCGGAAGTAGAGCGCCGCGAGGGCCGGCTCGCCGTCGCGGCCGGCGCGCCCGATCTCCTGGTAGTACGCGTCGAGCGACTCGGGCGCCGCGGCGTGCAGCACGAACCGCACGTCGGCCTTGTCGATGCCCATGCCGAAGGCCGAGGTCGCGGCGACGACCTCGGCGCTGCCGTCGGAGAAGGCGTCGTGCACCCGCTCGCGCTCGGCGCGGGAGAGCCCTGCGTGGTACGTCTCCGCGCGCGTCCCGGCCGCCTGCAGCTCGTCGGTGAGCTGCTCCGCCTGCTTGCGGGTGGCGACGTAGACGAGCCCGGGCTTCGCCTCGGCGCTCGCCCGCTCGACGACCATCCGCCGCTGCTCGTCGTCGTCGGCCACCCGGTGGGCCTCGAGGAAGATGTTCGGGCGGTCGAAGCCCCGCACCACCTGATGGGCGTCGCGCATCCGCAGGCGCTCGACGATCTCGTCGCGCACGGGCGGTGCCGCGGTCGCCGTGAGGGCGATCGTCGTCGGATGCCCGAGCGCCTCGATCACGTGGCCGAGCCGCAGGTAGTCCGGACGGAAGTCGTGCCCCCACGCCGAGACGCAGTGCGCCTCGTCGACGACGAAGAGCGTCGCGCGCAGCCGGCGGAGCCGCTCGACGACCTCGTCGCGGGCGAGCTGCTCGGGCGCCAGGAAGAGGAAGCCGGCCTCCTCGGCCTCGAGCTCCTCCCATGCCTCGCGGGTCTCGGTCGCGCGCTGCGACGAGTTCACGGCGACGGCGGGGTCGGCGCCGAGCGCTCCCAGCTGCTCGACCTGGTCGCGCTGGAGCGCGATGAGCGGCGACACGACGATGGTGAGGCCGTCGGTGAGGCCGGCGGCGAGCTGGTAGATCGCCGACTTGCCGTGGCCGGTCGGCATGACCGCGAGCACGTCGTGCCCGTCGAGCGCGGCCTGGACCGCCTCGCGCTGCCCGGGCCGCAGCTCCGCCCACCCGAGGTCGGCGGCACCGGCGGCGATGGCGTCGGTTTGGGGTACATCTGGCATGCACCGATGCTAGGAGCACGTGCCCGCACGCGCGCTGTACCCCGATGTTGCTGGTCGAGCCGCACGGCCGCCCCGGCGGCCGCGCGAGTCGAGACCACGTCCGTGCCAGGGAGGAGCGCCTGTCGCGACGGTCTCGACTCGGGCGGCGCGCAGAGCGCGCCGTCCGGCTCGACCAGCATCGCGGGTCAGCGGGCGGCGACGAGCCGCGGGTCCTGCACCGTGAGGCGCAGGCCGGCGTCCGTGCGCTCGAGCGGCACGTCCGACGACGCGGCCCACGCGACGAGCGCATCCGCCGAGTCCGCCACGACGCGCGCCGCGGCGAGCGACCGCACGAGCGCGCCCTTGCCCGCCTTGTTCCAGTGGTTCAGCGCCTTGCCGTCGGGCGAGACGATCTCGACCGGCACGGCGCCCGCGACGGGCGCGAGCGACGCGTAGGCCTTCGAGCGCAGGTCGAGCGCGAAGCCCTCGATCACCGATCCGGCCCCCGACCACAGCTCGCGCATCCGCTCGCCGGGCAGCTTCGTGTGCTCGGACACCTTGTAGACGGGGATGCGGTCGGAGGCGCGCAGGAAGCCGAGCAGCGCCGACTGCACGACGACGTGGCTGTCGAGCCAGGCGCGCGCGTCGGGCGCGAGGGACGCGGCATCGAGCGCGTCGAAGAGCACGCCTGTGTAGCGCTCGATGGCGGGCATCGTCGCGGACGTGCGCACGGCGGCGTTGTCGGCCGCGGCGCGCGCCTTCGCGGGCGTCGAGACGTCCTGCCCCTCGGCGACCAGGCGGTCGAGCGCCGCCAGTGCCCGCGAACGGGCGACGGCCAGCCCGGGGTATCCCAGACCGGCCGTCGTGAGCGGTTCGCCCGTCCCGCCTGCCGCCTTCGTCTCGCTGGGCGGCAGCAGGACGATCACGCGAGCTTGGCGTTCCTGGCCACGATCTCCACGCGGTCGTGGTCGACCGAGAGGAAGCCGTCCTCGGCATCCACCTTGTGGACGGTGCCGGACGCGTCGGTGACGCGCACCTGGCCCTCGGCGAGCACGGCGAGCAGCGGCTCGTGGCCCGTCAGGATGCCGATCTCGCCCTCGGTCGTGCGCGCGACCACCTGCGAGGCGTCACCCGACCAGACCTCGGCCGCGGCCGACACGATGCTGACGGCGAGAGCCATCAGCCGTTCTCCTTCTGGATCTGCGCCCACTTGGCCTCGACGTCCGAGATGGCGCCGACGTTGAAGAACGCCTGCTCCGCCACGTGGTCGAACTCGCCCTTGGCGATCGCGTCGAACGACTCGACGGTCTCCTTGAGCGGCACGGTCGAGCCCTCGACACCGGTGAACTTCTTCGCCATGTAGGTGTTCTGCGAGAGGAACTGCTGGATGCGGCGTGCACGCGACACGACGATCTTGTCCTCCTCGGAGAGCTCGTCGACACCGAGGATCGCGATGATCTCCTGCAGCTCCTTGTTCTTCTGGAGGATCTGCTTGACCGTGGTCGCGACGCGGTAGTGGTCGTTGCCCAGGTAGCGGGGGTCGAGGATGCGGCTCGTCGAGGTCAGCGGGTCGACGGCCGGGTAGAGGCCCTTCGACGCGATCTCTCGCGAGAGCTCCGTCGTGGCGTCGAGGTGCGCGAACGTCGTGGCCGGGGCCGGGTCGGTGTAGTCGTCAGCGGGCACGTAGATGGCCTGCAGCGACGTGATCGAGTGGCCGCGGGTCGACGTGATGCGCTCCTGCAGGATGCCCATCTCGTCCGCGAGGTTCGGCTGGTAGCCGACGGCGCTGGGCATGCGGCCCAGCAGCGTCGAGACCTCCGAGCCGGCCTGCGTGAAGCGGAAGATGTTGTCGACGAAGAGCAGCACGTCCTGCTTCTGCACGTCGCGGAAGTACTCCGCCATCGTCAGCGCCGAGAGGGCGACGCGGAGTCGCGTGCCCGGCGGCTCGTCCATCTGGCCGAAGACGAGGGCGGTCTTGTCGAAGACGCCCGCCTCCTCCATCTCGTGGATGAGGTCGTTGCCCTCACGGGTGCGCTCGCCGACACCGGCGAACACCGAGACACCGCCGTGGTCCTGCGCGACGCGCTGGATCATCTCCTGGATGAGCACCGTCTTGCCGACGCCGGCGCCGCCGAAGAGGCCGATCTTGCCGCCGAGCACGTAGGGCGTGAGCAGGTCGATGACCTTGATGCCGGTCTCGAACAGCTGCGTCTTCGACTCGAGCTGGTCGAACGAGGGCGCGTTGCGGTGGATCGACCAGCGCTCGGTGACCTCGAGCGTCTCGCCCTCGCCGAGGTTGAGCGCCTCGCCGATGACGTTGAAGACCTTGCCCTTGGTGATGTCGCCGACGGGCACCATGATCGGGTCGCCCGTGTCGCGCACCTCCTGGCCGCGGACGAGGCCGTCGGTCGGCTTGAGGGCGATGGCGCGCACGAGGTCGTCGCCGAGGTGCTGCGCGACCTCGAGCGTGATCTCCTGCGGCTCGGTGCCCGCGCCGAGGTCGACGGTGGTCTTGAGCGCGTTGTAGATGCCCGGGATGGCGTCGTGCGGGAACTCGATGTCGACGACGGGCCCGGTCACGCGAGCGACGCGGCCGACGCCGACCTGCTTCTGCGAGGCCTCTGTGGTGTCAGTGATGGTCATGGTGCTTGCCTTTCGTGGCTACTTCGCCGAGGCGAGGGCGTCCGCGCCGCCCACGATCTCGGAGATCTGCGTCGTGATCTCGGCCTGGCGCGCGTTGTTGCGCAGGCGGGTGTAGTCGGTGATGAGCTTGTCGGCGTTGTCGGAGGCCGACTTCATCGCCTTCTGGGTGGCTGCCTGCTTCGCGGCGGCCGACTGCAGGAGGGCGTTGAAGATGCGGCTCTCGACGTAGACCGGCAGCAGTGCGTCGAGCACGCCCGCGGGCTCCGGCTCGAACTCGTAGAGCGGGAACTGCTCGGCGCTCTCGGCGCCCGAGGCCTCGACGATCTCGAGCGGCAGCAGCCGCACCGAGGTCGGGTCCTGCGTCATCATGCTGACGAAGCGGTTGTAGACGACGTGGATCTCGTCGACCTGCTCCGAGACGTACGCCTCGAGCACCGCGTCGGCGATCTCCTGCGCGAGCTCCGGGCTCGGCGTCTCCGACTGCCCCGTCCACTCGCGCACCGCGGTGCGCTTGCGGAAGCGGAAGTAGCCGACGGCCTTGTTGCCGACCAGGTAGTGGTCGACCTCCTTGCCCTCAGCCTCGAGCTTCGCCCGCAGCTCGCTCGCCTCGCGCAGGATCTGCGAGTTGAACGCGCCGGCGAGGCCGCGGTCGCTCGTCAGCACGACGATGGCCGCGCGCTTGAGCTGCGGCCGCTCGACCGTCAGCGGGTGCGCCTCGTTGGAGTACGTGGCGACCGCGCTGACGGCGCGCGTGAGCGCGCGAGCGTACGGCGTCGAGGCGTGCACGCGTGCGAGCGCCTTCTGGATGCGCGATGCAGCGATGAGCTCCATCGCCTTCGTGATCTTCTTGGTCGTCTGCGCAGACTTGATCTTCTGCGTGTAGACCCGGAGCTGGGCTCCCATGTCGCCTCCTCAGCGAGCTCGCGTCAGCGACGGCCCTTGACGATCTGCTCCTGGTTGACGTCCTCGACCATCGGCGTGTCGGACTCGGTGCCCGGGTCGGTGATGCTCGACTCCGGCTTCGACTGCCAGTTCTTGACGAACGCGTCGACCTCGGACTCGAGCATCGCGAGCGTCGCGTCGTCGAGCACGTTCGTCTCGCGCAGCGTCGACAGCACCGTGCCGTTGTGGCGCATGTGCTCGAGCAGCTCCGACTCGAACTGGAGCACCTGGTTCACCGGCACCGTGTCGAGCTTGCCGTTCGTGCCGGCCCAGATCGAGACGACCTGCTCCTCCACGGGGTACGGCGAGTACTGCGGCTGCTTCAGCAGCTCGGTGAGGCGAGCGCCCCGGTCGAGCTGGCGGCGCGACGTGGCGTCGAGGTCGGAGGCGAACATCGCGAACGCCTCGAGCGAGCGGTACTGCGCGAGCTCGAGCTTGAGCGTGCCGGAGACCTTCTTGATCGACTTGACCTGCGCGTCGCCGCCGACGCGGGACACCGAGATGCCGACGTCGACCGCGGGGCGCTGGTTGGCGTTGAACAGGTCGGACTGGAGGAAGATCTGGCCGTCGGTGATCGAGATCACGTTGGTCGGGATGTAGGCCGAGACGTCGTTGGCCTTCGTCTCGATGACCGGCAGGCCCGTCATCGAACCGGCGCCGAGCTCGTCGGACAGCTTCGCGCAGCGCTCGAGCAGGCGGGAGTGCAGGTAGAACACGTCGCCCGGGTACGCCTCGCGGCCCGGCGGGCGGCGCAGCAGGAGCGAGACGGCGCGGTAGGCCTCTGCCTGCTTCGACAGGTCGTCGAAGATGATGAGGACGTGCTTGCCCTCGTACATCCAGTGCTGGCCGATGGCCGAGCCCGAGTACGGCGCGAGGTACTTGAAGCCGGCCGGGTCGGATGCGGGCGACGCGACGATGGTCGTGTACGCCATCGCGCCGGCGTCCGCGAGCGCGCCCTTCACCGAGGCGATGGTCGAGCCCTTCTGGCCGATCGCGACGTAGATGCAGCGGACCTGCTTGTTGACGTCGCCCGACTCCCAGTTGGCCTTCTGGTTGATGATCGTGTCGATCAGGATGGCCGTCTTGCCGGTCTGGCGGTCGCCGATGAGCAGCTGGCGCTGGCCGCGGCCGACCGGGATCATCGCGTCGATGGCCTTGATGCCGGTCTGGAGCGGCTCGTGCACCGACTTGCGCTGCATGACGCCCGGTGCCTGGAGCTCGAGGGCGCGGCGGCCGCTCGAGGCGATCTCGCCGAGGCCGTCGATCGGGTTGCCGAGCGGGTCGACGACGCGGCCGAGGTAGCCCTCGCCGATCGGGACGGAGAGGACCTCACCGGTGCGGGTGACCTCCATGCCGGCGACGATGCCGCCGAACTCACCGAGCACGACGACGCCGATCTCGGTCTCGTCGAGGTTCTGCGCGAGGCCGAGCGTGCCGTCCGCGAAGCGCACGAGCTCGTTGGCCATGACGCCGGGCAGGCCCTCGACGTGGGCGATGCCGTCGGCGGCGTCGATGACGTGGCCGACCTCGGCCGTCGTCGACGTGGATGCCTCGTAGGACGAGACGAAGTCGGCGAGTGCGCCCTTGATCTCGTCGGGGCTGATGGTGAGCTCTGACATGTGTCTTCCTCTTCGAATGCCTTCGACCTAGCCGAGCTTCAGGCGCAGGTCGGTGAACTTGGAACGGACGGTGCCGTCGATGACGTCGTCGCCGATCGCCACCCTGAGGCCGCCGACGACGGCCGGGTCGACGACCTGCTGCAGCTGCAGCGTGCGGCCGTACTGGCGCTCGAGGCCGGCGCGGAGCCGGTCGAGCTGGGCGGTCGGGAGCTCGCGCGCCGAGGTGACGGTCGCGATCGAGCGACCGGCTGCGGCTGCGACCTCGGTCGCGGCGCCGCGGAGCAGCTGCCCGATGCGGCGCCCGCGCGGCACGCGGACGAGGTGGTCGAGGATCACGGTGGTCGCCTCGCTCGCTCGCCCGCCGATGAGCCGCTGCAGCAGCGCCGCCTTGTCGTCGGCCTTGCCGAGCACGCCGCCGAGCGCGAGCTCGAGCTGCGGGTCGGAGGAGACGATGCGCGCGAACGAGGCGATCTCGCCCGCGACGTCGGCGCCGGCGGCTCCGCGCACCGCGATGCGGATGCCCGCGTCGTCGATGGCGCTGAGGATGTCGGCGGCGTCGGACCAGCGCTGGCGCGCCAGGTGCGCGACGATCGAGACCGCCGGAGCACCGAGCTGCCCGAGCACGCGCTCGGCGAGAGCCGCCCGCGCATCCGGAGGCGAGACCGGGTCGGCGAGCGCCGCGAGCACCTGCGGGCTGCGCTCGATGGCGCGCGATGCCTGGAACAGGTCCCGCGCGTCGTCGAGGCCGGCCTGCGGCTGGCGCACGAGTGCTTCGTCGATGCCGGTCCGCGCCTGGCTGGTCGCGCTGCCCACTAGCGGTTCGCCCCGTCGTGCTCGAGCTCGGCCAGGAAGCGGTCGACGATCGCGGCGGACCGCGCGTCGTCCATCGACTCGCCGACGACCTTCTCGGAGAGGCCGAGGGCGAGCGTGCCGACCTCGGTCTTCAGCGACGTGAACGCAGCCTGGCGCTCCGCCTCGATGCGCTGGTGCGCCTGGGCGGTGATGCGCTCGGCCTCGTCGTTGGCGCGAGCCTTGAGGTCGGCCTCGATCTTGGCGGCGTCGGCGCGAGCCTGGTCCTTGATGCGACCGGCCTCGGCACGGGCCTCAGCGAGCTGGGTGTTGTACGACTCGAGCGCGGCAGCGGCCTCGGCCTGCGCGGCCTCCGCCTTCTTGATGCCGCCCTCGATGGCTGCGGAGCGCTCGTCGAGCAGCGCCTGCATGCGCGGGAGGATGACCTTCCAGAAGATCAGCAGCAGGACGACGAAGATGACCGCCGACCACAGGATGTCGTACGGCGCGGGAAGCAGGGGGTTCGGTGTGGCCTCCCCCGACTCCTCCGCGAGGAAGAGAGGAGTGGTGAGCATCCGTGGCTCAGTTCGTCATGAAGAAGTACGTGGCGATGCCGATGAACGCCAGTGCCTCGGTGAAGGCGATGCCGATGTACATGAGCACCGTCAGGCGACCCTGCAGCTCCGGCTGGCGAGCGACCGACTCGATCGTCTTGCCGACGACGATGCCCACGCCGATGGCGGGGCCGATCGCCGCGAGGCCGTAGCCGACGGTGCCGATGTTGCCGTTGATCTCGGCGAGGATGGTCGTGGCGTTGTCCACGGTGGTTCCTTTCTGCGGTTCCGGTTGCCCGGAAGGGTCAGTGCTCTTCAGCCAGCGCGAGCTGGATGTAGACAGTGGTCAGGAGGGCGAAGACGTAGGCCTGCAGCACTGCGACGAGGACCTCGAAGAGCGTGAAGGCGAAGCCGAAGGCGAACGTGCCCACGCCGAAGAGCGTGTAGAAGCCACCGGCGGAGAAGAAGAAGAACTGCGTGGCCGCGAAGAACAGCACGAGCAGCAGGTGCCCGACGACCATGTTCATCATGAGTCGGAGCGTGAGCGTGATGGGGCGCAGGACGAAGGTCGAGACGAACTCGATCGGCGTCACGATGATGTAGAGCGGCCACGGCACGCCGGGCGGGAAGAGCGCGTTCTTGAAGAACGCTCCCGGGTGCTTCTTGACGCCGGCGTAGATGAACGCCCCGTAGGCGACGAGCGCCAGCACGAGCGGCACGCCGATGACACCGGTGCCCGCGATGTTGAGGAACGGCACGATGCCCGTGATGTTCATCGACAGCACCATGAAGAAGATCGTGGTGATGAGCGGCAGGAAGCGCCGGCCGTCCTTCTCGCCGAGCAGGTCGTAGGCGATGCCGTCGCGGACGAAGCCGAGGCCCATCTCGACGATGCTCTGGCCGCGCGTCGGGATGAGGCGCATCTTCCGGGTGCCGAGGACGAAGATCAGGATGATGACGAGCGCCGACAGCATGCGGATGAGCATGATGCGGTTGATGCCGAAGATCGGCTCGTCGCTGCCGAACCACTCGATCGTCGGATCCGCGAAGAGCACGATGTCCGGGAAGAAGTCGGCGATCGACGGCGGATGGAACGGCTCGGGCTCGGTTCCAGCGGCAGCCAGCGGCGTCAGCAAGGCGTTCAGCGTGTCTTCCTCAACCTCAGGGCGCCTGGCGCCGGTTCGACGTCGGTGCACCCCCTCGCGCGGGCACGCTCGAAGCTGAGCGCGGCAGTGGGGGGAGCGACTACGACACTATCAGAGAGGTGGGCGGCAGCGGGCCCCGACGACGCCTCCATCACGCCCGTGCGCCGGATGCCGGGCGCCCCTGCGTCTCGTCGTCGGCGTCGCTGTCGATCGTCGGCTGGCGGCTCGTGGCGATGACGACGCAGTCGATCACGAGCGAGCCGATGACGGCGGCGACGAGCGACCCGAAGGCCACGCCGCGGTGCAGCCACTCCTGGTCGCCGAGCACGAAGACCAGCACGATGAAGAGCACGAACTTCAGCAGCCAGCCGCCCAGCACGATGCCGAAGAACGCGCCCGAGATCATGACGCCGCGCGACGCCTTGAAGGCGAGCAGGATGCTCACGGCCGTCAGCATGCAGAAGATGATGGCGAGGGCGGTGCCGACGAGCGCCGACGCGAGGCCTGCGCCCGCGGCGAGCAGCCATCCGACCACGCCGCCGACGACGGCGACCGCGGCTGCGAGGATGCCTCCCCAGAGCAGGATCCGCTGCATGATCGCGGTCGTGGTCACCGGATGTCTCCTCGTGTGTCGATGGTCTGGCTGCGCTGCGTGTCGATCGGCTCGAGTCCCCTGCGCGCAGCTCGGCGCTCGCGCAGCACGCGCAGCAGCGTCTGCCACACGCGCCGGCTGACCGGCGCAGCGGTGAGCACCGCGCACACGAGGAATCCCGCGACCATGATACCGATCGCCACCCACCAGGGCTGGAACAGGAAGATCAGGCAGCCGATCGAGACCACGGCGGTCCACGCGTAGAAGATGAGCACCGCGCCGAGGTGCGAGTGGCCCATGTCGAGCAGCCGGTGGTGGAGGTGCTTGCGGTCGGCGGCGAAGGGGCTCGAGCCGTTCACGAGCCGGCGCACGACGGCGAGCACGAAGTCGGTGAGCGGGAGCAGCAGGATCGCGAGCGGCAGCAGGATGGGGATGAAGGCCGGCAGGATCTGGCTGCGCCCGCCCATGGTGGCGAGGTCGATCTGGCCGGTGACCGCGATCGCGCTCGCCGCGGTCATGAGCCCGAGCATGAGCGCTCCCCCGTCGCCCATGAACATGCGCGCGGGGTGCCAGTTGACGGGCAGGAAGCCGAGGCAGACGCCCACGATGATCGCCGTGATGAGGCTCGCGAGCGAGAAGTAGGCGTTCTGCTGGCCCTGGTTGGCGCTGATGATGAAGATGTAGCCGAAGAACGCCGTCGAGCCGATGATCGTCGTGCCGGCGACGAGCGCGTCGAGGCCGTCGATGAAGTTCACGGCGTTCATCACGAGCACGATGAGCAGCACCGTGAGGCTGATCGCCATCGTCGACGACGGCACGGTGAGCCCGCCGATCGGGAGGCTGACGATCTGCACGCCGAAGATCGCGACCCCCGCGGCGACCAGGATCTGCGCGCCGAGCTTCAGCATCCAGTCGAGGTCGTAGAGGTCGTCGAGCACGCCGATCGCGCAGATCGCGACGGCGCCGGCGAGCAGCGTCCAGATGCGCACCGGCTCGGCGAAGACGCCCGAGAGCTCGGGGATGAGCGCGGCGACGCCGAAGGCGCCGAGCAGCCCGAGGCACATCGCCACGCCGCCGAGGCGCGGCGTCGGCCGGGAGTGCACGTCGCGGTCGCGCACCGGAGGGTGGATGCCGAACCGCAGCGCGAGGCGCAGCACGACCCGGCTGGTGAGGAACGTGATGACCGCCGCGACGGCCGCGACGGCCAGGAAGATCACGGCATCACCCGTCGACGAGCAGGTCGCCGAGCGCCTCGGCGATCACGGCTCGCGGCAGCACGCCCTGGCGCACGATGCGGAACGTGCCGGGGGTCGAGCAGTCGAGGATCGTCGAGCCGTTCTGCTCCCCCGCCGCGGCGGTGCCGCCGACGGTGCCGGCGTCGAGCACGACGGCGACGCTGTCGCCGAGCATCTCGGCCGCCGCCGCCGCCTCGGTCGGCGCCGGACGCCCGTGCAGGTTCGCGCTCGAGACCGCGAGCGGGCCGGTCTCGCGCAGCAGGCCGATCGCGATGGGGTGGTCGGGCACGCGGATGGCGACGGTGCCGCCGGTGTCGCCGAGGTCCCAGGTGAGCGACGGCTGCGCGCGCAGGATGACGGTGAGCGGGCCGGGCCAGTGCGCGTCGAGCAGCGGCTCGAGCTCGGCGGGCACCGACTCCGCGAGCGCGCTCGCCATCGCGCGATCGGCGACCAGCACGGGCGGCGGGAACCCCCGGTCGCGGCCCTTCGCGGCCAGCAGCCCGGCGACCGCGGCGTGCGAGAACGCGTCCGCCGCGATCCCGTAGACGGTGTCGGTCGGCATCACGATGCAGCGGCCGGCGGCGATGGCCGTGCGGGCGGCGCGCACGCCGTCGAGCAGGGACATCGGGTCGGCGCAGTCGTGGATGGCGGGCACCCGCTCATCGTACCGGCGCACCCGCGCCCACCCCCTTCACCCCGATCGCCGAGCTTCCCTGAACTGCGGGCTTTCGTGGCGGAAAGCCTCGGTTCGGGGAAGTTCGGCGAAGGCGGTCAGCGGATGGCCGCCGTGACGCGGTCGCGGCCCGTCAGGTCGCGGTGCGTGCGCGCGTCGTGGAAGCCCGCATCCTCGAGCATCTCGCGGATCGCGGCCGACTGATGCTCGGCGTGCTCGAAGGCGACGAGCCCGCCGGGGGCGACGAGGTCGGCGGCGAGCGGCGCGAGATCGCGCACGAGGTCGAGCCCGTCGACGCCCGAGTAGAGCGCGCGGTCCGGGTCGAAGCCGCGCACCTCCGGGTCGGCCGGCACGGAGGCGTGCGGCACGTAGGGCGGGTTCGACACGAGCGCCGAGAGGGAGCCCGCGTGCACGCCAACGGCCGCGAGCGCCGCGGCGTCGCGCGCGTCGGCGTGCAGCAGCACGATGCCGGGTGCGAGCGCGGCGATGTTGCGGCGCGCCCACGAGAAGGCCGCGGGGCTCTGCTCGACGGCGACGACGCGCGCGCCCGCCTCGCGGGCGAGCGCGATCGCCACGGCGCCGGAGCCGGTGCCGACGTCGAGCACGGTGGGCGCGACCGCTGCGCGGAGGTGGTCGAGGGCGACCTCGACGAGCAGCTCGGTCTCGGGCCGCGGTGTGAAGACGCCGGGGCCCACCCGCAGCTCGACGTGCCGGAACGGGGCGGAACCGGTGATGTGCTGCAGCGGCTCGCGCGCCTCCCGGCGGGCGACGCCGGCGCGGAACCGGTCGAGCGCATCCGGCTCGAACGGCCGCCCCATGGCCATGTCGACGCGGATCTCGCCGACGCCGCTCCGCGCGGCCCACGCTGCGAGCAGCTCTGCATCGGGTCCGTGGATGCCCGCGAGGGCGAGCCTCGCGCGCGCGTCGCGGACGTCGTCGCCGACCGATCGTTCGTTCACGGGCCAACGCTATAGCGGCCGGGTGTCCCCCAGTGCTGCAGGGCACCGGGCGCCCAGCCGAGCGCCCCTACACTGAAAGGAACGCTTCCATCGGGTGAAAGGACAACGCATGGCGCGCATCTTCGACGACATCACCGCCACCATCGGCGGCACTCCCCTCGTGCGCCTCCAGCGCACGAACGACACGCACGCGACCGTGCTCGTCAAGGTGGAGTCCTTCAACCCCGGCGCATCGGTGAAGGACCGCATCGGCCGGGCCATCATCGACGCGGCGGAGGCCGATGGGTCGCTGCAGCCCGGCGGCACGATCGTCGAGGGCACGAGCGGCAACACCGGCATCGCGCTCGCCATGGTCGGCGCCGCGCGCGGCTACAAGGTCATCCTGTCGATGCCCGAGACGATGTCGGTCGAGCGGCGCGCCATCCTCAAGGCCTACGGCGCCGAGCTCGTGCTCACGCCCGGCCCCGACGGCATGCGCGGCGCGGTCGAGCGGGCGCAGCAGATCGTCGAGGAGACGCCGGGCGCGATCCTCGCCCGCCAGTTCGAGAACGAGGCGAACATCCGCGTGCACCGCGAGACCACCGCCGAGGAGGTCTGGGCCGACACCGACGGCGAGGTCGACGTCTTCGTGGCCGGCGTGGGCACGGGCGGCACGATCACCGGTGCCGGGGGCCGCCTCAAGGAGCTGAAGCCCGAGCTGCACCTCGTGGTCGTCGAGCCCGCGGACTCGCCGCTGCTCTCCGAGGGCAAGGCCGGGCCGCACAAGATCCAGGGCCTCGGCGCCAACTTCGTGCCGGCCATCCTCGACACCGGCATCTACGACGAGGTCGTCGACGTGCAGCTCGACGACGCCGTGCGCGTCGGCCGCGAGCTCGCCGCGAAGGACGGCATCTTCGCCGGCATCTCCTCCGGCGCGATCGTCTGGGCCGCGCTCGAGATCGCCCGCCGTCCCGAGTCGGCCGGCAAGACGATCGTCGCGATCGTCTGCGACACCGGCGAGCGCTACCTCTCGATGCCGATCTACGCCGACCTGGCCTGAGGGGCGCGGATGGGCCTGCTCAACGTCCGCGAGGACATCGAGAACGCGAAGCGGCACGACCCGGCCGCGCGCGGCGCTGTGACGATCGCGCTCACCTACTCGACCCTGCACGCGGTCTGGGCCCACCGCATCCAGCACCGCCTGTGGCACGCCGGCGCGCGCTCGCTCGCGCGCGCCGGCAGCCAGTGGACGCGCTTCATGACGGGCGTCGAGATCCACCCGGGCGCGCGGCTCGGCCGCCGCTTCTTCATCGATCACGGCATGGGTGTCGTGATCGGCGAGACCGCCGAGGTCGGCGACGACGTGATGCTCTACCACGGCGTCACGCTCGGCGGCACGGCGAACGCCGCCGTGAAGCGCCACCCGACGCTCGGCCACCGCGTGCTCGTGGGCGCCGGGGCGAAGATCCTCGGGCCGATCGCGCTCGGCGACGACGTCAAGGTCGGGGCGAACGCGGTCGTGCTGCACGACGCGCCCTCGGGCGCGACGCTCGTCGGCGTGCCCGCGAGGCCGGTCGCGAGCACCGCGCCCGCCGAGCTCCCGCACATCGAGTACTCGATCTAGCCGCCGCTGCTGCCCGAGCGGTCACTCCCGCGCCCGAGCGGTCAGTCCCGCGCCCGAGCGGTCACTGCCGCGGTTCAGCGGTCACTCCCGCCCCCGAGCGGTCAGTCCCGCGCCCGACCGGTCAATCCCGCGCGTGAACGGTCAACGCCCCGTCGAGCGGCCGACGTCGCACACTGCGGCGTTCATGCGCCCCGAAGCGACCACTCGGACGACCACGCGACCGCTCAAGCTCCGAACTGACCACTCGTACGCCAGATTGACCACTGACGCGCCCAGATGACCACTCACACGCCGAGCTGACCACTCACGCGCCCAGATGACCACTCAGGTACCGAGATGACCGCTCGCGCGGGAGCCAGCGCTCGGCGGGTCAGTCGGGGGTGGACGCGGTGGCCTCGGCAGGCGAGGCGTGCGGGCGCTCGGTGAGGGCGAGGCCCGCGACCGCCACGAGGATGCCCGCCAGGAAGAGCAGCATGAGCGGGTTCCAGGGCTGCACGCCCGTGACGAGCGCCCAGATGACGGTGAGCGCGCCGCCGACGCCGGTCCAGACCGCGTAGCCGGTCGCGAGCGGCACCGTCTGCACGGCCCGCTCGAGGCCGACGAAGCTCAGCACGGCGGTCACGGCGAAGACGATCGTCGGGACGGGCTCCGAGAAGCCGGCGGACGCCCCGAGCGCCGTCGCCCAGACGGCCTCGAGGACGGCGCTCGCGAGCAGTACGAGCCACGCGGTGCGCGCGCGCACGTCAGCTCACCAGCTTCAGGCCGACGAGGCAGCCGACGAGCAGCACGAGCAGCAGCGAGCGCACGACCGTGAGCCCCTCCTTGCCGCGCGCCGCCTGCAGCGCCACGGTGGCGACCGCACCGACGCCCACCCACACCGCGTAGGCGGTGCCGGTCGGGATCTCGAGCATCGCCCACGCGAGGCCGCCCATCGACGCGAGCATCGCGACGACGAACAGCACCGTCGGCCGCCAGCGGCGGAAGCCCTTCGACGCCTGCATCGCGGTCGCCCACACCGCCTCCAGGAGGCCGGCGGCGATCAGGATCACCCATGCCATGACGAGCCCTTCCGGCCGTCTTGTCGCTGTGCGGGTACGGCTCCCTCGTCCGCGGCTCTGCGGCGAGCCTGCCCTCAGGCTACCCGCCGGCCGCCGATCGAGGCCGTCAGCCGGTCGGCGGCGCCGACCACGTCGTCGATGAGCGCGGCGCACCGCTCGTCGGTGAGCCGCAGCGTCGGCCCCATCACGGTGAGCGCGCCGGCGAGCTCGCCGTGCGCGTCGAACACCGGCGCCGAGACGCCGCTCGCCGCCTCCACCCGCTCCCCCGCCGTGATCGCGTAGCCGTCGGCCCGCGTCCGCGCGACGACCGCCCGCAGCGCATCCGGATCGGTGATCGTCGAGCCGGTCAGCGCCGCGAGCGGTGTGGCGAGCACCTCCTCGAGCAGGTCGTCGCGCCAGGCGAGGATGACGCGCCCGGCGCTGCCCACGTGCAGCGGCTGGATGCGCCCGACGTACATCGCGCGCTTGAGCCCGTGCAGCGTCTCGGCGACGCCGACGCACACGCGGGCGCCGCGCTCGGGGATGAAGAAGCACGCCGTCTCCCCGGTCGTGTCGCGCAGCGCCGCGAGCTGCGGCGGCAGCAGGTCGCCGAGCGCCCTCGCGCGCACCGCCGGACCGGCCCAGAACGCCATGCGCGCACCGATCGCGTACGCGTCGCCCGAGCGGTCGAGGAAGCCGTGCTCGACGAGGTTGCCGAGCAGCCGGTGCGCGGTCGACGCGGGGATGCCCGTGGCCCGGCGGATGTCGGCGGCGGTCATGCTCGGCTGCTCGAGCGTGAAGGCGTCGAGGATCGCGGTGATCTTCGCGAGCACGAGCAGCGGCACTTCGGTCATGGCGCGATCCTATGGCCGCGCGACACGCCGGACTACCCGCGATGTGGCATCTGTCCTACGATGTGGGAATCCGTGGCGCCGAGCGCCACCCTCAACGGAGAGGGATCCCATGCCCGAGTGGACCATCCTCGCGATCGTCGCGGTCGTCATCGTCGCGGTCGTGATCATGATCGTGCGGCTGCACGTCAACCCCGTCATCGCGCTCGCGATCGGCGCGGCCGCCATCGGCCTCATGAGCGGACTCGGCGCGCTCGGCACCGTCGAGACCATGGCCACCGGCTTCGGCGACACGATGGCCGAGGCCGGGCTGCTCATCGCCTGGGGTGTGCTCATCGGCTCGCTGCTCAACCGGATGGGCGCGATCACCCGGCTCGTCGAGTCGCTGCTCAAGCTCTTCGGCCCGAAGGGCGTGCCCTTCGCGATCGGCGTCTCGTTCGCGACCTACCTGCAGACGATCTTCGTCGACGTGATGATCGTGCTCGCCGCGCCGCTCGCCCGCAGGATCGCGCCGCGGCTCGGCAAGGCGGGCGTCGGCATCATGGCCGCGACCTTCGCCATCAGCCTCGAGACCGGCATCGCGCTCATGGTGCCCGGCATCGGCGCCGTCATGATCGCGGCGAGCCTCGGCATCCCGATCGGGCAGATGCTGCTGTGGGGCTTCGTCGTGGTCGTGCCCACCGTGATCGTCTCGATCCTCATCATGACCATCGCCTTCCGCGCCGGCTTCTGGAACCCCGAGGGCGATGAGCAGGAGATCATCCAGGACGGCGACGAGCCGGGCGGCGCGGATGCCGACGGCCGCTCCGGCGCGGACGCGCCCCGCTCCGTCTCGGGTGCCACGCGGTCGATCCCGGTCGCCGGCGACGGCGCGCAGCGCTCGAGCGTCGCCGTCGCGGAGCAGGAGGACGAGGCCCGTCGCCTGCCGCTCCTCGTGCTCTTCGCACCGCTGCTGCTCTCGCTCGTGCTCATCGCCGTGGGCGCGCTGCTCGACATCGCCGAGGCCGAGGCGCCGGCGATGCAGTTCCTCGGCTCCCCCGCGATCGCGCTCCTCATCGGCGTCATCGGCACCGCGCTCATCGCGCGCCGCGCGCTCGGCCGCACCGAGCTCGAGCGCGCGCTCGTCCACGGCTTCAAGGACGCCGGCCAGATCTTCGCCCTCACCGGCGTCGGCGGCGCGCTCGCGGCCGTCATCGCCGCGGGCGAGCTCGGCGACCTGCTCACCGGCTACCTCGGCGCCTCGGCCTTCGCGCCGATCGTGCTCGTCTGGGTCTTCGCCGCGGTGCTCCACATCGCGGTCGGCTCGGTGACCCTCTCGGCGATGACCGCGGCGGGCATCCTCGCACCGGTCGCCGCGAGCCTCGGGCTCAACCCGATCCTCATCGGCCTCGCGGCCGGCGCGGGCGCCCTCTTCTGCATCCACGTCACCTCCAACACCTTCTGGCTGCTGCAGTCGTTCCTCGGCCAATCGGTGCGGGGCGCGCTCAAGTCGGTGACCGTCGGCGTCTCGGTCGCGAGCATCGTCGCGCTCGGCATGGTGCTGCTGCTGTCGGTCGTGCTGTGAGCGGCGTCGTGCAGGAGCGGCCCCTGCAGGGCATCCGGGTGCTCGAGCTCGGCAACTACATCGCGGCGCCCACCGCCGGGCGGCTGCTCGCCGACTTCGGCGCCGACGTCGTCAAGGTCGAGCGGCCCGGCACCGGTGACGAGCTGCGGCGCTGGCGGCTGCACGCGGGTGACACCTCGATGCTGTTCCGCACCATCAACCGGGGCAAGCGCTCGGTCGTGCTCGACCTCCGCAGCGACGCGGGCCGCGCGGCCGTGCTCGCGCTCGCGGCGGAGGCCGACGTCGTGCTCGAGAACTTCCGCCCCGGCACGCTCGAGCGCTGGGGCATCGGCCCGGCCGAGCTCGAGGCCGTCAACCCCGACCTCGTGCTCGTGCGCATCTCGGCCTTCGGCCAGACCGGCCCGATGTCGGCGCGGCCCGGCTTCGCGGCCGTCGCGGAGGCGTACGGCGGCTTCCGGGAGCTCGTGGGCGAGCCGGGCAGGCCCCCGAGCCGCACCGGCTTCTCGATCGGCGACTCGATCGCCGGGCTCTACGCGGCGTTCGGCGCCGTCATGCGGCTGCTCGAGCGCGAGCGCGCCCGCGCCGCCGCCGACGGCACGGCGCCGCGCATCCCGCTCGACGCGCGCGCGATCGACGTCGCGCTCAACGAGGCGATGCTGTCGGTGACCGAGTCGCTCGTGCCGGAGTTCTCGGCCTACGGGCAGCGCCGCGAGCGCACCGGCGGCCGGATGGAGGGCATCGCGCCGTCGAACGCCTACCTGTGCGGCGACGGCAGGAGCATCGTCGTCGCGGGCAACGGCGACGGCATCTTCCGCCGCTACATGGAGGCGATCGGGCGGCCCGACCTCGGCGCCGACCCGGCGCTCGCATCGAACGAGCTGCGCTGGGCGCGCCGCGACGAGCTCGACGACGCGATCGGCGCGTGGACGGCTGCCCGCTCGAGCGGCGACGCGCTCGACGCGCTCGACGCGGCGGGCGTGCCCGCCGGCCCCATCTACAGGGCGGAGGACGTCATCGCCGACGAGCAGTACGCGGCGCGGGAGATGATCCAGCGCTTCGACATCAACGACGGCGCGGGGATGCGCGAGGGCGTCGCGATGCCCGGCATCGTGCCGGTCGTCGGCGGGCGGAGCCTGCCCATCACGCATCCGGGCCCGGACCTGGGAGCCGACACCCGCGAGGTGCTGGCCGAGTGGCTCGGCTGGGACGCGACGCGAGCGGATGCGCTCGTGCAGGAGGAGGCAGCATGACGGTCGGGATCCGCGACGTGACGCTCCGCGACGGGCTGCAGCTCACCGGCAAGCCGCTGCCCACCGAGCGCAAGGTGCGCCTCGTGCGCGAGCTGCTCGCGCTCGGTGTCGAGCACGTCGAGATCGGCTCGATGGCGCGGCCCGACCTCGTGCCGGCGATGGCCGACACGCTCGACGTCGTCGCGGCGCTCACGCCCGACGAGCTCGCGCGCTGCTGGGTGTGGGTCGCGACGCCGCGCCACGTCGAGCGGGCCGCGGCCGCCGGGGTCACGCGCTTCCAGTATTGCTTCTCGGCGAGCGACAGCCACAACCGGGCGAACATCGGCCGCGACACCGAGGCCTCCATCGCCGCGATGCCCGACGCGCTCGCCGCCGCGCGCGCGGTCGACGGCGAGCTGCAGCTCTGCATCGCGACGACGTTCACGTGCCCCTTCGAGGGCGAGGTGCCGCTCGAGCGCATCGAGCGCATCCTCGGCGACGATCGCACGGCCGGCGCGAGCGACGTCGTCATCTGCGACACGCTCGGCCAGGCGCATCCCGCCGTCGTGCGCGAGCGGGTCGGGCTCGCGGCCGCGCGCCGTCCGGAGGCGGGCCTCGTGTTCCACGGCCACGACACCTGGGGCGCGGGGGTCGCGAACGCGCTCGCCGCGGTGGACGCGGGCGCGGACGTCGTCGACGGCGCGCTCGGCGGCCTCGGCGGCTGCCCCTTCGCGCCCGGGGCGTCCGGCAACACCTCGACCGAGGACCTCGCCTTCACCCTCCGGCCCGCCTGGTCGAGCCCCGACTCCTTCGCGGCCCTCGTGCGGCTCGGCGAGGAGATCACCGGCGCGCTCGACGAGCCGGACCGCGCGCGCGTGCGCGGCGGCGCCCTCAGCCCGCAGGCGCGCGCGTTCCCCTGGACGCTGCGGGCCTGAGCGGCGCGCCGCCCGGCGTCGGAGTCCCCGCGCGCCACGAGTGTCGGGTTGCTGCGCGAGTGTCGCGACACTGCCGCAGCAGCCCGACACGCAGCGCTGAGCCGGCGCGAGCGCGCGGCCGCTCAGTCGGCTGGGCGGCCGTCGACGTCGCCGGGCGCGTCGTCGCCGAGCGCCGAGTGCGCGCGCCAGGTGGCGAGCGCGAGCCCGACCGCGAGCACGACGGCGGCGAGCACGGCGAGCACCGCCCACTCCTCGATGCCCGCAGCCGCACCCGCGGCGAGCGCGCCGAGCGCTGCGATGGCGGCGACGGATGCGGTGAGCCAGGTGAGCGGCGTCGCCGCGCGGTGGGTGCGCCGGTAGGTCGGCGCATCCGCGCGCAGCCGCTTGCCCGGCAGGCCGAGCGCCGGCGACGGCGCGATGCGCCCGAGGCCGATCGCGTGGACGACGACCGCGATCGCGACGGCTCCGGCAGCCAGCAGCGCGGAGCCGAGCCACGTGAGGAGCACGTCCATGGCGCCATCCTGGCACGGGCGGATCAGGCGGTCGCGGCCCGTCCGTAGGTGACGGCATCCAGCACCGCCGGCGGCGCGGCGGCACGCAGCTCCGCGTCCGGGATCGCGCCGAGGGCATCGTTGACCGTCGAGAACGCGATGCGCGCCGCGATGTAGGCGGTCAGGCCGAGGATGGCCCGATCGTCGAAGCCCGCCCGGCGCAGGGCATCGACGTCGGCGGCGGTCGTCCCGTTGGGGTCGCGCACGAGCTGCCTCGCCCACGCGGCGATCGTGCGCTCGTCGTCGTCGAGGCCCTCGTCCGTGCCGTCGAGCACCGCGCGCGCGGTCGGCGCGTCGCTCGCCCTCGCGAGGCGCGTGCCCCAGGCGAGCGAGCAGTACGCGTCGCCCATCGCTGCCGCGAGCGCGGTCACGACGATGCCCTTCTGCCGGAACGTGAGTCCCGCGGTCTCGGCCGCCTCGACCGAGAGCGCCGACCACGCATCCTGCACCGGGGGCGCCTGCGCCCACACGCGCGTGAGGTTCATGACGTAGCCGTCGTCGGCGATGTCGGCGGCGTACGTCGCCTCGACCGCCTCGCTCGGCTCTGGCTCTGCGAGGAAGCCCCCTGTGCCCATGACGTGCCTCCTCGGTCGCACCGGATGCGCGCCAGGCTAGCCGCGCGGGGCGGCAGCGTCCAGGCGAGCCCGGGCTGGCGGCGTCAATCCGTGCGGACCTCGCGGTGCGGCTCGTCGTCGCCCGGCCAGTCGAAGCCGGCCACGAACGCCGCGAGCGCGTCCTGCTCGAGCAGCACCGACTCCGGCCCGGCCTCGCGCCCTGCGACGCGCGCGGCGAGCGACGCCATCGAGGCGCGCACGACGACGAGCTCGTGCTCGGCGCCGATCGCGTCGCAGCGCTCGCGCCAGGCGTCGCGCACCCAGCGCGCCGAGAGCGAGCCGTCGACGACGACCCGCTCCCCTGCCTCGACCGCGTGCACGAGGCGGGCGTGCAGGTCGGCGTCGATCGCCGCCATCAGCTCGGGCGTGAAGGCGCCGTCGTGCACGCCGCGGGCCCAGGCCTCTCGGTCGAACGAGAGCACGAGCGCACCGCCCGCCTCGAGCTCGCGCGCGATCGTCGTCTTGCCGGCGCCCGCGGGCCCGCAGAGGAGCGTCACCTGCGCCATGCGCGGCCTAGAGGCTCGGCAGGCGGCCGGCGGCGCGGCGCGGGCGCAGCACGAACCACGCGACGGCGCCCAGCACCGGGAGCGCGAGGATGACGAGCAGCCACACCACGGCGCCGAGCCCCGAGAGCGCCCGCTCGCGCAGCACCTGCACGATCGCGACCGCCGCGAGCGCGAGCAGCGCCAGGACCACGACCGTCCAGACGACGTCGTAGCCCGTGGGCAGCAGCGGGTTCGCGACCTCGGGGAGCATGCGGCGAGCGTATCTCGCGGTGCGCTCGCCGCCGCTCGGCTCAGCGCAGGTCGACCCGGATGGCGGAGCCCTCGCCGGGTGAGATCGAATCGATCGTCAGGTACGCCGAGTGCCCGCGGATCGCGAGCCCGTACGGCGCCGACAGGCCGTCGACGACCGCCTCGTGCACGGATCCGCCCGGCGTCACCGCGCGCAGCGACCCGACGTGCCCGTCGAAGAAGTTCTCGTCGTCGAGCTGCACGGCGTACAGGGTGTCGCCCTTCCACGCCAGGCTCGTCACCATCGTGAGGCCCGTCGCGTACGCCGAGACCTGCCCGTCGCGCGTCACGCGCCAGATCGTCGAGCCACCGGTCGGGAAGGGGAAGCCCGTCAGCTGCGACACGTAGTAGGCGCCGTCGGGACCGACGGCCACGTCGGTGGGCACCGCCTGCGGGCTCACCTCGCCCGGTCCGAACGGGTTCGGCACCGGGTCGCCGTTCGGGAACACGGCGACCGTGCGCTCGCCGCCGCGGCCCACCCGCAGCAGCGCGTTGCCGCCCGCGTCGGTGACCGCCCAGCGTCCGTCGCCGAGCGAGACGAAGCCGGTCGCGTTGCTGTCGGGCGGCACGTTGCCGTCGGGGTTGCTCGCGACCTCGAACGCGTTGATGTCGGCCACGAGGCTGAGATCGGCGCCGGTGAGCGGAGTCCACCGCATCCGCGCCGAGCGCAGGGTGCCGAAGGCCGCGTACTCGGCGGGCAGGTCGGCGCGCGCCGTCGCTGCCCCGGTCATCCCGCCGATCAGCACCTCGATGCGGTTGCCGCGCACGGCGACGTCGGATGCGCCGACCACCTCGCCGTTGAATGTCATGGTCGGCAGCCCGGTGACGACCTGCCGCTGCTCGGCGCGGCGGTGGTCGGGCCGCCGCACCTCGGTGACGGCACCCGTCAGGCCGCAGACCTGGAAGGCCGGGTCGACGCCCGGGATGGCGGCGCACGCGTCCGCGACGCCTGCTTCCGCGATGTAGAGGCTCCCGCCCCGCCCGAGCGAGAGCTGCCTGGGGTTGTCGAGCCCGGTCGCCACCGTGACGACGTCGTCATCGGAGTGGCCGCCGGCGTAGGCGGGAGCGCCGGCGACGGCGATCAGGCTGAGACCCAGGACCGCGGCGGCCGCCGCCGCGGTCGCCCTGGATCGGAGGTTGCGAGACATGGGGGCTCCTCTTCATCACGCACGCGGCGGGATGCCGCCGCGCACCAGCGTCCGCCTGACCCGGCGGCACGACAAGCCCCCATCTCGGCGGGGCGAGGGCCGAGCCGCGCAGCGCCACCCGCTGGTCGAGCCGCGCGAGTCGAGACCACCGGCACAGCAGAGCGGATGGTCTCGACTCGATCAGCGCGCGA
The DNA here is from genome assembly GCF_003752465.1 of Agrococcus jenensis. Taxonomy (NCBI): domain Bacteria; kingdom Bacillati; phylum Actinomycetota; class Actinomycetes; order Micrococcales; family Microbacteriaceae; genus Agrococcus; species Agrococcus jenensis. The sequence continues at coordinate 1,843,405 of NZ_RKHJ01000001.1, read as the reverse complement.
AGCGCGCGGACCGGCTGGACCAGCAGGGGCGCGCGGACCGGCTCGACCAGCAGAAGGGGCGCGCGGACCGGCTCGGTCGGCGGAGCGAGGGGCGAGGCTATCGAGCCGTGCGACCGCGGGCGATCGGCGACGCCGCGAGCCCGATCGCCGCGATGGCGAAGCCGCCGCAGACGATCGCGAGGGCCGGCCCGACGCCGATGGCGTCGCCGAGCACGCCCGCGAGCGGGGCGGCGACGACGACCATCGCGCGGTTGACCGTGCGCATCGTCGCGTTCATGCGCGCCTGCATGCGATCGGGCGTCGCCCGCTGGCGGAGCGCCATCTCGCTCGGGTTCGACAGGCCCATCGCGACGCCGGCCGCGGCGAGCCCCGTCAGCACGAGCGCGAGTCCGCCGCCCTCCGGCAGCGCGAGCAGCGCGGCCGCCGCGACCACCGCCCACGCGAACGGCAGCAGCGACCGCTCGAGGATGATCGTGCGCGCGAAGCCCAGCCGCCCTGCGACGAGCCCGGCGAGCGCGGTGCCCGCGAGCGTGGCCGCACCGAGCACGCCGAGCGCGAGCCCGAGCCCGCCGGGCCCCGCGTCGAGGTCGACGAGCACGAGCGGCACGAGCAGCGTCATCGCGGCGCCGTTGCAGAGGAACCACACGTGCGTCCAGCGCGCCTGCGGCCCGAGCCGCGGATGCCGGTGGACGAAGTGCAGCCCGTCGAGGATCGAGCGCCCGAGCCCGCGCTCGCGCCGCGTTGCGCGCGCATCTGGCGGCAGCGTCGCGAGCACCACCGCCGAGACGAGGTGCGCGCCAGCCGCGAGCAGCAGCGAGACCGGAGCGCCGAGCCAGGCGATGACGACACCCGAGATCGCCGGTCCCGCCGACTGCGCCGCGTTCGACCCCGCATCGAGCCGCTGGTGCGCGGGCAGCAGCCGCTCGCGGTCGACGAGCCGCGGCACGAACGCCTGCGACGCGGCGTCGTTGACGAGGCTCGCGGCGCCGAGCAGCACGGCAGCGAGCAGCAGCACCCAAAGCGACCCGCCGCCGGACAGCCAGGCGATCGCGAGACCGCCGAGCACGAGCGCCCGCAGCACGTCGCTCACGAGCATCACCGTGCGGCGCCGCAAGCCCTCGACGATCGCGCCGACCAGCAGCCCGAGCACCACGTACGGCAGGAAGCGCGCGGACGACAGCCAGCCGACCTCCGTGGCGCCGCCGCCGAGGTCGAGCACGACCATCGTCTGCAGCGCGATCACCGCGAGGCCGATCGCCGTCTCGGTCGCGACCTCCACGCTCCAGAAGCGCCAGAACGCCGCGCCGAGACCGCGTCGGTCCCGGGCGGCGTCGGTCATCCGGTCAGGCGTCGCCCGCGAGGGCAGCGAGCTGCGCCTCCTCGTCGGCCTGGATGCACGAGTCGATCACCGGCTGCAGCGCGCCGTCGAGCACGGCGTCGAGGTTGTACGCCTTGTAGCCCGTGCGGTGGTCGGCGATGCGGTTCTCGGGGAAGTTGTAGGTGCGGATGCGCTCCGACCGGTCCATCCCGCGGATCTGGCTGCGGCGCGCGTCGGACGCCGCCGCATCCCGCTCCTCCTGCTGCCTCGCGAGCAGGCGCGCGCGCAGCACGCGCATGCCGGCCTCGCGGTTCTGCAGCTGGCTCTTCTCGTTCTGCATCGACACGGTGATGCCGGTCGGGATGTGCGTGATGCGCACCGCCGAATCGGTCGTGTTCACGCTCTGGCCGCCCGGGCCCGACGAGCGGTAGACGTCGATCTTGAGGTCGTTCTGATCGATCGCGACCTCCTCGGGCTCGTCGACCTCGGGGAAGACGAGCACGCCGGTGGTGGAGGTGTGGATGCGGCCCTGCGTCTCGGTCGCCGGCACGCGCTGCACGCGGTGCACGCCGCCCTCGTACTTCAGTGACGCCCAGACGCCCTCGGACGGGTCGCTCGACGAGCCCTTGAACGCGATCTGCACGTCCTTGAACCCGCCCATGTCGCTCGCGGTCGACTCGAGCATCTCGATCTTCCAGCCGCGGGCCGAGGCGTAGTGCGAGTACATCCGCACGAGGTCGGCCGCGAACAGCGCCGACTCCTCGCCGCCCTCGCCGCCCTTGACCTCCATGATCACGTCGCGGCCGTCGTCCGGGTCGCGCGGGATGAGCAGCCTGCGGAGCCGCTCCTCGGTCTCGTGGGCCGCCGCCTCGAGCGACGGCACCTCCTCGGCGAACGCCTCGTCCTCGCGCGCGAGCTCGCGGGCGGCGGCGAGGTCGTCGACCGCCGCGCGCCAGCGCTCGTGCGCGACCTTGATCTGGCTCAGCTCCGCGTACCGCCGGTTCACCCGGCGCGCACGACCCGCGTCGGCGTGCAGCGCCGGGTCGGCGAGCTGCAGCTCGAGGTCGGCGTGCTCGGCAAGCAGGCCCGAGACCGACTCGAACATGTCAGTCCTTGTCGTGCTGGCCGGGCACCGACTTCGAGACCTTCATGAGGAACTCGACGTTCGACTGCGTCTCCTTCAGCTGCTTGAGCACGAGCTCGAGCGCCTGCTGGGTGTCGAGGCCCGCGAGCGCCCTGCGGAGCTTCCACATGACCTTCGTCTCCTCGACGCCCATGAGCATCTCCTCGCGGCGCGTGCCGGAGGCGTTGACGTCGACGGCGGGGAAGATGCGCTTGTCGGCCATGTTGCGCGAGAGGCGCAGCTCCATGTTGCCCGTGCCCTTGAACTCCTCGAAGATGACCTCGTCCATCTTGGAGCCGGTCTCGACGAGCGCGGTCGCGAGGATCGTGAGCGAGCCGCCGTGCTCGATGTTGCGCGCGGCACCGAAGAACTTCTTCGGCGGGTAGAGCGCGCTCGAGTCGACGCCGCCCGAGAGGATGCGGCCCGACGGCGGTGCCGACAGGTTGTAGGCGCGGCCGAGGCGGGTGATGCCGTCGAGCAGCACGACGACGTCGTGGCCGAGCTCGACGAGGCGCTTCGCACGCTCGATCGCGAGCTCCGCGACGATCGTGTGGTCCTCGGCGGGCCGGTCGAAGGTCGACGCGATGACCTCGCCCTTGACGGTGCGCTGGAAGTCGGTGACCTCCTCAGGGCGCTCGTCGACGAGCACGATCATGAGGTGGACCTCGGGGTTGTTCTCGGCGATCGCGTTCGCGATGGCCTGCATCACGAGCGTCTTGCCGGCCTTGGGCGGCGAGACGATGAGGCCGCGCTGGCCCTTGCCGATCGGCGACACGAGGTCGATGACGCGGGTCGAGAGCTTGTTCGGCGTCGTCTCGAGGCGGAGGCGCTCCTGCGGGTAGAGCGGCGTGAGCTTCGAGAACTCGACGCGCGTGAGCGCGTCCTCGACCGACTGGCCGTTCACCGAGTCGACGCGCACGAGCGCGTTGAACTTCTGGCGGTTCGACTGCTGCTGCTCGCCCTCGCGCGGCTGCTTGATCGCGCCGACGACGGCGTCGCCCTTGCGGAGGCCGTGCTTCTTGACCTGCGCGAGCGAGACGTAGACGTCGTTCGAGCCGGGCAGGTAGCCGGAGGTGCGCACGAAGGCGTAGTTGTCGAGCAGGTCGAGGATGCCGGCGACGGGCAGCAGCACGTCGTCCTCGTGCACCTCGAACTCGTCGCCCTGCACGCGCCCCCGGGTGCGGTCGCGACCGCGGCTGCGGCGCGAGCCGTCGGCGTCGGCCTGCGGCTGCTGCTGGGGCTGGTTGCCGGGCTGGCCCTGCTGACCGCGGCCACGGCCGCGGCCGCGGCGGCCCTCGTCGTCGTCCTGCTGCGGCTGCTCGTCCTGGCCCTGCTGGCTGCCCTTGCCGCGGCTGCGGCGACGGCGCGAGCCGCCCTCGCGCTGGCCCTCGCCCTGGGCGTCGCCCTGGCCCTGGTCCTGGCCGCGCTCGTCAGCGCCGTCCCGGTCGTCGGAGCGCTCGTCGGCGGTGACCTCGACGACGGCAGCGCGCGCACGGGCGGCCCGGTCGTCGGAGGTGCGGTCGCCGGAAGTACGGTCGTCGGAGGTGCGGTCGGCGTCGGCGCGGTCACCGTCGCGCGCGTCCGTCGCCTCCGCACCGGTCGTCTCGGCGACCGGAGCGTCGGGCTGCGGTGCCGGCTGCTCGTCGGAGGGCGCGCCGGACTTGGCGCGCGAGCGGCTCGAGCGGGCGCGAGGCGCGCGCTTGGCGGGCACCTCGTCGGCGGGGGCCTCGTCGGTCGCTGCGGCCTCGGTATGCATGGCGTCGGCCTCGGCGGGCGTCTCGGTCGCCTCGGCGGCGGGCGCCTCAGCAGCAGGTGCCTCGGCAGCGGCGGCGGTCTTCGACCGGCGCGGTGCGCGGCGCTTGGGGGCGGCCCCCTCGGCCGGGGCGGCGGCGGGCGCCTCGGCCTGGGCCTGCTCGGCCTGCGCGGGCTCGGCCTGCGCCGGCTCGGCGGTCGGCTCAGCCTGGGCGGGCGCCTCGGCCTGCTCGGCCACGGACGACGACGTCGCGCGGCGCGAGCGGCGCTTCGGCGCGGTCTGCGCGGGCGCCTCGGCCTGTGCGGACGTCGAGGCGTCGGGGCTGGTGGTCTGCGCGACAGCGGCGTCGTCAGACGTCGGGATGCTGTCGATGATCTCGCTCGTCATGGGCGAGTGCTCCTTCGATGTCGGCCCGCGCGCGATGCTCGCGGGCGTGGGACCACGTCTCCCGCTGCGCTCACGGCCGCGGTGCGGACGTCGGGCGCATTCAGAATGCGGAGAGAGGAGTCAGAATGTCCCCTCGCGCGGCTAGGCCGCAGCGGTGCTGGGGACGGGCTCCACTGTACCACCGCGGATGTCGACGGCCAGCAGGCGCGCGTGCCACGCCTCCGGCCGATCCTCGACGATGCGGGCGGCCTCCAGCCGGGCGGCCGGGTCGCTCGCGAGCACGAGCACCGAGGGGCCGGCGCCCGACACGACGGCCGCGTGGCCGGCGGCCCGCAGCGCCGCGACGAGGGCGCTCGTCTCGGGCATCGCGCTCGCCCGGTAGATCTGGTGCAGCCGGTCCTCGGTGGCGTCGAGCAGCAGCTCGGGGCTCTGCGTCAGGGCCGCCACGAGCAGCGCGGATCGCGACAGGTTGAAGACGGCATCGGCGTGCGGCACCTCGGTCGGCTGCAGGCTGCGCGCGAGGGTGGTCGACATCGTCGCCTCGGGCACGGCGACGAGCAGCGAGACGCCGCGGTGCACGGCGAGCTGCTTGTGGCGCGGGCCCGTCTCGTCGACCCACGCGATGGTGAGGCCGCCGAAGATCGCGGGGGCGACGTTGTCGGGGTGGCCCTCGAGCTCGGTCGCGTAGCGCAGCACGTCCTCGTCGCTGACGTCGACGACGCCCTCGAGCAGGCCCTTGGCCGCGAGCACGCCCTCGACGATCGCGGCACCGGAGGAGCCCATGCCGCGGCCGTGCGGGATGCTGTTCGTCGCGGTGATGGCGATGCCCGGAGGCACGACGCCCACCCGGTCGAAGACGTGCAGGAGCGCGCGCGCGACGAGGTTCGTCTCATCCGTCGGCACCTCCCCCGCGCCGACGCCCGTGACGTCGACCCGCACGCCCGACTCGGTCGCCTCGACCTCGAGCTCGTCGTGCACGTTGAGCGCGAGGCCCAGCGTGTCGAAGCCCGGGCCGAGGTTCGCGCTCGTCGCCGGCACGCGCACGTGCACGCGGCGGCCCACCGGCACGCCGGCCGGAGGGGTGACGCCCGTCGCGTCGGCGGCCGTCACGCGAGGCCCAGCATCTGCGCGACCTGCACGGTGTCGGCGTCGGCCGACTCGGGCGTGGCGTCCGAGCCGTCCTCGAGCCGGAGGCCCCACGCCGCGTCCTTCAGGCCATGGCCCGTGACGGTGAGCGTCACGGTCGCGCCCGCGGGGATCTCACCCGCGGCGTGCCGCTCCAGCAGGCCCGCGACCGAGATCGCCGAGGCCGGCTCGACGAAGACGCCCGTCGAGGAGGCGAGCAGCCGCTGGGCGCGCAGGATGTCGGCGTCGTCGATGGCGCCGATGTAGCCGCCGGACTCGTCGCGGGCGGCGAGCGCCTGCTGCCATGAGGCGGGGTTGCCGATGCGGATCGCGGTGGCGACGGTGTCGGGGTCGCGCACGACCTCGCCGCGCACGATCGGCGCGGCGCCGGCGGCCTGGAAGCCGATCATGCGCGGGCGCCTGGTGGCGGTGCCGGCCGTCTCGGCCTCGGAGAAGCCGCGCCAGTAGCTCGTGATGTTGCCGGCGTTGCCGACCGGCATGATGTGGATGTCGGGCGCGTCGCCGAGCACGTCGATGATCTCGAGCGCCGCCGTCTTCTGGCCCTCGATGCGGTCGTCGTTCACCGAGTTGACGAGGTGCACCGGGTAGCGGTCGGCGAGCTCCTTCGAGATCTCGAGGCAGTCGTCGAAGTTGCCGCGGATCTGCACGATGCGCGCGCCGTGCACGACCGACTGGGCGAGCTTGCCCATCGAGATGCGGCCCTCCGGCACGAGCACGATCGCCTGGATGCCGGCCGCGGCCGCGTAGGCGGCAGCCGCCGCCGAGGTGTTGCCGGTCGACGCGCACGCGACGGCCTTCGCGCCGCGCTCCACGGCGCGCGAGACCGCGACCGTCATGCCGCGGTCCTTGAAGGAGCCGGTGGGGTTCAGCCCCTCGAACTTCACGAGCACGCGGGCATCGGTCATGGTCGACAGCGCCCTCGACTCGATGAGCGGGGTGCCGCCCTCGCCGAGCGTCACGACCGTCGACGCATCCGTCACGCCGAGCGTGTCGGCCCACTCGCGGAGCACGCCCTGCCACTGGTTCGCCATGTCTGCCTCCTAGTCGATGAGTCGGATCACGCTGTCGATCCGCTCCACGTCGGTGTGCGCTTCGAGCGCGTCGAGCACGGACGCGATGCGCGCCTCGCTCGCGGTATGGGTGCCGAGCACGAGCGAGGCGTGCGCCTCGCGCGCGTCCTGCCGCACGGACTCGACCGAGACGCCGTGCTCGGCGAAGAGCCCCGCGACCGCGGCAAGCACGCCCGGCCGGTCGGCGACGGTGAGCGCGAGCTCGTGGCGCGCCAGCACGTCGCCGAAGGGGGCGATCGGCAGGTCGGCGTGCGTCGACGACGCGGCACCCGGGCCGCCCAGCACGTGGCGGCGGGCGATCGAGACGAGGTCGCCGAGCACGGCGGAGGCCGTCTCGGGCCCGCCGGCGCCCGCGCCGTAGAACATGAGGTCGCCCGCCGCCTCCGCGGTGACGAAGATCGCGTTCTTCGCCTCGCGCACGGCGGCGAGCGGATGCGTCGCGGGCAGCGAGACGGGATGCACCCGGGCCGACACGCGGTCGCCGCCCTCGCCGGGCAGGCGCTCGCAGATGGCGACGAGCTTCAGCACGCGGCCGGTGCGCTCCGCCTGCGCGACCATCGCATCCGTGATGCCGGTGATGCCCTCGCGGTGCACGAGCGCACCCGGCACCGAGGTGTGGAAGGCGAGCGACGCCAGGATCGTCGCCTTCGACGCGGCGTCGAAGCCCTCGATGTCGGCGGTCGGATCGGCCTCGGCGTAGCCGAGCTCGGTCGCGACCCGCAGCGCGTCGGCGAGCGACGAGCCCTCGGTGTGCATGCGGTCGAGGATGAAGTTCGTCGTGCCGTTCACGATGCCCATCACCCGCGTCACGCGGTCGCCCGCGAGCGACTGCTCGAGCGGGCGGATGATCGGGATCGCGCCGCCGACCGCCGCCTCGTAGGCAACCTGCGCGCCGAGGATCTCGGCGGCGTCGAAGAGCTCGGGGCCGTGCGCGGCGACCAGCGCCTTGTTCGCGGTGACGACGTCGGCGCCGGAGGCGAGCGCGTCGAGCAGCAGGGTGCGGGCCGGCTCGATGCCGCCGAGCAGCTCGACCACGATGTCGGCGCTCGCGACGAGCGTGCCGAGGTCGCTCGTCATGAGCTCCCGCGGCAGGTCGACGTCGCGCTGCGCGTCGACGTCGCGCACGCCGATGCCCACGAGCTCGAGCGGCGCGCCCACGCGGGCCGCCAGCTCGTCGGCGTGCTCGAGCAGCAGGCGGGCCACCTGCGAGCCGACGCTGCCGGCGCCGAGCAGCGCGATGCGGAGGCTGCGGTACGAGTTCATGCGTCTCCTGGGGTCGCTGCGTCGAGTCCCGCGTCGCGGGCGAGCAGGTCGTCGATCGACTCGCGGCGCACGAGCACGCGCACGGCGCCGTCCCGCACGGCGAGCACCGGCGGGCGGGGCGTCGCGTTGTAGTTGGAGGCGAGCGAGTGGCAGTAGGCGCCGGTCGCGGCGACCGCGAGCAGGTCGCCGGGCGCGACGTCGGCGGGCAGCCACTCGGAGTCGACGACGATGTCGCCCGACTCGCAGTGGTGGCCGGCGACGCGGGCGAGCGCCGGGGCGGCGTCGGAGGCGCGATCGGCGATCCGCGCCGAGTAGTGCGCGCCGTAGAGCGCCGGCCGCGGGTTGTCGCCCATCCCGCCGTCGACCGAGACGTAGGTGCGGACGCCGCCGTCCAGGTGCACCGGCTTCACGGTGCCGACCGTGTAGGCGGTGATGCCCGCGGGGCCGACGATCCAGCGGCCCGGCTCGATCGCGATGCGCGGCACCGGCACGCCGAGCTCGTCGGCGGCGGCGCGCACGGCATCCGCGAGCGACTGCGCGATCTGCTCGATCGGCTCCGGCCGGTCGGTGCCCGTGTAGGCGATGCCGAAGCCGCCGCCGAGGTTGAGCTCGGGCAGCGGCGCGTCGGCGCCCAGCTCGGCGTGCAGCGCGAGCATGCGGCGCGCCGACTCGGCGAAGCCGCTCGCGTCGAAGATCTGCGAGCCGATGTGCGTGTGGAGGCCGACGAGCTCGAGGCTCGGCAGCTCGCGGATGCGCGCGACGAGCGCCGGCGCCTCGCCGACCGACACGCCGAACTTCTGGTCCTCGTGGCTCGTGGCGAGGAACTCGTGGGTCGAGGCGTGCACACCGACGGAGATCCGCAGCCGCACGCGCTGCACGCGGCCCGCGCGCTCGGCGGCGGCCGCGACCCGCTCCGCCTCGATCGCGGAGTCGAGCACGAAGGTGCCGACACCCGCGGCGACGCCCGCCTCGATCTCGGCGAAGCCCTTGTTGTTGCCGTGGAAGCCGATGGCCTCGGGCTCGACGCCGGCGCGCAGCGCGATCGTCAGCTCGCCGCCCGTGCACACGTCGATGCGCAGCCCCTCGGCGCGCATCCAGCGGGCGACGTCGGCCGTCAGCAGCGCCTTGCCGGCGTAGTAGACGTCGACGCCCCGCTGGTCGAACGCGGCCTCGAACGCGTCGCGGATGCGCCGCGCACGGTCGCGCGCGACGGCCTCGTCGACGAGCAGGAACGGGGTGCCGTGCGCCTGCGCGACCTCGCGGAGGTCGGCGCCGCCGATCCGCACGGCGCCGTCGACGCGCTCCGCGCCGGCGGGCCAGACGCCGTCGGCGAGCGCGTTCGGGTCGCCCGCGTCGAGCAGCTGGGGGGCGAGCGGATGCGGCACGGGACTCCGTCCGTGTGTGGTTCATGGGGCTCGCGCTCCGGTGGGCTGGGAGCGCTGGCGGCGACGGCGCTTGTGGCGCTGCTCCCCATCCTATGAGGCCGCGCATGGCGGCTCCGCCGCCGCGGCCGGCCCGTCCGCAGCCCGGGCCGGCCTGTGAGCGCCGTGCCCTACGGTGGCGTGCGTGCCGACTCCTCCCCCGTCGTGGTTCGAGCGCGACCCGCTCGAGCTCGCACCGCTGCTGCTCGGCGGCGTGCTGCGCCGCGCGGATGCCGCGGGCGCGGTCGCGCTGCGGGTCACCGAGGTCGAGGCCTACCGGGGCGCCGACGATCCCGGCGCGCACAGCTTCCGCGGCATGACGCAGCGGAACGCGACGATGTTCGGGCCGGGCGGGCACGTCTACTGCTACTTCACCTACGGCATGCACCACGCGGTGAACATCGTGGCCGGGCCGGCCGGCTCGGGCTGGGGCGTGCTCGTCCGGGCCGGGGAGGTCGTCGAGGGTCGCGCGCTCGCCCTCGAGCGGCGCTCGGCGCGGCGCGCGTCGCCGCCGACGGGCGAGCTCGCCCGCGGTCCCGGCAACGTCGCGCAGGCGCTCGGCGCGACGCTCGCGGACGACGCGGCGCCGCTCTCGGATGCGACGTTCGCGGACTCGACGCTCTCGGATGCCACGCCGGCCGGGCCGAGCGCGGCCGGGTCCGCCGAGCGGGGCGCGTGGTCCTTCGTGCCAGCTGCGGCATCCGTGCCCCATGCCACCGGACCGCGCGTCGGCGTCAGCGGGCCGGGCGGCGACGCGATCGCCCACCCGTGGCGCTACTGGATGCCGGGCGAGCCGAGCGTCTCGGCGTACCGCCCCGCGACGCCGCGACGGCGCGCATAGCCGCGCAAGCGATGCCTTGAGGGGCCAGGAGCGCCGGGGCTACACTCGCCGCGAGGCGGCCCGGCCGCCGCGCGCGTGCGGATCCCGAGGAGCGCCCATGGAGGCCAACCCGTCCAGCCCGTCGACCGCGATCCTGGTCGTCGCCGCCGATGATGACGTGCGGGAGGCCCTCCTCGAGCCGCTCGAGCGGCGCTACGCCCAGGACTACCTGATCCTGAGCGCGGAGGGGCCGGCGGACGGCGTCGCGGCGCTCGACGAGCTGCGGGCAGCAGGGGGCGACATCGCCCTCGTGCTCGCCGATGACGCATCGCCGGTCGGCGATCACGACAACGTCTTCGCGGCGGCGCGGCGCGCGTTCCCCGACGTGCGCCGCGGCTACGTGATCGAGTGGGGCTCGTGGGCCGACCGGCGCACCGCGGATGCCGTGCTGCAGCTCATGACGCACCTGCAGATCGACTACTACGTCGTGCGGCCGACGCACTCCCCCGACGAGTCGTTCCACCGAGCGGTCACCGACTTCCTGCGCGAGTGGGAGGCGTCGGTCGGCAAGCGCCATCGCGCCTTCACGGTCATCGGCGACGGCGCGAGGCCGCGCACGCACGAGCTGCGCCGGCTGCTCCACCGCAGCGGCGTGCCGGCCGACCACCTCGCCCCCGACTCCGCCGACGCGATCGCGCTGCTGGAGGAGGCGGGCGTGGAGGCCCCGGAGTCCGCGGCAGCGGGCGCGCCGCTCGTGCGCACCCCGGCCGGGCGCATCCTGGTCGATCCGAGCGATGCCGAGCTCGCGCGCGCGCACGGCCTCACCACCGCGCTGCCGTCGGGCGTCGTCGACGTGGCGGTCGTCGGCGCTGGGCCCGCCGGGCTCGCGGCCGCCGTCTACGCCGCCTCCGAGGGGCTCGAGACGCTCGTGCTCGAGGTCGAGTCGATCGGCGGGCAGGCCGGGTCGAGCTCGCTGATCCGCAACTACCTCGGCTTCTCGCGCGGCGTCTCGGGCGCGGAGCTCGCCCAGCGGGCCTACCAGCAGGCGTGGGTGTTCGGCGCGCGGTTCGGCCACACCCGGCGCGTGGCGGGCATGCGCGTCGGGGAGGTCTTCGAGCTCGACGTCGCCCCGGACGAGACGGTGCGCGCACGGTCGGTCGTGCTCGCGACCGGCGTCACCTACCGGCGGCTCGCGGCGCCCGGGCTCGAGCCGTTCGTCGGCGCGTCCGTCTTCTACGGCGCCTCGTCGGTGGAGGCGCGCGCGCAGGCGGGCCGCGACGTGCTCGTCGTGGGCGGCGGCAACTCCGCGGGCCAGGCGGCGCTGCACCTCGCGCGCTACGCGGGCTCCGTCTCGATCGTCGTGCGCGGCGAGGGGCTCGCCGCGAGCATGTCGCGCTACCTCATCGACCAGCTCGACGCCGCTGGCGTGCGGCTCGTCACCGGCGCGCGGGTGGTCGACGCGAGCGCCGCCTCCGCGGACCGGCTCGAGCGCGTGGTGCTGGAGCGGACCGGGTCAGGCGAGCGGTTCGAGGTGCCGGCGCACGCGGTGTTCATCACCATCGGCGCCAGGCCGCACACCGAGTGGCTGCCGCCCGAGGTGCTGCGCGATCAGTGGGGGTCGGTCATCACCGGGCCGGAGGTGCTCGCCGAGGGCGGGCGGCGAGCGTGGCTCGGGGCGCCGGGCACGGAGCCGACGCTGCTCGAGACGTCGGTGCCTGGTTGCTTCGCCGTGGGGGATGCGCGGCGCGGCTCGGTGAAGCGCGTCGCCTCGGCGGTCGGCGAGGGCTCGGTGGTCATCTCGTCGGTGCACAAGCACCTCGGGCCGATCGCGGGCGGCTGACCACCGCGCTGTCAAGTGCCGCTGGTGAAGGAGCACGGGCCGGAGGCCCGCGCGTATCGAGACCACCCCCGACCGAGCGAGTCATGATCTCGATACGCGCCGCTTCGCGGTGCCCCTCGATCAGCAGAGGAGGAGGCGGCTACATCCGCTCCGGCGCCGAGACCCCGACCGTCGTGAGCGCGGTGCGCAGCACCTGGCCCGTCGCGTCGTTGAGCCACAGTCGGGTGCGGTTCAGCGCACCGACCGGCTCGTCGCCCTGCGGCGCGACGCGGCAGGCGTCGTACCAGCGGTGGTAGAGCCCGGCGAGCTCCTCGGCGAACCGCGCGACGCGGTGCGGCTCGCGCAGCTCCGCCGCCTGCGCGAGCACGCGCGGGAAGTCCGCCAGCGCGCCGAGCAGGGCTGACTCCGTCTCGTGCGACAGCAGCGACGGGTCGAACTCGCTCCGGTCGACGCCCGCGGCCTCCGCGTTCCGCGCGACCGCCGACATCCGGGCGTGCGCGTACTGCACGTAGTAGACGGGGTTGTCGTTCGTGCGCTGCGTCAGCAGCTCGAGGTCGATGTCGAGCGGCGTGTCCGCGCTCGAGCGCACGAGCGAGTAGCGGGCGGCATCGACGCCGACAGCCTCGACGAGGTCCTCCATCGTGACGATGGTGCCGGCCCGCTTCGACATCCGCACCGGCTGCCCGCCGCGGATGAGGTTGACCATCTGGCCGATCATCAGCTCGAGGTGCACGTGCGGGGTGTCGCCGAACGCGGCGCACATCGCCATCATGCGGCCGACGTAGCCGTGGTGGTCGGCGCCGAGCATGATGATGCACTCGTCGAAGCCCCGGTCGCGCTTGTTCTGGTAGTAGCCGAGGTCGCCGGAGAAGTACGCGGGCTGGCCGTTCGAGCGGATCACGACGCGGTCGCGGTCGTCGCCGAAGGTCGTCGTGCGCAGCCAGATCGCGCCGTCCTCCTCGAACACGTGGCCGCGCTCGCGGAGCACCTCGATGGCACGGTCGACGGAGCCGTCGGACTGCACCTGGTGCTCGTGGAAGTAGACGTCGAAGTCGACGCCGAACTCGTGCAGGTCCCGGCGGATCTCGTCGAACATCAGCGCCACGCCGTGCTCGCGGAACGTCTCCTGCAGGGTCTGGTCGTCGAGGTCGAGCAAGTCGCCGTCGTACGAGTCGTCGACGCGACGGGCGATGTCGGCGATGTACGCGCCGCCGTAGCCGTCCTCCGGCGTCGGCTCACCCTTGAACGCGGCGACGAGGCTCTTCGCGAAGCGGTCGATCTGCGCGCCGTGGTCATTGAAGTAGTACTCGCGGGTGACCTCGGCGCCCTGGCGCTCGAGCACGCGGCCGAGGCTGTCGCCCACCGCGGCCCAGCGGGTGCCGCCCATGTGGATGGGGCCGGTCGGGTTCGCCGAGACGAACTCGAGGTTGATGCGCACGCCCGCGAGCGCGGTGCCGGCGCCGTAGGCGTCGCCCGCCTCGACGATCGTGCGGGCGAGCTCGCCGGCGGCGCCCGCCGAGATCGTCAGGTTGATGAAGCCCGGTCCGGCGACCTCGGCGCGCTCGATGCCGTCGACCTCGGCCAGCGTCGCGGCGACGTCGTCGGCGAGCTCGCGGGGCGGGACGCCGACGCGCTTCGCGAAGCGCATCGCGGCGTTCGTCGCCCAGTCGCCGTGGTCGCGGTTGCGGGGGCGCTCGAGCACGATGTCGCCCTCGCTGACCTCCACGTCGGCCGCGCGTCGAGCGACCGCGGAGCGGACGGCGGCGAGCACGGCGAGCGAGAGATCGGAAGGCTGCATGGGGTCGATCGTAGTCCGCGCGGCGTCGCCACGACGCCGGTGGCGGCCCGTACCCTGGGCCCATGTCGAGCTCCAGCCTGCGCTTCCGCCGTCTCCTCCCGGTCGCCGTGGTGGCGGCGGCGACGGCCCTCGCGCTCACCGGCTGCCAGCCCGGCGCGCTCGCCCCGAGCGAGTCCTCCGACGCCCCCGAGCCGTCGTCGAGCGCCTCCGAGCAGCCGCAGCCGCAGCCGACGCCGAGCGCGTCCGAGACGACGCCCGGGTCGGAGCCCGAGTCGCCCACCCCGACGCCCGCGCCCACCGGCACCGCGCTGCCGACGACGCCGCCGGTCGCGGGCGACCTCGACTGCAGCGAGGTCTACACGGCCGACCAGCTGTACGAGTTCAACCCGAACTTCGCGCCGTCGAGCGACGAGGGCTCGCTGCCCGGCGCGATCGACGACGTCGCGGACGCCGGCGGCACCGTGTGCGCCTACCAGCACGTGACCGGCATGGACCGGCTGCTCATCGGCGTGCTCACCGACGCTGCGGGCTTCGCGGCCCCGGCCTTCGAGTCGGTCGGCGACATGGGGGTCGCGACCTCGCCGCAGGGCGGTGCGATCGTCGCGGTCGCCTCGCAGTACTTCGACCAGGCGCAGGACGCGCAGCCGGTCATCGACCAGGTCGCCGACAACCTCGACTGACCCGCACCTCCCCCGCGCAGGCTGGTCGACCCTGGGTGGTCACGACACGCCGCGGCGGAGGCCTCGCTCCCGGCGCGTCGTGACCACTCCGGCTGTCGGCCACGGCGCGTCGTGACCACCCCGCGCGAGCGGGGCGGGGTCAGGCGATCCGGATGCGCTGCGTCGGGTCGTCGACCGCGTCCGGCGCCAGATCGTCGTCGCCCGCCTCGACCGTGAGCGACTGCAGCAGCACGGGGTTGCCGCTCGTCGTCGCCCACGCCGTCTCGAGCGCATCCGCGCCCGTCGCGATGCGGATGAGGCTGCCGCGCGGCGCGAGGCCCGTCGCGTCGACGACCCACCACTGCCCGTCGATGTGCACCTCGGCCACGGCGTGGAAGTCCGGCGGTCGCAGCCCCGGCGCGTAGACGCCGACGTAGCGCGCCGGGATGCCGGCCGCGCGCGCGAGCGCGATCATGACGTGCGCGTAGTCGCGGCACATGCCGCCGCGCTTCTCGAGCGTCGTGACGGCGGAGTCGTCCATCGCCGACAGCGAGGGTGAGTAGGTGAAGCCGCGCGCGATCCACTGCCGCATGGCGGCGATCGCGTCGAAGCCCGTCGCGCGGCCGAAGCGCTCCTCGACGAAGCCCCGCAGCGCGCTCGCCTCGACGTAGCGCGAGTCCTCGAGGTAGCGCGCGGCATCGCCCTCGTCGACCGGGCGCTGCGAGCCGCCGACGCTCGTCTGCACGTCGACGGCGAGCGTGCCCGCCGGCGCGGTGAAGACGAGCTCCCTGGTGTCGTGGGCGGCGGGCAGGGTGCGCCAGTCGACGGGCGCCCCGTCGACGGTGACCGAGATGCGATCGGCGGACGCGTAGTCGGCGGCCGGCAGCACGAGGAGGATGACGTCGGTGTCCCCCACGAGGTTCATCGTGAAGGCTGCATGGGCGGTGCGCATAGGCCTCGATCCTCCCACGGACGGACCGGTGCTGCGGCTAGAGGCCCGAGCCGGAGAACGAGTCGACGAGGCCCATGACGGCGGGCGCGAGGATGACGATGAAGAGCACCGGCAGGATGCACAGCATCAGCGGGAAGATGACCTTCACCGGCACCTGCTGCGCCTTCTCCTCGGCGCGCTGCCTGCGCTTCAGCCGCATCTCCGACGCCTGCGTGCGCAGCACATCGCCGACGGAGATGCCGAAGGCGTCCGCCTGCAGGACGGCGCGGATGAACGTGCGCAGGTCGTCGACGTTGTTGCGCTCGCCCAGCTCGCGGAAGGCCTGGCTGCGTGAGAGGCCCATCCGCATGTCCTGCAGCGTGCGCTTCAGCTCGCTCGCCAGCACGCCCTTGCCGTTGGAGGCGACCCGCATGAGCGCCGCGTCGAATCCGAGGCCGGCCTCCACGGCGATCGTCATCTGGTCGAGCGTGTCAGCCAGCTCGAGCTGCACCTTCGCGTCGCGCTCCTGCCCTCGCCCCAGCAGCAGGAGGTCCGGGAGGAAGTAGATGGCGACCGCGAGCACAGCGACGAGCGCGATCAGGATGGGCGCGGGACGCGCGCTGATCACGAGGAGCAGGAGCAGCACCGACACGGGCACCCAGACGAGCTTCAGCGTCAGCAGTCGCCCCACCGGGGCCGTCTGCGGGCGGCCCGCCCGAGCGTGCTGCCGCTCGAGGAGCGACACGATCGGCGACGGCGTCACCGCTCGCGCGATGCGCTCGAGCGCACCGACGTCGGAGCGCGCCACTTCGACCGGCGCGACGATCCGTTCACCGCGCTGCAGGTTCGCGAGCGTCCGCGCTCTGACCGGCTGCACGGCGGTCATCAGCACGAGGGCGATCGCCGTGAGCCCTGCCGCGACGAGGACCGCGAGGATCGTGGGCGACATCAGAACTTCACCTGCACGACCTTGCTCAGCCACACGCCACCAACGGTGAAGAGCACACCGGAGAACACGAGCAGGCCGATGCCGATGCCCGTCTGCACGAGCGGCAGCAGGTACGTGGGATTGATCAGCACGAGGAAGCCGCAGACTGCGAACGGCAGGACCATGAGGATCACGGCCGACATCCGTCCCTCGGCACTGAGCGAGGCGACGTGGCGGCGTATCTGGCCGCGCTCGCGGATCGTCCCTGCGACCCGGTCGAGCACCTCCGCCAGGCTGCCACCGACCTCTCGGTTGATCGCGATGGCTTGCGTCGCCCACCGGAAGTCCTCGCTGGACATGCGCTCGGCGGCCTCTTCGAGGGCCGCGACGACCGGCCTGCCGACGCGCGTCTCGTTCACGATGCGCGCGAGCTCGGAGGCGGTCGGCTCCTCGGACTGCTTCGCCACCGACGTCAGCACCTGCATCATGCTGTAGCCCGCCCTGAGGCTCGACGCCATCAGCTGCAGCGTGCCGTCGAGCTGCTCGCCGAACGCGCGCCGTCGGCGCTCCACCCTGACCCGCACGAGCAGCACGGCGGCCACGGGTGAGAGCATCGCCGCGGGCGCTGCGAAGAGCCCGCCGCCGAGCAGCAGCGTCACCGCGACGAGCGCGAGAGATCCGACCGCGACCAGGAAGACGAAGTCCTGCGGGCGCATCCGGATGCCGGCGAGGTCGAGGCTCGTGGCGAGCGATCCCGAGCGGGGACGGATCAATCGGCCGACGAGACCGGTCGCCGCCTCCGCGGCACCAGCGAGGGCGCCCTCGCCCTCCTCGGTCACGGGCCTGCGGCGCTCTCGCGGCAGCCGTGCGCCCCGCGGCGACGCGAGGAGCAGCACGGCGGCGCCGGCGCCCAGCGCGACGGCGCCCGAGGCGATCCCGACGAGCATCATCGTGCGGGCGGGTCGAACATGCCCGCGGGCAGCGGGATGCCGAGGTCATGGATGCGCTCGAGGAACTTGGGGCGGACACCGGTGGGCAGCGGCACGCCGATGAACCGGCCCGTGTGGTCCTGGCCGGCGGTGTAGTCGAAGAGGTACACGTCCTGCAGGGTGACGACCTGGCCCTCCATGCCGACCACCTCGGTGACCGCCGTCACGCGGCGCGTGCCGTCGCGGAGGCGCTCCAGCTGCACGATCACGTCGACGGCCGAGGCGATCTGCTCGCGGATCGCACGGAGCGGCAGCTCCATGCCGGCCATCAGCACGAGCGTCTCGAGTCGCGCGATCGCGTCGCGCGGGGAATTCGCGTGCACCGTCGACAGCGATCCGTCGTGCCCCGTGTTCATGGCCTGCAGCATGTCGAGCGTCTCACCGCCGCGCACCTCGCCGACGACGATGCGGTCGGGCCGCATGCGGAGGGAGTTGCGCACGAGGTCGCGGATCGTGATCTCTCCCTTGCCCTCGATGTTCGAGGGACGCGACTCGAGCCGCACGATGTGGTCCTGCTGCAGCTGCAGCTCCACCGCGTCCTCGATCGTGATGATCCGCTCCCCCGACGGGATGAACGACGAGAGCACGTTGAGGAGCGTCGTCTTGCCGGTGCCGGTGCCGCCCGAGACGATGACGTTGAGCTTGCCCTCGACGCACGCCTGCAGCAGCTGCGCCATCTGCGGCGTCAGCGTGCCGAAGCGGATGAGG
Source organism: Agrococcus jenensis (assembly GCF_003752465.1). Taxonomy (NCBI): domain Bacteria; kingdom Bacillati; phylum Actinomycetota; class Actinomycetes; order Micrococcales; family Microbacteriaceae; genus Agrococcus; species Agrococcus jenensis. The sequence continues at coordinate 1,825,251 of NZ_RKHJ01000001.1, read as the reverse complement.
TCGGGCACCTTGAAGGGGTCCTTCGAGAACTTGCGGATCGTGAGCGTCGACCCGGAGAACGCGAGCGGAGGGATGACGGCGTTGACGCGCGAGCCGTCCTCGAGCCGGGCGTCGACCATCGGCGACGACTCGTCGATGCGGCGACCGATCCGGGTGACGATGCGCTCGATGATGCGGCGCAGCTGCTCCTCCGACGTGAAGCGCACGGGAGCGCGGCCCAGCTTGCCCGACTGCTCGACGTAGACGTTGTCGGGACCGTTGACCATGATCTCGGTGACGGTCGGATCCTCGATGAGCCGCTGCAGGGGACCGAGGCCCAGCACGTCGTCGCGGACCTCATTGATGAGGCGCTGCCGCTCCTCGCCGGTGAGCGGTGCCTGCTCTGCCTCGACGACCGCGTTCAGCTCCTCCCGCACGAGGGCGTGGAGCTGCTCCTCGGAGAGGTCGGGATCGTTGATGCGCGTGCCGATGCGCACGAAGAGCGCCTCGGCGGCCCGCTGCTTGAGCCCGATGAGGCCGTCGAGCTGCTGCGGCCGATCCTCCACCGGCGCAGTCGGCTGCGATGCCTCGCCGCGCTGGGCGACCGTCCGGTCGGGCGGCGCGACTGGAGCGGCGACGGGTGCACGGCGGACCTCCTCCTGGAGCGCGGGCGCGCCGCCTCGCTTGGCGGACAGCCGCTCGGCAAGGCTGCTCATGCTGCTGCCCTGTGCCGGCCGTTCGCGCGACGCGCGCCGGTCTCTGCGTAGAAGGTGATGAGCTTGCGCATCTGCTTGGCCACCGGATCCTTCGGGCGCTGCAGCACGATGGGCACGCCGGTGTTGAGCGAGGCGGTCACCGAGCGCGAGATCGGGATCGTCAGGTCCACCTTCGTGCGGATGGTCGCCTCGACGTCGGAGACGCTCAGACCGGCCTTCGGGTCGGCGAAGTTGAGCAGCACCTGCCGGGCGTTCGTCAGCATGCCGAGCTCGCGCAGCGTCGCGACCTCCTTGCGCAGCCCGCGGGCTCCCGCGACATCGAACGTCGTCAGCAGCACGGGGTCGGTCGTGTGGTCGAGCGCGGCGAGCGTGCGCGGCTCGAGCCCCGCCGCGGTGTCCACCACGACGTAGCGGAACTGGGCGCTCAGGCTCGCGAGCAGCTCGCTCACCTGCTCGGGCGTGACGCTGTCAGCGGCGGCCGGGGTGTCGGGCGCGCAGACGACGAGGAGTCCGGACGAGTGCTGCGTGAGCCGGGTCTTGAGCGCGATCGGGTCGCGCAGGACGTGACCCTGCAGCACGTCATCGAGCGCGTACTCCGGCTCGATGTTGAGCGCGGTCGCGACGTCGCCGAACTGCACGTCGAGGTCGACGAGCACGACGGCACCGGGCGCGGATTGCGCGAGCCCGACCGCGAGGTTCGTCGCGAGGGTGGTCTTGCCCGCGCCGCCCTTCGGCGACAGCACCGTGAGGACGCGCCCGGGGGCGATCATGGTGTTCGCTACTGCCGGCGGTACGTCGGGCTGCGCACGGCGGGTCTGCACGGCCTGCCCGACCCGCAGGAGCGCTGCGCGGAGCGTCTCGACATCGACGTGCTCGGGCAGCACGTCGCGCACACCGACGCGCATCGCCGCGATGGAGAGCGCCTCCGGATCGCCGATCAGCACGAGCCCGGTGCCCGGCAGCTCTCGGTCGAAGCGTCCCGCGAGCGCGAGCGCGTCGTGCGGTGCTCGGGTCGCGTCCAGCACGAGGACGTCGGGCAGCGCCTGGTGCTGCACGTGCGCGAGCAGCTGCGCGGGATCGGACGGCAGCGGGTGCGACGGCACCGCGATGCATGATCCGCCCGCCGCCTGGTGCACGCGGGTCTGCAGGTCGGTGGAGTCGGTGGTCAGCAGCACGTTGGTCATTGGAACGCCTCTATAGGGGTGACGAGACGGGTGCCGTCCTCGGGGACGTCGGCGCCCTCGAGCGAGAGCCAGATCTGGCCGAACTCGGCCCCGAACACGAGCTGCTCGGCATCGGCGGCCGAGAGCGCGAAGGTGACCATGATGGTGTCCTCCGCCTCCTGCTCGACCTCGTCGCCGTTCTCGTCGGTGACGACACCAGACGCGCCGGTGACGGCGGTGACGAGCACCTTGTGCAGGATGAGGTGGGTCTGGTCGCTCTCGGAGTTCTCCGTCGACGTGCCCGTGACGACCGTGCCGGAGAGGAACACGCCGACCGTGTCACCGGGTCGCAGCTCGCCACCGATCACGCGGCGGGTCTCGAGCTGCAGCGACAGCTGGTGCATGTTCGGCGGCACCTCGACGACCTCGGGAAGGCCTTCCGGCGACTCGAAGCGCGCCGTGAGCAGCTGCTCACCGGGCTCGAGGTCGGCGTTGGTGAGCAGGCCGGCGACGTCGGCGAGATCGGCGACGCCGCCGGGGACGACTGCGGCGGCAGGCAGCTCGGCCACGGAGACCGATTCGGCGATCGCCTCTGCCGGCGTGCCCGCCGCGATCGGCTCCGCGACGACCAGCACGCGCGCGGGAGCCATGTCCGCCATGGCCCGGGCGTCAGCGCCCGATGCGTACATGAAGGTCAGCACGCCGCCTGCCGCGGCGATGAGCAGGGCGACGAGCGCCACGATGATGCGTCGGATCATGAGTCATCCCTCCTCAGGGAGTCGGAGCTCGACGACCGACGCGCCGAGCTGAGGACCGCCGGAGCTGTACTCGAAGTCCGAGTCGAGGTCGGCGTATCGGAGGAACGTGCCGCGCATGCAACGCTGATTCGTGCTGCACGGTCGGTCCGGCGTCTCGTACTGCCCGGCGAAGTAATAGGAGTCGAGGCGGAAGGCGACGTAGCCGAAGATGTCGTACTTGGCGTTGTTGCCCTGACCGACATAGACGTCGAAGACGGGCAGCAGGACGGTCTGGCCGATCCATTGGCTGAAGTCCGAGGGCGAGCAACCGTTGGGAGGTGCGTTGCCAGGGTCGGAGGGCGCCCACGAGTCGATGTCCGTGACTGCGTCGCCGCAGCCGTCAGTCGGCTCGAGCCATCCGAAGCCACCGGGAACGAGATTGCCGCTCGGCCCAGTGCAGTCGGTGCCCGACGTCTTCGTGGCCAGGATCGTGCGGGTGACGCCGGCCGCCGGGATCTGGAGACCGACCACCTGATTCGCGGTGTTCCGGATCGCCGGGAGACCGGCCTGCACGGCGAGCTCGCACCACGAGAAGGCGAACGGCATGACGGCGGGACCACCGGTCGGGTAGCCCCACGATGCCGCCGACCGCGCCTCGATGGCGACATCATCCTCGCCTGCGGCGCCACCGAACCAGAAGTCGCGCTCTGAGTCGTTCGCCACCTCGACCCAACCCGGGTCCAGTTCTGCGCTCGCGGTCGGAGCGCCGCCGGCAGGAGCGTTCGCGGTCGCCAGCTCCTGCGCGACCGCGTCGGCCACATCATCGGTGCATGGGGCGACCGAGCACTGCTGCGCGATCGCGAGCGCACCGGCGTCGGCGCCATGCTGCAGGCGCTGCCGGTCCGTGAACATCGCGGACGCGTCGATCGCAAGGGCAGCCACGATGAGCAGCGGCACCATGAGGATGCCGACCCATACGGCGACCGCGCCGCGGTCATCGCGGGAAGACCTCATCCGTTGCATCGCATGCTTCCTGTACCCGTGAGTGTGATGGCGCCGAGCCCCAGCAGCGAGAAGTCCTCGAGCTCGATGGTGACGTGCGCGAGCCGATCGTTCGTGGCGGAGGCCGCAGTGGCGCACGCACTCAGATCGACGGTGATATCGGTGGCGGCGAGCGCCACCGAGGAGGAGGCGGAAGCCTGAGCGGTGCTCCTGGCGAGCGCGACGGCATCCGTCGCGTTCGTGAGCGTGGCGACGCGCACACCGTCGCGCGCCGCGTTGTCGAGCACCGACTGGATGTGGAACATGTAGCCGAAGGCGATGATCCCGATCGTCATCATCGCCAGCAGCGGCAGCACGAGCGCGAACTCGACGAGTGCGGCGCCGCGATCTCCGCGTCGTTCCATTGAGGCCTCTGATCTTCCTGTCGCAGCGATCCCCTGACGAGACTGCGGCACCTGGCACGAATGCCAGGTGCCGCACACGACGTCCGCGAAGGGTTCGGATCAGCCCTCGGTCGCGGCGCCACCCGTGGTGTCGACGGAGTCGGCGACGCCGGTGAACAGGTCGGCGAGGATCGGCGTCAGCAGCACGACGGCGGCGATGACCGCAGCAGCCATGAGGGCGACGAGGATGCCGTACTCGACTGCGGTCGCGCCGCGGTCGTTCTTCTTGTCGAAGCGGTCGGCGACGAAGGTCTGGGCAGCGATGATGAAGGCGTACATGGGGGGGGTCCTTACGTGACAGGGGCCGGGGCTGGGGTTCCGGTGCCGAGCGAGGTGCCGACCCCGTTGGGCCGACTGCAGGATCGTGTCACGTAGTTTGCCCAAAGTGCAACAATGCGTAGTCTCAGTTTTTGCCCAAGAGGGCCGTTGCTCCCTCAGCATCTCGCCCGAATGGCTATTCTTGGTTGACCGAAACAGTGTTACAGCGCAGACTGGCCCCGCCACGGCGCATCCCAGACCGACACATGCGGACACCTTCGCGAGACCGGACATCACCATGAGACACCCCCGCTTCCCTGCCCCTGCAGACCACAGCATCGACCGTGCGACAGCCCGAGCGGTGCGTCATGCCTGACGCCACGCACGCACCCGAGGAGCTCGGGCTGCGCGAGCGGAAGAAGATCCTGACCCGCGAGACGATCGCGAGCGCGGCCTTCGAGCTCGTCCAGCAGCACGGCATCGACGAGGTGACCGTGAACGACATCGCGGAGCGGGCCTTCGTGTCCCCCAGGACCGTCTCCAACTACTTCTCCTCCAAGGAGGCGGCGATCGTCGCGGCCGACGAGCACGAGCCGATCGAGATGCTCGCCGGGTTCGACGAGCGGCCCGAGGACGAGCCCCCGCTCCAGTCGCTGCGGGCCGTGCTCGCTGGGACGGTGCGGACCTGGACCGACGACTACGTCGAGCGGCTTCGCGCCAAGGAGCAGCTCATCGACCGTGCGCCGGCACTGCTGCCGCACCGCATGGCGCAGTACGACGAGCTCGAGGACGCCATCCGGATCGCGGTCGCGCAGCGCGAGGGGGTCGACCCTGACGTGGACCCGTTCTCCCGGCTCATCGCGGGCGCAGCCGCCGCGGCGGTCAAGACCGCCATCCGCGTCTGGGTCAACACCGGCGCCGGCCCGCATGACCTCGCCGAGCTCGTCGAGCACGCGTTCGACGATCTGGAGTCGGGTCTCAGCCACGCGGCCTGATCCCCGGCATCGCGCCGCTGGCATAGCATCGGCGCGATGCCGCCGATCGTGATCGCCCTCTCCGCAGCGCTGTGCGCCGCGGCAGCGGCATCGCTGATCGGACGGGCCCGCCGGATCGCCGCGAGCGACTCCCCGTGGCTGCGCCCGTGGGTGGCCGGCCTCCTGGGCGCCGTCGGCGGGGCGTCCGCTGCCGCCGTGACGGAGCACTGGGCGGTCACCGCGGCGCTCTGCGCGCTCGCCATCGGCTGCGCACTCCTCGTACCGGTCGACCAGGCGGTGCTGCGACTGCCGGATGCGATCGTGTGGCCCACGACGGGTGCGGTGCTCGCGATGCTGCTCGTCGCTGCCGGAGTGACCGGTGAGTGGGGGCGGCTCGGCACGGCGGTCCTCGCCATGCTCGCCGTCGGCGCCGGCTACTTCGTGCTCGCGTTCATCTCCCCCACGAGCCTCGGCCTCGGCGACGTCAAGCTGTCGCTCGTGCTCGGCCTGACCCTCGGATGGTTCGGCTGGCCCGCGGTGCTGCTCGGCGTCCTCGGCGGCTTCCTGGTGTTCGCGCTCGCCGCGCTCGGCCTGCTCGTGGCGCGGCGCACGACGATGCAGGCCGAGCTGCCGTTCGGCCCGTGGATGATCCTCGGTGCGGCGCTCGGCCTCGCCTGGGTGACGGTCGGCGGCTAGTCCGCGCCAGTGCTAGATTGGGCGCTGCTGCCTCGGCAGCCCGGCCCCCATAGCTCAGGGGATAGAGCGTCTGCCTCCGGAGCAGAAGGCCGCAGGTTCGAATCCTGCTGGGGGCACGAACATGCGTGTCGAAGGCGCTTTCGCGCCTTCGACGTTCGTGCCCCCTCGGGCCCGTCCCGGGCCCGAGCCACCGATCCGCTTGACGGAGGCCATTTCGCGCCTCCAGCGAAAGCCCTCAGCGCCCGCGCTGCCCCGCCGTCTCCTCGCGCGCATGCGCCTCGATGAGATCGCTCACCCCTCCCTGGAACAGCGACAGCCCGAGGCCGAGCAGGATGCCGCCGAACAGCAGCAGCGCCTGTTCGAAGCGCGACTGGTCTCGATTCTCGAACAACCAGGTCGGCTGGTCGGTGTAGAGGAAGTCGCTCGCGAACCAGCTCGGGGTGTACCAGGTGCTCCACCCGGTCGAGTCGGGCGATGCGACGGGATACGAGTCCTCGATCGTCGCGCTCGTCGCCCGCTCGACCCAGAGGTACGCCTGCAGGCCCGTCAGCTCGTCGTCGCCGCCCTCGATCGTGGTCGCGTTGAACTGGGGCGCGAAGAGCGTCGATCGAACAGCCGCCATGGGGCTGCCGCCGCCCGTCGCCCACAGGACCGTCGACGCGATCGTGCAGCCGTGCGCGAGCGGCCTGCCCCCGTCGCTCGCATCCAGGGCCGGCACGGCGTCACCGGCGTAGATCGTCGACAGCTCGCCCTCGATCCGCAGGAACGCGAGCTCCGACTCCTCGACGTCCGCACCCGTCGCGGAGAGCAGGTCCGAGCTGCGGTCGATGTCGTAGGCCCGCCTCGTCGACGGATCGAGCTCGGCGGCGGCGACCGCAGACGGCGCGACCGCGTCGGCGCCGCACGACACGGCGCCCTCCAGGCCTCGACCGACGAGAGTCAGCTGGAAGTCGATGGGTGCCCGCTCGGCGCCCGAGTCGGACTTCTCCGCCAGCTCCACCGCGAAGCGGAAGCGGTACTCGCCGGCATCGTCGATCTCGGAGCGCACCTGCACGGTGTACGGCCGCCCGTCACCCTGCGTCGCCACCACGATCAGCGGCCGCGTGCCCTGGTCCGGCCAGCGCTGCTGGTAGACCCGGAGCACGAGCGGGATGACGAGCGCGAGGATCGCGAGACCGAGTCCCAGCATCAGCCAGGCCTTCACGCGCCGCGCCTGCCGCTGTGTCCACATGAGCCCGCCTGTCTGTGGCGCCGGACCGGGCGCGCCGCGCGGTCTGCCGACGCGCGTATGATAACAGCGTTGCCAGGGCGATGGCCGCCCCGTTGTGCTCGGCGCACATCCGAGAGGGCGTTGGGGTACACGACACGCGGATCGATCACACCTGCGTCTGAAACAGCGTCCGTGACCGCGTACGCTCTGCATCATGGGAAGACCACGCCTGCATGACGAGCACCTCCGCCAGCGCCTCCTCGAGGCCGCGACGGAGCTGATGGCGACCGAGGGACCTGACTTCTCGCTGCGCCCGCTCGTCGCATCGATCGGCACGTCGACCTCGGCGGTCTACTCGCTCTTCGGCTCGCGCGGCGAGCTCCTCGAGGCGATCACGCTCCGCGCCGCGAGCTCGCTCGTCGACGCGCAGAACGAGGCAGACGTCGACGACCCGGTGCAGCGCATCCTGGGCCTCGCGCACGCTTGGCGCCAGTGGGCGACCGAGAACGCGTCGATGTTCCAGGTGGTCTTCGGGCGCGGCGAGTCGACGCCTGCGGTCGACGAGGCGCGCGACAGCACCACCGAGCCGCTGCTGCGCGCTGTCCGGTCCGCGGTCGAGCAGGGCGTGCTGCACGGCGACCCCGAGACGTCGACGCGCACGATCTTCGCGGCCATCCACGGCGCCATCACGCTCGAGCTGCTCGGCCTGTATCCCGCCGAGCAGGCCGACGCGCTCTTCGACGCGCAGCTGGCCGCGATCTGGCGCAGCTGGGCGACGCCGGAGCACGTCGACGCGGTCGCCGCCTGAGGCATTGCCACCCATACCCCTCAGGGGTATCATGGACGCATCATGAGCATCGCCACCGCCGCCCCCACGCACGGCTACACCGCCGACAAGGACGCCCTCCTCAAGCGCCTGCGCCGTGCTGAGGGCCAGGTGCGCGGCGTCGCGCGGATGGTCGACGAGGATGCGTACTGCATCGACATCCTGACGCAGGTCTCCGCCGCCACGAAGGCGCTCGAGACCGTCGCGCTGCAGCTGCTCGAGGACCACCTCGCGCACTGCGTCGCCGAGGCGGCCGAGTCCGGCGGCCCCGTCGCGCAAGCGAAGCTCGCAGAGGCGAGCGCCGCGATCGCGCGCCTCGTCCGCTCCTGATCGATCCCGCAAGCCATTCGCACGAGGAAGGCACCACCATGCTCCAGAACATCGAGATCCTGGCCACCCCCGCCGAGGCTGAGGCCGACGCGCAGGCGCAGGCCGGCGGCTGCTGCGGCGGCGGCGCCTGTGGCGTCTCGTCGGCTGCGACCCCGTCTGCGACCGCGCAGACGTTCGAGGTCGACGGCATGACGTGCGGCCACTGCGTCTCGTCGGTCACCGAGGAGCTCTCCGGGCTCGCGGGCGTCGAGGGCGTCGACGTCCAGCTCGTCGCCGGCGGCCGCTCGACGGTCACCGTCTCCGCCGACGCACCGCTGCGCCTCGATGACGTGCGCGCCGCCGTCAGCGAGGCGGGCTACACGCTCGTCGAGGCCTGAGCCAGAGCCCAGCGCCGATCCGAAGCATCGCGAGCGCCGGTCCCCTCGGGGGCCGGCGCTCTGCTCGTGGTACCGCGTGCGCCGGCGCCTCGCCGCTCGGACCCCTGGCGCACGAGCGCCGCGCGGGTCTAGTGTCAGTGCAGATCCCCGCGGTCACGGCGCTCGGATCCCGTCGTCAGGGGTCATCATGCAGCGTCGCTCGATCGCCATCCTCGCCGCCTTGGTCGTGGGCGCCTCCGCCCTCGCCATGGCCACCCCCGCCTCGGCGTCCGACCCGCCGGACGGCGCCGTCTACGTCGCACTCGGCGACTCCGAGGCCGCCGGCACCGGCAACCTCCCCTACGTCGACAGCGATTGCCTGCGCTCCCGCAGGGCGTACCCGGCGCAGCTCGGCGACACGCTCGGCACCGGGGTCGCCTCGAGCGCGTGCGCAGGGGCGACCACGGACGATGTGATCGCGACCCAGCTCGGTGACCTCGGCGTCGACACGCGGCTCGTCACCATCACCGCGGGCATCAACGACGTCGCGTGGCAGCGGGTGCTGCTCGAGTGCCGTGCCGGCGGCGACCCGCTGGCCTGCGGCCAGGCGCAGGCCGACGCCTTCGCCGCCATCGCCGCGCTGCCCACCGACATCGCGCAGATGCTGGCGGCCGTGCGCAGCCAGGCGCCGAACGCGCAGATCCTGGTCACCGGCTATCCGCTGCTGTTCGGCGATCTCGCCGACGGCGTCTGCAGGGCCGGCACCTACCGCGGCACCCACGTCGTCTTCAGCGCCGCGGACACGCAGTTCGTCAACACCGGCATCGAGCTCGTGAACGCCGCGATCCTCGGCGGGCTCGTCGGGTACATGAGCGCGACCGGCGACGAGGGCGTCTCGTACGTCGACGTCACCGCGGCCTTCGACGGCCACGGCCTCTGCGACTCGGGCAGCCCGTGGATCAGCCGGGTCATCTCGGGCACCGCCACGGTCGATCGCGGGTTCCACATCGACGGCCGCGGCATGCGGGCGTACGCCGACGCGCTCGCGGCCGCGGCGCCCGACATCCCCTAGCCCCGCGCGGCGGGCGGCGAGCTACGCGGCCTGCTCGATGCGCACGAGGTTGCCCGCGGGGTCGCGCAGCGCGATGTCGCGCACGCCCCAGAACTGGTCGGTGGGCTCCTGCACGATCTCGACGCCGTCGGCGCTCGCCGCGCGCTCGAACACCGCGTCGAGGTCGCCGGCCCGCAGGTTGACGCTGCCGAGCTCGCCCTTCGCGAGCAGCGCCGCGATCGCCTCGCCGTCCTGCTCGGACCGCCCGGCGCGCGGATGCGACAGCACGAGCTGGATGCCGGGCTGCGACGGCGGCGACAGGGTCACCCAGCGGAACCCCTCGTTCTCGACCTCGCTCGTCACCGACATCCCGAGGACGTCGCGGTAGAAGGCGACCGCGGCATCCGGGTCGTCGACGATGACATGCACTGCGCTGATGGAGATGCTCATGCGGTCGAGGCTATGCGGGCACCGCCCGGCGCGCTTCTCGGAACCTGCTCGACGGATCGCCCTTGCGGGGCCGCGTCAGCACCATCGCCAGGCAGCCCGGCATGCCGTCGAGCGCCTCGTGATCACGGGCGCGGTAGGCGCTGGGCGTCTCCCCCATCAGCTTCGTGAAGCTCGCCGAGAACGAGCCGAGGCTCGTGCACCCGACCTGCATGCATGCATCCGTGACGCTCACCTCGCCGCCGCGCAGCAGCGCCGCGGCGCGCTCGATGCGCCGGGTCATGAGGTACGCGTACGGCGTCTCGCCGTAGGCGTCGCGGAAGCGGCGGCTGAAGTGGGCGCTCGACATCAGCGCGGTGCGCGCGAGCGCCGCGACGTCGAGCGGCCGCGCGAACTCGCGGTCCATCCGGTCGCGCGCGCGCCGGAGCCGGCGCAGCTCGTCGAGGTCGACCATCGGCCCATCATCGCCGATGCGCGGCTCAGTCGGGCAGGGCCTCGACGAACGCGGTCACCTGCCGGCGCACGCGGTCGCGGATGCGCCGCACCTCGTCGGTGCTGAGCCCAGCCGGGTCGTCGAAGTCCCACACCTCGATGCGCTGGCCCTCGACGAGGTCGAAGGGGTGCTCGATGAGCATGGTGATGATCACGTCGGCGGCCCGCGCGAGGTCGTCGGTGACGGGCTTCGGGAAGCTGTCGGTGAGCGGCACGCCGTCCTCCGCCATCACGTCGCCGACCGTGCGCAGCACCTGGTCGGCCGGGTTCAGCGCGCCCGAGAGCGCCACGACCCTGCCCTGGCCCAGCACGTTGAGGTAGGCGGCGGCCATCTGCGAGATGCCGTCGTTGCGGATCGACTCGACCAGCACGCGCAGCGGCGCGCCCTCGGCGTGGGTCGCCCGACGGTCGAGCGCCTCCAGCCGATCCCCCGCGAACTGCAGCGCGAGCGGCGGCAGGTGCGAGTGGACGCGCGCGCCCCGCGCGAGCGTCGCGTGCGACTCGAAGACCACGCGCTCGACGAGCTGCGGATCGAGGCCCGGATGGCGCGCGGCGAGGCGCTTCGCGCCGCTGCGCAGCACCGCGTCCGGCGAGCTGCCTCCGTCGTCGGACTCGATCATGTCGGCTCCTTCGGTCGACCCCGCGCGTCCAGGCTACGGGCGGCCGGAGCGCCTGCCAAGGGTCAGAGCGCGGGCGCGTGGCGCTCGAGGAAGCCGTAGAGCTCGGCGTCGTCGACGCCGGGGTAGGTGCCCGACGGCAGCGGGGCGAGCGTGTGCTGGTGCATGCGGGCGGACGCCCACGACTTGCGACGCCAGCGCTCGACGAGCGCGTCGTCCGGTCGCGCGCAGCACCGCTCGTCGGGGCACGTCGAGACCTCGCGGAACGCGGTCTGGGCGCCGCGGAAGTACTTCGCGTCGTCGAAGCGCACGCCGAAGGAGATCGAGAACTCGCCGTCGGCGCCAGAGCCGGTCTGCGTCGAGCACCAGTACGTCCCATTCGGGGTGTCGGTGTACTGGTAGAACTCCGTCGTCCGCGAGGTGCGCTCGAACGCGCTGCGGGCGGCGAACTTGCGGCAGACGAGCTGGCCCTCCGCATGACCGGACGCGTCGACCGGGATGGGGATGCCGTCGTTCTCGTACACGCGCGACAGCGCGCCGTCCTCCTGCACCCGCAGGAAGTGCACGCGCAGGTCGAGGTGCGTGGTGGCGAGGTTCGTGAAGCGCATGGCTGCGGTCTCGTGCGTCACGCCGAATGCGTCGCGGAAGTCCTCGACCGCGAGGTTGCGCTCCTTCTTCGCCTTCCGCAGGTACTCGACGGCCCGCGAGCGCGGCATGAGGGTCGCGGCGGCGAAGTAGTTGATCTCGAGCCGCTGCTGGAGGAACTCGCTGTAGTCCTGCGGCTCGTGGTGGCCGAGCAGCCGGTGCGCGAGCGCCTGCAGCGACATCGAGCGGAGGCCGTGGCCGCCGGGGATCGACGCCGGCGGCAGGTAGATGCGGCCGTTCTCGAGGTCGGTGACCGAGCGCGTCGAGTGCGGCAGGTCGGTGACGTAGACGAGCTCGAAGCCCAGCCGGGCCGCCATCTCGCTGACGGTGCGGTGCGTGAGGCTGCCGCCCTCGTAGCCGACGGCGCGCAGCTGCTCCTCGGCGAGGTCCTCGATCTCGGGCAGGGCGTTCGACTGCTCGCGCATCCGGTGCCGCAGCGCAGTGGCGTCGCGACGCGCCTGCTCGGGGGTGGCGATGGCCTCGCGCGCCCGGCGGTCGAGCTCGCGGTGCATGCCGACGAGGGCTGCGAGCAGGTCGTCGCCCATCGAGCGCGTCGGGCGCACGGTCGGCAGCCCGAGGCGCCGGTAGCTCGCGCCCTCCTGCAGGCGCTGCAGGTCGAGCTCCATGCGCGAGCGCTCGCTCGGCGGCTCGGGGTCGAGCAGCTGCGCGGTGCCGACGCCGAGCACCTCGGCGATCGCCTGCAGGTGGCTGAGCTTCGGCTCGCGGTGGCCGTTCTCGATGAGCGAGAGCTGGCTGCCGGCCAGGCCGATCCGCTCCCCCAGCGCATCGAGCGTCAGCCCGGCGGTGGTGCGGAAGTGCCGGATGCGGTGCCCGAGGATTGCTGCGTCGACCATGGCACCAGTGTACGAAACTTCTGCCGATCCTTCCGGCATGCGTCTCACCGGCAGTCTCGCCGGGCAGATCCGGCGTAACGGCGGACCCTGATCGCGCCGACTGCGGCCGCGGATGGGTCGATTCCCCGCGACTAGCCCGCCATCGGTCGCAGCGACGCTTCACGACTGCGAAGGAAACCGCGAATCTTCTCTCGGAGAGACGGCTCCAGAGCGTAAGCGGCGCGCAGACTCGGAGCATGACGATCCTTCCCGCTGCTCCGTCCCGCTCCGCCGCCAAGCCCGTGCGGGCGAAGGCGGTGCACGCGCCCGAGGGCGCCGACCCCGGCGTCGTCGCCTGGGTCGCTAGCGTCGCGAACCTGCTCGAGCCCCGCGACATCGTCTGGTGCGACGGCTCCGCCGAGGAGCTGCAGCGCGTCACCGACGTGATGCTCGAGGCCGGCACGATCGTCCCCGTCCCCGCGCGACCGGGCAGCTACCTCGCCCGCTCCCACCCGGGCGACGTCGCCCGCATGGAGGACCGCACGTTCATCTGCGCCGAGGACGCGGACGACGCCGGACCCACGAACAACTGGCGCGACCCGCAGTCGATGCGGCAGGTGCTCGGCGGCCTCTTCGACGGCGCCATGGCCGGCCGCACGATGTACGTCATCCCCTTCTCGATGGGACCTGTGGGCGGCCCGATCTCGAAGCTGGGCATCGAGCTCACCGACTCTCCCTACGTCGTCGCATCCATGCACTTCATGACCCGCGTCGGCACGGCGGCCCTCGAGGCGATGCACGGCACCGACGACTGGGTGCCGGCGGTGCACTCGGTCGGCGCGCCGCTCGCCGAGGGCGAGCAGGACGTGGCCTGGCCGTGCAACCCGACCCGCTACATCTCGCACTTCCCGGAGACGCGCGAGATCTGGTCGTTCGGCTCGGCCTACGGCGGCAACGCGCTGCTGGCGAAGAAGTGCTTCGCGCTCCGCATCGCGTCGGTGCAGGCGCGCGACGAGGGCTGGCTCGCCGAGCACATGCTGCTGCTGCGCATGAAGCACGAGGACGGCCGCCAGCTGCACCTCGCGGGCGCCTTCCCGTCGGCGTGCGGCAAGACGAACCTCGCGATGCTGCAGCCGACGATCCCCGGCTGGACCGTCGAGACGCTCGGCGACGACATCGTCTGGATGCGGCCCGGCCCCGACGGCCGGCTCTGGGCGATCAACCCCGAGAACGGCTTCTTCGGCGTCGCCCCCGGCACGAGCGAGAAGACCAACGCGACCGCGATGGCGATGATGGACCACGACACGATCTTCACGAACGTGGCGCTCACCGCCGACGGCGACGTCTGGTGGGAGGGCATGACGAAGGAGACGCCGGAGGGCCTCATCGACTGGCAGGGACGCCCCTACGACCCGGCCAACGGCCCGGCGGCGCACCCCAACGCCCGCTTCACCGTGCGCGCCGAGCAGGCGCCGTCGATCGCGCCCGACTGGGACGCCCCGACGGGCGTGCCGCTCGACGCGATCATCTTCGGCGGCCGCCGTCCCTCGCAGGTGCCGCTCGTCATGCAGGCGCGCGACTGGGAGCACGGCGTCTACGTCGGCGCGACCGTCTCGAGCCAGCAGACCGCCGCCGCGGAGGGCCCGGTCGGCGAGATCCGCCGCGACCCGTTCGCGATGCTCCCCTTCTGCGGCTACAACATGGGCGACTACTTCACGCACTGGATCGACATGGGCCACCGGCTGGGCCGCGGCGCGCCGAAGATCTTCTCGGTCAACTGGTTCCGCCGCGACGACGAGGGCGGATTCCTCTGGCCCGGGTTCGGTGAGAACGCGCGCGTGCTCGAGTGGATCGCGGGCCGCGTCGCCGGCACCGCGAGCGGCGTCGACACCGCGATCGGCGTCATGCCGGCCGACGACGCGCTCAACCTCGACGGCCTCGACATCGACCCCGCGGTGATGGAGGAGCTGTTCGAGATCGACGCGAAGGCGTGGCTCACCGAGCTCGTCGACGTCGAGGCGTTCTTCGGCCAGTTCGGCCGCGCGCTGCCCACGGGCCTCGTGCGCCAGCTCAACCACGTGCGGTGGCGCCTCGAGCACATGCAGCAGGCCGTCGCCGCCTGACCCGTCGGGGCGCGACCTCGCCGAAGTTCCCTCAACCGCGGGTTTCGCGATCGAAATCCCGCGGTTGGGGGAAGTTCGGCGGAGGATGGGGGCATGCAGCCGAATCCGCAGTACCGCATCGGGATCGATGACGTGCGCGCGCTCGCCCGGCGCGCGCCCTGGATGCTGCTCGTCTCGCATCCCGCGGCCGGCATGGTCGCCTCGCCGTCGCCGGTGCTCGTCGACGACGAGCACCCTGACGCGCAGGACGATGGGCTCGTGCTCGTCACCCACCTCGGCCGGGCGGATGCGCGCGGCCACGGCCTGCTCGCGGAGCGCTCCCCGGAGCAGGGGCCGCCGCAGATGCTCGTCGTGGTGCAGGGCGAGCACGGCTACATCTCCCCCAGCTGGTACGTCGGCGACGACCGCGGGCAGGTGCCCACGTGGAACTTCGAGATGGCCACGCTCACGTGCGACGTCGAGGTGCTCGATGCGGACGAGAACCTGCGCGTGCTGCACCGCCTGGTCGAGCACTTCGAGGGTCAGTACGCGTCGGATGGCGGCGTCCGGCTCGACATCGACGACGAGGGCAACCGAGGCATGGCGATGGGCACGGTGGGCCTGCGCCTGCGCGTCCGCGACTTCGATGCGAAGGCGAAGATGAGCCAGAACAAGTCGCCCGAGACGCGCGCCAGCGTGGTCGCGCAGCTCGACGCATCCCACCCCCGACTCGCCGCGCGCATGCGTGCCGCAGGCTGAGCCCCAACCATCGACGCCGCTCGTTCGTCCTAGAGGGTAGGAGGAGACTCGCGTGCCAGCCCGGTGGGAGCAGGTCTGCGCCGAGCTCGTCGCCCACCGGGGCGAGGCGCTCGTACGGTACGCGATGCTCCTGAGCGGCGACGAGGAGGAGGCGCGCGACATGGTGCAGGACGCCCTGGCGGCCACGTTCGGCCGACTCCGCAACGGCTTCGAGGTGGAGCAGGCGGAGGCCTACGTGCGCAAGGCGATCGCCAACAAGTTCCTCGATCGCGCCCGCCGGGGCCAGCGGTGGCGGCGCATCGCCCCGCTCGTCGTCGAGCGCGAGGGCGTCGACTCGGGCGCGACGCTCACGGGCGAGCGGCTCGACATGGCGCACCGGCTGCAGCGGCTCTCGCCGCGCGAGCGCGCCTGCATCGTGCTGCGCTACGACGAGGACCGCACGGTCGAGCAGATCGCCACCGAGCTCGGCATCTCCGCCGGTGCCGTGAAGCGGTACCTGTCGGATGCGCTCGGCAAGCTGCGCGGCATGCTCGAGCGGGAGCAGGGACGGGCGGACCGCGAGGCGGGCGGCGCCGCGGCGGAGCAGGACCGGACGACGGGCGAGCGCACATGAGCGACGACGAGCTGCGGCGGCGGCTGCACGACATCCCCGGTCCCGGGCCGGGCATCGACGTGGACGCGGTGCTCGCGGGCGCGCGGCGCACCCGGCGGCCGAAGGTGGCAGCCGTCACCGCTGCCACGGCGGGCGCGGGGATCCTCATCGTCGCCCCCTTCGTCGCGCCGGGCCTCCAGTCGTTCCAGCCCACGAGCGCGCCGGGGCTCGCCGAGGACGCCGGCGCGCCCGCGCAGGAGGAGGGGGTCGGCGGCGGCGACGCCGGGTCGACGGAGACCGGCGCCACCGAGGCGGGTCCCGCCGATGGCGCTGCGCTCGCCGACGCGTGCGCGGCAATGACTGCATCAGGCATCGGCATCCAGCTGCGCTTCCTCGACGACCCCGTCGACGGCGCGTCGGAGCTCGCCGTCTCGAGCCTCCTGGACGTGGATGCCACCATCACGCTCGAGGCGGCCGGCAGCGCCGCGGTCGATGCGCAGGGCGTCCCGCTGGCTGCGGCGCTGGACCCGGGCCGAGTCCTCCGCCTCGAGCTCACCGCTCGCGCCACCGGCTCGACCCCGGTCGACCTCGGCCCGCGCGCGGACTGCGGCGTCCCCGGCGAGGCCGCCGGCATCGCGCCGCTCGCCCTCGTGACGCTCGTGCACGACGGCGAGACCTCGACCGCGATCGTCGTCGGCGACCCCTGGGGCGTTCGCTGAGAGCGGCGCGGACGGGGGTCATCCCCCAGGCTCCCGCTCACGTCCGCTGGCTAGACTCGCGCCAGGTCGGCACCCCCGAGACGTGCCGGCAGCGGGGAGCGCAGATGCAGGCCAGGATCGTCCGTCCGTTCGCGGTCGTCGCGATGGGGGCCGCAGGCCTGCTGGCGCTCTCGGCCGGCGCGCTCGTCGCCGAGGACCCCGTCGACGTCGGCACCGACCCCTTCGTCGACACGACCGGCGACTACCAGGCCGACGACGCCGCGGTGACGGCGCAGCTCGAGGAGGCGAACGCCGCATCCGACGGCGACGTGTTCGTCGTCGTGGTCGACTCCTACGACGGCATCGACCGCGGCGAGTGGTCGGTGCAGTCGGCCGAGGCCTCCGGGCTGGGCCAGGACGACCTGCTCGTCACGATCGCGATGGACGACAGCCAGTGGGGCTACGGCTACCCGCAGGGCTTCCCACTGTCGGAGGCCGAGGTCAACCAGATCGCCCAGGAGTCCCTGCTCCCGGCGCTCAACAACGGCGACGTCCCCGGCGGCGTGACGGGCTTCTCCACCGCGGTCGGCGAGGCGATCGCGACGGGCGGCTCCGAGGGCGGCACGGAGGTCAACATCGACCCGTGGCCGGTCGTGCTGCTCGTCGGCGGCGCGGCGGTGGTCGGCGGGGGCGCGTTCCTCGTCACCCGCGGCATGCGCTCGCGGCGCAAGAAGCAGGGCGAGGTCGCCGAGCGAAAGCAGCAGCAGCTGAGCCTCGAGGAGCTGAAGCAGCGCGCCGACATCGCGCTCGTGCAGCTCGACGACACCGTGCAGGCGAGCGAGCAGGAGCTCGCCTTCGCGAACGCGCAGTTCGGCGAGGAGGCCGTGCGGCCCTACCGGGAGGCGCTCGACAAGGCGAAGGCCGGCCTCACCGAGGCGTTCGCGCTGCAGCAGCAGCTCGACGACGCCTTCCCCGACTCCGACCAGGAGCGGCACGAGTGGTCGAGCCGCATCCTTCAGATCGCCAACGGCGCGGGCACCGAGCTCGCGAGCCACGCGACCTCGTTCGAGCAGCTGCGCGACCTCGAGCGCACCGCGCCGCAGGTGCTCGAGTCGCTCGTGCAGTCGCGCCAGCAGCTCGACGGGCGCATCGCGAACGCGCGGCAGATCCTCGACCGCCTCGACGACGTGCACGCGGGCGCATCCATCGACCCGGTGCGCGAGAACATCGCGGGCGCCGAGCGGCAGCTGCCGAACATCGACCAGTCGCTCGCCGCCGGCCGCGACGCCAGCCAGCAGGGCAACGGCTCGAACGCGGCGCTCGCCGTGCACGCGGCCGAGGCGGCGCTCGCGCAGGCCTCCGGCCTGCTCGCCGCGGTCGAGCGCGCCGAGCGCGACCTCGGCAACTCCCGCCGGCAGCTCGACGAGCTCGTGCAGGACTCGATCGGCGACATCGCCGCCGCCAAGACGCTGCGCAGCACCAGCACGGTCGACCTCGCGCCGCTCATCCAGCACGTCGAGGAGCAGGTGCGGGTCGCGCAGCAGCGCCCCACCGACACCCTCACGGTGCTGAGCAACCTGCAGCGCGCCAACCAGCGCCTCGACGAGGCGACCGCGCAGCTGCGGCAGGGCGGCGGCCAGCTGCAGCGTCAGCAGGTGGGCCTCGACCGCTGGATCGAGTCGGCGCGCGCGAACATCGACCGCGCCGAGGACTACATCCACACCCGTCGCATGGGCGTCGGCCCTCACGCGCGGCAGCTGCTCGCGACCGCGCAGCAGGAGCTCGCGCAGGCGCTGCGGCTGCGCGAGGCCGACCCGGCCACCGCCTCGCAGTACGCGCAGGCGGCGTCGCAGCACGCCGAGCAGGCGATGCAGGATGCGTCGGGCGACGTCGGCGGCTGGGGCGGCCGGGCGCAGAACCCCTACTACCGCGGCGGCCGCGGCGGCGGCATGGGCGGCGGGCGCGGGCAGGACATGCTCACCGGTGGCCTGCTCGGCTACATCCTGGGCGACATGCTGAACGGCCCGGGCGGCGGCATCGGCGGGCACGCCGGCGGCTACACCGACCCCTTCGGCGGCGGCGGCGGCGAGGGCGGAGGCGGCGGTGGCGGCCTCGGCGACCTCTTCTCCGGCGGCGGCGGCTCGTTCGGCGGCGGCGGGGGCGGCGGCTTCTTCGGCGGCGGCTTCTCCGGCGGCGGCGGCGACTTCGGAGGCGGAGGCGGCTTCTTCGGCGACTGACGCGACCCGACCCGTGCACGGACCAGCGATCCCACCGACTCACACGTAGACATCCGACCCATGACCAGAGCACGATTCCCATGGCCGCTCCGGCGGCAACAGCAGGAAGGAACATCCATGTCCAAGCAGTCCATCCTCGGCCGCATCTCGCAGCTCGCGAAGGCCAACATCAACGCACTCCTCGACCAGGCCGAGGACCCCCAGAAGATGCTCGACCAGATGGTTCGGGACTACACGAACTCGATCGCCGAGGCAGAGTCGGCCATCGCGCAGACCATCGGCAACCTCCGCCTGCAGGAGCAGGACTACCAGGAGGACGTGCGCGCCGCGGAGGACTGGGGCCGCAAGGCTCTCGCCGCCAGCCAGCGCGCCGACGAGCTGCGCACCACCGGGTCCCCCGACGCCGCGAAGTTCGACAACCTCGCCAAGGTCGCCATCGGCAAGCAGATGCAGTCGGAGTCGGAGGCACGCGCCGCCGAGCCGTCGATCCAGTCGCAGAACGAGGTCGTCGACAAGCTGAAGACCGGCCTCGACACGATGAAGGGCAAGCTCGACCAGCTCAAGTCGAAGCGCTCCGAGCTCATCGCGCGCGCGAAGGTCGCCGAGGCGCAGACGCAGGTGCACGACGCCGTGAAGTCGATCGACATCATGGACCCGACGAGCGAGATCGGCCGCTTCGAGGAGAAGATCCGTCGCGAGGAGGCACGGGTCGTCGGCCAGCAGGAGCTCGCCGCGTCGTCGCTCGACGCGCAGTTCGAGGCGCTCGAGGACGTCGGCCGCGAGACCGAGATCGAGGCGCGCCTCGCTGCGCTCAAGCACGACCAGCAGCGGGCCGTCGGCGGCGGCACGCAGCAGGGTGCGATCGGCGGCTCGCAGCAGAGCACGCAGGGCGACACCGTCGAGGCCGAGGTCGTCGACCGCTAGGACGTCGACCGCTCCTGAGCGGTGCAGCCGAAGGCGGAGGTCCGTGGGCCTCCGCCTTCGTCGTGCCCGGCGCGGATGGGTCAGGCGCCGCAGTGCTGTCACACGCCGCAGTGCTGTCAGACGCCGCAGTGCTCTCAGATGCCCCAGTGCTCGAGGATCGCCTCGCAGAAGTCGTCGTTCGTGCCCGTCGAGCCGAAGATGACCTCCTCGCTCAGCACCTGGTCCGTCGCCACGTCGATCACGACCAGCAGCCGGACCTGGCCGTCGCCCTTGGCGAGCACCTTGCCGTCGCTGCCGATGAGGCGCTGTCCGCCCGTCAGCAGCACGGTGATGCTGATCGTGCCGTCACCGTTGTCGACGATCTCATGATCCCTCGAGAGCGTGTTCGGCTGGATGTCGGTGACCGTCATGCCGTCGTAGGTGAACGTCTGCACGGTGCGGGTGCGCTCGTGGAACCACAGGAGCTCGCCGTCCCCCCGCGTCCTGATGGTGCCGGATCCGGTGACCTCGAAGGTGTAGGCCGCATCCACGCCCGCACCGCAGAAGTCCCCGATGACGCCGCTCCCGGAGTCCTCGATCGTGTAGCGCTCGACGACCTGGGCGCCGGCCGGAGCGGCGCCGGCGGCGATGAGGCCGCCGACGAGGACCGCGGTGATGAGTGCGCGGGTCTTGGTGTGCTTGAACATGGTGGTGCCCTTCGGTGGAACGGAACTTCCGGACGGACAGCGCCCACCGCGTGACCCGCGCACCCGCACCAGCGGTCGGCTGCGCCGGCGACATCGTCCGCCGCCGAGCGTAGGCCGCGACCAAGGCCTGCGGTACTCCCCGATCTGCCCCTCGGGGCGGAGGTGGTCGACGGCGGATCGCGGTCGCGCGGCCCGGCGTTTGGAGGGGGTGGACGAACGTCCACTCGCTGCGCACCGCCCGCCGCTAGGTTGACGGCGTGACCGAGACGACTCCGCGCGTCGCGATCGAGCGACGCGGCACCATCCTCCACATGACCCTCGACCGGGTCGACAAGCGCAACGCGGCCGACGAGCGGATGCTGCAGGAGCTGTCGCTCGCCTACGGGCAGCTCGACCGCGACCCGACGCTGCGCGCCGGCGTCGTGAGCGCCCGCGGCGACCACTTCACGGCCGGGCTCGACCTCGCCGACATCGCGCCGAAGCTCGCGACCGGGCGCATCCGGCTGGTGCCCGACGGCGGGCTCGACCCGTGGGGGCTGCAGACGCCGCCGGTGCGGAAGCCCGTCGTGCTCGCCGTGCAGGGCACGTGCCTCACGCTCGGCATCGAGCTGGCGCTCGCCTCGGACATCGTGGTCGCGGCCGACTCGACGGTCTTCGCGCAGCTCGAGGTCGCGCGCGGCATCATGCCCTTCGGCGGCGCGACCGTGCGGTTCCCGCGGCTCGGCTGGGGCGACGCGATGCGCTGGGTGCTGACCGGCGACCGCTTCGACGCCGCGGAGGCGCACCGCATCGGGCTCGTGCAGGAGGTCGTGCCCGCGGGGACGGAGCTCGAGCGGGCGCTCGAGCTCGCCGAGCGGATCGCCGCGCAGGCACCGCTCGCCGTGCAGGCGACGCTCGCCGCGGCGCGCGAGGCGCTCGTCGACACCGCCGATGCGGTCGGCTCGCTGCTGCCCACGGTGCAGCGGCTCGGGATGACGAACGACGCGCGCCGAGCCGCCGAGGGCTACCTCGACGGGAAGCCCATCCCCTTCCAGGGCGACTGAAGGGCTGCCGCCGCCGAGGTGGCCTCGACTCGCGCGGCGCGCTGCGCGCGCTGCGCGGCTCGACCAGCAGTCGGGTCAGGCGCGCGACGGGATCGTCGACCGGTAGACGGTCTCGAGCTCCTGCGCCACGTCGCGCCATTCGCGGCGGCTGACGATGCGGCGGCCCGCGAGCCCCAGCTCGACCTGCAGGTCGACGTCCTCGAGGATCGCGCCCACGGCCTGCGCCCACTCGGCGGGATCGCGGCCGTCGACGAGCACCCCGGTCTCGCCGTCGACGACCGACTCGACGAGCCCGCCGACGCGCGACGCGACGACCGGCGTGCCGCTCGCGGCCGCCTCGAGCGGCACGAGGCCGAACGACTCCGTGCGGCTCGGCACGACGACGACATCCGCCGCGTCGAGCAGGCGCGCGAGCGCCGGCCGCTCCAGGCTGCCGATGTGGCGCACGCGCCCCTCGACGCCGATCTCGCGCGCGATGTCGTGCAGCGACTCGAGGTACCGCTCGTCGCCCGGCGTGGCGTCGCCCGCGACGACGAGCACCGCATCCGGCAGGTGCTCGAGCATGCGCACGGCGAGGTCCTGGCCCTTGAGCGGCTGCACGCGGCCGACGCAGACGACGAGCCCGTCGGCGGGCCGCACGCCGAGCCTCGCTCGCACCTCGGCGCGCGAGGCGACCGGGCGCGGCTGGAAGAGCAGCGCGTCGACGGCCGGCGGCACGAGCCAGACGCGCTCGGCGGATGCGCCGATGCCGTCGCAGAGCACGTCGACCTCCGCGCGCGAGACGGCGGCGATCGCGTCCACCTCGCCGGCGAGGTAGCGCTCGGTGAGCACGCGACGCTCTGGCTCGGGGCGCTCGTCGGTCGCGAGCCTGCGGTTCTTCTCCTCGGCGAGGGTGTGGAACGTCTGCACGATGGGGATGCCGAGCGACAGCGACACCGGCAGCGCCGCGAGGCCCGAGAGCCAGTAGTGCGCGTGGATCACGTCGTACGAGTCGGTCGCCGCGAGCGCGGCGCGCTCGAGCTCGGCACCGAACGCGTCGGCCAGGTTGGGCAGCTCGTGCTTGCGCACGACGCCGCCGCCGGTCGCGAGCGCGTAGAGCGTCACGCCTGACGCGATCGCGTGCGAGTGAGGCGCGCCGGCCGAGCGGGTGAAGACGTCGACGTGGTGTCCGCGGGCGGCGAGCGCCATCGCGCTCTCGAGCACGAGCACGTTGAGGCCGCCCGCGTCGCCCTTGCCAGGGCGATCGGTCGGCGAGGTGTGCATCGAGACGACCGCGATGCGCAGCGGCTCCGCATCGGGGATGCCGAACGGCTCGGGGCGCATGCGTCCAGGCTATCCGCGCGCCCCCGCCCGCGCATCCGAGTACGGTCGTCGCCATGAGCTCCTCCGACACCCCGCTCGCGCGTGCCGGACGCCGGCTCGGCGTCGCCGGCCGGACCGCATCCGGACCCGCCTTCCGCGCGCTCACCGCGCCCCCGGTCGCCCGCGTGGGCCACCGCATCGCGACGGGCGCGGCGCGCCTCTGGGGGCGGATCCTTCGCGGCGAGGAGCGGCAGGTCGGTGACCTCACCGTCGTCTCGGGGCTGCCGAGCTGGGCGTTCGGCCGCGGCGGCACGACCATCGGCGCCGTGTTCCTGACGAAGGACGCGGTGACGCCCGACATCCTCGAGCACGAGGACGTGCACCGGCGGCAGTGGGAGCGCTACGGGCTGTGGTTCATCCCGATGTACGTCGCCGCAGGCGCCGATGCGCTGCAGAACCGCTTCGAGGTCGAGGCCGGCCTCGAGCTGGGCGGCTACCTCCCCAAGCCCCGCAGGAGTCCCGACGGAGCGGCTGGCACCTCGAGGGGGTAGTGCCCTCGCGCTGCCAGCTGCTCCGTCGAGAAGGACGCTAGGGGCGCATGGCGGTGACGACGCGCTGCGTCCAGGGGATGCGGCGCTCGAGCTGGCGGCCGATGGCGAGCAGCGTCGCCTCCTCGCCGGGGCGGCCGATGAGCTGCACCCCCATCGGCAGCCCGTCGGGGGCCGGCGCCGTGCGGTGCACCGGGAGCGCGATCGCCGGGAGGCCGACCATGTTGACGAACGAGGTGTGCGGCGTGTGCAGCACCTGCGCGTCGAAGTCGGCCTCGCCATCCTGCGGGTACCAGTCGAGCGGGCGCGGCGTGAGCGCCGTCGCCGGCGTGAGCACCGCGTCCCACGGCGCGAACGCCGCGAGCACCCGCCGCTCGAGCTCGGTCGCCCAGAGCTGCGCGGTGGCGAGCCCGCCCGCGGTGAGGTGGTCGCTCGTGTCGATGATCCAGCGCGCGAGGGGCTCGAGCAGGTGCCGGTCCTCGCGCGCGATCGGCACGGTCGCGGCGCCCCCGCGCCACAGGGCGGTGAACGCCTCCGCGTAGCCCGAGACGCCGAGGAACCCCGACGCGTCCGGCAGCGCGACCTCGCCGATCTCGTGGCCGAAGGCCTCGAGCGCGCGGATCGCGGTCGCGACCGCGTCGTCGGCCTCCGGCGCGATGCGGATGTCGTGGGTCGCGTCCCACGGCGTGCCCGTCATGACCGCGATGCGGAAGCGCCCCTCGCCGCGCACGGCGGCGGCGAGCAGCGAGCCGTCGTCGCGCTCGGGCGACCGCAGCGTCAGCGCGTGCGGCGTCACGCCGTTGACGCGGCCGATGAGGGCGTCGGTGAGCAGCGCCACGTCCATCACCGAGCGCCCGATCGCGCCGGCCGTGACGAGCCCGCCCACCTGGCCGACGCCGCCGTTGGCCGGGATGCGCCCACGCGTCGGCTTGAGCCCGACGAGACCGCACGTGGCGGCGGGGATGCGGATCGAGCCGCCGCCATCGGAGCCGGGCGCGAACGGCAGCAGCCCTTGCGCCACCGCGGCTGCGGCGCCGCCGGACGAGCCGCCGGCGTGCAGGCCGGGATGTCCCGGCAGCGTCGTCGCGCCGTGCAGCGCCGAGCGCGTGTAGCCGGCGAAGCCGAGCTCGGGCGCGGCGGTGCGGCCGAGCACCACGCCGCCCGCGGCGTCGAGCACGCTCGCGACCGGGTCCGTGACGTCGGCGATGGCGCCCGCCTGCCAGCGGCTGCCGAGCGACGCCGGCTGCCCGGCGCGGCGCGTGAGGTCCTTGTCGGCGAACGGCAGGCCGTGGATGAGCCCGGTGCGGTCGTCGGCGTCGTCGACCGTCCGCGCGCGGGCGAGCGCGAGCTCGGCGTCGACGTGCACGATCGCGTTGGCGTCGTCGAGCCGGTCGATGCGGTCGAGGAAGTGCTCGGCGACCTCGACGGCGCTCAGCTGGCGCGCGTGCAGCAGCCGCCAGAGGTCGAGCGCGCCGAGCTCGTGGATCGCGCTCACGCGTCTGCCGCCGATCGCCGGGCGAAGGTGATGTGCTGCGCGAGCCAGCCCGTGCCGACGCCGACCGCGAGCGCGACGAGCACGCGCAGCGGCTGCCCGGCCGCGCTCGTCGCCCACACGAGGGCAGCGCTCGTCGCGAGCCCGCCGGCGATGCCCAGCAGCCAGCGCAGCAGCGCCACCGGCGCGCTGCCGGCGAGGGCGCGCAGGATGAGCGCGAGCATCGCCATCACCGCACCGAGCACGACGCCCAGCAGGAGCGACCAGAGGGCGATCGAGATCCACAGCACGACGTCGGTGCCGGCGGCGGACTCGACGGCGGCGGCGAGCACGACCGCCTCGGCGAGCACCGCCGCGATGCCGACCGCCCAGAGCGCCACCTGCCACAGCCGCCAGCGGAACGGCGCCGCGGCGCGTGCCCCCGCGGTCACCCGAAGTACCTGCCGGCCCGGCGCTGCAGCCGCTTGCGCTCGGTGCGCTCGCGCATCTGGTCGCGGCTGGCGTAGTTCGTCAGCTCGCGGAACGGATCGCGGCCGACGAAGCGCGACGGCTCGGCGATGATCGCCGCGATCGCCTTGTCGAACTCCCAGTACTCGCCGATGCGCGTGCCCTGACCGGGGTTCACGTGCCGCAGGCGGGCCTCGAACCGCACCTCGTCGCGCACCTCAAGCTGCACGATGAAGCCGCGCGTCGCGCCCGCGACCGACACCATCCAGAACCCAGGGCCGAGGTCGGTCACGGTCGCGCTCGGGTCGCTCGCGGCCGCCGCCACCTGCGCGTCGGTGTGCTCGCGCGTCTTCCGCCAGTCCTCGAACTCGGTCACGGAGCCATCGTGGCACCGCGCGGTGACATGGGCGACCGGCGACCGCGTCGCGCTGCGGCTCGTCGCGGTCATCGTGCGCATCACCGCTGCGCGCCGCCGCCGACGCCCCGCTCGGCGTCCCGGGCGCGGGCGACGAGGCCGGCGAGCGTCGACGCTCCCTGCTGCGCGTCGTCGACCGTCACCGCGAACCTCGACCCCTCGCGGGTGGTGACGACGATGCCCGGGCCACGCCGCAGCACGATCGCGAGGTGCCCCGGCAGGCCGCGGTAGCCCCATCCGCCCCACCCGAGCGGCTCGATCTCGTGCGCCTCCACGACGCGGATGCGCTCGAGCGGGATCGTGCGCAGTGGCAGCATCAAGAGCGCGCCGCGCACCCGCAGCCCCTCGGCGTCGACCGTGACGCGGATGCGCGCGAGCGCGAGCGTGATCGCCGCACCGGCGAGGAGCACGCCCGCGACGAGGATCGACAGCCACGGGCCCGCGACCGGCAGCACGGCCGCGACGAGCACGCTGCTGACGGCCAGGACGATGCCGAGCAGCAGGAACGGCGTCGAGCGCGCCTCGCCCCGCCACGACCGCTCGTCGGTGGGGGCGAGCGGCAGCACCGGCTCGTCGAGGTGCGGCACCCGGTCGTCGCGCGGGTGGATGAGCCACGGCACGAGCAGCAGCAGCACCGCGCCGAGCAGCAGCGCGAGCCACGGCCCGAGCACCGCCTCCTGCGCGCTGCCCGCCTCGACGGTCGTGACCGCCGAGACGACCCACGCCGCGGCGAGCATCCCTGACACGGCGGCGAGCAGCGAGAGCAGCGTCGCCCGGGTGCGGCTCGACAGCCGCACGGCTGCGAGCACGAGCCCGGCGACGAGCATCGCGCCTGTGATCGACAGCAGCGTCACCGCGGTCGGCACCGTCGCCGAGATGCCGTCGGCCACGCCGGTGTCCGACCAGTGCGTCGCGATCGAGGCCGGCAGCCGCGGCGCGAGCGCCACCCAGGTCGCGGCGATCACCGACGGCGGCAGCGCCAGCACGAGCGCCGCGAGCCACACGCGCGCCCGATCCATGCCCCCATCCTCCCGGACGACGGCTGCTCGCTCGACGCGCGCGACGGTGGGCCTCAGCGGCGCGAGCGCAGCAGGCCGATGCAGGTGGCCACGAGCGACGTCCACGCGCCGAGCAGCACCCCGACCGGGGCGAGCTCGATGGCCATCTGCGTGAGCGCGAAGAGCAGCCCGGTCGCGCAGGCGACCGCGAGCACGACGATCGAGACCGCGCGCCAGTACGGCACGTCGTGCGCCAGCTCCCGGCGAGCCACGACGACGCCGACCGCGGCGAGCACGCCCGGGATCAGGCCGTAGCCGCTGCCGACCGCGAGCGCCTGCAGGTCGGGGATGGCCGCGAGCGCGATCAGGGCGCCGCTCACCACGCCGACGGCGACGGCGACCGCCGCCGCCCAGCCGACGGCGAGCGCGAAGCCGGGGTGCGCGCGATGGGCGTGGTCACGGTGCTGGACGGCGGTCATGGATGCCTCCCCGCGACGGCGCGGCACCGCCGCTGGGCCCAGCATCCTCCGGGCGGCGGCCGTCCGCAATCCGCGTCCGCGGCAGCGCGGATGTGCGTCAGCGCTTCTTGCGCAGCGACTTCTGCAGCAGCACGATCCCGAGCTCCCGCCCGAACTTCTGGCCGACCCGGCCCATCCGCCCGATCTCGTCGAACCCCAGCCGCTCGTGCAGGCGGATCGACGCGTCGGCGCCCTGGTCGGCGATCACGGCGATCATCTCGCGCACGCCGCGCGCCTTGGTCGCCTCGATGAGCGCCTCCATGAGCGCACGCCCGAGGCCGCGGCCGGTCGCGGCGGGCGAGAGGTACACCGACGACTCCACCGTGTAGCGGTAGGCGCTGCGCTGCTTCCAGGGCTGCACGAGCGCGTAGCCGAGGATCGCGCCGGTCGCGCTCTCGGCGACGATGAAGGGCAGCTGCAGCTCGGTCGCCTCGCGCAGGCTGCGCCGCCACTGGCCGAGCGTCTTCGGGCGCTCGTCGAACGTGACGG
Organism: Agrococcus jenensis; assembly: GCF_003752465.1. Lineage (NCBI taxonomy): Bacteria > Bacillati > Actinomycetota > Actinomycetes > Micrococcales > Microbacteriaceae > Agrococcus > Agrococcus jenensis. The sequence continues at coordinate 1,797,226 of NZ_RKHJ01000001.1, read as the reverse complement.
TGGAGTTCAGCACGTAGTGGCGGTAGATGTCGCGCACGACCGGCAGGTCGGCCGCGGCGACGGGCCGGATCGTGAACGCGAAGTCGGGCTCGCGGTGCTCGGGCTCGCGCAGGTGCGCCGGCAGGCGGCGACGGCGCTCGTACTCCTCGGGCAGCACGTCAGGCCTCGCGCTCGACGGGGATGCGCCAGTCGATCGGGGCCGGGCCCTGCGCCTCGAGCGCCGCGTTGGCGCGCGAGAAGGGCCGCGAGCCGAAGAACCCGCGACTCGCCGACAGCGGCGACGGGTGGGCGGAGGCGATGACGGGCGTCTCCCCGAGCAGCGGCGCGAGCAGCTGCGCCTTCGCGCCCCACAGGATCGCGACGAGCGGGAGCGGCTCGCCGTCCGAGCCTCGGCGCGCGACGAGCGCTCGGATCGCCGCCTCGGTCACCTGCTCCCATCCCCAGCCGCGATGCGAGTCGCTGACGCCCGCGCCGACCGTGAGCACCCGGTTGAGCAGCAGCACGCCCTGGTCGGCCCAGGCGGAGAGGTCGCCGTGCGGCGCCGGCTCGATCCCCACGTCGTCCTGCAGCTCGCGGTAGATGTTCTGCAGCGAGCGCGGCAGCGGCCGCACGTGCCGCTCGACCGCGAACGACAGCCCGATCGGGTGCCCGGGCGTCGGGTATGGGTCCTGGCCGACGATGAGCACGCGGACGGCGTCGAGCGGCTGCCGGAACGCGCGCAGCACCGCGTCGCCCGCAGGCAGGTAGGGGCGGCCCTCCGCGGTCTCGCGCCGCAGCCGCTCCCCCAGCTCGCGCACGACGGGCTCGACGGGCGCGAGCGCCTCGGCCCAGCCTGCGTCGACGAGCTCGCGGAGCGGCGCGACGGTCATGCCGCGGGAGCTGCGGCGAGCACGGCGACCGTGACCCGGTCGGTGTCGCCGGCGCGGTCGGCGGTCCAGACGCTGCCGTCGCCCGCGACCTCGAGGCCACCGGCGCCGACGATGAGGGAGGTGCACTCGTCGATCGCGACGACCCGGTCGGCGAGGCCCGCCGCGACGATCGCGATCGCCCGCGAGACGGTGCCGTACTGCGCCGCGTGTACGTCGACGACGAGGTCGACGAGCCCGAGGCCCGCGTCGAGCGTGACGTCGTCGAGCCCCTCCGCGCTCGCCTGTGCCACGACGGGCACGCCGCCGATGCGCCAGCCGCCCAGCAGCGCGACGTCGCCGGCGATCATCGCGCCCGCGGAGTAGCCGGCGTAGGGCACGCCGGTCGAGACGAGGCCGCGGATGGTGTCGGCGGCCGGCATGACGGCCGCGTGGTAGCCGGGCGTGAGCCCACCGCCGATGAAGATGCCGTCGGCGCCGCCGAGGTCCGTGGGCAGCAGCGTGCGCTCGGCGGTGAGCTGCACGATGCGCACCTCCCCCGCGCCGAGCTTGACGAGGTCGGCGCGGTAGTCGTCGTGCCAGGTCTCGCCCTCGGCCGCATCCGCGGCCCACAGCACGACCACGATCACGGGTGCGCCCTCGGCGCGCTCGCGGGCCTCGGCGACGAAGCGGCCGGTCCAGCGCGACTCGTCGTCGGCGTCGCCGCCGCCCAGCAGATGGATGCTCATGCGTCCGAGTCTGCCAGTCCCTCGCGGAGAACTCTCAACGGAGCGACTGGCTGCACGAGGGGATAGTGCCCTCGCGTCACCAGCTGCTCCGTTGAGGATTCACGAGAGGGCGGCGAAGGCCTCGTCGAGGATCGCGAGGCCCGCCCGGGCGTCGTCGTCACCCATCACGAGCGGCGGCACGACGTGCAGGCGGTTGTCGGCGGCGAACGGCACGTAGCCGCGCTCCATCAGCAGCCCCTTGAGCTGCGCGACGACGGATGCGTCGACCGGCTCGCGCGTGGCGCGGTCGGCGACCAGGTCGAGCGCCCAGAAGCAGCCTCGGCCGCGGACCTCGCCGATGACGGCGTGCCGCTCGGCGAGCGCCGCGAGCCCCGGCCCCAGGATGTCGGCGCCGAGGTGCGCGGCATGCTCGACGATCCGCTCCTCGCGCATCGCGTCGATCGACGCGACGATCGACGCCGCCGCGAGCGGGTGGCCCGCGTAGGTGAGCCCGCCGGGGATGGCCCGCTCGCGGAAGGTGTCGAGGATGTGCTCCGCCATGATGACGCCGCCGACAGGCACGTAGCCGGAGTTCACGCCCTTCGCGAAGGTGACGAGGTCGGGGCGGACGCCGTCGTGCTGGTGCGCGAACCAGCGGCCCGTGCGGCCGAAGCCCGCCATCACCTCGTCGAGGATGAGCACGATGCCATGCCGGTCGGCGAGCTCGCGCAGCCCCTGCAGGTACCCGGCCGGCGGCACCAGGATGCCCGCGGTGCCCGGCACCGACTCGACGAGGATCGCCGCGAACGTCGACGGCCCCTCCGCCTCGATCACGCGCCGCGCGTGCTGCAGCGCCCGCTCGCACTCCTGCTCCTCGCTCTCCGCCCAGAACTCCGAGCGGTACAGGAAGGGGCCGAAGCAGTGCACGTGGCCGGTCGAGAACTCGTTGCCCACCCGGCGGTGGTCGCCGGTCGCGTTCACCGCCGCGCCGGTGTTGCCGTGGTACGAGCGGTAGTGCGAGAGCACCTTCGCGCGACCGGTGTGGATGCGCGCCATCCGGATGGCGTTCTCGACGGCATCCGCACCGCCGTTCGTGAAGAACACCGCGGCCATGTCGTCGATCGTCGACAGGATGCGCTCGGCCGCCTCCCCGCGCCGCAGGTTCGTCGTGGCCGGGGCGACGGTCGCGAGCTCCGCCGCCTGCCGCTGGATGGCCTCGACGACCCGCGGGTGCGCGTGACCGATGTTCGTGTTCACGAGCTGGCTCGAGAAGTCGAGGTACTCGCGCCCGTCGTAGTCCCACAGCCGCACGCCCTCGCCGCGCGCGACCGTGAACGGATTCGTCGTCCCGTGCTTCGACCAGGAGTGCAGGATCAGCCGGTCGAGCTCGCGGGCGCGCTCGCCGTCGGGGTCGGGACTCGTCATGGTCGCTCCTCGGTCACGCAGTCGTAGGGTCGCGGGTCGCTCCGGACTCTACCGAGCGCTACTGGCCGCCCTCCTGCAGCTCGACCTCGATCGGCGCGAAGTCCTCGCCGGTGACGTCGACGCCCTCGGCCTCGAGCTGCTCGAGCGCCTGCTCGACGTACTCATTCGTCCACGCGCCGTCGTCGGGCGCGGCGGTGAGCACCGTCGCGCCGTCCTGGTTGCGTGTGCTCATGGCGATGTCGACCGTCTGCTCCCAGGCATCCTCGTCGATCATGCCGATGCCGTCCTCGGACGGCCAGATGAGGCTGTTCGTCTCGTTCACCATCCACAGCTGGTGCGAGGCGCCGAGCTGGCTGCCGGCGTCGACGACGATCTGCGCCGCCTCCTCGGGGTTGTCGCGCGCGTAGAGCCAGCCCTCGATCGAGGCCTTGATGAACGCGACCGTGGTGGCCTCGAACTCCGGGTCCTCGAGCCGCTCGCTCGATGCCCAGATGGCGTCCTGCAGCATCGCGGTGCCGACGTCGTTCCAGTCGAGCACCGAGAAGTCGTCGGCCGTGTAGAGCTCGCCCGTCTCGGGGTCGACGCTCTCGAGCAGCTGCGCGTACTCGTTGTAGGTCATCGCCTGCGCGGCGTCGATGTCGCCGGCGAGCAGGCCCGACATGTCGAACGCCTGCTGCACGAGCGTGACGTCGGTCATCGGGTCGAGGCCGGCCTCGGTGAGCGCGGCGAACAGCTCGAACTCGTTGCCGAAGCCCCACGAGCCGACGTTCTTGCCGGCGAGGTCCTCGACCGAGTCGATGCCGGCGTCGGCGAACGAGACCTGCAGCGTGCCCGAGCGCTGGAAGATCTGCGCGACGTCGGTGATCATGGCGCCCTGCTCGCGGCTCGCGAGCGCCTTCGGCACCCACGCGATCGCGAAGTCGGCGCCCCCGTCGGCGAGCACGGTCTGCGGCACGATGTCGGCACCGCCCTCCGTGATCGTCACGTCGAGCCCGGCCGCCTCGTAGAAGCCCTGGTCGACGGCCGCGTAGTAGCCGGCGAACTGGCCCTGCGCGAACCACTGCAGCTGCAGCGTCACGGGGGTCAGCTCGCCGTCGGCGCCGGCGCTCTCGGACTCGGTGGGTGCGGCGCCGGTGGAGCAGGCGACGAGCACGGCGGATGCGACGGCTGCGGCGGCGGCGAGGACGGCGCGGCGGCGGCTGCGCGACGCGGACGGCGGTGCGGAACGGTGCATGGTGGGCTCCTCGGGGTGGGTGCTGGTGGTGCAGGTGCTGGTGGTGCGGATGTGGCCGTGCGGATCGGGCTGGGCGCGCGAGCGCGTCAGCCGACGGGGATGCGGGCCCAGCGGCTCGCGAGACGCTCGAGCAGGAGCGTGACGGTGTAGAAGATGAGGCCGAGCGCGATCGCGGCGACGACGTACGCCCAGGCGCGGGCGTAGCCGGACTGGGCGGCGGCGCTCGCGATGCGGCTGCCGAGGCCGTTCTGCAGGCCGCCGAAGTACTCGGCAACGATCGCGGAGATCACCGCGACCGACGAGGCGATCGTGAGCCCGGCGAACACGAAGGGCACGGCGCCGGGCATGGTCACCATCCGCGTCGCCTGCCAGCCGCTCGCCCCGTAGGCGCGCATGAGGTCGCGGTGCACGGGGCGCACCTGGCGCAGCCCGCGCAGGGTGGTGATGAAGACCGGCACGAACGAGGCGATCGCGACGACGATGATGCGCGGCATCTCGCTCGTCGCGCCGTACATCGTCTGCAGCACCGGCGCGAGCGCGACGATCGGCACGACCGCGATCGCGGCGACGAGCGGCGCGACGACCTGGTCGAGCCAGCGCACGCGCGCGGCGAGCGCGGCGACCACGACCGCCACGACCGCGCCGAGCAGCAGCCCGACGAGGGCGTTCCTGCCGGTCGCGAGCGCGGCCTGCGCGACGCCGGCGATCGCCGCCTGCAGCTGGGCGAGGATCGCGCTCGGCGCGGGCAGCAGGTAGGGCTGGATCTCGAGCGCTCGCACGCCGACCTCCCAGAGCGCGAGCGCGGCCACGCCGAGCGCTGCGGGTGCGGCGATCCGCACCCAGCCGCGGTCGGTCCAGTGCGCGCCGGTCATCGCGCCTCCGCCCCGCGCGGCGCGGCGCCCTCCCGGCCGTGTAGCGCCTCCCGCACGGACGTGACCGAGCGGAAGAACGCTTCCGTCTCGCGCACCGCGTCGTCGGCGGCGCTCGCGACGGGCGCGCGCTCGACCGTGACGACGTCGGTGATGCGACCGGGCCGCGGGCTCATCACGACCACCCGGTCGGCGAGGAAGACGGCCTCGGGGATGGAGTGGGTCACGAAGACGACGGCCGCGCCGGTCTCGGCGCGGATGCGCAGCAGCTCGCCCTGCAGCCGCTCGCGCGTCATCTCGTCGAGCGCGCCGAACGGCTCGTCCATGAGCAGCAGCCGCGGGTGCTCGGCGAGCGCGCGGGCGATCGCGACGCGCTGCTGCATGCCGCCGGAGAGCTGGTCGGGGTGCCGGTCGGCGAACTCCGCGAGCCCGACGAGCTCGATGAGCTCGTCGGCGCGGGCACGGCGGTCGGCGGCGGATGCGCCGTGCAGCTGCAGCGGGAGCTCGACATTGGCGCGCACCGTGCGCCACGGCAGCAGGCCGGACTGCTGGAAGGCGATGCCGTAGGCGCGCTCGAGCCGCGCCTGGCGCGCCGGCATGCCGAAGACGCGCACCTCGCCGGCGCTCGGCTCGTCGAGGTCGGCGATGAGCCGCATGAGCGTCGACTTGCCGCAGCCGGAGGGCCCGATGAGGGCGACGAACTCGCCCTCGGCGACCGTGAGGCTCACGGCGTCGAGCGCGCGCACGGTGCTCGCCGCCCTGCCGGCCTTCGTCTCGAACACCTTCGTGACGTCCGCCACCTCGACCGCGCTCATCGCGCCTCCGCTCTCCGGTAGTCGCGGAGCGCGAGCCCCGCGAGCGCGACGATGCCCGCCGCGACGAGGCCCATGACGACGGCGCCCGCGATCGGCGCCCAGGCCTTCGCGGGATCCGAGGAGCCCGACTGCGCGTACTCGACGATGAGCCGGCCGATGCCGCCGCGCGCGCCCGTGGACACCTCGGCGACGACGGTGCCGATGATCGCGGTCGCGGCGCCCAGCCGCAGCGACGACAGCAGCTGCGGCACGGCGGCGGGCAGCCGCAGGAACCGCAGCGTGCCCCACCAGCCGACCCCCTGCGCGCGGAACAGGTCGAGGTGCTCCTGCTCGGGCGCGCGGAGCCCGCGCAGCGTGCCGATCGCGATCGGGAAGAACGCGAGGTACGAGGCGATCACGGCCACGCTCATCCACCGCTCCCACTGCAGCGCGCCGAGCTCGAGCCGCCCGCCCCACGCGACGACGAGCGGCGCGAGCGCGATGAGCGGCACCGTCTGGCTGAGGATGAGCCACGGCAGCATCGCGCGGTCGGCGAGCCGGAAGCGCTGCATCACGAGCGCGAGCAGCACGCCGACGACCGCGCCGAGCAGCAGCCCGATCGCGGCGGTGCCGAGCGTCTGCGCCGCGGCACGGGCGACGGCGACGACGACCAGCTCGCCCGCCGCGCCGGTCGCGGGCTGGAAGGCACGGGCGACGGAGTCCCACACGTGCGGCATCGCCAGGTCGGTCGTGCGCGGCAGCAGCACCGTGCCGCCGAGCGCGACGCCCTCCGCCGGCCCGAGCGCCTTGTAGAGCTCCCAGAGCGCGGCGAGCCCGAGCGCGCCGAGGGCTCCGAGCAGCAGCGGTCGCGCGCCCCGAGCCCTCATGCGGTCACGACCTCGCCTTGGCGGTCTCGCGGAGCGCCGGGATGATCCGCTCGCCGTACTGGCGGAGCGTCTCCTCCTTGTCGTCGTGCATGACGTAGGCCGCGAACTGGTCGACGCCGAGCTCCCGCAGCCGGGTGAGCTTCTCGATGTGGTCGTCCGCGGTGCCGAGCACGCAGAACCGGTCGACGATCGCATCCGGCACGAAGTCGACGTGGTCGTTGTCGGCCTTGCCGTGGGTGTTGTAGTCGTAGCCGGTGCGCGACTCGATGTAACTCGCCAGATCCTCGGGGATCGCGCTGCCCTTGCCGTACTTCGCCACGATGTCGGCGACGTGGTTGCCGACCATGCCGCCGAACCAGCGCGACTGCTCGCGCTGGTGGTCGAGGTCGTCGCCGACGTAGGCGGGCCCGGCCACGCAGATCCTGATCGACATCGGGTCGCGGCCCGCGTCGCTCGCCGCGGTCCGCACCCGCTCGATCATCCACTTCGTGATCTCGGGGTCGGCGAGCTGCAGGATGAAGCCGTCGGCGACCTCCCCCGCGAGCTTGAGCGCGAGCGGCCCATAGGCGGCGACCCACACCGGCAGCTCCGAGCCGTGCGACCAGGGCAGCCGCAGCGTCACGCCGCCGACCTCGACGGCGCGGCTCGAGCCGAGCTCGCGGATGACGTGCACGGCCTGCCGCAGCTCCTTGAGCGTCGTCGGCTCGCCGCCCGAGACGCGCACCGCGGAGTCGCCGCGCCCGATGCCGCAGATGGTGCGGTTGCCGTACATCTCGTTGAGCGTCGCGAACGTGGAGGCGGTGACGCTCCAGTCGCGCGTCGCGGGGTTCGTGACGAACGGCCCGACGGTCACGCGACGGGTCGCCGCGAGCGCCGCCGAGAGGATCACGTACGGCTCCTGCCACAGCACGTGGCTGTCGAACGACCACACGTGGCTGAAGCCGTGCACCTCGGCGAGCTGGGCGAGCTGCACGAAGCGGCTCGCGGGCGGGTTGGTCTGGAAGACGGCGCCGAACTCCATCATGCTCCTCGTCGTCGCGCGGGTCTGGCCGCAGGGATGCGCATCACAGCAGGTACTGGCTCAGGCCGCGCTTCACGAACGAGCCGTCGCCGGCTCGCCCGAGGTACTGCCGGTCGTCGACGACGACGCGGCCGCGGCTCAGCACGGTGTCGACGTGCCCGTCGATCTCGAACCCCTCCCAGGCGGAGTAGTCCATGTTCATGTGGTGCGTCTGCTCCACGCCGATCGACGTGTGGCCTGCCGGGTCGTAGACGACGATGTCGGCGTCGGCGCCGGGCTGGATGACGCCCTTCTTCCCGTACAGGCCGAACATGCGCGCGGGGGTCGTCGCGGTGATCTCGACCCAGCGCTCGAGCGAGATGTGGCCGTCGACGACGCCCTGGTACAGCAGGTCCATGCGGTGCTCGACCGAGCCGATGCCGTTCGGGATCTTCGAGAAGTCGCCGCGGCCGAGCTCCTTCTGGTCCTTCATGCAGAAGGGGCAGTGGTCGGTCGACACCATCTGGATGTCGTTCGTGCGCAGCGCGCTCCACAGCTCGTCCTGGTGGTGCTCGTGCTTCGAGCGCAGCGGCGTCGAGCAGACCCACTTCGCGCCCTCGAAGTCGCCCCACTCGTCGCTGCGGGCGCCGAGCTGCTCCTCGAGCGAGAGGTAGAGGTACTGCGGGCACGTCTCGCCGAAGACGTTCTGCCCGGCGTCGCGGGCCGCGGCGAGCTGCGCGACCGCCTGCTTCGCGCTCACGTGCACGACGTAGAGCGGCGCGCCGGTGAGGTTCGCGAGCATGATCGCCCGGTGCGTGGCCTCCTCCTCCATCTGCCAGGCGCGCGCGACGCCGTGGAAGTAGGGGTCGCTCTTGCCCTGGGCGAGCAGCTGCTGCACGAGCACGTCGATCGCCGGCCCGTTCTCGGCGTGCATCATCGTCATGAGTCCGGTGTCGGCCGCGACCTGCATGGCCTTGAGGATCTGCGCGTCGTCGGAGTAGAAGACGCCCGGGTAGGCCATGAACAGCTTGTAGCTCGAGATGCCCTCGTCGGCGAGGCCGCGGAGCGCCGTGAGCGACGCCTCGTTGACGTCGCCGACGATCTGGTGGAAGCCGTAGTCGATGGCGCACTGCCCGGCCGCCTTCTCGTGCCACGCGGCGAGGCCGTCCTCGATCCGCTGGCCGTACGTCTGCACCGCGAAGTCGATGATCGTGGTCGTGCCGCCCCAGGCGGCGGCGCGCGTGCCCGTCTCGAAGGTGTCGCTCGCGGCGGTGCCGCCGAACGGCAGCTCCATGTGGGTGTGCGCGTCGATGCCGCCGGGGATGACGTACTTGCCGGTGGCGTCGATGACGCGGTCGACGGAGCGGGCGAGGTCGACGCCGAGCAGCTCGCTGCCGGGCGCGAGGACAGCGCGGATCGTCTCGCCGTCGACGAGCACGTCGGCGAGGGAGCTGCCGGTGGCCGACACGACGGTGCCGCCGCGGATGAGCGTGGTGGTCATGGCGGCGCCCCTACGGCTTCGCGATCCGCGTGTAGGAGTCGGGGCGGCGGTCCCGGTAGAACTGCCAGTCGTCGCGCATCTGCCGCACGACGTCGAGGTCCAGGTCGCGCACGAGCAGCTCCTCGTGCCCCTCGGCGCCGCGGTCGCCGACGAAGTTGCCGCGCGGGTCGATGACCTGGCTCGTGCCGTAGAAGTCGACGGCGAGCTCGCCGTACTCGTTGTCCTCGCGCCCGACCCGGTTGGGCTGCAGCACGAAGTAGCCGTTCGCGACGGCGGCCGCTGGGCCCTCGACCTCCCACAGCCGGTTCGAGAGCCCGGGCTTCGTCGCGTTCGGGTTGAAGACCATGTGCGCGCCGGCGAGGCCGAGCTCGCGCCAGCCCTCGGGGAAGTGCCGGTCGTAGCAGATGTAGACGCCCACCTTGCCGACGGCGGTGTCGAAGACGGGGTAGCCGAGGTTGCCGGGACGGAAGTAGAACTTCTCCCAGAAGCGGTCGAGGTGCGGCAGGTGGTGCTTGCGGTACGTGCCGAGGATCGAGCCGTCGGCATCCACGACGACGGCGGAGTTGTAGTAGACGCCGGTCTGCTCCTCCTCGTAGATCGGGAGGATCGCGACCATGCCGAGCTCCTTCGCGAGCGCCGCGAACCGCTGCACGATCGGGCCGTCGGCCGGCTCCGCGTAGGCGTAGTACTGCTTGTCCTGCGTGATGCCGAAGTAGGGGCCGTAGAAGAGCTCCTGGAAGCAGATGATCTGCGCGCCCTGCTCCGCGGCCTCCCGCATGAACGCCTCGTGGCGATCGAGCATCGATGCCTTGTCGCCGGTCCAGGTGGTCTGGGTGATCGCTGCACGAACCGTGGTCATGCTCTTCCTCGACTTCCTCGCGTGGACGACGGCCGACGCTGGCCCCCGTGAGGAGCACTCTCCGGCCCACTGGGCGCCACCGTCAAGAGGACTCTGCATTCCCGCGGTTTCGCGGGTGTTTCCCGAAGGTTGCTGTCTCGCTCGAGACCGCGGCCGTGGGAGGCGGCGGTCCGTGGCGCTGGACGGATGCGGCCGCGCCGCGGGCGTAGCATGGTGGTGCGCCGGGCATCACCTCCGCGCGCGGACCGCAGACCGTTCGCGCCAGCCTGCCCAGGAGCCCCGCCGATGCCCTTCCGCCTTCGTCCTCTCGTCGTCGTCGCCGCCGTGCCGCTGCTCGTGCTCGCGGGCTGCGCCTCCACCGGCCCCGCGGCTGAACCGACGGCTGGCGCCGCCGCGCCGGCGGCCGCGGTGCAGGACTGCGGCGTCGACGTGGCGCCGCGCGCCGAGCCCGCCGAGCGCATCCTCGCCGTGAAGTCGACCGCGGCGGAGCTCGTCGTCGCGCTCGGCCTCGGCGACGCGCTCGTCTCGACCGCCTTCCTCGACGGTCCGCTCGAGATGTCTGGCACCGAGGCGCCGCCGACGATCGAGGGCATGCCGTCGCGCGAGGCCGTGCTCGCGCTCGAGCCGGATGCGGTGGTGGCGGGCTGGGAGTCGGCGTTCGCGCCCGAGGCTGCGGGCGACCGCGCCGCGCTGCACGACCTCGGCGTGACGACGTGGGTCTCCCCCGCCGCGTGCCGGTCGGTCGACGTCGCGCCGCTCACGTGGGATGCGCTGCTCGGCGAGCTCGAGGACGCCGGCACCGTGCTGGGCGTGCCCGACGCGGGCGCCGCGCTCGCCGACGAGCAGCGGACGGCGCTCGACGCGATCGAGCCGCTCGGGGACGACGGCACGGAGGCCACCGCGCTCTGGTACTCGTCGGGCGATGACGCGCCCTACGTCGGCGGCGGCTCCGGCGCCCCGCAGCTCGTGCTCGAGTCGGCGGGGCTCGAGAACGTCGCCGCGGATGTCGCCGAGCCGTGGACGACGATGTCGTGGGAGGCGCTCGCCGCGAGCGACCCCGACGTGATCGTGCTCGTCGACGCCGCGTGGCACACGGCCGAGTCGAAGATCGAGCGGCTGCGGGCGAACCCGGCGACGGCGCAGCTCGACGCGGTGCGGGAAGGCAGGTTCGTCGTCGTGCCGTTCCCGATGGCGGAGGCGGGCGTCGGCTCGGTCGACGCGGTCGGGCTCGTCGTCGACGGCGTGCGGGCGATGGCGCTGGGATGACCCGCATCGCCGACGGCACGAGCGCCGGCGCCACGAGCGCGGCCTCGACGAGTGCTGCCGCGACCAGCGCCGCTCGGTCGGGCTCGGAGCAGCGAGCGGCCGGGTCGCCCGTCACCGCCCGCCGCCGTCGGCGGTGGGTGCTGCCGGCGCTCGGCGCGCTGCTGCTCGCGCTCGGCGTCGCCGCGGCGTGCATCGGGGTCGCGGGCGTCGCTCCCGCCGATGCGCTCGCGGCGATCGCCGCCAGGCTCGGCGTGGGCGCGAGCCCGCTCGGCGCGGTCGGCGACGCGATCGTCGTCGATCTGCGGCTGCCGCGCATCCTCGCCGCCGCGGCCGTCGGCGCGGGCCTCGCGATCGTGGGTGCGGTGATGCAGGCGCTCGTGCGCAACCCCCTCGCCGACCCCTACCTGCTCGGCGTCTCGTCCGGCGCCTCGGTCGGAGCCGTGCTCGTGCTCGTCACCGGCCTCGGCGCCGGCCTCGGCGCGCTCGGCGGTGCGGTGCTGCCCGCCGCCGCGTTCGCGGGCGCGCTGCTCGCGCTCGTCGCGACCCTCGGGCTCGCGGGTGCCGCGGGCGGGGCGACCCCCACCCGGACCGTGCTCGCGGGCGTCGTCGTCGCATCCGCCGCGAGCGCCGTCGTGAGCCTCGTGATCTTCTGGCGCGCCGACGGCGACGCGTTCCGCGAGATCCTCGCGTGGCTGCTCGGCTCGCTCGCGGCGTCCTCCTGGTCGAGCGCCACGATCGCGCTCGTCGGGGCCGCGCTCGCGCTGCCGCTGCTCGCGAGCGGCCGGCTGCTCGACGCGCTCGCCCTCGGCGACAGCACCGCGGGTGCGCTCGGCGTCGACGTGCGCCGCACCCGCTGGGTGCTGCTCGTGGCGTGCGCGCTCGTCACCGGCGCCCTCGTCTCGGTCTCGGGCGCGATCGGCTTCGTCGGCCTCGTCGTGCCGCACGCGGTGCGGCTGCTCGTGGGCGCGTCGCACGCGCTGCTGCTGCCCGCGAGCGGCCTTGCCGGCGCGATCGTGCTGCTCGTCGCCGACACCGTCGCCCGCGCCGCGTTCGACCCGCGCGAGCTGCCGGTCGGCATCGTGACGGCGCTCATCGGCGCACCCGTCTTCGCGGCGCTCATGCTCACTGGTCGGGTGCGCTCATGAGCGGGGCGCGCCACGGCCTGGCGGTCGAGCGGCTCTCGGTCGCGGTGCGCGGACGCGCGCTCGTCGACGGCGCGTCCTGGTCGGCGCCGGCCGGGCAGATCACCGCGCTCGTCGGCCCGAACGGCGCCGGCAAGTCGACGATGCTGCGCGCGATCGCCGGGGTGCTGCCCGAGCGCGCGACGCGCGCCGGCGCCGTGCTGCTCGACGGCGCGCGGCTCGACGGCTTGCCCGCCCGGGAGCGCGCGCGCCGCATCGCGCTCGTCGAGCAGTCGACGGATGCCGTGCCGCAGCTGACGGCGCGGGAGGCGGTGCGGCTGGGCCGCACGCCGCACCACCGCATGCTCGGGTTCTCGCTCGGCGACGAGCGCCTCGTCGAGGCCGCGCTCGCGGATGCCGGGGCGACGGGGCTCGCGGAGCGGCAGCTCGGCGAGCTCTCCGGCGGCGAGCTGCAGCGCGTGCACCTCGCGCGCGCCCTCGCGCAGCGCCCGGCGGTCGGTCAGCCGAGCGCGCTGCTGCTCGACGAGCCGACGAACCACCTCGACGTCGCCTGGCAGCTCGAGCTGCTCGCGCTCGTGCGCAGGCTCGCCGACGACCGGCCGGTCGTCATGACGGTGCACGACCTCGGGCTCGCCGCGACCCACGCCGACCGGGTCGTGCTCGTCGACCGCGGCAGGGTGCTCGCGGAGGGCAGCCCGGACGCGGTGCTGACGGCCGAGCGCATCCGCTCGGTGTACGGCGTCGAGGCGACGATCGACGCGGCGCCGGACGGCGTCGCCATCCGCTACCGGAGGCTGACGGCATGAGGATCACCGCATGAGGATCACGGCATGAAGATCACGGTGCTCGCGGGCGGCGTCGGCGGCGCGCGCTTCGCGCTCGGGCTGCGGGACGCGGCGCGCGAGCTGCACGGCGACGCCGACATCCGCATCGTCACGAACGTCGGCGACGACGTGTGGCTCGCGGGCGTGAAGGTGTGCCCCGACCTCGACTCGCTGCTCTACGCGCTCGCCGGGGTCGGCGACACCGAGCGCGGCTGGGGGCGCGCGGGCGAGAGCGAGCGCGTCGCCGCCGAGCTGACCGCCTACGGCGTCGGCTGGCCGTGGTTCACGCTCGGCGACCTCGACCTCGGCACGCACCTGGCCCGCACGGCCATGCTGCGCGACGGCGCGACCCTCACCGAGGCGACCGCCCGGCTCGCGGCGCGCTGGCCGGTCGGCGCGACGCTGCTGCCCGTCACCGACGACGAGGTGCCGACGCACGTCGTGACCGACGAGGGCGTGCTGCACTTCGAGGAGTGGTGGGTGCGCACGCGCGCGCAGCTGCCGGCGCACCGGTTCGTCCAGCACGGGGTTGAGCGGTCGCGGATCGCACCGGCCGCGCGCACGGCGATCGCGGACGCCGACGTCATCCTGCTCGCGCCGTCGAACCCGGTGGTGTCGATCGGCACGATCATCGGCATCCCGGGCGTGCGCGACGCGCTCGAGACGGCGACGGCGCCCGTCGTCGGCGTCGCGCCGATCATCGGCGGCCGGGCCGTGCGCGGCATGGCGGAGGCGTGCCTCGCGGCGATCGGCGTCGAGGCGGATGCGGCCGCGATCGCCGCGCACTACGGCGCGCGGTCAGCGGGCGGGCTGCTCGACGGGTGGCTGCTCGCTGAGGAGGACGCGGCGTCGCTCGCGACGGTCGAGGCGCTCGGCATCCGCGCGGCGGTGCGCCCGCTGTGGCTCACGCCGGGCGCGCCGGCGGCGCAGGTCGCGCGAGACGCGCTGCAGCTCGCGGCGTCGATCGCCGGCTGAGCACCCGGCGCGCAGTCAGCTCGAGAGCGACGCCGCGTCGAGCACCGCGCGCGTGTGCTCCCCCACGCCGAGCTCCATCGCGAGGTGCAGGTCGGCGAGCTCGTCGACGTCGATCCGCAGCCCCGAGTCCGGCGCGATGGGCAGCGGCGCGTGCCCGGCACGCCGATGGAGCGCTGCCGAGCCCGGGCCGAAGCGGGGGCGCAGCGCCTCCGCGCGGCGCGCCGCGAGCAGCGTCGTGCCCGTGGCGACCGCGTCGGGCACGTACGACCGCTCCTCGTGCTCCGCGAGGAGCAGGGCGGCATCGAGCACCTCGGCCGTGAGCGCGGGGAGGTCGCCGAGGATGACGGCGGCCGGCTGCTGCGGCTCGAGCTGCGCGAGGCCGGTGGCGATGGCGGCGCGGAGGCCGGCGCTCGGGTCGTCGACGACCTCGATGCCGTCGATCCCCTCGGTCACCGCCGGATCGCAGGTGACGACGACGACGCGGCCGATCGAGCCGGCGTCGCGTGCGGCGCTGATGACGTCGCGGGCGAACGCGACCGCGAGGGCCGCGCGGGCGTCGCCCGCATCGAGGCGCGACTTGCCGATCGAGCCCTTCACAGGGATGACGACCGCCCACTCCATGGCGCCAAGCCTACGATGACGCGGATGCGCTGCCCGACGCACCCGCTCCGCTACTCGTCGTGGAGCGGCGGCACGACGCGGAACAGGCTCGGCGGCAGCAGCGCGCTCAGCACGCGCCGCCACGGCGGCAGCGCGTCGGCGAGCGCGCGCCTCCCCCGGCGCACGTCGTCGTCCAGCACGCCAGGCTCGCGCGGGCCGTCGTCGAAGACGGCGCGCTCCGCCGCGAGCCGCACCCGGTCGGCAGCGGCCGCGCCCGCCGGAGCGCGCGCGGCGATCGCCGCCTGCACCTCGCCCGGCGTCGCCGAGCCGGGCAGCCGCACGCCCGCATCCGCGAGCGACGCGCGCAGCTCGAGCCACGCGCCGGGCGCCCCGCGCCGCAGCCGCAGGGCGCGCTGGGCGGCCCGCACGAGCATCGGCAGCGCGAGCAGCAGCAGCACGCCGAGCGCGATGAGCCACCCGCGCACCGCCGCCCAGTCGATCGCGATGCCGGGCCCCGGGGCGGCGGTGGGCTGACCCGGCGCTGCGGATGCGCCCGGCGAGGCCGACGGGCTCGGCGAGGCGGAGGGCGTGAGCGTCGGCGTCGGCGCGGCGGAGGTCGCGCTCGGCGTCGGGCTGGGCGTCGTCTCGTCGCCCTCGGGGCTCGCGACGCCGGTGCCGGCGCCGGGCGTCGTCTCGACCCGCACCCAGCCCGCGCCGTCGACCCACGCCTCCGCCCAGGCGTGGAAGTCGTTCGTCGTCACCGATCGGCCGCCGGCGATCTCGGCGCCCGGCAGGAACCCGATCACGACGCGCGACGGCACCCCTGCCCCGCGCAGCAGCGTCGCCGTCGCGCTCGCGTAGTGCACGCAGTAGCCGGCGCGCGTCTCGAGGAATCCGGCGAGCGCATCCCAGCCGGTGCCGCCGCCGCCCGCGAAGCCCGGCAGGTCGAGCTGCTCCGAGTAGTTCCACACGCCGCTCGTCATGAACCCGTGCACGGCGAGCACGCGCCCGCCGGCCGACATCCCCTCGTCGACGAGCGCCGCGCCCTGCGCGCCGATCGCCTGCGCCTCCGGCGGCAGCTCGAGCCAGGCGTCGTGGCCCGTCGAGCCCGTGCCGGCCGGCAGCACCTCGAGCAGCGGCGAGCGGCTGCCCGTCGCGGTGTACTCCAGCCCGGACTCGACGACGCCGGACTCGACGCGCAGCGCGTCGTTCGCGTCGTCCCAGCCGGCGCCGTCCGGCGGCGCAACGTCGAGCGCGCGCTCCGGCATCGGCAGGCTCTCGGCTCGCACGTCGCTCATCCGGACCGTCATCTGCAGCAGCGGTGCCGCGTCGGCGCCCTCGACGAGCACCGCGGGCTCGGCGGCCTGCGGCTCGACGTCGACGAAGCCGTTCGGCCCGGCCTGCGAGAGGGTCGTCACGCGCGTGACGGTCGGCTGGCCGTCGGTGGTCGCGTAGGTGAAGACCGACCGCGGATCCGGCCGCCGCAGCTCGTCGCCGAGGTCGATCGAGGCGTCGAGGATCGGCGTCGACGGCTGGAACAGGTCGTCGAGGGTGGGCAGGTCGACGTCGACCTCGCGCGGGCTCGGCGCGACGAGCGGCACGGCCACCGCGACGAGCGCGGCGACGGCGACGAGGCCGATCGGTCCGGCCCACGGGCGTCCGAGCACGAGCCGCTCGTCGATCGAGGGCGCGGCGAGCGCGAGCGCCGAGGCGGCGACGCCCGGCAGCGCGTGCCACCACGGCACGTCGACGCGGAACGCGATCGGCAGCAGCAGCGGCACGGCGGCGAAGAGGATGGCGATCGCCGGCGCCCGCAGCGCGAGCCCGATGAGATCGACGTGCACCGCCAGCACCGCCGCGGCCACCACGACGACCGCGAGCACCGGCGGCTCGAGCGCGATCGGGGTGGCGATGGCCCACGCGACGTCCTGCACGCCGACCGTGAGCACGCGCAGCGACTCCTCGACGGATGCGGGCGTCGGGATGACGCCGATCAGCGCGTCGTCGGCGGCGGTGAGCGCGGTCGTCCATCCGACGCCGACGATCGCGGCCGCGGCCGATCCGGCGAACGTCGACCACGCGGCCCGCGCGAGCGCCGCGGCGATCCCCATCGACACCACGGCGAGCAGCACGGGCCACAGCCACTCGGTGCCGAGCACCGACTGCGTCGACCACAGCCACGCGACCGGCAGCGCCGCGAGCGCGAGCGTCTCGACGAGCCCCGCGCGGCTGCGCGGGCGCCGGCGGTCGCGCGGCGCGGCCGCGGTGGTCGCGGGTCGCTCGGGCGCGGCGGTGAAGGCGGGGGCGGTCATCGGAGCTCCCTCGCCGGCCCGACGCCGTCGATCCAGCGCTGGACGCGCACGCGCGACCCGGGCATGAGCCGGGTGTGCGGGGCATCGAGGTCGGCGACGAGCCAGAGCGTCGAGCCCGGCGCGAGCGTCCATCGCTCAGGCGCGGCCTCCTCGAGCGCGACGACGTGCGCCGCGGCGCCCTCCCGCTGCGCCGGCTCGCCGCGGGCGACCGCCGCGAGCGTCGCGAAGGCCGCGAGCGCCGCGTCGCGGTCGCGCCAGTCGGCCGTGGCGATGCTCGGCGCGCCGGTCTCCGCCACCTGCACGATGCGGTCGCGTCCGGCGAGCGCGCGCACGATCGAGCAGGCGGCGCGCGCGAGCCGGTCCTCCGCGTCGCGGCCGCGCCCCGCGGCGCCGGCCGTGTCGACGAGCACGAGCAGGTCGTCGGTGGCGGGGTTCGCCTCCTGCCGCACCATGAGCTGACCGCGCTTCGCCGACTGCCGCCAGTGCACGCGCCGCTGGGGATCGCCGGGTCGCCACTCGCGCACCATCGCGTCGATCTCGTCGGCATTGCGGGTCTGCGACTGCTGCCCCGCCTCGCGGTTGGAGCGGAGCGACGCCGAGGGCACCGACAGCAGCGCGGGGCCGACGACGACGCTCGAGCGCGGATCGACGGAACGGGTCGAGCGCATGACGCGGAACGGGTCGAGCGACGTGACCTCGACCGGCGCGAGCCGCCAGCGGCCTCGCGGCTGGTCGCCGAGCGGCACCTCGGCGGCGCCGTCGTCGTCGAGCGTCCCCTCGAGGTGGAGGTAGCGCTCGGGCCCCGGCGCCCAGGTGGCCCACCGGTCGCCCGCCTGCCGGCGGTCGGCGGCGATGCGCAGCGCCGCGTGCTGCCCCTCCTCCAGCACGCCGGGTGCGGTGACGCGCACGCGCGTCGCCGTGCCGAGCACCCACCAGGCGCCGAGCAGCACGATGCCGAGGCACAGCGCCGCCGGCACGAGCAGCACGGCCTGGCGCTCCCAGTAGCCGGCGACGGCGAGCGCGACGCCCAGCAGCACGAGCACGATCCCCCGCGCCGTCGGGCGGGCGCGGGCTCGATCGCGCGCCATCAGCGCATGACGGGGGCGACCGTGGTCGCGAGGGCGTGCGCCACCACCCGCCGGGCGTCGTCGTGCCGCGCGTGCGGGTCGTGCATCACCAGGTGGTGCGGGAGCACGTGCACCGCGAGCTCCTTGACGTCGTCGGGCGAGAGCCAGTCGCGCCCGAGCAGGTGCGCGCGCGCCTTCGCGGCACGCACGAGCTGCAGCGTGGCGCGCGGGCTCGCACCCAGCCGCACCTCGTGGTGATCGCGCGTCGCGCGCGAGAGCCGCACGGCGTAGCGCTCGACGAGCTCGTGCGCGCGCACCGAGCGGGCGACGCCGATCTCCTCCCGGAACTGCTGCTCGGTCGTCGCCGGGCGCACGGCGTCCAGTGGCTGCGCGACCTCGCGCGCCTGCACCATCGCGAGCTCCGCATCCTGGTCCGGGTAGCCGAGCTCGAGCCGCGCCATGAAGCGGTCGCGCTGCGCCTCGGGCAGCGCGTAGGTGCCCTCCATGTCGATCGGGTTCTGCGTCGCGACGACGAGGAACGGCGTCGGCAGCACGTGCGTGATGCCGTCGACGGTCACCTGCCCCTCCGCCATGCACTCGAGCAGCGCCGCCTGCGTCTTCGGGCTCGCCCGGTTGATCTCGTCGGCGATGACGATGTTCGCGAAGACCGGCCCGGGCTGGAAGCGCAGCTCGCCGGTCGTCTGGTCGAGCACCGACATGCCGGTGATGTCGCTCGGCAGCAGGTCGGGCGTGCACTGGATGCGCCGGACGGTGCCGCCGATGGCGGCTGCGAACGCCCGCGCGAGCTGCGTCTTGCCCACCCCCGGCACGTCCTCGAGCAGCACGTGCCCCTCGGCGAGCAGCACGGTGAGCACCGTGCGGATCTCGTCGGCCTTGCCGGAGATGACGGAGGCGACGGCGCGCTCGATGCGCGATCCCGGCGTCTCGACGACGGGCTCGCCGGGCGACGACGTCCGCGCCGGCGCGCTCACGACCGCGCGGGGGTCCTCAGCCTGCATGCGATGCTCCCGCCTCTGCCAGTGCGTCGATCCTGCCCGCCTCGCGACCGGCCCGGTAGGCCTCGTCGCTGCCGAGGTGGAACATGTCGCCCTCGCGACGCACGAGCCGGGTCGCGCCCGGCTCGTCGAGGTCGGCGACGTGGCGGCCGAGGCCGCGCACGAGCACGACCGGCACCCCGTCGGCCTTGCCCGCGACGAGCTCGGCGGCGCCGGCGATCTCGTCGGCGATCGCCGGCGCGGTGACGAGCAGCGGCCGGCCGTTCGCGTCGGCGCTCACCGGCTCGAGCACGCGGATGCCCGCGGCCCCGATGGCGACGTCGGTCTGGCCCATGCGCCAGGCGCGGCCGAGCGTGTCGCTCACGATGACGCCGATGGCGGCGCCGAAGCGCGACCGCAGCCGCTCGGCGATCGCGCGGGCCGACGCATCCGAGTCGAGCGGGAGCAGCAGGATCGTGCCGTCATCGGTGTTCGAGGCGTCGACGCCCGCGGCGGCGAGCACGAGCCCGGTGCGGTGCTCGACGATGCGGGTGATGCCGCCCGGGAAGGCGCGCGAGGCGACGAGCCGCACCGACTCCTCGGTGATCGCCTGCTCGCGCTCGGCGGCCGGGCGGATGCGGCCCTCCGCCTTCGAGACGACCTTGCTCGTGACGACGACGATGTCGCCATCGACGGGCGCGAGCGGCGCGACGGCGTCGGCCACGATGGCGGGCAGGTCGTCGCCGGGCCGGATCTCGCCGATCCCCCGCACGGCGCGCAGCTCGAGGTCGGCGGTGGGCGCCGGGTCGCTCATCGCGACTGCAGGAACGTGGCGACCGCGCGGGGCACGTAGGGGCTGATGTCGCCGCCCAGCTCGCTCACCTGGCGCACGAGGCTCGACGAGACGTGCGCGTTCTCGGGGTTCGGCAGCATGAAGATCGTCTCGACGCCGCCGAGGTTGCGGTTGACGATCGACATCGGCGTCTCGTACGAGAGGTCGGTCGACGAGCGGATGCCCTTCACGAGCACCTCCGCCCCCACCTGCTGGCAGTAGTCGACGAGCAGGCCCATCGACCAGTTCGCGATGCGGATCTCGCCCGTGATGCGCGCCTCCTCGATCGAGCGCTCGATGAGCGCCTCGCGCTCCGGCACCGGCAGGAACGCCTGCTTGTCGGGGTTGTGCGTCACGACGACGTGCACCTCATCGAAGATGCTCGCAGCGCGGCCGATCACGTCGAGGTGCCCGAGGGTCACGGGGTCGAAGGAACCGGGCACGACGGCGATGCGGGGCATGGGCAGAAGCGTACCGGTGGTGGCTATGGAAGCCGCTCGCTCCGCGCCGTCACGCCGTCACGAGCGCCGCCCGCGCATCCGGGTCCAGCCGCGCGTGCACCGCGAGGCGCAGCGCCGGATGCTCGGCGAGCGTCGCGTCGTCGTCGAGCACGGCGCGGGCGGCGTCGCGCGCCGCCTCGATGATCGACACGTCGCGCGCCACCCGCAGCACCCGCAGCCCGCTCCGGCCGCCCGACTGCGCGGCGCCGAGCACGTCGCCCTCGCCCCGCTGCTCGAGGTCGACCTCGGCGAGCGCGAAGCCGTCGAGGGTCGACGCGACGGCGTCGAGCCGCTCGCGTGCTGGTGAGAGCGGATCGGTCGCACTCACGAGCATGCAGAGGCCCGCGTGCTCGCCGCGGCCGATGCGTCCGCGCAGCTGGTGCAGCTGCGAGACGCCGAAGCGGTCGGCCGAGAGCACCACCATCATCGTCGCGTTCGGCACGTCGACGCCCACCTCGATCACGGTGGTCGCGACGAGCACGTCGATCTCGCGCGCCCGGAACGCGCGCATCACCGCATCCTTCTGCTCGGTCGTGTCGGCACCGGTGAGCGGCGCGATCTGCCGGCCGACGAGCGCGGGCACCTGGCGCAGGCGCTCGAGGGTGGTGGTGACGTCGTCGACCGGCGGCTGCGGGCGGCCGTCCTCCGGCGCCTCCTCGTCGCGGTCGATGCCCTCGAGCTTGCCGGGCGCGATCGCCGGGCAGACGACGAACGCCTGCCGCCCGGCCGCGAGCTCCTCGCGCATCCGCTCCCAGATGCGCCCGAAGAGCTGCGGCTGCTCGGCCGGGTCGACGACGAAGGTCTTGATGGGGCTGCGCCCGGCGGGCAGCGAGCGGATCGTCGAGACGTCGAGGTCGCCGAACGCCGTCATCGCGATCGTGCGCGGGATGGGCGTGGCCGTGAGCACGAGGGTGTGCGGGTGGACGCCCTTGGCGCGCAGCGACTCGCGCTGCGCGACGCCGAAGCGGTGCTGCTCGTCGATGACGACGAGCCCCAGCTCGGCGAAGCTCGTGCGCTCGCTCAGCAGCGCGTGCGTGCCGACGACGATGCGGGCAGAGCCGGCGGCGATGCGCAGCAGCGCGCGCTTGCGCTCGGAGGCCGGCATCTGCCCGGTGAGGAGCGTCGGCTGCAGCTCGGCGGCGAGGTCGGGCCCGAGCGCCCGGGTGATCGAGCGCAGGTGCTGCACCGCGAGCACCTCGGTGGGCGCGAGCAGCGCCGACTGGCCGCCAGACTCGGCGACGACGAGCATCGCCCGCGTCGCGACGACGGTCTTGCCCGAGCCGACCTCGCCCTGCACGAGCCGGTGCATCGCCGTGCCGCTCGCGAGGTCGGCGAGGATCTCGTCGCCGGTGGCCCGCTGGTCGTCGGTGAGCCGCCACGGCAGGCTCGCGTCGAAGCGCTCGAGCAGCCGACCCGGATGCCTCGGCGCGGTCGGCAGCGTGTCGAACCAGTCGCGGGTCGCGAGCAGGTAGGTCTGCAGCAGGAACGCCTCGTGCCACGCGAGCGTGTGCCGCGCGCGATAGGCGTCCTGCTCGACCTTCGGCTGGTGCGCGAGGCGCAGCGCGTCGGCGACCGGCATGAGCTTCTGCGCCCGCCGCACGGCATCGGGCACCGGGTCGGGCACGTCGCCGAGCGCGTCGAGGCCCTGTGCCACGAGCGCCTGGATCTTGGTCGTGGCGAGCGTGGCGGTGGCCGGGTAGATCGGCACCGGCTGGTTGGCCCACTCCTCGGCGTCGATGCCCTCCGCCTCGTCGAAGAGCTCGTAGTCGGGGTGCGCGAGCTGGCGCTTGCCCTTGTAGACGCCGACGGTGCCCGAGAACAGGGCGGTCACGCCCTGGTGGAGGTCGTCCTTGCGCCACGACTGGTTGAAGAACGCGAGGTCGAGCTCGCTCGTGCCGTCGGTGATCGTGATGCTCGTGAGCGTGCGCGGCCGGCCCTTCGCGTCGCGCTGCAGGTCGCGGTTCTCGACCGAGCGCACCTTCGCCACGACGGTGACGTGCTCGCCGGGCACGAGGCTCGCGAGCTCGGTGAGCTCGCCGCGCTTCGCGTAGCGCCGCGGCAGGTGCCACACGAGGTCGCCGAGCGTCTGCATGCCGAACGCGCGCTCGAGCTTCGTCGCGGCAGCCTTCGGCAGCACGCGCTCGAGCGGACGCTCGAACCCGTCGGGCAGCGCCCCGCCCGCCCTCTTCGTCGCCACCCGCCCAGGGTAGGCCGTGCCGCCGACGGGCACGGACGCATCCGCCGGTCCGCACCTGCCAAGATGGCCGCATGACGCGGATCGTCGGAGGCCTCGCGGGCGGGGCGAGACTGCATGTGCCGGGGCCGGGCACTCGGCCCACCTCCGAGCGGGTGCGGGAGGCGATCTTCAACGCGCTCGACGCTCGCGGCCTGTGCGACGGCGCGCACGTGCTCGACCTCTTCAGCGGCTCGGGCGCGCTCGGGCTCGAGGCCGCGAGCCGCGGCGCCGAGTCGGTCGTGCTCGTCGAGCGCGAGCGCGGCGCGGCGAACGTGGCGCAGCGCAACGCCGAGATCGTCGCGAAGGCCGGTGCCGTGCGAGCGCTCGTGGAGCAGGTGGCGGTGCACCAGTACCTGCAGCGCTCCGGCCGGCAGTTCGACCTCGTCTTCGTGGATCCGCCCTACCGGCTCCCGGCGCACGAGATCTCGGCGGTGCTCTCGGACCTCGCGCCGCTGCTCGCGCACCCCGCGATGGTCGTCGTCGAGCAGTCGAAGCGCGCCGAGCCCCTGAGCCTGCCGGGCGACCTCGAGGTCGAGCGGAGCCGGGACTACGGCGACACGCGGGTGCACTACCTGACGACGAGCGGCCTGGCCAACGACGTCGTGCCGCCGGATGCGCATCCCGAGGCCGGGCAGGCGGACGCGGACGCGTGACCGTCACGATCGAGCCCGCCGACTTCGGCGACCCGGCCCTCGTCGCGTTCCTGCAGGCGCACCTCGACGACCTCGCCCCCACCGCGCCGCCGACCAGCCAGCATGCGCTCGACCTCGCCGGCCTCCAGCGGCCGGGCATCCGCGTTTGGACGGCGCGGTCGACGGATGCGGCCGTCGTCGGCACGGTCGCCCTCGCGCCCGTCGAGGCGGGCCACGAGGAGCTCAAGAGCATGCGCACGGATCCGGCGCGGCGCGGCGCGGGCATCGGCGCGACGATGCTGCGCCACGCGATCGGCGACGCCCGCGCGCGCGGCGTCGGCCGCATCTCGCTCGAGACCGGCAGCCAGCCGTTCTTCGCCCCCGCTCGAGCGCTCTACGCGAAGCACGGGTTCGTCGAGTGCCCGCCGTTCGGCAGCTACCTGCCCGACCCGAACAGCACCTTCATGACGCGCTCGCTCGAGGATCAGCCCGCGCGGTAGGGATCCCAGCCGCGCGGCTCGAGCGGCTCCCCGTCGAGCGTGACGTCGCCCTGCACTTCCGCGGGCTCGACCAGGCCGATGCGCCGCACCGGGTGCCCGGCGAGCTCCGCGGGCGGCACGACGCCGGCCGGCAGCGTGACGAGCAGCGCGTGGTCCTCGCCGCCGTGCAGCGCTGCGGGCAGCGCCGCGTCCGGCGACGCGGCGGCGACGGCTGCCCCGTCGAGCGCGATCCGCACGCCGGAGGCGCGCGCGACGCGGGCGGCGTCGAGCGCGAGGCCATCGGAGACGTCGAGCATCGCGGTGGCGCCGAGATCGGCGAGCAGCGTGCCGGCCCCGATCGGGGTGACGGGGGCGAGCTGTGCGGCGATGGACGCGCCGTGCGCACCCGCGCGCAGCAGCTCGGCGGCGTCCCGGTCGGGCTCGGCCGCCTCGTCGACCGCTTCGACGAAGAGGTGGCGCAGCCCCGTCGCCGCCAGGCCGAGGTCGCCGACGACCCAGACCGCATCCCCCGGCCGCGCGCCGGAGCGCAGCACCGGGGCACGCCCCTCGAGGTCGCCGAAGGCGGTCACCGCGATGACCGCGTGCCGGGCCGTGCCGAGGTCGCCGCCCACGACGCCGACCCCCGGCGCCATCGCGGCGATCGCGTCGGCGAGGCCGCGCGCCAGCTCCTCGAGCGCGGCGATGCGGGTCGACGGCGGCACCGCGAGCGCGACGACGAGCGAGGTCGGGCGCGCGCCCATCGCCGCGACGTCGATGAGGTTGGTCGCGACGGCCTTCCAGCCGAGGTCGTGCCAGCGCGACCAGCCGAGCCGGAAGTCGGCGCCCTCGAGCATCGTGTCGGTCGTGACCACGAAGCGCCCGTCGGGTGC
This sequence comes from Agrococcus jenensis, assembly GCF_003752465.1. Taxonomy (NCBI): domain Bacteria; kingdom Bacillati; phylum Actinomycetota; class Actinomycetes; order Micrococcales; family Microbacteriaceae; genus Agrococcus; species Agrococcus jenensis. The sequence goes on along the minus strand of NZ_RKHJ01000001.1, from coordinate 1,772,334 downwards.
GGCGACGACCGCGGCGTCGTCGCCCGGGCCGAGCGCGGTCGCGTCGCCCTCGGGCAGCAGCGGCAGGAAGCGCCGCAGCGCCTCGAGCTCGCCGGCCTCGTGCAGCGTGGCGTCGTCCATGGGGCAACGGTAGCCCGCGTCCGGTCCGTGCCGCGTGCCGCCGGATGTCCTGCTGGCACCCTCGTGAACCGGATGCGCCGCGCGCCCCGCGCGCTCGATCGGGCAGAGCCGCGCTCGGACCCCGCCCGGCGCTCGGTGCAGCGCTCCGCCCGATCGAGCTCGCGCCGCCGGCCCCGCCGATAGTCTCGAGGGGTGCGCATCCTCCCCCTCGCCGCGGTCGCGGCCGCCGTGATCGCGCTCTCCGGCTGCGCTGCCGCCGTCATCCTGCCGCCCGCCGACGAGGCCTCCGCGCCCGGCTGCGCCGCGCTCGTCGTCTCGCTCCCCGAGGCGCTGGGCGACGAGAGCCTGCCGCAGCCGCTCGAGCGCCGCACCACGACGGCGCAGGGCGCGTCGGCGTTCGGCGACCCGAGCGCCGTCACGCTGCGCTGCGGCATGCCAGAGCCCGCGCCGTCCACCGCCCGCTGCATCACGATCGGCGAGGTCGACTGGCTCGAGGTCGCGGCGGAGGAGAACATCTGGACGTTCGTGAGCTACGGCCGCTCCCCCGCGACCGAGGTCGTCATCGACACGGATGTCGTCAGCGCCGTGACCGCGCTCGAGGGCGTCTCGAGCGCCGTCGCCCGCACCGACCGCACGGGCGCCTGCACCTAGGCCGCGTCCTCCGCGAGCACGTCGGGCAGGAACACGCGCCCGTCGTCGTGGCCGGGGTCGAGCACGATCGCGTGGCCCGGCGGGATGGCCGCGGCGAGCTCGGCGCCCGTGACCTTCAGGTGCCGCTTCGTGCGCGTGGCGAAGCCGCCGATGCGCTGCGTCGACGTGAACGCGACGACCAGCTGCATCCCCTTGTGCGGCAGCACGAGGAACCGCCCGGAGGCCGGATCGCGCGGGTCGCTGACGACCGCCGGCACCACGAGCTCCGCCTCGCGCACGACCGCCCAGGCGGCGACGTGGTCGGTGGCGGGGATCGTCTGCAGGGCGTCGAGCGTCGGGTTCTCCATGCAGCGATCCTCCCAGAGGTGATGACGGGCGTGCTCGCGGCGGGCGCCGCGGCGGGTGGTGTGGGCGCGCTCTGGGAGACTGGACGCATGGCCCTCGACTTCACCGCGATCGACTTCGAGACGGCCAACGGCAACGCCGCATCGGCCTGCGCGGTCGGCCTCGTGAAGGTGCGCGACGGCCTCGTGGTGGACCGGTTCTCGACGCTCATCCGCCCCACGGCGCCCTACGACGAGTTCTGGGAGTGGAACACCCGCATCCACGGGATCTTCGCCCATCAGGTGCTCGACGCCCCCGACTGGGTCGAGACGCAGCGGCAGATCCTCGAGTTCGGCGGCGACGACGTCTACGTCGCCCACAACGCCGGCTTCGACCGCGGCGTCATGCGCGCGGCCGCGAAGGCGGCCCGGCTGCCCGTGCCCGACATGCGCTGGACCGACTCGCTGCGGATCGCCCGCAAGACGTTCGCGCTCGAGTCGTACCGGCTGCCGGTCGCGGCGCTGGCCGCCGGGTTCGACGACTTCCGCCACCACGACGCCGCCGGCGATGCCGAGGCGTGCGCGGCGATCGTCATCGGTGCGGCGAAGCGCCACGAGCTCGACGAGCTCGGCGACCTCGTCGCGCGCTGCATGTCGGCCGTCCACGAGATCGGCGAGCGGCACGAGGAGCTGCGCGAGCTCGAGGCGGCGCGCCGCAACGCGCAGCGCGAGCGGCCCTGGTGGCAGTAGCCGCCACCCAGCACCGGCCCGCCGCGCTCATGGACCCGATCCCGGACGGTGGACCCGCGATCTGGGGTCCACGATCGGGAGTCGGGTCCGCGAGCCGGACCGGTGCGTGGACGCGCCTGCGTCAGTCGTTCGCCGCGACGTGCGCGAGCAGCTCCTCCGCGAAGCGCGCCTCGTCCTCGAGGTGCGGCGAGTGGCCAGCGCCCTCGAAGACGACCTCCCGGTAGGCGCCGCCGCTCGCGGCGTACGCGTCGAGGACCGCGCGGGTCTGCGCGATCATCGGCTGCGGCGGCGCCGCCTCCTCCCCCGGCCAGCCCGGCACGATGCCGTGCTTGCCGAGCGTGTTGAACTCGAAGAACGACTCGTCCGCGACGATCGCGTCGTGCGCGCCGCGGATCCACAGGATGGTGGGCTTCACGGACGCCTCGACGATGCCCGTCAGGTCGAGGTGCGCGACCGACATCGCGTTGAGGATGCCGCGCCCGCCGGCCGCGAAGCCGGGCCACGAGTCGGAGGCCACGCCGTCGCCCGGCTGGTTGTCGGGTCCGGTCCTCGTCGACAGCATCGACTCGACCCAGAGGTCCTCGCGGCCGTCGTAGAAGCCGGGCGCGACGTAGCTCGAGCGGAAGACGCTGCGCGGGCTCGTCGGCTCGTCCGCCGACGTGTCGCCCGCCTCGAGCCGGGCGATGAAGTCGGCGTTGACGCCCAGGCCGCCCGTGCCGGCGGCGTCGGGCGTGCACGGCGTGCCGTCGAGCCGCGAGCCGAAGCCGTGCGGCGGCACCGGCGCCTGCAGCGTGATCGACCGCACGAGCTCCGGCCGGTCGAGCAGCAGCTGCAGCACGACGCCGCCGCCCATCGACCAGCCGACGACGTGCACCCCCGAGAGGCCGAGCGCGTCGAGCACCGACGCCACGTCGTCGGAGAGGTCGCGGAGGCCGCGCGTCGCGTCGACGGGGAGCGCCTCGCTGTCGCCGTAGCCGCGCAGGTCGATCGCGACGCTCGGGCGCGGGAGCGCGAGCATGAGCGGCTGGAAGAAGAGCGACGACGACACGTTGCCGTGGATGAGCACGATCGGCGTGGCGTCGCGCGCGCCGGCATCGGTGCCGGGCGCGCGGAGCACGGATGCCCGGAGCCGGTCGGTCTCGACGAAGGCGTGCTCGACGCCCGCGAGGATGGTGCTCACGCGAGGATCTCCGGCTCGGTCTGCTCCCGCAGCTCCTCGAGCGTGACGCCCGGTGCGAGCTCGACGAGCCGCAGGCCCTCGGGCGTCACGTCGAGCACGGCGAGGTCGGTGATGATGCGGTCGACGACGCCCTTGCCGGTGAGCGGCAGCGAGCACGCGTCGACGATCTTCGCCGAGCCGTCCTTCGCCACGTGCTCCATGAGCACGATGACCTTCGCGGCGCCGTGCACGAGGTCCATCGCGCCGCCGGGACCCTTCACCATCTTGCCGGGGATCATCCAGTTGGCGATGTCGCCGGAGGCCGACACCTGCATGGCGCCGAGGATGGCCGCGTCGATCTTGCCGCCGCGGATCATCGCGAACGACGTGGCCGAGTCGAAGAACGACGTGCCCGGCAGCGTCGTGACGGTCTCCTTGCCGGCGTTGATGAGGTCGGGGTCGACCGCATCCTCGGTCGGGTACGGGCCGACGCCGAGGATGCCGTTCTCGCTCTGCAGCACGACGGTCACGTCGTCGGGCACGTAGTTGGGCACGAGCGTCGGCAGGCCGATGCCGAGGTTGACGTAGTTGCCGTCCTCGAGCTCCTGCGCCGCGCGCGCGGCCATCTCGTTCCTGGTCAGTGCCATCTCAGCTCTCCTCTCGAACCGTGCGGCGCTCGATGCGCTTCTCGATGTCGGTGCCCACCTCGACGATGCGGTGCACGAACACGCCCGGCAGGTGCACGGCATCCGGGTCGATCTCACCCGGCTCGACGAGCTCCTCGACCTGCGCGATGCAGATCCGGCCCGCCATCGCGGCGGGCGGCGAGAACTGGCGCGCCGCCTTGTTGAAGACGAGGTTGCCGTGGCGGTCGCCGCGGAGCGCGTGCACGAGCGCGAAGTCGGTCGTGATCGCCTCCTCGAGCACGAACTCCCGCAGCTCCCCGTCGACCTCGAACGTCGCCGTCGGCTTGGGCGCGGATGCCTTCGCGACCGTGCCGTCGGCGTTGTAGCGCTGCGGGAGGCCGCCCTCCTGCACCTGCGTGCCGACGCCCGTGCGCGTGTAGAACGCCGCGATGCCGGACCCGCCGGCGCGCAGCTTCTCGGCGAGCGTGCCCTGCGGTGTGAGCTCGAGCTCGAGCTCGCCAGTCAGGTAGCGGCGCTCGAACTCCTTGTTCTCGCCCACGTACGACGACGTCATCTTGTCGATCTGGCCGGCGCGCAGCAGCAGCCCGAGGCCCCAGTCGTCGACGCCGCAGTTGTTCGAGACCACCTTGAGGCCTCGCACGCCGCGCTCCTCGAGCGCCCGGATGAGCGCCATCGGATTGCCCGAGAGGCCGAAGCCCCCGACGGCGAGCGTGGCGCCGTCCTGGATGTCGGCGACGGCCTCCGCCGCGGAGCCGTAGGTCTTGTCGATCGCCATCGGTCAGCGTCCCTCTCTGTGCGCCGCAGCCACGGAGGCAGCGGGTCCCGCGCCGGTCGCGACGAGCGAGACCGCGTCGAGCACGGCATCCGCCCCCCGGCCCAGCAGGATCGTGTAGTGGTTCGTGTGCTCGACGTCGCGCACCGCGAGCTCGGGCAGCCGCGACGTCCATGTCGCGAGCCACTCGTCATCGTAGAGGCCGGGTGTCTCGTCGAAGAGGCCGCGCGGGCTGCGCAGCAGCCGCATGGGCACGCGCAGCGCCTGCAGCGCCTCGGCGTAGCCGCCGCGCCCGTCGAGCTCGACCAGGTTGGCGATGACCGCGTCGGGCGTGGCCGACGGCCGGAGCGCACCGTCGACGTCGACGAGGTCGTAGTCGACGTACTCCTCGATCGCGGCGTTCCAGTAGGGCCCGAAGGCCGGGTGCTGCCGCCAGAAGTCGCGGTACGCCTCCGCTGACGGGAAGGTGCGGCGCAGCCGCTCGATGGCGGGCCCCAGCACGTCCTCGGGGCTCACGTCGTCGGCCGCGGGCCGCAGCGGCACGCCGCCGTCGATGAGCACGAGCGCCTCGACGAGCTCGGGGTGCGCGGCGGCGAGCCGCACGGCGACGTACGCCCCCATCGAGTGGCCGACGACGATCGCTCGGTCGAAGCCGGCCGCGGCGATCGCCGCGGCGACGTCCTCGGCGTGCTGCTCGAGCCCGTACGGTCCAGGCAGCGCGCGGGAGCTGCCGCGACCGCGCAGGTCCATCGCCAGCACCGGTGCCGACAGGCGGTCGGCGACGTGCGCGAAGGAGCGGTGGTTGGCCGTGATCCCGTGGATGGCGACGACGGGCGTGCCGGACGCATCCGGCCGCCAGAGCGTCGCGACGAGCTCGCCGCCGTCGACCGCGACGCGCAGCGACCGCGCATCGGCGTGCTGCTCGTGCTGTGCCTGCTGCTCGCTCATCGGGCGCTCCACCCGCCGTCCATGACGTACGACGTGCCCGTCACCATGCCCGCGTGCGGGCCGGCGAGCCAGGTGGCGAGCGACGCGACCTCCTCGGGCTCGACGAGGCGCTTGATCGCCGCCTCGGTGAGCATGACCTTCTGCAGCACCTCATCCTCGGGGATGCCGTGCGTCTTGGCCTGGTCGGCGATCTGGCTCTCGACGAGCGCCGTCTTGACGTAGCCGGGGTTGATGCAGTTCGACGTCACCCCGTGCGGGCCGCCCTCGAGCGCCGTGACCTTCGACAGCCCCTCGAGCCCGTGCTTCGCGGCGACATAGGCCGACTTGAAGGCGGAGGCGCGGATGCCGTGGACGCTCGAGAGGTTGATGATGCGCCCGAACCCGCGCTCGTACATGCCCGGCAGCGCCGCCCGGATGAGCAGGAACGGCGACTCGAGCATGAGGGTGTGGATGCGTCGCCACATCTCGGGCTCGAACTCCTGGATCGGGGCGACCCGCTGGATGCCCGCGTTGTTGACGAGGATGTCGGCCTCGAGCGACAGCGACTCGAGCGACGCGACGTCGAGCAGGTCGACCTCCCACGACTCGCCGCCGAGCTCCTGCGCGAGCGCGTCGGCCGCCGCGCCGTCGCGGTCGGCGATGACGACGGAGGCGCCCTCGGCCGCGAACGAGCGCGCGATGGCGGCGCCGATGCCCGCCGCGCCACCGGTGATGACGGCCCTGCGGCCGGAGAGCGTGCTCATGAGTCCTCCTTGACGTGCGCCGTGGCGCGCTCGGTGGTGCTGTGCTGGCTGGTGCTGTGCTGGGTCGTGGGGTCTTGGCCGGTCGCGGCGGCGGCCGTCGATGCGGCGGTGCCGAGCGCGCGCTGCACGAAGGCCACCATCTCGTCGAAGACGTCGTCGGGCACGGGCGTCGCGCCCGAGCCGAAGGCGCCGTCGTCGCCGGTCGGCCAGAGCACGTAGCGCATGCCGATCATCTCGCCGACGCCCATGAGTGCCCACGCCGCGACCTCCGGGTCGACGTCGCCGATCTCGCCCGCCGCCCTGGCCCGCGTGAGGCCATCGCGGTAGCCCTCGACGATGCGTTCGTAGTGCCGGCGCATCGCGCCGGGCGACACGTACTCCGCCTCCCGCACGACGCGGTAGAGCGCCGGGTGCTCGGCCGTGAAGGCGAAGAACTCGCGGAAGCCCTCGCGCTCCGCCTCGGCGCGGTTGGCGCCGCGCGCGGCGCCGTCGCTCATGGCCTTGCGCACGCGCCGGTTGAGGTCGTCGACGAGCTGCTCGAACAGGTCGAGCTTCGACGAGAAGTACAGGTAGAAGGTGCCCTGCGCGACCCGGGCGCGCTCGGTGATGCGCGAGATCGACGCCGCTTGGTAGCCCTGCTCGGCGAACACCGCCTCCGCGGCCGCGAGCAGCTTCGCCTTCGTCTGCTCGCCGCGCTTCGTCCTCGGCTGGTTCATCGCGCCTCCGCCCGGGCCGCCTCGAAGGCGGCGATGAGCGCCCGGCGCAGCGGCTTGCCGCTCGTCGTGCGCGGGATGCCGTCGACGACCAGGAAGCGCTTGGGGTGCTTGAAGTCGGCGAGCCTGCCGTCGAGGTGCGCATGCAGCGCCGCGTCGTCCGCGGGCTCGGCCAGCACGACCCACGCGACGAGCTCCTCGCCCCAGCGCTCGCTCGGCACGCCCGCGACGGCCGCGTCGATCACGGCCGGGTGCTCGAGCAGTGCGAGCTCGACCTCGATCGGCGCGATCGACTCGCCGCCCGACCGCACGATGTCCTTCACCCGGTCGACGATGCGGATGCGGCCGCTCGCGTCGCGCGCCACGAGGTCGCCCGTGCGCAGCCACGGTCCCAAGCTCGCCGCGGCGGTCGCCTCCGGATCGCGGAAGTAGCCCTGGAAGACCGCGGGCCCGCGGACGAGCAGCTCCCCCGTACCGGCGCCCTGCTCGACCCGGCCGTCGACGAGCAGCGCGACGTCGACGTGCGGGTAGGGGCGCCCGACGGTGCCCGCATCGCTCTCGTCCCGCGTGAGCGCGACGTTCGGGGCCGCCTCGGTGAGGCCGTAGCCCTGCCGCACGACGATGCCCGTGCGGGCCAGCTGCTCGGCGGCCCGCGGGTCGAGCATGCCGCCGCCCACCACCGCCGTGCGCACGCTCGACAGGTCGCGCGCCTGGAAGTCAGGGTGCTGGATGAGCGCGCGGAACGTGGTGGGCACGCCCATCGTCGCGGTGACGCGGTGCCGCTCGATGAGGGCGAGGGCGCGTCCGGCGTCGAAGGTGCGCTCGAGCACGACGCACGCACCGACCCACCAGGCGAGCAGCGGCTGCACGTTCCAGCCGGCGACGTGGTGCTGCGGGAGCACCTGCAGCACGATGTCGTCGGGCGTGAGCGGTGTCGCGCGCGAGAGCGAGAGGTTGGCCCACGCGCAGTTCGCGTGGCTGAGCACGACGGCCTTCGGCGCGCTCGTGGTGCCGGAGGTGAAGAGCATCAGCAGGGCGTCGTCGTCCCGGGGCGCGGCGGCGGCGACCGGGCGGAGCGCATCCGGCACCGACGACTCCGCCCCGGCGGCGCCGAGCGCGGTCGTCGGGATGCGCGTCGAGGCCGCGTCGCCGAGCCGCTCGAGCGCGGCGTCGGCGACCGGCCGGTGGTCGTCCTCGACGAGGAGCAGCGAGGGGTCGGCGATCCGCAGCTGCGCGGCGAGCTCGCCGGCGGTCAGGCGCCACGAGAGCGGGACGAGCACCGCGCCCGCCTTCGCGCACGCGAACAGCAGCACGACCTGGTCGGCGGTCGAGCCCGTCACCGTCGCGATCCGGGCGCCCAGGCCGTGCCCGGCCTCCCCGAGTGCGTGCGCGAGCGCGGTGGCCCGCGCCTCGAGCTCGCCGTACGAGACGACGACGCCGCGGTCGACGATCGCCGCCCGCGCGGGCTCGATCGCGGCGCGGTCGGTCGTCCACCGGCCCAGGGTGAGCGGGCCCGGCGTCCCCGGACCGTCCGTGCGAGCGTCGTCGACCATGCGCCTAGGCTTCCATGTCCTGCAGCACCGCGGGCTCCTCCGCGTCGCGCCGGCCGCCGCGCCGCCGCGTGACGCGGTGGGCGATGCCGACGATGCCGCCGGGCGCGAACATCACGACGAGCACGAAGAGCATCCCGAGGATGAACAGCGGCTCGGAGAGCGGGATGCGCAGCACGTCGGGCAGCCCGGCGATCGCGTCGCTCGAGGCGAGCGCCGCGAGCCGCTGGTCGAGCAGCGTGTAGACGATGCCGCCGACGATCGCGCCCCAGCGGTAGCCGACGCCGCCGAGCACGACGATGACGAGCAGGGTGAGGGTGAAGTCGCTCGTCGAGATGCGCGGCGTCGCGCTCGACTGCAGCAGCATGAAGCCCATCCCCGCGACCGCGGCGAGCACCGCGGCGGCCGAGAAGAGGAACAGCCGCACGAGGTAGGGCCGCAGGCCCAGCACCGTCACGCGCAGCTCGTTCTCGCGGGCGGCCGCGACGACGTGGCCGAGCCGCGAGCGCTCGACCCACACGCACGCCAGGTAGACGATCACGAGGATCGCGAGTGCGAGCCAGTAGAGGTTGCGGGTGTTGATGACGCCGACGAGCCAGTCGGGCACGACGGCGACCGTGAGGGTGACGCCCTCCTCGCCGCCGGTGAGCCCGCCGACGTTGCGCCGGATCATCACGTTCATCGCCTGGGCGATCGCGAGGGTCACCATCGCGAACGAGATGCCGCTCACCCGCAGCGCGAGCGCACCGACGAGGTTGCCGAGCACGAGCGCGACGACCAGCGTGATGACGATCGCGAGCAGGAAGACGGCCTCGCTCGGCATGCCGGTGGGCGCGAGCAGCCGCAGGACGATGCCGAGCCCGTACGCGCCGGCGGCGAAGAACATCGCGTGGCCGAACGACAGCATCCCCGCCACCCCGAAGATCAGGTGGTAGCTGAGCGCGAGCGCGGCGATGAGCATCGCGTACGCGAGCACCGTGAGCGTGCCGGGCGTGTAGGTGGGGCCGGGCAGCACGCCGGGGATGTCGATCGCGAGCAGCGGCAGCATGGCCGCGACCGCGATGGCGGCGGCGCCGGCCGCGATGCGGCCCCACCGGGATGCGAGGCCGCGGCGGGCGGAGGCGAGGAAGGTGTGCATCGTCATCCCCTAGTGCGTGACCTTGCCCATGAGGCCGGTCGGTCGGACGAGCAGCACCGCGGCGAGCGCGAGCACGACCGCGAGGTCGCCGGTGCCGCCGAGGTAGAAGTTCGCGAACTGCTGGATGACGGCGACGAGCACCGAGGCGATCGCGGCGCCCGAGAGCGAGCCGAGCCCGCCGATGACCGTCACGATGAAGGCGTAGATGAGCAGCGACGTGCCCTGGTGCGCGCCGACCTGGCCGTAGTACACCGAGGCGAGCACGCCCCCGAGCCCCGCGGCGGCGCCGCCGATCGCGAAGACGATCGTGAACGCGCGGCGCACGTCGATGCCGAGCGCGGTCACCATGGTGCGGTTCTCGACGCCCGCGCGGATGACGAGGCCGTAGCTCGTGCGCCGCAGGAACAGCACGATGAGCGCGAGCACGACCGCCGCGGAGCCGATGAGCAGCCAGCGGTCGTTCGGGATGTTCGCGCCGAGCACGTTCGTCGTCTGGCCGAGCCACTCCGGCAGCCGGATCTGGATCGGGTCGGTGCCCCAGATGCCCTCGAAGAGCGCGACCGACGCGAGCCCGAGCCCGACGGTGACGAGCACCTGCTCGATGTGCCGGTTGTAGAGCGGGCGGATGAAGACGAGCTCGGTGATGGCGGCGACGAGCGCGCCGACCACGAGTCCGACGAGCATGCCGACGAGCAGGCCGCCCCAGCTGCCGTCGCCCACGCGGCGGCCGACCTCCCAGCCGAGGAACCCGGCGAGGGTGAGGAACGAGCCGTGGGCGAAGTTGAGCACGCCCATGAGCCCGTAGATGAGCGAGAGGCCGCTCGCCACCAGGAAGTAGAGGGCGCCGAGCCCGACGCCGGTGATGAGCAGGAGCAGGACGGTGGTCACGCGGCCTCCTGGTCGGTCGCGACGCCGAGGTGGCGGTGCACGAGGTCGGAGTCGAGGAACTCGGCGGCCGGGCCGGTGTGCACCACGCGGCCGCCCGAGAGCACGACGACGGTGTGCGCGAGCGCCCGCACGACCTGCAGGTTCTGCTCGACGAGCAGCATGGGCGTGCGGTCCGCGGCGGCCTCGAGCGCCGTCGTGACGGTGCCGACGATGAGCGGCGCGAGCCCCTTCGTCGGCTCGTCGACGAGCAGCAGCCGGTTCTCGTTCATGAGCGCGCGCGAGAGCGAGACCATCTGCTGCTGCCCGCCGGAGAGCGTGCCCGCCTGCTGCTTGGCGCGCTCGATGAGCTCGGGGAAGAGCTCGGCGACGATCGCCCGGTTGGGGGCGCCGCCCCGCTCCGCGAGCCGCAGGTTCTCCTCGACCGTGAGGCCGCCGAAGACCTCGCGATCCTCGGGCACGTAGGCGATGCCGCGCTGCACGATGCGGTGCGTGAGCAGCCCGTCGATGCGCTGCCCGGCGAACGTCACCTCGCCGGTGCGCTCGGTGAGGCCGAGGAGCGCCTTGATGGTCGACGACTTCCCGACGCCGTTCCGGCCGAGCAGCGCGGTGACGCCGTGCTCGGCGACGTCGAACGAGACGTCCTCGACGACCTGCTGGCCGCCGATGTGGGCGTCGAGTCCGCGGACGGTCAGGATGGCGCTCACACCGACTCCCCGAGGTAGGCCTTCTGCACGGCCGGGTCGGCCATGACGGCCTTGGGCGTGTCGATGACGAGCAGCTCGCCGTGGTGCATGACCGCGACGCGGTCGACGAGGCCGAGCAGCACCTCCATGTGGTGCTCGACCATCAGCACGGTGCGGCCGGAGCGATGCAGCGTGCGGATGACCTCGACGAGCCCGGCGACGTCGCCGGAGCCGACGCCCGCCATCGGCTCGTCGAGCAGCACGACCTGCGGCTCGGTGGCGATGAGCATGGCGATCTCGAGCTTGCGCTTGTCGCCGTGCGAGAGCACCCCGGCGGTGGTGCCGAGGTGGTGGTCGAGCCCCACCTCCCGGAGGCAGCGCAGCGCGACGCCGCTCGCCTCGTCGTCGGCGCGCGGGAACCGCCAGGGGCTCGTCGCTCCCCCGATCCTCGCCTGCGCGGCGAGGCGCACGTTCTCGCCCGCCGTGAGGCCGGCGAAGACGCTGGAGGTCTGGAACGTGCGGCCGAGACCGGCCCGCGCCCGCTGGTGCACCCGCTGACCGGTGACGTCGTCCCCGCCGAGCAGCACCCTGCCGCTCGTCGGGACGGCGACGCCCGAGATGATGTTGAACAGCGTGGTCTTGCCCGCGCCGTTGGGGCCGATGACCCCCACCATCTCGCCGGTCGCGACCTGCATCGTGACGTCGCGCAGGATCCGCGCACCGCCGATCTGCAGGCCGACGGCGTCCAGCTCGAGCGCGGGCCGGTCGGCCCTCACTGGCCCGCGACCGGAGGCGCGACCATCTCGGCGTCGATCGCCTGCACGAGCTCCGGGGCCCACGTGCCGCCCTCGTCGACGAGCCGCACCTGGAACATCGGCTGGATGAGCGCGTGGTCCTCGGCGCGGATCGTGAGCTCGCCCTTGACCGACTCGAAGGTCCAGCCCTCGAGGGCGGCGATCATCGCGTCGACGTCGCCGCGGCCCTCGGTGATCGCGTGCACCAGCATCTGCGCGCCCACGAAGCCGTCGACCGTGAACAGGTCGGCCTCCTGGCCAGCCTCCTCGAGGAACGCGTCCATCGCCTGCGCGGGCTCGGTGTCGGTCGCACCCGGGAAGTAGTGGTTGAGGAACTGGATGTCGGCGGAGCCGGGGCCGTAGGCCTGGTACGACGCGCGGTCGGCGAGGCCGGTGACGACGGTCGTCGACTCGAGCACCTGCTGCTGCGCGAGCGCCTCCCACATCGCGCCGGTCGTCGCGCCGGCCCACGCCACGAAGACGAGGTCGGGTGAGGCCGCCGAGATCTGCTGGGCGAAGGGCGTGAACTCGGTGGCGTCCTCGGCGACCAGGATGGGCGTGACGGTCGCGCCCTCGCCGCCGAGCACGGCCTGCACCGAGGCGACGTTGCCCTGGCCGAACGCGTTGTCCTGGGCGAACACGACGATGTTCGAGCCCTCGACGCTGTCGAGGAAGGTCGCGGCGGTCGCGACGTCCTGCAGCGTCTGCCTGCCGGAGCGGAAGGTCTGGTCGTTGACGCCCGTGATCGCGTCGGCGGCGGCCGGGCCGGAGAGGAAGAGGGTGTTGTTCTGCGCCGCCTGCTCGGCGACGGCGAGCGAGACGCCGGAGGCCGCGGAGCCGCCGATGATCTGGAAGCCCTGGCCGATGACGTCCTTGGCCTGCGTGACGGCGGTGTCGGGGTTGCCCTGGTCGTCGATCCACTCGATCGTGAGGTCGATGCCCTCGATCTCGCCGGTGCCCTCGGTGGCGTAGTCGAGGCCGGCCTCGAAGCCCTGCTGGTAGCTCTCGCCGTAGGCGGCGAGCGGGCCGGTGATCGACGTGATCATGCCGACGTTGACGGCGACGCTCTCCTCGCCGCCGTCGCTGCTCCCGGCGGAGGGGGCCGGTGCGGTGGTGGGCGCGCACGCCGTGAGCGCGAGCGCAGCGAGGGCGATGCCCACGCCGGCGAACTTCGTTGTCCTGCGCATGAGTTGCCTTTCGAGCAGAGCGAGCCTCAGCTGGCGCATGCTCGGCGGGCGAGCGAGCACTCCGTCGTGCGGCTTCACGGTGACCATAACCTGACAGGTGGTTCAGGTTTCAGGTCCAGCATGCGACGAGGCGCGCCGCGTGTCAAACCGCCGCCGCCACTGTGACCGGATCGTGACCATCCCGGCGGCGCGCAGCCCCGCGACAGGTGGCCGGGCTCGCGACGGGTGGGCGCGCCCGCGAGCGGTGCGGCTGCTGGCCCACCCCTCGCGGGCAGCGCCACCGGGCGGCGCGGCGGGCGCGGCCCGCTAGCCGCAACAGCGAGAGGGACCCGATCCCGGCTCGCGGACCCCTGATCTCGGGTCCACGAGCCAGGAACGGGTCCACCGGCTGCGTGACGTCAGCGGGCGAGCTCCGACCACCGGTCGTCGAGCCGGTCGAAGCCGGCGTCGATGCCCTCAGCCATGCCGCTCGCGTAGGCGCCGTCGCGCATCTCCTTCGACGCGTAGGTGATGACCGTGCGCATCGTGGTCACGCCATCCGCCTCGACGAAGGTGACGACGTTGTTCGTGGGCGGGAGCTCCATGCCGCCCATCGCGGACCCGCCCATGTGCTCGGTGCTGACGAGGCGGTGCGGCTCGTCCGCTTCGAGGATGTCGCCGTGGATCTCGAGCTCACCCTGTGCGTCGACCCACACCCAGCGGAACGTGCCGCCGGTGCGCATGTCCATCTCGCACACCGGGAACTCGGTCTCGGGGTCGGGCCCGAGCAGCCACGTGCGGACGATCTCGGGTTCGGTGTAGGCCCGCCAGACCTCGGACGCCGGCGCGGTGAAGGTGCGCTCGTAGGCGATCGAGGTGTCGTCGGGCATGCTGAACTGGGTCTTCATGATGGCTCCTTCTGGGTCCCCGACGTGAGGTGCGCCTCGAGGCGGTCGAGTCGGGCGTCGACCTCCACTTCGAACTGCGAGACGAAGACGGCAGCGCGGATGAGCGGCGCGAGCTCGATGATCCGGTGGATGCGCTGCGCGTCGCGCTCCGCGCGGATCAGCCCGGCCTCCTCGAGCACCTTGCAGTGCTTCGAGACGGCCGGCTGGCTGAGCCCGGCGAGCGCGGTGAGCTCGGTGACGGTCGCGGGGCCCGACCGCAGCCGCAGCAGGATGCGGCGGCGCGTGCGGTCGGAGAGCGCGGCGAAGATGCGGTCGAGCGCCTCGTCGTCGAGCCCGAGCTCCATGTCCATCACCTCTGTCCATCACCTCTTGGTTCTATAACTAGTTGGCAATGTACGCCGACGCCGTCGCGGATGTCAACCCCGCGCGTCGGAGCCGATCGGTGCTGACGGCGGCGCCTCCCGCGCCCTGCCTGCTGCGGCGTCCGCGCATCGGCCGACGACCGTCTCGAGCGGCCCGCGCGCGCCGGCGCTCGCGAGCACCGCTCCCAGCGCGATCGCGATGCCGACCTGCAGCGCCCACGCGACCCAGCCCGCGGCGAGCCAGCCTGCCGGCCCCTGTGCGAGCGGCACGAGCGCCGAGAGCAGGGTGACGTGCACGACGTAGATCGAGAGCGGCGCCGCGCCGGCAGCGCGCAGCGGCTCGATCGCGCGAGCCGAGCCCTGTGGCAGCGCTGACGCGAGCAGCGAGAGCAGCGCGATCACCAGGAGCGCGATGCCGACGGTGCGCGCGATGTCGGCGGGCGTGCCCGTGTGCGGCGCTGCGAGCAGCTGCCAGACGGGCTCGACGCCCGGGACCGCGCCGTACCCGTTCGCGAGCAGGTCGTCGCGAGCGAGCTCCGGCCCGCCCGGGTACCGCGCCCCGATGAGCCGCAGCCCGAGCTCGCTCGCGACGACGCCGAGCGCGACGAGGGCGGCGCCGACGCCCGCGAGCGTGAGGAGCGCCGGGCGCTCCCTGCCGCGGGACCGCGCCGTGGCCAGTGCCCGCGCGACGAGCATCCCGATGAGCAGGTAGACCAGCCAGACGAGCGCGGGGTAGACGCCGGTGAGCGCGATGTCCTGCAGCGTCCCGCGCGGGTCCGCCACGAGCGTCACGATCGAGCTCGTCTCCGGGAGCACGCCGAGCCGATCGCGCGCGACGGCGACGAGCCAGCCGGCCGAGCCCGCCAGCACGAGCGCGACGGCGGCGACGGCCCAGGTCGGCAGCAGCAGGAACGCGGATGCCGCCATGATCGCGAGCCCGAACGGCGCGAGCACGACGTAGACGGCCGAGGCGATCGGCGCGAGCAGCAGCCCGAGCACGAGCACGACGAGGCCGCGCGCGATGGTCGCGCGCACCGCCGCCGCCCGCTGCCCGACCCGGAGCCGCGATCGCGCGGCGAGCGCGACGCTGACCCCGCCGAGCACGGCGAACAGGGTCGAGGGCGGCCCGTCGATGAGCGCGACGACGCCGGGCCCTGGCTCGGGCTCCGAGAAGGCGAGCGTGTGCGAGGCCATCATCCCGGCCACGGCGACGAGCCGCGCGAGGTCGATGCCCACCCACCGTGCGGAGCCGCTCACCCGTCCATGGTCGCGCATCGCCGCCTCCGGAACCGTCGAGCTTCCCCGAACGGCGGGTTGCGCGGCGCAGAACCCGCAGGAGAGGGAAGTTCGGCGGACCGGGGGGTCAGTCGCGGTGCGAGTCCTTCTCGAGCCACTTCTCGGCGCGGTGCTCGGCGATGACGCGGCGGGCCGTGCCGGTCTTGGAGCGCAGCACGAGCGACTCGGTGCGGATCAGCGGACCCTTGCGGCGCACGCCGTCGAGCAGCTGGCCGTCGGTGACGCCCGTGGCGACGAAGTAGGTGTTGTCGCTCGACACGAGGTCGTCGAGCGCGAGCACGCGGGTGAGGTCGTGGCCCGCGGCGATGACCTTGCGGTGCTCCTCGTCGCTCTGCGGCGACAGGCGCCCCTCCATGAAGCCGCCGAGCGCCTTGATCGCGCAGGCGGTGATGACGCCCTCGGGCGTGCCGCCCGCGCCGGCGCACATGTCGATGCGGCTCTCCCAGCGGGATGCGTTGATGCCGCCGGCCACGTCGCCGTCGCGCATGAGGCGCGTGCCTGCGCCTGCCGCGCGGATCTCCTCGATGAGCTCGGCGTGCCGCGGGCGGTCGAGCACGGCGACGACGATCTCCTCGACGTCGCGGCGCTTCGCCTTCGCCAGCTCGCGGATGTTGTCGCCGATCGACTGCTCGAGCGAGATGACGCCGATCGCCTCCGGCCCGGCGACGAGCTTGTCCATGTAGAACGCGTCCACCGGGTCGTACATCGTGCCGCGGTCGGCGACGGCGATGACGCTGAGCGCGTTCTGCCGACCGGCGGCGGTGAGCGAGGTGCCGTCGATCGGGTCGACGGCGATGTCGCAGGACGGGCCGCGGCCGTTGCCGACGTGCTCGCCGTTGAACAGCATGGGCGCCTCGTCCTTCTCGCCCTCGCCGATGACGATGACGCCGTCGAACGCGACGGTCGCGAGGAACGTGCGCATCGCATCCACCGCCGCACCGTCGGCGGCGTTCTTGTCGCCGCGGCCGATGAACGGCACCGCACGGATGGCCGCGGCCTCCGTCGCGCGGACGAGTTCCATCGCGAGGTTGCGGTCGGGGTTGTCGAAGACGGGGGCCTTCTGCGAGTCGAGCTGCTGCGCCACGGGTGCCACGGTGTCCTCCATCGGTGAGCCTGCTTCGAGCGTAGTGAGGGGATGCGCCGGACCCGCCACCCGGGCGCCGAAAGTCCCGCGGTTCCTTCGCCGACGCGAAAGGCCGGATCGGGGTGTCGCGGGTCCCGATCCGGCCTTCGTCCACGCATCCGCTCCTCACCGGCAGCGGATGCAGGTCTTGCTCGCCGTCAGCCGACGAGTGCCTGCTCCTTGCGGCGGCGGAGCGCGCCGCGGGCCAGTCCGACGAGCCTCGGCAGCAGCACCATCACGACGGCGAGCAGCAGCACGCCGACGGCGATGGGGCTCTGGAAGACGACGCCGAGGTCGCCCTGGCCGATCGCGCTCGTCTGCACGAGCGCCTTCTCGAAGAGCGGGCCGAGCACGAGGCCGAGCACGAACGGCGCGAGCGGCAGGTCGAGCTCCTTCATGAGGTAGCCGAGCACGCCGAAGATGAGCACGAGCCACACGCTGAACATGTTGTTGCCCACCGAGTACGCACCGACGAGCGACGTCAGCAGGATGATCGGGTACAGGTAGCCGTACGGGATCCGCAGCATCTGCGCGAACACCGGCGCGAGCGGCAGGTTGAGCACGAGCAGCAGCACGTTGCCGATGAAGAACGAGACGAGCAGTCCCCAGACGAGCTCGGGCTGCGTCTCGAACAGCTGCGGGCCCGGCTGGATGCCGAAGATCGTGAACGCTCCGAGCAGCACGGCCGTGGTCGCGCCGCCGGGGATGCCGAGCGCGAGGGTCGGCACGAAGTTGGCGTTCGCGGCCGCGTTGTTCGCGCTCTCCGGGCTCGCGACGCCCTCGATCGCGCCCTTGCCGAAGTTCGCCTTGTTCTTGCTGACGCGGCGCTCGATGCCGTAGGACATGAACGACGCGAGGGTCGATCCGGCGCCCGGCAGCATGCCGAGCAGGAAGCCGATGCCCGAGCCGCGCAGGATCGCCGGCATGGAGTCGGTGATGTCCTTGCGCTTGATCACCATGTCCTTGAAGCGGGCACGGATGGGCTTCGCCGCCCCGACGCGGATCTGGTACAGCACCTCGCCGAGCGCGAAGATGCCGATCATCACCTCGACGAAGGGGATGCCCGAGAGCAGGTTGACGTTGTCGAACGTGAAGCGCTGGGTGCTGCCGGTGCCGGGGAAGATGCCGACGGTGGCGACGAGCAGGCCGAGCGCCGCCATGAGCCCGCCGCGCACGAGCGCGCCGCCCTGGAACGTGACGACGATCACGAGGCCGAGGATCATGATCGCGAACATCTCGACCGGCTGGAACTCCAGCGCGATGCTCGCGAGCGGTGGCGCGAGCGCCATGAGCAGCGCGAGCGAGATGATCGCGGCGATGAACGAGCCGATCGCGCTGATCGCCAGCGCGGCACCCGCCCTCCCCCGCTTCGCCATCTGGTAGCCGTCGAGCGTCGTGACGACGCTCGCGGCCTCACCGGGCGTCGAGATGAGCACCGAGGTGATCGTGCCGCCGTACTGCGCGCCGTAGTAGATGCCGGCGAGCATGATGAGCGCCGTGACGGGCTCCATGACGAAGGTGAGCGGCAGCAGCACGGCGACGCCGGTGGTCGAGCCGAGGCCCGGCAGCAGGCCGATGACGGTGCCGAGCACGACGCCGACCGCGCACCAGAGCACGTTCTCGAGCGTGAGGGCGGTCTGGAAGCCCAGGATGAGGTTGTCGAGCATCAGATGAGTCCGATCAGCCCGGTGGGCAGGGGCACGTTGAGCAGCACCCCGAAGATGAGGTGGACGATCCCGACGGCGACGACGCTGACGATGATCGACGAGATGATCGGCCGTCGCTCGACGACGATCGCGATGGTGAGCATGAGCACGCCGAGCGAGATGAGCAGGCCGAGCACGGGCACGAGCAGCAGCGCGCCGAGCAGCATGCCGCCGACGACGACGAGCATGCGGTTGCGCTGGCGTTGCGTGCGGCCGAGCGCGTCGATGTCCGGCGACTCCTCGACCGTGTCGATCGCGGCGGCGTCAGCCTCCGCCTCGACGCCCGTGAGCTGCTCCGCCGGGTGGGCCGGCTCGCGCCGCAGCAGGATGGAGGCGGTGTCCACGCCCGCGAGCACGACGATGATGATGCCGAGCGCGACGGGCAGGAACCCCGGGCCGATCTGTCCGTTCTCCTGGGCGACGCCGTAGCCCCATCCGCCGATGGCTGCAGCGAGGCCCAGGAGCGCCAGGGCCGCGCTGAACGCGGCCCTGACGATCCTGGGCGAGAGCGTCACTCTGCCAGCGCCGCTTCGAGGTCGGCCGAGTTCTGGCCGAGGTACTCGACGAACTCGTCGCCGTAGATGGCGTTCGGCTGCATGAGGTTCTCCTCGATGTAGGTCGTGTACTCCTCGCTCGCTGCGTACTCCTCCGCAGCGGCGATCCAGTAGTCGCGCGCCTCGTCGCTGATGCCGCCCGGAGCGATGAAGCCGCGCCACTGGGCGAAGGCCACGTCGATGCCCTGCTCGATCGCCGTGGGGACCTCGGCGATCTGCTCGTACTCGTAGCGCTCCTCGGAGAGCGAGCACAGCGCGCGCAGGTCGCCGGACTCGAGCTGGCCGAGCACCTCGCCCGGGTTGAGCGAGCCGACCTGGACGGTGCCGCCGAGCAGGCCGGCGATGACCTCGCTGCCGCTCTCGTAGGGCACGCGGTCGAAGGTGACGTCCTGGTCCTGCTCGATGAGCGAGAAGACGATCTCGTCGAGGCTGATCGCGCCCGAGACCGCGACGACCACGCCGTCGGACTTGGCCGCGTCGACGACGTCGGTGCAGGTCTCGAACGGGCTGTCGGCCGGCACGACGACGAGCGTGTAGTCGTCGCCGAGCTTCATGATCGGGGTGAACGACTCGTAGTTGTAGTCGACCTCCGTCGTGAGCGGCAGCGACAGCAGCGTGGTCTCCGAGGCGAGCAGGTAGTTCGGGTTGCCCTCCTGCGCGAACAGGTGCGAGTAGCCGACGGCGCCGGAGCCGCCCTCGCGGTTCTCGACCGTGACGGTCGCGCCGCTCGCGGTCTCGAGGCCCGAGGCGATCGCGCGGCCGGAGGCGTCGGAGCCGCCGCCCGCCGAGAACGGGACGATCATGCGGACGTCCTGCGGCTCGAACGCGCCGTCTGCGGCGGGCGCGCCCGAGGTGCTGGAGCAGCCGGCGAGGGCTGCGACGGCGACGGCGCCGATGAGGGCCGTGGTGGTGCGTGACTTCATTGTCGGTTCCTTGCTGTGGGTGGTGGGAGGGAGAGGTCTAGGCGAGCTCGCGCGCCGCGCGGCGCTGCGCACCGACGCCGACGGCGGTGCTGAAGGCGTGCTCGTAGGCGCCGGTGGAGGCGACGCGCTGGCCGACGACGTCGAAGGCCGTGCCGTGGGCGGGCGTGGTGACCGCGACGCTGAGGCCGCCGGCCATCGTCACGCCGCGGTCGAAGCCGAGCAGCTTCACGGCGATCTGGCCCTGGTCGTGGTACATCGTCAGCACGCCGTCGAAGGCGCCGTCGCGGGCCTTGAGGAAGATCGTGTCGCTCGGGAAGGGCCCGCTCGCGTCGACGCCGCGCGAGCGCAGCTCCTCGATGGCGGGGGCGATGATGTCGATCTCCTCGCGGCCGAACTTGCCCGACTCCCCCGCGTGCGGGTTGAGCGCGCAGACGCCGATGCGCGGCGCCTCGATGCCGCGGGCGCGCAGCACGCGCTCGAGCAGCTCGCCGCGCTCGACGACGAGGTCGAAGTCGATGAGGCCGGCGACCTCGGCGAGCGAGCAGTGGCTCGTCACGCGCGCCGTGACCAGCTCGGGGAGCACGTTGAGCTCGGTCGCGGCGGTGCCGTCGTCGAGCACGGTCTCGAACCACGACATCTCGTCGTTCTCCTGCATGCCCGCGAGGTGGAGCGACGACTTGTTGAGCGGGGCGAAGACGATGGCGTCGACCTCGCCGGCCTTCGACAGCTCGAGCGCCGTGCGGAGGCTCGCCATCGCCCACTGCCCGCCCTCGCGGGTGGCCTGCTGGCGCACGAAGCCGCCCTCGGGGCGCTCGCCGCCGTTGTCGATGAGCTGCGGCACGCCGGTGCCGGCCTCGCGCGTCCAGGAGAACTCGACGCCGGCATCCGCCATCGCGTCCGTGAGCTCCTGCTCGTCGCCGATGAGCAGGATGTCGGCGGCCTCGGTCGTCGACGCCTGCGCGAGCTGGCGTGCGACGAGCTCCGGGCCGACACCGGCCGGGTCGCCGAAGGTGAGCGCGATGCGGGGTCGCGAGGTCTGCTGCGTCATGTCACTCCGTCGTGTCCAGGGCGCCGATCGGTGGCGTTCTGAGAATCCTATAGGAAATAGCAGCGAGGATCCACACTTCGCTCTGCATCGATCCGGTAACGACGAGGACGGGGCCGGGAGCGAGCTCCCAGCCCCGTCCAGGGGTGCGTGCGCGACGCGATCAGTGGCCGGGGGCCACCGTCTCGGCGTCCTCCTCGAGCAGCGAGTCGGCCTTGGCGCTGAAGAACTTCGTGCCGAAGAGCATCGCCGCCGCGAGGAAGGCGAAGACGCCGAGCGAGACGACGCCCCAGGCGCCGGAGTCGGTCGGCACGGCCTCGTTGATGCCCGTGCGCATGAGCGGCGCGACGAAGCCGCCGAGGTTGCCGAGCGAGTTGATGAGGCCGATGCCCGCCGCCGCCGCCGTGCCGGTGAGGAACGCCGTCGGGTACGACCACGTGATCGGTCCCACCGAGAGGAAGCTCGCCACCGCGATGGTGATGAACAGGATGCCGAGGATCGGCTGGCCGTTCGCGCCCGCCCACGCCGAGGCGAGGATCGAGACACCGGTGATGATGTAGAACGCCGTGCCCCAGTTGCGGCGGCGGACGATCGTGTTCGCGGCCTTGCCGAAGAAGTAGCACGCGAAGAGGCCGACGAGCCACGGGATGGCTGCGACGAGGCCGACCTGCCAGCCGACCTCCTGGCCGATGAGGTTCGAGACCTGCTGCGGCAGGTAGAACGTCGTGCCGTAGACCGCGATCTGCAGGCAGAAGTAGATGATGGTGAAGTACCACACCTTCCAGTTGCCCATCGCGCGCCAGATGCCCGTCGGGCCGTCGGACTCGCGGACCGTGTCCTCCTTGGCCATCACGTCGATGAGCGCGCGCTTCTCGTCCGCGTTCAGCCACTTGGCGTCCTGCGGACCGTTGATGAGCAGGAAGATCGCGGCGATGCCCGCGACGACGGCCATCATGCCCTCGACGAAGAACATGACCTGCCAGCCTGCCCACGGCGTCAGCGTCTCGCCGAAGCTGATGAGGCCACCGGAGAGCGGCGCGCCGAGCATCTGCGAGAACGGCTGCGCGAGGTAGAAGATCGCGAACATCTGCACGCGGTGCTTGTTCGGGAACCACTCGGAGAGGAAGAGGATGACACCCGGGAAGAGGCCGGCCTCGGTGACGCCCAGCAGGAAGCGCAGGACGATGAACGACGTGTCGTCCGTCACGAACGCGAACGCGGCGGCGACGATGCCCCACGTGATCGCGATGCGCGCGAGCCAGAAGCGGGCGCCGAACTTCTTGAGCAGCAGGTTCGACGGGATCTCGAAGATCGCGTAGCCGATGAAGAAGATGCCCGCGCCGAGCGCGAAGGCGCCCGCCGAGATGCCGCGATCCATCTGCAGCGCGTCCTCCGCGAAGCCGACGTTCGTGCGGTCGAGGAAGGCGACGAAGTACAGGATCACCAGCATCGGCATCAGATGCTTGGCGGCCTTCTTGATGGCGGAGTCGAGGGCGGGGTTCGCCGGGGACTTCGCGCTCAGAGCCGTGTCGGACACAGAACTCTCCTTTGAGTGCGGGTTGGGTGGTTCGTCAGAGGATGGATGGGAGCAGGAGCCACAGTCCCACACCGACGAGCACGATGCCGAGGGCGAGGAACAGGATGCGGGACTTCGACCAGTGCCGCATGGCTCAGTGCATGTAGAGGCCGCCGTCGACGTTCAGGGTCTGCCCCGTCACGAATCCGGCGTCCTCGGAGATCAGGTAGGCGATGGCCGCCGCGATGTCGCGCGGCGTGCCGATGCGCGGGAGCACGCCGTCGGCCGCCATGGCCGCCTTGCGCTCCTCGGTGAGGGTGCCGCCCATGATGTCGGTGTCGATCGGGCCGGGCGAGATGGCGTTGACCGTCACGCCCTGCGGGCCGAGCTCGCGGGCGACCGAGCGGGTGAAGCCGATCACGCCGGCCTTGGCCGCCGAGTAGACGGTCTTCGAGAAGGTGCCGCCGCCGCGCTGCGCCGAGACCGACGACAGGCTCACGACGCGGCCGACGCCGTGCTGCACCATCGACTCGACGGCGCGCCGCGTCGCGTAGTGCACGCCGTTCATGTTGATGCCCATGACGCGGTTCCACTCGTCGGCCGTGACCTCGAGGTACGGCACCGGGCTCGAGACGCCCGCGAGGTTGACGAGCGCGACGACCTGCGGCAGCGCCGCCTCGAGCTCGTCGAAGGCGGCGCGCACCTGCGCCTCGTCCGCGACGTTCGCGCCGGCGCCCGCGGCCTGCACGCCGTGCTGCTCGGCGATCTCGGCGGCGACGGCCTTGGCCGCGTCCGCGTCGAGGTCGATGATGCCGACGTTCCAGCCGAGCTCGGCCAGGTGGTGGGCGGATGCGCGGCCGATGCCGCGCGGGGAGGCCGCGCCGGTCAGCACGACGGTCTTGGACTCGGGGAAAGCGGTTGCCATGGTGTGCGGATGCCTCTCGCGGATCAGTGGATGGGGGCCGGGCCGAGCTCGTCCATGAGCTGCTTGATGGCCACGTACGCCTTGTTGCGGTAAGCCACCAGCTCGGCGGTGCGCTCGGCGGGCACGTCGAGGTAGCCGGCGCCGGTCTTCGTGCCGAACTTGCCGGCGTCGACGAGCTCCTTGAGGGAGTCCGGCGTCGCGAAGCGCTCGGGCCAGCGCGTCTGCAGCGATGCGTAGCAGAACGCGTACACGTCGAGGCCCGCCATGTCGGCGATCGCGAACGGCCCGAAGACCGGCAGGCGGAAGCCGAAGGTCGTGCGCACGATCGTGTCGATGTCGTCGGGCGTCGCGACGCCCTCCTCCACGAGCTGGGTGGCCTCGTGGAAGAGGGCGTACTGCAGCCGGTTGAGCACGAAGCCGGTCGCGTCGCCGACGCGGGCCGTCTCCTTGCCGGTCGCTGCGACGATCTCCTCGACCACGGGCAGCACCGACTCGTCGGTGCCCGCGTGGGCGATGAGCTCGACGCCCGGGATGAAGGGCGCCGGGTTCGAGAAGTGCACGCCGAGGAAGCGCTCGGGGTGCTCGACGGCCTCGGCGAGCGAGCCGATGAGGATCGTCGAGGTGTTCGAGCCGATGATGGCGTCGGGCCGAGCGGCGGCCGAGATGCGCGCGAGCGTCGCGTGCTTGATCTCGATCTTCTCGGGCACGGCCTCCTCGATGAAGTCGGCGTCGGCGACGGCCGACTCGATCGACTCCGCGGCGGTCAGCTTGGCCTCGATGCGCTCGACGGCGTCGGCCGGGAAGAGGCCGTCGGCGGCGAACTGCGCCGCCTCCTCGAGCAGGCGCGCGCGGTTCTGCTGCGCGATCTCGGCGCTGATGTCGGCGATCTGCACGTCGTAGCCGGCGAGCGCGAGCACCTGGGCGATGCCGCCGCCCATGTAGCCGGATCCGACGACGGCGATGGTCTTCGTGGTCATGTTCAGCCCTTCGGGAGGAGCGAGCGCAGGTAGCGCTGGTTGGTGGAGCAGTTGCCGAGGCTGTCGCCCCCGTAGTGCTCCATGAGGAAGATGCCGTCGAAGCCGAGCTCGAGCGCGTCGCGCACGACCTGGCGGTAGTTGATGAGGCCGGCCTCCATGGAGCTCGGGACGCTCGTGGCCCACGAGCCGTCGGCGGCCTCGTCGCGCGTGTAGTTCTTGACGTGCCAGTAGTTCGCGTAGGGCAGCGTCTTCGCGTGCATCTCGCGCCAGTCCTCGATCGGCCGGTGGAGGCGGATGAGGTTGGCGATGTCGGGGTTGAGGCCGACGTTGTCGAGCCCGATCTCCTCGACGAGGCGCACGGCCGAGTCGGCGGTGCCGAGGAAGGTGTCCTCGTACATCTCGAGCGACATCTTGAGGCCCACCTCGGCGGCGTGCGTGCCGAGCTCGCGGAGGCGCGAGACGGCGGCCGCCCACAGCTCGGGGTCGTCCGGGTCGTTCACGGGGCCCTGCGCGGTCCAGAACCACAGCGCCTTGCGCTGCGCGTCGCTGAACGGCTCGTGCAGGCCGGTCGAGAAGACCTCCATGCCCCACTCGGCTGCCGCGTCGATCGTGCGGTGCGCGTACGCGAGGTTGCGCTCCTCGTGACCGGGCATGATGACGCTCTGGCGCTGCAGGTGCACCGAGGGGAACCGGATGCCGTGCGCGTCCAGGATCGAGAAGAGCTCGTCCTTGCGGCTGGGCTCGAGGTCGGCGGGGCGGATGTGGCTGTCGGCGAGCTCCGCGAGCGAGAAGCCGACGTCCGCGACCTGCGCGAACGCCGCGTCCCAGACCTCAGGGGTCGCGTCGTGGAGCGCGACGCCGTCGCGCGACACGGGCGGGATGCCGTGCAGGCACGTGGCGATGGGCCAGGTCTCTGCGGTGAATGCGTGCTGGTCTGCCATCTCGTCTGCTCCGTTGCATCGGTGGGCCGCTCGGCCTCGAAAAGATCCTATAGGAAAGGTAATCTGATAACGCTCTGCGCGCAACCCCGTCGCGTGGGCGCTGGGCCGGCCGCCGCTCCCCTACGCCGACTCGTCGCGCACGGAGCGCAGGCGCACGCCCTCGATGTGCGCACGCATCGCGGCGGTCGCCGCCTCGGCGTCGCCGCGCTCGAGCGCCTCGAGCACGCGCTCGTGCTCGCTGTGCGCCTCGCGCACGTCGCTCGTGCCTCGCAGCACCGCCTGCCGGAGCCGGTGGGTCATGGCGCCGAGGTCCTCGTGCATGCCGACGAGGTAGCGGTTGCCCGCGGCGGCGAAGATCGCCCGGTGGAACGCGCTGTCGGCCTCGAAGTAGTCCTGCGTCGTCCGCACGGGCACGTCGGCGTCGCGCTCCATCGCCTCGACGACGCGGTCCGCGCACTCCTGGTGCAGCCGGTGCGCGAGGCGCAGCTCGTCGAGCACCGCCTGCGCGCGCGGGGCGGCGAGGCGCGTGGCCTCGAGCTCGAGCATGAGGCGGGCGTCGAAGAGCTCCGAGAGCTGCTCCCGCCCGAGCGGCGGTGCCACCCGGTAGCCCTTGAGCGCCTCGCGGGTGACGAGGCCGGTGCGCTCGAGCTGCACCATCGCCTCCCGCACCGGCGTGGGCGAGACGTCGAGCTGCTTCGCGAGCGAGTCGATCGACAGCCGCGAGCCGGGCTCGACGTCGCCCTCGAGCAGCATCTCGAGGATGAGCTCGTAGACGCGGTCGCGCAGGCCGCGCCGCTCGAGGTCGCCCACCCGCAGGGGCAGCTGCGCGGTCATCGCGCGCCCCGCAGCGCGAGCGCCTCGTCGAGGATGGTGCCGAACGCCGCCGGGTCGTGCACGAAGCGGCCGAGGAACATGCCGTCGACACTGTCGGCGATGCGCGGCAGCAGCCCGGGGCCGGCGCTGCCGCCGTAGATGACCTGCGCGTCGAGCTGGTCGTCGGCGAGGTGCTCGCGCAGCGCGCTCGCGACCGCTCGGATGTGGTCGTCCCCCGCCGGTCGCGGGGCGCCGATCGCCCACACCGGCTCGTAGGCGACGACGAGCCGGCCGATCGCGTCCGCCTCCCGGGCAAGCGCGAGCGACGCCTCGAGCTGCCGGATGCACGCGGCGGCCGCCGCGGCAGGCGCGCCCTCGTCGGTCTCGCCGATGCACAGCACCGGGGCGATGCCGTTGCGGAGCGCGGCCGCGACCTTGAGCGCGACGGTGGCGTCGCTCTCGCCGAACATCGCGCGGCGCTCGGCGTGGCCGATCTCGGCGAGCGAGACGCCGTGCTCCGCGAGCTCGGGTGCCGACACCTCGCCGGTGAAGGCGCCGGAGTCCTCCCAGTGCAGGTCCTGCGCGCCCACGAGCATCCGCGCATCCGACGCGATCGCGACGACCTCGGGGATGGACGGGAAGGTGGGGATGACGAACGGCTCGACGACACCGCCCTGCACCGCGGGGTGCTCGGCGCAGATGGCCGCGACGGCGCGCGTCCACTCGAGCGTGCGCGCGCGCCCGAAGTACATCTTCAGGCTCGAGCCGATCAGCATCCCGGACAAGCGATCAGCCCTCGTACGCGCAGATGTCGTCGACGTTCGCCTGCGAGTGGCTCGACGGGTCGAAGGTGTACGTCAGCCACTCCTTGGCGAGGCGGCGGGCGAGCTCGATGCCGACCACGCGCTGGCCCATGCAGAGCACCTGCGCGTCGTTCGAGAGCACCGCGCGCTCGACCGAGAACGAGTCGTGCGCGGTGACGGCGCGGATGCCCGTGACCTTGTTCGCCGCGATCGCGACGCCGAGGCCGGTGCCGCACACGAGCAGCGCCCTGTCGGCCTCGCCGCGCGCGATGCGCTCGGCGGCCTCGATCGCGACCTTCGGGTAGGAGGTGGCGCCGTCGGCGTCGTCGACGCCCACGTCGACGACGGACTCGACGAGCTCGTGCGCCTCCATGTCGCGCTTGAGGATCTCCTTGTAGTCGAAGCCGGCCTTGTCGCTGCCGACGATCAGGCGAATCGCCATGGTCACTGCTCCCTGTCTGTGGTGAGGACGTCGTAGATGGTGCTGCAGATGAGCGCGAACGACACGGCGCCCGGGTCGGGCGTGCCGATCGACTTGTCGCCGTGCGACTTCGCGCGCCCGAGCGTCGCGGCGAGCGCCGCGGTCTCCTGGGCGGCCTCGTCGGCGACGCCGGCGGAGTGCCCCCACGCGTCGCGCAGGCGCTGGCCGTCGGCGATGCGGCGGGAGAGGTCGTCGGAGAACGGCACGATCGCGTCGACCATCGTCTTGTCGCCGACCTTCGCCTTGCCGAACGCCATCACGGCGTCCTTCGCGGCGACGATGCCGTCGGCGACCGTCTGGGAGGTGACGTGGCGGTCGTCGCCCACGTGCTCGCCGAGGGTGCGGAGCATCTCGCCCCAGATCGCGCCGGAGGTGCCGCCCGCGCGGTCGCTCCACGCGTCAGCCGCCCACGTGAGGGTGGTCTTCGCGCCGGCGCCGGCGCGGAACGCCGCGGTCGCCGCGTCGCTGCCCGCGCGCGAGCCGCGCTGCATGCCGATGCCGTGGTCGCCGTCGCCGGCGACGGAGTCCATGTGGCCGAGCTCCTCGGCCGCCTCGTCGATCGCGTCGGCGACCGCCGCGAGCGAAGCCGCGATGAGGTGCGCGGCGTCGCGCGACTCGGCGGTCGACTCGGGCACGTCGTGGGTGGCGATGATCGCCTCGACCGCGTCGGCCTGCTGCTGCGGCGCGACGGAGCCCTTGCGGAACCCGGCGCTGTCGGCGGGGGCCGACCACAGGCGCTCGAGCTCGTCGTCGAGCCACAGGAGCGTGAGCGAGACGCCCGCCATGTCGAAGCTCGTGCAGAGCTCGCCCACCTCGGGCTCGACGATCGTGAGCCCGCGCCCCTCGAGCAGCGCGTGCACCCGGCGGTAGACGACGAACATCTCCTCGTACTTCACGCTGCCGAGGCCGTTGAGCAGCGGCACGACGCGCGAGCCCTCGACCTCGACGCCCTCGGGCACCTCGTCGAGCAGCTTCTCGACGAAGAGCTCGGCGAGCTCGTCGGCGGTCGGCACGTCGACCTCGTCGATGCCGGGCTCGCCGTGGATGCCGAGGCCGACGGCCATCTTGCCCTCGGGCACCGAGAAGAGCGGCTCGGTCGCGCCGGGCAGGGTGCAGCCCGAGAACGCGACGCCGAACGAGCGCGTGCGCGCGTTCGCGGTCTGGGCGACGCGCTCGACACCGTCGATGTCGTAGCCCGCCTGGGCCGCGGCGCCCGCGACCTTGAAGACGGCGAGGTCGCCCGCGATGCCGCGGCGCTCGTCGAGCCGGTCCTTGGGCGCGCTCCAGATGTCGTCGGTGACGGTGACCGTGCGCACGTCGATGCCCTCGGCGCGCAGGCGCTCCTGCGCCTGGTCGAAGTGCAGCACGTCGCCCGCGTACTTGCCGTAGCTCAGCAGCACGCCGAGGCCCTGGTCGGCCTGCTTGGCGATCGCGTAGACCTGCTGGGCCGACGGCGAGGCGAAGAGGTTGCCCATCGCGGCGCCGTGCGCGAGCCCGGGGCCGACGAGGCCGCCGAAGGCCGGGTAGTGGCCGCTGCCGCCGCCGATCACGAGCGCGACGGTGGGCTCCTCGGCCTTCGTCGAGCGGACCACGCCGCCCGGGGCGGCCTGCACCCAGCGCGAGGCTGCTGCAGCGAAGCCCTCGATCATCTCGTCGGCGAACTGGGACGGATCGTTGAACAGCCGCGTCATTGCGCTCTCCTCATATAGGAACCCCATGCGGGGCGGGCACTCCGGGAAATCCTATAGGAAGTTGGGTTCGCTGTCACCCCGCTCGCGCGCATCCGCCCTCGGACTCGCACCTCCCCCGACCTAGACTGATGCCGATCCCGCGCGGCCCGGCACCCGGGCCCGCGACCAGACGAGTCAGGAGTCCAAGGATGCCCGTCGCGACCACCGAGCAGTACGCAGCCATGCTCGACAAGGCCAAGCAGCACGCCTTCGCCTACCCCGCCATCAACGTGTCGTCGTCGTCGACGATCAACGCCGTGCTCCAGGGCCTCACCGAGGCGGGCTCGGACGGCATCATCCAGGTCACGACCGGCGGCGCCGACTTCTTCGCCGGCCAGAGCGTCAAGAACCGCGCGGGCGGCGCGATCGCCTTCGCCCGCTTCGTGACGGAGGTCGCGAAGGCCTACCCGATCACGGTGGCGCTGCACACCGACCACTGCCCGAAGGACGCCCTCGACGGGTTCGTCTTCCCGCTGCTCGACGCGAGCGAGGAGGAGGTCCGTGCGGGCCGCGCGCCGCTCTTCCAGTCGCACATGTGGGACGGCTCGTCGGTGCCGCTCGAGGAGAACCTCGAGATCGCGAAGCAGATCCTCCCCCGCACGCACGCGCTCGGCCAGGTGCTCGAGGTCGAGATCGGCGTCGTCGGCGGCGAGGAGGACGGCGTCAGCCACGAGATCAACGACCAGCTCTACACGACCCTCGACGACGCGATCGCGACGGTCGAGGCGCTCGGCCTCGGCGAGCAGGGCCGCTACATGGCGGCGCTCACCTTCGGCAACGTGCACGGCGTCTACAAGCCGGGCAACGTCCAGCTGCGCCCAGAGCTGCTCGGCGAGATCCAGGCGGGCATCGCGTCGAAGTACGGCACCGATGCCAAGCCGCTCGACCTCGTCTTCCACGGCGGCTCCGGCTCGACCGACGAGGAGATCGCCGAGGCGGTGCGCAACGGCGTCATCAAGATGAACATCGACACCGACACGCAGTACGCGTACACGCGCTCGGTCGCGGGCTCGATGTTCTCGGGCTACGACGGCGTGCTGAAGGTCGACGGCGAGGTGGGCAACAAGAAGGCCTACGACCCTCGCGCCTGGGGCAAGGCGGCGGAGTCGGCGATGGCCGCCCGCGTCGTCTCGGCCACGCAGCAGCTCGGCTCGGCCGGCTGGTCCGGCAAGTAGCACCCCCACGGATTCTCAACGTCGCCGGTGGTCGCACGAGGCGCTCTGCGCGACGCGTGACCACCGGCGACGCTGAGAAGACAGCGGCTAGGAGCGGCGGTCGATGACGACGGCGCCGCCCTGCACCACGACCTCGGGTCGGCCGTCCGCGAGCGCGGCGACGTCCTCGAGCGGGTCGCGGTCGAGGATCACGAGGTCGCCGTGCGCGCCAGGGGCGATGACGCCCAGCTCGCCCTCGCGCTGCAGCAGCCGCGCGGCCGTCGTTGTCGCGCTGCGGATGGTGTCGAGCGTCGGGACGACGTCGGCGCGCACCGCGAACTCCTGCGCCTGGTGCCGCTGCATGCCGCCCAGCAGGTCGCTGCCGTAGCAGAGGTTGACGCCGCCGCGGTGGGCCTTCTCGAGCGCCTCCATGCCGCCCGTGAGCACCGCGTCGACCTTCTCCCAGTTCTCCTGCGAGAGCCCGAACTCGCGGCCCTCCTCCTTGAGCGAGTGGTAGGTCACCAGGTTCATCGTGAGGAACGCGTCGTGCTCGAGCAGCAGCTCGATCGACTCGTCGTCGAGCAGGTTGCCGTGCTCGATGCCGCGGACGCCCGCCCGGAGCGCTCGGTTGATGGAGCGGCCGGTGTACGCGTGCGCCGTCACGTAGCGGTTGGCCGCCTCGGCCTCCTCCACGACCGCCGCGATCTCCTCGAGCGAGTACTGGGTCGAGTCGATGCGGTCGGTCGGCGATGCGACGCCGCCACCGGCCATGATCTTCACGTGGTGGGCGCCCTTCCGCAGCTCGTCGCGCGCGGCGTGCCGCACGGCATCCACGCCGTCGGCGATGCGGCCGATGTGCGAGCACGTGTAGTCGCCCTGCACGTGCGACTCCCCTCGCTCGCGCGGGTCCGCGTGCCCACCCGTCTGCGACAGCGCCTTGCCGCCGAAGAAGAGGCGGGGCCCGCGCAGCAGGCCCTCCCGCTGCGCGTCGTGCAAGCCGAAGTCGGCGCCCGCGACGTCGCGCACGGTCGTGAAGCCGCGGTCGAGCATGTCACCCATGAGCCGCGACGCCTGCATCGCGACGTAGTTGGGCGACTCGGCGCCGAGGCTCCCGAGCGCCGCGGTGTGCGCCGTCACGTGCACGTGGCAGTCGATGAGGCCCGGCAGCACGAAGCGGCCCCCGGCGTCCACCTCCCGCACGTCGCCGCGCGCCGGTCGCTCGTCGACGTCGACGAAGCGGCCGTCGCGGATCGTGAGGTCGCCCTCGCGGTACGTGCCTGCGGCGACGTCGAGCCAGGTGGCGTCGCGGACGATGAGGTCGGCGGTCATGCGGGTGCTCCTTCGCTGTCGGTGGTGACGGGTTCCGGCGGCGCCAGCTCGTCGATGATCCGCTCCGCGAGCGCGACGCGCTCCGGCGTGTAGGTGCCCTCGGCGCCGCACAGGTTGACGGTCCCCCAGTTGGACCCGTCCGCTCGCCGCAGCGGCACGTTCAGGATCGAGCCGACGCCGAGCGAGGCGATCAGCCCGTGGTCGGCGAAGATCGTCTCGAGCTCGGCCGGCGTCGCCGCCAGGAACGTCGAGGCGGAGTCGCGCGAGATGGCGATCCACGCCGGACTCACCTCCGTGGCGACGTCCTTCCACCCGCCGACGGGGTACTCCGCCGGGTGCGACGAGTAGATGCGCTCCATCCGGGTGCCGCCGCGCGTGAACGCGAGCACGGTGAAGAGGATGACGCCCACCTCGTGCTCGATGCGACGGTGCAGCTCGGACCAGCCGATCGCGGGGTCGGTCATGAGCGCTTCGCCTCCTTCGCGGCCTGGCGGATGGCGACCGCGCCGGTGATGTCCTCGAGCGATCGGCCGGCGGTGCGCTCGGCGAACAGCAGCGTGCAGACCACGCCGACCGCCAGCACGGCGGTCGTGAGCCCGAAGACGCCGATGAAGCCCCACTGCGCGGCGAACGTGCCGATGATGAGCGGCGCCGAGATCGAGCCGATGCGGCCGAACGACGAGCTCATGCCGACGCCCGTGGCGCGCAGCCAGGTCGGGAACACCTCGGGCGTGTAGGCGTAGACGCCCGCGTAGGTGCCGTTGAGGAAGAACGACAGCATGATGCCCGCGATCGTGACGAGCACCGGGTCCTCCGCCTGGCTCATGAAGAACGCGGAGCCCGCGGAGCCGACGAGGTAGAGGGCGATCGTGAACTTGCGGTCGAGCTTCTCGTTGAGCCACGCGGCGCTGAAGTAGCCGGGGATCTGTGCGAGGTAGATGTAGAGCGAGTAGGTGAAGCTCGTCGTGACGTCGATGCCCTTGTCGACGAGCAGCGTCGGGATCCAGGTGAAGAACCCGTAGTACGAGAAGGTGATGACGAACCAGATGAGCCACGTCGTCGCGGTCACCCGCCACATGGCCCGGCTCCACAGGTAGCGCACGGCCTTCGCGAACCCGAACTTCGTCGGCGCCTCCTCCTCGGCGGCGTTCGGGTCGACGGGTGGCAGCTCGGCGCCGGTCGCGCGGCGCACGCGATCCTCGAAGGTCGCGACCACCCGCTCCGCCTCGTCGTGCTTGCCCTCGCTCACGAGGAATCGCGGCGACTCCGGCAGCGCCCGCCGCCACCACAGCAGCATGACGATCGGGATGAACGTGATGACCTGCGCCCACCGCCAGCCCTCGTCGATCTCCGGCACCACGAAGCGGCCGATGAGCGCGGCGGCCACGAAGCCGAACGAGAAGAAGCCGGCGAGCGCGCCGATGAACCACCCGCGCCGGTGCTTCGGCACGAACTCCGCGAGGAAGGGCGCGATGATCGCGCTCTCGGCCCCCGCGCCGGCTCCGGCGATGATGCGGAAGGTGAGGAAGCTCTCGAAGCTCCACGACACGGCGGCCGCCAGCGATGCGACCGCGTAGAGCGCGAGCGCCCACATCATGACCTTCTTGCGGCCGATCTTGTCGCCGAGGTAACCGGCGAGCAGCGCCCCGAACAGGAAGCCGAAGGGCGAGGCGGAGCCGACCATGCCGAGCTGCGTCGCCTCGAGCGAGAAGACCTCGCGGACGCTCGGCATGAGGAAGGCGACGATCGCGCTGTCCATGCCGTCGAAGGTGTAGCCCAGACCGCCGATGAGGAGCAGGGCGAAGTGTGGTCGACTCATCGGCAGGCGGTCGAGTCTGGCGCTCAGGGACACGAGGACTCCTTCGTCGGCGCACTGGCGGTCCAGCGCAAGTGGTGCAACAGTAATTGCAGAGTCGCGCAACATGCAAGAGCCTTTGCAAGCATGGCCCTCGACCGCGTCCGACAGAATCGAGCCTCATGGAGACCCAGCCGGCCTCGGCGCCGCACCACGACCGCGACGACCGCGAGCCGCTGACCCCGGATGCCTGGCTCCGGTCACGGCTGCCGCAGGCGAAGATCGGCGCGTCGGCGCAGAAGGTCGTCAACTACCTGCTCGTGAACGTCGGCGAGGCGGGCTTCGCGAAGGCCGCGGATGTGGCGGACGCCGTGGGCGTGAGCGTCTCGAGCATCACGCGGCTCGCCCAGCAGCTCGGCTTCGAGGGATGGCCGCACCTGCAGCACGAGCTGCGCGCGCGGTACCTCGCGCAGCTCACGATGGCCGACGTCGCCGAGATCCACAGCGTGACCGATCCGCCGTTCCAGGGCTCGCTGCGGCGCGACGCCGTCTCGCTCGCCGAGACCATCGCCTCGCTCGACGACCGCACCATCGCACGGGTCGCAGAGCTCCTGCACGGGGCCACGCGCATCCACGTCACCGCGATGGGCAGCTTCGCCGCGGTCGGGCTCGCCCTGAGCCACAACCTGCTGATCGCCGGCTACCCGACCCAGGCGCTGCTCGACCGGGACGCGCTGCTCACGAACACCGTCGCGACGCTCGGGCCCGGCGACGTGCTCGTCGTCTGCAGCTACTGGCGCCACTACCGCACGGTCGTCGGCGCCGCGGTGGCGGCGCACGACCGCGGCGCGCGGATCGTCGCGATCGCCGACTACCTGCCGTCGCAGCTCGCGGAGGTCGTCGACGAGGCGGTGCTCATCCCCGCCGAGGGCTCCTCGTTCTTCGCCTCGCTCACCGTGCCGATGGCGGTGCAGCAGGGCATCATGGCGACGCTCGCGCGCCTCGATCCCGAGCGCACCCGCCGCCAGATCAGCGAGACGGAGCGGCTCTGGGCGGAGGTCGGCCTGCTCATCGACCCCCGCTCCGACTGACGGGATCGGGCCGCCGCAGCGAGCGCGACCACGAGGGAACGGCGACGACTGCGCTGCTGCGGGACGGGCGTCCGAGCCGCGTGGCGACGCTCACTCGCGTGGGACCGCTGCCGTCATCTGCTCGGAGGCCGCCCACAGCTCCGCCGCGAGCACCGGATCCTCGGCCCGCCTCGATCGGCCGATGAGCTGGGCGCCGCCGCGCATGTGCAGCATGCGCTCGGGCCCGACGAAGGCGCCGCCGGGCACATCGCCGGTTGCGGCGAGCAGGGACGGCAGCGCCCCCTCGTCGGCCGACTGGCCGAGGACCGGGACGAGCCGGTCCCAGAGGTTCGGGCGCTGCCCGGCGGGCCGGTCGTAGATCGCGGTCCTGACGAGTCCCGGATGCGCCGCGAGTGCGCGCACGGAGGACCCCGACGCGCGCAGTCGCCGGTCCAGCTCGGCGGTGAAGAGCAGGTTGGCGAGCTTCGAGTCGGCGTAGGCCTGGCCACCTCGGTACGGGCGTCTGCGCCAGTCGAGGTCGGCGAGATCGAGCCGGCCCATGCGCTCAGCCTGCGAGGCCACAGACACGACCCGGTCGGTGATCTGGCGCAGCAGCAGCGTCGTCAGCAGGAAGTGCCCCAGGTGATTCGTCCCGAACTGGAGCTCGTGCCCATCCGCGGTCCGCTGCAGGTCCTTCGACTCGACTCCGGCGTTGTTGATGAGCACCGCGACCGGCTCATCGATGCCGCTCACGAACGCCTCCACCGACTCCAGCCGAGCGAGGTCGAGCGTGCGCACGCGGTGGGTGCCCGGGATGCCGGGGAGCGACGAGGCGACGACACGCCCCTTCTCGGCGTCGCGGACCGCGAGGACGATGCGCGCCCCCGACGTGGCGAGCGCGACCGCCGTCGCCCGGCCGATGCCGCTCGAGCTGCCGGTGATGATGACGGTCGCGTCGGCCAGAGCGTGGCCGGAGCCGGAGATGTTCATGAGGCCGAATGTAGACACTGTCTACACGCGTGTCAACCGTCTACCCTGAGCGCATGGCTCAGCAGGCGCGTTCCTACCACCATGGGTCGCTCCGAGAGGAGCTCGTCCGGGAAGGTCGTGCGCTCCTCGAGGAGCAGGGACCGCAGGCAGTCACCGTGCGGGAGCTCGCCCGACGCGTCGGCGTCAGTCACGGTGCCCCCTTGCGCCACTTCGCGGATCGAGACGCGCTCCTCGACGCGATCGCCGCGAGCGGCTTCGACGAGCTGCGGGCGCAGCTTGAGGCCGCTCGAGGCCCCGAGGACTTCGAAGCGCGCTTCACCGCCTACGTCCGCGGCCACGTGCGGTTCGCGCAGCGCCACGCTGCCCTGATGCGACTCATGTTCGCGTCCGCAGGCGGCGAGCGACCCGAGCGTGGCCCGTCGGCGCAGTCCTCGGCGGAGCGGTTCTTCGCGCTGGGATCGGAGCTCCTCGGCAAGCAGGACCCAGAGGCGCTCGGCCCGCTGCCGTTCTTGCTCGCGGCGACGACGGAGGGCATCAGCGCGATGGCGTGCGCCGGCCGGCTGCCTCCGCACCGGGTGGACGAAGTCGTCGACGCGGCGGTGCGGATGCTCATGCCGCTGGCCCTGCAACAGCTCGGCGAGGCTCTCGACCCAGTGACGGAGCGAGGCGCCTGACTCGAGCCTCCGCGCGAGGTCAGGCCAGCGCTCTCAACGTCGCCAGTGGTCGGACGAGGCGCTCTGCGCGTCGCGCGACCACTGGCGACGTTGAGCGATCACTCCCAGTCGGTGTCGTCGACGATGCTGTCGGTGCCCTCGGGGAGCACGGTGTCGTCCACGCCGTTGTCGTCGCTGTCGATGCCCGACTGCGTGCCGCCGTGCTCATCGGGGATGTCGGCGGGGTCGTCGCCCTCGTGCTCCTCGTCGTGCGCCTCGGCGCCCTCGGGCGCGTCGTCGTCGTCGATCTCGTCGAGCTCGTCGGTCGCGAGCACGCGATCGTCGTCCGCGGGGTCGCCCATCGACTCGTCGAAGTCCTCGCCGGCGGCCATGCGATCCGCCCACTGATCGGGGTCGGCGACGTCGCCGTCGTCCACCGGGGTCGTCGAGACGGCGCCGAGCGCGCCCTCGTCGTCGTCGACCTGGTCGGTGTCGATCGCGCTCGCCTGGCGCACCGCGTCGGTGCCCTCGGGGGCGATCCCCGCGCCGCCGTCGCCGGCTGCGCCTGCCGCGGTCGCCTGCGTGCTGTCCTCGTCTCGAAGCTGCTGATCCGTCATGCCGCGAGCGTATCCAGGGCCGCTGGGAGTGTGCCAGGAACGACCGCTCCGCGCTGGCGCGTCAGCGGTTGCGGCTCGGGCGCAGCTCCTTGGGGAGCGAGAAGATGAGGTCCTCCTCGGCCGTCCGCACCTCGGTGATGTCGCGGTAGCCGGCGTCCTCGAGCTCGGCGAGCACCTCGCGCACGAGGCCCTCTGGCACGCTCGCGCCGCTCGAGACGCCGATCGAGCGCACGCCCTCGAGCCACTCCTGCTGGATCTCGGTCGAGTAGTCGACCCGGTAGGCGGCCTTCGCGCCGTACTCGAGGGCGACCTCGACGAGTCGCACCGAGTTCGAGGAGTTCGCGCTGCCGACGATGATCACGAGGTCGGCGTCGGGCGCGACCTTCTTGATCGCGACCTGCCGGTTCTGCGTGGCGTAGCAGATGTCGTCGCTGGGCGGGTCCTGCAGGTTGGGGAACCGGGCGCGCAGCCGGCGCACGGTCTCCATCGTCTCGTCGACCGAGAGCGTCGTCTGGCTGAGCCAGACGAGCCGGTCGGGGTCCTGCACCTGCACGGTGTCGGCCTCGTCGGGGCTGTTGACGATCGTGACGTGGTCGGGCGCCTCGCCCGCCGTGCCCTCGACCTCCTCGTGGCCCTCGTGGCCGATGAGCAGGATCTCGAAGTCGTCGCGCGCGAACCGGACGGCCTCGCGGTGCACCTTCGTCACGAGCGGGCACGTCGCGTCGATCGCGTCGAGGCCGCGGTCGGCGGCCGCCTGCACGACGGCGGGGCTCACCCCGTGGGCGCTGAAGATGACGCGCGCACCCTCGGGCACCGCATCCACCTCGTCGACGAAGATCGCGCCCTGCGACTCGAGCGTCGAGACGACGTGCTTGTTGTGCACGATCTCCTTGCGCACGTAGATGGGGCCCTCGTACTGCTCGATGGCCTTCTCGACCGCGAGCACCGCGCGGTCGACGCCCGCGCAGTAGCCGCGCGGCGTCGCGAGCAGGATGTGCTTGCCGCCGTCGACGGGGCGGTCCTGGAGCCGACCCCGGCGGAGCGCGGGACGCGGGGCGTCGAGCGGGACTCGTCCGTTCGTGATCGTCACCTGCCCAGTCTACGTTGGACTGACGATGAGGCGCCCGTGCGTGGCGCCGCGGAGGACGGGAGCTGCATGGCCGAGCGGATCACCGGCACGCCTGACGAGCCGTGGAGCGTCGAGCGCCTCGGCGGCGAGCTGAAGTCCTACATCGGCCGGCTCGGCTACCTGTGGGTCGAGGGCGAGATCACGCAGTGGTCGGCGTCGCGCGGCAACGTCTTCGGCAAGCTCAAGGACGTCTCCAGCGACTCGACGGTGTCGTTCAACGTCTGGAGCTCGACGCTGTCGCGCATCGAGGGAGAGTTCCGCCAGGGCGACCGGGCCGTGCTGCTCGTGAAGCCCGACTACTGGCCGCGCGCAGGCACGCTCTCGATGGTGACGGCGCAGATCCGCCACGTCGGGCTCGGCGACCTGCTCGCGCGGCTCGAGGCGCTCCGCCGGTCGCTCGCGGCCGAGGGCCTGTTCGACGCCGCGCGCAAGCGGCCGCTCCCCTTCCTGCCCGGCACCGTCGGCCTCATCACCGGCCGCGACTCCGACGCCGAGAAGGATGTGCTGCGCAACGCGCAGCTGCGCTGGCCTGGCGTGCGCTTCCGGGTCGAGCACGCCGCGGTCCAGGGCGACCAGACGGTGCCCACGGTGCTCGCGGCGCTCGAGCGCCTCGAGGCCGACCCCGAGGTCGAGGTGATCGTGATCGCGCGCGGCGGCGGCGACTTCCAGAACCTGCTCGGCTTCAGCGACGAGCGCCTGCTGCGCGCCGTCGCGGCCGCCACGACGCCGATCGTCTCGGCGATCGGGCACGAGGCGGACCGGCCGCTGCTCGACGACGTCGCCGACCTGCGCGCCTCCACCCCGACGGATGCGGCGAAGCGGATCGTGCCGGACGTCGCCGAGGAGCTCTCGCGCATCGCGCAGGCGCGGGCGCAGCTGCGGGCCCGCGTGACGCAGCACGTCGCCCGCGAGGCCGAGCGGCTCGAGGCGCTCCGCACCCGGCCGGCGCTCGCGCGGCCGGAGTCGATGATCGACGCGCGCGCCGACGACCTCGCGCGGCTCACCGCGCGCGCCGACGAGCTCGCGGGCCGCGTCGTCGAGCTCGGCGGCCAGCGGCTCGACCACCTGCGGCAGACGCTGCGGGCGCTCAGCCCGCAGTCCACGCTCGACCGGGGCTACGCGGTGGTGCAGACCGCCGCGGGCTCGGTCGCGCGCGACGCCGCATCCGTCGCCGCGGGCGACCAGCTGCTCGTCACGCTCGCGAGCGGCACGCTCGACGCCGAGGTGCGCGCCGCGCATCCCGAGCGCTGACACGGCGATGCCCCGGTCGCTCGAGGCGACCGGGGCATCGTCATGCGGGCTCAGCGCTGCGCGTAGCGCTTCCGCACGAAGTACAGGCCGACGAGCGACAGCACGGCGATCGCCATGTAGTACAGGCTCGGCGCGTTGAGCGAGCCGGTCGCCTGCAGCAGCCAGGTGAGCACGAGCGGCGCGATGCCGCCGAGCAGCGTGACGCCGACGTTGTACGTCACCGACAGGCCCGAGCCGCGGATGTCGGCGGGGAACATCGACGACAGCAGGCCCGGCAGCGGCGCGAAGTAGAACGCCATGATGACGCCGAGCAGCGCGATCGCGACGACGAGCGCCACGACGCTGCGCAGGCTCACGATCAGCTGGAAGATCGGCCACGCGAGCACGAGCGCGGCGACCGCGGCGTAGGTCATGATGCGTGCCGGCCCGAAGCGGTCGGCGAGGTGCCCGACGTACGGCGACAGGAACACGGTGATGGTGCCGGCGACGACGCCCCCGAGGTAGGCGGCGGCCGGCGGGATGTCGAGGTTCGTCACCGCGAACGTCGGCATGTACAGGATCATGTAGACCGAGATCGTCGCGACGCCGATGACGGCCGAGCCGGCCAGCAGGCGGCCCCAGTGCTCGCGGAAGAGCGTGCCGAGCGGCGACTTGCGGCGCTCGGTCGTGCCGAGCTCGTCCGGCTCCGACAGCCGCGCGCGGATGTAGAGGCCGACCGGGCCGATGAGCAGGCCGACGAAGAACGGCACGCGCCAGCCCCACGCGTACAGGTCCTCCTCCGAGAGCCAGGTGTTGAGCGCGAAGCCGAAGCCCGACGCGAGCAGCATCGACGCGCCCTGCGCCGCGATCTGCCACGACGCGTAGAACATCTTCTTGTGCGGTGCCGTCTCGATGAGGAACGTCGTGGCGGTGCCGAACTCGCCGCCGGCCGAGAAGCCCTGGATGAGCCGCGACAGCAGGATGATGACGCCGCCCCAGACGCCGACCATCGCGTAGGTCGGCGCGATCGCCATCAGCAGCGTCCCGACCATCATCAGCAGCAGCGTGATCGTGAGCGCGTTCTTGCGCCCCTTCCGGTCGGCGTAGCTGCCGAGGATCATGCCGCCGAGCGGGCGGATCAGGTAGGTCGTCGCGAAGGTCGCGAACGTCAGGATGAGCCCGTAGGCGCCCGCTTCCGGGAAGAAGTTCGCCGTGATGACGACCGCGAACGAGGCGTAGACGATGATGTCGAACCACTCGAGGGCTGCGCCGATCGAGCTCGAGATCACCGCCTTCTTGGCTGCGGCGAGCCGCTCGGGCGTCACCTCGGTCGTGGGTGTTGCAGTGGTCATGCTGACTCCTCGTCAGAGCCGGAGAGGCCCGTGATCAACCGGTCGATGAACGCCTCGCACTGCGCGATCTGCGCGAGGTCGATGAACTCGTCGGGGGCGTGCGCCTGGGCGATGTCGCCCGGGCCGCACACGACGGTGGGGATGCCCGCCTGCGCGAACAGGCCGGCCTCCGTGCCGTAGGTGACCTTCGTGTCGCTCGGCTCGGCGCCCCACGCCGCGGCGAGCGCGACGATCTCGGCGTCGGCGGGCGTGTCGACGCCGGGCGCCGCCGCGGTGACGGTGAGCTCGACGCTCGCACCGGGGTGCTGCTCGCGCATCGCGGCCTCGATCCGCCGGCACTCCGCGCGGAAGCGCTCGGTGAGCGCGTCGTGGTCGACGGTGGTGAGCGCGCGGTACTCGAAGAGCACCGTGCACTCCGCGGGGATGGTGTTGACGGCGATGCCGCCCTCGATGCGGTTCACGCTCACGGTCGTGAAGGGCACGACGTAGGCCTCGTCGAAGGGCCCATCCGCGCGCATCTCGTCGGCGACGCCCTGCACGAAGCGCACGAGCTCGGCGGCGTAGGCGATCGCGTTCACGCCCTGCGGCGTGAGGGACGAGTGCGCCGCGAGACCGCGCACGTCCACGCGGAACACGTTCATCGACTTGTGGCCGCGCACGACGCGCATGCTCGTGGGCTCCCCCACGACGCAGCCGCGGGGCTGCAGGTCGCGACGGACGATCTCGTCGACGAGGTCGACGGCGCCGACGCAGCCGACCTCCTCGTCGTACGAGAGGGCGAGGTGGATGGGCTCGGCGAG
The DNA here is from genome assembly GCF_003752465.1 of Agrococcus jenensis. Lineage (NCBI taxonomy): Bacteria > Bacillati > Actinomycetota > Actinomycetes > Micrococcales > Microbacteriaceae > Agrococcus > Agrococcus jenensis. Next base: position 1,731,067 of record NZ_RKHJ01000001.1, on the reverse strand, counting down.
CGTCGCCTGCGCGAGCGCCGGCAACTTGGCGACGACGACGCCGAGGAACGACTTCATGTCGGCGCTGCCACGCGCGTACAGCCGGCCGTCGCGGATCTCGGGGGCGAACGGCTCGCTGCTCCACACCTGGCCGTCGACGGGGACGACGTCGGTGTGGGCCGACAGCACGACGCCGCCGGTGACCGTGCCGTCGGCCGCCGGGAAGGTCGCGAGCAGGTTGGCCTTCCGCCCGTCGGGGCTCGGCACGAGCACCGGCTCGACGCCGACCGCGGCGAGGCGCTCCGTCACGTGGTCGATGAGCTCGAGGTTCGACTCGCGGCTGGTGGTGTCGAAGCGGATCAGCTGCTCGATCTCAGCCATGGTGGCGTCGGCGGGTGCGATGGGCACGGCAGATCCTCACGGTCGTCGGGATGTCTGATCTCGATTTTCGCACGCGCGCCGTACCCCGATGCGCACGAGCACGCCACGGCGTGCGCGAGCGCTGCGCGGTAGGCTGGAGCCGTGACCAATCCCGACCCCGCAGCGCCCGTCGCCGAGCTCGGCTACGAGGCCGCGCGCGACGAGCTCGTGCGGGTCGTGCACGCGCTCGAGTCCGGTGGCGCGTCGCTCGAGGAGTCGCTCGCGCTCTGGGAGCGCGGCAACGCGCTCGCCGATCGCTGCGAGGAGTGGCTGCAGGGCGCGAAGGCCCGCCTCGACGCCGCGCGCGCCTCCGGGCCCGCCGCGACGGCGCAGGAGGCCGGCCAGGCATGAGCCGCGAGCGCCGCATCGTCGCCGAGCTCGGTCGCCCGGAGACGCCCGAGGAGATGGCCGCGCGCAAGGCGGCAGCGTCGAAGCGCCACCGCGACAACCAGACGTTCGGCAACCTGATCGCCGCCATCGTCGTCTGCCTCGCGGTCGTGCTCGTCATGGTGCTCGTGGTCGTCCGGCCGGGCCTCCCCGAGCGGGAGCCGTTCGACGTGCCGGCCGCCGCCGCGGCGGCGCAGGGCGTCGTCGACGCCCCGCTCGTCGTGCCCGCGCTCCCCGAGGGCTGGTCCGCGAACCTCGCCGAGCTCCGCACCGGTGCCGACGGCATCACCACCTGGTACGCCGGCTACGTCACCCCCGACGAGCAGTTCCTCTCGTTCACGCAGGCGGTCGACGCCAACCCGACCTGGCTCGTGACCGCGACCGAGGACGCCCCGCCGACCGGCGAGCGCGAGATCTCCGGCATCACGTGGACGGAGCACGACCAGCGCGCCGCCGAGGATCCCGGCAACCTCGCCTACGTGCTCACCACCGAGCGCGGCGCATCCACCGTCGTCGTCGCGGGCACCGCGGGCGACGCCGAGCTGCAGACCTTCGCCGAGGCAGTGAGCGCGCAGCTCGCGGCCGGCGAGTGACCCACCACCACCACGCACGACCCGGAGGCACGACGACGTGAACGCGCAGGACCAGTACCGCATCGAGCACGACACGATGGGCGAGGTGCGCGTCCCGAAGGACGCGCTGTACGCCGCGCAGACGCAGCGCGCCGTCGAGAACTTCCCGATCTCGGGCTCGGGCCTCGAGCCCGCGCAGATCGTCGCGCTCGCCCGCATCAAGCGCGCGGCGGCGATCGCCAACCGCGAGCTCGGCATCCTCGAGGCCGACGTCGCCGACGCGATCGTCGCCGCGGCCGACGAGATCATCGGCGGCGCGCACCACGACCAGTTCCCGGTCGACACCTACCAGACGGGGTCCGGCACCTCGTCGAACATGAACATGAACGAGGTGCTCGCGACCCTCGCCACGCGCCACCGCGCCGCTGCCGGTGGTGACAGCGCGGTGCACCCGAACGACCACGTCAACGCGTCGCAGTCGTCGAACGACGTCTTCCCGACCTCGGTGCACATCGCGGTCACCGGTGCGCTCATCGAGCAGGCGATCCCCGCCCTCGAGCACCTCGCCGAGGCGCTCGAGGAGAAGGCGACGCTCTGGGCGGACGCCGTGAAGCCGGGCCGCACGCACCTCATGGACGCGACGCCCGTCACGCTCGGCCAGGAGTTCGGCGGCTACGCCGCGCAGGTGCGCTACGGCATCGAGCGCATCCAGGCCGCGCTCCCCCGCGTCGCCGAGGTGCCGCAGGGCGGCACGGCCGTCGGCACGGGCATCAACACGCCGCTCGGCTTCCCCGAGCGCGTGATCGCCGAGATCGCCGCCTCGTCGGGGCTCCCGATCACCGAGGCGCGCAACCACTTCGAGGCGCAGGCCAACCGCGACGGCCTCGTCGAGGCATCCGGCGCGCTGCGCACGATCGCCGTGTCGCTCACGAAGATCAACAACGACCTGCGGTGGATGGGCTCGGGCCCGAACACGGGGCTCGGCGAGCTGCGCATCCCCGACCTGCAGCCGGGCTCGTCGATCATGCCCGGCAAGGTCAACCCGGTCGTGCCGGAGGCCGTGCTCATGGTGTGCGCGCGCATCATCGGCAACGACGCGACCGTCGCGTGGGCCGGCGCCTCTGGCTCGTTCGAGCTCAACGTGCAGATCCCGGTGATGGGCACGGCGTTGCTCGAGTCGATCCGGCTGCTCTCGAACGCGTCCCGCGTGCTCGCCGACAAGACCGTCGCCGGCCTCGAGGCCGACGTCGAGCGCGCGGCCGCGCTCGCCGGCATGAGCCCGTCGATCGTCACCCCGCTCAACCGCCTGATCGGCTACGAGGCCGCCGCGAAGATCGCGAAGCACTCGGTCAAGCAGGGCATCACCGTGCGCGAGGCGGTCATCGACCTCGGCTACGTCGAGCGCGGCGAGCTGTCGGAGGCCGACATGGACAAGGCGCTCGACCTGCTGTCGATGACGCACCCGGGCGTCGCGAAGTAGCGCGCTCGACGCGAGGGGCATCCGCTGCGGCGGGTGCCCCTCGCTCGTGCGCGGGGGCGCTCGCACGACGCAAGCCCTGCTGGGCGCTGAAGACGCGGATCGGCGGGGCTGGTCGCGACAGCAGCGCGATGCGGGCGGAGGGCTTGCGCTGTGCGGGAGGCTCCCCGGCCCGGCTCGTAGGCTGGGCGGATGCGCTACCCCGAGGTGAGACGAGACGACACCGTTGAGACCGTGCACGGGGAGGCGATCGCCGACCCGTACCGCTGGCTCGAGGACGGCGAGAGCGCCGAGACGCGCGCCTTCATCGAGGCGCAGAACGCGTTCGCCGAGCCGGTGCTCGCGCAGCTGCCCGCCCGCGACGCGTTCCGCGAGCGGGTGTCGGCGCTGCTCACCGCGCCGACCCGCGGCTGCCCGTGGGTGCGCGGCGGCCGCGCGTTCGCGTGGCACAGCGACGGCCAGAACCAGCCGGTGCTCGTCACCGCCGAGTCGGTCGACGAGCTCGACGACCCGGCCGCCGCGCGCGTGCTGCTCGACCCGAACGGCCTGTCCGACGACGGCACGGTCGCCGTCACGATGGCGTCGGTCAACCCCGAGGGCACCCTGCTCGCCTACGGCGCGGCCGACGGCGGCTCCGACTGGCGCACCATCCGCGTCCGCGACGTCGCGACGGGTAAGGACCTCCCCGACGAGATCCGGTGGACGAAGTGGAACGGCGCCGTCTGGCTGCCGGGCGGCCGCGCGTTCAGCTACTGGGCCTACGACGCGCCCGCCGGCGACGCGCTGACCGACGAGATGGGCGCCGGCCGCCTGCTGCGGCACGACGTCGGCACGGACCCCGCCGAGGATGCGGTGCTCTTCACTCGGCCGGATGCACCGCGCATGTTCGCGCGCCACTGGCCGCGCGACGACGACTGGTTCGTGCTCTCGACCGACACCGGCTCGTCGAGCGGCAACGACCTGGCCGTGCGGCGCCACGGCGACGACGCGCTCCGGCAGCTGGTCGAGGGGCACGAGCACGAGTGGAACGCGATCGGCATCCACGACGGCTCCCTGTTCGTCGTGACGGACGAGGGCGCGGCGCGCTACCGGCTCGCCGCGTTCGACCTCGCGTCCGGCCGCGAGTCGACCGTCGTGCCCGAGCACGCCGAGGACGTGCTGCTCGACGCGTCGCTCACCGCGACGGGCCTCGTGCTGGAGTACTCGCACGACGCGAGCCACCGCATGCAGCTCGCCACCTTCGCCGGGGACCTCGGCGACGACGTGCCACTCGGCGACGGCGTCTCCATCACCGGCTCCGATGCGAGCCAGGACTCCGGCGTCGTGCTCGCGACCACCGAGAGCTTCGTCGACCGCGGCACCCGGCACGTCGTCGAGGTCGACGGCGCACGGCTCGTCGCCCACCGCATTCTGCCGACGCCCGGTGCCGCGGCGCCCGCCGCGACCACCGAGCGCATCCGCGCGACGTCGACGGACGGCGCGACCGTGCCCGCGTTCCTCGTGCGCCCCGCCGACGACGACGGCAGCGCGCCGCGGCCGACCCTCATCTGGGGCTACGGCGGCTTCAACATCCCGATGAATCCCGGCTTCCGGGCGGTGCTCGCGGCGTGGGTCGCGGCCGGCGGCGTGCTCGTCGTGCCGAACCTGCGCGGCGGCGGCGAGTTCGGCACCGACTGGCACAAGGGCGGCACGAAGGAGCGCAAGCAGCAGGTCTTCGACGACCTGTTCGCGATCGCCGAGCACCTCGTCGCGACCGGTGTCACGACGCACGCGCAGCTCGCGCTCCACGGCCGCTCGAACGGCGGGCTGCTCGCGGGCGCCGCGCTCACGCAGCGGCCGGAGCTGTGGGCCGCCGTGCTGCCCGGCGTCGGCGTGCTCGACATGCTGCGGTACCACCGCTTCACGATCGGCTGGGCGTGGGCGAGCGACTACGGCGACCCCGACGAGGCGGAGGCGCACGCGTACCTCCGTGCCTACTCGCCCCTGCACAACGTGCGCGAGGTCGCGCATCCGCCTACCCTCATCACCACCGGCGACCACGACGACCGCGTCGTGCCCGCGCACTCCTTCAAGTTCGCGGCCGAGCTGCAGCGCGCGCAGGCGGCGGCCAGGGCCGCCGGGCTCGACGCGGACGCGCCCGTGCTGCTCAGCGTCGACACGCGCGCCGGGCACGGGATGGGCAAGCCGAAGGATGCCGCCGCGCTCGAGTTCGCCGACCAGCTGGCGTTCGCGGCGCACCACACGGGCCTCGACGGCGGGCTGCGCGAGGGGCAGGCGCCGTGAGCGTCGAGTGGGAGACCGCGGCCTGGAGCGCGGCGGTCGCCGACCTCTGGGACCGCGTCGACAGCACGCCCCCCGACGAGGCGATCGCCGCGATGCGGTCCCTCGCGGCCGCGTACCCGGGTGCCGACGGGCGGGCGGCGTTCGAGCTCGCGGGGATGCTCGACTCGCTGGGCCGCGAGCACGACGCAGAGCGCGAGTACGAGCGGGCGCTCGCGCTCGGCCTCGACGCGGAGCGGCACGCGCAGCTCGCGGTGCAGTACGGCTCGACGCTGCGCAACACCGGCCGCCTCGACGAGTCGATCGCGGTGCTCGCGGCGGCACCGGAGCATCCGTCGACCGGGGCGTCGCCGCGCGTGTTCCTCGCCCTCGCGCTGCACAGCGCCGGCCGCCACGACGAGGCGCTGCGGGTCGTCATCGAGGCGCTCGAGCCGACGCTCCCCCGCTACAACCGCTCGGTGCGCGCCTACGCCGAGGCCCTCACCGAGCCCGAGCGGCCCGCCACGCGCTGATCGGTCGCTCGTGGCTGCTGGGAGCGGTTCCGAGCAGCCAGAGGCGACCGATGGCGGTCATCGCCGGGCCGGAGCGGCCAATCGAGGCTCCTGCCAGGCAAGCGTGGGCCGATCGGGTCAGCAGCAGCGGCCCTCGGGGTTCGCGTCCTGGCGGCGGTACTCGTCGCGCCAGAACGCGCGCTCCGTCATCGGCTCGCGGTCGGGGTGCATCCGCCGCTCGTGGTCGACGTAGGCCTGGTACTTCGACTCGCCCGTCACGCCCTTCGCCCACCAGATGAGCGCGCGCCACGCGCGCGCGAGGAGCGCACCGGCGGCTGCCGGGCGCCCCTCGCTCGCGGATGCGGTCATCTCAGTGGCCGGTCCGGCGGCGCTGCTGCTCGGCCGGCAGCGCGTCCCACTGCTGCTGGATCTCGCGCTCCTCGGGGGTCGGCAGGAAGCCGGCCGGGGCGAAGATCGCCGACTCGGTGCGCTCGTCCTCGTGGTCGACGACCTCGGTGGAGCGGAACGCCTTGATGACGTTCGCGACCGAGAAGCAGATCACCACGATCGTGAGCACCACGAAGATGATCGAGAGCGTGCCCTGGATCATCGTGTTGCGCACGACCGACTCGAGCGCGGCGACGCCCTCGGTCGTGCCGACCGACGTCTCCCCCGCCGCGAGCGCGTCGCGGAAGCGGAAGTGGTTGGCCCAGTAGCCGACGGCGGGCACCGGCGAGAACACCTTGAACGCGGAAGCGGTGACGGTGACGACCGTCACGAACGCGAGCGGCACGGCCACGATCCACAGCGAGCGGAAGGTGCGGCGCTTCGCCACGATCGCGAGCACGACCGCGAGCGCGATCGCGGCGAGCAGCTGGTTGGCGATGCCGAACAGCGGGAACAGCGTGTTGATGCCGCCCAGCGGGTCGGTGACGCCCATGATCAGCACCGCGCCCCACGCGGCGACCATGATCGCCGTGCAGATCCAGGCGCCGAGCGTCCAGGACGTGTCCTTGAACTTCGGGAAGACGTTGCCGAGCGAGTCCTGCAGCATGAAGCGCGCGACACGGGTGCCGGCGTCCACCGCGGTGAGGATGAACAGCGCCTCGAACATGATCGCGAAGTGGTACCAGAACGCCATCATGGACGGCCCGCCGATCCAGCTCTGCATGATGTTCGCGAGGCCGAGGGCGAGCGTCGGCGCACCGCCGGTGCGCGACACGATCGACTCCTCGCCGACCGCGGCTGCGGTGGCCGAGAGCTGCTCGGGCGTGACGCTCACACCGGTGAGGCCGAGCGACTGCACGAAGGCGGCAGCGCCCTCGATCGTGCCCTGCGTGTTCGCGGCCGACGAGTTCATCGCGTAGTAGATGCCCTGGTCGATCGAGATCGCGGCGACGAGCGCCATGATCGCGACGAACGACTCCATGAGCATGCCGCCGTAGCCGAGGAGGCGCGTCTGCTTCTCCTTCTCGACCATCTTCGGCGTCGTGCCCGAGGCGATGAGCGCGTGGAAGCCCGAGAGGGCGCCGCACGCGATCGTCACGAAGAGGAACGGGAAGAGCGAACCCGGCCACACCGGTCCGCTGTCACCCGCGGCGAACTCCGTGAACGCGGGCACCGAGATCTCGGGGCGGACGAAGATGATCGCGAGCGCGAGCGCGACGATCACGCCGATCTTCATGAACGTCGAGAGGTAGTCGCGCGGGGTGAGCAGGATCCAGACCGGCAGCACCGCGGCGAGGAAGCCGTAGATGACGATGCCCCACGCGATCGTGACGCGGTCGAGCGTGAAGAGCTCCTGGCCCCAGGCGGTCTCGGCGACCATGCCGCCGCCGATGATCGCGGCCATGAGCAGCACGAAGCCGATGATCGAGATCTCGAGCACCTTGCCCGGGCGGATCCAGCGCAGGTAGACGCCCATGAAGAGGGCGATCGGGATGGTCATGGCGACCGAGAAGACGCCCCACGGGCTCTCGCCGAGCGCGTTGACGACGACGAGCGCGAGGATCGCCGTGATGATCACCATGATGAGGAGCGTCGCGAGGATCGCGGCGGCGCCGCCGACCCGGCCGAACTCGTCGCGCGCCATCTGGCCGAGCGAGCGGCCGCCGCGGCGCATCGAGAAGAACATCACGAGGTAGTCCTGCACCGCGCCCGCGAGCACGACGCCGACGATGATCCAGATCGTGCCGGGCAGGTAGCCCATCTGCGCGGCGAGCACCGGGCCGACGAGCGGGCCGGCGCCGGCGATGGCGGCGAAGTGGTGGCCGAAGAGCACGCGGCGGTCGGTGGCGACGTAGTCGCGGCCGTTGGCCTTGTACTCGGCGGGCGTCGCACGCGTGTCGTCGGGGCGCACGATCTTCCGCTCGATGTACTTCGAGTAGAAGCGGTAGAAGATCAGGTAGGTCGAGACGGACGCGAACACGAACCAGATCGCGTTCACGGTCTCGCCGCGGACGACGGCGAGCATCACCCAGGCGATGCCGCCGAGCAGCGCGATGGCCGCCCACAGTGCGATCTTGAGCGGCGTCCACCGCTTGGATGTGGTCTCCTCGGCCGCCGTGGGAGGCAGCGCGGGCTTCGATGTGGCGACGTCGGCCATCGGTGGATCCTTCTCTGCGCGGGGGATGTGCGGGTCGTACCCAGGGAAAGCCTAGCCCGGACATAGCGGCGGGGACCCCTCCTCGCCGCCGCGCGATCGGCCCGTTCGCGTCGCGCGCCGCTCAGCCCTGCGGGTCGTGCCCCCAGTTCATGAGCGAGTACCGCCACGGCGTCTCGGTCACGTCGCCGTCGGGCCGCTGCTTCGCGTGCCGCGCGACGTAGCCGACGACCTTCCGCATGTGGGCGTAGTCGTCATCGGTGAGGTCGGCCTGCTTCGTGCGGAGGATGGCCACGATCCGTCTCCCGGAGGCGTGGCCCGCCGACTCGTCCCCCTCGTGCTCCTTCTGCCCGACGGCGCGCGACTCGTCCGTCTCGAGCCACCGCTCGATCTCGGACGCCGTCATCGTCACGGCCTCGTGGAAGTCGTCCCGGATGCGGTTGCGGTCGTCGTCGCTCAGCTCGTCGCTCATGCGCACCGATCCTGCCCCATCCGCGGGGGACGCGCGAGCGCTCAGCGGCGCAGCACGAGCCGTGAAAGAGCGTTCCCGACGGCCTGCACGACCTGCGTGATGACGATGATGATGACGAGCGCGCTCCACGTGACGACGGGTTCGAACTGCCGGAAGCCGTAGGAGAGCGCGTAGTCGCCGAGCCCGTCGCCGCCGACGATGCCCGCGACGGCGGACATGTCGATGAGCGCGACGATCGCGAAGGTGAAGCCGAGGATGAGCGGACCGAATGCTTCAGGCAGGATCACCGTGCGGATGATCCGCCACGGACCCGCACCCATCGCACGCGCAGCCTCGATGACGCCCGGCTCCACCGAGACCAGGTTCTGCTCGACGATGCGCGCGATGCCGAACGTGGCCGCGATCGAGATCGAGAAGACGATCATCTCGTTGCCGATGCCCGTGCCGATCACGAGCCTGGCGATGGGCTGCATGGCGGCGAGGAAGATGATGAACGGGATCGGCCGGAACGTGTTGACCAGCACGTTGAGGACCCAGAAGACGATCGGCTGCTGCAGCACGCCGCCCTTCCGGGTCACGTAGAGCGCGGTGCCGACGATGAGGCCGGCGGTGCCGCCGAACAGCAGTGAGAGTGCGACGAGCCACAGGGTGACCCCCGTCTGCTCCAGCAGCGCGGGGAGCAGCCCGGACACCTGCGCGATGAGCTCGCTCATGCGAGCACCTCCTGGACGTGGACGCCCCCGCCGAGACCGGAGAGCGCGGTCTCGACGGCATCGGCCTCGCCTCGCACCGCGATGGTCAGCAGTCCGTAGACGCGGCCCTGGATGTCGTCGACGCCGCCGTGCACGAGCTGGAAGTCGACGCCCGCACGCGCGAGCGCGGCGAACACCCGCGCGTCGGATGCGCCGGTGTCGGTGAACGAGATGGTGAAGAGCCGGCCCTCGTGCCGAGCCCGCAGCGCTTGCAGGGCAGCGCCGTCGGGCAGCGCACGCACGACCGTCTTCACGAAGCGCTTCGCAGTGTCCGTCTGCGGGCGGGTGAACACGTCGTAGGTGTCGCCACTCTCGACGACGCGGCCGCGGTCCATCACGGCGACCTTTGCGGCGATGCGGGCGATCACGTCCATCTCGTGCGTGATGACGACGATCGTGACGCCGAGCTCGCGGTTGACGCGCGCGAGCAGGTCCAGCACCTCGTCGGTGGTCTCCGGGTCGAGCGCGCTGGTGGCCTCGTCGGCGAGCAGGATGGAAGGCGATGCCGCCAGCGCGCGTGCGATCCCGACGCGCTGCTGCTGGCCGCCGGAGAGCTGCTCGGGGTATGCGTCGGCCTTCTCCTCGAGTCCGACGAAGCGCAGCAGCTCGTCGACCCGGGCCGCGCGCTCGGCCCGCGGCATGCCGACCACCTCGAGCGGATACGCGACGTTGCCGCGGATCGAGCGCGAGCGCAGCAGGTTGAACCGCTGGAAGATCATGCCGATGCCTTGGCGCACGCGGCGCAGCTCACCGGCCGGCAGCGCTGTGATGTCGACGCCGTCGATCTCGATCGAGCCGGCAGTGACCGGCTCCAGCCCGTTGATGAGGCGCACCAGCGTGGACTTGCCGGCGCCGGAGTAGCCGATGACGCCATGCACCTCGCCGCGCTCGATCGAGACGGAGACCCCGTCGACGGCGGCGACCGGCGTGCCGCCACGCCTGGAGGGCGGGTACGACTTGCTGACGTCGGTGAGCTGGATGTGTGGCATGGCGCTCTCTGGCTCGTGGCGATCGGGGGTCGTGCGGCGCGGGCGCCCGGCGGTTCGCCGTCGCCCGCGCCGGTGGTCAGCCCTGCGCCTGGAGCGACTCCTCGACCTCGACGAGCGAGGCCTGCAGATCGGCGGCGGGGGTGGTCGCGAACACGGCGGTGCCGCCTGCGACCTCCTGCAGGCCGTCCAGCACCTCCTGGTTCGACTGGAAGATCTCGACGAGCTGCAGCAGCACCTCGTCGTCTGCGTCGTCTGCGCGCGCCGCGAAGATGTTGACGTAGGGCAGGGCCGCCTCGTCGCTCGGGTCGTCGGCGACGAGCGCGTCCTGCGACGACAGCCCGGCCGGGCCGAGGAAGTCGTTGTTCACGATCGCGGCAGCGACATCGGGCAGCGAGTTGACGGTCAGTGCAGCATCGACCGCCTCCACCTCGACCCGCGACTCGGGCAGCACGTCCTCGAGCGTCGACGCCGGGCTGCCGCCCTCCGCGAGCGCGATGAGGCCGGCCGACTGCAGCACGAGCAGGCCGCGCGCCTGGTTGACGGTGTCGTTCGGGACCACGACGGTCTCGCCGTCGGGGATGTCGTCGACGGACTCGTACTTGTCCGAGTAGAGGCCCAGCGGGTAGATCGCGGTCGCCCCGATCGGCTGCAGGTCTTCGCCCGACGAGACGTTGTAGTCGCCGAGGTACTGGACGTGCTGGAACTGGTTGACGTCGAGCTCGCCCTCGCTGAGGGCGGGGTTCGGCTGCGTGTACTCGGTGAAGTCGACGATCTCGAGCTGGATGCCCTCGGCCTCGACCGCCGCTTCGTACACGGCCCAATAGGGGTCCGAGGCGCCCACGACGCCGAGCTGCACAGGGTTCTCGGCGGAGCCGAGCTCAGCGCTCTCGGAGCTGGCGGCGCTGCTGCAGCCGACGAGGGCGACGGCGAGGCCGACGGTGCCGGCGATGGCGAGCGGACGGGCGGTGCGGATGCGCATGGTGGCTCCTTCTTGGGGGATGCACCGACGGTACGTATCTGACAGCCATCGCTACCAATCCGCGCGTCACGAACCGTCACAGAGCGGGCGGCATCCGTGCTCACCCTGCGCCGCTGGCGCCCGCCGCGGCCGCGATCGCGTTGCCGAGCAGGAGCGCCGGCCCCAACGGCACGGTGCGCCGACCCGCCACGAGCGCCGCAGCGCCCGCGACGCCGCCGAGCACGACCGATGCGGCGAGGCCGGTGAGCGGCGCGGCCCATCCGAGCGTCGCGGTCGCGAGTGCGAGCGCGAGGCCGAGCTTGACGTCGCCCATGCCCATGCCGCCCGCGACCGCCATCGCGAGCAGCACGAGCCCGCAGGCGAGCGCCGCGAGCGACGCGAGGTCGCCCTGGGCGACGCGCACGGTGGCGGCAGCGGCACCGAGCAGCAGCAGCGGCACGGTCAGCGCGTTCGGCAGCCGCCGCTCGGCGACGTCGATCCGGGCGAGCGCCGGCGCAACGCTCGCCGCGACCGCGAGCGGCACGATCGCGACGGCATCCCAGCCGCCGAGCGCGAGCAGCGACGCGGCGCTCACCGCTGCCGGGGCGCCTAGCAGGTCGACCGCTCGCGCGCGATGCCGCGAGCGCAGCCGCACCGCCTCCGCCGACGTCGTCGTCACCCGGGCGACGCTAGTCCGGCCCTCCCCTGCGCCGCCGCCGCTCTCCACAGCGCCCGGTCGATAGCTGCGAAGCCGAGCCGGTTTCATAACACTGCTATCTTTCTGCTCCGCCGTCGCTGAGGATGGGGGACAGCGCGACGCAGCGTGCGGCGCCCGGTGTGAGGAGACCCCATGAAGGGCACGATCGTGATCAGCGCCGGCGCCGCACTCGCGCTCGTCGCGCTCGGCGGTGCACCCGCGCTCGCGGCCGGCGACGACTCGACGGTCTCGGTGCTGCACATGATCCCCGGCATCACGGTCGACGCGTACATCGACGGCGAGGAGGCGATCACCGACTTCGAGCCGGGTGAGCTGACCGACCCGATCCAGCTGGCGCCGGGCGTCTACGACGTGCAGCTCTACTACGACGGCGAGACGCCCGACACGGCCGAGCCCGCCGTCGAGGCGCTCGGCGTCGAGGTGCCAGCGGGGCAGAACCTCACCATCACCGGCAACCTGACCGCGGACGACCAGCCGACGCTCTCGGTGTTCTCGAACAGCACCGAGCCGGTCGCCGCCGGGCAGGCGAGGCTGACCGTCCGCCACCTCGCCGCCGCACCCGCCGTCGACGTGCGCGCCGACGGCGCGGTGATCGCCGGGAGCCTGACGAATCCGGACGAGGCGCTGCTCGAGGTGCCGGCCGGAGCCGTCTCCGTCGACGTGGTGCTCGCCGGCACCGATGACGTCGTGATCGGACCGGTGGACGTCGAGCTGGCAGAGGGCGCGAACACGATCGTGACGGCGTGGGGCAACGCGCGGCAGGAGAGCCTCCAGCTCGCGGTGCAGGTGGTCGATGCGCACACGCCGCCGAGCGGCGTGCCGTCGGGCCTCGGCGGCGCCGGAGCGCAGGGCGCGCTGGGCGTCATGCTCGCCGTCGCCGGTGCGCTGGGGCTCGCCGCCGTCAGCGCTCGCGCCTCGCGCGTGCGTGCAGCGCGCCCGTGACGCGTGCCGTCGCCCTGCCGCGACACGCCCGAGATGCAGCTGCCGCGATCGCTGCAACCTGGCACGGGGTCCCCGCCGATATGGAGGTAGACGGCGCATCCGGCGCCGCGCACCTCGAGGAGACCACCATGAAGCGCAAGCTCGCGATCGGCATCGGCGCCGCTCTCGCTCTGACGGCAGCCGGCGGCGCACCCGCCATGGCGGCCGAGACCGACTCGACCGTCTCGGTGCTGCACGCCGTGCCCGGCATCACCGTCGACGTCTTCATCAACGGCGAGGAGGCCATCAGCGACTTCGAGCCCGGCACCCTGACCGACCCGATGATGCTCGCCGCCGGCAGCTACGACATCCAGGTGTTCGCCGACGGCGGCACCCCCGACACGGCAGAGCCGGCCATCGAGGCGATGGGCGTCGCCGTGCCGGAGTCGGCCAACCTGACGCTCGTCGCGCACCTCACCGAGGGCGGCGACCCGACGCTCTCGGCGTTCGCGAACGACACCGAGGCGGTCGCCGCCGGACAGGCGCGCCTCACCGTGCGCCACCTCGCCGCCGCACCCGCGGTCGACGTGCGCGCGAACGGCACCGCCATCGTCGAGGGCCTCACGAACCCCGATGAGGCAGCGCTCGAGACCGCGGCGGGCGCCGTCTCGGCGGACGTCGTGCTCGCGGGCACCGACACCGTCGCGATCGGCCCGGCCGACCTCGACCTGGCGGAGGGCGCGAACAGCATCGTGACCGCCTGGGGCAGCGCCGAGGACGGCAACCTCGCCCTCGCGGTGCAGGTCGTGCAGGCGCACAGCGCGCCGAGCGGCGTGCCCTCGGGCCTGGGCGGCGCGGAGGACCAGCGCGCGCTGGCCATCTCGCTGCTGCTCGCCGGAGCGGTCGGCCTCGCGCTGATCGCCACGAAGACGCTGCGCCCCGCAAGGGAGCGCGGCTGAGCATGGACGCTGAGCGGGGGCTCTCGTCGCGCATCGCGCGGCGGGAGCCTTCCGTGCGTCCTGGCTCCCGCGGCGGTCGCGTGGCTACCGTGGCCGCCGCGGTCATCGCCGTCGCGGCGCTCGGGACCGGCGCCGTGCTGCTCGCGCAGCTGCCGTCGGCCCCGAGCGTCGCGCCGCAGCCGAGCGCCTCGCTCGGTGCGGACGCAGGAATGACGGAGCCGGCTGCGCCCAGCGCATCCGCCCCGCCGTCCGGCACGATCCCGACCGGCGTGGGCGTGCGCGACGCCTCGCCGCCCGCACCGGTCGCGGTCGACGCGCCGGCCGCGGTCCGCGTGCCGTCGGTCGACCTCGAGCTCGGGGTGGTCCCCGTCGGCGTGCGCGACGACGGCCAGATGGATGTGCCCGACCTCGTGCAGGAGATCGGCTGGTACCGCTTCGGCCCGGCGCCCGGCGCCGACACCGGCTCCGCGGTGTTCGCCGCCCACGTGGACAGCGACATCGGCAGCGCGCCGATGGCGTCGGTGCTGCGGGCGGCGGAGGGCGACGCGGTCGAGATCTCGACGGCCTCCGGCGCAGAGCTGCGCTACCGCATCACGAGCATCGAGCAGGTGTCGAAGGACGAGCTGCGGCTGGACGCGCTGTTCGCCCGCGACGGGGAGCACGTCGTGCGCCTCGTCACCTGCGGCGGCGAGTGGGACGCCGCCGCGGGCGCCTACGAGGACAACATCGTCGTCACCGCTGTCCTGGACGCGCCGTGAGGCGCATGGCCCGGTGATACCGTCTGGCCGTGGACGACGGAGTGACGGATGTCGAGCGGCTGTCGCTCGCGTTCGCGGCCGACGCCTCCCCCGAGACGCTGCGCCTGGCGTACGAGCGCTGGGGCGGCATGGTCTACGCGATCGCCTGCCGGGCGATGGCCCCGCACGATGCGGAGGATGTGGTGCAGCAGACCTTCGTCTCCGTGTGGCGCTCCCGCGACGCGTACGACGCCGCGAACGGGCCGCTCGGCGCCTGGATCATCGCGATCGCCCGCCGGCGCATCGCGGACCACTACCGCAGCCGGGCCGCCAAGGAGCAGGCCTTCGACCCCCACGACCTCGCAGAGCGCCTCGAGCGCGGTGAGGGCGACCCGGTGCTCGACGCCGTGGCCGACGCGCTCACCGTCCAGGAGGAGCTCGAGCGCATCGGCGAGCCCCAGCGCACCATCGTCCGGCTCGCGGTGCTCGAGGACCGCTCGACCGCCTCGATCGCCGAGGCGCTCGACATGCCGATCGGCACCGTGAAGAGCCACTTGTCGCGAGCGCTCCGAAGACTCAGGGAGAGATGGGAGGACACCCATGCAGCACCTGTCGACTGACGCGCTCACCGCGCTCGCGCTGGGCGAGTCCGACGCGAGCGCCGAGCACCTCACGACCTGCGCGCACTGCCGAGCGGAGGTCTCGTCGCTCCGCGTCGCGGCCGACCGCTTCCGCGCCGCCGACGTCTCGCCGGTCGAGCCGCCCGCAGCGGTCTGGGACCGGATCGCCGCCGACATCGCCGCCCTCGACGAGCCGGTTCCCGCCCCGATCGGGCAGCCGGCCGCGCCCTCGACCCGCGCCTCGGCGACCCGCTCGCCCGACGTGGCCCGCCACCGGCGATTCAGCGGCCGAGCGCTCATCGCCGCGTGCGCGGCCTCCGCGGTCGTCGCGGCGAGCCTCGCCGTGCTGCTCGTGACGCAGCTCGGCGGCGGCCCCCGGTCGACCGACGTCGCGGGCGCCGTGCTCGAGCCGCTCGGCTCGAGCGTCGCACCCGCTCGCGCCGAGGTGATCGAGCGCGACGGCCAGCGCCTGCTCGTCGTCGACGCGGATGCGCTGCCTACCGTCGACGGGTACCTCGACGTCTGGCTGCTCGACGCGGACGCGCAGCAGATGGTGAGCCTGGGCGTCATGGACGCGGCCTCGACCGAGCTCGCGCTGCCCGCAGACCTCGACCTCGCGGCGTTCCCGGTCGTCGACGTCTCGGTCGAGCCCTACGACGGCGACCCGACCCACTCCGGCGACAGCATCTGGCGCGGCGCGCTCGAGCTCTGACTCAGCGGTGCGGCCACTCCGCGAGCGCGGCATCGATCCGGCGGCGGGTCACCGCGCTCACCGGCTCGACGAGCTCGAGCAGCGGCTCGACCGGCGCGCTCGGATCAGCGGCTGGCCCCCGGGCGGTCGCGCGGCGTGATCGCGCGGCGCTGGAGCGTCCCGCGGCGCCCGACGCCGGGAACCGCCACGTGCCGACCGCTGCGCCGTCGACGACGACCATGGGCCGGAAGACACCGTTGCCGCCCGGCACGACCGCCGCCAGCACCGCGGGGCTCGCGACGAGCGACCGGTCGCGGTAGCCGAGCAGCAGCTCGTCGAAGCCCGGCACGAGCACGACGTCGGAGGACTCCCCCGCCGCGCCCGCGACGACGAGCATCTCTCGGCCCTCGACGAGCACGGCCTCGAGCCCCTCGATGCGGGCGAGCGACGCGCGCACGATCGCCTTCGGCAGCCCGAGCCACCACGCCACGTCATCGGGGTGCACGGGGCCGCGCGCCCCGACGAAGCGGCGGAGCGCCTCGTCGAGCGCACGCTCCGGCTCCGGGACCGAGGGGCGCGGCCCGCCGACGAGCAGCTGATCGCGGCCATCGAACGGGCCGAATCGCAGGATCCCGTCGTAGGAGCCGAGCGCGAGCAGGTGGTAGCCGCGACCGCCAGCCGTCGAGACACCGGCCGCCTCCCACGCGGCGAGCATCGCGGAGCGGAGCAGCGGCCCGTCCGCGAGCACCTCGACCAGCACGTCGGCCGCACGCTCGGCGGTCGCCTGGTCGATGCCGCGCACCTCGCACATCCGCCACTCCTGCCGGCGCATCCGCTCGGCCGTCCAGGCGTGCAGCACGGCGAGGTCGTCGGCCGCGGCGACGAAGAGCGTGCCGCGCATCGCCCACGAGCGCACGAGCCCGTCGTCGAACGCCGCGCGCACGTCGTCGAGCGTCGTCCCGGGCGTCGAGCGCGCCGCGATCGCGCGCAGCACCGCCGGCAGGTCCTGCCCCTGGAGGGCGACCGAATGGCGGACAGCCTCGAGCGGCGTGCGCGTCGAGCCGAGCCATCCGCCGGTGACGAGCCCCTGCGACACCATGCGCATCCGCCGCGCCTCGACCGCCGTCAGCTCCCGCACCCCGCCGACGCTACTCGCCCGCGCCCACGCGCCAGCACCGCGTGGGGACCCCTCCCACCCTCGGGGACCCGGTGCACCGGGTCCCGCTGGGAGGAAGGGGTCCCGCAGCCGTCGGCCGCGCGCGATCGGCGGTCAGTCCTCCAGCAGGCTCGTCACGAGCGCCGCGATACGGCTGCGCTCGCTGCGCTGCAGCGTGATGTGGCCGAAGAGGTCGTGCCCCTTGAGCGTCTCGATGACGCTCGCGACGCCGTCGTGGCGGCCGACGCGCAGGTTGTCGCGCTGCGCCACGTCGTGCGTGAGCACGACGCGCGAGTTCTGCCCGATGCGGCTCAGCACCGTCAGCAGCACGTTGCGCTCGAGCGACTGCGCCTCGTCGACGATCACGAACGCGTCGTGCAGCGAGCGGCCGCGGATGTGCGTGAGCGGCATCACCTCGAGCATGCCGCGCGCCGCGACCTCGTCGAGCACGTTGTCGCTCACGAGCGCGCCGAGCGTGTCGTAGATCGCCTGGCCCCACGGGTTCATCTTCTCGGCGGCGTCACCCGGGAGGTAGCCGAGCTCCTGGCCGCCGACCGCGTAGAGCGGGCGGAAGACGATGACCTTCTTGTGCAGCCTCCGCTCGAGCACGGCCTCGAGGCCCGCGGCGAGCGCGAGCGCCGACTTGCCGGTGCCGGCGGAGCCGCCGAGCGAGACGATGCCCACCTCGTTGTCGAGCAGCAGGTCGATCGCGAGCCGCTGCTCGGCCGAGCGGCCGTGCACGCCGAAGACCTCGCGGTCGCCGCGCACGAGCGAGACCTCGCCGCGGCGGGTGACGCGGCCGAGCGCCGAGCCGCGCTCGGACGAGATGACGAGGCAGGTGTTGATCGGCAGGTCGGCGACCTTGCTGGTCTCGAGCCGCTCGTCCTCGTAGAGCCGGTTGATCTGCTCGCCCGAGAGCGCGAGCTCCGCCGTGCCGGTCCAGCCCGAGTCCACCGCCTGCTCGGCGAGGTACTCCTCAGCCGGCAGGCCGATCGACGCCGCCTTGACGCGCATCGGCATGTCCTTCGAGACGATGCAGACGTCGAGCCCGTCGCCCGCGAGGTTCGAGGCGACCGCGAGGATGCGTGAGTCGTTGTCGCCGAGCTGCAGCCCGCTGGGCAGCACCTGCTGGTTCGAGTGGTTCAGCTCGACGCGCAGGCTCCCGCCGCCCTCCGTCGGCACCGGGAAGTCGAGCCGCTCGTGCGTGACCCGCAGGTCGTCGAGGTTCCGCAGCGCCTTGCGCGCGAAGTAGCCGATCTCCGGGTCGTGCCGCTTCTTCTCGAGCTCGGCGATCACGATCACGGGGATCACGACGGCGTGCTCGGCGAAGCGGTGGATCGCCCCCGGATCGGACAGCAGCACGCTCGTGTCGAGCACGTAGGTGCGCTGGCGGGTGTCGAGGCCCTCTGCCTCGGCGACGCCGCTCTGGGGGGTGGTGGCGAGTTCAGGCACGTGACGCTCCCTTGCCGACCCTGGGGTCGGTATCACGCGGCCGTCACCTCCGTGTTGCTCGCGGACGCGAAGGCCGCTCGCTGTCGGGCGGAACTGCCCGACAGGGCCGAATCTACGCTCGCCCCCGGCGCATCCGGCGATCCGACACACGCGGCCTCAGCCAGAGTTCACCGGATCGAAACCTGGGCTTCAGGTCGCCGCCCGGTCAGCGCCCGTAGCGCCGCTCGCGCAGCCCGTACGAGCGCACGGCGCGCAGGAAGTCGACCTCGCGCAGGTCCGGCCCGAGCGCCTCGACGAAGTAGAACTCGCTGTGCGCGCTCTGCCACAGCATGAAGTCGCTCAGCCGCTGCTCGCCGGAGGTGCGGATGACGAGGTCGGGATCCGGCTGGCCGGCGGTGAAGAGGTGCTCGGCGATGAGCTCGGGCGACAGGCGCTCGGCGATCTCGGCGACGCTCGCGCCGTCGGCGCCCTCGAGGATCTTGCGCACCGCCTCGACGAGCTCGTGCCGGCCGCCGTAGCCGACGGCCAGGTTCACGACGATGCCGTCCTGGTCCGCGCTGCGCGCCACCGCACCCTCGAGCGCCGCGACGAGCGGGCGCGGCAGGCCGCGGGTGTCGCCGACGTGGCGGATGCGGCGGCCGGGCAGGCGCGACAGGTCATCGGCGAGCTCGGCGATGATCTCGCACAGCTCGCCGAGCTCCTCGCCGCCGCGGCCGGTCAGGTTGTCGCGCGACAGCAGGTAGAGCGTCACGACCTCGACGCCGATCTCAGCGCACCAGTCGACGAACTCCCGCAGCTTCGCGGCGCCGGCGCGGTGCCCGTGGCCCGCGCTCTCGAGCTTCTGCTCCCGGGCCCAGCGGCGGTTGCCGTCGATGATCATGGCGATGTGCCGAGGCACCGCAGTGCGCTGGAGGTCGCGTCGCAGCCGCCGCTCGTAGTAGCGGTAGACGAGCCGTGATCCCGGCGAGCTGCGCAGTCGCACCCGTCGAACCTACCGGGCGCTCGTCCCCCACGTCGGCATCGGCATGCTCGACGCGGTACTGCGTACGCCGTACGCTGTCGTCATGGCACTGCAGTCCGAGCCGGCAGGCGCGTCGTCCGACCGGCCCTCCCCCGAGGTCCGGGTCAGCGACCCGTCCTCCGCGCACCTCCCGCTCATCGAGGCGGCCGGCGACTCGATCGTCGAGGCCGCCGTCGAGCAGAAGCCCACGTGGCGCGGCTGGATCCACGCAGGGACGGCGCCCCTCGCGCTCATCGCCGGCATCGTGCTCGTGGTGATCGCCGACGGCGCGACCGCGAAGGTCTCCACCGCCGTGTACGCCGCATCCAGCCTGCTGATGTTCGGCGTCTCGGCCGTCTACCACCGCTTCCACTGGCAGGAGCGCACGCGCGTGCTGCTCAAGCGGCTCG
This sequence comes from Agrococcus jenensis, assembly GCF_003752465.1. Lineage (NCBI taxonomy): Bacteria > Bacillati > Actinomycetota > Actinomycetes > Micrococcales > Microbacteriaceae > Agrococcus > Agrococcus jenensis. The sequence goes on along the minus strand of NZ_RKHJ01000001.1, from coordinate 1,711,024 downwards.
ACCACGCCAACATCTTCCTGCTCATCGCGGGCAGCTACACGCCCATCGCGCTGCTGACGCTGCCGTCGCCCACCGACTGGATCCTGCTCACGGTCATCTGGGCCGGCGCCGTGCTCGGCATCGCGTTCCGCATCTTCTGGCTGCACGCGCCCCGCTGGCTCTACGTGCCGATCTACCTCGCCCTCGGCTGGGCCGCCGTCGCGTTCCTGCCGCAGATCTGGTCCGCGAACGCGATGACCGCGGCGCTCGTGATCGCAGGCGGGCTCGCCTACACGGTCGGCGCCATCGCCTACGGGATGAAGAAGCCGAACCCGTTCCCGGGCCGCTTCGGCTTCCACGAGATCTTCCACGCCTGCACGCTCGTCGCGTTCCTGTGCCACTGGACGGCGATCATGCTCGTCGCCGTCGCGCCGCCGGCCTGACGCCGCGCGCCGCGTTCACAGCGATCCTGCGGCGCACCGCCCTAGCGTCGCAGCATGCGCCTCGCTCGAACCGCCGCCGTGGCCGCAGCGGCGCTCGCCGTCCTGACGATGAGCGGATGCATCATCCTGGCGCCGCCGCTGCCCACCCGGCAGCCGCAGCAGCCGCCCTCGCAGACCCCGCGTCCGTCGGGCGAGCCGCAGATCGAGGTGCGGCCGGTCGAGCCGGACGCACCGATCACGACGACGGACGAGACGGCCGCCGACACCGGCGAGCTCTACGCCGGCTCGCAGGGAGAGACCGTCGACGGGTACTTCCCGGATGCCGCGCTCGACCTGGTGCTCGAGCCGACGCGCGGCACGGCCAGGGTCGCGCCAGGCATCGCGATGCCGGCGCACGACGGCGGCGACGAGCTGCTGGCCGGCACGCCGCACACGGCCGACGCGAGCCTGCTGCTCACGACCGTCGGTCGGCTCGTGCTCGAGGCGGACGACGCCGAGTACACGTGCAGCGGCACGGTCATCAACAGCGAGTCCGGGCTCGTCGTCGTCACGGCCGCGCACTGCGTCTTCGACGACGAGACGCGCGACTACTACGACCGGATCACCTTCGAGCCGGGCTACGAGCGCGGCGACGCGCCCTTCGGCACCTGGGAGGCCGAGCGCTGGTGGGTGCCTGACCAGTACCTCGAGTCGAACGACCGCTGGCTCGACGGCGCTGACGACGACGGCTGGATGGGCTTCGACTTCGGGTTCGTCCGCTTCGCGCCGCAGGGCGAGACGACGCTCGAGGACGTCGTCGGCGGACAGGGCGTGAGCTTCACGGCCGAGACGAACGGCGTGGTGATCGCCGGCTATCCCGGCAACGACGCGTTCGACGCGGAGGTGCTGCGCCACTGCGCCGAGGACGAGCTCGACTACGGCGCGGGCGGCGACGCGAACTACGGGGCGGACTGCGAGATGGGCGACGGCGCCTCGGGCTCAGGCTTCGTCTCGAACCTCGATCCGCAGACGGGGGCCGGGCACATCACCGCGGTCTACTCGAACGGCGGCGAGACGGGCGCCTATGGGCCGCCGCTCGGCGCCACCGCCTACAACGGCTTGCGCACGCTCGACGACTGACCCGCGCGCCTCCACCCGCTCGTCGAGGAGCAGCCGAATGCCGCTTCCCACCCGCTCGTCGAGTAGCAGCCGAAGGCCGCTCCCCCACGCTCGTCGAGTAGCAGCCGAAGGCCGCGTATCGAGACGATCCGCAGACGAAGGAGAGTGATCTCGATACGCGGCCGGACTCCGTCCGGCTGCTCCTCGATCAGCGGGAGGTGCCCTCGTTGTCGGCGTCCTGCAGCTGGCCGAACGCGCCCTTCCTCGGCGCGGTCTTGGCCGCCTTGTCGGCGGCGCGACGCTGCTCGCGGTTGCCGCCCGCGCCCTTCGGCTTCCCGGCGACCGCCGGGTTGCCGGAGCGCTGGCGCGCCTTGTCGGTCGCCGCGCCGAGCTCCTTGCCCCGCGCGTCGTGCACCGACGCCTCGCCGTCCTCGTCGGGCGCCGAGTAGGTGAGCGCCTCGGGGCTCTCCTCCTCCGGCTCCTCGAGCCCGCCGCCCTCGATCGCCGGCGCCTCGGGGCTGGTCCCCTGCTGCACCTTGACCTCGAGGTTGAACAGGAACGAGATCGACTCCTCGCGGATCGCCGACATCATCTGCTGGTAGAGCGCGAAGCCCTCGTTCTGGTACTCCACGACCGGGTCGCGCTGCGCCATCGTGCGCAGTCCGATGCCCTCGCGCAGGTAGTCCATCTCGTACAGGTGGTCGCGCCACTTGCGGTCGATGACCGACAGCACGACGCGGCGCTCGAGCAGGCGCATCGCGGGCGAGCCGAGCGACTCCTCGCGCTTCTGGTACGCGATCTTCGCGTCGGAGACGAGCTGCTCGTACAGGAAGTCGGCCGTCAGGCGCGGCTGCGCCTCGGCGACGACCTCGTCGATCGTGATGCCGACGGGGTAGATCTGCTTCGCCTCGGTCCACAGCGCCTCGAGGTTCCACTCGTCGCTGTCGTTGCCGACCGCGTGGTCGGAGACGAGCGAGCGCAGCGTGCCCTCGAGGAAGCCCTGCACCTTGCCCTCGAGGTCGTCGCCGTCCAGGATGTGCCGGCGGTCGGAGTAGATCGCCTCGCGCTGGCGGTTCATCACGTCGTCGTACTTCAGCACGTTCTTGCGCATCTCGGCGTTGCGCGACTCGATCTGCGCCTGCGCGGTGCGGATCGTGCGGGAGAAGATCTTCGACTCCAGCGGGATCTCGTCCTCGTCGGCGTCGACGGCCATGAAGCGCTCGGCGACGGAGCCGCCGAACAGGCGCAGCAGGTCGTCCTGCATCGAGAGGTAGAACCGGCTCTCGCCCGGGTCGCCCTGGCGGCCCGAGCGGCCGCGCAGCTGGTTGTCGATGCGGCGCGACTCGTGGCGCTCGGTGCCGAGCACGTAGAGGCCGCCGGCCTCGATGACCTTCGCGGCCTCCGCCTCGACCTCGGCCTTGACCTCGGCGAAGACGCCGTCCCAGCGCTCCTCGTACTCGTCCGGCGTCTCGGAGGGGCTGAGCCCGAGCTCCTGCATGCGCGTGACGGCGAGGTGCTCGGCGTTGCCGCCGAGCATGATGTCGGTGCCTCGACCGGCCATGTTCGTGGCGACGGTGACGGCGCTGACGCGGCCGGCCTGCGCGACGATCGCGGCCTCTCGAGCGTGGTTCTTGGCGTTGAGCACCTCGTGCTTGACGCCGGCCTTCGCGAGCAGGCCGGAGAGGTACTCGCTCTTCTCGACGCTCGTCGTGCCGACGAGCACGGGCTGGCCGGCCGCGTGCCGCTCGACGATGTCGTCGACGACGTGCTTGAACTTGCCCTCGACCGTCGCGTACACGAGGTCGGACCTGTCGGCGCGCTGCACCGGCTTGTTCGTCGGGATCGGGACGACGCCGAGCTTGTAGGTCGCCATGAACTCGGCGGCCTCGGTCTCGGCGGTGCCGGTCATGCCCGACAGCTTGTCGTAGAGGCGGAAGTAGTTCTGCAGGGTGACCGTCGCGACCGTCTGGTTCTCGGCCTTGATCTGCACCCCCTCCTTCGCCTCGATCGCCTGGTGGATGCCCTCGTTGAAGCGGCGGCCCTGCATGATGCGGCCGGTGTGCTCGTCGACGATGAGCACCTCGCCGTTCATGACGACGTAGTCGCTGTCGCGCTTGAAGAGCGCCTTCGCCTTGAGCGCGGTGTTGAGGAAGGAGATGAGCGGCGTGTTCGCCGACTCGTAGAGGCTGTCGATGCCGAGCAGGTCCTCGACCCGCTCGATGCCGGGCTCGAGCACGCCGACGGTGCGCTTCTTCTCGTCGACCTCGTAGTCGACGTCCGGGCGGAGCCGCTTGGCGATGCGCGCGAACTCGCCGAACCAGCGGTTCGCCTCGCCCGCCGCCGGGCCGGAGATGATGAGCGGCGTGCGGGCCTCGTCGATGAGGATCGAGTCGACCTCGTCGACGATCGCGAAGCCGTGGCCGCGCTGGACCATCGCCTCCTTCGAGTGCGCCATGTTGTCGCGCAGGTAGTCGAAGCCGAACTCGTTGTTCGTGCCGTAGGTGACGTCGGCCTCGTACTGCTCGCGCCGCACCTCCGGCGTCTGGCCCGAGATGATGCATCCGGTCGTCATGCCGAGGGCGCGGAAGACGCGGCCCATCAGCTCCGACTGGTAGCTCGCGAGGTAGTCGTTCACCGTGACGATGTGCACCCCGTCGCCCGTGATGGCGTTGAGGTAGGCGGCGATCGGGGCGACGAGCGTCTTGCCCTCACCGGTCTTCATCTCGGCGATGTTGCCGAGGTGCAGGGCAGCGGCACCCATCACCTGGACGTCGTAGGGCCGCATCCCGAGCGTGCGCTTCGCCGCCTCGCGCACCGCGGCGAACGCCTCGGGCAGCATGGCGTCGAGCGGCTCGCCGTCGGCGTAGCGCTGCCGGAACTCCGCGGTCTCGCCCGCGAGCTCCTCATCGGTCAGATCCTCGAACGCGTCCTCGAGCGCAGCCACATCCGCGGCGATGCGCTCCAGACGGCGCCGCAGCCGGCCTTCGCCGGCTCGGAGCATGTTCTCGAAGAAGTTGGCCACGAGGAATGCCTCCCGTGAGGTAGGGGTTCGGTCACGGTCCGTTGACCGACTGCTCATCGTAGCAACGCGCCACGAGCGGCACCCCAGAGCCATCTGGGGTGCCGCTCTGCGCGGTCAGGACGCGGCGCGCTCGCTCTCGCTGTCGGCCACGACACGGGCCTCGGTGCCGTCCTCGGCGGCCTCGTCGTCGAGGGAGATGACGCCGTAGGACCAGCCCTTGCGGCGGTAGACGACGGCGCACTCATCGGTGGCCTCGTCGACGAAGAGGTAGAAGGGGTGCCCGACCAGCTCCATCTGGTCGACGGCATCACGCACGCTCATGCGCTTGCCGGGGAACCGCTTCTCGCGGATCACCACGGGCGACCACTGGTTCTCGGCCTCGGGCTGCTCCTGGGCGACGACGGGGATCGCGCCGGTCGCGACGGCCTCGACGAGCGCTGGGTCGGCCGGGGTGACGGCGACCTGCTCGAAGCCGGTGACGGCGGCGTCGCGGAGCGGCGTGCGCCGGCGGGCGCTGTGGTCGTGGCGCTTGTCGTGGGCACGGCGGGCGCGCTCCATGATGCGGTGGAAGGCGGAGTCGAACGCCATGTACTTGTCGGGGCCGTCGGCCTCCGAGCGGATGATCGAGCCGGGGCCGTGGACGGTGATCTCGACCCTGCCGCCCGCGATGGCGGCGTGCGGATCCGCGTGTCGGGTGAGCTTGACATCGAGCGCCGTGGCCCGCGGGAGGAGCTGCGTGACCTTCGCGAGCTTCTCCTCCGCATATGCGCGGAACCGGTCTGTGATGTCTGCGCCCTTGGCGCCGAACGTGATGTCCATCGTGGCCTCCCGTTGGTCGGCGTCGGCGCTGCGGCGTGCAATGCCGACGTGCGTGGCCTGCACTCTACCCCCGGGCGCCGTGCGTCGGCTCACCTCCCCGGAACCCGCTTGGGCGTGCGCGCGACCGCGACGATCGCGACCGGCCGGCACCCCGCCGCGCGCAGGGCGCGCACCGCCTCACGCGCCGTCGAACCGCTCGTCACGACGTCGTCGACCACCACGACCGCGCGGCCCTCGAGCCGGCGCGCCGCGCTCGACGGCAGTGCGAGCGACCCCACCGCGGCGACCCGCCGGGCCTCGGCGGACCGCTGCTTCTGCGCGCCGCCGCCCCGGATGCGCCGCAGCGGCGTCGCGCGCAGCCCGGCCGCGCGCAGCACGAGCACGACCGGGTCGAAGCCGCGCCGCCGCATCCCAGCGCGGCTCGACGGCACGCGCACGAGCGCCCCCGCCGGTGCGGCGGCGATCGCGAGCACGAGCCCCGCGCCCAGCGCCCGCGCCTCCGCTCGGCCCCCGCGCTCCTTGCACGCTGCGACGAGCTCGCGCACCGGTCCCTCGTAGGGGGCCGCGGCGAGCAGCGGCACGCCGTCGAGCGCCTCCCGCAGCGGTCCGCCGCGCAGCGCCGCCGAGCACGCGCCGCAGACGGCGACGTCGACCGCGCCGCAGCCGGCGCACGCGACGGGCCACAGCACGCTCGCCGCCTCGCGGAGGGCCGCGGCGATCGACCCCCGGCCCGCCGCCGCTCGCGCCTGCATCCGCATGGCCCCATGATGCGGGCGGAGGCGTCGCCGTGCTCGTCGACGAGGGGCGCCTGTGGACGGCGCTACTGCTGCGTGGCGATGAGCGAGATCGGGCCGAGGCCGTCGGCCGCGGTCCAGACCCGGCCGCGCTGCGAGAGCAGCGAGCCGTCGGCGCCGAGCGCGCGGAGCGTGGAGGTGCCCTCGCTGCCACCCACGAGCGCCTGCACCGGCACGCCGGGCTGCGGCAGCTGCTCGGAGTCGCCGCCCACGACGAGCGTGGCGATCTGCGCCTGGTCGCCACCCGCGGCGAGCACCGCGATCTGCGTCGGCCCCGACCACGTCACGTCGGTCGCGACGCCGTCGAGCAGCGGCAGGGGGTACGGCTCGCCGAGCGAGGCGGGCCTCCCCTCGGCGTCGCGCACGATGGCCGCGACGAGCACCTGGCTCGCGTCGCCGTCGACCGTCACGATCGCGAGCCGCGAGCCGTCACGGGCGAGCTCCATCGCGGTGATGCGGCCGGTGCCCTGCGGCAGCCCCAGCTCGACCCGCTCGCCGTCGCGCCACGCGAGCAGCCGCTGCGGGGCCGAGCGCTCCTGCAGCAGCACCCAACCGCTGTCGTCGACGGTGCCCACCGATGCCGCGTCGGCGGAGATCGTCACGGGATCGGCGCCCGCCTCGATCCAGACCGCGGTCGTGCCGGTGTGCGCGACGCCGCCCTCGGCACCGACGGTGTAGCTCGTCGCACCGATCGCGCTGAGCGTCTGCCCGACGTCCTCGATCGTCGACGCCCCCGCCCCGATCGGGCGCAGCGACGTGCCGTCGAGCACGAGCGGACGCGGATCGACGGCCCCGAGGTCGATCGGCGGGCTCGCGGCGCTCGATGCCGAGAGGTCGGGATTGCCGCTGACCTCCACGACGACCTCGCGCACCCCGACCGTGCGCAGGGACAGCGCGAGCTGCTGCGAGAGCGCCTGCAGGCTGCCGGGGCCGAGCTGCTGGATCTGCGTGGCGTCGACCGTCACCGTCATGGTCGTGCCGTCGACGCGCGGCTCGCCCACCCGCGATGCGTCGGCGGCGCCCGACGTGACGACGGCCGGCGACAGCCAGGTGGAGGGGCCGTCGAGCAGCGCGTCGATGATGCGCGACGGCAGCGTGGTCGCGGTGCGCTCGAACCAGCGCACCTCGGGCACCGAGCGCGTGGCGTCCGGGGTCATCCAGTGCAGCGCGTGCATGCGGAACAGCTCGGCGAAGTGGAAGCTCGACAGCACGATGCCGTCCGGCGCGGCCGCGATGCGCCACTGGCCGTCCTGCAGCAGCATCTCGAACTCGAGCATCCGGTCATCGCCCGGGCGCCGGAGCGCACCGCCGGCGTCGACCTCGGAGATGGCGGCCACGACGGCGGTGGCCTGCGTCTCGCTGCCGAACGAGACCTCCGGCGGGCCGGCGCGCACGATCACGCCGGCGTCCGGCTGCCAGCGCTGCGCCTCGTCGCGCGTCAGGAACTCCCGAGCGATCGAGAAGTCGTCGTCCGGGCTGATGCCCGCGCTCAGGAAGCCGAGGATGATCTGCTCCTGCGTCGCGCCCTCCTCGGGCTCCTGCGCGAGGAAGACGAGGCCGTTCTCCTGCTCGCTCACGTCGACCACGCCCTCGGTGACGGCGCCGGAGTCGGGGATGGCGACGCAGCCCGTGAGCACGAGCACCGCGGCGGCCGCGATGGCGGCGAGGGAGCGGATCATCGGTCGGCCTCCTCGGTCGCGGCGCGCGGAGCGGGGTCGACGAGCGCGATCTCGACCGTGGGCTCGGCGAGCGCCATCCCGGCGTCGTCGGCCGGCGCTTCGAGCACGTGCGGGAGGTGGGGCAGCTCGATCGCCTGCGTGTCGGCGGGCGGCAGCTCGATCGGCGACGACACGGCGTGCGCGCCGGCGCGCGGCAGGGTGAGGCGGAACGCCGTGCCCTCCCCCGGCCGCGACCAGACGTCGATCCATCCGCCGTGCAGGGCCGCGTCGTCGCGGCTGATCGAGAGCCCGAGGCCGGTGCCGCCCGTGCGCCGCTGCCGCGACGGGTCCGCGCGCCAGAAGCGGTCGAAGACGCGCGCGGCCTCCTCCTCGGTCATGCCGACCCCGTGGTCGCGGACGGCGATCGCCGCAGCATCGCTCGTCGAGTCGACCGTGACGACGACGGGCCTGCCCTCGCCGTGGTCGATCGCGTTGGCGAGCAGGTTCTGCAGGATGCGCCGGATGCGCCGCGGATCGACCTCGGCCTCGAAGTGCCCGCCGGGCGCGACGAGCCGCAGCTCGGTGCCGCGCTCCGCGGCGAGCGGCTCGACGGCCGCGAGCTCACCCTCGGCGAGCCGCACGAGGTTCGTCGGCTCGATCTCGAGCTGCGCGGCGCCGGCGTCGAAGCGGCTCAGCTCGAGCAGGTCCGCGAGCAGCTGCTCGAAGCGCTCGATCTGCGTGTGCAGCAGCTCGACCGTCCTGCCCGCGACCGGGTCGAACGAATCCCTCCGGTCGTGCAGCACGTCGCCGGCGAGCCGGATCGTCGTGAGCGGCGTGCGCAGCTCGTGCGAGACGTCCGAGACGAAGCGCTGCTGCACGGTCGACAGGGTCGCGAGCTCGTTGATCTGCCGCGAGATGGAGTCGGCCATGTCGTTGAAGGAGCGGCCGAGCTTGGCGATCTCGTCGTCACCGCGGACCGGGATGCGGACGTCGTACTCGCCGGCGGCGATCCGCGCGCTCGACGCGGCGGCCGCCTCCACGGGCCCGACGACCATCCGCGCGACGAACCAGGTGATGAGCCCGATGAGGCCGATGAGCGCGATGCCGCCGAGCATCATCGTCAGCTGCATGAAGCCGAGCGTCGCCTGCGTCGACTGCAGGCTCGTGAGCAGGTAGAGCTCGTAGCGGCCGGCGAGCGGCACGTCGACGGTGGTGCCGACGATGATGCCGGGCTCGCCGCCGGTCTCCGACGCGAGCCGCACCGACTGGTAGAAGGGCAGGTCGGCCGATGCGGCGACGGCGCTGCGCAGGTCGGCGTGCAGCAGGTCGGTGTCGAAGCCCTGCGACTGCACGTCGTTCATCTGCAGCAGCGTCGACGCCTGCGCCTCGGCCCGGAGCATCGCGTAGTCGGTGCTCGAGCGCGACGAGATGACGCCGGTGACGGCGTCGAGCGCGCGGTCCTGCAGCGCGTCGACCTCTCCGCTCGTCAGGCTCTGCGTGACGGCCTCGTCGAAGATCTGCTGCATGCCGGCGGTCGCGCGCACGGCCTCGACGAGGGCCTCGTCGCGGCGCGTCTCGAAGAGGTTCTCGCCCACGGACGCCGACATGTAGCCGAAGACGCCGACGAGCGCGAGCATCGACAGCAGCATGCTGAAGGCGACGACGCGCGCCTGCAGCGAGCGCCGCAGGAAGCCCGTCGCCCGCTCCCAGCTCCAGCGCCGCCCGGCCATGCGCGGCCTCAGGCCTGGGGTGCGCCGGCGCGATAGCCGACGCCGCGCACGGTCGTCACGACCACGGGGTTGTCGACGTCGCGCTCGACCTTCGAGCGCAGGCGCTGCACGTGCACGTTCACGAGGCGCGTGTCGGCCTTGTAGTGGTAGCCCCACACCTGCTCGAGCAGCATCTCGCGCGAGAACACCTGGCTGGGTCGCGACGCGAGGGTGACGAGCAGCTCGAACTCGAGCGGCGTGAGCGCGATCGGGTCGCCGCCTCGGCGCACCTGGTGGCCCTCGACGTCGATCTCGAGGTCGGCGACCTTGAGCACGCCGGCGTCGGCCTGCCGCTGCGGGCGCAGCCGGGTGCGCACGCGGGCGACGAGCTCCTTCGGGTTGAAGGGCTTCGTGATGTAGTCGTCGGCGCCGGACTCGAGGCCGACGACGATGTCGGTCGGGTCGCCCTTCGCCGTGAGCATGATGATGGGCACGCCGGACTCGGCGCGCAGCTCGGTGCAGATCTGGATGCCGTCCTTGCCGGGCAGCATGAGGTCGAGCAGCACGAGGTCGGGCTTCACCTCGTGGAACCGGTCGACGGCCGCGGCGCCGTCGGCGCAGAACTCGAGCTGGTAGCCCTCGCCGCTCAGCACGATGCCGATCATCTCGGCGAGCGCCGGGTCGTCGTCGACGACGAGGATCGTCTGCTCCGTCATCGCGGCCCCTTCCGCCGGCGCAGGCGGCGCGGCTCTCGTCAGACTAGCCGAGCCGACTGGATGCACGGCCCGGCCCGCCGCTCGCGAGCGAGCCTCAGGCCTCGAGGCCCTCATGGGTCTCGAGCCACTGCTCCTCGAGCAGGGCGATGCGCTCGTCGACCTCGGCGAGCTCGGCCTGGAGCGCGGTGAGCGCGTCGAGGTCGCCGTGGTCGACCACCTCGAAGCGGTCGAGCACGCCCTTGCGCTGCGAGGTCGCCTTCGCGAGCCGCCGGTCGAGGCTCGCCGCCTCCTTCTCGAGCGCGCGACGCTCGGCGCCGCTGAGCCCGGTGGGCGCCGCCTGGGCGTCGCCCTTGGCGTCGGCGCTCGACGCCTTGCCCACCGAGCCCTTGCCCGACATCGCCAGGTACGCATCCACACCGCCCGGCACGTGCTGCAGGCGCCCGTCGAAGATCGCGTACTGGTGGTCGGTGACCCGCTCGATGAGGTAGCGGTCGTGGCTCACGACGATGAGGCAGCCGGCCCAGGAGTCGAGCACGTCCTCCATCGCGGCGAGCATGTCGGTGTCGAGGTCGTTCGTCGGCTCGTCGAGGATGAGCACGTTGGGCTCGTCGAGCAGGATCAGCAGCAGCTGCAGGCGGCGGCGCTGGCCGCCGGAGAGGTCCTTGACGAGCGTCGACAGCTCTCCGGAGCGGAAGCCGAGCCGCTCGAGCAGCTGCCCGGGGGTGAGCTCCTTGCCGCCCGAGGCGTAGCTCGTCTTGAGGTTGGCGACCACGGTGCGCACGGGGTCGTCCTCGTGCTGCGCGAGCTCGGCGAGCTCCTGCGTGAGCTCGGCGATCTTCACCGTCTTGCCGGTCTTCACGCGGCCCGACGTGGGGCGGATGCGCCCGGCGATGAGCGCGAGCAGCGTCGACTTGCCGGCGCCGTTGCGGCCGAGCACGCCGGCCCGCTCGCCCGGCGCGATGCGCCAGGTGACGTCGTCGAGGATCGTGCGGCCGCCGAGCTCGACGGAGGCGTCGACGACGTCGACGACGTCCTTGCCGAGCCGCGTCGCGGCGAGCTGCGCGAGCTGGATCGGGTCGCGCACGGGCGGCTCGTCCTCGATGAGCTGCGTCGCGGCGTCGATGCGGAACTTCGGCTTCGCGGTGCGGGCGGGCGCGCCGCGGCGGAGCCACGCCAGCTCCTTCTTCATGAGGTTCTGGCGCTTCGCCTCGCTCGCCGCCGCCATCCGGTCGCGCTCGACGCGCTGCAGCACGTAGGCCGCGTAGCCGCCTTCGAAGGGCTCGACGAGCTGGTCGTGCACCTCCCACGTGCCGGTGCACACCGCGTCCAGGAACCAGCGGTCGTGCGTCACGGCGACGAAGGCGCCGCGACCCGACGCGTAGCGGGCGTTCAGGTGGTCGGCGAGCCAGGCGATGCCCTGCACGTCGAGGTGGTTGGTCGGCTCGTCGAGGAAGAGCACGTCCCAGTCGCCGGCGAGCAGCTGCGCGAGCGCGACGCGCCGGCGCTGTCCACCGGAGAGGTCACCGATGCGCCCGTGCCAGTCGAGGTCGCCGACGAGTCCCGCGAGCAGGTCGCGGATGCGCGCGTCGCCCGCCCACTCGTGCTCGGGCCGGTCGCCCACGATCGCGTGGCTGATCGTCGAGTCGGGGTCGAGGGTGTCGCGCTGGTCGAGCACGCCCACCTGCAGGCCGCCGCGGCGGGTGACGCGGCCGCTCGTGGGCTCGAGGCTGCCGGCGAGCACGCGCAGCAGCGTCGACTTGCCGTCGCCGTTGCGGCCGACGATGCCGATGCGGTCGCCGTCGTCGAGCCCGAGCGAGATGGATTCGAAGACGGTGCGCGTGGGGAACGCGACGCCGACCCGCTCGGCGCCCAGGAGATGAGCCATTCGTTCATCATCCCGCACGTGACGGCGGCGCCGGGCCGATCGGCCCCTTCCGCCGCGCATGCGCCGGTGCCATGCTCTCGGCACGACCCCTGCTCGGGGCAGCCGCGCAGGGCAGGTCGCGCCGCCGGTCGGCGCGGCGCGCACGCTGCCACGAGCTCGCGGCAGCGCATCCGGAGGATCGATCGATCGCAGGTGCCCGATGCCCGACTCCCGGATCCGGTCGCGCTGGCCGCTCCCTCGGCTCGGCGCGGCGGCCGTCGCCGTCGCGGTGCTGCTCGCGGGCTGCGCCGCCGCGGGTCCGAGCGAGACCGCCGCGCCCGCCTCCGAGCCCGCCAGTGCCGCGCCCGACGCGTCCTCGACCCCGCCCGCGGGCCAGCTCGTCGTGCTCGGCGACTCGATCCCCTTCGATGCCCCGCAGGACTGCCCGGGATGCACCGGCTTCGTCGACGCGTACGCGGCCGCAGTGGGCGAGGCGCGGGGCGGGGCCCCGGAGGTGCAGAACCTGTCGCGCCACGACGGCGCCCGGGTCGCCGACATCCTCGAGCAAGTGGAGCGGGGCACCGTCGACACGGCGCTCGCCGGCGCGCAGACCGTCATCCTCTCCGCTGGCTTCAACGACCAGCCGCCCTACTGGCAGCCCGATGCGCCGTGCGTCGGCGAGGTCGGGACCGAGGAGCAGGCGATCGACACCGTCATCGCGACGACGCCCGAGTGCATCACCGAGGCGACGGCGGCCGTCCGCGCCGACTACGCGCAGCTGCTCGCCCAGATCCGCGAACGCGCTCCCGACACCGAGATCATCACGCTCACGTCCTACAACGCCTGGACGGGGTGGGAGGCGCTCGACGCCCGCGGGCCCGAGGACTCGAGTGCGGCGCAGGACGTGATCGTCAGCGCGCTCGAGCAGTGGCGCGACGCCGTCTGCGCCGAGACGGAGGCGGTCGGCGGCACGTGCGTCGACCTGCTCGCGCCGTTCAACGGCGCCGACGGGCGCACCGCGGCCGGTGACCTGCTGGCGGACGACTACACGCACCCGTCCCAGCTCGGCAACGACCGCATCCGGGACGAGCTGCTGGCGGCCAGCGCACCCTGACGCGGGTGGGGCGCGCGCGAGGGGTGGCCGCGCGCGCGACGGGTAGCCGCGCGCACGAGGGGTAGCCGTGCGCTTGAGAGGTAGCGGCGCGCGGCTACCTCTCGGGCGCAGCGCCACCTCTCGAGCGCGGACCCCGCGCGGACAGGCGCGAGCGCATGCGCATGCGCATGCGCCGGATGCGGCCGGTCAGTCGATGAGGCGGGCGCCCGGCACCGGGCCGGTCACCTTGACCGCCGTGAGCTGCGCGGCCGAGAGGCTCGCCTGCACCTCGATCGCCGACTCGATGCTGTCGCAGAGGAAGGCGACGGTCGGGCCCGACCCCGAGACGATGCCGGCGAGCGCACCGGAGCGCTCCCCCAGCTCGAGCGTGCCCGCGAGCCGCGGCATGAGCCGCAGCGCCGGCGCTTGCAAGTCGTTCTGCAGCACCTCCGCGAGCATCGACGGGTCACCCGCCCGCAGCGCCTGCAGCACTCGCGCATCCACGGTCGGCACGTCGTGGGCGGGCGCGATGTCGGCGGCGTGGAGCGCCCGGTGCTCGTCGAGCGCGCGGTAGACGTCGGGGGTCGACAGCCCCGCCTCGGTGTAGGCGAGCACCCAGTGGAACTGCCCGCGGGCGAGCGCGGGCGTGAGCCGGTCGCCGCGACCGGTGCCGACGGCGGTGCCGCCGGCGAGCGCGAACGGCACGTCGGCACCGAGCTCCCTGGCGATGTCGTGCAGCGCCTCGCGGCCCAGGTGCAGGCCCCACAGCTCGTCGCACGCGACGAGGGTCGCCGCGGCGTCGGCCGAGCCGCCGCCCATCCCGCCGGCGATCGGCACGTGCTTCTCGATCGACAGCGAGACGCCGCCGGTGACGCGGCCGCGACGCGCGAGCGCCATCGCCGCGCGGATCGCCAGGTTGTCGGCACCGGTCGAGAGGTGCTCGTGCGGCACCGGCCCCGAGAAGCGCACCGAGAAGTCGTCGGCCTCGGTCGCCTCGACGAACTCGTGCAGGCTCACGGCCTGGTAGGCGCTCGCGACGTCGTGGTAGCCGTCGTCTTGCAGCGCACCCACGCCCAGGTGCACGTTGATCTTGCCGGGCGCCTTCGCCCGCACCGTGCTCCTCCGACTGCCCTGCGCCACGGCATCCAACCTAGTGCGCTCGCGAGGCGCTTCCTGCGCGCCCGGCGCTACCCTCCCCCCATGGCGCACGAGATCATGTTCGATCCGGCGGATCCGGTGCTCGCCCGGGTGCGGGCGATCGCCCTCGCGCTGCCGGGCGCGCAGGAGAAGGTCTCGCACGGCCGGCCGGCGTTCTTCACGACGAAGGTGTTCGCCTACTACGCCGGCACGACGAAGGAGGAGCACGTCTCGGGCATCCATCCGCAGCGCCTGAGCGTGCTGCTCGAGCCCGACGAGCGGCTCGCGATGCTCGAGGAGGGCGCGATCGCGCCCGCCTACCTGGGGCCCTACGGATGGATCGCGGTCGAGCTCGAGGACGCCGACTGGGCGCGCGTCGCCGAGCTCATCGACGCGTCGTTCCGCGTGACGGCGCCGAAGCGGCTGGTCGCGGAGCTCGACGCGCGGTCGCGCTGAGCCGGATCGGCTGAGGCCGACCCGCGGCCCCGGATGAGCGGCGCCGGATCAGCGCGCGACGGCCGCGAAGATCGCCGCGATCTCGTCCTTCGCCGCCTCCATCGCCGCCGCATCCGACAGCCGCTCGATCGTGAGGTTGACGGGTGTGCCCGACCGGTTGGGCTGCTGCGCCGCGGCCGCGAGCCGGGTGCCGTCGCCCAGCCGCCAGCGCACGACCGGCTGCGCCGCCGCGAGGTTCTCGCCGTGCGAAGCGCCGTAGCGGGACTCGATCTCGGCGCGCACGGCGGCGAGCGCCGCCAGCCGCTCCCCCGGCACGGTGCGCGTCTGCGACACCGAGAACGTGCCGTCGGCCTGCTGGCCCGGGAGCCTGCCCTTGCGATCCTGCTCGAAGTCGACGGTGATGCCCTGCGACCACCACGGGTCGACGGCGTGCTCGGCGACGAGCCAGTCGGCGATCTGCCGGTGGCTCCACTCGAGCGCGCCGGCCGCCTGGAGCAGGTCGCGCCACTCCACGTGCGAGCGGCCGGTCGCCGCGCGCATCGCCTCGGCACCCATGTTGCGGTCGATGCGGTCGACCATCAGGCGTCCGCTGCAGATGCGGGCGTGTCGGGCGCATCGGCCGCCTCGGCGATGCGGATGAAGTCGTCGAGGTCGAGCGCCTCGCCGCGGAGCGTCGGCTCGACGCCGGCGCGCTCGAGCACGGCGGTCGCCGCGCCGGACGACCCGAAGACGCCGGACAGCGCCTGCCGCAGCATCTTCCGCCGCTGGCCGAAGGCGCCGTCGATGACGCGGAACGTGCGGCGCCGGAGCGCCTCGTCGCCGCGCTCCGGGCCGCGCCGGAAGCCGACGAGCACGCTGTCGACGTTGGGCACCGGCCAGAAGATCTGGCGCGAGACCTCACCCTCGAGCGCCCACTGCCCCCACCAGGCGACCTTCGCGCTCGGCGAGCCGTAGACCTTCGATCCGGGCGGGGCGGCGAGCCGGTGCCCGACCTCCGCCTGCACCATCACGAGTGCCCGGTCGATCGTCGGGAAGCGCTCGAGCAGGTGGATGAGCACCGGCACCGAGACGTTGTACGGCAGGTTCGCGACGATCGCCTGCGGCTCGAAGGGCAGCGCCTCGATGGTGAGGGCGTCGTGGTGCACGACCTCGAGCCGCGCCTCCGGCTGCTTGCGCTCCACGGTCCGCGGCAGCAGCTCGGCGAGCCGTGGGTCGATCTCGACGGCCGCGACCCGCGCGCCGACCTCGGTCAGCCCGAGCGTGAGCGACCCGAGTCCCGGTCCGACCTCGACGACGTCACGGCCTGCGACATCCGCGGTCCTGACGATGCGCCGCACCGTGTTGGCGTCGACGACGAAGTTCTGGCCCCAGCGCTTCGTCGGCGTCAGCTCGAGCGTCAGCGCGAGCGCGCGGATCTCGGTCGGCCCGAGGAGCGCCTCGGCGCTGCGTCCACCCGGTCGCGCCTCGCCGGCCTGGCTGTCGATGCTCATCCATCGACCCTATGCCGCGCGCGCGGCGGGCGCGCCCAGCGGTCGCGGGCAGGATGCTGGGACCGGGGATGGAACGTGGCCGAATCGTGACCGACCGGGCGTGACCTCGACCCGACACTGGACATGTCAGAGCGTGCGGGGAGACCGCCCGCCAGAGAGGACACCGCCGTGCGCCGATCCGAGAGCCACTCGCTCACCGCCATCGCTCCCGCCGGCGCGCCGAGCGCCCGGTCGCGTCGGATGCTCGCCCTCGTCGCGCTCGCCGGCTCCGCCGCGCTGCTGGCAGCGTGCGCGTCGCCGGGCACCTCGCCCACCACCGCGCCGCCAGAGCCGAGCGCTGCCGGCGACACCGGAGCCGCGCCCGTCGCGCTCGCCGAGGACCAGCTCCAGGCCGAGGGCCTCTTCGACGAGGTGAGCAGCGAGGGCTACGCCGTGCGCTGGCTGGAGGCGGGCGAGTCGATCGCCGTTGTCATCGGCGGCTCGGGCGGGGGCGGCGAGTGCATCCCGCAGCCGCACGCGGCCGAGCTCGGAGCGGTGGGCGCTGCCGTCGTCGTGTCCTTCGACCCGCCGGACGCGGCGATCGCCTGCACCGCCGACTACCGCCTGCACGGCTGGGAGCTCGCCCTCCCCATGAGCGTGCCCGTCGACCTGCCCACCGTGGTGGAGCTCGTGAACCTCCGCGGAGAGGAGGAGACCACCGAGGTTCGGATCGGTGCCGACGACCTCCTCGACGCGGGGCCGACCGCCGACCCGCAGCCGTCGCTCATCCCGGAGCCGTCGGCCGAGGGCGCGGCGCCCTCGCCCATCCCGCCCGACCAGCTGCCCGAGGCCGACGTCACGATGCAGGACGCGCAGGTGCGCTGGATCGAGCCGGGACGGCGGCTCGCGGTGATCCTGGGCGGCTCGGGCGTCGCCGAGTGCGTGCCGACGCCCGTCGCCGCGCGCACCACGGGCATCAGCGCCATCGCCGTCTCGTTCGAGTTCCCGAGCGAACCGATGGACTGCAGCGCCGACTTCCACCTCTACGGCTGGCAGTTCGAGCTCGAGGAGCCCGTCTCCGGCACGCTGCCAGCTGAGGTGACGGTGACGGGCACGACCGCTGCCGACAGCTCGACGGTGCTCGCCCTGCAGCCCGACGACCTGCTCAGCGCGCCGTAGCCATCAGTCCCAGGTGCCGTACGCGCGCAGCGTGTTGGCAGCGGTCTCGGCCGCGATCACGTCGGCCTCGACGCCGAGGCGGTCGGCGATGAAGCGCACCGTGAGCGGCGTGAGGTAGGGGCTGTTCGGCCGGCCGCGGTGCGGCGCGGGCGTGAGGAACGGCGCATCCGTCTCGACGAGGATCCGGCTGCGGTCGGCGACCGCGAGCGCCGCGTGCAGGTTCTTCGCGTTGGAGAACGTGACGGTGCCCGCGAACGACAGGTACCAGCCGTGCTCGGCTGCGATCCGCGCGAGGTGCTCGTCGCCGGAGAAGCAGTGGAAGACGGTGGTCTCGGGCGCGCCGACGCGCAGGAGCGTCTCGACCACGTCGTCGTGCGCGTCGCGGTCGTGGATCTGCAGCGCGATGCCGTGGCGCTTCGCGATGTCGATGTGCGCCTCGAACGACTCGAACTGGGCGCGCCGCCCGTCGTCGGCGGTGCGGAAGAAGTCGAGCCCCGTCTCGCCGACTGCGCGCACGCGGGGCTGCGCGGCGAGCGCGTCGATCGTGGCGAGCGCGTCGAAGAGCGTGTCGGCGTCGGCGTAGCCCGGCGCCTCGTTCGGGTGGATCGCGACGGCGGCGAGCACGCGCGGGTCCTGCGCCGCGAGCGCGGCCGACCACTCCGACGATTCGACGTCGCCGCCCACCTGGATGACGCCGGCGACCCCCGCCTGCTCGGCCGCGTCGAGCGCCGCCCAATAGGGGAAGTGCTCGCCGTCCTTGATCTCGAGGTGCGTGTGGTTGTCGTAGATCGGCACCCCGAGCGGCTCGGGCACGGGCGGCCGGGTCGTGTCGCGCTTGCCGTCGTCGTGCCGCTCGCGGATGTACTCCCCACCAGGGAGGGTCGTCTCGCGAGGACCCTCGGAGAGCGGGTAGGCGGCGCTGTCGAAGGGGGCGGTCCCGTCGTGGCTTGCAGGCATGGCCACCAGCCTACGAGCGCTCCGCCCAGGCCGATGCCGAGTCCCCGTCCAGGTTCTCCGATGGATCCGATGCCAGCATGGCCGGTGCAACGACCCGTCTGGAGGCCTCCCGGCATGCTGAGACTGCTCGCCCTGCCCGTCGCTCTCGCGGCGGTGCTCGCCTCGAGCGGGTGCGCAGCCGGTGACCGCGGAGGCGAGTCGACGGCGCCGGGGACGACGCCCGCAGAGGCTCCGGAGGCGTACCAGTCGCCGTCCGGCGAGGCTCCGGCGGGAGGCGATGGCGCGACGGGCGACCCGACGGAGTCCGCCGAGCCCGGCACCTCCCCGCCCGCGGCGATGAGCTCGACGGCCCCGACCCCGAGCGGCGATCCGGGCACGCCCGGCCTGCCCGAGGACAGCGGAGCATCCGTCGACGACGTCCTGCGGCTCGGCGCGGTCGCGACGTGGATCGAGCGGCCCGTGCTCATCGCGCTGTCGCTGCCCGCGACCGCCAGCTGCTGGGCGTTCGCCGGGGCGCCGGAGGCCGAGTCGACGACCCGGATCGTCGTCAGCGTCGAGGTGCCGACAACGTGCGAGGCGCCGGATGGCGCGCGCACCTACGCGATCCCGGTGCCACCGGGGATCGACGCGAGCGCCGAGGTGGAGCTCGCGGTGGTGGGCCTCGAGCACGAGTTGACGCTGACGCTGCCCGGGCGGTAGCGGCGCCGGGCGGCAGCGCAGAACAGACCAACAAGTGCACCGTTCTGCGCTTGAAGCGCTTCCAGAACAGCGGTTGGGTGCAACGTCTCGCTGATCGGCGCCGCGCCGACGCGCGCGAGACCCGCCGGCCTTGCGTCAGTGCGCGAGCCGCGCGAGCGCCTCATCGAGACGCTCGAAGTCCTCGTCCATGCCGCCGTCGATCCCGGAGGCCACCATCGCATCGCAGTCGGCTGCCGACGCGTACGTCGACGTGATCTCGAGCGAGCTGCGGCCGTCGGGCAGGTCGCGGAACTCCAGCACCTCGAGCGTCGGCCGGCCGGGCTCCGCCTGGAACTCCCACGTGTGCACGATGCGACCCTGCACCACCTCGTGGTACGAGCCCCAGAAGCGCCAGTCGCCGCCCATCTCAACCGTGTAGTCGAAGCGGCCGCCGGTGCGCGGCTCGAAGTGCTCGATGCGCAGGCGCGAGCCGCGTGGGCCCATCCACTGCGCGAAGATCTCGGCGGTCGTGTGCGCGAGCTGCACCGCCGCGGCGGATGCGTCGAACTCGCGGCGGTGGACGATCGACTGCGACCCGATGCGCTCGTGGCTGGTGGTGGCCATGCGGTGACACTACGCGCCGCTCGTGATGATCTCGATACGCGGCCGGGCTCCGCCCGGCTGCTACTCGATCAGCGGGTGATGCCCGGCTGCTACTCGATCAGCGAAAGTGTCGGTCAGGCCGCGGGCTGCGCCTGCTCGATGCGCGGGAAGAGCGGCGGCACCGTCGTGACGCGGCCCGTGCCCTCCCAGCGGTGCGCCTCGCGGATCGGCTGCGCGAGCACGTCGCCCTCGCCGCCGACGGCCGCCCAGAGCTTCTGCGCCGACTCGGGCATGACGGGCGCGAGCAGCACCGCGACGGCGCCGATGCCGTGCACGTTCGAGGCGAGCACCGCCGCGAGCCGGTCGCGCTGCGCGTCGTCCTTCGCGAGCACCCACGGCGCCTGCTCGGTGATGTAGCCGTTCAGCCGCTCGACGATCGCCATCGCGGCGTCGACCGACTCGTCGATCGCGAAGCGGTCGATCGCCTCGTCGGCGCGACGCACGGCATCCGCCACGATCGTCTGGATGTCGTCGTCGATGGCGACCGCGGGCACGACACCGTCGCAGTACTTGTGCACCATCGCGATGACGCGGCTCGCGAGGTTGCCGAGGCCGTTGGCGAGCTCGGAGTGGTACCGCGCGTCGAGGTCCTCCCACGAGAACGACCCGTCGGAGCCGAACGCGATCGCCGACATGAAGTAGTAGCGGAACGCGTCGACGCCGAAGACCTCGGTGATCTGGCGCGGCTCGATGCCGGTCGCCTTCGACTTCGACATCTTCTCGCCGCCGACGAGCAGCCAGCCGTGGCCGAAGACGTGCTCCGAGATCTCGAGCCCCGCCGCCATCTGCATGGCCGGCCAGATGACCGCGTGGAAGCGGGCGATGTCCTTGCCGACGATGTGGGTCGCCGGCCAGCGGCGGGCGAAGCGCTCCTCGTCGACGCCGTAGCCGTTGGCGGTGATGTAGTTGAGCAGCGCCTCGAACCAGACGTAGACGACGTGCGTCTCGTCCCACGGCACCTTGATGCCCCAGTCGAAGGTGTTGCGGCTGATCGACAGGTCGTTGAGGCCCTGCTTCACGAACTGCCGCACCTCGTTGCGCACGTGCTCGGGCTGCACGTAGTCGGGGCGCTCGTCGTAGAGCGCGAGGAGGCGGTCGCCGAACTCCGACAGCTTGAAGAAGTAGTTCGCCTCGCGCACCGTCTCGATCGGGCGGGAGTGGATGGCGCAGACCAGCTGCCCCTCGAACTCGCCCGTGCCCGGCACGAGGTCGTTCGGCGTCTTGTACTCCTCGCAGCCGACGCAGTACTGGCCCTCGAACTCGCCGTGGTAGATGTACCCGGCCTCCTTGAGGCGCTCGAGGAAGATGCGCACGCCCGCCTTGTGCCGCTCGTCCGTCGTGCGGATGAAGTCGTCGTTCGCGATGTTCAGCAGCTCGAGCTGCGGGATCCAGGCGGTCTCGACCAGCCGGTCGGTCCACTCCTGCGGGCTCACGCCGTTCGCGGCGGCGGTGCGCATGATCTTCTGGCCGTGCTCGTCGGTGCCGGTGAGCATCCACGTGTCGTCGCCCCGCTGCCGGTGCCAGCGGGCGAGCACATCGGTCGCGACCTCGTTGTAGGCGTGCCCGATGTGCGGCACGTCGTTGACGTAGTAGATCGGCGTCGTGACGGTGAAGCGCTCGGGCATGGGGTCCAGTCTAGGCGCGCGGCACCACGGCGGCCGAGCGTGTGACGCCCGGCGTCAGGCGGTCGTCGGATTCGCGAGCGCGGCCTGGTAGAGCGCGTTCCGCGGGTGCCCGGTCGCCTCGGCGACCTCCGCCGCGGCCTCCTTCAGCCGCATCCCGCCGGCCTTGAGCCGCAGCACCTGCTCGACCGCGGCGTCGAGATCGGCGAGCACGGGCACGGCCCCCTCGATGACGATGACGATCTCGCCCTTCACCCCAGCCTTGGCCCAGTCGACGAGCTCGGCGGCGGTGCCGCGGCGCACCTCCTCGAAGCGCTTCGTCAGCTCGCGGCAGACGGCGATGCGGCGGTCAGGCATCGCGCGGGCGATCGCCTCGATCGAGTCGGCGAGGCGGTGCGGTGCCTCGAACAGCACGAGGGTGCGCTCCTCGCGGGCGACGGAGGCGAGCATCCGGTCGCGCTCCCCCGCCTTGCGCGGCAGGAAGCCGTCGAACGCGAACCGGTCGGTCGGCAGGCCCGACAGGGCGAGCGCCGTGAGCACCGCGGAGGGGCCCGGGAGGCACGTCACCGCGACGCCGGCGGCGACCGCGGCCTGCACGAGCCGGAACCCTGGGTCGCTCACGGTCGGCATGCCGGCATCGGTGAGCACGAGCACGTCCTCGGCGCGGGCGCGCTCGACGAGGGCGGGCGAGGCGGCCTCCTCGTTGTGCTCGTGGAGGGCGACGAGCTGCGGCTGCGCCTCGAGGCCCAGGGCACGGATGAGCTGTCGGGCCGTGCGGGTGTCCTCGGCGGCGATGATCGGGGCCGTGGTGAGCGCCTCGCGCAGCCGGCCGCTCGCGTCGCCCAGGTTGCCGATGGGCGTCGCGCCGAGGATGATCACGCGGTCGAGGGTATCCCGCGGCTGCGGAAGCATCTCTGCGGTCCAGCCCGCGCTCCACGTGCGCTCGATCGGGCTGAGCCGGTCGCCGACCGGCATGGCCGCCTCACACCGCGCTCAGCCCGATCGAGCGCGCGCCCGGCGGGCTCGTCCGGGCGAGCAGTGCGAGAATCGGGCCCGTGACCCTGCCCCGCACCGCCGATGACGCCGACGGCGGAGGCGGCGAGCCGCGCGACGCGGAGCTCGGCGCGACGGCGACGGCGGTGACGGCTCCAGCACCGTCGCGCGCCGGCTCCCCGCGGCTCGCGCGCCTCACCGACGCGTACGGGTCGCTCGAGCGGCGCCTGACCGAGCCTCGCATCCGGCGGCGCATCGAGATCGCCGCGCCCGTCGCCATCCTCGGCCTCGCCGCGATCGCGCGGCTCGTCGGCCTCGGCAACCCGCACCTGCTCATCTTCGACGAGACCTACTACGTCAAGGAGGGCTGGTCGACCTGGCAGCTCGGCTACGAGGGCGAGTGGGCCGAGGGCGCGAACGAGCGCTTCGAGGCGGGCGACCCGGGCGCGCTGTCGACGGAGGCCGACTACGTCGTGCACCCGCCGCTCGGCAAGTGGATCATCGGCATGGCGATGGCCGTGTTCGGCATGGGCGACCCGTTCTGGTGGCGGCTGCCGAGCGCGCTCGCCGGCATCGCACTCGTGGGCCTCACCTACGCGGTCGCGCGCGGCCTGCTGCGATCGGTCGCGTTCGCCTCGCTCGCCGGCTTCTGGATGGCCATCGACGGGTTCGCGATCGTCATGAGCCGCACCGCGCTGCTCGACGGCATCCTCGCGGTCTTCGTGCTCGCCAGCGCGGGCGCGCTGCTGCTCGACCGGCGCGGCTCCCCCACGCGCACCGTGCGGGCGCTCGCCGCCCGGCGCGGCCGCTTCGGCGCCGCGCTCTGGAACCGGCCGTGGATCATCGTCGCGGGCGTGCTGCTGGGCGCGGGCTGCGCGACGAAGTGGTCGGGCGGCGCCTTCCTCGCCGTGTTCGGGCTCTGGATCGTCGTGATGGAGGCGCTCGATCGGCGGCGCGCGGGCTACCGGCATCCGTGGCTCGGCACCCTGCTGACGCAGGCACCGGCGAGCTTCGTGCTGCTCGTCCTGCCGGCGCTCGTCGTCTACGTCGCGAGCTACGCCGGCTGGTTCGACGGGGGCTGGGGCAGCCAGGTCATGCTCGAGCGGGCCGACCTGCGCTGGGGCGGGATGCTCGCGTGGGTGCCGCTCGGACTGCAGTCGCTGTGGGCGTACCACGCCCAGCAGCTCGGCTTCCACGTCGGGCTCACGAACGACCACGCCTACCAGTCGCCCGCGATCCAGTGGCTCTGGTTGGGACGCCCGACCGGCTTCAAGATGGTCACCGTCGAGGACGGCAGCTGGTGGATCACCGCAGTGCCGAACCTGCTCGTCTGGTACGCCGGCGTGCTCGCGCTCGGCTTCCTGCTCTTCCACCTCGGCCGCACGCTCGACCGCCGCGCCGCCCTCCTGCTGCTCGCCGTCGCGGCCGGCTACGTGCCGTGGCTCCTCTTCCCCGACCGCACGATCTTCTTCTTCTACGCGATCGTCTTCCTGCCGTTCCTCGTCATCGGCCTCGCCTTCGCGCTGCAGCAGCTCGTCGCGCTGCGCTCCCCCGCACGGGTCGCGGTCGGCGCGGATGCGCCCACCGCCCTCGACGCGGACCTGGCGGCCGCGATCCCGCCCGTCCCCGGCACGGACGCCGCCGCTCGGGCCACGGCCTCCGAGCCCGTCGACGACGTCGAGTGGCGGGCGGCCGCGTGGTCGATCGTCGCGCTGCTGGTCGTGACGAGCGTCCTCGTCGCCGCCTGGTACCTGCCGGTCTGGTACGGCATCCCGCTGCCGGACGGGCTGATGCGGCTGCGGTTCTGGCCGCCCAGCTGGCCCTGACGCCGGCTCAGTAGGGCTGCGGCAGCTCGCAGACGAAGCCCTCGCAGCGGTAGGCGGCGGGTGCGGTCTTGCCCTCGAGCAGCGCGAAGCCCGCGGCCGCGAGCTCGGCCGCCTGCTCGGGGGTCGCGACGAACGCGCCCGGCTCTCGGCGCAGCTCCTCCGGCGGATCGCCGATGAGCACGAGCGTGCGCGGCGGCTCTGCGATGCGAGCGGCGACGCGGAGCATCGCGGGACCCGCGATGGGGTTGCGGATGGCCAGGCGCGCGTCGAGGAGGCGAGCCGCCCGGTCGAGGTGGTCGGCGTCGCCGCTGAGCGCGAAGAGCGCGTGCAGGGCGCCCGCGAGGGCGGCCTGCCCCGAGGGTGCGTCGCCGTCGGCGTCGGGACCGAGCTGCAGCGCCGGTCCCTGCGCCGACGTGGCGGCCGGGTCGGGTGCCGCGTCGAGGATCGCGCGCGCGGCGATCGCCCAGCGCGCCTCGCCGGTCGCAGCGGTGAGCGCGAGCAGGCCGCTCGCGAGGCAGCCGGCGTCGGCCGCGGTCGCTCGCGCGGCGGAGGGCTGGCCGTCGAGGCTCGCGTGCACGAGCGCGGCGGGGTCGGCGGCGTGGTGCGCGAGCAGGTGCTCGGCGGCGCCGCGGGCGAGCTCGAGGGCGGCGCGGTCGCCGTCGCGCAGCGCGCGCACCGCGAGCGCCTCGATCGCGAGGCCGTTCGCGGCGGTGACGACCAGTCGGTCGAGCGGCGGCCGCTCGACGCCCGCCTCCGCCGGCGCGAGGTGCCAGCCGCCCTCCACCCTCCGCCCGTCGACGGTGGACTCCGCGTCCTCCGCCACCGCGAAGGCGCCGCCCGGCAGCCGCAGGACGTCACCGAGGAAGCCGACGAGGCCGCTCGCGACGGACTCCCGGCCCAGCAGCGTCGCGACGTGCAGCAGCTGCGCGTTGTCGACGAGCATCCGCTCGAAGTGCGGCACCGACCAGTCGCGCTGCGTCGCGTAGCGGAAGAAGCCGCCGTCGCGGCCTCGGAGGTGCGAGTAGCCGCCCGCGGCGACGACCGCGTCGTCGCCCGCGGCCGCGTCGAGCAGCCGACCGGCGAGCTGCGGATCGACGTCGACGAGTGCGAGCAGCAGCGGTGCCTGCGGGAACTTCTGCCCGGTGCCGAGGCCGCCGTGCTCCGGGTCCTCCGCGCGGGCGACCGCAGCGAGCGCCGCGCGCGCTGCCGCCGCGTCGGGCGCGTCCCCGTCGACGGCGGCCGACTCGCGCAGCGCCTGCTGCACCTGCTCGGCGGTGCCGACCACGGCATCCGGCTGCGTGCGCCACGCCTCGCCGATCGCGCCCAACACGTCGCGGAAGCCCGGGATGCCCTGCCTCGCGGCAGGCGGGAAGTACGTGCCGGCGTAGAACGGCAGGCCGTCGGGCGTGAGGAACACGCTGAGCGGCCAGCCGAGCTGCCGGGTGAAGGCCGACGCGGCGCCCATGAGTGCGGCGTCGACGTCGGGCCGCTCCTCGCGGTCGACCTTCACGGCGACGAAGCCGTCGCGCAGCAGCGCGCCCACCGCGGGGTCGGCGAAGGACTCGCGCGCCATCACGTGGCACCAGTGGCACGTCGCGTAGCCGACCGAGGCGAAGACCGGCACGCCCCGCTCGCGGGCCTCGGCGAACGCGTCGTCGCCCCATTCGCGCCAGTCCACGGGGTTGTCGGCATGCAGTCGGAGGTAGTCGCTCGTCGCTTCGGCGAGCCGGTTGTCGGCGGGTCGCTCCATGCACTCGACGGTACTCGCGCCGCCTGGCGGCGAGCAGGGCGGCGGCGGCGTGCTGGCATGCGAGGCTCGACGGCATGGATGTGCAGCGCAGGACCGAGCCGAGCCGGATCGTCGCCGTGCCGATCGAGCACCCGACGGTGCCGCACGTCGACGCGATCGTGGAGGTGCCGGATGCGGCGTGGGCGAGCGTCGTGCTGCTGCACGGCGCCGGCGGGTCGGCGACGCATCCGTGGATGGAGGGCGCCGCGCGCGGGCTCGTCGGCGAGGGCGTCGCGGTCCTGCGAGCGAGCTTCCCCAACGCGCAGGCGGGCAAGCGCCAGCCGGAGCGAGCGCCGAGCGCGATCGCGACGTGGCACGCGGTGATGGCTGCCGCCAGGGACCTGCTCCCTCATGAGCCGTGGGCGGGCGGCAAGTCGTTCGGCGGCCGGATGGCTGCCGCGGCGATCGCGGAGGGCATGCCCGCCGCGGGCCTGCTCTACCTGGGATACCCGCTGCACGCGCCGGGCAAGCCGGAGCGGGTGCGCGACGAGCACCTCCAGGGGATCCGCCTTCGGCAGCGGTTCCTGCAGGGCACGAACGACCCGTTCCAGTCGGGCGACCTGCTCGACCGGCTCGTCGAGCGGCTGCCCGACGGGCGCGTCGACTGGGTCACCGGCGGCGATCACTCGTTGCTGATCGCGGGCGGCGACCGCGATTCCGAACGGGTGGCGGAGGCGCTCGGGCCACGGATCGCCGCGCTGCTGCGCTGGTCGAGCCGCACCGCACCTCGGCCTCACCAGTGACCGCCTGGCGGGCGTCAGCGGTACGGCACGCGCGGTCGGCGCATCCGATGCCAGTGCACGCACGGCTGGGTCGATCCACGCCGAACGCCCGCGCACGGCGGCATGCCCTCGGGCGGCTCGGCCTCGAGCACGATGGTGCGGCCGTCGAGCTCGAGCTCGCGGCTCGTCGACCAGAGGTGCCACGCGGGCTGCACTGCGTTGCCCAGCACCTCGCAGTCGCAGTAGCCACCGCTCGCCTCGAGGCGCCGCTCGAGCTGCGTCGCCCGGGGCGCGACGAGATCGCGGTAGTGCGCGGCGAAGCGCAGGTCGCCGTCGCAGTCGTACCGCTCGAGCACGCGGTCGAGGTAGCAGGCGAGGCACTCCCCCGGGTTGGGCGCGAGCCAGGCGTCGAGGAGGCTGCGCACGTAGGACTCGGCATCGTCGGTGATCGATCGCTCCATGCGGCGCACGATGGCACGGCGCGCGCGGCGTGCGTGCGGCACATCCGCCGGCCTGTGCACAGCCGCCGAGCGGAGCAGAGCGCGGGCCGACCCGTGCGCCCGAGCCGGATGGAACCGATAGCGGCTGATGGACCCAGGATCTCGGGTCCAGGATCCGGAATGGGGTCCGCGAGCGCGCCGAGTCGCGCCGAAGCGGGGGCGCGGGGCGCCATCTGCTTTGCTGACCGCATGCGCGCATGGTCGAAGCAAGAGCTCCACATCGCGATCACCGCCGAGCGGGCCGCGGGCGACGGCGTCGCGGTGCTCGCCGGACGGATCGCCGCGCCGCGGGATCCGCGCCCCTGACGCGACTCGACCCGCTCCCGCCGACCCGACCCGCTGTGCGGGGTCGAGTCGGCGAGAACGGGTCGAGTCGAGCGGCGGGGCCGGGCTCGGGTCAGCTGACCTCTGCCGGGTCGGCCGACACGCGGCCGGCGGTGCCCTGGTCGAGCGCGTCGATCGCGGCGAGGTCCTCCGCGGTCAGCTGCACGGCCGCGGCGGCGAGGTTCTCGTCCATGCGCTCGCGGCGGTTCGACTTCGGGAACACGATCCGGCCGGACTGCAGGTGCCACGCGATCGTCGCCTGCGCCCACGAGATGCCGTGGCGCTCGGCGATCTCGCCGATGACGGTCGACGCGTAGTCGACCTTGCCCTGGCCGAGCGGTCCCCAGGCCTCGATCCGGATGTCGTGCTCGGATGCGAGCGCGGTCGTCGCGCGCTGCTGGAACTGTGGGTGCAGCTCGATCTGGTCGATCGCGGGCACGATGCCGGTCTCGAGGATCTCCGGCAGGTAGCGCTCGTCGAAGTTCGAGACGCCGATCGACGTCGTCAGGCCCTCGTCGCGCAGCGCGCCGAGCGTCTGCCAGGTCTCCACGGCGCTGCCGGCCGACGGCGTCGGCCAGTGGATGAGGTAGAGGTCGACGCGATCGAGCCCGAGCTTCTCGAGGCTCTCGCCGAGCGCGGCGCGCGCCTCGGCCTCGCCGCGGCGGTCGTTCCAGAGCTTCGTGGTGATGAAGAGCTCGTCGCGCGGGATGCCGCTCGCGGCGATCGCGCGGCCGACACCCTCCTCGTTGCGGTAGATCGCCGCCGTGTCGATGTGGCGGTAGCCGGCCTCGAAGGCGTCGAGCACGATGCGCTCGGTCTCGGCCGGGTCGACCTTGAAGACGCCGAAGCCGAGCTGCGGGATCGAGCGTCCGTCGTTCAGCTGCAGGGTGGGGATGGTGGCAGAGGTCATGCGGTCTCCTCGATGTCGGATGTGTCCTCGGGCAGTGCGGCCTGGTCGACGCCGTCGACATGGCGCTCGTCGTGGCCGACGTACTCCGAGAGGGGGCGGATGAGCGAGTTGTTGGCGCGCTGCTCGATGATGTGCGCCGTCCAGCCGGTCACGCGCGCGGCGACGAACAGCGGCGTGAAGATCGGCACGTCGAAGCCGATGAGCGCGTAGGCGGGGCCCGATGGGAAGTCGAGGTTGGGCTTGATGGGCTTCCGGTCGGCCATCGCCTGCTCGAGCGCGGTGTACATCTCGAGCGTCTCGGGCGAGCCGTAGTGGTCCGCGAGCCGCTCGAGGGCGGCGCGCATCGTCGGCACGCGCGAGTCGCCGTTCTTGTAGACGCGGTGGCCGAAGCCCATGATCTTGCGCTTCTCGTCGAGCGCGGTCTGCATCCACGCATCGGCCTTCGACGGCTCACCGACCTCCTGGAAGACCTCCATCACGGCCTCGTTCGCGCCGCCGTGCAGGTGGCCCTTGAGCGCGCCGATGGCCGCGGTGACGGCCGAGTACAGGTCGGCGAGCGTCGAGGTGACGACGCGGGCGGTGAAGGTGGATGCGTTGAACGAGTGCTCGGCGTAGAGCACCATCGACTGGTTGAACGCCTCGACGACGACCGGGTCGGCCTCCTCGCCGAACGCCATCCAGAGGAAGTTCGCGGCGTAGTCGAGGTCGTCGCGCGGCTCGACCAGCTCCTTGCCGTTGCGCCGGCGCTGCTCGTACGCGACGATCGCCGGCAGCACCGCGAAGAGCGTGAAGGCCTTGTCGAGGTCGGCGGAGGGGTCGTCGGCCTTGGGGTCGTTGGCGCCCACGATGCTCACGGCCGTGCGCACGACGTCCATGGGGTGCGCGTGCGACGGCAGCACGTCCATCACGGACCGCACGTTGTCGGGCAGGGTGCGGAGCGACCGCTCCTTCGCGCGGGCCTCGGCGAGCTGCTCGCCGGTCGGCAGCTCGCCGTGCCAGAGCAGGTGGGCGACGGCCTCGAACGGCTGCGTCGCGAGCTCCTGCACCGGGTAGCCGCGGTAGAGGAGCGAGTTCGTGTCGGGGTTGACCTTCGAGATCTCGGTGGTGTCGGCGACGACGCCAGCGAGTCCCTTCTTGATGTCGGACTCGGCCATGGTGCTCCTCGATGAACAGGGGGTGCGGGGCGCCATCCGACTCTAGGGCACGGCTCCCTGGCGACCGCCCGAGCGCGTTCCGCCCAGCGCGCAACGCCGCAGCGCCCCGCCGCGTGGGCGGGGCGCTGCGGGCGGGGCGCGCCGTCGGAGCAGCGCGCTGCAGGGTGGCTCAGTCGTTGGAACCGGCCGAGGGCGCCGAGACCGGCGACTGCGGCGAGGCGGGCGCCGGGGCGGACGCCGCGCTCGGCGCGGAGTCGACCGCGGGCGCCGGGATCGGCGCGGCTGCCGGCGCGGACGCCGGGGCGGGAGCCTGCTGCTGCGCGGGGGCGGGCGCCGGTGCCGGCGCCGGCGCGGGTGCGGGCGCGGGCGCGGGCGCGGGGGCCGTCACCGCGGACGGAGCGGATGCGGCGGTCTGCGCCGCCGGCGAGGCGGCGGAGCGGGTGGCCGACGGCGCCACCGCCGACGCGGTCGCCGACGGGGCGTCGCTCGCCGACGCGGCCGAGATCACGGACGCGTGCTCCCCCGTCGTCTTGATCGCGACCGTGCCGCGCTCGAGCACGTCGCCGCGCACGGTGCTGCTCTCGAGCACGCGGCCCTCCGCGTCGCGCAGCTCGACCGCGTTGGCGATCCCGGCTGCGCTCGCGGCGATGGCGCCGAGACCGATCGTGCCGATGGTGCTGATGGCGATCCACTTCGTGTGCATGGTGTGCTCCTCCTGGTGCGCAGGGGGCCCGGGTGGCCGGCCCTTCGTCTGCCACCACTCTCGCCACGGCTCGTGAGCCTGGGAGGAGGGGTGCGTGAGAGGGCTCTCACCGCGGTCGACGACCCCGCCGCGACCGAGTCGCGCGCTGGAGCGCCTGCGTCAGCGGTGCCGGAAGCGCGGCTCCCGCTTCTCGCTGAACGCCGCCATGCCCTCCTGCTGGTCCTCGGTGTCGAAGAGCGCCGTGAAGTGCTCGGTCTCGAGCGCGATGCCCTCGGCGAGCGGCATCTCGAGCGCGGCGTCCATGGCCGCCTTCGCGGCGACGAGCGCCGGCAGCGACTTCGCGGCGATCGACGCGGCCATCTCCTGCGCCTCGTCGAGCAGCCGGTCGGCCGGCACGACGCGCGAGATCAGCCCGATGCGCTCCGCCTCCTCGGCGCCGACGCGGCGGCCGGTGAGGATGATCTCGGCCGCCTTCGGGTAGCCGAGCGCGCGCACGAGGCGCTGCGTGCCGCCGATGCCGGGGATGACCCCGAGCGAGAGCTCCGGCAGGCCGAACGTGGCCGAGTCGGCCGCCAGGATGATGTCGCACATGAGCGCGAGCTCGCAGCCGCCGCCGAGCGCGTAGCCCGACACCGCCGCGATCACGGGCTTCCGCACGGCGGCGAACGCCGCCCATCCGCCGAAGTGGCCGTCGGCCCGCATCTCGGCCGTCGACTTCGTCGCCATCTCCTTGATGTCGGCGCCCGCGGCGAACGCCCGCTCCGAGCCGGTGACCACGATCGCGCCGATGCCGTCGTCGCCGTCGAGCTCGGTCGCCGCGGCGACGACCTCTCGCATGAGCTGCACGTTCAGCGCGTTGAGGGCCTCGGGGCGGTCGAGGTGGATCCATGCGACCCGGTCGCGCCGCTCGACGCGGATCGTGCGGTAGCCGCCAGTGCCCTCGGTCGTGCTGGGCTCGTTCGTGCTGGGCTCGGTCATGCTGCCTCCTCTGGCAGGGCGAGGTCGCCGTCGGGCGCGGGTGCGAAGCAGGCCTCCACCATGGCATCCGGCACCTGCTCGATGGTGGCGGGCTGCCAGGAGGGGCTGCGGTCCTTGTCGACGAGCTGGGCGCGGATGCCCTCGGCGAAGTCGGGCAGCAGGCTCACGTGCGACGAGACCCGGTACTCCTGCTCGAGCGCCTGTTCGAGGGTGGGCAGCGCGGCGGCGCGGCGAAGGGCTGCGAGCGTCACGGTCAGCGCCGTCGGCGAGCGCGTGGCGATGGTGGCGGCGAGGGCAGCCCCGGGCTCCCCTGCCGCGGCGAGCCGCTCGAGGATCGTGCGCAGGTCGTCCCCCGCGAACGCATCGTCGACGAGCGCGCGGGCGGCGGCGAGCTCGCCGGTGGGCGGGCGGGTCGCGACCGCTGCGATCGCCGCGTCGGCGTCGGTCGTCTCGAGGGCCGCGAGCAGCTCCGGGATCCGCTCCTCCGGGACGAACGCATCCGAGAGTCCGAGCAGGATCGCGTCGGCCGTTCCGACGTGCTCACCGGTGAGCGCGACGCGGGTGCCGAGCTCGCCGGGGGCGCGGGTGAGCAGCCAGGTCGCGCCGACGTCCGGCACGAAGCCGATCGTCACCTCGGGGAAGCCGATGCGGGTGGACTCGGTGACGACGCGGTGGCGCGCGTGCGCCGAGATCCCGACGCCCCCGCCGAGCACGATGCCGTGCTGGATGGCGACGACCGGCGTCGACGACCGGGCGATCGCGGCGTTCAGCGCGTACTCGTCGCGCCAGAACGCGCGGGCGGCGGACCCACCGGTCGCGGTGACGTCGGCGCGCAGGCCGACGACATCGCCGCCGGCACAGAGGCCGCGCTCGCCGGCGCCGGTGATCGCGATGGTGCCGACGGCGGGGTCGCGCTGCGCGGCGGCCAGGGCTGCGGCGATGCCGCGCACCATGTCGTGCGTGAGCGCGTTGAGCGCCTCAGGCCGGTGCAGCTCGATGGTCGCGAGCCGGCCGCGGCGATCGGTGCGCACGTGCTCGGGCATGGCGCCAGCGTATGTCGTCTCGATTGTCAACGTCGCGGGTGGTCGCTCACGCGCCATATCGCCTTCAACGACCACCTGCGACGTTGAGGAATCAGTGGGCGCGCTCCGGCACCCGCCGGGCGCGCGTGTACTGCGGCGGCCACACCGACGCATCCGCGACCCCGTCGAGCTCGGCCTCGGCGCCGAGCGCCCAGTGCGGGTTGCGCATCCAGGCGCGCGCGAGCATCACCGCGTCGGCGTCGCCGTCGACGAGCACCGATTCGGCGTGCGCCGGGTCCTCGATGAGGCCGACGGCGTTCACCTTCGCGCCGGTCGCCGCGCGCACGTCGCGCGCGAACGGCACCTGGTAGCCGGGCTCGAGCGGGATCTCCTGGCGGGGGTCGAGCCCACCGGAGGAGAGGTCGAACCAGTCGGCGCCGGCCGCGATCGCCACGCGCACGTGCTCGACCGTCATGGCGGAGTCGATGCCGCCGTCGACCCAGTCGGATGCGCTGAGCCGCACCATGAGCGCGGCCTCCGGCACCGCCGCGCGCACGGCCTCGACCACGCGCTGCAGCAGCAGCGTGCGCAGACCGCCCTCGCCGACGCCCCACTCGTCGTCGCGCGCGTTGGACAGCGGCGAGAGGAACTGGTGCAGCAGGTAGCCGTGCGCCGCGTGCACCTCGACCGCCTCGAA
Organism: Agrococcus jenensis; assembly: GCF_003752465.1. Classification (NCBI taxonomy): domain Bacteria; kingdom Bacillati; phylum Actinomycetota; class Actinomycetes; order Micrococcales; family Microbacteriaceae; genus Agrococcus; species Agrococcus jenensis. Next base: position 1,678,050 of record NZ_RKHJ01000001.1, on the reverse strand, counting down.
CCCCGCGTCGACCGCTCGACGGGCGGCGACGGCGAAGCGCTCCGGCAGCGCCGCGACCTCGTCGGCCGCGAGCGCGCGCGGCGCTGCGTAGCTGCCGAACGCTGCCGCGCCGGCGCTGACGGTCGGCCAGCCGCCCTGCTCGAGCGGCACCGAGCCGCGGCCGCTCCACTCGCGGTAGGTCGACGCCTTGCGGCCGGCGTGGGCGAGCTGCACGGCGGCCACGGCCCCGTGGGCGCGGATGCGCGCGGCGATCGGCGCGAGCGCCTCGGCCTGCGCGTCGTTCCAGATCCCGAGGTCCTGCGGAGAGATCCGGCCGATGGGCTCGATCGCAGCGGCCTCGGTCATCACGAGCCCGGCGCCGCCCCTCGCGAACGAGGTGAGGTGCTCGCGGTGCCAGTCGCTCGGCATGCCGTCCTGCTCCTCGCACGAGTACTGGCACATGGGCGACACCCACGCGCGGTTGCGCACCTCGACCGGACCGAGCTGCACGGGCGAGAACAGCACGCTCATCGGGGCTCCGCCCCGGGCACCTCGAAGTCGAAGACGCCCTCGTCGAAGGCGCTATAGGCGGCGTAGTCGTTGAGCTCGTAGAGCCGGGCGCGCGTCTGCATGCGCTCGACCGCGCCGTCGAGGGTGCCGGTGTCGCGCAGCCCCTGGAGCTCCCGCTCGATCGCGCCCATCGCGATGCGCAGCAGCGAGACCGGGTGGATCGCGATGTTGACGCCCACGTCCTGCAGCTGCTGGTGGGTGAAGAGCGCGCTCTTGCCGAACTCCGTCATGTTGGCGAGGATCGGCACCTGCACGGCCTCGCGGATCGCCGCGAACTCCTCGAGCGAGGCCATCGCCTCCGGGAAGATCGCATCGGCGCCCGCGGCCTCCAGCGCCTTCGCGCGGTCCTTCGCCGCGTCAAGACCCCGGACCCCGCGGATGTCGGTGCGGGCCATGATGACGAGGTCGGCATCGCGGCGGGCCGAGACGGCGGCGGCGATGCGCTGCACCGCCCGGTCGAGCGACACGACCTCCTTTCCGTCGAGGTGCCCGCAGCGCTTGGGGTTGACCTGGTCCTCGAGGTGCAGGCCGGAGACGCCCGCGTCCTCGAGCTCGTGCACGGCGCGCGCGACGTTCATCGCCTCGCCGAAGCCGGTGTCGGCGTCGATGAGGGTCGGCAGGTCGGTCATGCGCGAGATCTCGCGGCCGCGCTGCGCGACCTCGGTGAGGGTCGTCAGGCCGATGTCGGGCAGCCCCAGCTCGGCCGCCATCACGGCGCCCGAGATGTAGACGCCCTCGAAGCCCAGCTGCTGGATGAGCGGCGCGGTCAGCGGCGTGAACGCGCCCGGGAAGCGCTGCAGCGTGCCGGAGGCGAGCCCCGCCCGCAGCGCCTGCCGCTTCTCGGAGGGGGTGACCGTCGTCGAGAGCACTAGAACAGGCCCTTCGTGGTGCCCTGGTCGACGGTGCCGGCCGGCGCGTAGACGGTGAGCTGGCGCACCTCGTCGACGCTCAGCTCGGGCAGCCGCTCGACGAGCGCGAGGAAGCGGTCGATCTCGGCGTCCTCGACGATGCCCTGCGCGAGCGTGCGCAGCTTCGACACGTACTCGGCGCGGCCGAAGGGCCGTGCACCGGCGGGGTGCGCATCCGCGACCGAGATCTCCTGCTCGATCACCTCGCCGGAGGTGAGCGTGATGACGATGCGGCCGCCGAACGCCTTCTTGTCGGGGTCCGGGTCGTGGTAGCGCTCGGTCCAGATCGGGTCCTCGACGGTCGTGATCTTGTTCCACAGCGCGACCGTGTCCGGCCGGCCGGCGCGCTGGGGCGCGTAGGAGTCGACGTGGTGCCAGCCGCCGTCCTGCAGGGCGACCGCGACGATGTACGGGATGGAGTGGTCGAGCGTCTCGCGCGAAGCGGTCGGGTCGTACTTCTGCGGGTCGTTCGCGCCCGAGCCGATCACGAAGTGCGTGTGGTGGCTCGTGTGCAGCACGATCGACTCGATGCCCTCCGGGTCGCGCAGCTCGGGCCGCTCGGCCGAGAGCCGGCGGGCGAGGTCGATCCAGGCCTGCGCCTGGTACTCGGCGGAGTGCTCCTTCGTGTACGTGTCGAGGATGCCGCGCTTGGGCTCGCCCGGCGCGGGCAGCGGCACGCTGTACGAGCCCTCCCAGCCGTCGAGCAGCTGCGCGATCACGCCGTCCTCGCCCTCGTAGATCGGCACAGGGCTCGTCTGCCCGCGCATCGCGCGGTCGACCGACTCGACCGCCATCTTCCCGGCGAACGCCGGGGCGTGCGCCTTCCAGGTGGAGATCTCGCCCTTGCGCGACTGGCGGGTGGCGGTCGTCGTGTGCAGCGCCTGGCCCACCGCCTGGAAGATCGTCTCGGCGTCGAGGCCGAGCATCGTGCCGATGCCGGCGGCGGCCGACGGGCCGAGGTGCGCGACGTGGTCGATCTTGTGCTTGTGGAGGCTGATCGCGCGCACGAGGTCGACCTGGATCTCGTAGCCGGTCGCGAGGCCGCGCACGAGCGCGTGCCCGTCGCAGCCGACGTGCTGCGCGACGGCAAGGATCGGCGGGATGTTGTCGCCCGGGTGCGAGTACTCGGCGGCCAAGAAGGTGTCGTGGTAGTCGAGCTCGCGCACGGCGACGCCGTTCGCCCAGGCCGCCCACTCCGGGCTGACGCGGTCCTCGATGCCGAACACCGCGGCGCCGGGCGTGTAGGGGTGGCGCTGCGCCTGCTCGCGCGCCGAGACGACCGGCGGCCGGTTGAGGCTCGCGATCGCGACGGAGGCGTTGTCGATGATGCGGTTGGCGATCATCTCCAGGACGTCGGCCTCCACCTCCACCGGGTCGACCGCGACCTGCGCGATCCTCCAGGCGAGCTGCTCCTCGCGGGGCAGGTTCTCGGCGCTCTTGTGGGCTCTCACGTCATGGTGCTGCATGCGCTCGAGCCTAGCCCGGAGCGGTCGGGCACCAGCCGTTGCCCGATCGTTACGCCGCTCCCGGGTGACGTCCGGATTCGCGGCGGGCCGACCGTTGAGAATGGCTCGAGGACGCGTCGCCGCGTCCCTCCCCTCCGTGAAAGGCACCGCCATGACCTCCGCCCGTCGCTCCGTGCTCGTCGGCGTCACCGCGCTCGCCCTGCTGACCGGCTGCACGCCGACGCCGGCTGCGCCGTCCGCGACGCCGACGCCGAGCGCGACGCCGACGCCGAGCGCGACGCCGTCGCCGAGCGCGACGCCGACGCCGACGCCGACGCCGAGCGAGACGCCGTCGCCCACGCCCGCCGCGTCGGCGACTCCTCCGGCCTCCGCCTCCGCGACGTGGCCGCGCTGCGCCGACGGCGTCGTCAGGGATCCGGAGGCCGGCTACACCGTGAGCTGGAACGTCGACACCTACGAGGAGCAGATCGCCGCATCGGATCCGCGCACCGGGTTCGAGCCGGAGGGGCTGCTCGACTCGGACGGCGTGCTCTGCTCGGTCGTCTACGACCACCCCGTCGACGGACCCGGAGCGGGTGTCGGCCGGTTCTCCACCGCCATCGTGCGCGATGCCGACCTGGTTGCCTCGGTGCAGGCGTGGGCGGCCGAGCACGGCTACGAGCCCCTGGAGTCGGGCGGCGAGACGACGGAGTACGTGCTCGGCGCAGAGGACGACATCTACGACGCCCGGCTGCACGCGTACGTCCTCGGCGACCCGACGTACGGCACCGCGGAGCTCGAGAACTTCGAGCGGCGGTCCGGGCTCGACCTCGAGCCCACGGACGTGGTGCTGACCCACGTCGCCTTCGAGACGGAGCAGTAGCGAGGGAGGTCGTAGCGAGTTGAACTCGTAGCGACCCGAGGCGACGTCCGCGCGATCGGGCCTGCCGCACGCGCTCCCGTCGGCGTACGATCGGCGCTGACCCTCGAGGAAGAGGCGGCCATGGCTCGGTCGAGCGCCCGCGCATCCCGGTTCCGCCGCTCCCTCGCGGCCATCGCCATTGCATCCGCCGCCGCAGCGTCCCTCGCCGGGTGCATGAGCGGCGGAGCGCCCGACCGGACCGACGTCGGCGCCACGGCCGCGCCCGCGACGCCGATCGGCGAACCGGGTCCGGAGGCGCGATGCGGGGACGGCGTCTACACCGAGGGCGACCCAAAGCTCGAGCCGTCCACCGACGCGCTGCACGCGGGCTTCGCGGTGCCGGATGCGCTCGCCGGCTTCGACGTGCTGTGCACGCTCAGCTGGCGGGCGCTGATGAACGACTGCGAGATGACGTTCTCGCGCGCCTACCTCGACGGCGGCGAGGCGGGCGCGCGGCGGTCGGAGATCGACGAGGCGCTCGTCGCGTGGTCGACGTCGCACGGTCTCGAGCAGACGGAGATCGGCATGTTCGACGACACGCGCAGCTACGGCATCGAGGTCGACCCGGCCGACGGTGCCCTGTCGACGGTGCTCCGGTGGGATGCGGTCAGCCGCTACGAGGGCGCCGACGAGGTGCAGCGCCACGCGGACCACGCCGGCATCCCGCTGGACGGGGCCGACGTGGTCGTCGCCTGGAGCGTGTGCCCGGCGCTGCAGGGTTGGGAGACACCGCCGGCAGGAGGCTGAGGGGCTAGGCGCTGCCGACGAGCCGCGCGAACACGACGTAGTTGTTCGGGTAGGGGCTCGACGAGTCCTCGCCCTTGTGGCACGTGATGAGCCGCAGCTCGGCGTCCGCGACCGGGTAGTAGACCGCGCGGGTCGGGAACGAGTCCTTCGCGAAGGTCTCCATGCTGTAGACCTCGAAGACCGCGACGGATCCGTCCTCGCGCGTGACCCGCACCTCGTCGCCCTCGACGAGCCGCGGGAGGTCGTAGAAGACGCCGCTGTCGTCGGTGGTGGAGTTGACCTGGCCGAGCAGCACGGATGCGCCGCGCTCGCCGGGTGTCGGCGAGCCGTCGTACCAGCTGCCGGGCGAGCCCTCCTCGCCGGGCGGCACCTCGAGGGCGCCGTCCTCGCGGATGCCCGTGTGGATCAGCGAAGCGTCGAGCCCGATGGTGGGGATCTGCACGCTGACGGGTGCCGATGCCTCGAGCACCAGCGGGTCGGATGCCGGAGCCGCGCTGGGCGTCTCGGCGGTGGGCGCCTCGGTGGCCGGGGCGCTCGAGGCTGCGGGTGCCGCGGTCGGTGCCTGCTCGCCGCTGCCCGCGCTGCAGGCGGTGAGGGCGGTGAGGGCGACCACGAGGGCCGCCGCCCCCGCCGTGAGGCGGAGACGACGGCCCTTGTTGTGCTCGATCATGAGATCGATCAGTTGTCGCGGACCACGCGACGACGGACGACGTACACGCCGGCAGCCGTCATGAGCGCGAGCGTGCCACCCAGGGCGACAGCGCCGAGGGCGGAGCCCTCCGTGCCAGCGGCAGCGACGGTCGTGACGTCGGTGTCGACGCCACCGGCCGGCGCGACCTCGAGGACGCCGCACAGCGCGGGCGACGTCGCGGCGAGCGGGAGCTCGGGGACGAGGTCGCTCGGGCTGGTGCCGGCCTCAGGCTGGCCGGCCGGGTCGAGGCCGTGCACGACGACGACGGCGGTGCCGTCAGCGAGCGAGTCGAGGGTGGCCTGGTCGAGGTCGAACGTCTCCTCGTAGGCGATGGTGTCGCCCGACGGCGCAGCCGCCAGGTCGAGGCCGCCCGCGGGGGTCTTGTCCGCGTCGCCCACGGAGAGCGTCGTGCCGATGTCGCCGTAGAACGGGCCACCCTCGGTGGTGCTGATGATGCCGTCACCGTTGGTGTCCGCGTCGTCGCTCGGGCACAGGCCCTGCGCGGCGATGTGGATGTGCTGCACGTGCGGGTACGGCGCGCCGTCGAACTCTGCCGCGAGGCCGGAGGCGTTGATCGTGACCGTGGCCGACGTGCCCTCGAGCTCGATCCATGCCTCGCCGGTCGCGCCGCTGCTGTTGAGCTCGTCGAGCATCGCGGAGTACGACTCCGCGTGATCGGCAGCCATCGCCGGCGCCGTGCTCAGCGCGACCATGCCCAGCCCGAGCGCCGGAGCGACGAGCAGGAGTGCTGATTTCTTCATGGGATGTCCTCTTCCTTGAAGTGTCGGGCCCAGGTGGTTGTGCCCTCTTCCTGCGAGGGGTTCGAGGCAGAGGCTCGGACGGATTGGATGGATCCGGGCCGCATCCGCTCCGTGTGATCCGATCGTGACCAATCCCGATGCGCTGCGGCGCCGAACCACTCCGTGCAACCACCGCGCGCGACGACGACATCGCGCGCATCAGACAGATCGGATGATCCCCATGGTCCACACGAGACGGCTCTCCGCCATCGTCGTCGCCGCCCTGCTGGTGACCGGTTGCGCGAGCGCTGCGCCCGCCGCCGAGAGCCCCGCGCCGGAGGCGTCGCACACGATGCCCGACGGCAGCGTGATGACCGGCGAGGAGCACGGCTCGCACGGAACCGGGCACGCGAGCGCCCAGGGGCCCTCCGAGGCCGCCGAGATGGTCTGCGCCGGACAGGTGACCGACGCGATCACCGCGATGCTCGACCTCGAGGGCGAGGTCTCGCCGTCGTCGACCTGGAACGAGCCGATGTTCACGTGCTCGTACGACGTCGACGGCGCGCCGCTCACGCTCTCGGTGCACGACGCGACCGACCTCGCGGTCGGCGAGGCGCACTTCGATGAGCTGCAGGCCACCACCGAGAGCGCGCGCGACATCGAGGGGCTGCTCGCACTCGGGATGCCGTCCTTCACGAACGATGCGGGGATCGTCTCGTTCCTCCGCGACGGCAAGACGCTGCTGGTCGACGCCACCCGCCTGCCCGACGAGCTCGCCGGCGGCACGATGACGCGGTCCGAGGCGGCCTACGCCGTCGCATCCGCCGTGCTCGTGTGCTGGGTCGAGCACGACTGAGCAGGAGCGGCGCCGCTCGATCGCTGAGGGCGCGGTGCCCGCGCAGCGGCGACCGACCGCTCAGCGCTTGTCGACGACCTTGCGCAGGTAGCGGATGCGGTCGCGCAGCTGCTGCATCGACGCCTGCGCGACCGGCGGCCCGCCGCAGACGCGCCGCGACTCCGCGTGCACGAGCGCGTGCGCCTCGCCGCGGCGCTTCGCCACGATGGCGACGAGCGAGTTGAGCAGCTGCCGCTCCTCGCGCATGTTGCGGTAGAGCGGCTCCGGCGCCTCCTGGCTCGGCGGCCGGTCGCGGATGCGCGCGGCTTGCCGCGCGTGCCGCCGCTTCAGCAGGTCGGAGACGTCCTCCGCGTCGAGGAGACCAGGGATGCCGATGAAGTCCAGCTCCTCCTCGGTGGCCGGCTCGACGAGCTGGCCGAACTCGGCGTCGCCGAACAGCACCCGGTCGAACGTGGCGCTCGACTCGAGCGGTTCCCACGTGAAGGGCGCGGCCTCGCGGTCGTCGCTGTCGCCGCGCTCCGCCGCATCCATCGCGTCGTCGTCGAGCAGCTGGTCGTCGGACTGCTCGCGGTCGAGCGCGTGGTCGCGCTGCCGCTCGAGCTCGGCGGCGAGCGTCAGGAGCGGCGGCACCGACGGCAGGAAGATCGTCGCGACCTCGCCGCGGCGCCGCGAGCGCACGAAGCGGCCGATCGCCTGCGCGAAGAACAGCGGGGTCGACGAGCTCGTCGCGTAGACGCCGACCGCGAGCCGCGGCACGTCGACGCCCTCCGACACCATCCGCACCGCCACCATCCAGCGCTGCGTGCCCTCGGAGAAGGCGCTGATCCGGTCGGAGCCGCCGGGATCGTCCGACAGCACGACCGTCGGCTCCTCCCCCGAGATGCCGCGCAGCAGCGCCGCGTACTGGCGCGCCTGCGCCTGGTCGGTCGCGATCACGAGGCCGCCGGCATCCGGCACCGTCTGGCGCACGTGCGTGAGCCGCACGTCGGCGCTGCGCAGCACCTGCTGGATCCACTCGCCGCCCGGGTCGAGCGCGGTGCGCCAGGCGCCGTTCGTGATGTCCTTCGTGTCGCCGTGGCCGAGGGTGGCGCGCATCTCGTCGCCCATCGACGTGCGCCACTGCATCGTGCCGGCGTAGGCCATGAACAGCACCGGCCGCACGACCCCGTCGCGCAGCGCGTGGTCGTAGGCGTAGGCGTAGTCGGTGCGCGAGAGGCGGATGCCGCGCTCGTCGCGCACGTACTCGACGAACGGGATCGGCGCGGTGTCGCTGCGGAACGGCGTGCCCGTGAGCGAGAGCCGGCGCGCGGCGGGGCCGAACGCCTCGAGCACCGCGTCGCCCCACGAGAGGGCGTCGCCCGCGTGGTGGACCTCGTCGAGGATGACGAGGCTCGGCGCCGAGCGGGTGATGCGCTCGTGCACCGGCGGGCGCGCGGCGACCTGCGCGTACGTCACGACGACCCCGTGGTACTGCCGGGGGTAGTCGCCGTCGCCGTTCGAGAAGTCGGGGTCGAGGCGGATGCCGGCGCGGTGCGCCGCGTCGGCCCACTGCTGCTTGAGGTGCTCGGTCGGCGCGACGACCGTGATGCGGGCGACGGCCCCGCGGCGGAGCAGCTCGGAGGCGAGCCGCAGGGCGAAGGTCGTCTTGCCGGCGCCCGGGGTGGCCGCCGCGAGGAAGTCGCGCGGCTCGGTGCGGAAGTACTGCTCGAGCGCCTCCTGCTGCCAGGCGCGCAGCGGCTGCGCCGTGCCCCAGGCGGCGCGCTCCGGGTAGGTCGGCGGCAGGTGATCGGCCGCGTAGGTGCCGAAGTGCTGGCCCTGCTCGGTGGCGTGCTGGCCGTGCTGCTGCGCCGAGTGCTGGATGCCCTGCTGCCCGGCGAACGCCCCGAACGGGGTTGCTGCGGGCTGGCTGGTCACTCGCTCCATCGTAGGCGCGGCCACCGACCTGCGCCGCGTGCGCGTGTCGCGCATCCTCGTCGCCTGATCCTCAACGGAGCGGGTGGTAGCGCGAGGTGATCGTGCCCTCGCGACACCACGTGCTCCGTTGAGATGGGGTTCGTCGCGGTTTCAGGGGCGTGCGCCTAGGCTGACCGCATGCACTACCTGCTCGGTCTCGCAGCGCTCGTCATGGGCGCCGCCATCGCGACCCGCCGCACGCGGCCGACGTGGTTCGTCGTGCTGACGGCCGCGCTCGTCGCGGTCGGCGCCCTGTTCGCCATCCTCAGCTACACGCGCGTCACCGACGGGCTCGGCCTGCTGCCCAACAGCATCATCGGCTGGGTGTTCGTGGGGCTGTCGATCATCACGATGCTCGCGTCGATCTTCGTGCTCGAGCGGCGCGGCGAGCACGGCGAGGAGCTGCCCCCGCTCATCGGCGACAACCCGTTCGACGGCGACACCGACGACTCGGACGACCCGACGCACGGCACGGCACGGCGGTCGGAGCAGGGCGCCGCGCACGGCACGGCGGGTGCGACCGCGCACGGCACGGCGCGTGCGACCGCGCATGACGCGACTGTCGCCTCGGCCACCGGCGCCGCGGCATCCTCCGGGGCCGCCGGCGCTGCAGCTGCCGGTGCACCCGGATACGCCGGTGTCGGGGCGTCCGGCACCGAGGCCTACGCAGAGGAGACCGTCATGAACCCCGCCCTTCCCGACGACGACACGACGTCGCACCCCGGCCCGAGCGAGCACGCCCACGACGGCACGACCGTGATCGGCGCGGACCCCGACATCGCGACGGCGCCCGCCGAGACCGACGTCGACGCGGCGCCGGAGGGCGACGCCTCGGACGACCAGGGCACGTCGCACCGCTGACGAGCATCCGCTCGCGCAGCCGCGAACGACGAGACGCCCGCCGATCAGCTCGGCGGGCGTCTCGTCGTCTCGGGGCTAGGCCTTCTCCTCGCCCTTCGTGTCGACCTCCTCGACCCACGACGGCGGCTCGTCGCGGCCCGCCTCCTCGTCGGCGTCGGCATCCTCGGCGGTGGGCTGGACGATGCCCTGCGCGTGGTGGGTCGGCGCGTAGATGGCGTAGAGGCGCATGGGCTCGTCGCCGATGTTGACGATGTCGTGCCACGTGCCGGCGGGCACCTGCACGCTCCACCCGTCGGAGACCTCCTGCTCGAACGGCAGGTCATCCTTCGAGGGGCCCATCACGACGCGCCCCCTGCCCGCGTCGAGGCGCAGGAACTGGTCGGTGCCGTTGTGCACCTCGAGCCCGATCGAGCTGCCCGGCGGGATCGACATGAGGGTCACCTGCAGGTGCTCGCCGGTCCAGGCGACGGTGCGGTAGTTCGAGTTCTCGCGCGTCGCCGTCTCGATGTCGAACGCGTTGCGCTGCGGTCCGTTGTCGTGGATGTCCATGCTCGGCATCCTGCCTGCGCCCCCTGGGAAGCGCCAGAGTGGCGCCGCCCGCGGCCGGCGCCGACTCGACCCCCTTCCGCCGAGCCGACCCGCTGCGGCGGGTCGAGTCGGCGCGAACGGGTCGAGTCGCTTCACGCCCGACCGATGCTGATGAGGAGCGGACGCACCCGGGGCAGGCCGTGAGACGCGAGCACGGCATCGAGCAGCGCGGGCCGCATCAAGTGTTCCCAGATCCAGCGCACGACGTCGTGCTCGAAGCGGAGATCGTCCTCCCGCGCCTTCTCGTCAGCGAGCGCCTGCGCCGCGGTCCTGCCTGCGCGATCGGCGAGCTCGCCGTACTTCACGGCGCCGTCGAACTCCCCCAGCAGCGGCCGACGGACGTCGCGAGTCCACCGCATGTCCGGACGGTACTGCCTGCCGCTCTGACCGGTCACCCACGGCTGCAGCTCCGGCGCAGGGTACCCGAGCTGGTGGATGCGCACTCGGCTGTACGACTCGCCGACCGACTCCGACGCGCCATCGGCGAAGCGGATGCACCACTCGGCTCGGCGCCGGCCTCGAGGTCCCTGCCTGGACAGCGCGTCGAGCACCTCGTCCACGCTGACCAGCCCGGCTCGCAGTGCCGCGTCGAGCGCCGCCACAGCCACCAGCGCGTCTCGCCTCCGTGCGACATCCGCGAGCGCGTACGCCGGCGAGCATGCGAGCAGCTCGCCCACCGTGACGGTGTCGAGCGCATCGAGCGCCACCGGGGAGTGGACCACGCCGGCCTTGGTGCCTGCAGTTCGGGCGCCCCCTGCGGTGAAGACCCACTCCGGCTCGACCCCGAAGGGGAGCCCGTGCACGGCGAGCGCGGATTCGCGCGCGAAGACGGGGTGGTCCCTGGTGGCCGAGACCGCCTGGATGCGGCTGAGGTACTGAGCCCGCCTGCTGGCGAGCCTCAACTCCTCCGTCTGCGCGTAGACGCCACGACGCACGCGTGCGAGCGACTCGTCGCGATCGGGCTGAGCGGCAGGATCGCCGCGGATCAGGTCTCGTCGGCGCCGCAGCGCCAGGAGGTCGCCCGGCTCCGTCCCTGTCGGCACGTCCCAGTCAGTCTTGGTCGGCGCATCTGGAGCAGTCATGCGCGCGACTGTCCCAGGATCGGCGACGTCACATCGGCGCGCGCTCCGGCTGCTGTGGACGAGTCGCCGCCGTTGACTCGACCCGTCGCCGTCGACTCGACCGCTTCCCGCGGCGACTCGACCCCTTCGCGCCGAGTGGACCTCGTACAGCGGGTCGAGTCGGAGAGAAGGGGTCGAGTGGGCGGATGCTCGCGGGCCGGGTCGGGGCGCGGGGGCGCGGGTGCGCGGGCACAGCGGAGCACGGGAGAATGGAGGGATGCGCATCGAGTACCCGGCTGATCTGCCCGTCAGCGCGGCGCGCGACGAGATCATGGCGGCGATCCGCGACCACCAGGTGGTGATCGTCGCCGGCGCGACGGGTTCGGGCAAGACTACGCAGCTGCCGAAGATGTGCCTCGAGCTCGGCCGCTCCAGCATCGGCCACACGCAGCCCCGCAGGCTCGCGGCGCGCACGATCGCCGAGCGCATCGCCGAGGAGCTCGGCGAGGAGGTCGGCGGCGCCGTCGGCTATAAGGTGCGCTTCACCGATCAGGTGAGCGCGGCGACGCAGATCAAGGTGATGACCGACGGCATCCTGCTCGCCGAGATGCACCGCGACCGCGACCTCAAGCAGTACGACACGATCATCATCGACGAGGCGCACGAGCGCAGCCTCACGATCGACTTCCTCATCGGCTACCTGCAGCGGCTCCTCCCCCGCCGCCCCGACCTCAAGGTGATCGTCACGAGCGCGACGATCGACCCGGAGTCGTTCAGCCGGCACTTCGGCGGCGCCCCGATCATCGAGGTCTCAGGCCGCACCTTCCCGGTCGACATCCGCTACCGCCCGCTCGTCGCGGAGGCGATGGACGAGGACGAGGACGGCGACGGCGAGCCCGACGAGCACGTCGACCTCGACCCGATCGACGGCATCGAGTCGGCCCTCGCCGAGATCGCCCGCGACGACAGCGGCGACGTGCTCGTCTTCCTGCCCAGCGAGGCCGACATCCGCGACGCGCAGGACCAGCTGCAGGGCCGGCTCGGCGCCACCACTGAGATCCTCCCCCTCTACGGGCGCCTGAGCGCCGCCGACCAGCACCGGGTGTTCGAGCGCTCGCACCGCCCGGGCATCCGCCGCCGCGTCGTGCTCGCCACGAACGTCGCCGAGACGAGCCTCACCGTGCCCGGCATCCGACACGTCATCGACACCGGCACCGCCCGCATCTCGCGCTACTCCGCCCGCAGCAAGGTGCAGCGGCTGCCGATCGAGGCGATCAGCCAGGCGAGCGCCAACCAGCGCTCGGGCCGCGCGGGCCGCGTCGCGCCGGGCATCGCGATCCGCCTCTACGCCGAGGCCGACTTCGACAAGCGCCCCGCCTTCACCGATCCCGAGATCCTGCGCACGAACCTCGCCGCGGTCATCCTGCAGGCCGCCTCGCTCGGCCTCGGCCCGCTCGAGGAGTTCCCGTTCCTGCAGCCGCCCGATTCGCGCGGCATCAAGGACGGCCACGACCTGCTGCGCGAGCTCGGCGCGATCTCGGCGAAGGGCTCCATCACGAAGATCGGCCGCGAGCTCGCGCGCCTGCCCGTCGACCCGCGGTTCGGGCGGATGGCGCTGGCCGGCCGCGACGCGGACGTCGCCCACGAGGTCATCGCCATCGTCGCGGGCCTGACGATCCAAGACCCTCGCGAGCGCCCGCTCGAGCGGCGCGAGGAGGCCGACCGGATGCACGCGCGCTTCGTCGACCCGACGAGCGACTTCATCACGCTGCTCTCGCTCTGGCGGCACCTGCAGGCGCAGCAGGCGGCGCTCTCGGGCAACCAGTTCCGCAAGGCGTGCAAGGCGGAGCACCTCAGCTTCCTGCGCGTGCGGGAGTGGCAGGACGTGGTGCGGCAGCTGACGAGGTCGATGGGGCTGAAGCCTCTCCGCTCGTCGAGCAGCACCGAAGGCGGGTATCGAGACGAGAGCCGCCATGGTGGTCTCGATACGCGGACTTCGTCAGCTACTCGACCAGCGGAGGGGGTGGGCTCCCTCGCCACGTCCGTCGACGCCGACGCCGTCCACAAGGCGCTGCTGTCCGGCCTGCTCGGCCGCATCGGCACGCTCGACGAGACGCAGAAGCCGCAGCAGTCGCGGCCCGGCGACAAGGGCGACAAGCGGCGGATGCGCGTGCGCCCCGAGTACCTCGGCGCCCGCGGCGCGCGGTTCCAGATCTTCCCCGGCTCGGCGCTCGCCAAGAAGCCGCCGCACGCGGTCATGGCCGCCGAGCTCGTGGAGACCAGCCGCCTCTTCGCCCGCAACGTAGCATCCATCGACCTCGCCTGGGCCGAGCCGCTCGCCGGCGACCTCGCGAAGCGGCAGGTGTCGGAGCCGCACTGGGAGCGCAAGCAGGGCGCGGTCGTCGCCTTCGAGAAGGTGACGCTCTTCGGCGTCACGATCGTCGAGCGGCGCCGCGTGCAGTTCTCGCGCATCGATCCCGAGCACGCGCGCGAGCTGTTCATCCGCCATGCGCTCGTCGACGGCGAGTGGGACAGCCCCCAGGACTTCGACCGCAGGAACAAGGAGCTGCGGCGCGAGCTCGAGCGGCTCGAGGAGCGCCAGCGCCGCCGCGACCTGCTCGTCGGCGACGAGGCGGTCTTCGACTTCTTCGACGCGCGCATCCCGGCCGACGTCGCGTCCACCCGCAGCTTCGAGGGCTGGTGGCGCGAGGCGCGGAAGACCACGCCCGACCTGCTGACGATGCGCCGCGAGGACCTCACCGGCGAGGACGCGACCGTCGACAGCCAGGCGTTCCCGACGAAGTGGCAGCAGGGCGAGCAGCGGCTGCGGCTCAGCTACCGGTTCGAGCCGGGCGCCGCCGACGACGGCGTGACGGTGCACGTGCCGCTCGCGGTGCTGCCGCGGCTCACCCCCGCCGGCTTCGACTGGCTCGTGCCCGGCATGCGCGAGGAGCTGCTCACCGCCATGATCAAGAGCCTGCCGAAGCACGTGCGCAAGCACGTCGTGCCGGCCGCCGACTGGGCACGCGGGATGCTCGCCGAGCTGCCGGCCGAGCCGCCGGCCGGCGGCGAGGGCCGCGGCGCCGCCTCCCGCTCGATCGCGGAGGTGCTCGCCGCGCGCATCTCCCGCACCGCCTACGTGCAGGCGGCGGCGACGGATGTCGACTGGCACCGCATCCCGGACCACCTGAAGCCGACCTTCGCGGTCGAGGACGGCCGGGGGCGCCGGCTCGGCGCCGACAAGGACCTCGAGGCGCTGCAGCGGCGCTTCGGCCAGCAGGCGCGCACGCAGGTGGCGAAGGTCGCCGTGAAGGTGACGAGCGACCTCGAGCGCGACGAGGTCGCCGGCTTCGACACCGAGCTGCCGGAGCACATCGACGTGCGGCAGGGCGGCAACACGGTGCGGGCCTACCCGGGCTACGCGATCACCGGGCCGGCGGCGAAGGGTGCGGGGGCAGGCAGGGCGACGGTCGGCATCCGCCTCTCCGCCACCCGCGAGGCGCAGCAGCGCGACCAGCGCGCGGCGGTGCGGCAGCTGCTGCTGCGGCAGGTGCCGAGCCCGGGGCCCTACGTGCAGTCGAACCTCACGGCGGCCGAGAAGCTGGCGCTCGGCGCGAGCCCCTACGCGTCGACCGACCGGCTGTTCGACGACCTCATGCTCGCGATCATCGACGCCGAACTGGGTACGACGGCTCCGGCCACGGTCGCCGACTTCGAGGCGCTGCGCGCCCGCGTCGCCGACGGCCTCGTCGAGCGGATGTTCGCGCTCGCGTCGCAGGTGGCGCGCATCCTGACCTCCGCCCGGCTCGCCGACCGCGCGATCCGCGACGGCGCGACCCTCGCCCACATGGCGGCGCTCGCCGACGCCCGGGGGCACCTCGACCAGCTCGTCTTCGACGGCTTCGTCAGCCGCACAGGCCTCGACCGGCTCGGCCGGTTGGAGGTCTACGTGCGCGCGATCGAGCACCGCGTGAAGCGGCTGCCGGAGACCGCCAACCGCGATCGCACGTGGATGACCGAGGTGGAGCAGGCGGTGGCGCTCTTCACCGCGGCGGGCGGCACGCTGCCGCTCGCGCCGGCGGTGACGGATGCCGTCCCCGGCACCGACGGATCGGCGAAGGCGGAGCGGCTCATCGCCGCCCGCTGGCTGCTCGAGGAGCTGCGGGTCAGCCTCTTCGCGCAGCAGCTCGGCACCGCAGGTCCGGTCTCGCTCCAGCGCATCCGGAAGGCGCTCGCGGACTGACGCCCTCCGCGGTGGCCGTACGGTGGAAGCCGACCCGGAGGAGTGCAGCACCCATGGAGCCAGACCGCTACGGCCCGAGCGTCCAGCGCAACGCGCTCGCCCCCGGCATCCTGCTGGCGATCGCGCTCGTCGTCGGCACGCTGCTCATCGGCAGCGAGTGGTACGAGACGCTCCGCTTCGTGATCGCCGTGCTCGCGCTCATCATCGGCTGGTTCGCGGTGCAGGCGAAGCACTGGTGGTGGGTGCCCGTCTTCCTCGCGATCGCGGTCGCCTGGAACCCGGTCGCGCCGTTCGACCTGTCGAGCCAGCTCGGGCTGCTGGCGCACGTCGGGGCCGCGGTCGTGGCGCTCGTCGCCGCGGTGCTCATCACGGCGCCGCGCGCCGACGCGGACCGCTGACGAGTCGGGCGCCGCGGAGGGCGCTCGTCGTCCTAGGCTGTCCTGGTGCGCGCGTACGGTGAGGTGCTGAGGGTCCCTGGGCTCGCGCGCATCATCCTCGCCCAGCTCATCGCGCGCTTCCCCGCGGGCATGTACTCGCTCGGCATCCTCATGCACATCGAGCACGAGCACGGCTCCTACACGGCCGCCGGTCTCGTGCTCGCCGCCTTCTCCGTCGGCATGGCGATCGCCGGCCCCTTCGTCACGCGGCTGATGGCCCGCTTCGGCACCGTCGCGGTGCTCGTGACGACGACCGCCGTGTCGGTGGCCGCGCTGCTGTCGATGGCCACGCTCAGCGTGCCGCTGTGGGCGGATGTGCTCGCCGGCGCCGTCGCGGGCGCCGCGATGCCGCCGGTCACGCCGACCGTGCGCACGCTCTACCCGCGCATGGTCCCGCAGCGGTTGCTGTCGCCGCTGTTCTCGTTCGACGCGGCGCTGCAGGAGATCATCTGGGTCTTCGGGCCGGTGCTGCTGACGCTGCTCGTCTCGGTCATGGGCACCGGGCCGACGCTCCTCGTCACCATCGCGATCCAAGCCGTCGGCGCCGCCTTCTTCATCGTCTCGCCGGAGGTGCGGCGGCTGCGCATCCCGCCGACCTCGCGCAAGCTCGGACGCGTGCTGCGGAAGCCGCCCGTGCTGCTCTCCGTCGTGGTCTCGGCCATGTTCATCGGCGGCTTCTCGGCGGTCGAGGCGGGCGTCGTCGCGACCTTCGGCGAGGGCGCGCTCGAGGCCGGCATCGTGCTCGCCGTGTCGGCGTTCGGCTCGCTCATCGGCGGCTTCGCGCTCGGCAGCCGTGGCATCACGCCGTGGTCGGTCGCGATCCGGCTGACGATCGTGCTCATCGGCATGGCGATCGCGCTGCCGATGACCGAGGTCGTCGGCCTCTCGATCGCGCTCTTCATCGCCGGCATCGGCACGGCGCCCGCGCTCGCCGCGTTCTCGGCGATCATCGCCGGCACGGTGAAGTTCGCCGACACCCCGGAGGCGTACGCGTGGATCGGCACCGGGCAGCTGCTGGGCGCCGCGGTCGGGTCGGCGGTGGCGGGCGTCTGCATCGACGCCATCGGCGGCGTCGGCGGCGTCTGGGTGGCGGTCGTGATGGTGGCGATCGCCGCGACGATCGCGGCGGTCTTCCGCCGGCACCAGCCCGACCTCCGCCACGGCATCGGCGAGCCGCCCGAGACGGCGCCCGTCGAGCTGCCGCGCTGACCGCTGCTCCCGCAGCCTCCCCCGAGCGAGGGAGGAGCCGGGCGGTCCCAGCCTGCGACAATCGAGCCATGCCCGCCGACCTGCCCCTGCTCGACGGGCGCAGCATGCCCGCGCTGGGCTTCGGCCTCTACAAGGTGCCGGCCGATGAGGCCGGCGCGGTCGTCGACGCGGGGCTCGCCGCCGGCTACCGGCTCATCGACGGCGCCGAGCTCTACGGCAACGAGCGCGAGGTCGGCGACGCGGTGCGGCGCGCGGTCGAGGGCGGGCTCGACCGCACGACCCTGACGGTGACGAGCAAGCTCTGGGGCGAGCAGAGCCAGTCGGCGGATGCCGTGCGCGCCTCGTTCGCGGCGAGCGAGGCTGCGCTCGGCTCCCCCGTCGACCTCTACATGATCCACTGGCCGCGCCCGGCGCGCGGGCAGTTCGTCGACGTCTGGCGCACGCTGATCGCGCTGCGCGACGAGGGCCGGATCCGCTCGATCGGCGTCTCGAACTTCACCGACGAGCACCTGCGGCGCATCATCGGCGAGACGGGCGTGTTCCCGGTCGTGAACCAGGTGGAGTCGCACCCGTGGCTGCCGCAGCACGAGCTGCGCGCCTTCCACGCGGCGCACGGCATCGTCACGCAGGCGTGGAGCCCGCTCGGCAGGTCGCGGCTGCTCGACGATCCTGTCATCGGGCGGATCGCCGCCGCGCACGGCGTGAGCCCGGCGCAGGCGATCATCCGCTGGCACCTGCAGCTCGGCGGCGGCCTGACGCCGAAGTCGACGCATCCCGAGCGCCTGCGCGAGAACCTCGACGTGGACGGGTTCTCGCTGGACGACGACGACCTCGCCGCCATCGCCGCGCTCGAGACCGGCGAACGCACCGGCACCCATCCCGACGACCGCCAGTGAGCGACGAGGCAGCTGTGACGAATCCGATCGAGCCGATCGACCCCACCCCCGACCTGCCGCACGCGGTCGCCGTGACGTGGGGCGTCGCCGAGCTGCCGCACCGCGGCCCGAAGCGCGAGCTCACCACCGAGCAGATCGTCGAGGCGGCGATCCAGATCGCTGACGCCGAGGGGCTCGAGGCCGTCAGCATGGGCAAGGTCGCCGCGGCGGTCGGGGTCGCGCCGATGTCGCTCTACCGGTACGTCACCGGCAAGGACGGCCTGCTGCTGCTCATGTACGACACGGCGAGCGAGGTGACGGTGCCCGGCGCGGGCAGCACCTGGCGCCAGCGGCTGCGCGAGTGGGCGATGTTCGTGCGCGCCGCCTACGACGCGCATCCGTGGCTCGCAGACCTGCCGCCCAGCTCCACGCCCACCACGCCGAACCGGCTCGCGATCATCGAGGCAGGCCTCGCCGCGCTCGAGGGCGTGCCCGCGCCCGACCGCATGAAGCTGCCCACGCTGCGGCTGCTGCTCGGCTACATCGCGCTCTACTCGAAGGCGTCGAGCGACGCGGCGGTCGACGAGGACGTGCGGCGCGCGCTGCCCGAGCTCGTCACCGACGAGCGCTTCCCGCTGCTCGCGCCCGCGGTGCGCGCAGGGGCATTCCAGTCGAACGACGTCGACGACGGCAGCGGCTTCGGCTTCGGCCTCTCGCGGCTGTTCGACGGCATCGAGCGGTGGCTCGAGCGCAACGAGCCCGATGAGCCGCTCGAGCGCCTGCCCGCGTCGATCCTCGACGACAAGCAGGTGCGCGAGGCGGGCAAGGTCGTCGAGGAGGCGCGCGCCCGGCTGCGGCAGGCGGAGGCGAAGGCGGCGGATGCGGTGGCCAGGGCTGCCGAGCGGCTGCAGGCGGTCGAGGCGCGCAACGAGGCCGCCGAGGCACGGGCAGCGGCGAAGGCCGACCTGCGCGCCGCCAAGGCGGAGGCGAAGGCCGCGAAGCGCGGCGACCGCGACTGACCGCGACCGGCGTCGACCGCCGTCGCCTGACGCCCGAGTCGTGCGAAAGGTTGGGCTGTGCTTCGGCCGGCGCGCGCGCACGCTGGAAGCATGACCCGCAGACTCCTGTCCATGGCCGGCATCGTCGCCGTCGGCGCCGTGCTCCTCACCGGCTGCGGCGCCATGGGCGCCTCGCCGTCGCCGGTCGTCGGCGCGCCCGCCCAGGAGGGCGGCGGCCAGGACGGCGGCATGCCGGACCTCGGCGGCAGCCCGGCGGAGGAGCCGAGCGTCGGCATCCCCGGCGCCGGCGAGGACCTCGGTGGCGTCGCCGGCGACGAGGACCGCTCCGTCATCATCTCCGGCACCCTCAGCATGCGGGTCGGCGACCCGATCGCGACGGCGGACGCCGTCTCCGATGCGGCCGTCGCCCGCGGCGGCGCGATCGACCGCCGCTCCGAGGGCGCGTCGACCGACTTCGAGCCGGCATGGGCGACGCTCACGGTGCGCGTGCCGGCCGCGGAGGTCGAGACCATGCTCACGGCCCTCCGCGAGCTCGGCGAGGTGACCCGCGTCGACATGGGCGAGGAGCAGGTCACGGCGCAGGTGCGCGACCTCGAGGTGCGCGTGAACGCGGCCCGCACCTCCGTGGACCGGCTCACGCAGCTGCTGACCACGGCCGCCGACACCGAGACGCTGCTCGAGGTCGAGGCGCAGCTCACCGAGCGCACGAGCGAGCTCGAGCAGCTGCGCTCGCAGCAGCGCGCGCTCGAGGACCTCGTGGCCATGTCGACGATCGGCGTCGACATCCGCTCGACCACGGTCGAGGGGCCGACGGGCACGCCCAGCTTCTGGGACGGGCTCGTCGCCGGGTGGGGCGCGTTCCTGGCCTGGGGCGCCGCGGCGCTCTTCGCGCTCGGGCAGGCGGTGCCGACCCTCATCGTGCTCGCGGTGCTCGGCCTGGTCGCCTGGCTCATCGTCCGACGCGTGCTGCGGCGACGCCCGCAGCGAGCGACGGTCACCGGACCGACGGTCGAGAACCCGGCGACGCCCGCTCCGGTGGAGTGATCCTGGGGTCCGGAGGCGGCCCCGCGAGCTTGCGACGTCGGCAACCTCCCTTCGGAGAAAGATTGCGAATACCCTCGACCGCAGGTTGAACCCTGCGCTACGCTCAGCGTCGGTCCTGCTCCCCAGCCCGTCACGAGGTCCCCGCTTGCGCCGCCCGCTCATCCTTGCCGTCATCACCCTTGGTCTCGGCGCCACCTTCATCGCCATCCCGCCCGCGCCCCCGGCGGTCTCCGCCGACGACATCCCTGCCATCCAGGAGGCGCACTTCGCGGTGATCGACGAGATCGCCTCGTGGGATGCGCGCACGCCCGTCTCGCGCATCGGCACGATCGAGGGCGACCCGGTCGCCGGCACCATCCGCATCGGCTGGGCCGGTGACGTGCCGAGCGAGGTGCGCGCCATCGCTCGCGACGCGCGCGCGCAGGGCATCGACGTCGGCTTCGTCGCGCAGGAGTCGAGCGAGGCGGAGCTGCTCGAGATCGCCTACGACATGGCAGCCTCCATGCCCGTCGAGGGCGCCTTCGCGATCGGCATCGGCCAGGACACGCTCTCGGTCGAGGTGCCCACCGCATCCGCGGCCGAGGCCGCCGGCACCGAGCCCATCGCGGTCGAGGGCGACGTCCGCGAGGTCATCGACGAGGCCCAGGATGCAGCAGCCGCGGTCGGCGCGTCGGTCTCCGTCGCGCAGACCGACACCGTGCCCGCCAACGCGGCCGCGGTGCCGCTCGAGGCCGGCGCCGCCATCGACCCGGCGGCGGTCGCCCCCATCCGCACGGCGCGCACGAACGACGTCGCCGTGCTGTCGGGCGGCATGCGCGTGCAGACGCAGTTCCGCAGCGGCGCGTTCGTCTCGTGCACCTCCGGCTTCACCGGGTTCTACGGCCACCGCCCCGTGATCGTCACGGCCGCGCACTGCAGCGACTACGCGGACGACCGCGCGGTGCGCAACGCCGCCGGCACATCGATCGGCCGCAGCGACCTGGTCGCCGAGCTGAACGACGGCGAGCTGCCGTTCGACCTCGGCGTCATCGCCGCGTCCTACGACGCGCGCACGCTCCCTCGCATCTACACCGGCAACACGACGACCGTCGACATCACGGGCACGCAGACCACCTGGCCGCCCTCGGGCTACCAGCTGTGCTCGTCGGGCCAGGTCACCGGCTGGAAGTGCGACCTGACCGCTGGTGGCGCCTACGTCACCTGCTACGGCACCCCGCGCGGGTCGGAGTGCATGCACGTGCAGATCGTGCGCTCGAGCGGCTCCTCGGCCTTCTGCCTCGGCGACTCCGGCGGCCCGGTCGTGAGCCGCCCGACGGATGCCGGCGCGCGCGCGGTGGGTGTCGTGTCGGGCATCCGCGGCACCGGCGGCACCTGCGCCGTCGAGGGGCTCATGGCGCCCGTCTCGCAGCTCGGCACGGTCGTCTACGGGCTGCAGCTGCACACGCTGCCGTAGGCACTGCCGCCGGTGGAGCCGGGCGGTGCGCGCGGCGCACCGTCCGCGTCGAGACCGCCGGCTGATAGCCAGCATCCAGAGCCACCCGGCATGATGGCCACCATGAGCGACCCCACGCCGACCGACGCTCCCTCCCTCACCGACGCATCCGTCCTGACCGCCATCGCGGCCTGGATGCCGACCACTCGCTGGTACCCGCTGAAGGGCCAGGAGGTCGACATCGCGCTCGAGACGAGCTACGACCTGGGCGATGCCGAGATCCTGCTGCTGCGCGCGGGCGACACCCTGCTGCAGGTGCCGGTCGCGTGGCGCGACGAGCCGGGCAGCTCGCCGATCGCGCAGCTCGACGGTCGCTGGCTCGTCGATGCGTGCAGCGATGCGGATGCGGTGCAGGCGCTCCTCGACGTCGCGACCGGCAGGCGGTCGGTCAACGGCCTCGACGGCGACGCGACCGCCGACCCGGCACCCGCGGGCGAGATCCGCGTGATCACGGGCGAGCAGTCGAACACCTCGATCATCGGCGGCGACGGCACCTGGATCGCCAAGGTGTTCCGCGTCGTCTCCCCCGGCGACAACCCCGACGTGGTCGTCACCGGGGCCCTCACCCGGGCGGGATGCGACCGCATCCCCCACCTGCTCGCGTCGGTGACGGCCGGCTGGCCGGCGGGTGACGCCTTCGTCACCGGCCACCTGCTCGCGGTGTCGGAGTTCGTCGCCGGCGGGCAGGACGCGTGGGAGCTGTTCCGCCAGCACGCCCTCGCGACGCTGCGCGGCGAGCAGCCCGGCGATGCGCCCGACGCCCGAGCGCTCGGCGAGGCGGTCGCGACGGTGCACCGCGACCTCGCGGCGGCCATGGGCACGGCCAGCGCGAGCGAGGCCGACACGCTGCGCTTCATCACCGGGCTCGAGCAGCGCATGGCGTGGGCGCGGCAGGAGGCGGCGGGCGTGCTCGGCGAGCTCCACGACGAGCTCCAGGCGGCCGCCGACCGGCTGCGCGAGGTCCGGCGGCTCGGTGAGCTGCAGCAGATCCACGGCGACCTCCACCTGGGCCAGGTGCTGCGCGGCGCGAACGGCGGCTGGGTGCTGCTCGACTTCGAGGGCGAGCCCCTGCGGCCGATGCACGAGCGGATGGTGCGCGAGCCGCGGCTGCGCGACGTCGTCGGCATGCTGCGCTCGTTCGACTACGCCGCAGGCTCCGCGCTGCAGGAGCTGCCCGACGCCGACGGCGCGGCTGCCGGCGACTGGGTGTGGCAGCGTCGCGCGGAGTTCCTGGCCGGCTACGCGGAGGCGGCCGGACCGGTCGACGAGTCCGACCCCGTCTTCACCGCGCTGCTGCTCGACAAGGCGCTCTACGAGGTCGTCTACGAGGTGCGGAACCGCCCGAGCTGGGTGGCGGTCCCCCTCGAGGCGGTCCGCGCGCTCGTCACCGCCCCGCCCTCCCCGCCCCCGCTGGTCGAGTAGCAGCCGGCGAAGCCGGCCGCGTATCGAGACCACGATGTCCCGCCGAGCGAAGGCCATCGCGGCCATCCTCGCCGCGGTCGCCCTGGCAGCGATCGCCGCGCTGCTGCTCTTGCCCCGATCCGCGGCCCCCGACCCGTCGGGGACCCCGACCGCGACCGCCGCCCGGACCGCCTCGACCTCCGCCCCCGACGACGCCCCGCTCGCCGTCTTCATCGGCGACTCGTACACCGTCGGCACCGCCACGCCGATCAGCGGAGCGGGCTTCCCGGCGATGCTCGGCGAGCTGCGGGGCTGGCGCGTGCAGAACCTGGCGATCGCCGGCACCGGCTACTCCACCGGCCGTGCCGACGGCGCTTGCGCATCGAGCGGATGCCAGTCGTACATCGGCGTGCTGCCGAGGGCGGTCGACGCCGATCCCGACATCCTGGTCGTCTCCGGCGGCCGCAACGACCTCCAGCGCGCGCACGTCGAGGCGGCGGTGACCGCCTTCTACGCCGAGGTGCGGCGTCAGCTGCCGGACGTCCGGCTCATCGTCACGTCGCCGCTATGGGACGATTCCCCCACGCCCGACGCATTGCTCGCGCTGCGCGAGCGCGTGGCAGCGGCCGCCGAGAATGCCGGGGCCGAATACCTCGATCTCGGCGACCTCTTCCTGGACCGGCCCGATCTCATCGCCTCCGACGATCTCCACCCGAATGAGGAAGGCCTGGCATTGATCGCGCGACGGATCGACGAGCTCCTCGCGCGGTGAGCCCCGACGACGAAAGAGAGCGCCGCCCCTCGGGGCGGCGCTCTTCCGTCTGCGTCGGATCAGCGGTTGTTGTACCGGTCGACGATGTCGGCCGGGATGCGGCCCCGCGTCGCGACCTTGAGCCCCTGCGACTCCGCCCACTCGCGGATCGCCGCGGTCTCGCCACTGCTGCCGCTGCCACCGCTGCGGCCAGCGGGAGCGTTGGTCTTGCGTCGTCCGGAGACGCGGCGCGATGCGCGCACGTAGTCCTCGAGCGCGTTCGAGAACTCCTCGATGTGGGAGTTCGTGAGGTCGATCTCGTAGTCTGCCCCGTCGAATGCGAATCGTACGGTGCGGCCTTCGCCGTCGCCGATCGCATCACCTGAGATATCGTCGACGAGCTGCACCATTGTCTTCTTAGCCATAGCGCAGAGAATACTCCCGGATGACCGCGAATCCAATTCGCTTCGCATTCCCCGGATATTGTCCCCCACTCGTTCACCCACATTGACTCGGACAATGGCCGATTCCGATCGCATTCGCGCACGCAGATGCCGATGCCGATGCCGACCGTCCGGGGTGCGCCTCAAGCGTCCCTGTGCCGCCGTGCCCGGCGGCCCGTGCAGACTGGATGCATGAGCCGGCTCTGGGAGATCCACGCGCGCGCCGTGCGGGCGTCCCTCCGCCGCGTGGGCGCCGTCGGGCTCGCGATCGTCGCACCCGTCGCGCTCCTCATCACCCTGGTGCCGACGCCCCTGCAGGCGCGCGCCAAGCCGCTCGTCGTCCGCGGCCTCGGATGGCTGCACGACCGGACGCTGCTCGAGTGGCTGAGCTGGACGCGACTCGAGGTGCTCGCGAACGTCGCGATGCTCGTGCCGGTCGCGCTGCTGCTGACGTTCGTGCTCGGCGCACGCCGATGGTGGCTCGCCACCGCGATCTGCGTCGCCGCGAGCGTCGGCGTCGAGACCGCGCAGCTGTTCATGCCCGCCCGGGTCACGTCGCTGCTCGACGTCGCCGCGAACGGCCTCGGCGCGCTCGCGGGCGCGGCGATCGCTGCGATCGCCGAGGCGATCGCCCTGCGAGCCAGGCGGAGGTCGCTCCGGCGCTGACCCCTGCGCCGGAGCGCGCTGCGCTCAGTCGCGGCCGTAGATGTCGCGCGTGTAGAGCTTCTCGGCGACGTCCTCGAGCTCCTCGGAGCGCCGGTTCGCGACGATCACATCCGAGCGCCGCTTGAACTCGTCGAGATCGCGGATGATCTCCGACCCGAAGAAGGTGTCCTCCTCGAGCGCCGGCTCGTACAGCACGATCTCGACGCCCTTGGCGCGCACCCGCTTCATCACGCCCTGGATCGACGACGCCCGGAAGTTGTCGGAGCCCGACTTCATGATGAGCCGGTGGATGCCCACGACCTTCGGCTCGCGCCGCAGGATGTCGGCGGCGACGAAGTCCTTGCGCGTGGTGTTCGCCGAGACCACCGCGGCGATGAGGTTCTGCGGCACGTCCTCGTAGTTCGCGAGCAGCTGCTTCGTGTCCTTGGGCAGGCAGTAGCCGCCGTACCCGAAGGACGGGTTGTTGTAGTGCGTGCCGATGCGCGGGTCGAGGCCCACGCCGCCGATGATCTGCGCGGCGTCCAGCCCGTGCGTCGCGGCGTAGGTGTCGAGCTCGTTGAAGTACGCGACCCGCAGCGCGAGGTAGGTGTTGGCGAAGAGCTTGATCGCCTCCGCCTCCGTCGGGTCGGTGAGGAGCACGGGCACGTCCTTCGCCTCCGCGCCCTCGACCATGAGGTCGGCGAACTGCCGCCCGCGCTCGCCGGTGTCGCCCACCACGATGCGCGACGGGTGCAGGTTGTCGTGCAGCGCGCGGCCCTCGCGCAGGAACTCCGGCGAGAAGACGATGTGCGCGCCCGGGTGCGCGGCACGCATCCGCTCGGTGAAGCCGACGGGCACGGTCGACTTCACGACGATCGTCGCATCGGGGGCGACCGCGACCACCTGCTCGATGACCGACTCGACCGACTTCGTGTTGAAGAAGTTCTCCTGCGGGTCGTAGTCGGTCGGCGTCGCGACCACGACGAGCCCGGCGCCCTCGAAGGCCGCTGCCGCATCCGTCGTCGCGGTGAGGCTCAGCTGCCTCGTGGCGAGGTAGTCCTCGAGCTCGACGTCGATGATCGGCGAGATGCGCGCGTTCACCTGCTCGACCTTGCGCTCGTCGATGTCCACGGCGACCACATCGTGGTGCTGCGCCAGGACAACTGCGTTCGAGAGGCCTACGTATCCGGTGCCGACGACGACGATCTTCACAGCTGCTCGTACTCTCTGCCGGCGGGCGCCGACGTCACTCTCGGGCGCCGGTGCGGCACCCTGTCAACCCTACTTCGGGGGCGTTCGTGATCGTGCGCGGCCGGCTCAGAGGCCGGCGACGAACTGCTTCAGCCAGTCCTGCAGCTCCGGGCCGATGTCCTCGCGCTCCGAGGCGAGCAGCACGTTGGCCTTGATGTAGTCGAGCCGGTCGCCGGTGTCGTAGCGGCGTCCGCGGAAGACGACGCCGTGCACACCGCCCGCGGCGTCGTCGCCGGCGAGCTCGAGCAGCGCGTCGGTGAGCTGGATCTCGCCGCCCTTGCCGGGCTCCGTCCGCTCCAGCACCCCGAACACCTCGGGGCGCAGCACGTAGCGGCCGACGATCGCGAGGTTCGACGGCGCCGTGCCGGCCTCGGGCTTCTCGACGAGTCCGGTCACGCGCACGACGTCGTCCTGCTCGGTCGCCTCGACCGTGGCGATGCCGTAGAGGTGCGCCTGCGACTCGGGCACCTCCATGAGCGCGACCACCGTCGTCTGCAGCGTCGACTGCACCTCGACCATCCGCTCGAGCAGGTGGTCGCGCTCGTCGATGATGTCGTCGCCCAGGAGCACCGCGAACGGCTCGTCGCCCACGTGCGCGCGTGCCCGGAGCACGGCGTGGCCGAGCCCCAGCGGGTCGCCCTGCCGCGTGTAGTGGATGTTCGCGAGCCCCGACGAGCGCTTCACCTTGGCGAGCCGCTTGACGTCGCCCTTCTTGATGAGCGTCGCCTCCAGCTCGGTGGCGCGGTCGAAGTGGTTCTCCAGCGCGTTCTTGTTGCGCCCGGTGACGAACAGCACGTCGTCGAGCCCGGCGCGCACCGCCTCCTCGACCACGTACTGGATCACGGGCTTGTCGACGACCGGCAGCATCTCCTTCGGCAGCGCCTTGGTCGCGGGCAGGAACCGGGTGCCGAGCCCTGCGGCGGGGATGACGGCCTTCGTGACGGAGGTCTGCATGGTGATGAACCTATCGATCGATGGTTACGCGACTGTGTCCGAGAGGCGTCGCGCAGTCGACGGCGCTAACCGCGCGCCTTCGCCTTGGCCTTCGGCTTCGTCTTCGTCTTGCTCAGCGCGTAGCCCTCGCCGTAGGCACCGTATGCGCCGTAGGCGTTCGCGGCCTTCGCCGGCAGCATCGTCAGGACCACGCCCGCGACGGGCGCGTCCACGTTCTCGAGCATGCCCAGCGCGACGTCGAGCTGATGGCGCGTCGCCCTGCCGCTCGCCACGACCATGATCGCGCCGGCGGTGTTGCGCGACAGCACCGCTGCGTCCGTGACGGGAAGGAGCGGCGGGGCATCGAAGAGCACCCAGTCGAACTCGGTCTCGAGCTGCGTGATGAGCGCCTGCATCGACTTGGAGCCGAGCAGCTCGCTGGGGTTCGGCGGGATCTGGCCCGACGGCAGCACGTAGAGCGACGACTCGCCCCACATCTGCACGGCGTCGACGAGCTCCGCCCGCCCGATGAGGACGTCGGTCAGGCCGACGCTGCCGTCGATGTTCATGTACTCGGCGACCTTCGGCTTGCGAAGGTCCGCGTCGATCAGGATCACGGTCTCGCCAGCATCCGCGAGCGCGAGCGCGAGGTTCGCCGCGGTGGAGCTCTTGCCCTCGCTCGGGGTCGAGGAGGTGACGACGAACGTGCGGCTGCGACCGTCCACCTCGACGAACTGCAGGTTGGTGCGCAGGGTGCGGTAGGCCTCGGAACGAGGGCTGAGCGGGTCCGAGTGCACGACGAGCGGGCGCTGCTTCGCCTTCGGGTCGAAGGTCATCGAGCCCACGACGGGCAGCTCCGTCACGAGCTTGAGGCCGCGCTCGTCGCGGATGCGGGTGTCCAGCACCTCTCGCAGGAGCGCGATCGCGATGCCGAGCGCCAGGCCGAGCAGGGCGCCGAGCGCGACGTTGAGCATCGGCCGCGGGCTGACCGGCGTCTGCGGCACGGTCGCCCGCTCCACCGTGGTCAGCTGCACCGGGCTGCCGCCCTCACCCGGCGACTCGATCTCGGCCACGGTCGTCGCGAGGCTCGCTGCGACGGCATCCGCGATGCGCGCGGCGAGCGCCGGGTCCTCGTCGACCGCGTTGATCTCGATGATCGTGGTGTCGAGCACGGGGCTGGCCGCGACCGACTCCGCGAGCGTCTGGCTGTCGAGCGTCAGGCCGAGGTCTGCGATCACGCGCTCGAGCACGTCCTGCGAGGTCGCGAGGCTCGCATACGTCTTCACTCGGGACAGCGTGAAGGAGTTGCCCTGCACCAGCTCGGCGCTGCTGCCGCCGCCCTGCGTCGACACGAACACCTGCGTCTGCGCGCTGTACGACGGCTGCTGCACCGTCGCGATCAGCGCACCGACGCCGACGCCGGCAAGCATGAGCGCGAGCAGCAGAATGACGTTCTTCCGCACGACCCGCAGGTAGTCGCTCAGCTCCACGGATGGGTTCCCTTCGGTCGCAGCGCCTCGAGCGAGACGTGCTGTCTTCGCGTCAGTACGCGCCGTCTCGCGCGACCACTGCCTTCGCGGTGCGCCAGAGGATCTGCAGGTCGGCGATGAGCGACCAGTTCTCTACATAGTAGAGGTCGAGCCGAACCGACTCCTCCCACGACAGGTTCGAGCGACCGCTCACCTGCCACAAGCCCGTGATCCCGGGCTTCACCAGGAACTTGCGGTGCACGTGCTGCTCGTAGAGGTCGACCTCGCGCTGCAGCGGGGGCCGTGGTCCCACGAGCGACATGTCGCCTGCCACCACGTTGAACAGCTGCGGCAGCTCGTCGAGCGAGAAGCGACGGGTGAAGCGACCGACCCGCGTGATGCGCGGATCGTGCTTCATCTTGAAGAGCACGGCGTTGCCGGCGTCATGTCCGTCGTCGCGCTCGTCGAGCAGCGTCGCCAGCACCTGCTCCGCGTCGACGCGCATCGATCGGAACTTGAGCATGCGGAAGCTGCGGCCCCGGAAGCCGATGCGCTCCTGCCTGAACAGCACCGGACCGGGCGAGTCGAGCTTCACCGCGAGCGCGATCAAGAGCAGGGGCACGGCCAGGACGAGGATCAGGGCGAGGCTCCCGAGGATGTCGAACATCCGCTTGATGAACCGCTCCGACCCCTCGAAGCGCGGCGTCTCGACATGGATGAGCGGCAGGCCGGCGACAGGCCTGGTGTGGATCCGCGGTCCGCCGACATCCGTGAGCGCGGGGGCGACGATGAGGTGCTGCCTGCCCGGCTCGAGGCGCCAGCTGAGCTCCCGGATCTTCTCGGGCGAGAGGTCGTCGCTGCCCGTCAGCACGAGGGTGTGCGCGTTCACGCGAGCGAGAGCGTCGATCGAGTCGTCGATGTCGCCGAGCACCGGCACCCCGAGCTTGCGGAGCCGGCCGTTGGCGACACCTCCAGGCACGCAGACGCCCTGCACGCCGAAGCCGGCGCGCTTTGCCGACCGCAGCTGCTCGACGATGTGGGCGACGCCAGCCGCGGAGCCCGCCACCACGACGCGGTTCTGGAAGTAGCCGCGGATGCGCATGCGAGTGAGCCACTGCCGCCAGACCTGGCGGGAGATGAGGAGGAAGACCAGACCGGTCGGCATCGCGATCGCGACGTAGGTGCGCGCGAACTCGTACTCGGTCAGATACGCGGTGATGGCGATGACGCCGAAGACGAAGAACGACGCGTTGAAGACGCGCACGTACTCGGTCGTCCCGGCCCCCAGCACCCGCGCGTCGCGTGAGCCCGATGCGGCCAGCGCGAAGAGCCACGCTGCAGCGATGACGACGCTGAACCACGTCGGATCCACGACACCTCGCCAATCGATGCCCTCGACGAGATCGCGGTCGCCCAGCACGGAGAGGTTGACGAACTGCGCGATGCCGACCGCGACGATGACGCAGGCGATGTCGGAGAGGAGGAGGCGCTCGGGGAAGCGAGCGACCCACGGCGGTGACGAGCGCCGGAGGGAGATGGTCTGGGACGCGCTCGGGGGGAGGCTGCTCACTGCTTGTCCTCCACCATCCGACATCTCCGCATCCGCTTCCCAAGAACTTCTAACGTTCACCATGATAAGCCTCAAGGATTCCCGAAGACGCGGCGCGCGATTCTGCCATCCGCTACATTCCGTGGTTCGCCGGCGATGGCCTGGTCGGAGCGGACAGCGACACGAGCGCATCGACGGTCCGGACGGTCCACGCTGCCACCACGTCGGCCGACTCGCGGTACACGGACGGCTGCAGCCGGTACGGGTCGATGATGTCGTAGTCCTCTCGGCGCGCGAGCGCCGGGACCACTCCGCGCGCCCTCCCCGCTGCCTCGACGACGCCGTGCATGAACGAGGCGAACCCCTCCGCTCCCAACGGCGCGACCTGCGACTCGAGCTCGCGCGCCGCGAGCGCCTCCACGATGCGCGCGAACTCGACGAGCGCGAACGCACGGCGATTCGCGCTCGGCAGGAGGCTCGCAGCGGCACCGCGGTGCTCGCGCGACATCCCGAGGATGAGATCCGCCCGCTCGACGTAGGCCGGCTGGATGCGTCGAGCGCGATGCGCTTCAGGGTGCGCGACACCCAGGCGGCGCGCCTCGGCGAGCGCCGCGGCATCCATCGGGCTGCCGTCGAAGCCGAGCGTCCCCGCGCTCTCGACCGTGAGCTGCCGGGTCGCATCGGGCCCGAACGCGGCGCCGAGGCGCTCCGAGAGCAGCATCGCCGCCTGCGGCGAACGACAGATGTTGCCGGTGCACACCGTCAGGACGCGGAAGCTGGAGCGGTCGCGGTGTGCGACCTCGCGCTGGCTCGGCAAGGGCATGCGATCGACGGTAGCGGGAAGAGGTGTCCAGCGTGTTACGAGCGCGGCGTCGAACCCGTGAGACACGACCGAGGTCGCATCAGCCGACGGCGTCGAGCGCCCGGGCGACGCGATCGACCGCGGCTCCGATGGAGAGCGCTCGCGCGTTCTCCTGGACGTGGAGCCCCACCGCTTCGGCGTACGCGGTGTCCTCCGAGAGGCGACGGACCACCGCCTCCCACGCGGCCGGCTCATCCAGCGGGAGCACGTGCCGCTCCCGCAGGCCGACGTCGGTGAACAGCATGTCCGCGCAGCCGAACTGATCGGAGAGCACCAACGGGATCCCGTGCAGCGCGGCTTCCACCGCGCTGCGGCCGAACGCCTCCCTGGTGGACGTCCCGACATACGCGCGCGCGTTGTCCCAGAGCTCGTCCTTCGCGATCCATCCAGGGACGCGCGGGTTGCCTGACGCCGCCACGCGCAGCTCCTCCTCGAGGGGCCCCGATCCGTACATCGCACCCGGCACGCCGGTCGCGTGCACCGTCCGGATGAAGAGCTGAGGATTCTTGTCTGAAGAGTAGCGAGCCGCCCACACGATGTCGCTTCCGAGCTGCTGCCCCTCGGCGGCTCGCTGCTGCGGCATCCGGATCCCAGGCGCCACGACGCGGTCGACACCACCTCCCAGCCCACGGGCGAGGATCTCCGTCGTGACCCATCGCTCCTCGGCGCGACGCAGCGCCAGGCGCTCGAGCCACCGCCACACCGTCCGCTTCGCGAGCGACGCCTCGTTGCGCTCCGGCCATGGCAGGCCACGCACGTATGCGATCCAGCGACGTCGTTCCAGCGCCAGCACCATGTCGCTCTGCGGGACGAGGCTCACGACCAGATCGGCGTCCGCGTAGGCCTCCGTCGCGCGCAGCGCACCGCGCAGGCGCATGATCCCGCCGACCCCGGCGGGTTCGGCGACGAACTCGGTCACACCGTCCACCTCGGCCGACGCGCCGCCCGCCGTGCTGGAGACGCCGAGCGCCGCGGTCCAGGGCAGTCCGATCTCGCGCGCGGCCGTGACGAGCTCGAT
This sequence comes from Agrococcus jenensis, assembly GCF_003752465.1. Classification (NCBI taxonomy): domain Bacteria; kingdom Bacillati; phylum Actinomycetota; class Actinomycetes; order Micrococcales; family Microbacteriaceae; genus Agrococcus; species Agrococcus jenensis. Next base: position 1,646,088 of record NZ_RKHJ01000001.1, on the reverse strand, counting down.
CGCCGAGTTGTAGACGCCGCTCCGCGCGATGAGAGGCGCAGCGATGAAGCACACGCGCATCACGACGCTCGCGCCACGTCCGAGACCAGGTCGCAGAGCCGCTCCGCGACCTCGACGTCGGTCAGGAGCCCCGGCGTGCGCTGCGCCTCGGCCGACATGCGAGCCCGTCGTTCCGAGTCCGCCGCCAGGAGGCGGAGCTGGGCCGACAGGTCGCGCTCGTCGCGAGGCCGGAACTTCAGGCCGTTCACGTCGTGCGTGATCCACTCGGATGGTCCGCCCTCGTCCGCCACGATCGTGGGACGACCGGAGGAGAGATACTGCAGCACGTTCTGCCCGAGGGGCTCCGGACGGATGGAGCACTGGACGCAGATGTCGAGGTCCTGCAGCGCCTGCGCGACGTCGGCCACATGGCCCAGGAACCTGACGCGCTCCTGCAGACCGAGCTCCGTGGCGAGCCGCCGGAGGTCATCCACATACGCGTCGTGGCCGAACGCGGGCGCACCGAGGAAGTCGAGCGTGGCCGACCGGAGCTCCTCGACGGAGGCGAACGCCCTGATCAACAGCTCTTGGCCCTTCCACGGGTCGATCCGGGCCACCATGCCGACCCGCTGCACCGTCGGCCGCACGATCGGCGCAGCCCCACCGGACGGCTCCAGCCCAGCGGCGCTGGGGAGCACCACGGCGCGCTCCGTGCGGAGATGCCCGTCGGTCGTCGCCAGCGTCGCCTGCGAGTTCGCGACGACCGCCGCGGCTCCGGGGAGCGCGATGCGCCGCATCAGCTGTGTCGCGAGCCCGCCGATCGCGGCCGGCTCCACTCGGTCTCGCAGGTGGAGCACGAACGGCTTGCTCAGCACCCGTGCCGCGAGCGCCACGTAGACGCCGGATCGTGTGGTGTTGGCGACGAACACGTCGGCCGCCCGGAGCTCAGGCGCTCGGGTCAACGCCAAGACCGTGGACATGATCCGGGCCGCGGCGCCGAGGGGCGCCAAGCGATCGCCCCGACGTGACGCCAACGGCGGCTGCGCGACACCGATCTCCACGTGGTGGACGCCGGGCGCGAGCGCGTCGAACACGGTCTCTCGGGAGGCGCGTCTCGGCGTGACCAGCGTGGCGCTCCAAGGCACCTCGGATCGCAGCACCCGCGCCAGCGCCATCTCCGCGCCGCCCCGCTCGTTGCTGTGGTCGAAGAACGCGACCCGCACCGATCCCTCGCGCGGGTGCGCGTCGCTCACGTCCGATCCGCTTCGGATGCGTCGATGCGAGCGATCTCCCGATGCAGACGCTCAGCGAACCGGTGCTCGCTGAAGAGCGCTGCATGCTCCTTGATGGCCTCCGGGTCCCACTCCCGCGACTGGAAGCGGTTGACGGCGTCGACGATGGCGTCGGGCTCGGGAGCGTCGAAGTACTCGCCCGTCTCCCCCTCCTTGATCGTGTCGAGGAACCCTCCCCAGCGGAGCACGACCGCAGGCTTGCCGAAGCTGGCGGCCTCGATCGGCGTCAAGCCGAAGTCCTCGTAGCTCGCCGACACCACAGCGCGGCAGCGGTCGTACAGCCAGCGCATCTGCGCGTCGGACAGCGCTTCGCGCATCACGATCGTCGGCCCCGCCATCGCGGCGATCCGCCTCTGCTCCGGACCCGAACCGACCACCACCAGCGGCAGTCGCAGCTCGTTGAAGGCCGCCACGACCGCGTCGACGTTCTTGTACGTCAGGAGGCGAGAGATGCACAGGTAGAACGGCTGACCGAGCGGCGCGATGTCCACCGCTTCCTGGACTGCGTGGATGTCCACGGAGTGAGGGGCCGGCAGCACTTCCGCGTCGATGCCGTAGGCGTCGCGGATCCGCTGCTGCACCACCGTCGAGTTCGCGAAGTAGGTCGTCGCAGAGAGCGCCTGCTTCCGATCCCATCGCTTGAGCCCCGCCCGCAGCAGCGCCAGGGCGACCGCCCGCGGCCCGAACCTCGACTTCCCCAGGTAGGCGTCGGCGTGATACAGCCAGCGCGCCGGGGAGTGGCAGTACACGATCTTCGATCCGCTGGCCTGGAAGCCATGCGCCCACCCGCTCGAGCTCACGATGGTGTGCTGAGCGTCGACCCGGATCCGCTGGGCGGCGCCCGGCAGGAACGGCAGCGCGAGGCGGTGGCGCTTGCGGAACAGCTTGATCCGGTTCAGCGTTCCGGCGCGGACATCGACGCCCGTGAACTCCGGGTACGTCTCGGACGGCTCGTACAGCGTGGTGTGCACGCTCGCCTCCGGGAAGGCTCGGTGCAGCGCGAGCACGACCTTCTCCGCACCACCTCGTTGCGTGAGATAGTCGTGGGCGATGGCGATCCGAGGTCGAGGCACTCGACGATTCTACCGCGGGGGACGCGCCAGGACCGGGTTCTTCGCGATCCGCTGGACTGGCCGAGAGCAGAGGGCCCAGCCGTGAGGCGCAGCCGCGCATGCCCTGGACGCGATCGCGCCTCCCGGTAGGGTGGGTGACCAATCGATCGTCGCAACGTCGCACATCCTCGAGGACATCCCGAATCTGGAGACATGAGTGCCGACAACGCCCGAGCTCGATGCCACAGCCACCAATCGCGTCGCCGTCCTTCGACACAACCTCTTCGTCGCCTCTGAGACCTTCATCCGAGCCCAGGCCGGCGCACTGACGAGGTATGCCCCGTTCTTCGTGGCTCGACGACCGCTGCACCACACCCCCCCAGGCGTGGAGGCGTACTCCTCGAGCGACGGGGCTTCCGCGGTCGCCGACCTCCGGTACGCCATCACCGCCCGCTCGGGGAATCTCGAGCGCGTCCTGCGCGACCACGGCGCCGACGTCATGCATGCGCACTTCGGTCCCGACGGCCTCTACGCGAGTGCCGCTGCGCGCCGCCTCGCGCTTCCGCTCGTCGTGACCCTGCACGGCCGGGACGTCACGGTTCGCCCCTCGGAGCTCCTGCGCTCGCGCAAGCCGGTCGCCATCCGCTACGCCCTGGAGCGCCACAAGCTCGGCGATCGTGCCGCGCGGCTCATCTGCGTCTCGGACGAGATCCGCAATGCCGCGCTTCGCGCGGGACTTCCCGAGGACAAGCTGCTCACGCACTACATCGGGGTGGACACCGTCAAGTACGCGGTCCGACCGGGTGAGCGTGAGCCGCTGATCGTCCACGTCGCGCGATTCGTCGAGAAGAAGGGCACGACGGACCTCATCAGCGCCTTCTCGAAGATCAGCGAGCGTCACCCTCATCATCGCCTGGCACTCATCGGCGACGGGCCGTTGGCGCCGGCCCTTCGGTCCCAGGTTCGTGAGCTCGGCATCGAGTCGCGCGTCGACTTCGTCGGACGGATCGAGCCGGAGGAGGTGCGAGCGATGGTCGGGCGCGCCGAGGTCTTCGTCCTGCCGAGTGTGACCGCGAGCAACGGCGATCGTGAAGGCCTGCCGATCGCCCTCATCGAGGCGATGTCGCTCGGCACGACGGTGCTCGCCACTCGGCATTCGGGCATACCGGAGGCGATCGACAGCGCCGACGTGGGCACCCTGGTCGAAGAGCACGACGTGCCGGCGATCGCTGCCGCGCTCGACGAGATGCTCAGCGATCCGCGCGCGACTCGGGAGCTCGGCCTCGCTGGAGCTCGTCGCGTCCGAACGCACTTCGATCTCGCCACGCAGACCCGCCTCTTGGAAGGGATCTATGACGATGTCCGATGACACGAGGTCGACCGAGTCGCGGCCGCCCGCCGGACCGGTGCTCATCGGCGTGACCAACGCCGTGCTCTCGAACACCGGAGACGCGGCGATCTTCGAGGCGATCACGGTCTCGCTCCGACGAGCGTTCGGCGACGCCTGCCAGATCGTGGCGTTCGACTCGAACGCCTCCGTGACGTCGCGCCTGTACCCCGAATGGGAGATCCACCAGCAGCTCTCCGTCTCCCCGCCCCGTGAGCCGGCGCGCCTCCGCACCGTGCTCCAGCGCGTCAGGCACCGGTTGGTACGACTCCTGACCGACGACCGTCGGGCATCCCGGCTCCTGGAGGCGCCACTCGTCCGACGGTCGAGGTTCGCGCGCGCGTACCGGCGCTTCGAGGAGCTGGACGTCGTGGTGAGCAGCGGGGGCACCTACCTCGTCGACCACTACAACTTCGAGGCCCGAGTCCTCGAGCTCCGGCTCGCAGACGTCCTCGGCAAGCGGGTCATCCTGTGGACCCAGAGCATGGGGCCGTTCGAATCGTCTCGGGCGGTCTCGCAGATCGAGCGCATCGGCGCCGTGACTGACGCGGTCTTCTTCAGGGACGATCGGTCCGCGCGAGCGTGGTCGCGGCGGGTGCGAGGCTCTGACGCCGAAGCGCGGGAGGTGCCGGATGCCGTCTTCGCGTTGACGGCCCCGGTGCCGACCGCATCGACGGCTGCCGTCGAGCCGGTCCGGCGCGCCCTGCTCTCTGTTCGTGAGTGGTCTCGCGGCGTCGACGCGTCGTCGTTCGACACCGCGGCCTACGCCGCGTCGATGCGGTCCGCCGGCGCGCTGCTCGCGTCGAGCGGATGGGATGTCCGAGCCTTGTCGACCTGCCAAGGCGTGCCATCGTATGCGTACGACGACTCCGCAGAGGCCGCACGGATCTTCGCCGGCGGGGACGTCGACGTCGACCACGAGTTCCACTCCCCGGGTGGCCTGCTCAGCGAGCTGTCCTCCACCGGTCTCGTGGTCACCACCCGGATGCATCTGGCGATCCTGTCGTTGATCTCCCGAGTCCCGGTCATCGCGATCGCCTACGAGTTCAAGACGCTCGAGCTGTTCGCGAACCTGGGGCTCTCGGACTTCGTGGTCAAGATCGAAGACGTCACACCCGAGTGGATGACCGAGCGCATCCAGATGCTGCTGGATGAGCCGGAGCGAGCCCGACTGTCGCACGAGCGCCTGGCGCAGCTTCGAGCGGAAGCCGATTCGCCGGCCGGTCATCTTCGCAGGCTCCTCGAGCAGTGAACCGGGCTGCCGTCTTCGAGTCGCACGACTACGGCGACGGAGGTGATCGTTCCGGCGTCAACGGCGTGAAGTGGAACGCCATCGCGCTCATCGGCCGCCAGGGGCTCGTGCTCGCGTTCTCACTGCTCCTCGCTCGGCTCCTCGGGCCCGAGGCGTACGGCATCATCGCGCAGGCGGCGATCTACATCGCGTTGACCACGCTGATCCTCGACCAGGGCCTGACGGCTGCGCTCATCTCTCGCGCTCGAGTCACGCGGGATGTGGCCGGCGCGGCGGTCACGGTCAACTTCCTCCTGGCCGCCGCCCTGGCGGGACTCTCGGTGCTGCTCGCGGGTCCGATCGCCACGTTCTTCCGGACGCCAGAGCTCAACCTCGTGCTGATCGCCCTCGGCATGGGACTCATCCTCAAGGCGGCCGCCGTCGTGCCTCGGATGCTGCTGATGCGACGGATGCGCTTCAAGGCCATCGCGGTCGCCGACATCGCGGGGAGTGCGATCGGCGGCATCGCCGGTGTGGTGGGCTTCGCGTTCGGCGCGGACTACTGGGCCCTCGTCCTGCAGCTGCTCGTCAGCGACCTCGTCGCGGCCGTCATCCTCCAGTGGGCGGCGCGTCCGCCGGCACCGAACCTCAAGCTGAGCGTGCTCCGCGATGACGCCGGCTTCAGCGGTCGCGTGTTCGCCGGCAACCTCATCTCGTTCGCGTCGCGGAACACCGACAACATCCTGGTCGGACGATTCTTCGGCGCGGATGCGCTCGCCTACTACTCCCTCGCGTACCGAGTGCTCCTGACCCCCATCCAGATGATCGGCCAGGTCGTCACCCGAGTGCTGTTCCCCGCGATCTCCCGGTCGCGCGCGGACCTGCCTCGTGTCGGGGAGCTCATCCTTCGATCGACCGGTCACATCTCGTTGGTCGCATTCCCGCTCATGGGCCTGATCGCGGTATCGGCACCGGACACCGTCCCCACGGTCCTCGGCGATCAGTGGCTGCCCGCCGTCGGCGTGCTCCAGGTCCTCGCGATCACCGGAGCGCGCCAGGCCGTGACGGCGGTCAACGCGCCGGTCCTCCTCGGCCTGGGGCTGGCCCAGACCCATCTGCGCTTCAACATCCTGGCTGCCGCGGTGCAGATCGCGGGGATGGTCGCCGGGATGCCCTGGGGGTACTTCGGCGTCGCCGTCGGCTACACCATCGCGGGCATCCTGCTCACCCCGGTGATCATCGCGCTCCAGGTCAAGCACGCGGGCTTGTCCTGGGTCCGCCAGCTCCGCGTGCTGACCCCCGCGCTCGTGGGGTCGCTCGTGGCATGCGCCGCGTACGGTGCGCTCTTCCTGACCGAGATGCAGCCATGGGTCCGCATCATCGTCGGACTGCTGGCGGGCATGGTGACGTACGCCGGATACCTCTTCGTCGTCCACCGACGGACGTTCGACAAGGCGTTCGCGGACATGGTCGCGATCGTCCGAGGGCGTCGCTAGCGAGCGTCGTTCGCGACCACGCTCAGCTCGCTGATGGCGAGCGATCGAGCCGTGCACCGCTCGCCGCACGCGCTCGAGGCCTCCGCGAAGGCGCGGACGCTGCCTCCAACTGCTGCTTGACGGCGAGTGGAGATGCGCACGCGATGAGGAAGAGGACGCTGACCGACTGCCAGGTCAGCGCGTCGAACGAGAGGAACATCAGGCCGACGAAGATGACGACCATGCGGGAGAGCCCGTTGCCTCGGCGGAGCGCAGTCACCATCCCAGCGATGAGCAGCGTCGTCCCGACGATCCCTGACGCAGCGAGCTCGCGGACGAGCTGATTGTCGAAGACCGTGACCCCCGTGGTGGTCGTGATGGTGCCGTCCACGAGCAGATCTCGGGCGTTGTCGCCATTGCCGAAGATGACCGCGAGCGGAGACTGCTTCGTCAGGAGATCGGTGATCGAACCGAGGATCTGCGTGCGGTGCTCGTAGCTGGTCGAGTCCGTGAACCCTTGCAGGCCGAAGAGCGCCCCGACGTCCGAGAGGAGCAGGAGTGCGGCGCCCGCCAGGAGGCCGACGCACACGATCACGGGGCGCGAAGCGGATGAGCGCACGAGCAGCCACATCACCACCATCAGGACGATCGCGAGGATCGCACTGCGCGTGCCAGACAGCAGGAGGCCGAAGGCAGCGACGGCGAGCACCCAGACGTACCGGCGGCGACCCCGCTCGATCACCATCCAGAGGGCCGCGAGGAACGCGACTCCCGCGACCGTGCCGTAGGGGATGGGCCCGGCGAAGGTGCCGAGCACTCGACCGGCGAGCCAAGGCGCGATGTGGTTCACGCGCCCTTCGAGCCGATCGGACCCGTCAGGCCTCGGCCAGACGGCGTCCGCCCCGAGGAACGCTTCTGAGACGCCGAAGGCGACCTCGGCGAAGACGATGCATGCCAGGAGCACGGGGAAGTAGTCGGTGGTCGCGGCGCTCGTCCGACGGGCGAGCAGCACCACGAGGATCAGCGCGACCGTGGTCACCGCTCGGAGCGCTGCCGCGCTCGGCGTCAGGAAGACGATGGCGATCGCGGACGAGTAGACGAGGTACGCCAGGAGCAGACGATTCAGCCCGACGTACTGCCCGGCCTCATGAGGCGGGCGACGGAGCAGCGCGACCAGGCCGATCGCCGCGCTGCCGGCCGTGAGGACGACGACGTGCTCATCAGACGGCCCGAAGCGCGGGATCATCGCAGCGAGCACGACGATGGCGCTCAGCGCGATGTGCGGCACGAAGCGCGGGTGGTGCACCAGCAGCACGAAGACAGCGACGCCGACGAGCGCCACTGCGGTGAAGAGGATCATGGCTGGCCTCGGTCCTGGTGTCCGGAGATGCTTCCTCATCCTCCCACGCCGAGCGTCGCGCTCTGCGTCTGGCAGCCACACGCGTCAAGGGACGGAGCGAGGGGTCACCGGGTCAGCGACGCACCGTCGTCTGGTGGAGCGTCACACTGCGAGAGGTCGCAGGATCCGACCCGACAGCTCCTTCGGACCGAACTCGAAGTTCTGGAACTCGGTCGTGGCCGGGTAGTCGGAGAACTTGTACGCCCCGAACCTGACCTTCGGACCGTTCGCTCGGTTGTAGCCGAGCGGCACCGCCGCGTTGATCAAGGTCGCCCCGTTCAACCAGACCCCGAGCTCGCCCCCGCCCGAGCGGGAGTAGTTCGCGCGGATCACCAGGTTCTGCCACCGTCCCCGGGGCGCGTACCACGGACCGAGCGTGCGCGTCGTGATGCCAGCGGGCGTCCCGCTCCCCGCCAGGACAGGGACGCCATCGTCGGTGCGATAGCTCACGGCGAACCGGTCCCCTGGCAGCTGCTCGAGCGCGAGCTCTGGACCGAGGGCAGAGGAGTCAGCCGATGCGTTCTTCGTGTACCGGGTCTGGAACAGCACGACCTTCCTGGTGTAGACGGCGTCGTGCACGGTCGTGTTGACGCGGAAGGCGAAGGAGAACCAGTAGGGCCGGTCGTAGTCGAGGCAGTTCGGGACATGCACCTCGGATCGCACGCCGGCCGGGACGGTGGTCTCACCGATGAACGGTGCCTTGTCCACTCGGAACGAGATGTACGACCAACGAGAGGAGTCGAACGAGGCCGCCCACGTCTCCGGTGGCGCGTCGAGCGACGGTGTCATGGACCGAGCCGTGGTTCCGGCCGGGATCGAGTGGCCCGCCACCATCCCCGAGGCCCGCGAGAGACGCGCCTGCGACTCCGGCCGCGACTTGCCGGCGATCCCGTCGATGTTCGTGAAGCGCATCGGCATCCAGGTCGACGCGCCAGCGAGCTTCGAGATCCACCCGGACTGCCACCTGCTCCTGGCGACGAGGTAGAACTCAGCAACGGTGATGCAGGCATCGGGCCCGAACACCTCGGAGAAGGAGATCCTCGGCGACTGCGCGCTCACCTCGACGGGGACGCCGATCCAGCCGAACTCCAGGGTTCGAGCCACGAGGTAGAACTCGCTCGACGCCAGCTTCGGGTCGACGACGACGTCACCGCCGACGTACCCCGTCGGCGCGTAGGGCGGCGCAGCGTAGCGCTCGCCGAGCCAGGGGCTGGGGGCGCCCCCGGCTGTGACCATCAGGTCGCGGATCTCGAACGTCGCCTGCTGGTCCGGCGCACCATCGCCGGCCTCGCCGGTGAAGACCAGCTTCCAGCCGCTCGTCCCGCCGGGGGGCGCCGTGAGTCTCACCACGCACCGCTCGAAGCTCTGATCCCGGGCGGTGTACACGCGTTCGAGCGTCGTGCTCGTGCTGTCGGTGGTCCGGAGCAGGCTGACCATCAACGCTGCCTCGCGATGACCCACCACCTCGGTGATCCGCGCCTTGAAGCTCACCAGGATGCTCTCACCTGGCGCCGCGACCTCGAGGCGCGTCCGGACACCGCCGGAGTACCGGGACGTCGTGTTGCGCCCACGCCACCGGATGCTGCTGCCGTCAGCGGCGAGCAGTGTCTTCGGGGCGGAGGACCCGTGCCAGTCGAGGCCCTGCGGCAGCGTGTTGCTCCCGATGTCAGCGCCTCCGAACGGGAGCACGGACTGGAGCTTGTTCGGCAGGCCCGGCCCGATCTGGCCCCCGCCGACCACGTACTGCGAACGCGGGACTGCCACGCCCCTCCTGATGACCTCGCCTGTTCCGAGGTTGCAGTACATGAAGGCGGCGCTCGCCACCTCGGGGTCGGGGCTCGCGATCTGGAGCGGCGTCCACTTCGGGAGGAAGGTGCCGATCGTGCCAGCGGCCGCAGCCAGGAGGAGCCCTCGACGGCTCAGCTGCTGGGTCCAAGGATCGTTCAGATGCATGAGTGCCTCACGTTCTCGCTGCTGAAAAGCCTCATGCGGCCGACTCGGCCGCCTCTCGGCCGAAGTGAGTACGGCGCCTGAGTCGCTCCTCTTAAGGGTACCGAAACAGCAAGCCTGCGGTCCAGGACAAAGTGCTTGCACAGCGCAATTTGTAGTTCGACGATCGATCTACTGCCACGTCGGATCGACCACCGCGGCCGGCCGGCCGGCGTCAGCGGCGTCACGATCACCGAGCCGGTGAATGCTCGCCCGTGGTCCGGGGTGCAGCCTGCCGGTCTGACTGGTCGCGCTCGGTACGCTGGCCTCGTACCCGAGCACAGGAGACCCATGCGCGTACTGCTCACCGGCGGCGCCGGCTTCATCGGCTCCCACACCGCGATCGCCCTCGCCGAGCACGGCCACTCCCCCGTCGTGCTCGACGACCTCTCGAACGCGAGCCCCGCCGCGATCGAGCGCGCCGGCAGGCTGGCGGGCGTCGAGATCCCGATGGTCGCCGGTGACGCGGGCGACCGCGAGCTCGTCGGCCGCGTGCTCGACGAGCACGAGATCGATGCCGTCATCCACTTCGCGGGGCTCAAGGCGGTCGGGGAATCGGTCGCGCAGCCCCTCACCTACTACCGGGTCAACCTCGGCTCGGCGATCGCGACGCTCGAGGCGATGGCGGCGCACGGCGTCGACCGCTTCGTGTTCTCCTCCTCCGCCACCGTCTACGAGCAGCCGGGCGAGCTGCTGCGGGAGGACGCCCCGGTCGGCATCGACCTGCCCAACCCCTACGGGCGCACGAAGGCGATGATCGAGGCGATCGTCGCGGACGCAGCTGCCGCCGACCCGAGCCTCCGCGCGGCGGTGCTGCGCTACTTCAACCCCGTCGGCGCGCACGAGTCGGGCGACATCGGCGAGGACCCCAAGGGCGTGCCCAACAACCTCATGCCCTTCATCGCCCAGGTCGCGGCCGGCGAGCGCGAGCGGCTCCGCATCTACGGCGACGACTACGACACTGCCGACGGCACCGGCGTGCGCGACTACATCCACGTCTCCGATCTCGCCGAGGGTCACGTCGCTGCACTGGAGGCGCTCGAGCCCGGCGTGCTCACCGTCAACCTCGGCACGGGGATCGGCGGCAGCGTGCTCGACGTGCTGCACGCCTTCGAGCGGGCGGTCGGGCACGAGCTGCCGAGCGAGGTGGTGGCCCGGCGCCCGGGCGACGCCCCGGTGTCGACCGCCGACCCGACCCTCGCGCGCGAACGCCTCGGGTGGCAGGCGACGCGCACCCTCGACGACGCGGCGAGGGATGCCTGGCGCTGGCAGCAGCGCAACCCGCGCGGCTACCGCGGCTGACGCCCTCCATCACCGGCCCGGACTGGCCGCGGCGCACGCCGGGTACGCTGGCAGGCATCCATGCTCTGATCCGCGGAAGGATGCGCGTCCTCTATGCCGTCTGAAGGCACCCGACCCTGGGCCTACGCGGGCCTCGGCGCCGCCGCGCTCTTCGCGGTCGGCTCCGTCGTCGCCGTGACGATCGTCGGCGACCAGCGGCGCGCCGACGCGGAAGCCGCGAGCGGGTCGTCGAGCCAGCTGCAGGAGCGCTACGCGACCGCGGCGAGCGCGATCGACGCCTGGGAGGCTGCGCAGCTGCAGGCGCAGTGCGAGACGGACGCCCGCATCGTGGGCAGCGTGCAGCTCGAGCAGCGCATGGAGGCCGCCCTCGGGGGCGCGGCGATCGTCGAGGACGCGTACATCATCATCGAGGCCGTCGACCGCGCCGCGTTCGAGGAGAGCCGGGCCGCCGCGGTCGAGGCCTTCGCCGCCGGCTTCACGACGGAGGACGACGCTGCCGTCGCCGCGGAGTACGAGGGCGTCGCAGACCCGCTCGCGGCCTGCCTGGCGGAGGCCCCGCCGACCACCGAGCCCGCGCCGGCGGGGCTGACGGCCGACGACGTGGAGGCGCTCGAGTCCCGAGCAGCCGCGCTCGATGACGCCGCGCCGGACACCGCACGGCTCGACCAGCTCGACCAGGCGGTCACCGCCTTCGGGCCCGCCGTGCTGCAGGCCGCGGATGCGCGCGTCGCCGTCAACGGACTGGGCGCCACCGCCGACGCGCTCGGCGCGTCCGCCGAGCCCCTCCGCGCCCAGACGGTGCCGTCGCAGACGATCGACGCGCTGGAGGCGCTCACCGCGCACGCGCAGGCGGCGCTCGACCTGCAGGAGGCCATCGCCGCCGAGCAGGCCGCCGTCGAGGCGCCGGTGGAGCAGGCGCCCGCACCCGCTCCCCGCCCGGTGCGGCCCGCCCCCGCACCTGCGCCCGCACCGGCGCCGGCGCCGGCCCCGGCGCCGAGCGAGCCGACGCCGACCGAACCCGGCAACGGCGGCGACAACGGCGGCGAAGGCGGCAACGGCGGCGACGCCCCGACGCTCCCCGAGGTCCCGTAGCCCGACCCGGCTCGAGGCCCAGCCTCGGCGGCCTCGGGCGGACTCCGGGCGCGCCTCCGGTGCCGGGGCTAGCCTGAGGCATGAGCGTGCGCCAGCTCGCGTGGCGAGCACTGTACGAAGTGCTCGCTGCCCGCGTGCAGCGACCCGAGTGGGCGTTCATGAACTACGGCTACCTCGTGCAGCCTCCGGCGGACGGTCCCCCGCTCGACGCCGCCGACGAGCCCGACCGCCTCTGCATCCAGCTCTACGACCACGTGCTCACCGGCACCGATCTGCGCGGCGCTGACGTGCTCGAGGTGGGGTGCGGACGCGGCGGCGGCGCCTCGTTCATCGCGCGCTACCGAGCCCCCCGGACCACGATCGGACTCGATCTCTCCCGACGCGCGATCGCCCTGTGCCGCCGATATCGACGTGCCCCCGGACTCAGCTTCGTCCAGGGCGACGCGCTCGCGCTCCCGTTCCCCGACGGCGCGTTCGATGCCGTCGTCAACGTGGAGTCGTCCCACTGCTACAGCTCGATGGACGACTTCCTCGCCGAGGTGCACCGGGTGCTGCGCCCGGGCGGCAGCCTCCTCTTCGCCGATCTCCGCCCGGCGCGAGAGATGGCCGCGCTGCGGCGCGGGCTCGGCGAGGGTCCTCTCGAGCTCGTCGAGCTCCACGACATCACCGCGCACGTGCGGGGCGCGCTGGACATCGATGACGACCGGCGGCGCGCCCTGATGGAGGCGTGGATACCGCGGAGGTTCCACCGAGCCTTCGAGCCCTTCGCCGGCTTCCGCGGCACCGCCACCTTCGCGAGGCTCGAGCGCAGGGAGATCCAGTACGTCAGCGCGCGGCTCGTGAAGGCGGGAGCCTCCGAGGCGGCGTGAGCGATGCCGCGGCTCCGCGTCGCCCAGACGCCCGTGCCGACCTGCGACCCTCGACGGACGCGGCTCGCCCCTCTCCCTGGACCCGTCCAGCCCCCGGGTGCAGGCTGGGGCCATGGCCGAGACCTACCACCACGAACCCCCGTACACGATCGGCGTCATCTGCGGCAGCATCGCCGCGTCGTCGATCAACCGCCGCCTCGCGCGGGCGCTCATCAAGCTCGCTCCTCCCGCGCTGCAGTGCTCGTTCATCGAGATCGACCAGCTCGACCTCTACGACCGGGATCGCGACGACGCCTACCCGCCGGAGGCCGTGGAGCTCAAGCGCGCGATCACCGAAGCCGACGGCATCCTCATCGTCACGCCGGAGTACAACCGATCCATCCCCGGCGCGCTCAAGAACGCCATCGACTGGGCCTCCCGCCCCTACGGCGAGAACGCGCTCAACCGGAAGCCGGTCGGCATCATCGGCACCTCGCCCGGCGGCATCGGCACCGCCGTCGGCCAGCAGCACCTGAAGACGATCATGTCGTTCTGCAATGCCCCGATGATGAACGAGATCGAGGCGTACGTGCAGTACAAGGACGGGCTCGTCGACGACGACGACGACGTCACCGTCGAGTCGACGAAGGAATTCCTGAGCACCTACATGGCGGCCTACGACGACTTCGTGCGCCGGGTCCTCACCGTGCTGCCGAAGGCCGACGGCTCCACGGCGGCTGGCTGAGCGGATGCCGCCGCGCCCGCGGCCGCAGCGTCGTCGCGACACCGAGCGGCGGCTCTCGGAGGACGTCGACGTGTGGGTCGCGACCGCCTCCCCCACCGGCGAGGCGCACCTCGTGCCGCTCTCGTTCGACTGGGATGGCGACACGCTGCTGCTGGCCACCTCGCCGTCGAGCCCCACGGGGCGCAACCTCGAGGCGAAGGGCCGCGTCCGGCTCGGCCTCGGGCTCGTGCGCGACGTCTCGATGATCGACGGCGACGTCGAGGCGCTCGACATCGACGACGTGCCGGCCGCACGCGCCGACGCGTTCGCGGCTCGGGCAGGCTTCGACCCCCGCGCGTCGAGCGGGCGGATGCGGTGGTACCGCGTGCGCCCGACGGAGATCCAGGCGTGGCGCGAGGTCGACGAGCTGCCCGAGCGGCAGCTCATGCGCGGCGGCGCCTGGCTCGACTGACGGGTTCAGCCCGGCCGCACCAGCACCCTCCGCGCGACGATGACGTCCTCCTCGGAGGGCGGCACCTCCTCGGGCGGCGGCCGATCGCGCGTCCATCGGGTCGACTCCGCGTGCGGCGCCGGCAGCACGAGCCGCTCGATGAGCTCGGCGGCATGGCGCGCGCCGCCGAGCCGCTCGAGCTCTGCGGCGATCTCGAGCGCCCGCTGCTTGAAGCGGGGGTCGGTGCGCACCTTCCGCACCGCATCGCGCACCTGCGCGGGCTTCGGCCTGCCGGTGCGCAGGTCGACCCCCGCGCCCGAGTACGCCACCTGCGCGGCGATCTGCGGCTTGTCGAGCGTGCCGCCGGCGACGACGAGCGGCACGCCCATCGACAGCATCTCGAGCACCCCTCCCCAGCCGCCGTTCGTGACGCCGACCTCGCAGCTCGGCACGATCGCCGCGAAGGGGACGAAGTCGACGAGCCGCGCGTTCGGCGGCGGCTCGGTGCCGACGTCCCGACCGGCGGTGGTGCCCACGACGCGCACCGGCTCGTCGGCGAGCCCCACGATCGCGGGGACGAGCAGATCGGTGGGATCGGTGGTGAGCGTGCCCTGCGTCACGAACACCAACGGCGAGCCCTGCTCCAGGAGCGGCGCGACCCACGACGGTGTGGGTCGCGCCGCGGTCGGGGGCACCAGGCGGCCGACGAAGTGCACGGATGCCGGCAGATCGGTGCGCGGGAACTCGATCGACGGCGCCCCGGTGGCGATCACGAGCGTCGGCGAGTAGAGGGTGCTGTCGAACCGGCGGCCCGGGCCGAGGCCCAGCGACGCTCGCACCGCGCGATGCGGCCGGTCGAGCGGTGCCGTCATGGTCGGGGCGGCGCGGCGCAGCAGCGCATCCCGTGCCTCGCCGAAGCGGCCCCGGCCCGGTGCCAGGGCGAGCGCGCTCGGCGGCAGGTCCCGGCTCGGCATCGACAGCGGCACCACGGAGATGGTCGCCCACGGCAGGTCGAGCAGCTCGGCGGTGAGGCCGGCGCCGACCGCGAGCACGTCGGCGACGATCGCGTCGAACGGCGTGACCGCGTGCGCCGCGCACACGTCGTCGACCTGCCCGCGCGCGGTGCCGATGAACACGTCGCGCACGTTGGCGATCAGCCCGAGCGGCCCGGGGCCGCCGGCGTCGGGGAAGGTCTCGGAGAGCCGGGTCTCGTCGAAGTCCTGGGCAGCGCTCCACGGCAGGATCGCGCACCCCAGCCGACCGAACGCCTCCGCGTACCGGGCGCCGGTGTAGGCGGTCACGCGGTGACCTCGGTCGAGCAGCGCTGCAGCGACCGCGGTCATCGGACGGACGTGTCCCGCGAACGGCATCGCGGTGACGAGGATGTGTGCCACGCGGTCACGGTAGTGGCGCACTGGCCGCCTTCAGGAGAAACGCGGACAGTGTTATGAGAAGGGCTCGGTCGGCGCGGTGCTCGGCGTGCCGGAGGCGCTGGTCCTGCCGCAGGGGAGCCGCGGCTCGTCGGGCGGGACGTCGCCCCCACCGAGCTTGCGCCAGCGCGCCTCGAGCGTGATCGTGCGGTCCTCGACCTCGTCGAGCAGGTCCATCGCGAGATCGGGGCGCCCCATCCGCCGGGCGTAGAACACGAGCTCGACCTCGTCGAAGTCGCAGTGGAGCCCCTGCCCGATGACCCACAGCGGCGCCCTGGAGTTGCGCGGGATCACGCGCAGCAGCCCCGGATGGGTCGTGGTCATGAAGAGCGCCTCGAGGAACGACGTCGAGACGAGTCGCGAGACGGCGCCGGCGTGCAGCACGCCGCGGACACCCTCGCGGAGGATGCGCGCCTCGAACTCGGGCGTGACGGGCTTCCGCGACACGCCTCGCAGGCGAGCGCGGTCGAGTCGGGTGGAGACAGCGCCCACGAGCGTCGCGGTGAGGGAGTGCGTGTCAGGCATCGAGGACCGTTCTGGTGCAGGGCCGGCGCGAGGGCGCACGGGGACGCGGGGGCGCATGCCGCGGGCGGGCAGCGCGGACCGGGCCCCTCGCACCAGACGTCACCCCTCGCGGCCGTGTCGCGACTTACACCGTAAGCGTGAGTAGCGTGAGCATATCGCCGACCCGGCGGCAGCCGTCAACCCCGGATGGGGTACAAGTCTCGGAGGAGGCGATCGCGACGTGGCCCGCCAGAGGACGACGCCCGCCAACGGGTCCGCTGCGCGCCTCAGCCGCGAGCTGATCGTCAGCACCGCGCTGTCGCACATCGACCGGGCGGGCGCGCAGAGCCTGTCGATGCGGACGCTCGCGCAGGAGCTGGGGGTCGAGGCGATGTCGCTGTACCGCTACGTGCACGGCAAGGAGGACCTCCTCGAGGGGGTCGTCGCGCTGCTCATGGACGGGCTCGCGTCGGACCTCGATGCGGCGCTCACCGCGCACTGGCAGGGCTTCCTCCAGACCCTCGCCCATCGGGTCCGCAGCATCGCGATCGAGCATCCACGGGCCTTCCCGCTCGTGGCCACCAGGCATCCCTCGGCCCCGTGGCTGCGGCCGCCGCTGCGCAGCATCGAGATCGTCGACTCGTTCCTCAGCACGCTGATCGGCCACGGCTTCACGGATCGGCAGGCCGTGGACGCCTACCGGTCGTTCAGCAGCTTCCTGCTGGGTCAGCTGCTGCTGGAGTCCGCGGTGCGGGGCGCCGAGACGAGCCCCGTCGAGGAGCCCCTCGACGAGGGCGATGCCGACGTGCCACAGGCCGACGGCCAGGTGACCCTCGGGACGGCGTCCGAGGTGCGGCGGCTGCGCCCGCTGCTGAGCGAGGACCGCACCGATGAGGAGTTCGAGGTGTCGCTCGAGATGCTCCTCGACCGGTTGGACAGGGACGTCTCGCAGTAGCGCTGCTCGGACGGCGCGCCGCTGCAGAGACGAGCAGAGCCCCGCCTCGCGGCGGGGCTCTTCCGGTGGTGGACCCGGGGGGAATCGAACCCCCGACCTTCTCATTGCGAACGAGACGCGCTACCAACTGCGCTACGGGCCCGGACCGGATCAGCGTACCCGACGACGGCGGGCTCCACGAAATCGGCGCCGGCCGGGGCTTCGTCGTGCCGTCCGCGGCCGTTCACCTCCCGGCCACCGCACGCCGCTAGCGTCCGATCGTGCCTCGCGGCCAGTGCCGCCGCCATCGCGCTCAGCATCGCGCTGGCCGCGGTCATCGTCGTCGTCTGGCAGCCCTGCGCCGACGCGGCGATGCCGCTGCAGCCCGGGCTGTCGCCGAGCTGTGCCGCCGTCACGAGCGGGGCCAACACGGGCTGGATCGGCCTGCTGTGGCCGCTCGCGGTGGCCGCGGCGGGCTTCGCCGCCTACCGGCTGCTCACTCGCGGCTCCGGCGTCGGGCGCAGCGCGGTCGTGGTGGTGCTGGCGGTGTGCGCGATCGCGGCGAACCCGATCGTGGAGTACACGCTGCTCAACGCGGTGCCGCAGTCGTGGGACGAACCGCCTGGCACCGGCGCCCTCACCGCAGCGCTCTTCGCGCTGGCCGGGCTCGTGCTCGCGACGACCGCTGGCCGGCGCACGCGCGCCTAGCGGTCAGCCGACGCGGCGGAGGAACGCCTCGTGCACGTCGAGGCGCTCGAGCTCGTCGTCGACGACGCCCATCGAGGCGAAGCGCGAGCCGCTCGCGGAGCGCTCGACCCGCCGGGCGGGCTGCTCGACGCGCACGCGGTGCTCGTCCTGCTCGGTCTCGAGCGGTGCCGGCTCGATGATCACGGCCGGCGCTGCCGGAGCCGGGTCGGCGCGCATCTCGCGCACGGGCGCGACCGGCTGCGTCTCCGCCGTGCGGCGGTCTGCGGCCGGTTCGGTCGGCGAGGGGGTGCCGATCTCGCCGGTGACGATCTCGTCGAAGCTCGCCTCGAGCGCCGCGACGCGGGCGATGGGGCCGGAGATGGCGCGGCGATCCTCGGCGAGCTGCGCACGGGCGCGTCGCAGCAGCTCGTCGCCCGCGCGGTATTCGGGGCGCAGGCGCTGCTCGGGCACCGGCCGCGGCGACCAGGCCCGCGACGCGGTGGCCTCGTCCGCGGTCCCGGCGACCTCCGCCCGCGGGGTCTCGGCGGTGCCGAAGATGACGCCGGAGGCGGATGCCGCGGCGCGCACCGCGCCGGTGCGGTGCTGGCCGGCGCGCGTCGCCTGCCGTGCGACGACCTGCGTGGCCACGCGGGACTCGGCGGCGACCGCCTCCGCGGCGACCTCGCGGGCCTCGACCAGCGTGCGGACCTCGGGCGCGGATGACGCGACCCGACGCATCCGCGACGCCGACGCGTTCACGGCGACGAGCCCCGCCAGGCCGAGCACGGCGACGACGGCGCCGAGCGCGACCAGCGCCTGCAGGCCCGGCACGATGGCACCCGCGACGACCGCCACCACGGCGGTGAGCACGAGCGCGAAGCACGCCAGGCGGGTGCGGCGCAGGCGCTGGGCGCGCGACACCGTCGACTTCACCGCGGCGCGCACCTCGCGCTCGACCGCCTTGATCTGCTCGTCGAGCTCGCGTGCGCGGGCGACGGCCTTCGCGTGCTCCATCGCCTGCTTGAGGCGCGCCTCCTTGGCGACCGCCTTCTGCTGCACGGCGATGGTGCGGGCATCGGCCTCGATGCGCACCTCCTCCGGCGACTCGGCCGACTCGGCCATGATCCGCAGCGTCTGCTGCAGGCGGATGGCGTTGCGCTCGGTGGCGAGGTACTCGCGCTTGCGGGTCCAGACGGGCACCAGGTAGGCGACCCAGAGCACCACCGCGACGATGAGGACGAGGGACGTCCCGAGACCTGCGAACTCTGGCATGTCCTGCACGGTAGCGGCGGCGCGGGCCCGATCTCGGGAGGCCGTGCGGCGGTTCGCCACGCATCGGGAACATTGCCGCGCGAACGGCTCCGGCGCGCGCGCTCGGGTCAGCGCGCGGAGCCCGCGCGCGGGTCGCCGCCGACCTCGACCGGGTAGACGGAGCGGTCGAACGGCGGCACCCGGCCGGCCAGCCAGCGCTGCAGCATCGGCTCCGCGAGCTCCTCGCGGACGATCGCGAAGCACAGGTGGTCGCGCCAGTCGCCGTCGATGTGGATGTAGCGGCGGCGGCAGCCCTCGTAGCGGAAGCCGAGCTTCTCGACCACCCGCAGGCTCGCCACGTTCTCGGGGCGGATGCACACCTCCACGCGGTGCAGGCCCGCCGGGCCGAGCAGGTGGTCGGCGACGAGCGCGACCGCCGTCGTCGTGGCGCCGCGGCCGGCGAAGCGCTGCGCGATCCAGTAGCCGAGGGTCGACGACGCGAGCGCGCCGCCGGAGATGTTCGCGACGTTGAGCTGGCCGGCGAACTCGCCGTCGACCTCGATCGCGAAGGCCATGCCGGTGCCGTCGCGATCGGACTCGAGCAGCGAGCGGATCGACGAGCGGGTGTCGAAGCGGCCGCTCGGGCGGGTGCCCGGCAAGGTCGCCTCCCAGCGCTCGAGCCAGGGGCGGTTGGCGATCAGCTCGGCCTCGAGCGCCTTCGCGTCGCGCTGACGGATGCCGCGCACGGTGATGGCGCCATGGGTGAGCCGCGGCGCAGTGTCGAACACGAGAGCGAGCCTAGGCGGTTCGGCGGGGCGACCGCTCCGCGACGAGCGCGGCGGGCACGACGTTGAAGTTGTCGCGGAACAGGTTCTCGGGGTCGACCTCCGCCTTCAGCGCGCGCAGCCGCGCGAGCGTCGCCGGCGGGAACGCCTCCTCGAGCCGGCCGGGCCGCCGATCCGTCTCGAACGAGAGGTACAGGCCGGATGCGTGCGGCGCGACGAGCGTGTCCCACGCGGCGTCGAGGCGCGTGCGGTCCATGCCGAACGCGATCACCGAGAAGCCCGCGTCGCGGTGCGCGAACGCGGTCGCATCCGGGTCGACGTCGCCGATCGCGCCGCCCATGGCGCGGATCTGGAAGAAGAAGTGCGCGCCGGCGTCCAGGAAGCGCGCGAGCGCCGTCGCCACGGCCGGCGTGATCGAGCGCAGCAGCGCCGACCGGGTGGTGGGCTCCCCCTGCCCCTGATGCGGTCCCCCGGCCGCGTTGTCGATGACCCCCGCGTAGCGGGTCCGGACGACCTGCTGCTGCACGAGCGGCCCGACCGTCGCGAACGGCTGCAGGTGGTCGACGATCGTCTCGGGCTCGGAGGCGTCGACGGCGATCATCGCCTGCGCGATGCGCGACTGGCCGGGGCGGTCGCGGCCGATGAGCAGGAACGGCGTCACCGCGCGGTCGCTCGCCTCCGTGGCCGCGCCCCACCGCTCGAGGAGGTCGGCCGTGTCGCTCGCGTCGAAGGCGAGCTGCGCGAAGCCGATCTCGCCCACCGGCTGCGCGATCATCTCGAACGCCACGGCCACGCCGAGGTTGCCGCCGGCGCCGCGCATGCCCCAGAACAGCTCCGGGTGCTCGTCGCGGCTCGCGCGCACGAGCTCGCCGCTCGCGAGCACGACGTCGATCGACTCGACGTGGTCGATGGTGAGCCCGTGCTCGCGGCCGAGGAAGCCGACGCCGCCGGCCGTCGCGAGCCCGCCGACGCCCACCCCGCCGTAGTCGCCCGAGCTGATCGCCCAGCCGTGCGGGTCGAGCGCGGTCGCGACCTCGCCCCACGTCGCACCGGCGCCGACGCGCACGAGGCGCCGCTCCGCATCCACGACGTCGATGCGATCGAAGGCGCCGAGGTCGATGACGATGCCGCCGTCGTTCGTCGACCGGCCGGAGATGCCGTGACCGGCGGACCGGATGCTGAGCGGCACCCGCCCCTCCCCCACGCCCTGGCCGCGGGCGTAGCGCAGCGCATCCGCCACCTGGGCGGCGCTCGTCGGCCGCAGCACGATGCCGGGCCGGCCGCCGCGCAGGTAGGTGTGCTGCGCATCCGGGTACGACCAGGAGCCGGGCTCGACCGCCGTCGCCTGCAGGCTCGCGGGGACGGCGGCGTAGTCGATGCCCGCCGCGCGCTTCGCGAGCGCCGCCGCGGGGACCGCGGGCGCGGTGTCGGTGCGGCGATCGGCGCGCTCGGCGGCGACCTGCTCGCGCACCGCGGGCGCGACCTCTGCCATGAACCGCTCCATCAGCCCCGGGTCGTCGGCGGCGAGGATGAAGGTGCCGATGCCGTCGCCGAGCGCGAGCTCGACGAGCTCCTCCACCCACTGGTCGGGCGGGCCCTGCAGCCGTCCCGTGGACCGCTCGCCGATCTGGCCGCTGATGTTGAGCAGCCGGCGGATCTCGCGCGGGTCGCGGCCCGCCCGCGCGGCCGCCTCGTCGATGGTCCGGTTGCCGCGATCGAGGTCGCCGGGCTGCAGGTAGCCGAGGGATGGCAGCCAGCCGTCGCCGAGCCGGCCGGTGAGGCGCAGCATGCGCGGCTTGTAGGCGCCGATGTGGAGCGGGATCGGATGCGCCGGGCGCGGCCCGCGCTTCGCGCCGGCCACGCGATGGTGCTCGCCGTCGACGCGCACCCCGCCGCGCTCGCTCGTCTCCCAGATGCCGCGGATGATGGCGATCGCCTCGGCGAGCGCATCCACGCCCTCGCCGGGCGTCAACCTGGTGCCGCCCATCGCAGCGATCGCGTCCCAGAAGCCGCCGGCACCGAGGCCCAGCTCGACGCGGCCACCGGAGAGCAGGTCGAGGCTCGCCGCGCTGCGCGCGACGACGGCCGGCTGGCGCAGCGGCACGTTGAGCACGTTCGGCGCGATGCGGATGCGGTCGGTCGACGCCGCGATCCAGCTCATGAGCGTCCACGTGTCGTGGAACGCGGGCTGGTAGGGGTGGTCCTGGAACGTCGCGAGGTCGAACCCCGCCAGCTCGGCCGCCTGGGCGAGCCGCACCGGCTGCTGGGGTGGCTGGTTCGTCGGCGTGATGAACACGCCGTACTCGAGCTGGTGGCCGTAGTCCATGGCGATCGCGTCCCCGTCCCGGGCGCGTGCTCGCCCACCGGATCCAACCGCCCGGGGTGGGCAAGATTCCCACGGCGACGCGCGAGCGTCGCCGGGTG
Organism: Agrococcus jenensis; assembly: GCF_003752465.1. Lineage (NCBI taxonomy): Bacteria > Bacillati > Actinomycetota > Actinomycetes > Micrococcales > Microbacteriaceae > Agrococcus > Agrococcus jenensis. The sequence goes on along the minus strand of NZ_RKHJ01000001.1, from coordinate 1,623,852 downwards.
AGCGCGGGCGACCCCGGCCGGAGGTCAGACGGCTCGGCCGTCGGCGACCGGCCGCGGCGAGGTGCCCGACCATGCGCCGACCAGCGACCGGTAGGCCTCGACGACGTTCTCCTGCTGCTCGTGCGGCGTGGTCCCGGGCTGCGCGGACGCGTGCGCAGCGTTCCACAGCGCGAGCCGCAGCTCGGACGTCGGTTTCGGCCCTCCGTTCGCGAGCACGTCGGCCTCGTACCAGGGCAGCACGTGCGCGGCCCATCGCCGGCTCTCCCACTCGAACACCGGGATCGCGAGGGCCATGAGTCCGCAGCCCACGAGCAGCACCCACCACGTGCCGCTCGACGTGAGCGGCACGCCCGCGATGGCGACGCCGACGCCGACCACGCCGCAGATCCAGCCCGCCACGAAGAGCGCGGAGCCGCCCGGGTCCGCGGGCACCGCATCCCGCCCCGCGGCGCGCTCGATCGCATGCTGCACGGCACGCTGCTCGGCCACGGCGTCGGCGTGCCTCGCGGCAGCGCACGCGAGCGCGAGCACGAGCGACAGCCCACCCCAGAGGACCGCCGCGGACCACGGCGCCCCCTTCAGCGTCTGCAGGAGGGCGATCGCGGTCGTGACCCAGGCGAAGAAGGTCACGATGCGCAGCACGGTGATGAGCAGGGCCATGGCTGCCTCCAGGTCATCGGCGCCACTGGCGCCGCTCGGCGCTGTGTGCGCCGTGACGCGACCATAACCCCGTTATGGGACCTCTGCGGCGAATCCTGGGGCGTATCGACGCATCTCTTGAGGCCCTGCGCACGGCGCTCCCGCCGCGCGCATCGAGACGGCCTCCGCGACGACGCGCTAGCGTCGCCGTGTGAGCGACGACGAGTCCGCCATCGAGGACGCCAAGCGGCTGCTGCGGAGGCGCCTGCGCTCGCAGCGGGCGGAGCGCGGTCCGGCAGCGGCCGATCATGCGGCCTCCCTAGCCGACCACCTGCGGCGCCTCACCGAGACGCTCGGCGCCCGCACGATCTCGGCCTACCTGTCGCTGCCCGACGAGCCCGACACGCGCGTCTTCCTGCGCTGGGCCACGGGCGAGGGCATCCGCGTGCTGCTGCCGGTCATCCGCCCCGACGGCCTGCTGGACTGGGCAGAGCACGACGGCACCGAGACCGTCGAGGCGACGCTCGGCGTGCCGCAGCCCACCGGCGAGACGCTGCCGCCGACGGCGCTCGACGACGTCGACCTCATGCTCATCCCGGCGACCGCGGTCGGCCGCGACGGCTCGCGGCTCGGCGGCGGCCGCGGATTCTTCGACAAGACCATGGCGGCGATGGCAGAATGTCCCTTGGTCTATGCCGTGGTCCACGACGACGAGCTGTTCGACAGCGTGCCGCACGCGGCGTACGACCAGCCTGTCGACGGCGTCGTCACGCCGTCCGGGATCCACACCACATCGAGGAGCTGACCAATGCCCGTCTACGCCTACGCCTGCACCGCCTGCGGACACGCGTTCGAGGCTCGGCAGGGCTTCGACGAGCCGTCGCTCACGGTCTGCGAGCGCTGCCAGGGCGCGCTCCGCAAGCAGTACGGCACCGTCGGCGTGACCTTCAACGGCTCGGGCTTCTACCGCACCGACTCGCGGGCCGCGAGCGGCGCGGCGAAGGCGCCGACCGGCGGTTCCTCGTCGAGCTCGTCCGCGTCGTCCGGCTCGTCCTCGTCGAGCTCGTCCTCGAGCTCGAGCGACTGAGCCGTGGAGGGCTTCAAGAAGTTCCTGCTGCGCGGCAACGTCGTCGAGCTCGCGACCGCCGTCGTCATCGGCGCCGCGTTCACCGGGATCGTGAGCGCCTTCACCGAGGCGATCATCGATCCGCTGCTCGCGATGGCGTTCAACGCGGACGCGCTCGCGGGTGTGATGGTGGGCCCGTTCAAGCTCGGCCTGCTGATCGCCGCCGTCATCAACTTCCTCATCGTCGCCGCGGTCGTCTACTTCGTGCTGATCATGCCCATGGCCAAGCTCAAGGAGCGCCTCGACCGCAACCGCGAGCTCGAGCTCGCACCTGCGGAGCAGGTCGAGACCGACGTCGAGATCCTGCAGGACATCCGCGAGCTGCTGCGGGCGCAGGCGACGGCCTCGACGACGACGCCGGGCGCGCCGACCGCCTGACGCTGTCGCCGCCGAGGCGCACCGCCACCGGCGCGCTCGGTCCGCGGATGCGTCAGCCCCAGTGGGGCGGGACGTCCTGCCGCAGCTGCGCGTCGTTCTCGGTCGACTGCTGCTGCTCGCGCGGCGGCTCGCCCGTGTAGCCGGGTGTCGGCTCGGTCGACACCCGCCGGCCGCGCCGCCTGATCACGAGCGGCGTCGGCTCGTCGCCCTCGATGCGCTCGCCCTCGGGAGGCGGGCTCGCCTCACCGGTCACTGCGAGGCATCCGCCCCGACGAGCTCGGCGATGCGGTCGGCGACGCCCTCGGGGTCGGTGAACAGCTCGAACGCGTGCACGCGCATGGTGTGCCAGCCGAAGCGCCGCAGCACCTCGGGGCGCAGGCGCAGCGCCTCGCGCAGCGTGCGCTCGCCGTCGTCGTGGTCGGCCTCGATGGCCGCGCAGACGCCGCCGTTCGCGACCACGAGCGGCAGCTGCCCGTCGTACGAGACGTCGGCGCGCAGCCCCCGCCGCCGCAGGCGCGTGGCGAGGTCGATCATCAGCGGGTCGCCGCCGTGGAACGCCTTCGGCTGCTCCCCCGACGCGATGTCGAGCAGGATCTCGCGCAGCTGCGCGGCACCGTGCTGGAGCCGCTCGGGGTCGAGCTCGGCCGCGTCGAAGGCCGTGACGATCTGCATCGCCTTGCGCGCGCGCGTCATGGCGACCGCGAGCATCCGCTCGCCGCCCGGCTCGCCGAGCGGGCCGAACTCCACGTTGCGGCCGTGCTTCGTGTGCCCGTAGCCGACCGAGAAGATCACGCGGTCGCGGCTCAGCGCGCTCGCGTGCGTGATGTCGACGATGACGAAGGGCTCCTCGCGCTCCGCCACGACGAAGTCGGTGAGAGGGCCGCCGGCGCCGAGCGACGCCATGACGGCCTGCTGCAGCCGCACCTCGTGCTTCTCGTTGGCCGTGACGACCATGAGCGACTCCTGCGGCCGCGAGCGCGCGTGCTGCGTGACGAGCTGCACGACGCGCTCGACCTCGGCGTCCGGGCTCTCGACCGTCGCGGCGCCCTGCTCGGGCAGGCCGTGCGCGCCGTGCACGATCGAGCTCGTCAGCGATGCGTGGCCCAGGTAGGCGCCCGCCCACGGCAGCGCCTCGATGCGGCCCTCGTAGAAGCGCTCGTTGACGGCGGTGACGAGGTCGGCGCCGCCCGTGCGGTACGAGCGGGTGAGGCGCCGCGTCGGCAGCACCTGGCCGAGCCGCGACAGCGCCGATTCGGCGTGCAGCTCGTCGGGGGTCGCCAGCTCCTCGCTCGGCCGGACGCCGAGCGTCGAGATGCCGACGTCGAAGGGCGAGGGCGTCTGCGTCACCGAGTCGCCGAGCGCGATCACCTGACGCGCGCGGCTGATGGCGCCGGCCGCCTCGGCGATCGTGATCGCGCCGGCGTCGGCGATCACGACGGCGTCGAACGGGATGCGCTTCGGCACGCGGTGCAGGTCGTACGGCGACGCGAGCCACACGGGCGCGAGCGAGCGCGTGAGGTGGGGCGCGACGTGCTGCAGCTCGTCGGCGTCGACGGGGCCGGCCTTGATGAGCCGCTTGACCGCAGCCGCCTCGTCGCCGTGGTCGTCGATCGCGAGCCGCCACTGCTTGGCGAGCTGGTGCGCGAGGCGCGCGCTGGAGGCGTCGACATGCGCCTCGTCGACGAGCGCGAAGTCCTGCTCGAGGCGCTGGAGCACCTCGGTGTTGCCGCGCAGCAGCGCGCGCTCCTTGCCGAGCATCGCCTGCAGCGCGGACTGCCACCACGCGAGGTCGAGCTCGTGCTCGACCTGGTCGTCGGCGACGTGGCGGTTCGCGAAGTCGGCGAGCAGCGGGTCGAGGCCGAGGCGCTCGACCGACGCCATGAGCTCGGCGCGCTCCTGGATGTTCTGCAGCGCGTCGCTCGGCGCTGCCAGGCCGGCTACCCGCTCCTCGAGGTCGTCGAGCTGCAGGTCAGCGCTCGGCACCTCCGGGCTGAGCGCGGCGTCGAGGCGGCCGAGGCGCTCGAGGATGTCGGTGAGGCGGGCGTCGAGCGCGGCGAGGCCGGACGGCACCGCCGGGATCGACCCGTCGGGCGCGAACTTCGCCCAGAGCCGGCGCTGCTGCTGCGCGGCGATGAGCACGTCGTGCAGGTCGGGCACGTGCGCGCCGGGCCGCACGTACTCCTCCGCGAGCTTGCGGAGCCGGCGTCGCTGCATGCTGCCGAGCGCCTGCACCGCCTCGCGGCGCGGGCCGGTGGCGGTGATGAGCTCGCCGAGCGGGCGGTCGTAGATCGACGGCGTCATCACGTCGAGGGTCGCGAGCACGTCTGTGAGCAGCGCCACCTGGATCGCGAGCTCGGCGAGCGTCGCGGCGGGGCGCAGCTTCGTGTCGCCGATGACCCGCTTCGCCTGCGCGAGGAGGGCCGCGAGGTCACCGGGGCCGCCGTCCGAGCTGGGGCCGGCCAGCCGCTGCGCGTCGGCGAGCGCGGCGGATGCGTCGCCGGAGCTCGAGAACGACGCGCCGTACCAGGGCGTATCGCTCGGCCCGTACTTGAACTGCCCGAGCGCGGCGGCCTTGCGCATCGTCGCCGCCACGCGCGGACGGTCGGTGGCGAGCTCGCGGGTCGCCCGCTCGCTCAGGCGCGCACGGCTCGACGGCGGCGTCGGCAGCATCGCGAGCCGCGAGAGCTCCTTGAGGGCGTCGAGCACCGACACCTGCAGCTCGGGGTCGACGCGCTGGAGCGCGGCGCGGTAGTCGAGCAGCACCTTGCGGAGGCGCAGCATGGCCTCGTCGATCTCGGCCGTCTCGGGTCGCGGGCTCTGCTCGATGCGGCGGATGGCGGCGATGAGGTCGCGGCGCAGCGTCGCCTCCGAGACGGCGAGCGCCTCGAGCTTGGTGGCGGCGAAGCGGTCGGCGATGTCGCGCAGGGTGGCGCGGCGGGGGCTGACGACCAGCACGCGGCGATCGTCGCCGACGAGCGCGCCCACGACGTTCACGATCGTCTGCGTGAGGCCGGTGCCCGGGAGCGCCTCGACCACGATCGAGTTGCCGGCCGCGGCCTCCGCGATCACCGCGTCCTGCTCGCCGTCCGCGTCGAGCACGAGCCGGTCGACCTCGGGGTCGCGCTGGTCCTGCGGCGTCTCGTCGATGCCGGCGCGGCCCTCGCGCACCCGCCATGCGGCCTGCTCGTCGCCGCGCACGGCATCGAGCACGTCGTGCGGCTGCTGCTGCAGGTCGGTCACCATCGGCTCGCCGACGTCGGCGAAGGTCGACGCCAGCAGGCGCGCCTCGACCGAGAAGCCGGGCACGTGGGCGGCCGCCTGGCGCACCGCATCCAGCACCGCGTTCGGCGTGAAGGTGCCCTCGCCGGAGCCGAGCTCGACCAGCTGCCGCTCGTCGAGCCGCACGCCGTGGTGGCCGCGCAGGATGCTGGCGATGCGCGGGTTGACGAACGGGCGGCCGAGCACCTGCAGCTCGAAGTCGCGGCCGCGGCGGCGGATCATGAGCGGCCGGAGCAGCATGGGCCCGTAGACGACGCGGTCGCCATGCGGGAAGCGCACCATGCCGATCCCGAGGTGCACGGCGTCGATCGAGCGGGCGGCGGCGAGCTCGATGCCCTTCGACGCGATCGCCGCCGCGGCGCCGCGCGCGGCGCGCAGGGCGAGGTCGTCGCGGATGAGGCTCGAGAGGGCCGTCGGGCGGCCGGTGATGAACTGCGCGAGGCCGCCGGGATGCGTCGTCGACAGCTCGACGCGCGTGGCGGTGGTGTCGATGAAGTCGGTCAGCGGGCTCCGGCCGCCGACGCGGCGGAGCGCGCTCGCCCACGCCTCCCACTCGCCTTCGCGGCGCGAGCGCCGGGGCTCCGGGTCGGGCTGCCGCTCGGGCGCCCGGGCGGCCTGCGGCGCGGCGTCCTGCGCGGCACCCGACTGCTCGAACACCGGCGCACCGCCGAGGCCGTCGTCGGCGCTGTCGTCGTTCGGTGCCGCCGCGGGCTGCACGAGCTCGACCGCGTCGTGCGTCGCGCCGTCGACGGGCTCGTCGCCCAGGTTCTCGATCTCGTCTTCGCGCACACCGTCACGATAGTGAAGCGCCCGTGAGACGCGGCGGTGCCGCCCCGCAGAGCCGCAGAATCGGGCTCAGGCTCTGCCTAGAACCAGGCGTCGCCGGTGCGCCGCGTGTAGACGGCGCGCAGCCAGCGGCCTGCCTTCTGCCACAGCGCGTAGCGGCCGGAGAGCGGCAGCTCGAACGTCGGCATGTACCGGACGGGCTCCGGCGCCCACGCCGTCTTGAACGTGTAGAGGCCGCGGATGTCGCTCGTCTCCCACTCGGCCGGGTCGGGGATGTTCGCGAGCTCGTAGAGCGTCACGCCGTCGGCGTGGAGGTCCTGCATGATCTTCCACTGCATCAGGTAGGGCGCGAAGATCTTCGCGTTCTCGCGGATGCTGCCGGCGTCCTTGTACCAGGCGGTGTCGCCGAAGCGGATGACGAAGGCCATCGACTGCACCTCGCCCTCGTAGTGGGCCACGTAGAAGTGGCCCTGCCCGACGGTCTTGTAGACGTCCCAGATGCGCTGGAAGTACTCCGGGTGGCGGAAGTAGCCGCCGGAGCGCTCCTTCGTCTCGCCGATGAGGCGGTGCATCTCCGCCTCGTTCTCGGCCGTCATCTCGACCTTCGTGACCGTCACGCCGAACTTGTTCTCGGCGGCGCGGTAGGAGTTGCGGGCGCGCTTCTTGAAGCGGGCCGCGACCTCGTCGAGCGTGCCGGTGAGGTCGACGGCGACGGCGTGCTGGTACTGGCTCGAGGCGGCGCGCACCCAGCCGTTGCGCTCGAAGGCGGCGATGAGCGCCGGGTCCTCGGTCTCGAACGTCTCCATCTTCAGCCCGAACCAGCGCTTCGGGTAGGCCTTCGCCCGTGCGGTGATCGCGTCGACCGCCTCGGGCGTGATGCCGCTGACGCGCGGCAGGAAGAGGATGCGCCCGGCGAGCGGCGCGGTGCGCTCGAACAGCTGGATGGGCAGCTGCCGCTCGCCGTCGGCGGTCGGCACGGGGACGACGTCGCGCAGCGCGCGCCACGGGCTCGCCTCGCGGGTGCGGGCCCACGCATCCGACTGCATGTAGTGGGCGCGCGACTGCCCCTCGAGCACCTGCGCGTCCCACGTCGCTGCGTCGGTCGCCTTCGCGGGCCTCGGCTCGGCTGCAGCGGTGGTGCTCATGCGCTCGCTCTCGTGGGGGTGGGATGCGGTGGGTCGCGGTGCGATCGCACCGCCCTCGATGCTACCCGCGCCGCTCGCAGCGCGGCGGCGGGCGCGCTCGCCGACGGCAGCCGCGTCAGCGGCTCGACGTAGCGTCGCCGTCATGACCCTCCGCCCCGCCGAGTGGGACGTGCTCCACCCACTCGACGGGCACGCCATCGCGATCGTCCGGCTCGTGCAGCTCGGCACGGGCCGCGAGCCCTACTACCGGGCGGTCTCCCCCGAGCCGGACCGCGCGCTGCGGCGGCTGATCGGCTACTGGGGCACCGTCGACGAGGCGCACGAGGGCGTGCTGGCGCTGTACGAGCGCGCGTCCGGGCGCTCGCTCGCCGGCGGGGACCGCCCGCCGTCGCGGCCGCTCGTGCCGCAGAAGCCACCGCCCGGCTCGCCGCAGCAGGGCGCGCCCGCGCGGCCTCGACTGCATGCGGCCCGCGCATAGCGCTGCAGCCGCTCGAGGCAGGTGCCGTCAGGCCGGCTTGGTCGCCTTGCCGTCGAGCCAGAGCGTGTCGGCGTCGTCGCGGTGGCTGCCGGTCGAGCCGACGTGCTTCGCGTCGATCTGGGGGCCGTGCTTGATGACGTGCACGAGCGCCATCCCGTGCCCGCGCCCGAGGCCGTGATCGGCCTTCAGCCACTCGAGGATGGTGCCGGCCTTGACCGAGGGATCGTCGAAGCCCCGGTCCTTCGCCTGGTCCACGAGCGCTCGCGGGGTGAGACCGGTCTTCTCCTCGATCGCGTCGAGGTACGCCTGGAACGACATGGCGCTGACGGTACACCGCCGGACGCCGCCTCGGTGCGGGATCGCCTGGGCGATGCATCGAGGCATGAGGTGCATCGTCGAGGACGAGGGCATAGCGTTGCTCGCATGAGCGAGGCGACGTGGCGCGCCCTCGCGCACGCGCGTGTCGTGCTCTCCTGCGAGTCCGTGTTCGCGCGGCTCGAGATGCGCAGCCGCCTGGCGGCGATCGCCGACGTCGTGCCAGGCCAGCTCGCGACCGTCGCCCTGGCGGAGCTCGAGCCGCACGGCGACATCGGTGCGGACTCGGCCGGTGTTCGGGGGGCCGGTCGCGAACGTCGACTGGACGAGGTCACCGCCGCGATCGCCGAGCGCATCCGCACGGGCATCGACGAGGTCCAGTGGCCGGTCCCGGACGAGGGATACGACGTGGTGCTCACGGTGGACGTCGCCGCCGCGGTCTACGGCTTCGTCGCCGGGTGCGTCAAGCCGCTCGAGTCGCTCGTCGTGCAGCACGCGCACGGCCGCCACGACGAGCGCACCGCGCACCGGCTGCTGTCGCCGCGCCCGTTCTTCGACGCGGATGCCTTCACCGCGCTCGCCGGGCTGCTCAACCTCGTTGCGGCAGCCGAGGCCGCAGTGCACGAGGCGCAGCGCGACCACGACGCGGCTGTGCGAGACGCGGCCCCGGACGAGCACGACGGCTGAGCGGATGTCGCGACACGCGTCTACCGGTCGTCCAGGCAGCGGGTCTACCGTGCTGGCGTGAAGGACTCCCCGCCGGGGGTGACGACGTACTCGGACGCCGACATCGACGCGATCCTGACCGACCTCACCGCGCACGTGCCCGAGCAGCACCAGCTGCGCGCGTGGGCGAGCGAGTGCGGCATCCCCTGCAAGCGCGTGGTCGCGACGCCCGACCTCGCGTACGTCCGGCTCGCGGGCAAGGACGAGGCCGGCGGCTACGTCGTCCTGATGCTGCTCGACGGCATGTGGGAGCGGGTGTTCTAGCCCTCCTCGGGCTGCTCCTGCCCGCGTCCGGCGCGGTGCGCGATGCCCGGGATGTCCATCGAGCGGTCGACGACGCCTCGCGCCACCTCGTGCAGATTGAGGTTCTTCGTGCGGGCGTGCTCGCGCAGCACCCGGAACGCCTCCTCCATGTCGACGTCGATCGACGCGGCGAGGACCCCCTTCGCCTGCTCGATGAGCACTCGGCTGTCGAGCGCGCGCTGCAGCTGCTCGGCGATGATGCCGCGCTCGCGCAGCGCGCGCTCCTGCAGGATGCCGACCGTGGCGAGGTTCGCGAGCGCCTGGGCCACCGCGACGTCCGCGGGCGAGAGATCGCCCGTGCTCGTGCGGTACAGCCCCATGGCCCCGATGACCTCGGAGTGCACCCGCAGGGGCACCCCCAGCGATGAGTGGAAGCCCTCGGCGAGCGACGCCTCGCGGAAGTCCACCCAGTCGTCGCTCGTCGCCTCGACGTCGCTGACCGTGATCTGCTCGCCGGTGCGTGCGCACTCCACGCACGGGCCGGCATCGCCGTTGAGCTGCATCACCTCGACGAAGCTCGCGGCCTCGCTCGTCGAAGCGACGAGCTCGAGGTCGCCATGCCCGTTCTTGAGCAGCAGTCCGGCAGCCTGCGCATCGACGAGCTCGATGCACTCGTTCACCACGGTGTGCAGCAGCTGCACGACGTCGTAGTCAGAGGTCAGCGTCTCGGCGAGCGTCGCCAGCGCTCCGCTGAGGCGCTCCTCCCTCGTCACCTGGGTCATGGCGCACATCCCTTGCATCTGGAGATCATGGGGAGGATCACTCGGTCCCCCGTTCGTCGTGGAACGTCAAGCGCCGCGCCACCACGTCGCGCGCGACGGCATCGAGGGAGGCCCCCGAGGCGAAGGCGTGGGCGCGGAGCCGCGCGAACGCCTCGGTGGCCGACACGTCGAGCTGCACCACGAGGATCCCGGTCGCCTGGTGCACGACCCGCCGGAGCTCCGGCGCCGCGGCATGGACGCCGGGCTCCTCCTGGCTGGCCGAGACGGAGGCGAGCCGCATGGCGGCCGACGACGCGACGAGCGCGAGCGATCGGGCCGCAGCGACATCCGCGCCGCTCAGGTCGCCGGGCGCCGCTCGGTACAGGTCGACGACACCGACGATCGCAGCCCCCAGGTGCAGCGGGAAGGCGAAGAGGGCACGGGCCGACAGCTCGCTCGCCGCGGCCGCGAAGACGGGCCACGCCGAGGTGTCCGCGCGCACGTCCGGCACGAGCACGGCTCGCCCGCTCCGCAGCGCGCCCCAGTGCGGACCCTCGCCGAGCTCGAACTGCAGCTGCTCGAGCCGACCCGCGGTCGCATCGGTGGCTCCGAGCGTGGAGTGACTCGGCCCGGCCGCCACCGAGATCGACGCACCGGAGACCGGGAGCAGCTCGAGGAACGGAGCCAGCAGATCGGCGGCCGATTCGCGGAAGAGCGCACGGTCCTCGCCGGCCTCGGCCGACTCCGGGTCGAGGGTGCCGTCGGTCATGCGCCTCCCTCAGCCGCGGCCGACAGCGATCCCCTCCTGCAGTGGGGCGCGCAGCGCTCGGGAGCACGGCCATTCCTTGGCCAGAGCGTACCCCGCCCGCGCTGGAACGGCGATCAGTGCGCGTCATCGAAGGCATCCGCGGCTCGATCGTCGGGGCCGAAGAAGTCGCGCATCTCGCGACGGGTGCGGTAGAAGTCGCGCTGCTCCTCGAGCTGCGACTTGATGGCGAAGATCTCGATCGCCTGGCTCATCCCCGCGTGGTGGGCGAACACCAGCACCATGTGCTGCTGATCGTCGCCGCCGTAGGCGTCGATGCGATCGGCCAGATCCAGCAGGGCGTCCCGCGCCGGGCCGTCCGGCACGCTCGTCGCGGCGAGGAGCCGCAGCGTCAGGTCACGCTTGCTCTCTGCGCCCATCCCGGATCACGACCCCGGGATGCGCGCTGCGGCGCCGGTGCTCGCCGGCGGCCGGTGCCGGCGCGAGCGCCAGCCGCACCATCCTTGCCAGCGAGGACCCCATGCTCCGAATCTACGCGCTCTCGCGGCCGGCGCGGCGGCGGCTTCATCACGATGGTGCCCCTGGAGGGATTCGAACCCCCAACCAGCTCCTTAGGACGGAGATGCTCTTCCATTGAGCTACAGAGGCCAGGCCGGAACAGTCTACCGGCGGACAGCGAAGCGCCCGCCCCTCGGGAGGGACGGGCGCTCAGCGGATCAGCAGCGCTGCGGCTGCGAGGATCAGGTGACGTCGATGAAGACCGGGGCCGAGCCGCCGATGTTCACGCCGGCGACCACCGTGTTGTAGCCGGACCAGCCGCCGTGCACCGCACGGCCGCCACCGATGTAGATCGCGACGTGCGAGATGCCCTGGCCGCCGTTGGCGTAGTAGATCACGTCGCCGGGCGAGGCCTGCGACATCGGGATGGTCGGGCCGAGGTTGAAGAGGCCGTTCTTGCCCGTGTACGGCAGGCCGGCGGCGGCGATCGAGCGGCGGACGAGCTGCACGCAGTCCTGCGAGACGCCGACCTGGGCGAGCGCCGCGTTGGCGATGACGCTGCCTGAGGCACCGGCCGACGCGGCGGCGGGAGCCGCGGCTGCCGAGCTGGACGATGCCGCACCGCTGTTCGTGCGCGACTGCGCGGCGGGGGCCGCGGCCGCGGCGGCGGCCTGCTGGCGCTGCTGCTCGGCGGCGGCGGCCTGCTGGCGCTGCTGCTCGGCGGCGGCTGCCGCCTCGAGCTCGGCGCGGATGGCTGCCAGCTCGTCGGCGGTCGTGGCCTGCACCTCGAGGCGAGCGCTGTCCAGGCCGCTCTCGCCCGCGGTGACGACGCCGGAGACTGACTGCGCGTCCTGCGCGACGAGCGCCGACAGGGACTCCTGCGAACCGGTGTCCGAGCTCGCCGCGAAGGCGGGGAGGGCGAGCGGGGTGGCGAGGGCCGCGGCGACGGCGATGACGCCGACCCGACGGGCGTTGCGCACGATGGAGGCGCGGCCGAAGCGCTTCCGATTGGTCGGCTCGATGGCCGTCATCTCGGTCGAGGTCGTCACAGGCTGTTGCTCCAAAGCATTCGGGGTCGTGATGAGCCGCCGGGGCGGCACTTCGTCCTACGTTACCAAATCGTTATCGATTTGTCACCAGGCACACAGGTCAGCCGAAGCGGCGCACCTGCGGTGTTCCGAACGCCGCGACCATGGCCGCGTAGTTCGAGTACTTGACGGGCTTGCCGCTCGTCGCGGCGTGGATGATCTGGTTGCCGCCGGCGTAGATGGCGACGTGGCCGCTCCAGACGAGCAGGTCGCCAGCGGCGACGGCCGAGGCGGGCACCGGGGTGCCGTAGCCGGCCTGCGCGTTCGACGAGCGCGGCAGGTAGTAGCCGGCCTGGCCGAAGACCCAGGAGGTGAAGCCCGAGCAGTCGAAGCCGGTCGAGGGGCTCGCGCCGCCCCACACGTAGGGCACGCCGAGCTGCGACTGCGCGATGCCGACGATCGAGCCGTCGGAGGGCACGTTGACGGATGCGGGTGCTGCAGCGGCGGGCGCGGCGGCACCGGCGGCCGACGCGGCCGACGCGGTCGCGGTGACGGCGGCCGCGGCCTCGCGGGCGGCGGCGAGCTCGGCCTCGCGGGCCTCCTCTGCCGCGCGCGCCGCGGCGCGGATCTGCTCGAGCTCCTCGGCGGTGGTGCCGGCGAGGCCGTCGCGAGCGATGAGGTCGACCTGCGCATCCGCGGCGACCGTGACGACCTGCGAGTTCTCGGCGACGACGCTCGCGAGCTGCGCCTCGGTGAACTGCTCGCCCTGGGGCCCGAAGGCGGCGGCCGGCAGCGACAGCGCGCCGACGAGAGCGGCGGCGATGCAGACGACCCCGGCGCTCTTCACGCCCCGGCGCAGCGAGCCGCCAGCGGGTCGCTCGGCCATCGGTGAGACGGCGATGGCCGTCGAGTGCTGCAGCTTCATGTGTCGGTGTTCTCCCGGATGTCCCGGCGCCCCGCCATGCTGACGGGCCGCAGATCCTCGGGAAGACTAACCGACCGTTACCAATCTGTCACAATTCCTCACCACTACGCGGCGAGCCTCTGAGCGGCCTGGATGCCTCCTGGACGGCGCTCGGTCGGATGCTGGACGTCAGGCCGTCAGGTAGACGTGCTGCGCGAGCTCGAGCGGCAGGTCGATCGCCGCGCCGCCGACGACGCCGACGCGGATGCGGCGCCCCATGTCGGTCACGTGCACGCGGGCGCCCGGCACGACGCCGACGGCCTGCAGCTCCGCCAGCCCCTCGATGTCGTCCTGGATCGGCTCGCCGAGCCGGCGCACCACGTGCTCGCCGCGCGCCTCGGTCGCGGGCACGACCCCGGCGAGGAAGGCCTCGGCCGGCGGCAGCCCCAGCTCGGCGAGCCCCGGGATGGGCGTGCCGTACGGCGACTCGGTGGGATTGCCGAGGAGGGCGAGCAGCCGGCGCTCGACCTGCTCGCTCATCACGTGCTCCCAGCGGCAGGCCTCGTCGTGGACGAGGCTCCAGTCGAGCCCGATGACGTCGGCGAGCAGGCGCTCGGCGAGGCGGTGCTTGCGCAGCACCTGGGTCGCGAGCCGGCGGCCCTCGTCGGTGAGCTCGAGATGGCGGTCGGCGGCGACCACGACGAGGCCGTCGCGCTGCATCCGGTTGATGGTCTGCGACACCGTCGGCCCGGAGTGGTTCAGGCGCTCCGAGATGCGGGCGCGGAGGGGCGTGATGCCCTCCTCCTCGAGATCGAGGATGGTGCGGAGGTACATCTCAGTCGTGTCGACGAGATCTGTCACCCGCAGCTCCTGCTCTCCTGTGCTCCTGTGCTCGAGCCGGTGCGCGCGAGACGTCGCAACCGACTGGCCCCACCCTATTGGCCCCGCTCATAGGATCGTCTCCGTGAGCGACATCGTCATCCCCCGCGACCTCCTGCCCGCCGACGGCCGATTCGGGTGCGGCCCGTCGAAGGTCCGCCCCGAGCAGGTGGCGCGCCTGCAGTCGAGCCTCGACCTGCTCGGCACCAGCCACCGGCAGGCGCCCGTGAAGTCGCTCGTGCGCTCGGTGCGCGAGGGGCTCGCGCAGCTCTTCGCCGTGCCCGATGGCTATGAGGTGCTGCTCGGCAACGGCGGCTCGACGGCCTTCTGGGACGCGGCGGCCTTCGGCCTCATCGAGCGTCGCTCGCACCACCTCGCGTTCGGCGAGTTCGGCGCGAAGTTCGGCAAGGCAGCGGCCGCGCCCTGGCTCGAGGCGCCGAGCATCGCCTCGGCCGACCCCGGCTCCCGCCCCGAGCTCTCCGGGGTCGAGGGCGTCGACGTCGTGGCCTACCCGCACAACGAGACGTCGACCGGCGTCTTCCACCCGGTCGTGCGGGGCCAGGCGGATGCGCTGACGGTCGTCGACGCGACGAGCGCCGCGGGCGGGCTCGCGGTCGACGTCGCCGAGACCGACGTCTACTACTTCGCGCCGCAGAAGAACTTCGCCGCCGACGGCGGCCTGTGGCTCGCGGTCGTCTCCCCCGCCGCGATCGAGCGGATCGAGCGGATCGCCGCATCCGACCGATACATCCCCGAGTTCCTGTCGCTGCAGCAGGCGGTGACGAACTCGCGCCTCGACCAGACGCTGAACACCCCCGCGCTCGCGACCCTGCTGCTGCTCGACGAGCAGGTGCAGTGGATGCTCGGGCAGGGTGGGCTCGACGCCATGGCGGCGCGCACGGCCGAGTCGGCGGGGACGCTCTACGACTGGGCCGAGGGCCGCGCCGAGGCGACGCCGTTCGTCGCCGACCCCGCGCACCGCTCCAACGTGGTCGTGACGATCGACTTCGACGAGTCGGTCGACGCCGCCGCGCTCGCGAAGGCGCTGCGGGCCAACGGCGTCGTCGACACCGAGCCCTACCGCAAGCTCGGCCGCAACCAGCTGCGGGTCGCGACCTTCGCGGCGATCGACCCGTCCGACGTCGTGCAGCTCACGCGGAGCCTCGACTTCCTGCTCGACCGGGCGTAGCGGCGCGCACGGGCTGCCGCAGGATCGTCCTGCGGCGCTCCGGCGGCACCTCGACGAGCCGGGTCCTGCCGCCCTGCGCCCGGTCGCAGTCGAGGCTGCGGCGCAGGTCGACCTCCTCGGGCACCGAGGGTCAGGACGGCTGCCGGCCGTCCGCTCCGTCGTGGTCGTCCCAGCCGTCGTCGTCGGCGTCGGCAGCGGCGCCGACCTCGTCGTCATGGCCGAGCGCGGCATCCGCGTCGACGTCGACGTCGTCGAAGTCGTCGTCGAAGTCGTCCTCGAGGTCGGACTCGAGGTCGGACTCCAGCGCCTCGTCGTCCTCGTCGAGGTCGCCGTCGACGCCCGCGGCCTCCTTCGCCGCCAGGTAGTCGGCGAGCCGCTCCGACCAGGGCACCCAGGCGGGGGCGAGCAGCGACGAGTCGCCGGGCAGCAGCGCCACCTCGAGCACGGTCGGACCACCCTCGACGCCGCGGGACAGCAGCACCGTCCAGGTCCAGTCCGGGTAGCCGGGGAGCGCCGACGCGTGGCGGATCGCGAGGACCTGCGCCTGGCCGCCGTCCTCGAGCAGCGCGTCGAGCACATCGCCGACGGAGCCGCGGGGCGTCACCTCGTGGAGCGCTGCGGCGGCGAGCTCGAGCTCCTCGGGCGTGGGCGTCGTCGGCACGGGCGGTGCGGCTGCCGCGGCGGGCTCGGCGGGCGCATCCACCGCGCCGCTCTCGCCGGCAGCGGCGGCGGCGTTCGCATCGGCGACGTCGTCGAGCGGTGCGGCGTCGGCGGGCTGGGCGACGTCCTCGGTCGCCGCGTCGAGCTCGGCGGGCGCGCCGACGTCGACGGGATCAGGCGTCGAGGTCATCGGCGACCTTCCGCAGCATCTGCGCGACCGTCGATCCGTGGGCGGCGCCGGGGTAGCGGCCCCGGCGCAGGTCGTTGCCGATGGTGTCGAGCAGGCGCACGAGGTCCTCGACGATGATCGCCATGTCCTCGGTGTCGCGGCGCTGCGCGCGCACGGCGGTCGGGCCGCCCACCATCCGGAGCGAGAGCGCCTGCGGGCCGCGGCGTCCCTCGGCGATGCCGTACTCGACCTTGGCGCCGGGCTTGATCTGCACGTCGTCGGGCACCGCCGATGCGTGCAGGAACACCTCCACGCCGTCGTCCCCGGCGATGAAGCCGAACCCCTTCGCGTCGTCGAAGAACTTCACCCTGCCGGTCGGCATGGCACCCTCCAGCGCTGTGCATGGTGCGGCGCCCTGCCGCACGGACCCAGCGTAGTGTGCGGCATCCTGAGACCCCGACCCGCGATATCCTGGCCGGATGCCGAAGGCCAGCAAGAACCCGACGCAGCGACCGAAGCCGCGCGAGCGCTCCGCCGCTGCGGCGGAGCCCCGCACCGGGCGCGACGTCGCCGAGCGGATCCTCTCGGTCGCGGTCGTCGCGTTCGTCGCGCTGGCGGTGCTCGGCTTCGGCGCCACGATGGCGCACCTGGGCCTGCGCGACACGGTGCCGTTCTTCGCGTCCTCGCTGTGGCAGTTCTCCTACTGGCTGCCGCTCGTCGCCCTCCCGCTCGCGATCGTGTGCCTCGTCGCCCTGGTGGCCGTCAGCGCGGCCGGCAAGGCGCGCAGGCGCTGATGGACGTCGTCGAGCTCGCGGCACGCATCCAGGCGATGCCGGACGACGCGCTCGACCGGCTCGTCGTCGAGCGCCAGGCACCCCCGCAGCTCGGCTCGACCTTCGACCTCGCCGAGCACCTCCTGACGGATGCCTCGATCGGCCAGGCGCTCCGGTGGCGGTCGGCCGACGAGCTCGTCGCGCTCGCCGCCGGCGCCTCGACGCCGCGGCTCGACGCGCTGCTGCTCGGCGTCGACGGCGTCGCGATCCCGCAGGTGCGGGTCATCGCGGCGGCGGCCGAGGCCGTGCCGAGCGTGCCCGCCGAGGCTGCGGTCGAGAGCGCGATCGCCCCGCAGATGGCCATCGACGAGGCGATCAAGGTCTCGGAGCTCGTGCACCGCATCGCCGATGCGCCGATCACGCTCCGCAGCCGCGCCCAGCTGCCCGCCGCGACCGCCCGCGCGCTCGCCGCGGCGATCGACGCGGAGCCCGGCCAGCTCGAGGAGCGGCTCGAGCCGGCGGTGCTCGCCGGGCTCGTCGACCGCCACGACGGCCGGCTGCGCGCCACCGTCGACGCCGACGCCTGGCTCGCGGCCCCCGTGCCCGACCGCTGGTTCGCGCTGGCCAGCGCGTGGCTCGCGGCGACCCCCGATGCCGCCGCGGTCGCCGCGTGGTCGCGCGCGCAGTTCCCGCTCGCCGACGCGGCCGTGCTCGCCGAGCGCGAGCGGCAGCACCGCCAGGCCGAGCGGCTGGGCCTCGCGCACCGCGGCGCGCTCACGACGCTCGCCGCCGACCTGCAGCGCGACCTCGACGCAGCCCGGTCCGACGCCGCGCAGCCCGACGGCACGGGAGAGCCCGGCGGCACCGCCCGCGCGGCGCTCGCCGCGCACGTGCCGCCCGCCACCGCATCCGTCTACCTGCAGCCCGACCTCTCCGCCGTCGCGCCCGGACCGCTCGAGGCCGCGGTCGAGACGCGGCTGCGCCGCATCGCCGCGCTCGAGCGCGCGGGCATCGCCTCGCAGTGGCGCGTGACGGCGCAGAGCGTCGCGACCGGGCTCGCGGCGGGCGAGACGGCCGACGGGCTGCTCGCCTTCCTCGGCGACGTCTCGCTCACGGGCCTCCCCCAGCCGGTCGCCTACCTCGTGCGCGACACCGCCGCCCGCTTCGGCGCCCTGCGGGTTCGCGCGGTCGACCCGCTCGCCGAGGGCGGCGCCCGCGCGCAGGCGCGCAGCGACGACGAGCAGCTCATCCGCACGATCGCGGTCGACCGCGCGCTCGCGAGCGCCGGCCCGGTGCAGGCGGGCCCGCACCGCATCACCTTCCGCACGAGCGCCGAGGAGGCGCTGCAGGCGCTGCTCGAGGAGCGCTACCCCGCGGTGCTCGAGGACGACGCCGGCGAGCTCGTCGTGCGCGTGCCCGAGCGCGCCCCCCGCCGCGAGCGCGAGCGCAACCGGCTCGTCGCCCGCCTGCGCGACGCCGGCTTCGAGGTCGGCGAGCACGAGCGCGCGTGGCTCGAGCGGCAGCTGCAGGCGGCCGTGCGCGAGCGCATGCCCGTGCGGCTCACCGTCATCACCTCGGGCGACCCGGCCGACATCGAGCTCGTGCCGCTCGCCGTCGCGAACGGCCGGCTGCGCGCCCGCGACGCGGGGCGCGACGTGGAGCGCACGCTCCCGCTCAGCGCGATCACGAAGGTCGCGGGGCTCGGCGCCTCGCAGCACTGACCGCTCGCCACCCGCATCGGGTGGTCACGACACGCCGCCGGCGAGCCCCGGCGCACGGCGTGTCCTGACCACCCGGCGAGCGCGGCATGGGCAGGGCCGCTGCCCCGGCCGGCAGGGTTCTGCCGCAGGGACGCCGGGAGTAGGCTTGCAGGCTATGTCGCTCCCAGGTCCCCTCATCGTGCAGTCCGACCGCACCGTGCTGCTCGAGGTGGCGCATCCCGATGCCGCGACCGCTCGCCAGGCCCTCCAGGTCTTCGCCGAGCTCGAGCGCGCGCCCGAGCACATCCACACCTATCGGGTGACGCGGCTGGGCCTCTGGAACGCCCGCGCGGCGGGCCACACGGCCGACGAGATCATCGGCACGCTCGACCAGCACGCCAAGTTCCCGGTGCCCGCGGGCGTCGCGCAGGACATCCGCGAGACGATCGGCCGCTACGGCCGGCTCGTGATCGAGCGCGACGACGAGGGCCTCGTGCTGCGCAGCCAGGACCGGCCCGTGCTCGAGGAGGTGCGGCGCTCGAAGAAGATCGCGCCGCTGCTCGCCGGCCCCACGACCGACGGGATCCGCGTCGTCGACTGGGCGCGCGGCGAGCTGAAGCAGGAGCTCGTGAAGCTCGGCTGGCCGGCCGAGGACCTCGCCGGCTACACGCCCGGCACGCCGATGGAGATCGACCTCGTCGAGGACGGCTGGAGCATGCGGCCGTACCAGCAGGATGCGGTCGACCACTTCTCGAAGGCCGGCTCGGGCGTCGTCGTGCTCCCCTGCGGCGCCGGCAAGACGATCGTCGGCGCCGCGGCCATGGCCGCGACCGACACGACCACGCTCATCCTCGTGACGAACACGGTCTCGGCGCGGCAGTGGCGCAGCGAGCTGCTGGCGCGCACGAGCCTGCGGCCCGAGGACATCGGCGAGTACTCCGGGCACAGCAAGGAGATCAAGCCGGTCACGATCGCGACCTACCAGATCCTCACCGTCAAGCGCGCCGGTGAGTACGCGCACCTCGGCGTGCTCGACGCGCTCGACTGGGGCCTCATCGTCTACGACGAGGTGCACCTGCTGCCCGCACCGGTGTTCAAGCTCACCGCCGACCTGCAGGCGCGCCGCCGGCTCGGCCTCACCGCGACGCTCGTCCGCGAGGACGGCCGCGAGTCCGACGTCTTCAGCCTCATCGGCCCGAAGCGCTTCGACGCGCCGTGGAAGGAGATCGAGCGCCAGGGCTTCATCGCCCCCGCCGAGTGCTTCGAGGTGCGCATCACCCTCGACGAGGACGAGCGGCTCGAGTACGCGGCGTCCGGCGACCGGGACCGCTACCGCATCGCCGCGTCGAGCCCGCGGAAGATCCCGACGGTGCGGCGCATCCTCGAGGAGCACCCGGACGAGCCGACGCTCGTGATCGGCCAGTACCTCGACCAGCTCGACGAGCTGTCCGAGGCGCTCGACGCGCCGCTCATCACCGGCGAGACGCCGGTCTCGGAGCGCGAGGAGCTGTTCCAGGCGTTCCGCGACGGCATCGAGCGGGTGCTCGTGGTGTCGAAGGTCGCGAACTTCTCGGTCGACTTGCCGGACGCCTCCCTCGCCGTGCAGGTCTCGGGCTCGTTCGGCTCGCGGCAGGAGGAGGCGCAGCGACTCGGACGCCTGCTGCGGCCGAAGGGCGGCCGCACCGCGAGCTTCTACACGATCGTGGCGCGCGACACCGTCGACCAGGAGTTCGCCCTCGGCCGGCAGCGGTTCCTCGCCGAGCAGGGCTACGCCTACACGATCCTCGACGAGCACGAGCTGGGCCTCGCCGACCACGCCGCGGCCAACTGATGCGCTGGCGGCTGGCGTTCAGGAATCGCACAGGCAACGATCAGAGACTGAGCGCATGACTGAGCCCAGCGCCAAGATCCTCGTGGTGGACGACGAGCCCCACATCCGCGACCTGCTCTCCACGAGCCTTCGCTTCGCCGGCTTCGACGTGCGCGCCGTCGGCGCGGGCGCCGCGGCGATCTCGGCGGTGCTGGAGGACGAGCCCGACCTCATCCTGCTCGACGTCATGCTGCCCGACATCAGCGGCTTCGGCGTCACGAAGCGGCTCCGCGCATCCGGCTTCACGTCGCCCATCCTCTTCCTCACCGCCAAGGACGACACCGACGACAAGATCACCGGCCTCACCGTCGGCGGCGACGACTACGTCACGAAGCCCTTCTCGCTCGACGAGATCATCGCGCGCATCAAGGCGATCCTGCGCCGCACGATGGCCGAGACCGACGACGCCACGATCCACGTCGGCGAGCTCGCGATGAACCAGGACACGCACGAGGTCACCGTCAACGGCGAGGAGATCGAGCTCTCCCCCACCGAGTTCAAGCTGCTGCGCTACCTCATGCTCAACGCCAACCGCGTGCTGTCGAAGGCGCAGATCCTCGACCACGTGTGGGAGTACGACTTCAACGGCGACGTCGGCATCGTCGAGTCGTACATCTCCTACCTCCGGCGCAAGATCGACGACGGCGCCGCCGAGCCGATGATCGTCACGAAGCGCGGGTTCGGCTACATGCTGAAGTCGCCGAAGGCGTAGGTGCGGGGCGCGCTCGGTCGCCTGCTCGGCCGCACCACGCTGGCCGGGCGCATCAGCGCACTCATCGTCGTCGTCATGACGTTCGGGCTCGCGCTCGCGGGCATCGGCACGCTCAGCATCATCCGCGATGCGCAGGTGGCCGACGTCGACCGCGACCTCGAGCAGGCGATGCGCGCGTTCACGAGCGAGCCCATCACGCGCACCGACTCGCCCGAGCAGTGCGACCTGGCGCAGCGCATGCCCAACACGTACTACCTGGGCGTCGCGGATGCGTCGGGCACAGTGCTGTGCGACAACAAGCTGCCCGCGCCCGACAACCCCGACCTCTCCGGCCTGACGATCGGCACGGCGGCCGAGCAGGACACCGCCTTCACGCAGCGCTCGATCGACGGCGAGTCGAGCTGGCGCACGCTCGTCGCGCCCAGCACGGTCGAGGGCACCGGGGAGCTGCTGGTGTCGGTCGTCGCGGTCGACCTGGAGTCGCTCGAGTCGACGACCGCCACGTTCATGCTCGTCTTCGCCGGGTTCTCGCTGCTCGCGATCGTGCTCGGCGCCGCGCTCACGCGCATCCTCGCGGTCTCGACGCTGCGCGGCCTGCGGAAGGTCGCGGCGGAGGCACAGCGGTTCGCCGACGGCGACTACGACTCTCGCCTCACGGGTGAGAACCCGCGCACCGAGGTCGGGTCGCTGCAGCAGTCGCTCAACGCGATGCTCGACCGCATCGAGGTCGCGATCGAGCAGCGCGACGCGTCGGTCGCGCAGATGCGGCAGTTCGTGGGCGACGCGAGCCACGAGCTGCGCACCCCGCTCGTGTCGGTGCGCGGCTACGCCGAGCTGTACCGGATGGGCGCGATCTCGCGCCCCGAGGACGTCTCGAGCGCCATGGAGCGCATCGAGGGCGAGGCGAAGCGCATGGCCCGGCTCGTCGAGGACCTGCTGCAGCTCGCGCGGCTCGACGAGCGCCGGCCGCTCGACCTGCAGCCGCTCGACCTCGTGCCGCTCGTGAACGACGCCGCGAGCGACACCCGCGTCGGCGCGACCGACCGGCACGTGGCGGTGCTGCCGATCGCTGCCGACGAGATGGGACCCGTGGCTGGCGCCGTCGACGACGCGCCCTCGAGCGGCGTCTTCACGCCGCCGCCGCTCACGCCCCCCGCGATCGTGATGGGCGACGAGCACACGCTGCGGCAGGTGATCTCGAACCTCATCGGCAACGCCCTGCGCTACACGCCGGACGGCACGCCCATCGAGCTCGGCGTGGGCGTCTCGACCCGGCGCCGCGAAGCGGTCGTGCTCGTGATCGACCACGGCGAGGGCGTGCCGGAGGAGCTGCGCGAGCGCATCTTCCAGCGCTTCTTCCGCGCCGAGAGCTCGCGCGCCCGCGAGCTCGGCGGCTCCGGGCTCGGCCTCGCGATCGTCGCGGGCATCGTGCGCGCGCACCGCGGGCGCGT
Organism: Agrococcus jenensis; assembly: GCF_003752465.1. Classification (NCBI taxonomy): domain Bacteria; kingdom Bacillati; phylum Actinomycetota; class Actinomycetes; order Micrococcales; family Microbacteriaceae; genus Agrococcus; species Agrococcus jenensis. The sequence continues at coordinate 1,601,377 of NZ_RKHJ01000001.1, read as the reverse complement.
CGACGTCGTCGAGACGCCGGGCGGCGGTGCGACGTTCCGCATCGCCATCCCGCTCGCCGACGACTCGGCGGTCATGGCGCTCTCGCAGCGGCTCCGGCCCGAGGCCACCGCGACCGGCGATCCACAGGGCGTCCTCCGCGGCCGCGCCTGACCGGCGCATCCGCCTACCTTCTCCCTCGAGCGCGGACGCGCCGCGCGGGATCGAGGGGATCATGAGCAGGTACGGATCATGAGCAGGTACGGCGTCGACGCCGATGCGCTCCACGGCGCGCACGTCGGCGTGCGAGGCACCGGCTCGCGGGTGCAGTCGGAGGTCGCGGCCATGCTCGCACAGCTGCAGGCGCTGCAGGAGTCGTGGACGGGCCAGGCGTCCGTCGCCTTCCAGGCGCTCCTGCAGGAGTGGCGCGCGACCCAGCAGCGGGTGGACGAGTCGCTCGCGAACATCAACGAGGCGCTCGCAGCGGCGGGCCGCCAGTACGACGAGGTGGAGGCGGGCAACGCGCGTCTGTTCGGCGGCTAGGGCGCCCTGCCTCGCTGGTCGAGCGCCTCGCTGGTCGAGTAGCACGCGGCGGAGCCGCGCGCGTATCGAGACCACCCGGGTACGGCGAAGGGCCCCAGCACTGCTGCTGGGGCCCTTCGATCTGTCGGACTCCTGGGCCTCGATACGCGGCCGCCTTCGGCGGCTGCTACTCGACCTTCAGTCCTGCGGACTCAGAAGTCCATGCCACCCGTGGGGTCTGCCGGCATGGCCGACGCCTTCTCGGGCTTGTCGGCGACGACGACCTCGGTCGTGAGGAAGAGGCCGGCGATCGACGCGGCGTTGGCGAGCGCGGACCGCGTCACCTTGACCGGGTCGGAGATGCCCGCGGCGAGCATGTCGACGTACTCGCCCGTGGCGGCGTTGAGGCCGTGGCCCACCGGGAGGTTGCGGACCTTCTCGACCACGACGCCCGGCTCGAGGCCGGCGTTGAGAGCGATCTGCTTGAGCGGAGCGTCGACCGCGACGCGGACGATGTTCGCGCCCGTCGCCTCGTCGCCCGTGAGGTCGAGGCCGTCGAACGCGGTCTTCGCAGCCTGGATGAGCGCGACGCCACCACCGGCGACGATGCCCTCCTCGACAGCAGCCTTCGCGTTGCGGACGGCGTCCTCGATGCGGTGCTTGCGCTCCTTGAGCTCGACCTCGGTCGCGGCACCCGACTTGATGACGGCGACGCCACCGGCGAGCTTCGCGAGGCGCTCCTGGAGCTTCTCGCGGTCGTAATCGCTGTCGGTCGCCTCGATCTCCTGGCGGATCTGGCGCACGCGGCCGGCGATGGCGTCAGCCTCGCCCGCACCCTCGACGATCGTCGTCTCGTCCTTCGTGATGACGACCTTGCGCGCACGGCCGAGCATGTCGAGCGTCGTGTTCTCGAGCTTGAGGCCGACCTCCTCGGAGATGACCTGGCCGCCAGTGAGGATGCCCATGTCGGCGAGCATCGCCTTGCGGCGGTCGCCGAAGCCCGGAGCCTTGACGGCGACGGACTTGAAGATGCCGCGGATCTTGTTCACGACGAGCGTCGCGAGCGCCTCGCCCTCGACGTCCTCGGCGATGATGACGAGCTGCTTGCCCGCCTGGATCACCTTGTCGACGACCGGGAGCAGGTCCTTGATGTTCGAGATCTTCGAGTTGACGATCAGGATGTACGGGTCCTCGAAGACCGTCTCCTGGCGCTCGGGGTCCGTGACGAAGTACTGCGACAGGAAGCCCTTGTCGAAGCGCATGCCCTCGGTCAGCTCGAGCTCGGTGCCGAAGGTGTTCGACTCCTCGACGGTGACGACGCCCTCCTTGCCGACCTTGTCGATGGCCTCGGCGATCAGCGCGCCGATCTCCTCGTCCGCGGCCGAGATCGATGCCGTCGCGGCGATCTCCGCCTTGGTCTCGACCTCCTTGGCGTTCTTCAGCAGCTGCGCGGTGACAGCGGCCGTGGCCTTCTCGATGCCGCGCTTGAGCGTGATCGGGTCGGCGCCTGCGGCGACGTTGCGGAGGCCCTCGCGGACCAGCGCCTGCGCCAGCACGGTGGCCGTCGTCGTGCCGTCACCGGCGACGTCGTCGGTCTTCTTGGCGACCTCCTTGACCAGCTCGGCGCCGATCTTCTCGTAGGGGTCCTCGAGCTCGATCTCCTTGGCGATCGAGACACCGTCGTTCGTGATGGTGGGGGCGCCCCACTTCTTCTCGAGCACGACGTTGCGGCCACGCGGGCCGAGGGTCACCTTCACCGCGTCGGCGAGCGTGTTGAGTCCACGCTCCAGCCCGCGGCGGGCCTCCTCGTTGAATGCGATCATCTTTGCCATTGCAGTCTCGTCCCTCCTGGACGCTGTGGACGTTCAACTGGCACTCCAACAGGGCGAGTGCCAAGGCCCAAGTCTGGCACTCGGCACCTTCGAGTGCAAGCCAAGCACGCTCGGCCTCCGCGACCGGCCGTCGGGGCGGGGCCCGGCGGGGCTACGGCGCGATCGGCGTCGGCGCGTGGTCGACGTCGCCGTCCTCGCTCGGGGCGACGCTCGGCACCGTGCCGGGCGCATCCGTGCCGAGCACGATCGTGATCGGTGAGCCCGAGATGCGGCCGTCCGACTGCAGCGCCTGGCCGACCCCCAGCTGCTGCGCGAGTCCGCGCGCGATGGGCTCGAGCGCGGGGGCGTCGAACCAGACGACCGTGCGGTCGCCGACCTCGGTGGCGGATGCCGTCGCGACGACCGACCAGCCGGCGTCGGAGAGCGCCTGGCCCGCACCTGCGGCGACACCCTGCTCCCCCGTGCCGTCGAGCACCGTGATCGACGCGTCGATCGTCGGATCGATCTGCGAGGGGTCGGCGATCACGAGCGGCTGCTCGGTCGCGACCGGCTCGGGCACCGGCTCGATGCGCAGGCGGTCGAGCAGGAAGAGGCCGACCGCGGTGAGCACGACCGCCACCGCGAGCGCGGCGAGCAGGATCGCCCAGCGCGGCCAGCGGGTGTCGCCCGTGCTGCGGTGCGCGCCGACGCGGTGCGTGCGGCTCATGCGCCGTCGCGCAGTCGCAGCAGCCGGCGCACGAGCATCGGGTCGTGGTGGAGCGCCTGCGGCGTCTCGATCGCCGCGTCGAGCACCTGGTAGTAGCGCGTGGTCGACCAGCCGAACTCGGTCCGGATGGCCCGGGCCTTCGCGCCGCCGTGGCTCGACCAGCCCGCCTCGAAGTCGAGCACTGCGCGGATGCGCTCCTCCCGCGCCCGTGCGAGGTCGTCCGCCGCCGCACCCGGGTCGGTCGGCGCATCCGTCGCCTCGCCGATGCCGACGTGCTCGGGCCTGGCTGCCTCGGCGGCCGCGAACGCGAGGGCCGCCGCTTCGTCGGCAGTGCCCTTCGAGCGTTGGCGGGGCTCGGTCGACATGGAGTCGATCCTAGGCGTGGCGTCGCGTTCTGCCCGCCGCGAAACGCGCTCCGCCGCGGCGTAGCATCGAGGCATGACCGATCGAATCGAACGCTCCGACTCCGAGTGGCGCGAGACCCTCGCCCCCGACGCCTACCGCGTGCTGCGCCAGGCCGGCACGGAGCGCCCCTGGACCGGTGCGCTGCTCGACGAGCAGCGCCAGGGCGTCTACGCGTGCGGCGCGTGCGGCAACGAGCTCTTCGACGACCAGACGAAGTTCGACGCCGGCTGCGGCTGGCCGAGCTTCTACGAGGCCCGCGAGGACGCCGTCGAGCTCATCGAGGACCGCTCGCTCGGCATGGTGCGCACCGAGGTGCGCTGCGCCAAGTGCGGCAGCCACCTCGGCCACCTCTTCGACGACGCCCCGCAGACGCCGACCGGCGACCGGTTCTGCATGAACTCGCTCGCGATGACCTTCACGCCCGAGTCCTGACCGGGCGGCTGCCAGCTCGATCGGGCTGAGCGCGGACGCAGGCGGCCCGCGTCGCCGCCTGTGCGCTCAGACCGATCGAGCTGCCGCGCGCGCCGGGCGGCGGATGGCCGAGACGCCGACCGCCGCGATCGTGAGCGCCGCGCCGAGCAGCGACCAGGTCGTGACGGGGTGCCCGGCGGGGAAGACGACGTCGAGCAGCACCGACGTCACCACCTGGCCGCAGATGACGCCGAGGCCCATGGTGAGCACGCCCAGGTGGTGGACGGCGACCGACATGAGCGCGATGAAGACGATGCCGAGCACGCCGCCGACGTAGAGCCAGGGCTCCGTGGGCAGCGGTGCTCCGCGCACGCCCACGAGGGTCTGGACGAGCACGAAGAGCGCGAGCGCGATCGTGCCGACGACGAAGTTCGACACCGTCTGCGCGATCGCCGACTGCGCGTGCCGCTGCACGAGACCGCCCATCGCCTGCTGCAGCGACTGCAGCAGGCCGGCGAGGAACGGCAGCACGATGAGCCACGCGCCCTCGAGCTCGCCCGTGCCGACGAGGGCGAGGCCCACGGCGACGAGCGCGAGCACCCCACCGACGACGCGTGGCGGCGTGATGGCCTTCCTCGCCAGGCCGCCGAGGCCCATCCGGTCGACGGCGAGCCCGCTCATCGTCTGGCCGGCGACGACGCCGACCGTGTAGAGCGCGACGCCGAGCGTGCCGACGACGATGCCCTGGGTGGCGACGAGGAAGGCGCCGAGCAGACCCGTCGTCGCGTACCACCACGGCATCGAGCCGTCGCGGATCACGCCGATGAGGCGGCGCACGCCCGCTCGGGCGCCCGGCCACACGACGAGCAGGAGGGCGAGCACCGCGGTGCCGATGCCGAACGAGATGAGGGCGGCGAGCATGCCGTGCTCGAGGCGGGCGCCGAGCTCGCCGTTCACGCGGCTCTGCAGCGCGAGGCCGGTGCCGGCCCCGATCGATGCGAGCAGCCAGAGGAAGGCGGTCATGCGAGCTCCAGCGGGGTGAGGTCGGGGCGGGGATCGGTCGCGAGCCGCGCGAGCCGGATGACGTCGAAGCGCTCGTCGCGGCCGTGCTCGTCGACGTAGCGGAGCCGCTGCCGCTCGACGCCCTCTCGCACGAACCCCGCGCGCTCCGCCACTGCGACGGAGGCCGGGTTGTTGGCCCTCGCGCCGAGCTCGAGCCGGTGGAAGCCGTCGGCGAAGAGGCTGCGGGAGCGCGTGTCGAGCGCGCGGGCCGCGAGCCCGCGGCCGCGAGCGGCAGGGGCGAGCCAGTACGACATCCAGGCGGTGCCGTGGCGGAGGTCGCGATCGGCAGCCGAGATGCAGCCGACCGCGATGCCGTCGACGTCGATCGCGAGCGCGTCGTCGGCGATGTCGGCGAGGTAGGCGTGCGCCTCGTCGAGCGTGCGGATGGGCGGCGCCTGGCGGTGCAGATCCTCGGATGCCGCGAACGCGGCGAGCACGGCCGCCGCGTCGCGCTCGGGGTTCCAGGGACGCAGGCGGCTCACTGGGCAAGCCTAGAATGGCTGACGGTCCCGGGCGAACCGGGCCGCGCCTCCTTAGCTCAGTGGTAGAGCAACGCTCTTGTAAAGCGTAGGTCGTCAGTTCAATCCTGACAGGGGGCTCCGCTCGGCCGTCGGGGCGCTGCCTCTTCGCGGACGCGCGTGTTCCGGGCGACACGGACCGGGCTGCGCGCGCGGCATTGCGCGTCGTGCTGAGATGCAGCCATGGAGGACAGCACGGCTGATGCGTTCACGGTCGCTCACGCGCGCACGCTGGTCTTCGGCGACTTCCGCAGCAGCATCGATGCCGCCGTGATGGCGCTGCTCGACGGCGACGAAGCGCTCGAGGTCGCCGAGCTGGCCGGGGCGAGCCCTTCGCTGGGCTGGTCGGAGGCGCGAGCGCTCGTCCGGCGCGCGCATTCGGCGCTGGGCCTCGACTACCGGCCGATGTCCGACGAGGATGCGCAGGTGATCGCGCTCCGCGTCATGGTCATGGAGCACCGCAGCGGCGCGCGCACGTTGCGCGAGCTCACCTCGTGGGCACACGACGTGATCAGGCACGGTTCCAGCAGTCGTGCTGTCGAGCGGATGGTGCAGCTCGAGGACGACCTCGAGGTGTGGCAGCCGAGGCGCGATCGGGTCGAGGTGGACGCAGTGCTCGACGCGTTCCTCCGCGAGACGGCTGACGCGGTCTCGCGCTGGCGGCCAGCGGCGATCCGGCCATGAGCCGTCCCTCGACGGCACCCGCGGCGGTCACCCGCGACGCGCTCGTTCAGGCCCTAGCGACGGCGGCGAGCTCCTCCCGCGTCCGCTCGGCGAGCGCGCGGCTGAGCTCCTGCTCGGCGCGCGCCTGCGGATGGAGCCGATCGTCGTCGAGGAGGCCCTCCGTCACCTCGATCGCGGCGTCGACCTGCGCGCGCAGGAAGTCGAGGTCGGCGGCGGTCGCCTCGATGTCGAGGCTGGCCGATCGCGGCGGCCAGCCGACCGGTCCCTCGTCGTGCTGCGCATGCGCCTCGCCGGCCGCCCAGCCGCGCTCGCGCAGCGCTCGCGCATGCGCCACCATCGCGTCGTCGCCGTCCGACTGGAGCGCGACCGCGATGGCGTTGTCGAGCGCGGCGTCGATGATCAGCCAGGAGCCGACGGAGATCTGCATGCTGGAGGCTAGCAAGCGGCAGGCGCGCGGTCGGGACTAGGAGCGCGGCGCCTGCGCCGCGACGAACGCCGCCAGGGCGGCCGGATCGCTCACGTCGCCCGCGAAGGTGACGCCGTCGACGAGGATCGTCGGCACGCCGCGCAGCGGCTCGACGCCCTGCAGCGGCTCCTCGATCGCGCGCACCGTCGCCTGCCGCACCCACCACGCGAACGGCGCCGACGCGATGCAGTCGCCGACCTCCGCGCCCTGCTCGGCGGCGAGCGCCGTCACCTCGGCGGCATCGAAGCGCGTCGTCTGCAGGTGCTCGAGCAGCGCGCTCTGGAAGGGCCGGTAGGCGTCGGGGGCGCTGTCGGCGACGCACGCGAGCGCGTTCGCGCCGAGCGTCGACGCGTAGCCGTTGGCGATCTCGTCGCCGAGCGACACCGGCAGGTAGGCGACGCGCGCCTCCCCGTCGTCCGCGAGCCGCTCGAGCTCCTCGCCGCTCGCCGTGAGCGCCCGTGCGCAGTACTCGCAGTGCGGGTCGACGACGACGAGGATGTCGTGGATGCCGGACGGCGGCTCGACGGCCGCGGGCTGGCCCTCGGCGGGCACCGGTTCGGCCTCGACGACGCCGTCGGCATCGAAGGCGATGGCGTCGGCCATGTTCGCCGGGCCGTCGGCGGGTGCGAGCCGCACGATCTGGCCGCCGAGCGCCTGCTGGATGGTCTCGAGCGCCGGGTCGCGGATGACCCAGCGATCGGCGACGAGCACGGTCTGCTCCTGCAGCTGCCGCTCGGTCGCGATCGCCTGCGCCTCGTCGGCGTCGGCGGCGAGCACGAGCTCGGTGTCGGTGCCGCACGCGGCGACCACCGGATCCGTCTCGGTCGCGCGGTACTGCTCGACGAGGTCGCTGCACTCGCCGCCAGCCTCGAGGTAGGCGGCACCCAGCTCGCCGATCGTGGTGATCGGGGCGGGCGGGGTGGCGGCGCACCCGGCCAGCAGGGCGATCGCGGCGATCGCGAGCCCTGCCGGCCAGGCGCGCCGGCGCATCAGCCCTCGCTCGGCGCGGGCGTCTCCGACGGCGCGGGCGTCTCCGTGGCCTCCGGCGTCTCGGACTCACCGGTCAGCTGGCCGGCGGTGGCCGTGACGAACGCCTGGAAGCCGGCGGCGTCGCCGGGAGCGCCCTCGTACTTCTGGCCGTTGACGAGCACCGTCGGGGTGCGGTCGGCGACGACGCCGTCGGTGCCGGGCAGCGGCTGCGAACCGGCACGGATCGTCGCGTCCTCGGCCCAGCTCATGAAGCGGCCCTCGCGGATGCAGTCGGCGACGCCGGTCGACGGGTCGATGCCCGCGCCCTCGGCGATGCCGACGATCTCGTCGTTCGTGAGGCCGGCGGTCTGCTCGGCCGGCTGGTTGTCGTACATCGCGGAGTTGAAGGCCCAGAACTGGTCGGGGGCGAACTCGGCGACGCAGGCGGCCGCGGACGCGGAGCGCGTGGAGAACTTCGTGCCGAGCGAGAGCCGGTCGAGGATCGCGATCGGGTGCACCTCGACGGTCGCGGCGCCGGTGTTCAGCAGCTGCTCGAGCGTGGCGCGGTTGGCCTCGTCGAAGGCGCCGCACACGGGGCACATGTAGTCCTGGTAGATCTCGATCTGGATGATGTCCTGGCGCGGCTCGGTGGGCGTCGGCTCACCCTCGGCGGGCGTCGCGGGGGTGCGCTCGGCGACGAGGTCCTGCCCGACGATGATGCCGTTGCTCGCCATGTTCTGGGGGCCGGGGCCGGCGGGACGGATGCTGTTCACGATCACGACCGCGACGATCGCGACGATCGCGACGGCCGCGAGGATGATGCCGCCGATCGTCAGGCCGCGGCGCATCCGCTCGCGGCGACGCCGCTGCTCCTGCATCGCGCGTGCCTGCTCGCGCGCCTGCGCTCGGCGCTCGTTCTTCGTCAGCTTGTCGCTCATGCGTTCCTGTCCTGCTCGACCGGGATCCGGTGGCGCGCTGAGAGCACACGCCAGTTCCTAGGGTACCGGGCACTTCCCGTGCCAGGATGTCCCCGCGGGCAGTGCTGCCCGTACCGACCACTACGGATCGTCCGGCACGTACCTGCCGGTGGAAGGAAGACGACCATGGCGTCTGTGACGTTCGACAAGGCAACCCGTCTCTACCCGGGGAGCACGAAGCCCGCGGTCGACTCGATCGACCTGGAGATCGCCGACGGCGAGTTCCTCGTCCTCGTCGGCCCCTCCGGCTGCGGCAAGTCCACCACCCTGCGCATGCTCGCGGGCCTCGAAGAGGTCAACGACGGCAAGATCATGATCGGCGACCGCGACGTCACCGACATGCCGCCGAAGGACCGCGACATCGCGATGGTGTTCCAGAACTACGCGCTCTACCCCCACATGACGGTGGCCGAGAACATGGGCTTCGCGCTCAAGATCGCCGGCATCGCCAAGGAGGAGCGCGCGAAGCGCGTCGAGGAGGCCGCGAAGCTGCTCGACCTCGAGCCCTACCTCGGCCGCAAGCCGAAGGCGCTCTCGGGCGGTCAGCGCCAGCGCGTCGCGATGGGCCGCGCGATCGTGCGCCAGCCGCAGGTGTTCCTCATGGACGAGCCGCTCTCCAACCTCGACGCCAAGCTGCGCGTGCAGACGCGCACGCAGATCGCGTCGCTGCAGCGCCGCCTCGGCGTCACCACGGTCTACGTCACGCACGACCAGACCGAGGCCCTCACGATGGGCGACCGCATCGCGGTGCTCAAGGACGGCATCCTGCAGCAGGTCGGCACCCCCCGCGACCTGTACGCGAACCCGGCCAACGTCTTCGTCGCCGGCTTCATCGGCAGCCCCGCCATGAACCTCATGCAGCTGCAGACGAGCGACCAGGGCGTGCACTTCGGCCAGCACCTCACCCCGATCCCCCGCGAGCAGCTCGCGTCGGCGAAGGGCGGCCTCGTGGTCGGCGTCCGGCCCGAGGACATCTCGGTCGCCGAGCAGGGCGACGGCCTGCCCGTGCTCGTCGACCTCGTCGAGGAGCTCGGCGCCGACGGCTACCTCTACGGCCACGCGGACGTCGAGGGCAAGCGCGTCGACATCGTCGCGCGCGTCGACGGCCGCACGCACGCGTCGCTCGGCGACACGGTCTACATCACGCCGGACCCGTCGCACCTGCACCTGTTCGACAACGAGTCGGGCCTGCGCCTCTGAGGCGACGCAGCAGCAGCATCCGGAGGGCCCCCGCTGACGGCGGGGGCCCTTCGGCCTAGCATGGCGACATGCGCTCCGATCTGCGCATCACCTCCGCGGTGATGGATGCGACCCTGCTCGACCTGCCCTGGGAGGTGCCGCTCGAGGAGTGGACCGAGGAGGACGTCGTCCAGCTGCCCAAGGGCATCTCTCGGCACCTCGTGCGGTTCGCGCGGCTCGGCGGCCGCGTCGTCGCCATCAAGGAGACGACCGAGGAGATGGCCTCCCGCGAGTACTCGATGCTGCGGCGGCTGCAGCGCCTCGACGTGCCGTGCGTGGAGCCGCTCGCGGTCATCTCGGGCCGCACCGGCGCCGACGGGGAGGAGCTCGACTCGGTGCTCGTCACCCGGCACCTGCGCTTCTCGCTCCCCTACCGCGCGCTCTACTCGTCGTCGATGAAGCGCGACACCGCCCAGCGGCTCGTCGACGCGCTCGCCGGCCTGCTCGTGCGGCTGCACCTCGTGGGCTTCTACTGGGGTGACGTGTCGCTGTCGAACACGCTCTTCCGGCGCGACGCGGGTGCCTTCGCCGCCTACCTCGTCGACGCCGAGACCGGCACGCTCGAGCCGAGCGGGCTCTCGACCGGCCGCCGCGAGGACGACCTCGAGGTCGCGCGCGTGAACATCGCCGGCGAGCTGCTCGACCTTGCCGCCGGCGGACGGCTCGACGAGTCGATCGACCCGGTCGCGGTCGCGGCCTCGATCGTCGAGCAGTACCGGTCGCTCTGGCACGAGCTCATGAGCGACGAGGTGATCGACGCGTCCGAGCGCTGGCGCATCAGCGCGCGCATCGAGCGGCTCAACGCGCTCGGCTACGACATCGAGGAGCTCGCGATCCGCACCGGCGACGGCGGCACGACCGTGAACATCCAGCCCAAGGTCGTCGACCCCGGGCACCACCACCGCCGGCTGCAGGGCCTCACCGGCATCGACGCCGAGGAGAACCAGGCGCGACGGATGCTCAACGACCTCGACCAGTACGTGGCGCTGCAGCACGACCTGCGCCCGACCGTCGGCGACGAGGCGCTCGCGAACGAGTGGTTCGAGCGGGTCTTCGCGCCGATCGTCGAGTCGGTACCGCTCGAGCTGCGCGGCAAGCTCGAGGGCCCTGAGGTCTTCCACGAGGTGCTCGAGCACCGCTGGTACCTGTCGGAGCAGCGCCAGTGCGAGGTGCCGCTCGAGGAGGCGGCGACCAGCTACATCGAGACGCAGCTCTCCTTCCGCCGCGACGAGGCGGCGCTGCTCGGCGTGCCCGTCACGACGGCGATCTCGGTCGTGCCGATCGAGACCGGCGCGATCCTGCTCGAGGACGAGGACGACGACCCCGACTGGCGCGATAAGGTCTGAGCGCCCAATCGCTCGTCGAGGAGCTCACCCTCCCGCTCGTCGAGTAGCACGCCGAAGGCGCGCGTATCGAGACGACAGCCCCGCCCACCGTCCATTGATCTCGATACGCGGCCGGCTCCGCCGGCTGCTACTCGATCAGCATGGCTGCGTCAGCGGGAGCCGCGCAGCTTCGCGACCTCGTAGAGCGTGATCGACGCCGCGATGCCGGCGTTCAGCGACTCGGTCGCCGCGCCGATCGGGATCGAGACGATCGCGTCGCACGTCTCGGCGACGAGGCGCGAGAGCCCCTTGCCCTCGCTGCCCACCACGATCACGAGCGGCCCTGCAGCGAGCTCGAGCTCGTGGAGCGACACGTCGCCGTCGCCGTCCAGTCCGATGACGAAGCATCCCTGCGACTTCAGCTCCTTGAGCGTCGCGGTCAGGTTCGAGGCCATCGCGACCGGCACGCGCGCCGCGGCGCCCGCGCTCGTCTTCCAGGCGCTCGCCGTCACGCCGACCGAGCGGCGCTGCGGCACGATGACGCCCTGCGCGCCGAACGCGCCGGCCGAGCGGATGATCGCACCGAGGTTGCGCGGGTCGGTGATGCCGTCGAGCGCGACGAAGAGCGGCGTCTGGTGCCGGTCGAGCACCTGCTCGAGCAGGTCGACGGGGTGCGCGTACTGGTACGGCGGCACCTTGAGCGCGACGCCCTGGTGCACGGCGTCGTGGCCGGAGATGCGGTCGAGCTCCGGTCGCATCACCTCGAGCACGGGCACGCCGCGCTTCGTGGCGATCGACAGGATCTCCTTGACGCGGTCGTCCATCTCGAGCCGCGAGGCGAGGATGAGCGAGGTCGCGGGGATCTTGGCGCGGAGCGCCTCGAGCACCGAGTTGCGGCCGGTCACCATCTCGGAGTCGTCCTTCGCGGACGACGGCTTGCGGTGCCGCGGCGGCTGCGCGGGGCGGCCCTTCGCGGAGGCGGCCTCGAAGCGCTCGCGCGACGCCTTCCGCTTGCCGGCGGGGTGCCAGGATCGGTCCTCTGCCTTCGGGGTGGGGCCCTTGCCCTCGAGCGCCCTACGGCCGAGGCCGCCGGTGCCCTTGGAGGGGCCCTTCTTCCGCGGCGATCGCTGCGGCTTCGTCATGAGGTGCTCCAGGTGGTCGTGTGCTTGCCGTCCTCGACGAGGATGCCGGCGGCCGCGAGCGTGTCGCGGATGCGGTCGGATGCGGCGAAGTCCTTGTTCGCGCGAGCCTCGCGGCGCTCCGCGAGGAGCGTCTCGACGAGGCTCGACAGCGCATGGCTCTCGGCCGAGGGTACAGCCTGCCACGCCTTGTCGGCAGGATCGAGCCCCAGCACCCGCAGCATCGCGAGCGCCTCGCCGGCCCGCGCGAGCGCCGCGGCGTCGTCGCCGGCGTCGAGCGCGGCGTTCGCCGCGCGGGTGGTGTCGTGCAGCACGGCGACGGCCTGCGGGGTCGAGAGGTCGTCGTCCATGGCCGCGCCGAACGCATCCGGCACCGCCGACTCGGGCAGCTCGCCGACGCGTGCGGCGCGCTCGAGCATCCACTCGATGCGGCCGAACGCCGCCTCCGCCTCGGCGAGCGAGCCACCCTCGAGGCTGCCGGCGGCGGTGCGCAGGTCGATGGTCGAGCGGTAGTGCGGGGCGACCAGGAAGTAGCGCGCGACGATCGGGCGCACCGACGCGAGCAGGTCGGCGGCGAAGATGGAGTTGCCGAGCGACTTCGACATCTTCTCGCCGTCGACGTTGACGAGCCCGTTGTGGCTCCACACGCTGGCGAAGCCGAGGCCCGCGGCCGTCGACTGGGCGAGCTCGTTCTCGTGGTGCGGGAACCGCAGGTCGAGCCCGCCGCCGTGGATGTCGAAGCTGTCGCCGAGGTAGCGGCGCGCCATGGCCGAGCACTCGATGTGCCAGCCGGGACGGCCGTCGCCCCACGGCGAGGCCCACGATGCGGAGGCGGGCTCCTCGGGCTTCGACGCCTTCCAGAGCGCGAAGTCGCGCGGGTCGCGCTTGCCGCGCGGGTCGGCGTCGGCGGCCGGCTCCATCTTGTCGATCGACTGGCGCGTGAGCGCGCCGTACTCGCCCCACGAGCGCACGTCGAAGTAGACGTCGGCCGAGCCGTCGAGCGCGGGATACGCGTGCCCGCGCCCGATGAGCAGCTGGATGAGCTCGTGCATGCCGGGCACGGATGCCGTCGCGCGCGGCTCGTACGTCGGCGCGAGCACGCCGACGGCGCGGTAGGCCGCCGTGAACTCGAGCTCGATCCGGTAGGCGAGCGCCCACCACGGCTCGTCGACCGCGTTGACGAGCACCTTGTCGTCGATGTCGGTGACGTTGCGCACGAACGTGACGCGCAGGCCGCGGTGCGCGAGCCAGCGGCGCCAGAGGTCGTAGGCGACGGCGCTGCGCACGTGGCCGATGTGCGGCGACGACTGCACGGTCGGTCCGCACACGTACATCGACACCTCGCCCGCGCGGAGCGGCCGGAGGTCGACGACGGCCTGCCGCCGGGAGTCGTAGATGCGCACGGTCACGGTCCCCAAGGCTACTGGCGTCCAGCGCACCGGGACCCGCTCCACCCGACGGGACCCGGCGCACCGGGTCCCGTCGGGTGGACGGGGTCCCGTTCGGCGGGAGGGGCGGCCTGCCCGGGCCGGCCGCAGGTCAGCGGCGGATGAGCGCGGTCGCGATCGCCTGCACACCCTCCCCGCGGCCGAGGGCGCCGAGCCCGTCGGTCGTGGTGCCCGAGACGCTCACGGGTGCGCCGACCATCGCGCTGAGCGCGCCCTGCGCCTCGTCGCGGCGGGTGCCGATGCGCGGCCGCACGCCGAGCACCTGCACCGCGACGTTCACCGGCCGCCAGCCGTGCTCCGCGAGCCGCGCGACGGCGGCGCGCACGAAGACCTCGCCGTGGGCGCCCGCGTGCTGCGGGTCGTCGACCCCCACGAGCCCGCCGATGTCGCCGAGGCCGGCGGCGCCGAGCAGGGCATCGACGATCGCGTGGCACACGGCGTCGCCGTCGGAGTGGCCCTCGAGCCCCTGCCCCTCCCACTCGAGGCCTGCGAGCCGCAGCGGGCCGTCGCCGCCGAAGGCGTGCACGTCGGCGCCGACGCCCACCCGGATCGCCGGCCCCAGCAGCGACTCGGCGCGGTCTGCGTCGGCGGGGGTCGTGATCTTGAAGGCGAGGTCGTCACCGCGCACGGCCGCCACCGGGAGGCCGAGCGCCTGCACGAGCTGGGCGTCGTCGGTCGACGCGACGCGCGCATCCGCCTCGGCGTAGGCGCGGCGCAGCACCGTAGCGTCGAAGCCCTGCGGCGTCTGCATCGCCCGCAGCCCCGCTCGGTCGACGATCGCGCCGAGCTCGTCCGGCTCCGCGAGCGACGCCGGCGTGACCGCGCGGATCGTGTCGACGACCGGCAGCACCGGCACGACGGCGGATGCGCCGGCCCGCAGCGCCGCGATGACGCGCTCGACCTGCGCGGCGGGCGTCAGCGCGCGCGCCGCGTCGTGCACGAGCACCCAGCGCGCATCGCGCGCGGCGTCGAGGCCCGCGGCGACGGAATCCGCGCGCGTCTCGCCGCCCACGACGACGCTCACCGTGACGCCGGCGCGGGCGGCGATCACCGCGGCATCCGCCTCGAGGCCCGCGGGGACGACCACGACGAGCGCGGCGTCGATGGCGGCGAGGCCGCGGAGCGCATGCTCGAGGATCGGCGCGCCCGCCACCTCCGCGAAGGCCTTGGGCACGCCGCGGCCGAGCCGGGTGCCGCTGCCCGCGGCGACGACGATGAGGGCGGTGTCGGTCACGCGCCTCAGCCTAGACAACCGCGCGCACCCTCCCCCCGGGCACGAGAGAGGCGCCCGACCTTGGGGATCGGGCGCCTCGGCTCGGTGCATGAGGCGCGCGCGTGGGACGCGTGCGCCTCGAGCTGGTCAGACCGCGGGAGCGAGCGCCTCGTCGAGGCGAGCGGCTGCCGCGTCCTCGTCGGTGTGCTCCGCGAGCGCCAGCTCGGAGACCAGGATCTGCCGGGCCTTCGCGAGCATGCGCTTCTCGCCGGCCGAGAGGCCGCGGTCCTGGTCGCGGCGGGACAGGTCGCGCACGACCTCGCTCACCTTGATGACGTCGCCCGACGCCAGCTTCTCGACGTTCGCCTTGTAGCGGCGCGCCCAGTTCGTGGGCTCCTCGGTGAAGTCCGCCCGCAGCACCTCGAACACGCGGTCGAGGCCCTCCTCGCCGATGACGTCGCGAACGCCCACCATGTCGACGTTCTGCGCGGGGACCTCGATGGTGAGGCCGCCCTGCGCGACGTTGAGCTTGAGGTAGGTGGTCTCGACGCCCTTGATCTTGCGGACCTTGACCTCGGTGATCGTCGCGGCACCGTGGTGGGGGTAGACGACCGTCTCTCCGACCTCAAAGTTCATCGAATGCTCCTCGTCATAGCCAGAACCTTGATTTTATCACAGCGTGTCGCTCGCGGGCGCCGGGGCAGGCGTGGTTGGATCACGCCCCGCCGCGGCCCGGACCGGGTCACGATGCCCGGATCGGCACGGCGCGGGGCCCCGGCGGAAGCCCGTCGAGCCCTCGCCTCGTGCCGCGCCGCGCTAGACTCGCTTGCGACCGCGAGCGCACCCTCCAGCGCCCTCGGCCATCGTCGAAAGGGTCCTCGTGCAGCCTCGCACCGTCGCCGCAGCAGCAGCCGCAGCAGTCGTCGTCGCCTTCGCCGCGACCGGATGCAACATCCTGACGCCGCAGGCGACGCAGATCCAGTACGACGCATCCGACGGCATCTCGGGCCAGACGGGCACCGTCGAGTTCCACAACGCGATGCTCATCGGCGAGCCCGAGGGCGACGCGCTCAACCTCTCGGTCACCTTCACCAACCCCGGCGAGGCGACCTTCCTCGAGGTCCGGGTCGGCGAGGAGGTACAAGAGGTGCGCGTGGCCACCGGCGTCACCACCTACGGCTTCCCGGAGCAGCAGCTCGTCTTCGCTGCCGACGACATCGCCTACGGCGGTCACCGCAACGTCTCGTTCCAGGCCGACGGCGCGGAGCCGACCGGCGTCGAGGTGCAGATGATCTCGACCGAGTTCGTCGGCTACGAGACGCTCGCCCCGGTCGAGCCCGCCGCCGACTGACCCGCAGCGCCTGAGCGCCGGGTCAGCGCTCGAAGCGGTACCCCAGGCCCCGCAGCGTGACGACGCACGTCGGGTTCGACGGGTCCTCCTCGATCTTCGCCCGCAGCCGCTTGATGTGCACGTCGAGCGTCTTCGTGTCGCCGAAGTAGTCGCTGCCCCAGACCCGATCGATGAGCTGGCCGCGCGTCAGCACCCTGCCCGCGTTGCGCATGAGGTACTCGAGCAGCTCGAACTCGCGCAGCGGCATCGCCGTCTCCCGCCCCTCGACGGTCACGGTGTGGCTGTCGGCGTCGAGCCGCACTCGGCCGATCTCGACAACCGCGTCGTCCTCCTCGTCCTCCTCGACGGCGCGGCGGCGCAGCACCGCGCGGATGCGCGCGACGAGCTCGCGGGTCGAGTAGGGCTTCGTGACGTAGTCGTCGGCGCCCAGCTCGAGCCCGACGATCGTGTCGACCTCGCTGTCCTTCGCCGTCAGCATGATGATCGGCACCTGCGACGTCTGACGGATGTGCCGGCACACCTCGGTGCCGCTGCGCCCCGGCAGCATGAGGTCGAGCAGGATGAGGTCGGCGCCCTCCGTCTCGTACATGCGCACCGCCGCGTCGCCGTCGGCGGCGTGCGCCGTCTCGTAGCCCTCGAGCTCGAGCAGGTAGGCGAGGGGCTCGGCGAGCGCGGTCTCGTCCTCGACGATCAGGATGCGCGTCATGCGATCTCCTTCGGGGCGGTGGCGGTGGGGCCTGCGACGGGCAGGCGGAGCGTGAAGGTGGAGCCCTGACCCGGACGCGACCAGAGGGTGACCTCGCCGCCGTGGCTACTCGCGACGTGCTTCACGATGCTGAGGCCGAGGCCCGTGCCGCCGGTCACGCGGCTGCGTGCCGGGTCCACGCGGTAGAAGCGCTCGAAGACGCGCTCCAGGTCGTCGTGCGCGATGCCGACGCCCTTGTCGGTGACCGAGATCTCGACGACGCCGTCGGTCACCCGCACGCCGACGCCCACGTGGGTGGCCTCCGGCGAGTACTGCAGCGCGTTCGCGACCAGGTTCTGCACCGCCATGGTGATGAGGTCCTCGGAGCCCAGCACGTCGACCTCGTCGAGCACGCGCGGGATGACCCGCATCCGCTTGGAGTCGGCGAGCACGCGGTTGCGGTCCACCGCCACCTCGACCACGCGGCCGATCGGCACGCGCTCGGCGTGGTCGAGCGGGTCGTCGGACTGGATGCGCGAGAGGTCGATGAGCGCCTTGGTCATGCGCCCGAGGCGGTCGGCCTCGACCTGCATGCGCTGCGCGAACGAGCGCACCCGGTCGGGATCCTCCGCCGCCGCCTCGATCGCCTCGGCGAGCACGCTCACCGCACCGATCGGCGTCTTGAGCTCGTGGCTCACGTTGGCGACGAAGTCGCGGCGCACGCCGGCGAGCCGCAGCTCCTCGGTGCGATCCGCCGCGAGCACGAGCATGAAGCGGTTGCCGAGCGGCGCGACGCGCACGCGCAGGTGCACGTCCATGCCGGCGCCGATGCGGCCCCGGCGGTGGACGAGCTCGAGCACCTCCTGCTCTCCCGTGCGCCAGACCCGGCGCACGGCGGCGAGGATGTCGTGCGAGCGCAGCGCCCTGCCCTCGACGAGGTCGAGCGCGAGCGCGCCGGGCGACGAGAGGATCACCTGGTTCGAGCCGTCGAGCACGACGCCGGCGGACTCGAGCACCTGCACCATCGCGGCGATGCCGTCGGGGACCGGCTCGCTCGCGATGGCCATCACCTGGCGGCCGCGATGCGCGGCGATGCCGAGGAGGTGCACGGAGACCGCTCCGATCGCGAATCCCAGCAGGAGCGCGATGAGCACGTACCACGACGCATCCACCCTGTCAGCGTAGTCGGCGGCCACCTGCCGTTCGCCGCCGGGAGCCGGTCGCCGCCGAGGGTTCAGACACTGGACACCCGCCGGTAACCTGGGGCCAGAACACTGGGCGACAGGTCCGTGCCGTGCTCGACGCAGCGACGGCGCGGCGCACAAACGAGAGCAGGAGCCATGCGCGACGTATTCCAGCAGGAGCTGAGCGAGGTGCAGGAGCGCCTCGTCGACATCGCCAACCACGTCGTCGTCTCGATCGAGGCCGCCGTGCGCGCCTTCGGCGACTCCAACGTGCAGCTCGCGGAGCAGGTGATCGCGACCGACCCGATCATCGACGACAAGGCCGCGTCGCTCGACGAGCTCGCGATCGACATCATCGCCCGCCAGTCGCCGGTCGCCCGCGACCTGCGCATCGTCGTCTCGGCGCTGCGCATCTCGGCGTCGCTCGAGCGCATGGGCGACCTCGCGCGCCACATCGCGCTGCTCGCGCGCTACCGCTTCCCGATGCAGGTGGTGCCGGAGTCGCTGCAGCCGACGTTCGCCGAGATGGGCGCGAGCGACATCGAGATCGCGAAGATGCTGCGCGACCTGCTCGAGTCGCAGGACCTCACGCTCGCCGACCGCCTCGAGACGGCCGACTCGCACGTCGACAAGCTGCACCGCGACGTCTTCGCGCACGTGCTCGGCACGACGTGGGAGGGTGCGGCGCACACGACCGTCGACGCGACGCTCGCGAGCCGCTACCACGAGCGCTTCGCCGACCACGCGGTCGGCATCGCCAAGAAGGTCAAGTACCTCGCGACCGGCGACTGGACCGGCGACGACGACGCTCGCGCCGACATGGCGCCCGAGCCGGTGCGCGCGCAGCCCGCACCCGAGTGATGCCGCGGCGCGCGAGCGCCGACGACGCCACCGACGACGACGAAGGGCCCCGCCTGGTGCGGGGCCCTTCGTCATGCAGGGACTAGTGCTTGCTGCCCTGGCTCGCCACGGCGGCCGCGCCGGCCGCTGCCGCCTCGGGGTCCAGGTACTCCCCCGGGCCGAGCGGCATGTTGTCGTCGCCCAGGCGGTAGACGAGCGGGATGCCCGTCGGGATGTTGAGGGCCGCGATGTCGTCGTCGGAGATGCCGTCGAGGTGCTTCACGAGCGCGCGCAGCGAGTTGCCGTGCGCCGTGACGAGCACGGTGCGCCCGGCCTCGAGGTCCTTCGTGATCGTCGACTCCCAGTACGGCAGGAAGCGGTCGATGACGTCCTTGAGGCACTCGGTCGCGGGCACGTCGCCGTCGATGCCGGCGTAGCGGAGGTCGCCCGCCTGCGAGAACTCGTTGTCGTCGGCGATCGCCGGCGGCGGGGTGTCGAACGAGCGGCGCCAGAGCATGAACTGCTCCTCGCCGTACTGCTCGAGCGTCTCGGCCTTGTCCTTGCCCTGCAGGTCGCCGTAGTGGCGCTCGTTGAGCCGCCACGAGCGCGTCACCGGGATCCACGCGCGGTCGGCCGCGTCGAGGGCGATGTTCGCGGTCTGGATGGCGCGCGTGAGCAGCGACGTGTAGAGCACGTCGGGCAGCAGGTCGCGCTCGCGCAGCAGCTCGCCGCCGCGCTTCGCCTCCTCGGCGCCCTTGGCGGTGAGGCGGACGTCGACCCAGCCGGTGAACAGGTTCTTCTCGTTCCAGGTCGACTGGCCGTGGCGGAGCAGGATGAGGGTGCGCTCGGTCATGCCGCAAGCCTAGTTGGGATGGCCGCGCGGGTGCGTGCGGGCGGTCCGCGCTCGCCCTCGCCGCGGGCCGTCAGTCCGGGCCGCGACGTCCGAGGATCGGACCGACCACGACGAGCACGAGCGGCACTGCCGACGCGACCATGAGGGCGGTGCCGAGCTCCGGGTCGTCCGGTCGCAGCAGCGCACCGGCGAGCAGCAGCCCGGCGAAGAGCATCGCCGTGGCGAGCCGGCCGACCGCGCGCTCGAGCCGCGCGACCCGGCGGTCGAGGCGCGGCGTGCTGATGGCGAGGCGACCCTCCTCGGCGCGCGTGATGAGCGCATCCACCCGCCGCGGCAGCCGAGCGACGATGCCGGCGGTCTCGAGCACCTCCTGCGCGATGTCGCGCACGGCGCTGCCGCGCTCGTCGCGCACCAGCCGGCCTGCATAGGGCTCGACCGAGTCCCAGAGGTTGAACGCGGGATCGAGGTTGCTGGCGACGCCCGAGGTGAGCGACATCGCGCGGATGATGAGCAGGAAGTCCTCGGGCAGCTGGAACGGCAGCGAGCGCATGAGCTCGCCGAACTCCACGGCGAAGTCGCGGAACTCGCGCGGGTCGACGTCGCGCAGCTCGGCGAAGCCCATGCCGCCGAAGCGGGCGAAGGCGTGGCCCATCGCGCGTTCGAGCTCCGCGGTGTCGGCGGTGGGCAGCAGCGCACCGAGCTCCTGAATGGCCTCGACGAGGCCCTTGCCGTCGCGCGCCGCGGCCGCGATGAGCATCCGCCGGAGTCCGCGCCGGGTGCCGCTCGGCACCTCGCCCATCATCCCGAAGTCGACGAACGTGAGCCGCCAGTCCTGGCCCGCATCCGCACCGCCTGCGGTGCCCGGCGCCGCCACGACCGGCGTGACGAACAGGTTGCCCGGATGCGGGTCGGCGTGGAAGAAGCCGAGCGAGAAGAGCTGGTCGAACATGACGGCGGCGAAGGTCGAGGCGACCGCTGACGGGTCGATGCCCGCGGCGCGGAGGCCGTCGACGTCGTTGATCTTGATCGCCGAGACGTCGGAGAGGGTCAGCACGCGGCGGCTCGTGCGCTCCCAGACGATCTCAGGCGTCCGCACGCGGGCGTCGCCGGCGAAGGCGGCGGTGAAGCGCTCGGCGTTCGAGGCCTCGTGCAGGTAGTCGACCTCGAGCAGGCTCGTGATGGCGAACTCCTCGACGAGCGCCGGCGCGTCGACGCGGTCGGCGACGATCCGCACGCGCCGCAGCCAGCCGCCCACGCGCCGGAGCGCCGCGAGGTCGACGTCGACGATCGCCTCGATGCCGGGCCGCTGCACCTTCACGACCGCGTCGGTGATGCCGGTGTCGGCGGCGTCGAGCGCCGACAGGCGCGCGCGGTGCGCCTGGCCGAGCGACGCGGCGGCGATCGGCGTCTCGTCGATCCACGCGAAGGCGCGATCGAGCGGCATGCCGAGCTCCTGCTCGGCGAGTGCGCGCACCTGCGCGAACGGCACGGCCGGCGCCTCGTCCTGCAGCCCCTCGAGCTCGCGGGTGATCTCGGGCGGCAGCACGTCGAGCCTCGACGACAGGAACTGGCCGACCTTGATCATGAGCCCGCCGAGCTCGACGGCGAGCGCGTGGAAGCGTCGGGCGAAGCGCGTCATCCGGCGGCTCCGGCCGCGCGCCGCGAGGCGGGCGAGCCCGATCCTCGGCAGGAACAGCTCGAACCACCACATGATCGCGAGATGCCGGGCGGCGAAGCGCAGGATGCGGCGGTAGCGGGCGCGCGTGCTCCCGGCGTCGGGCATCGTCCCTCCTAGCGCCCGACGTGGGGTCGGCACCCGGGTTCAGTCCTGAGCGAGGATGGAGTAGAGCCTACGGCGCGCCTCGTCGAGCGCGGCCACCGCCTGGTGCACCTGCTCGGGCGAGCCCGTGCGGCCCACCTGCGCGGCCGCCTGCGCGAGCTCCATGCCGGCCTTCGGCAGCGCCGAGAACCCGCTCTCCCGCTCGCTCGTCGCGAGCCAGGGCGCCTGCCGGTCGGCGGCATCCGCCTCGGCCCTGCCGCCCTCCGTGAGCGCGTAGGTCTTGCGACCGTTCGCCTCCTCGGCGCTGATCAGCCCCTCGTCGGCGAGCAGCTGCAGCGTCGGGTAGACCGAGCCGGGGCTCGGCTTCCACGCGCCGCCGCTGCGCTCCTCGATCTCCTGGATGATCTGGTAGCCGTGCATGGGGCGCTCTGCGAGCAGCGCGAGCACGGCCGCGCGCACGTCGCCGCGACCCATCCGGGTGCCGCCGCGCCGCTCGAACGCGGTGCGCAGCTGCTCCATCGCCTCCCACACGCCAGCGCCGGGCCTGCCGTCGCCGAAGCCCCGAGGGCCGGCGTAGCCTCCGCCTGCGAATGAACCGTGCATGATGTCCTCCTCGCACCGCCGCGTCTCGACGATACGCAACGATATATCGCTCACGCAGCGTCGCGGAAGGGTGCAGAACCTATGAGAATGGATGCGTGGCCAAGCCGAGGGGGCGCATCACGCGCGGGACGACGGGCGTCAACCGACTGCGCCGGGTCGACCGCTGGATCGCCGCGCAGCCCGCGGCGCGCGTGCCCGGCGCGCTCGTCGTCGACCTCGGCTACGGCGCGAGCGCCACGACGAGCCTCGAGCTGCACGAGCGCCTCGCGCGCGGCAACCAGGGGGTCGAGGTGCTGGGCCTCGAGATCGACCCGGCGCGCGTCGCCCTCGCGACCGCCGAGCTCGCGCTCGCCCGCGAGGCCGGACCGACGCGCTACGGCCGCGCGATCGCGCCGGATGCCCGGGTGGCGTTCGCGCTCGGCGGCTTCGAGGTGCCCACGCCGCGGGCGCC
This sequence comes from Agrococcus jenensis, assembly GCF_003752465.1. Lineage (NCBI taxonomy): Bacteria > Bacillati > Actinomycetota > Actinomycetes > Micrococcales > Microbacteriaceae > Agrococcus > Agrococcus jenensis. The sequence goes on along the minus strand of NZ_RKHJ01000001.1, from coordinate 1,578,737 downwards.
CCAGGTCATCCGCGCGATGAACGTGCTGCGGCAGTACGACGAGCACGAGGTCGCCGGGCACTGGGCGACCATGCGGGCGCGGCTCGCGCCGAGCGGGCTGCTCGTCGAGGGCACCTCGAACGAGCTCGGCCGCGTCTGCGCGTGGGTCGCGCTCGACCCGACGGGGCCGAGGTCGCTCACGATCGCGCTCAAGGTCGACGAGCTCGGCACCGACGCGATGCCCGCGCCGTCGGTCGTCGCCGAGCGGCTGCCGAAGGCGCTCATCCACCGCAACGTCCCGGGCGAGCGCGTGCACGCGCTGCTCGTCGACCTCGACCGGGCGTGGGCGAGCGATGCGCCGCTCGCCGACTTCGGGGCCGGGCAGCGGTGGCAGTCGACGGTGCGGCGGATGCGCGACGCCGGCTGGCCGGTGGCCGACCGCCCGTCGCGCTGGCGCCTCGGCGAGCTCACGGTCGCCTGGGACGCCGTCGCCCCGCTCCCCTGACCGGGAACCCGACACCCGCGCGCACCTCCGCGGCGGAGTGTCGACTCTGTGCGCGAGTGTCGCGACACTCCCGCCACAACCCGACACCGGGCGAACGGCCCCTGATGGCCGGTGGGCTACGCGGTCGGGCGCTGCACCGCGCCGAGGCGCGGGAGGCGCGGCGGGCGGTGCGCGTGACCGGCGGTCGGCGGCACGAGCACCTGCTGGCCGGCCGCGACCGCGATGCCCTCGGCGCTCCGCACCGCGAGGTCCTCGTCGGTCGGGGTGCCGCGCTTCACGACCGCGAGCGCGATGGGGCCGAGCTCGTCGTGCATCGCCGAGGAGGTCACCGCCCCGACCTCCGCGTCGCCGCGCAGCACGACGTCGCCCGGTGCGACGGGCGCGTTCTGGCTGCCGTCGAGGTGCAGCAGCACGACGCGGCGCGGCGGGGCGCCGAGGTTGTGCACCTTCGCGACCGTCTCCTGGCCGCGGTAGCAGCCCTTCGAGAGGTGCACCGCGGTGGTGAGCCAGTCGAGCTCGTGCGGGATCGTCCGCTCGTCGACCTCGGCCAGCGCCGGGCGCCCGGCGGCGATGCGGAGCGCATCCGCCGCGAGCGTGCCGACGAAGCGCGCCGGGTCGAGCGCATCCGCCTCGGCGGGCGTCAGGATCGCCTCCGACCAGCGCCACGGCTCCCCCGTCGGCTCGCCGTAGCGCACACCGCCGGGCGCGACCTCGGGCCAGCCGTCGAGCCAGGCGAGCTCGCCCGCGGGCTCCCCCGCGGCGCCGACGACGACCGCCTCCGGTCGCTCGATGCCGACCTCCTTGTAGAAGCGCATCCGCGTGAGCCAGGCCTCGAGCGCGTCACCCGCACCGGCGTCGACGACGATCCACAGCGCGTCGCCCGTCTCGCGCAGCCGCAGCGCATGCTCGATGCGACCCTCGGGCGAGAGCACGAGCGTCTCGGCGGAGGCGCCGGCGGGCAGTCGGTCGACGGCCTGCGAGGTGATGGAGTCCAGCCACGGCAGCCGGTCGGGACCGGTGAGCCGCAGCACGTCGCGCGGCAGCAGCACGAGCGCGTCGCGGCGCAGCCGGCGCTGCTCGGCGACCGGGTTGCCGACGTGCAGCGGCAGCCCGTCGGGGCCGAGCACCGCTCCGGGGATCCGGCTCGCGAGCGCCTCGGCGGCGGTCACTGCTCGTTCGCCTCGCCGGGCACGACGCGCGTCAGGCGCGCCGACGCGTGGCTCTCGAGCCCCTGCCCGAGCGCGGCGAGGTCCCACGCCCACAGCAGGTGCTGGTCGACGAGCCCGAGCATGCGGGTGGATGCGGTGTGCTCCTTCGCGCCCGCGCCGCGCAGCACTGCGTCGGTCGCGAGGTCGATGCGCGGACCGGCGATCGTGCCGAGGTAGAGCTCAGCGACGCCCGTCGGGTGCGAGATGAGGGCCTGCAGGTCGAAGGCGCCGTCGGGTCGGCGGAGCGACTCCACCGCCGAGGCGTCGGGGTAGGCGGGCTCGCCCTCGGGCGGGAGCATGCCGGGGCCGGCGTCCGAATCGGCCGACGGCCGGGCGAGGCGCCAGAAGCCGCTCTCGGCAGCGAGCGGCGTCAGCTGGTCGTCGAGCTGCCAGGCGTACGCCTCGTAGGCGAGGTAGGGGTGGCCGTGGTGCGCGAACGAGACGCGCTGGGCGAACTCGTGCTCGACGGTGCGGTCGCCGACGGGGAACGACAGGACGCCGGTCCCCTCCCAGGTGCCGATGAGCCACTGCAGCGGGCCCAGCTCCGCCGGGAGCGTGGGATCGAGGTCGAGCATCGGCTAGCGCTGGCCCCTGAAGAGGTTGCGGATCACGACGAAGGAGATGCCGAAGATCGCGAGCATCGCCAGGCCGAGCAGGCCGAGGTAGAAGATCTCGAGCGCGACGATGGGGATTTCTGCCATGGCTCGATCCTAGCCGACCTCGCCCGATGGGACCCGGTGGTCAGAGGTGGGTCAGCGGCACGAGGATCGCGCTCGCCACGGCGAGGATGATCACCGAGCCGAGCACGGCCTCCGCGAGCCGGCCGACGATGCCCGGCACCGTCGGGCCGCCGAGCTGGATCGCGAACGCGGCGAGCGTGCAGGCGCCGAGCACGATCGGCATCCAGACGATGCCGTCGGTCGGCTGCAGCACGCCGACGAGGACGGCGCCGACGACGGCCAAGGCCCACACCGGCCACACGCTCGCCCATCGCCACGACACGCGCCCATCATCCCCCACCGCGGCTGGACGGCGATGCCCGCGCCGCATCCGCGCCGATTCGGGACCCGCTGCCGCGACCCGTAGGATCGATCGCAGGCAGGGGGCTGGATGGCGCACGTCGTGATCTTCACCCGCCGCGACCGGGGTGTGCTGCCGGGTCTCGAGCTCCTCGAGCACCGCGTGACCATGCTGCCCGGCACGGCGGAGGCGGTCGCGCACGCCCCCGACGCGGACGTCGTGGTGGTCGACGGCGCCGCAGAGCTCGCGGCCGCGAAGCAGCTGTGCCGGCTGCTCGAGCGCGACGCGGCGCCGCTGCTGCTCGTGCTCGCCGAGGGCGGCTTCGCCGCGGTGACCGCCGAGTGGGGCGTCACCGACATCGTCCTCGACTCCGCCGGTCCCGCCGAGCTCGAGGCGCGCATCCGCCTCGCGATCACCGGCGCGAAGACGAGCGGCCCGATCGTGGCGAGCGGCCTCTCGATCGACGAGGCGAGCTACCAGGCGAAGATCGACGGCCGCCCGATCGACCTCACCTACAAGGAGTTCGAGCTGCTGCGCTTCCTCGCATCGCACCCCGCTCGGGTCTTCACGCGCGAGCAGCTGCTGAGCGAGGTGTGGGGCTACGACTACTTCGGCGGCACCCGCACGGTCGACGTGCACGTGCGCCGCCTGCGCGCCAAGCTCGGCGACCTCGAGGGCGTCATCGGCACGGTGCGCGGCGTCGGCTACCGCTTCGAGCTGGCCGACGAGTGAGCGCGATCGAGCTGGCGCGCGCGCTCGCCGAGGCCTGCGCCGCGCACGACGGCGTGCCGCCGTTCAACGACCAGGCGCTCGTCGAGCTCGAGCGCGGCGAGCGCCGCACGATCGGCGACGCCGATGCGCTCGCCGTCATCAGCGACCGTGACCGGGAGGTGGAGCTCGCGGTGGTGCCCGACGCGCGCGGGCAGGGCCGCGGCGGCGACCTCGCGCGCCGGGTCGCGGCCGAGCTCGGTGCCTTCGACGCCTGGTCGCACGGCGACCTGCCCGCGGCGCGGGCGATCGCCGCGTCGCTCGGCATGGAGCGGGTGCGCACGCTGCTGCAGCTGCGCGCGCCGGTGCCGGCAGCGGATGCCGCCGACGATCGCCTGCCCGACGGCGTGCGCACGTTCGAGCCGCCCGACGCATCCGCGCTGCTCGCCCTCAACGCCGCCGCCTTCGCCGACCACCCCGAGCAGGGCCGCATGTCGGCCGACGACCTCGCCGCGCGCATGGCCGAGCCGTGGCACGACGACGCGAACCTCGTGGTCGCCGACGGCGAAGATCCGTCGACGCCCGGCGCCCTCGACGCCTTCGCCTGGGTGAAGCCCGACGGCGACGTCGCCGAGCTCTACGTGCTGGGCGTCTCGCCCGCGCGGCAGGGCGCGGGGCTCGGCCGGCGGATGCTCGCGGCCGCCTTCGTGCGGATGCGCGCGCTCGGCGCGACGACCGCGCACCTCTACGTCGAGGGCGACAACGCGCCCGCGCTCGCGCTCTACGACCGCGCGGGCTTCGACCGCTGGGCGATCGACGTGCGATGGAGGCACGCGCCGTTCACCGATGGTTGACATGATTGGCGCATGACCGACGGCATCGCGACAGACACCGGCCTCTCCGGCGACGAGTCCCGGCTCGACCGCAGGCGCACCGCGCGCACGCTCGAGGACGAGCAGAGCTTCCATGACGCGAACGCCGCCGACTTCGACGACTACGACGCCGAGCTCGACTGGTCGGCCGAGCTGCAGGGCGGCGAGACCGACGACGGCCTCCCCGCCGACCGCTTCCTCGACCGGGAGCTCTCGTGGCTCGCCTTCAACGAGCGCGTGCTCGAGATGGCGGAGGACCCGCGCACGCCGCTGCTCGAGCGCGCCAACTTCCTGGCGATCTTCGCGTCGAACATGGACGAGTTCTTCATGGTGCGCGTCGCCGGCCTCAAGCGGCGCATCGCGACCGGCCTCGCCGTGCCGACCAACGTGGGCATCGCCCCCGCCGAGCTGCTCGCGCAGATCGTGCAGCGCGCACACGAGCTGCAGCTGCGCCACGCGCGCGCCGCCCGCGGCTCGTTCGAGCCCGAGCTCGACGCCGCCGGCATCAGCGTCGTCGCCTGGCACCAGCTCACGCCCGAGGAGCAGGAGGCGATGTCGGCGCGCTTCGAGGCCGAGATCTTCCCGGTGCTCATGCCGCTCGCGGTCGACCCCGCGCACCCCTTCCCCTACATCTCGGGCCTCTCGCTCAACCTGGCCGTGCGGGTGCGCGTGCCGGGCGAGCCCGAGGACCAGTTCGCGCGCCTCAAGGTGCCCGCGGTGCTGCCGCGCTTCGTCGAGCTGCCCCGCTCGGGCCAGTCGCAGCGCTTCCTGACGCTCGAGGAGCTCATCGCGAACAACCTCGACGAGGTGTTCTCAGGGATGGAGATCGTCGAGCACCACGCCTTCCGCGTCACGCGCAACGAGGACGTGACGATCGACGAGGACGACACCGAGAACCTCATCAAGGCGCTCGAGCACGAGCTCTCGCGGCGCAAGTTCGGCCCGCCGATCCGCCTCGAGGTGTCGGAGGACATCGACGACGACACCTACGCGCTGCTCGTCGACGAGCTCGGCATCACCGAGCGCGAGGTCTACAAGCTGCCGGGCCTGCTCGACCTGAGCGGGCTCTTCCAGCTCGCGGGGCTCGACCGGCCCGACCTGCACTACACGAAGCGCGTGCCGGTCACCGCGGCCGCCTTCCTGCCGACCGACCAGGATGAGCGGGCCGACTTCTTCCAGGCCATCACCCGCAAGGACGTGCTCGTCCACCACCCGTACGAGTCGTTCGCGACGAGCGTGCAGGCGCTGCTCGAGCAGGCGGCCGACGACCCCGACGTGCTCGCGATCAAGCAGACGCTCTACCGCACCTCCGGCGACTCCCCCGTGGTCGCGGCGCTCATCCGCGCGGCCGCCGCCGGCAAGCAGGTGCTCGCGCTCGTCGAGGTGAAGGCGCGCTTCGACGAGCAGGCGAACATCCGCTGGGCGCGCCAGCTCGAGCGCGCGGGCGTGCACGTCGTCTACGGCATCGTCGGGCTCAAGACGCACTGCAAGCTCATGATGATCGTGCGGCGCGAGAACGGCCGGCTGCGCAACTACTGCCACATCGGCACGGGCAACTACAACCCGAAGACGAGCCGCATCTACGAGGACTTCGGCCTCTTCACCGACAACGACCAGGTCGGCCGCGACATCACCCGGCTGTTCAACGAGCTCTCCGGCTACGCGAAGGAGAAGTCGTTCCAGCGCCTGCTCGTCGCCCCGCGCCACCTGCGCAAGGGGCTGCTGCAGCGCATCGAGCGCGAGACGCGGGCGGCGCGCGACGGCCGCCCCGCGCGCATCCGGCTCAAGGTCAACTCGATCGTGGACGAGCAGCTCATCGACGCGCTCTACCGCGCGAGCCGCGCCGGCGTCGACGTAGAGATCTGGGTGCGCGGCATCTGCTCGATCAAGCCGGGCGTGCCGGGGCTGAGCGAGCGCATCACGATCCGCTCGATCGTCGGCCGCTACCTGGAGCACTCGCGCGTGTTCGCGTTCTGGAACGACGGCGACGAGGAGGTGTTCATCGGCTCGGCCGACATGATGCACCGCAACCTCGACCGCCGGGTCGAGACGCTCATCCAGCTCACCTCGAGCGAGCACAAGCGCGACATCCAGCAGCACTTCGACAAGGCGATGTCGCCCGAGACCGCGTCGTGGTGGGCGGAGGCCGACGGCACCTGGACGCGCAGGTTCTACCGCGAGGACGGCACAGCGCTCGACGACCTGCACCGCGACCGGATGATGCAGATCCAGCGGCGCAAGCGCTCCGGCCGATGACGGCCCAGCTGCCGGTGCTCGCCGCCGGCGCGCTCGTGTGGCGCGAGACGGAGGGCGAGGTGCGCGTGCTGCTCGTCGAGCGCACGCAGCACCGCGACCACTCGCTGCCGAAGGGCAAGCTCGACCCGGGCGAGACGCTGCCGCAGTGCGCGGCGCGCGAGATCGAGGAGGAGACGGGCGTGCGGATCGCGCTCGGGGCCCCGCTCGGCACGACCGAGTACCGGCTCCCGGACGGCCGCGACAAGGTCGTCTACTACTGGCAGGCGTTCGTCGACGAGGAGGAGGCGGAGCGCGCGCCCTTCGAGCCGAACGACGAGATCCTCGAGCTCCTGTGGCTGCCGCTCGCAGCGGCGAAGGCGCGCTGCACCTACGAGCACGACGTGGACGTCATCGAGCGCTTCGAGGAGCGGCTTGCCGCCGGGCACGCGCACACGTTCCCGATCATCGCGCTGCGCCACGCGAAGGCCGCGAACCCCTTCAACTGGGAGGGCGGCGACGCGTCGCGCCCGCTCACCGATCGCGGCGAGCGGCAGTCGCGCGCCGTCGCGCCGGGCGTCGCGGCCTTCGGCCCGCGGCGCATCGTCACGTCGAGCGCCGTGCGCTGCCGGCAGACGGTCGCGCCGCTCGCCGCGCTCACCGGGATCGCGCCGCGCGCGACCGCCGAGATCAGCCAGGAGTCGAGCGTCGACCCGCGCGCCGCGCTCGAGGCCCGCATCGCGAAGGCGGTGCGCAAGCGCCGCGGCACCGTGCTCTGCTCGCACGCGCCGATCATCCCCGAGATCGTCACCGCCGTCGTGCACGCCGCGAACGGCCTGGAGTCGGAGCGCACGCACCGCGCGTCGATGCTCCACACGGCGGAGTTCACGGTGCTGCACGTCAGCGCCGGCGACACGCCCGCGCTCGTCGCGCTCGAGACGCACGCCCCCGCCGAGCCCTGACCCAGGAGCCCCGCGGCGGGCGAGTGAGGGGCAGCGTGTCGCGCTGCTGCGCGAGTGTCGCGACACTGCGACTGCGCCCCGGCACTCGCCGCCGAGCGCGTCAGGCGGCCGCGTCAGCCGAGCGTGTCAGTCGGCCGCGGCCTCGAAGCCCGTCATGCGGATGAGCCTGGCCGGCACCCCGGCGACGATGCCGTTCGCGGGCACGTCCTTCGTCACGACCGCGCCCGCGCCCACGATCGCGCCGTCGCCGATCGTCACGCCCGGCACGACGGTCACGGAGGCGCCGAGCCAGACGCTGCGGCCCAGCACGACCGGCGCCGGCTGCATGTCGCCGCGGTGCGCGGGGTCGACGCCGTGGTTGAGCGTCGTCAGCGTGCTGCCGTGGCCGATGAGCGAGCCGTCGCCGATCGTGATCCCGCCCGTGTCCTGGAAGCGGCAGCCCATGTTGATGAAGACGTCCCTGCCGAGGCGCAGGTTCTTGCCGAACTCGCTCGAGAAGGGCGGGAAGACCGTCACCGACGGGTCGACCTCGGTGCCGGTCAGCTCGGACAGCAGGGCGCGCACCTCGTCGGGCGTGCGGTAGCCGCCGTTCAGCTCGGCGGTGACGCGCAGCGCATCCTGAGCGGCGCCGTGCATGAAGGCGTGCTCGGGCGAGCCAGCCTCGATCAGGGCGCCGCTGCGCACGTGGGCGAGGAACTCCTGCAGGGTGATCATCGCCACCACGCTACGCGCGCCCCGCGGTCCGGGATCTCAACGTCGCCGGTGGTCCATCAGCGCGAAATAGCGGATGCGGCACCACCGGCGACGTCGAGGACCCCGGATCAGCCGAAGCGGCCGGAGACGTAGTCCTCGGTGGCCTGCACGGTGGGGTTCGAGAAGATCTTCGTCGTCTCGTCGAACTCGATGAGCTTGCCCGGCTTGCCGGTGCCGGCGATGTTGAAGAACGCGGTCTTGTCGCTCACGCGGCTCGCTTGCTGCATGTTGTGGGTCACGATCACGATCGTGTACTCCTGCTTGAGCTCCTCGATGAGGTCCTCGATCGCGAGCGTCGAGATCGGGTCGAGGGCCGAGCACGGCTCGTCCATCAGCAGCACGTCCGGGCTGACGGCGATCGCGCGGGCGATGCAGAGGCGCTGCTGCTGACCGCCCGAGAGGCCGGAGCCGGGCAGCCCGAGGCGGTCCTTGACCTCGTTCCAGAGGTTGGCGCCGCGCAGCGAGCGCTCGACGAGCTCGTCCTGGTCGCCCTTCGACATCCGCCGGTTGTTGAGCATCACGCCGGCGAGCACGTTCTCGCGGATCGTCATCGTCGGGAACGGGTTCGGGCGCTGGAACACCATGCCGATCTGCCGGCGCACGTTCACCGGGTCGACGCCGGGGCCGTACAGGTTGGCGCCGTCGAGCAGCACCTCGCCGTCGACCCAGGCGCCCGAGATGACCTCGTGCATGCGGTTGAGCGTGCGGAGCACGGTCGACTTGCCGCAGCCCGAGGGGCCGATGAAGGCGGTGACGCTGCGGGGCTCGATCTCGACCGAGACTCCCTCCACGGCCTTGAAGTCGCCGTAGTAGACGTCGAGGTCGTTGATCTCGATGCGCTTGGACATGTTCCTTACCTTCCGGACTTCGGCGCGAAGAAGTGCGCGATGAGGCGCGCGCCGATGTTGAGCAGCATGACGATGAGGATGAGCACGAGCGCGGCCGCCCACGCTCGGTCGAAGTAGGCCTGCTCCTGCACGCCTGGGCTGACGTACTGGTTGAACGCGAACACCGGCAGCGTCATCATGCGGCCGTCGAACACGTTGTAGTTCATGTTCGTGGTGAACCCGGCGATGATGAGCAGCGGCGCCGTCTCGCCGATGACGCGGGCGATGGCGAGCGTGACGCCGGTGACGATGCCGGCGAGCGCCGTGGGCAGCACGACCTTCGCGATCGTCAGCCACTTCGGCACGCCGAGGGCGAGCGACGCCTCCCGCAGGTCGTTCGGCACGAGCTTGAGCATCTCCTCCGTCGAGCGCACGACGGTCGGGATCATCAGCAGGCTGAGCGCCACCGCGCCGCCGAAGCCGCTGCGCACGCCCTCCCCCGCGAAGAGCGCGAACAGCGCGTAGGCGAACAGGCCCGCGACGATCGAGGGGATGCCCGTCATGACGTCGACGAAGAACGTGATGGCCTGCGAGAGGCGGCCGCGGCCGTACTCGACGAGGTAGATGGCGGTGAAGATGCCGACCGGCACCGAGATGATCGTCGCCCACAGCGTGACGAGCACCGTGCCGACGATCGCGTGCAGCACGCCGCCGCCCTCGCCCACCACGTTGCGCATCGTGTAGGTGAAGAACTGGATGTCGAAGCGCGCGAGGCCGTTGACGAGCACGGTGGAGATCAGCGAGATGAGCGGCACGAGCGCGAGCAGGAACGCGCCGAGCACGACGCCCGTGACGAGCCGGTCGGTGGCCTTGCGCCCGCCCTCGATGAGCTGGCTGACCACGGTGATCGAGACCAGGTAGAGCACGAAGCCGATGATGACGGTCGAGACGAGGCTGAAGCCGGTGCCGCTCGCGCCGGCGACGAGCGCCGAGACGGCCCCGCCGACGACGAGCGCGACACCGAGCAGGGCCCACGGGCCCCACTTCGGCAGCTGCCCCGCGGTCAGCGGGTTGTTCGCCTCGCGGCGGGGAGCGGTGATCGTGGTGGTCATGGTCTACCTGCCTCCGTCCACGGTCGTCTTCGCGATGATCCACCGCGAGACGCCGTTGACGACGAGCGTGATCGCGAACAGCACGAGGCCGGACCCGATCAGCATGTTGACGGTGATGCCGTGCGCCTCGGGGAACCGCAGGGCGATGTTCGCCGCGATCGTCGAGGGGTTCTGCGAGCCGACCACCACGAAGGTGACGGCGCCGGCCGACGCGAGGACCATCGCGACGGCCATCGTCTCGCCGAGCGCGCGGCCGAGGCCGAGGATCGAGGAGGCGATGATGCCGGAGCGGCCGTGCGGCAGCACCGACATCGTGATCATCTCCCAGCGGGTCGCGCCGAGCGCGAGCGCCGCCTCCTCGTTGAGGCGCGGCGTCTGCAGGAAGATCTCGCGGCAGAGCGCGGTGATGATCGGCAGCACCATGACCGCGAGCACGATGGCAGCCGTGAAGATCGTGCGACCGGTGCCCGATGCGGGCGGCGTGAAGAGCGGGATCCAGCTCAGGTTCTCGGCGAGCCAGATGTACGCGGGCTGCATGAACGGCGCGAGCACCGTGATGCCCCACAGGCCGTAGATCACGGAGGGGATGGCCGCCAGCAGGTCGATGAGGTAGCCCAGGCCCTGCGCGAGGCGGCGCGGGGCGAAGTGCGTGATGAAGAGCGCGATCGCGATGGCGAGCGGCACGGCCATGAGCATGGCGAGGAACGCAGACCAGACCGTGCCGAAGGTGAGCGGCCAGACCCAGGCGAGGAAGCTGTCGTCATCCGGCAGCGGGCCGATGATCGCGGGCACCGCCTGCGCGACGAGGAAGATCGCGACGCCTGCGAGCGCGACGAGGATGAGCACGCCCGCGGTCGTCGAGGTGGCCTTGAAGATGATGTCGGCGGGGCGCTTCGGAGCTGCGGCGCGAGGCGCGGCCTGTGCTGCGGTGGTCATGGGGCTCCCAGTGGATTCGGGAAGGGGCCGGGCAGGCGTCCGGCCGGGGCGATCGAGCGCCCCGGCCGGACGAGTGCAGCGCGAGCGCTGCGCTGATCAGTCTGTCCTACTGGATCGTGTCGACGACCGCGAGGATCTCCTCGCGGAGCTCGTCGGAGATCGGCGCGTTGCCGGCGTTGGCCTGGCCGGCCTCCTGGCCCTCCGCCGAGGCGATGTAGCTCAGGTAGCCCTTGACGAGCTCGGCCTCGGCGTCGTCCGCGTAGTCCGTGCAGGCGATCGCGTAGGAGATGAGCACGAGCGGGTAGACCCCGGCCTCGGTCGACGTGCGGTCGAGCTCGACCGCGATGTCACCCTCGTGACGGCCCTCGACGCGCGGCGACGCGTCGACCGCGGCAGCAGCGGCGTCGGCCGTGAACGGCACGTACTCCTCGCCGACCTGCAGCGCGACCGTGCCCAGCTCGCCGGCGCGCGACGCGTCGGCGTAGCCGATCGTGTTCGTGCCGTTCGAGACGGCATCGACGACGCCCGAGGTGCCCTGCGCACCCTCGCCGCCGTAGGAGGCGGGCCACGTCTCGAACTCACCCTCGGTCCAGTCGGACTCGGCGGTCGCCGTGAGGTACTGCGTGAAGTTCTCGGTGGTGCCCGAGTCGTCCGAGCGGTGCACGGCCGTGATGGTCGCGTCCGGCAGCGTGACGCCCTCGTTCTGCGAGGCGATCGCCTCGTCGTTCCAGTTCGTGATCTGGCCCGAGAAGATCTTCGCGATCGTCGACGCGTCCATGTTGAGCGAGTCGACGCCCTCGACGTTGAAGATCACGGCGATCGGGGAGATGTAGACCGGCAGGTCGACCGGGAGCGTGTCCGGCACGCACGCGGCGAACTCGCCGGCGAGCTCCTCGTCGTCCAGGTAGGCGTCCGAGCCGGCGAACGAGACGCCGCCCGCGATGAACTGCTCGCGGCCCGCGCCGGAGCCGGCGGGGTCGTAGGTGATGTTGACGTCCTCGTTCTCGCCCTGGAAGCCGGCGATCCAGGCCTCCTGCGCTGCGCCCATCGACGACGCGCCGGCACCGGCGAGGTCGCCCGAGAGCGTGGACCCGGCGGGGGCCTCGGAGCCATCGGCCGGCGCGGTCGCGGCCGGCTCGTTGGCAGCGCAGGAGCTGAGCAGGATGGCGCCAGCTGCTGCGACGACCGCAGCGCGGCCGAGCTTCGTGAACTTCACGGTGTTCCCTTTCGGAATGTGGTTCGGTGCAGGGACTGCAGCGCCCTGGGTCTGGCGCACGCTTGCGCACCGCTGATCACGGTAGGCAGGCAGGGTGGCGGCCAGGCCCCGCGCAGGTGAACAGCCGGTGAACGGGGGCGCATGAGCGGCTCAAGGCGACGGCGACGGCCCCGGACATGCGAAGGCCGGGCCGCGAAACGCCTCTCGGCGGAAGGCCGCTCGCAGCGGCGAATATTGGAGCCCGGGGTTACGCGGCCCGGCTCGTCCAGGGTAGCGACCGGAGGCGCGTCATGCAGCCCTCTGCGCTCACCGCGAACGGTCCCCGCCGCCGGGCGCGTCGCCCGCGCATGCGACAGGGCGCCCGGGTCTCCCCGGGCGCCCTGGATGCTGCGACGCGGCGGTCACTCCACGTCGATGACCGTCTCGGGGACCTCCGGGTAGCCGTAGGCAGAGCGCAGGATGACCTGGGCGGGCTCGACGCCCTCCGGCAGCTGCACGACCGCGCGGGCCTGCGTGAAGGCCTGCTCGTCGGCGTAGAAGACGTCGTCCTCCGCGGTGACCGCGATCGTGTCGCGCCAGTCGTACTCGACCCCGTCGCTGCCCACGACGAAGATGTCGAACGAGCTGCTGAAGCCGAACGATCCCTCGAGGTGCTCGGCGTCGAAGAGGATGCCGACGAAGTAGGTGCCGGGCTCGGGCTCGCCCGACTGCATCGGCGGGTTCTCCTCGAGCGACGTGACGCTGAACGACCAGACGTCCCCTGCGCCGTCGTCGACCGTGAAGTCGTACGCGCCGTCGGCGGGCTCCGACGGCTCCTCCGAGGAGCCGGTCTCGCTCGGCTCTGCCGGCTCGGTCGCCTCGGTGGTGTCGACGGGGTCGGCCGGCTCGATGGGCGAGCCCGTAGGCGCCGCGGGGATCGCGGGCGGCATCGGGATGCAGCCGGTGAGCGCGAGGGCGCTCGCGCCCAGGATGAGCGCAGCGGCGAGGGGGCGGCGTGCCATGTCGGTCTCCTTCTCGGTGCCGACCGGGTGCGCGGCCGACGAGCCGAGCCTAGGGCGGGGTGGCGACGCCGCGCATCAGCACACGCTCAGACCAGGCTCTCCGATCGCCACATCCGCGCGCACACCCGCAGGTCGCCGGCGATGTCGGTGAGCGACGCCGCCAGTCGGGTGCGCTCGCCCGCGCGCTCCGGATGCACCGGCTCGTCGACGTGCGCCGCCTCGACCGCGCCCGCGGCGGTCACGGTCGCGAACGCGGCCGCGCGCTCGAGCGCGAGCGCGAAGTCGCCAGAGAAGACGCCGCGCAGGATCGTCTCCGAGAGGGAGCGGAGCTCGTCGGGCGTCGCCGGGGCGGGCACGCCCGCGACCACCGGGGCGGCCGTCGGCAGCGCATCCGCCCCCTGCTGGTAGAGCAGGGCCGCCTCGTCGGCGCGCTGCGTCACGAGCGCGTGCAGCAGGTTGACGCGCCACAGCGCGCCGGGCAGCGAGTGGGGCCGCGCGTGCGACCAGAGCTCGGCGACCGTGTCGATGCCGTCGTCCCTCGCGACGCGCAGGATGCGCTCGACCACGTCGGGGTCGGCACCGGAGCGGACGCGCGCGAGCAGCGCCTGCGCTGTCTCGCTCGCGAGCTGCAGCCGCACGGCAGGGTCGACGTCGCCCTCGATGCGGGAGAACCAGTCGTTCGAGAAGCGGGTGGGGCGCTTGAAGTGCTCAGCCATCCCCTCCATCATCCCGGATGCTGGCGCAGCCTGGATGGCGGGCCGCCTCAGCGGGAGAAGTCCCAGACCCCGCCCTGGTCGGTCGTCACGCGCACGTGGTCGATGCCGAGGCTCGCCGGCACGTGGAAGATGCCCACGCCACCGGTGATCGACGGCTCCTGCCCGGTCGTGAAGAGGTCGCCCTCGGCGTAGAACGAGCTCGCGGTGCTCAGCCCGTACTCGTCGCCGGTGGCGTCGTCCACGATGTAGATGTGGAAGGCGTGGTAGAAGTCGGGCTCGCCCTCGAGGAGCTCGGCGTCGACGAGCACCTCGACGAGCTGGAAGCCGGGCTCCGCCGCCTGGCCGCCCGAGTCGGTCTCCACGACGCGGCTGTCGGTGACCTCGAAGCTCCACACCGAGCCGTCCTGGCCCTCGGCGGTGATCTCGTACGGCCCCGCGGAGGCGGCAGCGGTCTCGCTGGGCTCGGTCGGCTCGGCGCTCTCGGTGGGCGCGGGCTCCGGCGCGGTGGTCGCCCCGGTGGTCGCGGCCGGCGCGGCCGGCAGCGGCGGCGCGGTCAAGACGCATCCGGCGGTGAGGGTGACGACGGCGGCGCCGACGAGCAGGGCGGTGGCGGAACGGCGGGCTGCGGGGGTCATGGGGCTCCTCGTGACGGTCTGGCACCAGCGTAGGTTCCGCGCAGCGGCGACGCACGCATCCCTCCGCCCCCGTGCTGCGCGTGTCGCCGGCGCCCGGCGATGCGGTCGCGCGGCTCAGGCGTCGGCGACGAGCGCAGGCGGCAGCTTGGGCGCCAGCCGGTGCCACACCTCGATGAGCGCGCTGCCGACCAGGCCGATGCCGATCGACGCCAGCAGCAGCGGCCCCTCGGGCAGCTGGAACTGGAAGAAGTCGCGCACGACGGGCACGAGCACCGCGACGACGAGCGCGACGACCATGAGCGCGACGATGCCCGCCCGCACGAGCGTGAACGGGCGGCACGCGATGCCGAGCACCCAGAGCCCGCAGACGGTGAGCGTGATGACCGCGGCCGTCTGCACCTGGCGCTCGTCGACCTCCGCGCCGCGGCCGATGAGCGTGATCGCGAGCACCGCGAGCGCCACCGTGACGCCGGCGGGGATCGTGAACCGCAGGCTGCGGCCGAGGAAGCCCGGAACGTAGCGGGTCGCGGCCGGCATGAGCGCGAGCACGAACGCGGGGATGCCGATCGTCAGGCCGTCGGTCGCCGAGAGCTGGCGAGGCAGGAACGGGTACTGCACGAGGAACGCCCCGAAGAGCAGCGCGAGCGTGAACGCGTAGGTCGTCTTCGTGAGGAAGATGCGCGACACGCGCTCGATGTTGGCGATCACCTGCCGCCCCTCGGCGACCACCTGCGGCAGGTGCGAGAAGCGCCCGTCGAGCAGCACGAGGCGCGCGACGGCCTTCGTCGCGGCCGCGCCCTCCCCCATCGCGATCCCCAGGTCGGCGGTCTTCAGCGCGAGGGCGTCGTTCACGCCGTCGCCCGTCATCGCCACCGTGCGGCCCATCGCCTGCAGCGCCTCGACGATGCCGCGCTTCTGCCCCGGCGAGACCCGGCCGAGCACGTGGTGGTCGGCGAGCACGGCCTTGAGCTCCTCGGCGTCGGTCGGCAGGTGCCGCGCGTCGTAGGCGTCGCCCTGGAGCGGGATGCTGACCTGGCGTGCAACGGCGCCGACCGTGCGGGGGTGGTCGCCGGAGATGACGCGCACCTCGACGCCCTGCGCTCGGAAGTACTCGAGCGTCGCGGCGGCGTCGTCGCGCACGCGCTCGCCGAACGCGACCACCGCCACCGGCCGCAGCGGCGGCAGCTCGAGCCGCTCGCACTGCTCCTGATCGATCGGATGCTCGGCGTGCGCGAGCACGAGCGCGCGACGGCCGGCCGCCGCGATCTCGAGCGCCCGCTGCCCGACCGCGCTGTCCCCGGCGCCGTCGCCGAGCACCGACTCCGGCGCGCCGAGCACCCAGGTGCCGCGCGCCGCGCCCGACGCGAACGCGACCGCGCTCATGCGCCGGGCGGACGAGAAGCCGATGACGGCGCTGGGCGCCAGCCCGGGCGCGTCGAGCGCCGGCCGGATGGCCTGCGCGGTGGGGTTCGCGTCCTCGTCGTGGCCGAACCAGGCGAGCGCGGCCGGCCACGCGGGCGTGCCGGGCTGCACGTCGACCGCGCGCAGCGCATCCGCCCACACCGCCGCCCGCGGGGTGCCGGCGTCGTCGACCGGCGTCACCTCGAGCAGCTCGACGTCGCCCTCGGTGAGCGTGCCCGTCTTGTCGAGGCAGATGACGTCGACGCGCGCGAGCCCCTCGACCGCGGCGAGCTCCTGCACGAGCACCTGGCTGCGCGCGAGCTTGACCGCGGCGACCGCGAAGGCGATCGAGGTCATGAGGATGAGCCCCTGCGGCACCGAGGCGGAGATCGCGGCGGTCGAGAGCACGACCGCGTCCTGCCACTCGCCGCTCGCGATCGCCGCGGCCCATCCGCCGCGCGCCTGCATCTGGCCGTTGAGGACGATCGCGATGAGCGGCACGAGCGCGATCGAGATCCAGGTGACGACGCGGTTGAGCGCGACGCGCAGCTCGGAGTGCACGAGCGAGAAGCGGCGTGCCTCGGCGGTGAGGCGGGCGGCGAAGGAGTCGCTGCCGACGCTCGTGAGCTGCACCGAGGCGGAGCCGGCCGAGACCGCGGAGCCCGAGAGCACGCCGTCGCCGACGTGCTTGAGCTGCGGCTCCGACTCCCCCGTCAGCAGCGACTCGTCGAGGTCGACGCCCTCGGTCGCCACGATCACCCCGTCGGCCGGCACCTGGTCGCCGCGGCGCAGCAGCAGGATGTCGTCCTGCACGAGCTCGCCCATCGCGACGTCGCGTCGCTCGCCGTCGCGCACGACCGTCGAGCGCTGCACGTGCAGCAGTGCGAGCCCGTCGAGCTTGCGCTTGGCGCTGTGCTCCTGCACGACGCCGATCACGACGTTCGAGATCGCCGCGAACGAGAAGAGCGCGTCCTGCCAGCGCCCGAGCACGATGAGCACGGCCGTGCAGACCGCGATCACGAGGTTGAAGAGCGTGAAGAGGTTGACGCGCAGGATCGACAGCAGGCTGCGGCTCGACGCGTTGGCGAGCCGGTTCACGCGGCCGTCCGCGATGCGCACCGCGACCTCGGCGGCGGTCAGCCCCGTCGCGGGGTCGGTGGTCGTCAGGATGCGCTGGTGGTCGACGTGACCGGCCGCGGGCGCGCCCGGGGCGTCGGCCGGCGCCGGCGTGCGGGCTGGGGTCTGAGCAGACATGCGGCTTCCTGGCAGGCGGCAGATCCGGGGACGGCGGACCCGGGGACCACTCTGGTCGCTCACCGCCGAGCACGGTAGGGAGGATCGCCCGAATCATCCGGGAGGTTGACCCCCGGGAGCGGGACCACGCGGCCCGGCCGTGCCCTGCGAAGGCACGCCCGCCGCCGCGGCTACCCTGGAGGAGCGGGCCTGTAGCTCAGTCGGTAGAGCGTCGGACTTTTAATCCGCTGGTCGTGGGTTCGAGCCCCACCGGGCCCACCGCATGTTGGCGGCTGCGTCGAGCGGTATGTAACGGGCCGCGGTTGCGTCGAGGCAACGCCAACTCGATCTCCGAACGTGCAGAGACTCAAACGAGACGTTACAGATGAGTGATCTCGACGCCACCCCAGGCAGCCGCGAGGTATTCGGCAGCAAGACGACGGTGACATCGCTCTGCGGTTGCTTCCGAACATAATAGGACGACGTTGTCGAAGTCGACGCGCTTGAGTTCCGTTTCTATTCGGCGCCCTCGGATAAGCCCAACATACCTCTCCTCGTACTCGGACCAGGACCAAGCGCCCTTCTTGTAAGCTTGGAGAAGCTCGCTGGTCGGCGCGAGGCGCACGTCATGGCGATACGTCATATTACATATCTCTCGAGCGAAAAACTCCAGGTCGTCTCGCTTCGAAAACCCGGCTAGTTGCGACACGTTGTTAAGTCGAGTGTCTACCAGCGCGGTGGCGCCACTGCTCCCAAGAAGAGCGAAGAATTGCGCAGCGCTCTTCTTAGTGAAGCCGATAGTGAACAACTTCATTAGTGCAACGCCAGTCGCTTGTCTACGTACGCGATCTCTGCTTCTTGCAGCTCAAGCGCCCGCTCGAGAAGCTGGTCATCGGTATCGATCAGGGAGGGACCGTCGAGGTGATGCTTCTTACGTAGTCGAGCCATGGCGTCGTCGTGAGATTCGACACTTCCGTCGCCGTGGATGTGTCCTATTCCGACACCGCGTTCCGCGAGGATCCGAGACACCAAGATCGTTCGGTGACAGTCAAGCGGTTCCTGCTCAGAGCACATCAACGCAACACTTTCCCTCGAAGCTCCATCTATAACCCGCCGAACCCCGGACGCAAAGGTAGCGCTCGAGGCCAGTCTGCTGTACTGCACCTTCCCCTCGCAGTAATCGCTCGCCACAGGGGACCGCGCACCGAGCTCCGAGCCTAGGAAAACGTATGCGATACCAGCGGCACGCAACGCGCGACTTAGTGCTTCCCGATTGAATTGTGGAGTGAAGCGACTCGCCGGGACCGATCTGACGTCTGCGATGGCAGTGACTTGGCGCTCGCTCAGGAGGGCAATGAACCGCTCGATGGAGTGCGTCGAATGCCCAATGGTAAGGACCCGGCTCACAGCACTCGCTCCCGCCGACTACCCAAGAATGACCGCCGCCACGAGCTTGTACGCGTAGCCCTCGTATGCTTCCCCGAGACTGACGGTCAGATAAGCCGCACCGATGAAGTGATCTTCCTGCTCCAGCCCGACGTATGCCCGCTCAACAAGAGGATCGGTGACCATCATTCTATACGACTCGGAACCGTGAGTGAAGGCAGCCTGAACTCGACGCTTGAAATTGTTATAGTCCGCGCTCGGAGCGAAAACGCGGTATTTGAGATCATCAACGTGAATCAGCCGGAGGGAATCCGTCATCGCTTGCGCTGTTCCCTGCGGAACGCGATCATGCAGACCGTGACGCGTACTGGAATCGTTCGCAAGCCACAGGTCTCTTGCGTCAGTGAGACCCGAAAGGTCCGCGGCGGTCGCTTCCCCCTCGTGTTTCCAATAGTAGTTGGGATCTAGAAGCCAATTCTCTGTCTGGTACTCGGCTGGCGCGGGTCTCAGCAGAGGCACCCGTGCAACGTCCAGGACCTTCGGGTCTGACCCGTCCTCGTACTGGCGCTCGATCTCAGACACTTCGCCGTGCGGGCGGGCGCTGACCGGCCGCACCCAGCCAGCGGGCGCGCCATCGACGAGCTCGATCCCCGCCATGCACCGGCCGCTCAGCTTGCGCGAGTTCGCGAGCAACAGCAGCGTCGGGTACTGGGGGTCTCGGGTCACGTTTGCAGTCTGCCACTAACCGCTGACAACCAGTTCCTAGCGCGTGCGCTTGACCGTCACCGCACCGGCCGTCGTCGTCGGCATGCGCCGTGATGCGACGCAATGTATGGACGACGCGTCATCATAGCTGGGCGCTGGTCTCGGCGTCAG
Organism: Agrococcus jenensis; assembly: GCF_003752465.1. NCBI lineage: Bacteria > Bacillati > Actinomycetota > Actinomycetes > Micrococcales > Microbacteriaceae > Agrococcus > Agrococcus jenensis. The sequence goes on along the minus strand of NZ_RKHJ01000001.1, from coordinate 1,559,159 downwards.
CGTGCAGTCCTCGGTGGAAGGATCGTCCTCCGAACCGGAGGGTCCGAACTGCGCCGGGCCGGTCCGCGAACGGCGTATCACGCCGCTTGGTCGCGCGATACCTTAAATGGTCGCGCCCGAAGCACCTATCTGACTCGTCGATCTTCCCATTCGCAACGATGCGTGCGACAGTTGGCCGCACAGTTAGTGCGCCGCGGACGGGATGCACCCCTCTGTCCAGCGAACGCCATGGTGATAGCCGCGGTCGAGACGGCGCTGCTGCCATCCACCGCGGGGGTCGCGCTCACCGAGGTGTGCCGCGACTACGGTCGAACCGGCGTTGCGCGCGAACCGAGCGGTAGCCCCCGCTCGAGAGGTGCCCGCGCGCCGCTACCCCTCGGGCGCGGGGCTACCTGCGGCGTGGACGAGCGGCGATCGCTTGCGATGATGGGCGGATGCGTCAGGGAGCGGTCGGTCACGTGCGCGCGGTGGAGCGCGACGGGCGAGCGCTCGTCGAGAAGCGGCTGCGCGATCCGCTGCGCCATGACGCGGAGGCGCTCGCCCTGAGGGCTGTCGCCGGCATCGGCATCCCCGTGCCCGAGCTCGTCGAGGTGCAGCCCGGCTCCATCCTCATGACGCGCATGCCCGGTGAGCGGCTCGACGACGTCGCGCCCGACGTCCGGATCGACGGGCTGCGGGCGTCGGCCGCGCTGCTCCGCCGGCTGCACGAGCTCGAATCGCCACTGGGGCTGCCCGCGGCTCCCGACGACGCGGCGATCATCCGCCGCTACCGCGATGCGGGTGGTCCGCCGCTGCCGCTCGTCGTGCCTGCGGCCGCGCCGCCGGTGTTCTGCCACGGCGACTGGGGCGACGGCAACCTGCTGTGGGCGGATGGCCGCATCACCGCCGTGCTCGACTGGGAGAAGGCGCACCTCGGTGATCCGCTGCGCGAGGTGGCCCGCGCCGCGTGGGGTGCCGCGCGCAAGGATCCACGCTCGTTCGAGGCGATCGCGACCGGGTACGGCACCGATCCGGATGCCCTGCGGCCGTGGCTGCCCATCCACGCGGCCGAGCTCTGGCTGTGGTTCGCCGAGGTCGGGCCGCCGGAGTACCTCGAGCAGCTGACGGCCGAGCTGCTCGCCTGGCCCGCCTGACCGGCGGCCACGGGTGGGCTGCCACCGACGGGTGGGGCTGCGAACGACCGGTGGGGCAGACACCGAGAGGTGGGCCCGCAGGCCCACCTCTCGGCCGCCCGCCCACCTCTCGGCGACGGGGCAGTCACCGGCTCGGCGCTAGTCGCCCTTCACGTTCACGAGCTGGCGCAGCGTGTGCCGGATCCGCACTAGATCGCCGGCGTCGGCCATGACCTCGTCGATCGGCTTGTACGCCTGCGGGATCTCGTCGATGAACGCGTCGGTGTCGCGGTACTCGATGCCGACCATCGCCTCCCGCAGCTCGTCGCGCGAGAACGTGCGCCGGGCGGCATTCCGCGACAGCCTCCGCCCCGCGCCGTGCGGCGCGGAGTTGAGCGCGAGCGGGTTGCCGAGCCCCTCGACGACGTACGACGCGGTGCCCATCGATCCGGGGATGAGCCCGGGACGGCCCTCGTCCGCCTGGATCGCGCCCTTGCGCGACACCCACACCCGCTTCCCGAAGTGCGTCTCCGACTCCGTGAAGTTGTGGTGGCAGTTGATCCGCTCGAGCTCGTCGATGCCGGTGCCGACGAAGCGGCCCAGCTGGTCGGCGACCCGGTCCATCATCTCCTCGCGGTTGAGCAGCGCGAAGCGCTGCGCCCACCGCAGCTCGGCGATGTACCGGTCGAACTCGCGCGTGCCCTCCACGAGGTAGGCGAGGTCCGGGTCGGGCAGCTCGATCCACCACTGCTTCGCCAGCCGCTGCGCGATCGCGATGTGCCGCTGCGCGATCTTGTTGCCCACGCCGCGCGAGCCGGAGTGCAGGAACATCCACACCGCATCCGTCTCGTCGACCGAGACCTCGATGAAGTGGTTGCCGCTGCCCAGCGACCCGAGCTGCAGCCGCCAGTGCTTCGCGTAGCTCTCGGGGTCGAAGCCGCTGCGCTCCGCGAGCTGCTCGAGCTCGGCGACGCGCGGCTCGGCCGTCGGCCGCACCGTGCGGTTGTCGCGCCCCGCCGACAGCGGGATGCTGCGCTCGATCTGCTCGCGCAGCTCGGACAGCTCGCGACCGCCGTCGACGCTGGTGAGCAGGTCGTCGCGGCGCAGCTGGGTGCGCACGGCGATCATGCCGCAGCCGATGTCGACGCCGACCGCGGCGGGCATGATCGCGCCGAGCGTCGGGATGACCGAGCCGACGGTCGCGCCGCGACCGAGGTGCGCGTCGGGCATGAGCGCGAGGTGCGGGTGGATGAACGGCATGCCGGACGCGGTGCGAGCCTGCTCGAGGGTGGAGTCCTCGAGGATGCTCGCCCACGACAGCAGCCGCTTGGAGAGGGTCTCCATGGTGCCTTTCCTCCTGTGGGTGCGCTGGAGAGCGCGGTGGGGGCTGCCACAGGGTGCGGGCAGTCCCCCTCGCCGTGGAAGGGGCGTCCCGGACCCTGTCGGTCACGGGACGCGCGGAGCCGGAGGGCTACGCGGCCGGGGCCGGAGAGCATGGCTGGTGGAGGTCAGCGGGATTGACCCGGACCTCTGCTCGTTCGCGCTGCGCGCTCACGATCGCCACCTCTCGACGTGCCTGCCGTGCGGGATGCACAGCCTTGCGACAGTACGTCATGGCCGCTGACGCGTCAACGGCGGATCAGAAGCCGACCGGCGAGATGCCCCAGTGGCCGCGCCACGACTCCCCCGGCTCGAGCCACACGAGACCCTGGCCGGAGTTGAGCGCGTTCGCGGGCGCGCTCATCGGCTCGACCGCCGCAGCCTGCTTCGGCCCGCTCGCGGCGGGGAAGTCGCGCGGCGTGAAGACGACGACGTACGGGAAGGCGGCGTCCTGCCACAGCTCCGCCCCGCGGCCGGTCCCGTCGAGGAGCGACGACGTCGCCACACCGCCCACGAACTCCAGCCCCGCGTAGTTGTGGTCGACGTCGAGCTCGGTGAGGCTGCGGCCCGCGCGCAGGTCGGGCGCCGACGCATCCATCGCGTCGACGAGCGTCTCCTCGGTCGGGATGAGGTCGACCGCGTTGAAGACGCGTGCGGCCGGCACGGTGAGCGTCAGGCGCTCGGGCGCGGTGTCGCCGACCGCGAGGTAGGGATGCGCGCCGCACGCCCACGGCGCGCGCTCGGTGCCGACGTTGGTCGCCTCCTGCGTGACGAGCAGCCCGTCGTCGGTGAGCTCGTAGGTGACCGCCGTGTCGACCAGGAAGGGCCAACCACCCTGCGGGTGGATCGTGGCCTGCAGCACGAGGCGCGACGCCGAGTGCTCCAGCACCCGGTACGGTGCGAAGCGCAGCAGCCCGTGGCTCGCGTTGCCCTTGTCGCGCTCGGTGATCGGCAGCCGCTGCGTGGCGCCGTCGAGCTGCCAGTCGCCGCCCGCGACGCGGCCGCCCCACGGCGCGAGCACGATGCCCTGGCCCTTCGCGGGCCGGGCGTGCTCGGGGAACGGCTCGACGAGGTCCACCCCGTCGATCGTGAGCTCGCGCAGCGTCGCCGCGACCTCGGTGATCGTGGCGCGCAGCTCCGAGCCGTCGACGGTGCGCGAGATCGTGAACTGCTGTCCTGTGGGCGGCCGCATGCCGCGAGCCTAGCGAGCGAGCGCGCGGGCGCCGCCCCCGCCGCACTATCCCCCGGCGCAGACCGCGACCCCCGCGAGCAGCGCGACCGTCAGCGCCTCGAACTGCTCCTCGTCGAGGTAGCTGAAGGGCACGTCCTTGCCCTGGTAGCCGGCGCCGCGACCGACCATCGCGCGCGAGTGGATCAGCGGCTCCTGCTCCAGGCCGTAGTCCTCCATGAAGTCGGCGACGACCTCGTCGGCGACGTAGCCGCACTGCTCCTGCAGGTCCGGCGGGATGACGAACATGGCACCGAGGTCGCTGAGCGGGACCCAGGCGGTGCCGCCCTGCAGGTGGTGCTGGTACGCCGCGTCTGCCCACTGCTCTCGGTAGCAGTGATGGGCCGACGCCGCGGTCGCCCCCACCAGGGTCATCGCGACAGCGAGTGCGACGGTCGCGGTGGCGCGGCGGACGGGAATGGCGGTGGACATGGTGCTCTCCTCGTCGTCCTCCGGGGACTCCGTCGTCCCCGGGCGCCACGAGTCTCCTCCCCGCCACGGCGTCGCGGAAGCCGCGATCTCGAGCGTGCTGCGCTCGGTGCGGGGCCGGCTCCGTCGCTCGACGAGCGGTGCCCCCGCTGGGGTTCGAACCCAGACTGGGCGGAGTTTAAGTCCGCTGCCTCTGCCGGTTGGGCTACGGGGGCCGGGCCCGTCGGCCCGCCTCTAAACCTAGAGCGCCGCCGATCGGTTCCGGCGAACCTGGAGAAGCGCTTCTAGGTCGGGGTACAGGTTCGATGTACGGTCAGCCCAAGGCCGACGCAGGCTGCGTGTGGCCATCCGACATGAGGAGACCGACGTGAGAGCACGTGCTGGCGCAGCAGGCGCCATCGCAGCAGCGCTGCTGCTGACCGGATGCGGAGGCGCTGCAGGCAACGCCGAAGCCGACTTCGAAGCGGACCCGACTGGCGCGCTGAGCGGCTGGGGCTTCGAGAACACCGACGACGTGGGCCAGGCCCGCCTCGACCACGCCGCTGCGCAGCTCGAGGGCGTCGAGATCACGCTCGACCAGACCGCCTTCGACGCGCAGAAGTTCACGACGCTCGCGGCGTCGGGCTCGATGCCCGACGTGGTGCAGATCGACCGCCAGTTCGTGGCGACCTACGCGGCGCAGGGGCTGCTCATGCCGCTCGACGCGTGCTTCGCGGCGAACGACGTCGACCCGCAGCAGCGCTGGTACCCGCAGGTGGTGCAGGACGTGACGTGGGAGGACCAGGTCTGGGCGGTGCCGCAGTTCTACCAGCCGCCGCTCATCCTGACGAACGCCCGCGTCATGGAGGAGGCGGGCGTCGAAGCCTCGGACCTCGACCCGAGCGACCCGGTCAGCCTCATCGACGCCGCCGAGGCCATGTCGGCGACCGAGGGCGGCTCGATCTCGCGCGTCGGCTTCGACCCGCAGGGCGTCTCGAAGGCGGCGATGTGGATGCTGTCGTTCGGCGGCGGCATCGTCGACGAGTCGGGCGCTCCGACCCTCGACCGCGCCGAGAACGTGGAGGCCGCGGAGTTCCTGCAGCAGCTGTACGACGCGCAGGGCGGCTTCGCCGAGGTCTCGAGCCTCGTCGACTCGTTCGACCTCTTCGGCGACGAGAACCCGTACGTGACCGATCAGGTCGGCGCGGCCGTGTTCGACCAGTGGTACGTCAACGTGCTGACCCCCTACGCGGAGCAGGTCGAGATCGGCGCGGTGCCGCTGCGCGACCAGGAGGGCGAGGACTTCACCGCTGCTGGAGGCTCGTCGTTCGTCATCCCGGCAGGCGCCGCCAACCCGTCGGCCGCGTGCGCGTGGGCGCTCCAGCTGACCTCGCCGGAGGCGTGGCAGGCCGCGGCCGAGGCGCGCGCGACGACGACCGAGGCGGAGCCCGAGCGGCTCGGCATCAACGCCGGACTCTTCACCGGCTCGCCCGAGAGCGACACGGCGATCCGCGAGAACTTCGCGTCGGCCGAGGGCTTCCCCGGCTTCCAGGGCGCGATCGACTCGTACTACGACGTGGCCGCGGAGGGCACGTCGCTCGGTGGCTCCCCCGCCGGCCAGCAGATCCAGACGGAGCTGCAGAACGCGATGCAGTCGATCCTGCTCGGCGACAGCTCCGCGGAGGACGCGCTCGCCGCGGCCCAGGAGGCCGCGCAGCGCGCCTACGACCAGGTGTCCACCGAGTAGCCGACCGGCAGAGCGATGAGGGCGGGAGCGGCGATGCCGCTCCCGCCCTCACTGCGTGGTGCCGGTCGAGCCGCCTACCCCTTCCGGCCGGAGGTCGCGAGGCCCTCGATGAACGAGCGCTGCCCGAAGGCGAAGAGGATGAGCATCGGCAGCGTGACGATGAGCGCCGCGACCATGACGTACTGGTAGTCGCCGTGGCCACCGGTGGACGGGTCGTACTTCGTCATCGCGCTCGCGATGCCGAGCGGCACGGTGTACCCCTCCGCCGAGCCGACGTTGAGGTAGATGAGCGCGCCCTGCAGGTTGTTCCAGCTCGCCTGGAACTCGAAGAGGAAGACGATCACGAACGACGGCACCGACAGCGGGAAGGCGATGCGCCAGAACTGGCCCCACGCGTTCAGCCCGTCGATCCTCGCCGCCTCGAACAGCTCCTTGGGCAGCCCGAGGAAGAACTGCCGCTGCAGGAAGATGTAGAACGCGGAGCCGAACAGGTTCGCGCCCCAGAGCGGCACGTTCGTGCCCACGAGTCCCAGCTGGTTCCAGATGAGGAACGACGGCACGAGCGTCACCGCGCCCGGCAGCATCATGGTCGCGAGCACCACGCCGAACAGCACCTTGCGGCCCGGGAAGCGGTAGTAGGCGAAGCCGAAGGCGACGAGCGAGCTCGACACCGTCACGAGCCCGGCCGCGAGGATCGCGACCAGCAGGCTGTTGCCGAGCCAGCTGAGCAGCGGCAGCTCCTGGAAGATCTGCACGTAGTTCTCGGGCACCCACGTCTGCGGGATGAGCCGGTTGTCGAACACCTCGCCGCGCGGCTTGAAGCTCGCGGCGAGCAGCCACGCGAACGGGTACAGGAAGAGGGCGCTGCAGACGAGCAGCAGCACCCAGCGCACCACCTCGAGGACACGACCGAGCGGGCTGAGCGCCGGGCCGCGCTCGCGGCGTCGCCGCGGGCGCGACTCCCCGGCGGGCGGCGGCGTCGCACCGTCGGTGCGCTCGACCTCCTCCGCCTGCTCGGGCGTGAGGACGTACGCCTCCTGGACGCGGCCGGGCTGGATGGGCGAGCTCATCGCGCGTCCTCGCTCTCGTAGTAGACGAACCGGTTGCCCACCCGCATCTGGATGAGTGAGATGACCAGGATGATGACGAACAGGAGCCACGCCATCGCGGCGGCGAAGCCGAAGTTGAACTGCCGGAACGCCTGGTCGAACAGGTAGATCGCGTAGAACAGCGATGCATCCGACGTCCCGGCTCCCGTCTGCCGGTGGAAGAGCAGGAAGGCCTGGTCGAAGATCTGGAACGCCGCGATCGTGAGCACCAGCACGTTGAAGAAGATCGCCGGCGAGATCATCGGCACGGTGACGTTCCAGAAGCGCCGGCCGGCGCCCGCACCGTCGAGCGATGCGGCCTCGTAGAGGTCCTTCGGCACGTTCTGCAGCGCCGCGAGGAAGATCACCATCGTGCCGGCGACGCCCCACAGCGTCATGAGCACGATCGACGGCTTGACCCACGCCGGGTCGAGCAGCCACTGCGGGCCCTGGATGCCGATCGCTGCGAGCCCGCGGTTGATGGCGCCCTGGCTGCCGTTCAGCAGCAGCAGGAAGACGGATGCCGTGGCCACTGCGGGCGTCATCTTGGGCAGGTAGAAGATGGTGCGGAAGATGCCCGCACCGCGGCGCGCGCTGTTGAGCAGCAGCGCGAGCCCGAGCGCCAGGACGATCTCGAGCGGCACCGCGAGCACCGCGTAGTACAGCGTGTTCGCGAGCGCGATGCCGATCTTCGGGTCCTCGAAGAGCGCCTCGTAGTTCGCGAGCCCGACGGGGCGGGCGGTGTCGGTCGCCAGCTGGTAGCGGCTGAACGAGATCACGAGGCTGTAGACCATCGCGCCGAGCGTGAAGACGAGGAAGCCGACGATCCACGGAGAGATGAAGAGGTAGCCCGTGAGCGCCTCGCGCCGCTGGCTCTTCGTCAGGGGCGTCCTCGGTGCGCGCTTGCGCCGCGTGCGGCGATCGCCCGGCGGATCGCCGGGCCGTGTGGCGTCTGGAGCTGCGGTCGTCGTCGACACGGTGCCTCCTGGGGTCAGGCGGCCGGGTGGGAACCGCACTCCATGTAGTACCCCACTTCTCCGAGAAGCGCATCAGTTCTTCGAAGAAGCGATGGGGTACGGCGTCCCCGCGGTGCGGTCAGTCGCGCTCGAGCACCGCCCGGAACCGCTCCGGCAGCACCACGTTCCCGGGACCGCCGAGGAAGAGCGGCGCGATCTGCTCGGGCGTGTAGCCGGCGATGCCGCAGCCGATCTCCGTCACGAGCAGCTCGAGCTCGGGATGCTCGGCGGCGAAGGCGAGGAACGCCTGCACCTCGCGCTCGATCGTCGGCAGGCCGCTCATCGTGTCGATCGCGTAGGACTGGCCGTGCAGCCCGTGCCCCTCGCCCCACACGGCGCCGAAGCGCTCGAGCGCCATGCGCGCGGCTCCCGCCCCGTGGTGCCCGGACGCGTTCGATCCGAAGACGAACACCTGGTGCGGCTCCAGCGCCTCGATCCTCATGCCGTGAGGATACGCCGGGGCTACCCTGGCGCCATGACCGTCCACGAGCGCGCCACGATCATCCCGCTGCCTGGCCGCACCCCGCACCTGCCGAAGTCGGCGCTCGTCATGCCTGGCGCCGTCATCGCGGGCGCGGTCTCGCTCGGCGAGCGGGTGGGCATCTGGCCGGGCGCGAGCCTGCGCGCCGAGGAGGAGCCGATCACGATCGGCGAGGACAGCAACGTGCAGGACTCCTGCTCGCTCCACGTCGACCACGGCTCGCCGCTGCGCATCGGCGCTCGCGTCTCGATCGGCCACAACGCGGTCGTGCACGGCTGCACCGTCGAGGATGACGTGCTCATCGGGATGCACGCGACCGTCATGAACGGCGCGGTGATCGGCACCGGCTCGATCATCGCCGCCGGCGCGCTCGTCACCGAGGGCACCGTCATCCCCGAGCACTCGCTCGTCGCGGGCGTGCCGGGCAAGGTGCGCCGCGAGACGACCGAGGACGAGCGCCGCGGCATCGCGCGGAACGCCGACGTCTACAGCACGCGCATCCGGCTCTACGCCGACGCCATCCACACGCACTGACCCTCGCCGCCGGTGCCCACCGGCGGGCCTGGCGCTGTGGCGGGACGGATGCGTAGGCTCGGCCGCGGCGGAGGGAGCGAGATGGCGATCGCACGCACAGGCACGGTCACCGAGCACGGCGAGTCGGCCGAGCTCGCGCTCGAGCGGAGGGTCGCGGCCGACGCGATCGCGGTCTGGCCGTTCCTGACGGAGTCGCGCGAGCTCGGGATGTGGTTCGGCACCTACGCGGGCGACCCCGACTCGGGCGAGGTCGTCATGAGCATGACCGCCGAGGAGGGCGACGCGACGACCGCGGTCGAGATCCTCGACTGCCACGCGCCCGAGCACCTCGCGGTGCTCACCACCGACGAGCACGGCTCGTGGAGCCTCGAGGTCGAGGTCCTCGACGGCGGGCACGACGCCGGCTCGGGCGCCACGATCCGCTTCACGCACCACGACGTCGCGCTCTCGGCGCTGCCCGACATCGGCGCCGGCTGGGAGTGGTACCTCGACCGGCTGGTCGCCGCGCTCGCGGGGCAGCCGATGCCCGACTGGGACGACTACTACCCCGCGCTGCGCGACGCCTACGCCGCCTGACGCGCGGTCAGCGGGAGCGGACGGCCTTCTCCGCCATCTGCACGACGTTGTCGAGCAGCATGACGCGCGTCATCGGGCCGACGCCGCCGGGGACCGGCGACACCCATCCGGCGACCTCGCGCACGCCCGGGTCGACGTCGCCGAGCAGCTTCACGCGGCCCGTCTCGGCCGAGAGCCCGCGCGTGATGCCCACGTCGAGCACCGCCGCGCCCGGCTTCACCCAGTCCGCCTTGATGAGCCCCGGCACGCCGACCGCCGCGACGACGATGTCGGCCTCGCGCACCTGCGCGGCGAGGTCGGGCGTGCGCGAGTGGCAGAGCGTCACGGTCGCGTCGATGCCCTTGCGGGTCAGCAGCAGGCCGAGCGGCCGACCGACGGTGAGCCCGCGGCCGACGACCGCGACGGTCGCGCCGGCGATCTCGATGTCGTGGTGCCGCAGCATCCGCACGATGCCCGCCGGCGTGCAGGGCAGCGGCGAGTCGATCGGGCCGTCGACGCCGAGCACGAGCCTGCCGAGGTTGACCGGGTGGAGGCCGTCGGCGTCCTTCGCCGGATCCATGAGCTCGAGCATCGCGTGCTCGTCGTGCCCGGGCGGCAGCGGCAGCTGCACGATGTAGCCCGTCACCTCGCGCGCCTCGTTGAGGTCGCGGATGGCGGCGCGCACGTCGGCGGTCGACGCGCCGTGCGGCAGGTCGACGCGGATCGACGTGATGCCGACGTCGGCGCAGTCGCGGTGCTTGCCCTTGACGTAGGACTGGCTCGCCGGATCGTCGCCCACCAGGAGGGTGCCGAGCCCGGGCGTGAGGCCCTTCGCCTGCAGCCCCGTGACGCGGTCGCGGAGCTCCTCCTTGATCGCGGCTGCCGTGCGGTTGCCGTCGAGGATCTGCGCGGTCATCGCTCGACGCTCGATCCGAGCTCGTGCACCACCTCGGGCTGGCCGCTCGGGCCGACGCCGGGGTAGAGCGGCAGCGCCTGGGCGAGCGCCTGCACGCGCGTGCGGAGCGCGGGCAGGTCGGCGCCCGGCTGCAGCGCGAGCGCGATGACGTCGGCCACCTCGGTGAACTCCTCGTCGCCGAAGCCGCGGGTCGCGAGCGCCGGCGTGCCGATGCGGAGACCGCTCGTCACCATCGGCGGCCGCGGGTCGTTCGGCACCGCGTTGCGGTTGACGGTGATCTGGATCTCGTGCAGGAGGTCCTCGGCCTGCTTGCCGTCGATCGCGGCCTCGCGGAGGTCGACGAGCACGAGGTGCACGTCGGTGCCGTTCGAGCGCACCGAGATGCCCGCGTCCGCCACGTCCTGCTGCATGAGGCGCTCGGCGAGGATCTGGGCACCGCGGATCGTGCGCTCCTGGCGCTCCTTGAACTCCTCGCTCGCGGCGAGCTTGAACGCCGTGGCCTTCGCGGCGATGACGTGCATGAGCGGGCCGCCCTGCTGGCCCGGGAAGACGGCCGAGTTGATCTTCTTCGCGATGTCGGCGTCGTTCGTGAGGATGAAGCCCGAGCGGGGCCCGCCGATGGTCTTGTGCACGGTCGACGAGACGACGTGCGCGTGCTCGACCGGGTTGGGGTGCAGCCCGGCGGCGACGAGTCCGGCGAAGTGCGCCATGTCGACCCAGAGCAGCGCGCCGACCTCGTCGGCGATCGCGCGGAACGCGGCGAAGTCGAGCTGGCGCGGGTAGGCCGACCAGCCGGCGATGATGACCTTCGGCTTGTGCTCGACGGCGAGGCGGCGCACCTCCTCCATGTCGACGCGGCTCGTCTCGGGGTCGACGCCGTAGGCGACGATGTCGTAGAGCCGGCCGGAGAAGTTGATCTTCATGCCGTGCGTGAGGTGGCCGCCGTGGTCGAGCGAGAGGCCGAGGATCGTGTCGCCGGGGCGGGCGATCGCGTGCAGCACGGCCGCGTTGGCGGTCGCGCCCGAGTGGGGCTGCACGTTGGCGAACGCGGCGCCGAAGAGCGACTTCGCGCGCTCGATCGCGAGCGACTCGGCGATGTCGACGGCCTCGCAGCCGCCGTAGTAGCGACGGCCGGGGTAGCCCTCGGCGTACTTGTTCGTGAGCACGCTGCCGGCGGCCTCGAGCACGGCGACGGGCACGAAGTTCTCGCTCGCGATCATCTCGAGGTAGTCGCGCTGGCGGTCGAGCTCCTGCTGCAGCACGGCGGCGATCTCGGGATCGACCTCGAGCAGCGGGCTGTTGAAGGACGAGGGGAGGCGGTCGGACACGATGGCTCCTTCGGGCTCTGCGGCGCACGGGACGCCCGGCTTCTTGCACGCATGCTGCGTGGCCCAGGCGCGCGGCCGAATGTTCGCCGCTTCCCGGTGGTGCTCCACCTGTGCGCCAGTCGCGGCGCCTCCATCGTAGCCAACGGGCACGTGCCGGTGGGCGCGCTCGAGCGGCTCGCCGATCCTCGGGGAATGCTCATGCGCGACGCCTTGCGGACCGGGAGGCGCCGCGGGACGCTGTGGCCACCATCCCCCGTGCGAAGGAGCACCATGAGCCTCATCGACCTCACCGGCAAGGTCGCCGTCATCACCGGCGGCGGCAGCGGCATCGGCCGCATCACCGCGACCCTCTTCGCGAGCCTCGGAGCGCAGGCGGTGGTGAGCGACATCGCCGACACCGCGCACGAGACCGTCGCGGCGATCGAGGGCGACGGCGGCACCGCATCCGCGCACATCGGCGACATCGGCGACGCCGCGGTCGCCGATGCCATCGTCGCGGCGGCGGTCGAGCGCTACGGGCGGCTCGACGTGCTCGTGAACAACGCCGGGATCATGGACCACTTCGCGGGCGCCGCCACCGTCGACGACGCGCTGTGGGACCGGGTGCTGCGGGTCAACCTCTCCGCGCCCTTCTACCTCACGCGCGCGGCGCTGCGGGTGATGCTGCCGCAGGGCTCGGGCTCGATCGTGAACATCGCGAGCGAGGCGGGCATCCGCGGCGCGGCGGCGGGCGCGGCCTACACCGCGTCGAAGCACGGCCTCATCGGACTCACCCGCAACACCGCCTACACGTACGCGAAGCGGGGCATCCGGGCGAACGCCATCTGCCCGGGCGGCGTCGAGACGAACGTCATGACCGCCGACATCCAGCAGCACATCGACCAGGAGGGCATCGGCGCGCTCACGCCGGTGCACCAGTCGGCGATGCGCGTCGCGCAGCCGATCGAGCAGGCGAACCTCGCGGCGTTCCTCGCCTCCGACGCCGCGAGCAACGTCAGCGGCGCGATCATCCCCAACGACGGCGGCTGGTCGGCCGGCTGAGCCGCGGCCGGGCTCGGGCATCGTCCGCACCAGCGGGACCCGGTCGACCCTTCGGGACTCGGCGGACCGGGTCCCCGATGGTGGAGCGGGTGCCGGCGCCGCGCGTGCTTGGATCGGCGCATGGCCGACGACCGCACCCGCTCGCTGCTGCTCGGCGCGCTCGACGCGCAGCGGCGCCACATCCTCGACGCGGTCGAGGGGCTGACGGATGCGCAGCTGCGCACGCCCGCGCTGCCGTCCGGCTGGACGCCGATCGGCCTCGTGCGGCACCTGACGCTGGGCGGCGAGCGCTACTGGTTCCGCACCGTGATGGCGGGCGAGCCGCTCGACTACTGGCCGGCGGACCGGCCGGAGCTCGACGAGGGCAGGCCCGCCGACTGGCGCGTGGAGGCGGACGAGTCGGCGGAGGCGGTGCTGCGGCAGTACCGCGACGCGATCGCGCGCGCCGACGAGCTCATCGCGGGGCTCGCGCTCGACGCCCCGCCCGCGCGGCCGGATCCGGACTGGCCGGAGGGGCGGTTCGCCGACCTCCAGGCGGTGCTCCTGCACGTCATCCTCGACACCGCCACGCATGCCGGGCACCTCGATGCGGCGCTCGAGCTCATCGACGGCCGGCAGCACCTGGTGCTCTGAGCGGACCCGCACGAGCGGAACGGGACCCCTCCCACCTCGCGGGACCCGGTAGACCGGGTCCCGGACGGTGGAAGGGGTCCCGTCCGCAGCTGAGAGCCCCGTTGGGCTAGATGAGCCCGTCCGTGAGGTGGTTCGGCGTGCCGAAGCGGTGCGCCGTGATGGCGACCGCCTGCTCCCGCAGGAACGGCAGCAGCTCGAGCCGCCCGGACTCCGTCACCGCGTGGGCGATGATCGCCAGGTCGGGGCGGCCGTCGACCGCCTCGGCGAGCGCACGCACGCCGTCCGCGACCGAGTCGTCCGCGGCGAGGTAGCGGATGCGTCCCTGCTCGAGCCGCGCGGCCGAGCGACCGAAGGCGGCGTCGTCCTCGATCGTCACCGGGATGCTCGCCGAGGCGAGCGCCGCCCGCACCGCCGGCGCGGGCTCGACGGCCGTCGACACCCGCACCTCGGCACCGGCGCGCAGCGCCGCGGCGACGGTGCGCGCGAGCTGCGCGACGCGGCCGCCCTCCGCGAGGCGGATGACGACGCCCGGCATCGGCAGGTGGCGCAGGATGTCGCGCTCGGCGGAGAGCCGCTGCACGTCGATCGCGACGCCCAGCTCGGTCGCCCAGACGTGCTGGTCGCTGCCGGCCGCGCGCCGGAGCGCCGCGGCCTCGTCCACTGTGACCGACGCATCCGCCGGCCGCGCGAGCGTGTCGACCGCGTCGACGATCGCCTGCACCGCGGGCAGCTCGATGGCCTCGACCTGCCGCGCCTCGGCCGTGCGCCAGTCGACGAGCGGCATGAGGTAGCTCGGACCGCCCGCCTTCGTGGTCGGGCCGACGACCGAGCGCTTCCAGCCGCCGAACGGCTGCCGCTGCACGATCGCGCCGGTGATGCCGCGGTTGACGTAGAGGTTGCCCGCCTCGATCGTGTCGAGCCAGGTGCCGATCTCGTCGACGTCGAGCGAGTGGATGCCCGACGTGAGGCCGTAGTCGACCTCGTTCACGACCGCGATCGCCTCCTCGAGCGTCTCGACGCGCATGATGCCCAGGATCGGGCCGAAGTACTCGGTGCGGTGGTACTCGCTGCCGCGGCGCACGCCGGCGCGCACGCCGGGGCTCCACAGCTTGCCGTCGCCGTCGAGCCGCTTCGGCTCGATGACCCACGACTCCCCCTCGCCCAGCGTCGTGAGCCCCTCGAGCAGCTTGCCCTCAGCCGGCGCGATGATCGGGCCCATCTGCGCGGTCGGCTCCCACGGCATGCCGATCGTCAGCGAGCGCACGCCGTCGACGAGCTGGTTGTGCAGGCGCTTCGAGCGGCCCGCCTGCCCGACGAGGATGGCGAGCGACGCGGCCGAGCACTTCTGGCCGGCGTGGCCGAACGCGCTCGCGACGATGTCCTTCGCCGCCAGGTCGTAGTCGGCCGAGGGCGTGACGATGATGGCGTTCTTGCCGCTCGTCTCGGCGAGCAGCTGCAGGTCGGGGCGGATGCGCCGGAAGCCCTGCGCGGTCTCGAACCCGCCCGTGAGGATGACGCGGTCGACGCGCGGGTCGCCGATGAGCGCGTCGCCCAGCTCTCGAGCGCCGAGCTGCACGAGCTGCAGCACCTCCTTCGGCACGCCGGCCGCCCAGAGCGCCTCGACCATCGCGGCACCGGTGCGCGCGGTGGCGCGCGCGGGCTTCACGATGACGGATGCGCCGGAGGCGAGGGCCGCGAGGGTGGAGCCCGCGGGGATCGCGATCGGGAAGTTCCACGGCGGGGTGACCGCGATGAGCCGTGCCGGCACCGCGACGGCGCCGTCGACGCGGTCGAGGTCGCGGGCGCGCTCGGCGTAGTAGTGCGCGAAGTCGATCGCCTCGGAGACCTCGGGGTCGGACTGGTCGAGCGTCTTGCCGGCCTCGGCCGCGGCGACCTCCATGAGCTCTGCCCTGCGGGCCTCGAGCTCGGCGCCCGCCCGGTGCAGGATGGCGGCGCGCTCGTCGCCCGAGAGCGCGCGCCAGTCGGCGTTCGCCGCGATCGCGGTCTCGATGGTCGACTCGAGCGCTGCCGCGTCGCGCAGCGTCGCGGCCTCGACGAGGTCGATGCCGATCCGCGAGTCGCGGGCCCGCTCGCGGATGCCCGCGGCCCACGCCTGGTTCGCGGGCAGCGACGGGTCGGTGTCGGGGGCGTTGCGGAAGCCGTGCTCGGCGACCTGCGTGGGCGCATCGGTGCGGTCCTGGATGCGGTGGGTCGCGGGCGCCTCGGCGGCGAGCCCCTCGAGCGAGGCGAGGAAGCGGTCGCGCTCGCGCTCGAAGAGGTGCTCGTCCTTCGCGAGCTCGAACACGGCCGACATGAAGTTCTCGCGGCTCGCGCCCTCCTCGAGGCGACGGATCAGGTAGGCGATCGCGACGTCGAACTCGGCGGGGTGCACGACCGGCGTGTAGAGCAGCAGCCCGCCGACGTCGCGGCGGACGACCTCGGCCTGCCCCTGCGCCATGCCGAGCAGCATCTCGAACTCGAGGCCGGCCTCGACGCCGCGCTGCTTCGCGAGCAGCCACGCGAAGGCGACGTCGAAGAGGTTGTGGCCGGCGACGCCGAGCCGCACGGCGCGCACGCGCTCGGGCGTGAGCGCCCAGGCGAGCACGCGCTTGTAGTGGGTGTCGCTGTCCTGCTTCGTGTGCCAGGTCGCGAGCGGCCAGTCGTGCAGCGACGACTCGACCCGCTCCATCGGCAGGTTCGCGCCCTTGACGAGGCGCACCTTCACGGGCGCCCCGCCGTTCGCGATGCGCTCGGCCGCCCAGGTCTGCAGCCGCTCCATCGCGGGCAGCGCGTCGGGCAGGTAGGCCTGCAGCACGATGCCGCCCTCGTAGGTCTCGAGGCCCGGCTCCTCGAGGATCCGCGTGAAGACCGCCATGGTCATCTCGAGGTCCTTGTACTCCTCCATGTCGAGGTTGATGAAGGTGCCGGTCGCGGCCGCGCGACGGTAGAGCGGCAGCAGGCGCTCGATGACGTGCTCGACCGCGGCGTCGAACGCCCACGGCTGGTGCGGCGCGGTCGTCGCCGACACCTTGATCGAGACGTAGTCGACATCGGGGCGCTCGATGAGCGCGCGCGTGCCCTCGATGCGGCGCTCCGCCTCGCGGTCGCCCAGCACCGCCTCGCCGAGCAGGTTCACGTTCAGCCGGGCGCCGGTGCCGCGGATGCGCGCGATCGCCGCGCCGAGGCGCGCGTCTGTCGCGTCGATGATGAGGTGGCCGACCATCTCGCGGAGCACGCGCCGCGCGATCGGCACGACGACGTGCGGGGCGAGCGGCGCCACGCCGCCGCCCAGCTTGAGCGCCTGGCGCATCGGCCAGGGCAGGAACGCCGGCGCCTTGCCGGCGATCTCGCGGAGGGTCTGCGCGGCGACGTGCACGTCCTCCGGACGCACGACGCCGTCGACGAAGCGCACCGCGAACTCGAGGCCCGCCGGGTCGCGCAGCACGCCGGCGAGCTGCTCGGCGCTCGCGTCGGCGGGGATCTGCTCGGCCTGCTCGAGCCACGTGCGCACCTGCGCGACGATCGCCGGAGCGAGGGTCCGGAGGCTCTCGAGCTCGGCGTGCGCTGCGGTGCCCTCCTGTGCGGTGCCCTGCTGCGCGGCGGCCTGCGCCGCGGCGTCCTGCGGCTCGGTGCCCTGCTCGGTGATCTGCTCGATGCTGTGCTCGGTGGCGGCTGCGCCCATGCGGCTGCCCTCTCTCGATCGGACTGCGGACGCGCCGGCGCGCGCCGCGCCAAGTCTGCACCCGGCGACCATTCAGGTACAGTGACGGTTCGCGACGGATTCCCGTCACCGTCGACGATGCATCCGGAGGCCCTGTTGCTCGACGTCCGACGCCTGCGACTGCTGCGCGAGCTGCGGCTGCGGGGCACGATCGCCGCGGTCGCGGCCGCGCTCGCCTACGCGCCGAGCGCCGTCTCGCAGCAGCTCTCGGCGCTCGAGCGCGAGGTCGGCGTGCCGCTCACCCGCAAGCACGGGCGCCGGCTCGCGCTCACGCCCCAGGGCGAGCTGCTCGCGCAGCATGCGGAGGGCATCCTCGCCGCCCTCGAGTCGGCGGAGCGCGCCGTGGCAGCCTCGCTCGGCCGCCCGGTCGGCACCGTGCGCGTCGCCGTCTTCCAGTCGGCCGCGCTCGGGCTCGTGCCGCAGATGCTGCGGATCCTCGCCGAGACGGCGCCGGAGGTGCGGGTCGAGATGGTGCAGCGAGAGCCCGAGACCGCGCTCTACGACACCTTCGTCGGCGACTTCGACCTCGTGGTCGCCGAGCAGTACCCGGGCCACGCGGCGCCGCAGCACCCGGGCCTCGACCGGCAGCTGCTCATGACGGATGCGCTGCGGCTCGCGGTGCCGCCCGACAGCCCCGTCGAGCGCCTCACCGATGCCGCCCACCTGGCGTGGGTGATGGAGCCGGTGGGCGCCGCCTCCCGCCACTTCGGCGAGCAGCAGTGCCGGGTCGCGGGCTTCGAGCCGGACGTGCGGTTCGCGACCGCTGACCTGCAGGCGCAGATGCGGCTGATCGAGACGGGCCACGCGGTCGGGATCATGAACGACCTGACATGGGCCGGCGCCGAGGTCGGCTTCCGCGCGCTCGACCTGCCCGGCGCGCCGCGCCGCGAGGTCTTCACGGCAGCGCGCACCGCCTCCGACAGCAGTCCCGCCATCGCGGCCGTGCGCGAGGCGCTCGCCGCGGCGGTCCCGGCGGGGCTCTGAGCCGCGACCGGCGCCGCTTCGGGGCCGGCGCCGCGGTCCCCCTCAGCCGATGGCGCTGCCGCGGAAGCACGTGGTCGTGGCGCCGCCGACCCACACCGCGCCATCCGCATCGACGTCGATGACGATCTCGCCCGCGCGGCCGAGGCGCTGCCCCTGCGAGACGACGTAGGAGCCCGACACGGCGCCCGACGCGGCGAGCCACTGGCCGACCGAGGCGTTCATGCTGCCGCAGACCGGATCCTCGGGGACGCCGATGCGGGGTGCGAACGAGCGCATCTCGTACGCGTGCGGGGAGCCCTCCGGGTAGGCGCCGATCGCGCCGACCATCGCCGTGGGGATCTGCGAGAGGTCCGGATCGAGGCAGAGCACCTCCTGCGCGCTCGCGAGCTGCAGCACGCACCAGCCGGGCCCGTTGTCGACCCACTGGTGGGCGAGCACCTGCGAGCGCTCGATGCCGAACGCTGCCACGATCTCCGCGAGGTCGGCGTCGTCGAGGTTGCCGGTGCGGCGCAGCGGCGGCGCGGCGAACGAGAGCACCGCACCGCGCCGGATGTCGACGAGCCCGGCCTCGCACTCCTGCACGATGACGTCGCTCGAGCGCGGGGTGCCCCCGTGCTCGAGCCACGCGTGCGCCGAGCCGAGCGTCGGATGACCCGCGAACGGCAGCTCGCCGCCCGGCGTGAAGATCCGCACGCGGTAGTCCGCCTCGGGCGTCGTGGCCGGCGAGACGAACGTGGTCTCGGAGAGGTTCGTCCAGCGCGCGATGCGCTGCATGCGCTCGTCGTCGATCCCGCCCGCGTCGAGCACGACGGCGACCGGATTGCCGAGGTACGGGGTGGTCGAGAACACGTCGATCTGCGCGAAGTCATGCAGCTGGGTCATCGGGGGCCTCCTCTTCGCCGCCAGGCTCGCACACCGGGCCCGGCGTGCATCCGTCCACTCCGCGCGAACTGGTGACGTGCGCTCGGCGAGCCGAGCGACGGACCCCGTACGATGGCATCGTCGACAATCCGACGATCGGCTCGGAGCGCGACCTCGAACGGGAAGCGGTGGAGCATGGCGGCACTCGAGACGGACGTCGTGGTCGTGGGGGTCGGCTCCGTCGGGAGCATGGCGGCGTGGCAGGGCGCGTCCCGCGGGCTCCGCGTCATCGGCGTCGACCGCTTCTCGATCCCGGGGCCCTTCTCGGCCTATGCGGGCGAGTCGCGGCTCTTCCGCAAGGTCTACGCCGAGGGCGGCCACTACACGCCGCTGCTGCAGCGATCGCAGGACCTCTGGCGGGAGCTCGAACGGCGCAGCGGCACCTCGCTGCTCCGCACCACCGGCGGTGCGGTCACGTTCTACGACGAGCAGAATCCCGTGCTCGCGCGGTACCTGACGGCCGCGCGCGACCAGGGCCTCGCCCACGAGCTGCTGCGCGGCGACGAGGCGCGGGCGCGCTTCCCCGAGCACGTCGTCCGTGACGGGGACGTCGCGGTGTTCGACCCCGAGGGCGGCTACCTGAAGTCGGAGCGCGCCGTGGTCGCGGCACTCGCCGAGGCGACGCGGCTGGGCGCGCGGTTCCTGGGCGGGCGCAAGGCGCACGCGGTCGAGGCGCACGGCGATCGGTACGTCGTCAGGACCGATCAGGAGGAGATCGTCGCCGGCCGCGTGATCATCGCGCAGGGCACGGGTGCCGGGGCGCTCGGGAGGGAGCTCGGCGTGCATGTCGCCGTGCGGCCGCAGGTGCTCACCTGGTTCCCCACGGTCGAGCCGCAGTCGTTCAGCCGGGAGGACCTCCCCGTCTTCCTCCGCCGGGCGGAGGAGGACGGACGCGCGGACAGCGCCCGCTTCTACGGGTTCCCGAGCGCCGACGGCTGGACCGTGAAGGTCGCCGGCAGCGTCTACATGGACGAGGTCGAGTCGATGGAGCAGCCGCCGTCGTGGGACCCGTCCTACCTCGACCCGATCATGGCATGGGTGCGCGAGTTCCTCCCCGGGCTCATCCCCGAGCCCGTGAGGGTGGCGCTCTGCGCGGACGGCTACACGCCCGACGACACCGGCCTGCTGGGCACGGTGCCCGGGATGGAGGGCGTCGCCGTGGCGGTCGGCTTCTCGGGGCACGGCTTCAAGATGGCGTCGGCGATCGGCGCCGTCGCGACCGAGCTCGCGGTCGACGGTTCGACCGCGACCGACGTCGGCTTCATGGCCGCCGACCGCTTCCTCGCACCGGGCACCCGGCTCTCGCGGCTCGCGCTGCGCTGAGTCGCGAGCAGCGGGTCAGCGGCGCGCGAGGTCGCGCCGGTGCAGCAGCGCGTCGGCGCCCACGAGCACGAGCGCGATCGCGAGCCCGGCGAACAGCAGCCACGGCAGGGCGGCGACCCCGAGCGACTCGAGCACGAGGCCGCCGAGCAGCGCCCCCGCGCCGATGCCCACGTTGAAGCCGGTCGTGTACCAGGCCGACGCCTGCTGCAGGATGCGCTCGGACGCCGCCTGCAGCTGGCGGGTCTGCAGCAGCGCCGGCAGCGCGCCGAGCGCGAACGCCCACACCATCACCGCCGCGACGGTCAGCACCACCTGCTGCGAGAGGCCGAGCACGAGCATCGCCAGCAGGCCGGTCGCCATCATCGCGAGCGTCGACGCGGTGGGCCGCCGCCCGAGCCAGAGCGCGATCGCCACGACGGCGACGATGCCGACGATGCCGTAGGCGAGCAGCGCGCCCGAGAGCCACGACTCCGGGATGCCGGCGTGATCGACGAGGAACGGCGAGACGTAGGTGTAGAGCGCGTAGTGGCCGAGCATCACGACCATCGTCGACAGGATCGACAGGGCGACGCCGCGCACGCTCTTGCCCGGCTCCGGGATCGGCACGGCGACCGATCCGGTCGAGGTCGTGGCGGTGTCGCGCAGGTGGTCGACCGCCGGCAGCAACCGCCAGACGGCGACCGCGACCACGAGGCAGACGACGCCGAAGAGCGCGAACGACCAGCGCCATCCGATCAGCTGCCCGAGCAGCGTCGCGAGCGGCAGGCCGAGCACGTAGGCGAACGAGCCGCCCGTCGAGGTGATGGCGACGGCACGTGCGAGCTGCTGCGGCTGCACCAGGTAGGCGGCGTAGGCGCCGACGACGGTCCAGAAGATGCCGTGCACGATGCCGCCGATGACGCGGAAGGCGACCGACCACGCGTAGTCGGGCGCGAGCGCCGAGCCGAAGCAGCTCGCCGCGAAGACGACGAGCACCGTGATCACGAGCAGGTGCCGCGGCACGCGACGCGTGAGGCGGATGAGCGTGGTCGAGGATGCGACGACCGTGAACGCGAAGATCGTGACGAGCAGGCCGATCGCGCCCTCCCCCACGCCGAGCTCGCGGCTCATCGGCAGCAGCAGCCCCATCGGGAGCATCTCGACGGTGATGTTCGTGAACACCGCGAGCGCCAGCACGAGCAGCGCCGCCGTCGGGAAGGCGTCCTGGGTGCTCCCCTGCGCCGTCGCCCGCTCGCTCACGACCGGCAAGCCTACGGGCACCCGGCGGCGGCGCCGGCTCGACGCCGTCGTGCGCAGCCGGGACGCCGAGGCCGTGCGCTTCGCCATGGCGTGGGGCGCGTCGTCGTACCCGACCGACGAGGTCGACGCGACGCTCCAGGCGGCGGTCCGGGCGCTGCGGCCGCACGAGTCGAGCGCTGCTGACCGCGCCTGACGGGCAGCCGTTGTACCCCGGCCCGGTACGGTGGCAGGGTGTTCACCGCCGATGACGTGCTCGCGCTCACGTTCCCGACCGGGAACTCCTTCGTGTCGGGCTATGCCGTCGACGCCGTCGACCGCTGGCTCGGGCGGGTGGCCGAGACGCTCCGCGCCTACGAGGGACAGCCCGACGGCGAGCCCCTCATGCGCGCCGCCGATGCGCGCGCGGTGCGGTTCCCGGAGCGGCGCGGCGAGGCCTCCTACGAGCCGATGCCGGTCGACGACGCGATCGACATGATCGCCGCGACGCTCGCGATGCACGAGGCGGCAGCGCAGCGCTGACGAGCCGGGCGAGGGCGCCGCACCTCGTAGGATCTCGAGGTGACCTCGAACCACTGGATCCTGTCGTTCGTCTGCGACGACCGCCCCGGCATCGTCCACGCGATCTCCGGCGCGATCGTGGCGTGCGGCGGCAACATCACCGAGTCGCAGCAGTTCTCGTCGGCTGACACCGACCGCTTCTTCATGCGCCTGCAGGTCGAGGCGGAGGCCGAGCGCGCCGACTTCGAGGCGTCGCTCGCGCCGGTGGTCGAGCGCTACGGGATGCAGTGGCAGCTCGACGACGTCGGCCGTCCGCTGCGCACGCTCGTGCTGGTCTCGAAGGCCGCCCACTGCCTCAACGACATGCTCTTCCGCCAGCGCGCCGGGCAGCTGTCCGTCGACATCCCGCTCGTGATGGCGAACCACCCCGACCTCGGCGCGCTCGCCGCGTTCTACGACGTGCCGTTCGAGCACGCGCCGGTCGTCGACGCGGCGTCGAAGGCGGCGTTCGAGCGACGCATCCTCGAGGTCGTCGAGCAGGAGCGCATCGAGCTCGTCGTGCTCGCCCGCTACATGCAGATCCTCTCGCCCGAGCTGTGCGCGGCGCTCGAGGGCAGGCTCATCAACATCCACCACTCCTTCCTGCCCGGCTTCAAGGGCGCGAACCCCTACCGGCAGGCGCACGCGCGCGGTGTCAAGCTCATCGGCGCCACCGCCCACTTCGTCACCGCCGACCTCGACGAGGGCCCGATCATCGAGCAGGAGGTCGTGCGCGTCGACCACGCCCACACGCCCGCGCAGCTCGTCGCGATCGGCCAGGACGAGGAGTCGCGCACGCTCTCGCGCGCCGTGCAGTGGTTCGCCGAGGACCGCGTGCTGCTCGACGGGCAGCGGACGATCATCTTCCGCTGACCGCTCGCGCGGCCGTCACCGGCTGTTCACGAAGAAGTCGGGCGCGGCGTCACCGGCGCTGGCTATGTTGACGGTGTCCCTGCACCTCAACGGAGTGGATCCATGCGCGCACGCACCCTGCTCGGCACCTCGACGGTCGCCGCGCTCGCCCTCACGGGCCTCGTCGCCGTCCCGGCGCACGCGGCCGAGCACCCGGTCATCAACGAGTTCTCGGCCGATGTCAGCAGCACCGACGGCGGCGCCGAGTACGTGGAGGTGCTGGGCACGCCCGGCGCCGACCTGAGCGCGACGCACTCCGTGGTCGTCGTCAAGGGCGACAACCCGCACGACCAGGCGGGCCAGGTGCTGCAGTCGAACCCGGCTCCGGTGCTCGACGGCGCGGGCTTCGGGCTCGTCAGCTACCCCGAGAACGGCATCCAGAACGGCTCCGTGTCGATCCTCCTCGTCGAGGGCACCGCGACCGTCGGCCAGGTGGTCGACGCCGACCTCGACGGCACGATCGACGCGGGCGTCGGCTTCACGGTCGTCGACGGCGTGGGCGTGCACGACGGCGGTGCCGACGACCTCACGTGGGGCACGCGCCTCGGCGTCGCGTTCGACGGCGCCGCGTTCGATCCGGGCGGCGCGAGCCGCGTCCCCGACGGCACCGACACGGAGGCCGCGGCCGACTGGGTGCGCAACGCCTTCAGCGGCGCAGGCATCGCCGGCCGCACCGGCACGCCGGCACCCGGCGAGGCCTGGAACACGCCCGGTGCGCCGAACCGCGTGGCCGAGGTCGAGGAGCCCCCGGTCGACGCGACCTGCGGCTCGGACGCCGTGATCGCGATCGGCGCCGTGCAGGGCTCGGGCGACGCGACCACCATGGGCGGCCAGGCCGTCACCGTCGAGGGCGTCGTCACCCGCACGTTCCAGGGCTCGTCCGCCGTCGCGGGCTTCACGCTCCAGGACGTCGGCGACCGCGACGTCGCGACGAGCGACGCCATCTACGTCGCCGCATCCGGGGCCGCCGTCGCCGAGGGCGACGTCGTGCAGGTCGCCGGCACGGCAGACGAGAGCTCCGGCCTCACCCGGCTCACGAACGCGACGCTGCTCGACTGCGGCGAAGGCACGCTGCCGGCAGCCGTCGCCGTGACGCTGCCGCTCGACGACGCCGAGTCGACCGAGTCGATGCTCGTCACCCTCACGCAGGAGCTCACGATCCTCGAGTACTTCAACTTCGGCCGCTTCGGCGAGGTCGTCGTCGGCACCGAGCGTCAGGTTCAGCCCACCGCGGTCGCCGCCCCCGGCTCCGCCGAGGCAGCAGCCGTGCGGGCGTCGAACGCCGCGAACCGCATCACGATCGACGACGGCCGCTCCGCTCAGAACGCCGACCCCGCGATCCACCCCGGCAACCTCCAGCCGCTCAGCCTCGAGAACCGCTTCCGCGGCGGCGACACGATCACCGGCATCACGGGCGTGCTCGACTACGCCTTCGGCCTGTGGCGCCTGCAGCCCACCGAGGCAGGCACCTTCGAGGCGGAGAACCCCCGCGAGGCGGCTCCGCAGATCGACGGCGCGACGCTCGAGGTCGCGTCGTTCAACGTGCTCAACTACTTCACGACGCTCGACAGCCGCGGCGCCGTGACGGCGGAGGAGTTCGGCCGGCAGGAGGCGAAGATCGTCGCCGCGATCGACGAGCTCGACTCCGCGATCGTCGGCCTGCTCGAGATCGAGAACAACGACGGGCTCGCGCTCGAGACCCTCGTCGCCGCGCTCAACGAGGTCGCCGGTCCCAACGCCGACGGCAGCGCGCACTGGGCCGGCATCGACACCGGCACGCTCGGCACCGACGAGATCACCACGGCGCTCATCTACCAGCCGGCGCTCGTCGCACCCGAGGGCGACCACGCGGTGCTCGACGCCTCGGTCGACCCGCGCTTCGACACCTCGCTCAACCGGCCCGCGCTCGCCCAGTCGTTCCGCGACCTCGCGACCGACCGCGTCGTCACCGTCGCGGTGAACCACCTGAAGTCGAAGGGCTCGGCCTGCGAGGGCGACACCGGCACGCCGGAGCAGGGCAACTGCAACGCGGTGCGCACGCTCGCCGCGGACGCGCTCTCCGACTGGCTCGCGATGGACCCGACCGGCGTCGAGACCGACGGCTCGCTCATCATCGGCGACCTGAACTCGTACGACGACGAGGACCCGATCACGACGCTCGAGGCGGCCGGCTACACCGACCTGCTCCAGCAGTTCCAGGGCGAGGATGCGTACACCTACGTCTTCGACGGGCAGATCGGCTACCTCGACTACGGCCTGGCCGACGCCGCGCTCCTGCCCTCCGTGGTCGGCGCCGACGAGTGGCACGCGAACGCCGACGAGCCGAGCATCTTCGACTACACGATGGCGTTCAAGGCACCCGCGCAGGACGCGCTCTTCGCTCCGGACCCCTACCGCGCGAGCGACCACGACGCCGTCGTGATCGGCCTCGCCTTCGAGGCGGCGCCGCCGGTCGAGACCGTGGTCGAGACCTACGCGGGCGACGACCGCTACGCCACGAACGTCGAGACGTCCGAGGCGCTGTTCGAGCCGGGCACCGACGTGCTCATCGCCTCCGGGCAGGTCTTCGCCGACGCGCTCGCCGCC
The DNA here is from genome assembly GCF_003752465.1 of Agrococcus jenensis. Classification (NCBI taxonomy): domain Bacteria; kingdom Bacillati; phylum Actinomycetota; class Actinomycetes; order Micrococcales; family Microbacteriaceae; genus Agrococcus; species Agrococcus jenensis. Next base: position 1,533,469 of record NZ_RKHJ01000001.1, on the reverse strand, counting down.
GGTCCCGCGGCGGCGCGCGCCGACGCGAGCCTGCTGCTGACGCCGACCGACGGCCTGCTGCCGGTCACGGTGGCGGAGCTCGAGCGCCTGCAGCCGGCCACGGTCACGATCGTCGGCGGCACGCCGTCGGTCTCGAGCGCGACCGCCGCGCAGATCACCGAGGTCGTCCCGAACGCCGCCGTCTCCCGCATCGCGGGCGCCGACCGGTACCAGACGGCGGCGCTGGTCGCCGAGCGGTACTTCGGCGACGCGACCGAGGTGCTGCTCGCGAGCGGCGAGCAGTTCGCCGACGCGGTGTCGGCGAGCGGCGTGGCCTCGGCCGTCGGCGACCTGCCGGTGCTGCTGACGCCGCGCGCCACGGCGAGCGAGCACACGATCGACGCGATCGAGTCGCTCGGCGCCGACACGGCGGTCGTGCTCGGCTCGAGCGCGACCGTGACGGATGCCACCGTGCGCGCCTACCGCGCCGAGGGCTTCACCGTGCCGCGCGTCGCGGGCGCCGACCGGTACGCGACGAACGCGCTGCTCGTCGAGCGCCTCGTCACGCCGACCGACGACCAGGCCATCGCGATCGCGTCCGGCACCAACTACCCCGACGCGCTCTCCGCGTCGATGGTGGCGGGCGCGCACCGCGCCCCGGTGCTGCTGGCGGCGAGCACGTGCGTGACGCTCGACGTCGAGGAGCTCATCGCGGCGCTCGCGCCGACGACGGTCTACAACGTCGGCGGCCTGCCGACGCTGGCGTCGAACGCGTGGCGCACCGGCTGCTGACCCGCTCCTGACCTGTTGAGGGTTTGCGTCCGAGTTGCCCTGCACTCGGACGCAAACCCTCGACTCGTCCTAGCGGAAGTCGCGCGAGCCGCTCGTCGGCACCTCGAAGCGGTCGAGCTTGTCGGCGAGCAGCGCGATCACGCCCTCCGGGGTGCGCTGCAGCATCCCGCGCACGATGAGCGCCGGCGCGTGCCGCGCGACCTGCCGCGAGTGCGCCCACAGGCCCTTCGAGCAGATGACGTTGAGCATCCCCGTCTCGTCCTCGAGGTTCATGAACGTCACGCCCTGCGCGGTGCTCGGCCGCTGCCGATGCGTGACGATGCCGGCCGCCTGCACGCGACGGCCCGGCTCGGCATCTGCGAGCGCCGTGATCGGCAGCACGCCGCGCTCCGCGAGCATCGCCCGCGCGTACCGCACCGGGTGATCGTCGGGCGCGACGCCGGTCGACCAGATGTCGAGCGCCACCTGCTCCTCGGCCGACAGCATCGGCAGCAGCGGCGGCTGCAGGCTCACCTGCGAGCCCTCGAGCTGGTCCTCGCGCTCGGTCGATGCGGGGCCGGCGAGCCACAGCCCCTCGCGGCGGCCGACGCCGAGCCCGTCGAGCGCGCCGGCGGTCGCGAGCGCCTCGAGCTCGCCGCGGTCGAGGTCGGCGCGGCGCGCGAGGTCGTGGATGTCGCGCAGCGGCGATGCCTCGCGGGCGGCGACGATGCGCGCGGCGGCGGCCTCCCCCATCCCGGTCACGCTCGACAGGCCCATCCGCACCGAGAACGCGCCGTCGCGGCGGTGCCGGGCGCGCGCCGAGAGCGACTCCGAGGCCTTCGGCGGCACCGGCGGCTGGTCGCGCTGCAGGCACGCGTCGTCGCCGCGCGGCACCGGCCGCCCGTGCAGCTCGAGGCCCGCGTCGACGGCCGAGTGCACGACGTCGGGCCGCAGCGTCTCGACGCCGTGCCGCAGCGCATCCGCCACGAGCGTCTGCGGCGACCAGAAGCCCATCGGCTGGCTGCGCAGCAGTCCAGCGAGGAACGCCGCCGGGTAGTGCAGCCGCATCCACGACGAGGCGTAGACGAGCTTCGCGAAGGCGAGCGAGTGCGACTCGGCGAAGCCGAAGCCCGCGAACGCCTCGATCTTGCGGTAGATCGACTCGGCGACGTCGGGCTCGACGCCGTTCGCCGCCATCCCGGCGAAGAGCTTGGCCTTGAGCGCCTCGATGCGCTCGAGCGAGCGCTTCGAGCCGATCGCGCGCCGCAGCTGGTCGGCCTCGCCCGCGTCGAAGCCGCCCACCGCGACCGACATCTGCATGAGCTGCTCCTGGAACAGCGGCACCCCGAGCGTGCGCTCGAGCACCGGGATGAGCAGCGGGTGCGGGTAGCTGATCGCCTCGGCGCCCGTGCGGCGACGGATGTAGGGGTGCACGGCCCCGCCCTGGATGGGCCCCGGGCGGATGAGCGCGATCTCGACCACGAGGTCGTAGAAGCAGCGCGGCTTGAGCCGCGGCAGCGTCGCCATCTGCGCGCGCGACTCCACCTGGAACACGCCCACCGCATCCCCCTCGCAGAGCATGTCGTAGACGCCGGCCTCCTCCGCCGGGATCGACGCGAGCGTCCACCGCTCCCCCACGAGCTCGGCCGCGAGCTCCATCGTGTGCGAGAGCGCGCCGAGCATGCCGAGGCCGAGCAGGTCGAACTTGACGAGGCCCATCCACTCGCAGTCGTCCTTGTCCCACTGCAGCACCGTGCGGCCGGGCATGCGGGCCGGCTCGATCGGGCAGACGGAGCCGACCGGCTCCTGGGTGAGCACCATGCCGCCGGAGTGGATGCCGAGGTGCCGCGGCGCGTGCAGGAACTCGCCCGCGAGCTCGGTGACGGCGGCCGGGATGCCCGGGGCGTCGGGGCTCGAGTACGACTCGACCGATTTCGACCAGGCGTTCTGCTGGCCGACCGCGTAGCCGAGCGCCTTCGCGGCGTCGCGCACCGCCGACTTGGGCCGGTAGGTGATGACGTTCGCGACCTGCGCGGCGTTGCGGCGGCCGTAGCGCTCGTAGACGTGCTGGATGACCTCCTCGCGGCGGCCAGCGTCGAAGTCGATGTCGATGTCGGGCTCCTCCTCGCGCATCATCGAGATGAAGCGCTCGAACGGCAGCCGGTAGCGGATCGGGTCGACGGCGGTGATGCCGAGGATGAAGCAGACGGCGCTCGCCACCGCGCTGCCGCGGCCCTGGCAGAGGATGCCCTGCGAGTGCGCGAAGTCGGCGATCTCGAACACGATGAGGAAGTAGCCGGCGAAGCCCTTCTGCTCGATGAGCCCCATCTCGTGGTCGAGTCGGGCGGCGACCTCGGGGGTCGGGCGGCCATCGGCGGTCGTGTCGTAGACGCGCGGAAGCCGCTCGTCGACGAGCGCCCGCAGCCAGCTGATCGGCGTGTGCCCATCCGGCACCGGGAAGTCGGGGAGCCGCGGCGATGCGGCGCGCAGGTCGAACGCGAGGGCGCGGCCGAGCGCGGCGGCCGTGTCGACCGCGCCCGGGAACGCGCGGAAGCGCCGCGCCATCACGGCGCCGCTGCGCAGCGACGGCACCCCACCGGCTGGCAGCCAGGCGTCGAGCTCGTCGATCGAGCGGCGCGCGCGCACCGCGGCGACCGCATCCCCGAGGTGCTGCTTCGCGGGGCTCGCGACATGCGCGTTCGTGGTGGCGATGAGCGGCAGCCCGCGCCGCTCGGCGAGGTCGGCGAGCACCCGGTTGCGCTCGAAGTCGCGCGGGTCGCCGATGTCGCTGAGCTCGACCACGACGCGGTCACGACCGAAGAGCGACATGAGGCGGTCGAGCTCGAGGCCGGCCGCATCCGCCCCCTCCGCCGATCCGCCGTGCCGCTCGAGCGCCTGCCGCACGCCGCCCTTGCGGCAGCCGGAGAGCACCATCCACTCGCCGCCCGCCGTCTCGGCGAGCCGTTCGAGCTCGAAGACCGGCCTGCCCTTCTCGCCGGGGGCGCCGCGCGCGTCGGTGGTCAGGTACCCGTCGGTGAGCGCCGTCGCGAGCGCCGTGTAGCCGGCCGGGCCGGTCGCGAGCGCCACCAGGTGGCTGCCGTCGGGGTCGGGGATGCCGTTCTGCGGCGCGTCGAGGCCGAGCGTGAACTCGGTGCCGAAGACCGTCGGCAGCCCCGCCTCTGCGGCAGCCTCGGCGAACCGCACCGCGCCGTAGAGCCCGTCGTGGTCGACGAGCGCGAGCGCCTCGAGCCCGAGCGCGCGCGCCTCGTTGACGAGCTCGGCCGGGCTCGAGGCGCCGTCGAGGAACGAGTAGTGCGAGTGGGCGTGCAGCTCGGCGTAGGGCGTGGTGGCGCCGGGCGCTGGCACGCCGATCCGCGGGCGGCGCGCCTCGTCGAGCTCGGCGGGATGCGGGCGGCCGCTGCCGACGTCGCGGTCGGAGAGGATGCCCTCGAGCTCGCGCCAGGGCATCGACGGGTTGTTCCAGCCGGCCATCGTCCCCCTCCTCCCCTTCCCTGCTTCTCAACGTCGCCAGTGGTCGCTCAAGCGCCTGAGCGGCTCGTGCTACCACCCGCGACGTTGAGGAGATCAGGCATAGCGGCCCTCGGCGAGCCAGAGACCGTCGGCCTGCAGCAGCACCCACGCCTCGCCCTCGCCGTCGAGGATCTGCACCCGGTGCACGACGTCGCCGAGGTCGCGGCGGCGGATGGGCCACGGCCCGGCCCAGGCGACGACGCGGCGGCGGGCGGATGCGGGCGGCGAGAACGACACCGGCGCCCCTTCCCGCACGTCGAGCGCCGCGGCCTCCACCTGCGCGCCCGCCGCGTCGAGCAGCCGCACCGGCAGCGGCGGCCGGAACACGACCGTCGGTCGCGGCGGCGGCAGCGCGCCCGGCCACGGCCCCGCCGCGGGAGCCGGTGCCGCATCACCCCAGGGCGTCAGCACGCCGCGCTCGGCGAGCAGCCTGCCGCCGCCCGGCGCAGCCGTCAGCACCGCCTCGCGGCCGAGCATCCCCTGCAGGCGCTCGAGCGCGTGCTTCGTGCGGTCGTCGATGTCGCCGCCGCCCCACAGGCCCGGCATGTGCGCGGCGTCCGCGTCGAGCCGCTCCGGGAGCGCCTGCACCTCGACGAGCGGCGAGCCGAGCTCGCTCTCGGTCAGCTGCCAGCGCATCCGGTCGACGATGTCGCCCGCGCGCAGGAAGCCCGGCTGGCGCCAGAGCCGCTCGCTGACGCGCCCCTCCTCGCCGCGCAGCACGATGCGGATCTCGCTGCACACGAGCCGCTGCTCGGCGAGCTGGCGCACGAAGCGCTCGACCGGCTCCCGCACGGCGAGCGCGAGCTCGTGCACCCCCTCGATGCCCGGCTCGAACGCGAGCCGCAGCACGCGCTCCTCCCCCAGCCCGTCGGCGTCGACGCGTCGGTCGTCCTCGCCGCGCGCGCGGGCGAGCGCGACGAGCCCCGCCTCGCCGAAGCGGTCGCGGATGCTGTCGTCGGGCAGCTTCGCGAAGCCGCCGAGGGTGTGCACGCCGAGCCGGTGCAGCATGCCCGGCAGCTCGTCGTCGCCGAGCACCCCCACCGGCAGCCCCTCGAGGAACATGCGGCTGCGGCCGGGCGGCACGATCGTCTCGCCCCTGCCGCCCGCGGCGAGCTCCGCGGCGAAGCGGTCGTCGGCGACGCCGAAGCTCGCCGTCAGGCCGAGCGGTGCGAGGGCGGCACGGACGGCCTCGATCGCCCGCGGCTCGGAGCCGTAGAACCTGCTGGCCCCGCGCATCCGGAACGCGAGCGCCCCGTCGCCGATCGGCTGGGCCGCCGGCACGACGGCGAGCACGGCGCGCACGACGCGCTCGAAGGCGAGCGCCTCGCCCACCGGGTCGGCGGGCGCGAGCGCGAGCAGCGGCGAGGCGGCCTGGGCGTCGCGCACCCGCATGCCGGTGCGCACGCCGTCGGCGCGGGCGCCCTCGTCGCACGCGACGATCCGCATGGCGTGCACGACGGCGCCCGGCGAGCCCTGCTCGCCGCCACCGGGCAGCGCACCGGTCTGGCGCGCGACGACGATCGGCCAGTCGGGCACCCGCAGCACGCCGATGCGGCTGCCGCGCAGGCGCACCGGGTGCGGCGCCGCAGCGCTGCTCGTCGTCTCGATCCCCACACTCAATGATCGAACATACGTTCGATCAGCGTCAAGCCGGTGCGGCGTGGCGCGTCGGGCGAGCTGTGCGCGGTCGCTCCCGCGGGAGCGCCTCAGCCGCCGCCGCTCGCGGACCTCGTTCCGGATGGTGGACCCCAGATCTCGGGTCCACCATCCGGGATCGGGTCCGTGCGGGCCGAGGGAGCCGCTCTCAGGGGCGTGCAGCCGACCCGCGCGGTCAGGCGGCGGGCTGCTCCTCGAGCTCCGGCTCGCGCTCGGGCATCCCCTCGCCGGCGATCGGGATCCGCGCGAGCCTCGGTGCCCCGCCCGATGCGGCTTCGACGACGAGGCTGCCCGCCGCGATCCTGCCGTCGCCGTCGGCGAGCCCCTGCCACTCGGCGCGGACCTGCCGCACGACGGTCGCCGCGTTCGGCCACGGCCCCTCGATGAGCAGCGTCGACGACGCCTGCCGCAGCCGGGCCGCGAGCCGGGCCGCCTCGGTCGGCGCGACCCGCCCTGGCGAGACGGCGAGCACGACCGGCATCGCCTCTGCGAGGCTCGCGACCACGTCGAGCCACGAGCGCCCCGGATGCGGCACGAGCGCCACGCGATCCATGGGCACGCCGAGGTCGCGGGCGGCCTCGAGCCCCAGGTCGGGCATCCCGACGATGGCGCCCCACGCTCCGCGCGGCATCGCCGCGCCGAGGCACGCGAGCGCGAGGCTCCGCGACTCGATGCTGTGGGCGGCACCGGAGCGGAGCCGGCGCACGACCTCGTCGAGCCCCGCTGGGATGGGCTCGACGAGGTCGGGCGCGGTGTGCTGGGGCGCGGCCTGCTGCATGCTGCGCAGCCGCTCGCGGAGCGCGTCGACGGTGGCCGTGCGGTCGTCGCCCGCCCGGCGCTCGAGCCTCGTCGACGCCATCCCCATCCTCCTATCTTCGAACATGTGTTCGAACAGGGCAAGCCTGCTCGGCGTGTCGACGGACGTCCCGCGTGGGATGATCGAGCCGCCCCGATCCGATCGGGATCGACCGCGACGAGGAGGCACCATCGTGACCAGCGCCGATGCCCGAAGCGTCGCACGCACCGCTGACGCGCCCGACGCATCCCCCTTCCTCTGCGTCACCACGAACCCCGCGATCGACATCACCTACACGATCGACGAGCTGCGGATCGGCACGAGCCACCGCGTGCCCACGGGCCTCGCCCGCGCCGGCGGCAAGGGCGTCAACGTCGCCCGCGTGCTGCACCAGCGGCACGAGCCGGCCATCGTCATCGCCCCCATCGGCGGCCCCGTGCACGCGCTGTTCGTGCACGACCTCGACCGCGCGGGCATCCCCCACCGCCTCATCGAGGTCGACGCCCACACCCGGCGCACCACGGCGATCGTCACGCCCGCCGGTACGACCAACCTCAACGAGCACGGCGCAGCGATCGACGCCGCCGACTGGGAGCGGCTGCTCGACATCGTGCGCGACGAGGTGGCCGGCGCGCGCGTCGTGGTCTCCTCCGGCTCGCTGCCGCCCGAGACGCCGCAGGGCTTCTGCGCGAGCGTCGTCGAGATCGCGAGGGCCGCCGGCACCCCCGTGCTCGTCGACGTCGGTGGCGAGCAGCTGCCGGTCGCCGTCGCGGCCGGCGCGACGGCGGTCAAGCCCAACCGCCACGAGCTCTTCGACGCGATGGGCGGCACCGACCCGCTCGACGCCGCCCGCCGCCTCGCGGCCCTTGGCACCGGCACCGTCTTCGCGTCGCTCGACGTCGAGGGGATGCTCGCGGTGCTGCCCGACGGCCGCGCCTGGCACGCCGCGCTCGACCTCGTGCTCGAGGGCAACCCCACCGGCGCCGGCGACGCCGCCGTCGCCGCGATCGCGCAGGCGATCACCGAGGGCGCGACGCTCGAGGAGCAGCTCGCGCGGGCGACCGCCTGGTCGGCGGCCGCGGTGCTCGCCGCGCAGGCGGGATCGATCGCCGACCCCGACGACCTCGGCGGGCGCATCCGCATCACCCCGATCGGCTGACCGCCGTTCATCCAACCGCCACATCGGCGTCGGCATGCCGCTGGTACGGTGTCGCCATGGAGACTCTGCGCCTCGAAGAGCTGTCAGCGGCCAACATCGTCGCGGCCAACGGCATGACCCTCAAGCGGGGTCAAGAGGCGTTCCTGGCGCCGAACGCGCGGCTCGAGGAGTTCGTGAACACCCAGAGCGCCTGGCAGCGGGTCGTCTTCGACGGCGACGAGCCGGTCGCCTTCGTGATGGCGAACTTCGACCCCGAGGTCGACCGCGAGGAGTACCGCTCGAGCGTGCTGCGGATGTACGTGGCCGGCACCTCGCAGCGCAAGGGCGTGGGCAGCTACACCGTCGAGCAGGTCGCCGACGAGGCCCGTCGCCAGGGCTTCGACAGCCTCTACGCCGTCTGGGAGGAAGGCGACCAGGGCCCCGGCAAGTTCTTCCAGGCCGTCGGCTTCGAGCCGATCGGTGAGAACGAGTACGGCGAGGTCATCGGGCGCAAGACGCTCTGACGAGAGCCGGCGATGCGCGCTGGCGTGCTGCGTCGCACGATCGCCGCGATCGGCGCCGCCGCGGTGCTCGCGGTGACGGGATGCGCATCCGCCGCGCCCGAGCGCCGCGACACCGGGATCGCGATGTTCCAGTGGACCTGGGACGCGATCGCGGCCGAGTGCCCGACGCTCGGCGAGGCGGGCGTCGCCTGGGTGCTGACCTCCCCGCCGCAGGAGCACGTCGACGGCGCGACCGCCGGCACCGGCTCCGACGGCTCGGAGTGGTGGTGGTCGTACCAGCCTGTGTCGTACCGGGTGGAGTCTCGGCTCGGCACCCGCGACGAGCTCGCGGCGATGACCGCGGCGTGCGACGAGGCGGGCGTCGACGTCTACGCGGATGCGGTCATCAACCACATGGCGGGCGTCGAGTCGGGCACCGGCTGGGCCGGCACCCCGTTCGAGCACTACCGCTACCCGTCGGCGGGCGCGGCCGTCTACGACCGCGCGGACTTCCACGACTGCGACCGCACGCCGGACGACGACATCGACGCCTACCGCGAGCCCTTCGTCATCCAGCACTGCGAGCTCGAGGACCTCGCCGACCTCGCGACCGAGTCGGAGCACGTACGGGCGACGATCGGCGCCTACCTCGACGACCTGCTCTCGCTCGGTGTCGACGGCTTCCGCATCGACGCGGCGAAGCACATCGACCCGGACGACGTCGCGGCGATCGTGGCTGCGCTCCCCGAGGGCACGCCGGTCATCAGCGAGGTCATCCGCGGCGCCGGCGAGCCGGTGCAGCCCGAGCAGTACACCGCCTTCTCGACCGTGTGGGAGTTCGGCTGGGCGGAGCGCGTCGGCTCCTTCGTGCACGACGGCTCAGCGCGGGCGCTCGCCGACCTCTCCCCCGCGTCGTACGGGCTGCTCGAGGAGCAGGCGCGCACCTTCATCGTCAACCACGACACCGAGCGCAACGACGCGACGCTCTCCTACCGCAACGGCGCAGAGCTCTCGGCGGCGACCGCCGTCATGCTCGCCTCGGACGACGGGATGCCCACGCTCTACTCCGGCTACGCCTTCAGCGACCGCGACCAGGGGCCGCAGCTCGAGCCCGACGGCTCGGTCGCGGATGCCTCGTGCACGGGCGAGGAGCACCCCGACGTCGTCGCCGGCGACGGCTGGGACGATCGTGCATGGGTGTGCCAGCACCGCTGGCCCGGCACGCTCGGGCTCGTCGCGTGGCGCTCGCGCGTCGTGGACGCCCCGCTGACGGCGGTGGAGGCGCACACGCGCGACGGCATGCTCGGCGCCGCGGTCTCCTATGCGCGCGGCAGCACCGGCCTCGCCGTGGTGAACGTCTCCGAGCATCGCCTTGCGCTCGCCGTGCCGACCGCGCTGCCCGACGGCGTGTACTGCGATGCCGCCCGGCCCGGATGCGTGCGCATCGGCGTCGAGGACGGCGAGGCCGGCATCGCGCTCGAGCCGTGGCAGGCGGTCGCGATCGACCGCTTCACGCGCCCGTAGCCGACGCATCCGCCCGCGACGCGCCCGTCGAGCGTTCGCGTCCGAGTGCAGGGCAACTCGGACGCGAACCCTCAACCGGCCGACTCAGACCAGCGACTCCCGCCAGGCGCGGTGCAGCGACGCGAACTTGCCGCCCGCGGCGATGAGCTCCGCGGGGCTGCCGTCCTCGATGATGCGCCCGTGCTCCATCACGAGCACCCGGTCGGCGATCGCGACGGTCGAGAGCCGGTGGGCGATGATGATCGCCGTCCGGTCGTCGAGCAGGGTCGTGAGGCCCTCCTGCACGAGCCGCTCCGACGGGATGTCGAGCGACGCCGTGGCCTCGTCGAGGATCAGCACGCGCGGGTCGGCGAGGAAGGCGCGGGCGAACGACAGCAGCTGCCGCTGGCCGGCGCTCACGCGTCCGCCGCGCTTGTTGACGTCGGTGCCGTAGCCGTCGGGCAGCGCCATGATGAACTCGTGCGCGCCGACCGCTCGGGCGGCCGCCTCGATCTCCTCGTCGCTCGCGCCCGGCTTGCCGAGCGCGATGTTGTCGGCGACGGTGCCCGAGAACAGGTACGCCTCCTGGGTCACCATCACGACCGCGCGCCGCAGGTCGTCGTTCGAGAGCTCGCGCAGGTCGACGCCGTCGAGCTTCACCGAGCCCTCGGTCGGGTCGTAGAAGCGCGAGACGAGCTTCGCGAGCGTCGACTTGCCGGCGCCCGTGGTGCCGACGAGCGCGATCGTCTGCCCCGAGGGGATGTGCAGGTCGAAGTCGGGCAGCACGACCTTGCCGCTGCTGTACGAGAACTCGACCGCGTCGAAGTCGATCTGCCCGCGAGACTCGGGCAGCGCCTTCGGCGCACCGGGCTCGCGCACCGTGGGCTCCTCCTCGAGCATGCCGGAGATCTTCTCGAGCGCCGCCGATGCCGACTGGTAGCCGTTGAAGAACATGCCGATGCCCTGGATGGGCTGGAAGAAGTTGCGCGCGTAGAGCGCGATCGCGAGCAGCACGCCGATCTGCAGCGACCCCTCCGCGACCCGCAGGCCGCCGACGAGCACGAGCGTCGCGATCGTGACCGCGCCGATCGCCATGATGCCGGGCTCGTAGATGCCGAAGATGTTGATCGTGCGGTAGTTGGCGTCGCGGTAGTCGTCGACCCGCTCGTCGAACTCGCGCTGGTTCGCGGGCTCCTTGCGGAAGGCCTTGACGGCGCGGATGCCCGTCATGGTCTCGACGAAGTGCACGATCATGCGCGCGCTCGTCGTGCGGGTCTCGCGGAACAGCAGCGTCGAGCGCACCTGGAACCAGCGGGTCAGGATGATCGCCGGGATGAGCGCGATGCCGATGATGAGACCCGACAGCGGGTCGAGCACGGTCATCGCGACGCCCGTGAACGCCATGAACAGCACCCCGCGCACGAGCTCGTTGAGCCCCTCGTCGAGCAGGTCGCGGATCGCCTCGAGGTCGCTCGTCTGGCGCGCGATGATGCGGCCCGACGTGTAGGACTCGTGGAACTCCAGGCTCAGCCGCTGCGCGTGCGCGAAGAGCCGCCGGCGCAGGTCGAACAGCACCGTCTGGCTGATGCGCGCGATGCCCACCGTGTAGAAGTACATGAGCACGCCGGCGAGCACCGCGGCGACGATGTAGGCGATCGTGGCGACCCACAGGGGCATCCAGTCCGCGCGCTCCATGATCGACGGCAGTCCGGTGTCGATGCCGTAGGCGATGAGCATCGGGCCGGCGATGTTCGCCGCGACCGCGACGACCACGAGCACCATCGTGACGACGACGCGCCACAGGTGCGGGCGCAGCAGCGTGCCGAGCAGCTTCCGCGAGCGCGCGCGGATGGCCTTCGACTCGGCCTTCGTGTAGTCGGTGCGGTCCTCGCCCTGCACGCCGTAGACGCTCATCGCGACACCTCCTCGTCCTGCTCCTGCTCGAGCTCGCGCTCGAGCGCGTCCACGTCGATCACCTGCATCGAGCCGGTCACGGCATCGATGCTCCTGCGGTCGAGCTCGGCCTCCTCGAGGCTCGAGATCACGTAGCGGTAGTGCTCGTTGCGCGCGAGCAGCTCCGAGTGCGTGCCGACGTCGTCGATGCGGCCGTCGCGCATGAGCGCGACGCGGTCGGCGAGCTGCACGGTGCTCGGGCGGTGCGCGACGATGAGCGCCGTGGTGCGGTCGAGCACGCTGCGCAGCGCCTCCTCGACCTGCGCCTCGGTCTCGACGTCGAGCGCCGAGAGCGGGTCGTCGAGCACGAGCACCGCCGGGTCGGCGGCCACGGCGCGCGCGAGCGCGAGGCGCTGGCGCTGGCCGCCCGAGAGCGAGAGGCCCTCCTCGCCGATCTGCGTGTCCAGGCCGTCGGGCAGGTCGCGGACGAAGCCGGCCTGCGCGATGTCGAGCGCGCGGTCGAGCACGTCGTCCGACGCATCCGGCACGCCCATCAGCACGTTCTCGCGCACGGTCGCCGAGAAGAGCGTCGCGTCCTCGAACGCCATCGCGACGTGCGTGCGCAGCTCCGAGAGCGACAGGTCGCGCACGTCGACGCCGTCGAGCAGCACGCGGCCCCCGGTGACGTCGTAGAGCCGCGCGGGCAGCGCGGTGAGCGTCGTCTTGCCGGAGCCGGTGATGCCGATGAGCGCCATCGTCTCGCCCGGCTCGAGCGTGAGCGTCGCACCGTCGACGAGGTCGCGCTCGTGCGGCTGGGCGTCCTGGTAGCGGAAGTGCACGTCGTCGAACACGAGCCGGCCGCGCGGCTGCGCGATGGTCGTCGGCGCCTCCGGGTCGACGATCGTGTTCTCGCTGTCGACGATCTCGTGGAAGCGGCGCGAGGCGTTCGACGCGTCGATGAGGAAGGCGAAGAGGAAGCCGATCGACTCGATGGGCCAGTTGAGCACCATCGCCACGGCGAAGAACGCGAAGAGCGTGCCCACCGAGAGCTGCCCGGTCGCGGCGAGCCAGACGCCCAGGAAGAGGCAGACGGCGTACGAGACGTACGGCACGATCGTCAGCCACATCCACAGGTGCCCGTCCATGCGGGCCTTGTCGATCTCGGTCTCGCGCAGGTTCGACGCCTGGTCGGTGAAGCCCTCGAGCGCGTGCCGGCCGCGGCCGAACGCCTTGAGCACGCGGATGCCGTGGATCGACTGCTCGACGGTGGTCGCGAGGTCGCCCGCCTGGTCCTGCGCCGAGCGCGAGATCGTGAAGTAGCGGCGCTCGAAGCGCAGCGCGACGAAGACGATCGGCGCGGAGAGCACGACGAAGGCGCCCGCGAGCACCGGGCTCCAGAAGAAGAGGATCACGATGCCGACGACGAGCGTGATCGCGTTGACGACGAGCAGCGGCATGCCGAAGGCGATGAAGCGGCGGATCATGCCGAGGTCCTGCACGGCCCGGCTCAGCAGCTGTCCTGACTGCCAGCGGTCGTGGAAGGCGACCGGCAGCGCCTGCAGCTGGCCGTAGAGCGAGCGGCGCATCGCCGCCTCGATCTGGGTCGAGGGCAGCGTCACGAGGATGCGGCGCATGTAGACGAAGAACGCCTCACCGAGCGCGAGCAGCAGGATCGCGAGCGCGACCGGCCACACGGCGGATGCGTCGGACTGCGCGAGCGGCCCGTCGACGAGCGCGCGCATGGCGATCGGCGTCGCGAGGCTCAGCAGCGCCGAGATGAGCGCGGCGACCGTGCCGAGCACGAGCCGGGGCAGCACCGGGCGCAGGAACGGCAGCAGCCGGGCGAGCGCGGACAGGTGGCTCGCGGTCTCTGGCTGCTCGGTCGGAGGCTGGGCGGGCGGGGACTGCTCGGGCGGGGGCGTCGAGGACATGAGGGCGATCCTTCGCGATCGCGAGCGTCGTGAGCCCGCGGTGCTGGTGCGACCGGTGGGTCGCGATGGTGGTGCTGCGTCCGACCTCGGGCGGTCGGCGCGTGCGAGCGAGGCTCGCGACGGGCTGCGAGGCCCTCCTGCTACCGGCGTCCGCGGACGTCGGTGCGGGCGAGGAGGGCGCGGGCGGCAGCGATCGGAGCGTTCGTCGTCGTGCTCATGGCATCCTCCTCGGTCGGCCGCGTCGGGGTGGCGCGGACAGCCTTCCATCCTAAGCAGTCGCAGCGCGGTGCGTCTAGCCCCGCAGCCTCGAGTCGCCCGTCAGAGCGACGCGAGCAGGCGGTCGGCGTCGCGAGGGCGGGCCAGCAGCACCACGGGCGGCGCCGACGCATCCGCGTGCCATGCGCGCATCCGCATCCGCTTGGAGCGCCATGACCGGACGTGCCACGCGATGATCGAGTGCCGCGACAGCGCCCTCGACAGGGTCTCGACGTTGCCGTTGCAGATGCGCTCGCGCGTGCGGATGCGCCGGAGCGTGCGGCGGACCAGCCGCGCGAGCGAGACGTGGCGGTCGTAGTCGAGCGCCACGATCGCGTCGATCCGATGCCACGCGTGCGACGCGTGCGACGACCAGAGCGTGTCGAGCACCCACGCGTCCTGCGCGATCACCGGCAGCACCCGCCGCAGCTGCTCGGCGTTCGGCACGGGTGTCCACTGCGGATCCCAGCAGAGATCGTCGACGAGCGTGACCGGCAGCCCGAGCCGCTCCCCCAGCGCGATCGCGAGCGTCGACTTGCCGGCGCCCGTGGCGCCGACGCAGAGGATGCGGCGCGCGCGGCGGACGTCGTCGACGGTGCCTGCGCTCACGGCAGCCAGGCTAGTGACGTGGAACGCCGCGCGGTGGTGAGGTCCCGCGACGGGTTGGGCCACCCGCGACGGGTTGGGCCACCCGCGACGGGTTGGGCCACCCGCGACGGGTTGGGCCACCCGCGACGGGTGGGGCCGCCCGCGACGGGTGGGGCCACCCGCGACGGATGGGCCCGCTCGGCCACCGGTCGCGGGCGGGCCCACCTGTCGGCGAGCCAGCGACGGTCAGTGCGCGAAGTGGCGCTCGCCCGTGAAGTACATCGTGATGCCGGCCGCGTTCGCCGCGGCGATGACCTCCTCGTCGCGCACCGAGCCGCCCGGCTGGACGACCGCGGTGACGCCAGCGTCGAGCAGGATCTGCAGGCCGTCCGCGAACGGGAAGAACGCGTCGGACGCGGCGACCGATCCGGCCGCGCGGTCGCCCGCGCGCTCGACCGCGAGCTTGCACGAGTCGACCCGGTTCACCTGGCCCATGCCGACGCCGACGGAGGCGAGGCCCGACGCGAGCAGGATCGCGTTCGACTTCACCGATCGGCAGGCGCGCCAGGCGAACTCGAGGTCGGCGAGCACGGCATCCGACACGTGCGACCCGCTGACGCGGCGCCAGGTGTGCGACGAGAACCCCTCGAACGTGTCGGGCTGCTGCACGAGCACGCCGCCAGAGACCTGCCGCAGCTCGGAGCCCTCGCGCGCGTAGCCCTCGGGCAGGCGCAGCAGGCGGATGTTCTTCTTGGCGGTCAGCAGCTCGAGCGCCTCGGGCTCGAAGTCGGGGGCGACGACGACCTCGGTGAAGATGTCCTTCACCGTCTCGGCCATCGCGCGCGTGACCGTGCGGTTCGCCGCGATCACGCCGCCGAAGGCCGAGACCGGGTCGCACGCGTGCGCGCGCTCGTGCGCCGACGCGATCGGGTCGGCGGCGCCGGCCGCGGCGACCGCGATGCCGCACGGGTTCGCGTGCTTGATGATCGCGACCGCGGGCTCCGAGAAGTCGAAGGCTGCACGGAGCGCCGCGTCGGCGTCGACGTAGTTGTTGAACGACATCGGCTTGCCGTGCAGCAGCTCGGCCTGCGTGATGCCCGCGCCGCCGGGCAGCGCGAAGATGCCCGCCTGCTGGTGGCTGTTCTCGCCGTAGCGGAGGCCCGAGACGAGCGTGGCGGCGCCGACCGCCTTGAGGAGGCCCGTGGCGCTCGACGTGTCGGGCGCTGATGCCTCGACCGCGGCCGGCGCCGGCGCGGCCTGCGCTGCGGGTGCCGCGGCCGGCTCGACCGGCTCGGGCTTCGGCGCGGCGGGCGCGGCGGGCGCCTCGACCGGCTCCCCCGCGAACCAGCGCGCCACGGCGCCGTCGTAGGCGGCGGTGTGCGCGAACGCGTCGCGCGCGAGCGCCCGGCGCTGCAGCAGCGTGAGGCCCGTGCCCGCGGCCTTCGCGATGAGCGGGTAGATGCGCGGGTCGGTGACGATCGCGACGTTGGCGTGGTTCTTCGCCGACGCGCGCACCATCGCCGGACCGCCGATGTCGATCTGCTCGACGACGTCGGCGTCGGCCGCGCCGGAGCGGACCGTCTCGACGAACGGGTAGAGGTTGACGACCACGAGCTCGAACGGCGCGATGCCGAGCTCGGCGAGCTGCGCCTCGTGGTGCTCGAGCCGCAGGTCGGCGAGCAGGCCCGCGTGGATCGCCGGGTGCAGCGTCTTCACGCGGCCGTCGAGCGCCTCCTGGAACCCCGTGACCTGCGCCACCTCGGTGACCGGGAGGCCGGCATCCGCCAGCATCTTGGCGGTCGAGCCGGTCGAGACGAGCTCGACGCCCGCCTCGGCGAGCGCGCGGCCGAGCTCGACGACCCCGCTCTTGTCGCTCACCGAGAGCAGCGCGCGCCGGAAGGGCACCAGGTCGCGCTCCCGGTAGAGGCTCGGGTCGTGCTGGGGTCCGCTCACTGTCTCTCCTCCGTGTCGCTCGCCGCTCGGCGTCGCTCGAGGCCGTGGTCGGCCAGGTCGCACGTGCCGTCGGCGATGTCGATGATCACGCTCGCGAGCAGGTCGCGCTCCACGAGCTTGATGCGGTCGTGCAGGGTGTCCTGCGTGTCGTCGGGCAGCACGGGCACGCGCTGCTGCGCCAGGACGGGACCCGTGTCGACGCCGCTGTCGACGATGATCACGGATGCGCCGGTCTGCGTCACGCCGGCCGCGATCGCGTCGCGCACCCCGTGCGCGCCGGGGAACTCGGGCAGGTACGCCGGATGCGTGTTGAGGATCGCGGGCTCGAAGCGCGCGACCGCGCGCGCCGACAGCAGCCGCATGAAGCCGGAGAGCACGACGACGTCGGGCTCGAACGCCGCGATGCGGTCGGCGATGCGGTCCGACCACGCCTCGCGCGGCGCCGCGAACGGCTCGACGAACGTCGGGATCCGGGCGGCGCGGGCGATGTCGAGGCCGGCGCACTCGCGGTCGGCGCCCACGGCGATGATCTCGGCCGGGACGCGGCCGGCGCGGGTGCGCTCGAGCAGATCCGCGAAGTTGGTGCCGCTGCCGGAGACGAGGACGACGAGGCGCAGCACGTGCTCCATCCTACGGCCCCGGCGATTCACCCGATCGGGCGGTCAGCCTCCGGGTCGCGCTCCGGGTCGCGCGTCCGCTCGTGCTCCGGATGCGGCGGCTCGGTCGCGTCGTCGGCCGGCCCGTCCCCTGCCTCCGCCTCGGACGGCGCGGCGTCGCGCGTCGTCCGCGGCATCGGTGCCACGGCCGCCGTCTCCTGCGCGTCGGGGTCGACGGCGGAGCTGTCGGTCACCGGCGCATCCGCATCGCGGTCGGCCACCTCATCCGTGCCGACCACGTCATCCGCGCCATCCGCATCGTGCACCGGCTCGTCACGGCTGCGGCCGAAGCCGAGCACGTCGCGCATCGACGTGCCCGCGCCCTCCTTGGCGAGCGCGCTCGCGCCGCGGCCGCCGGCGAGCATGCCGATGAGCAGCCCGGCGCCCACCTCGAGCGCAGCCCACGCGGCGACCTGCACGGCGTCCGGGCCGGTGAGCGACAGCCGGCCGGGACCCGCCGCGCCCGTCGCGAGCATCGCCGCGACGCCGAGCAGCGCGCCGGCGAGCACGCCGCCGCCGACCGCGGTCGCCGCGAGCTCCCACCAGTGCACCGGCCGATCGGCGCTGCCGGCGAGCGTGGTCTGGCGCGCGAACGCGCCCACCACGACCGCGGCGAGCACCGGGAGCGCGACGACGACGAGCATCCACGACTGCGTGTCCGGGTCGATCGCCGTCAGCATCGGCAGCGAGGGCACGGGGCCGAGGTCGGTGCCGAGCGGCGAGACGCTCGAGCCGCGCCCCAGCATGAAGCCCGGGCCGATCGCCCACGCGGCGCCCCACACGATCGCGACCGGCGCGAGCGCGAGCTGCAGGAGGAGGAGCACGCCTGCGCCGAGGTGCGTCACCTCGAGCGACTCCATGAGCAGCAGGCCGTCGGTGAAGCGCAGCAGCAGGCCGATCCCGACGAGCAGCGCGCCGACGCCGAGCACGCCGACCGCGCCGCCGATCCCCGCGCGCAGCGCCGCGCGCACCGGTCGCAGCCATCCGTCCTCGATGGTGAGCGCGCGCGCGAGCGCGTGCAGCCAGTCGTGGCCGCGCGCCGCGAGCAGGGCGCCGACCATGCCGACGAGCGCGACGAGCGCCGGGAGCGCGAACGCCTGGCCGAGGTTGGGGGCGGCGCTCGGATGCTGCGCGCTCACGCCCGCGAGCAGCCCGACGGCGCCGGTCGCGAGCGCGCCGGCGACGACGGCGATGCCGGTCTCGACGGGCGGCAGCTCGGCGAGCCGGCGGCCGCTGCGCCAGTGCAGCCAGAGGGTGACGAGCCCGATGCCCCAGGCGCCCAGCGTGAGCACGAACGAGCGCCCTGCCTCCTCGAGGCCGATCGCGAGCACCGCGTCCGGCGCGAGCGTGATGCCGACGTCGACGCCGTGGCCGAGCATCCACGCGTCGACCGCGATGCGCCACTGCAGCAGCGGGTCGCCGCCGAAGCCCTGGTCGATGCCCCAGACGGCGAGCAGCACGAGCGCGCACAGGACGAGGCCCACCGCCGCGATGGCGGCGGACTCGACAGCCTGGCCGATCCCGGCCCACACGCGACGCACGGCTGGCAACCCTACCGACGATCCGCTCGCCGGCCGTCTCCCCCGCCGCGCGCCGCCAGAGCCCGGTCGCGGTAGGTTGGAGGCGCATGGCGCGGCCGGCGCGAAGCGCTCTTGGCCGCCGTTCTACACGACCGCGAGGGGTTCGAGCCGCATGGCCAAGATCATCTACACGTACACCGACGAGGCGCCCATGCTCGCGACGCACTCGCTGCTGCCGATCGTCCGCGCGTTCGCCGCCGCGGCCGACGTCGAGGTCGAGAGCCGCGACATCTCGCTCGCTGGCCGCATCGTCGCGGCGTTCGCCGACCGGCTGCCGGCCGACCAGCAGGAGTCGGACGCGCTCGCCGAGCTCGGCGAGCTGGCGAAGTCGCCCGACGCCAACATCATCAAGCTGCCCAACATCTCGGCATCGGTGCCGCAGCTGAAGGCGGCCATCGCCGAGCTGCAGGGCAAGGGCATCGCCCTCCCCGACTACCCCGACGAGGTCTCGACCGACGAGGACCGCGACATCCGCGCCCGCTACGACGCGATCAAGGGCTCGGCCGTCAACCCCGTGCTCCGCGAGGGCAACTCCGACCGCCGCGCCCCGCGCTCCGTGAAGGAGTACGCGCGCAAGCACCCGCACTCCATGGGCGCCTGGCTGCCCGACTCGAAGACGGCCGTCGCGACGATGGGCGCCGGCGACTTCCGCGCCAACGAGCAGTCGGTGACGATGCCGGCCGACGACACGCTGCAGATCCGCCTCGTCACCGAGGGCGGCACGACCGTGCTCAAGGACGGCCTGCGCGTGCTCGAGGGCGAGATCGTCGACGCGACCTTCATGAGCGCCAAGGCGCTCGACGCGTTCCTCGTCGAGCAGGTGCAGCGCGCCCGCGACGAGCATGTGCTGTTCTCCGCCCACCTCAAGGCGACGATGATGAAGGTCTCCGACCCGATCATCTTCGGCCACGTCGTGCGCGCCTTCCTGCCGACGGTCTTCGAGCGCTACGGCGCCGCCCTCGACGAGGCGGGCCTCTCGCCCGAGAACGGCCTCGCCGCGATCCTCTCCGGGCTCGGCGAGCTCGACGAGTCGACCGCAGCCGGCGTCCGCCAGGCGATCGAGGACGGCCTCGCCGACGGCCCGCGCCTCGCGATGGTGAACTCCGACCGCGGCATCACGAACCTGCACGTGCCGTCCGACGTCATCGTCGACGCGTCGATGCCCGCGATGATCCGCCAGTCCGGCCACATGTGGGGCCCAGACGGCGAGGAGGCCGACACGCTCGCCGTGATCCCCGACTCGTCGTACGCCGGCATCTACCAGGTGGTCATCGACGACTGCCGCGGCAACGGCGCCTTCGACCCGACCACGATGGGCTCCGTGCCCAACGTCGGCCTCATGGCGCAGAAGGCCGAGGAGTACGGCTCGCACGACAAGACGTTCCGCGTCGAGCAGGCCGGCCGCATCGAGGTCGTGAACGCCGCGGGCGAGGTGCTGCTCGGGCACGACGTGGAGCCCGGCGACATCTGGCGCGCGTGCCAGACGAAGGACGTCGCGGTGCGCGACTGGGTGAAGCTCGCGGTCACGCGCGCCCGCGCATCCGCCACCCCCGCGGTGTTCTGGCTCGACAAGGGCCGCGCGCACGACGCGCAGCTGATCGCGAAGGTCGAGGAGGAGCTCGGCACGCACGACACCGACGGCCTCGAGATCGCGATCATGAGCCCCGTCGACGCGACGAAGCACGCGATCGAGCGCATCCGCCGCGGCGAGGACACCATCTCGGTGACCGGCAACGTGCTGCGCGACTACAACACCGACCTGTTCCCGATCCTCGAGCTCGGCACGAGCGCGAAGATGCTGTCGGTCGTGCCGCTGCTGAACGGCGGCGGGCTGTTCGAGACCGGCGCCGGCGGCTCCGCCCCGAAGCACGTGCAGCAGCTCGTCGAGGAGAACCACCTGCGCTGGGACTCGCTCGGCGAGTTCATGGCGCTCGCCGAGTCGTTCCGGCACCTGTCGGAGTCGACCGGCAACGCCCGCGCGGGCGTGCTCGCCGAGACGCTCGACGCCGCGACCGGCTCGTTCCTCAACGAGAACAAGTCCCCGTCGCGGAAGACCGGCGAGCTCGACAACCGCGGCAGCCACTTCTGGCTCGCGCGCTACTGGGCGGAGGAGCTCGCGGCGCAGACCGACGACGCCGACCTCGCGCAGACGTTCGCGCCGGTCGCCGAGGCGATGGTCTCGCAGACCGAGGCGATCGAGCGGGAGCTCGTCGCGGTGCAGGGCAGCCCGGTCGACCTCGGCGGCTACTACCGCGTCGACACCGAGCTGGCCGACGCGGCGATGCGCCCGAGCACGTCGCTGAACGCGATCCTCGCGCCGCTGCGCTGATCCGCACCGACGAAGGGCCCGGCTCCGGCCGGGCCCTTCGCCGTTCCCCGGCGGAATCGGCGCTCAGCGCTCACTGATCTGGATAGTGCGGTCGAAGGCCCCGTCAGCGCTGATTGCTCCGGTGGCGCGGCCACAGGTGGTCTCCCCGGCGCACGATCGCCAGGATTTCCTGCTCGATCGCCGGCCACTCGTCGTGGATCTGCCGGTAGCTGAGGCGCAGCACCAGGAACCCCGCGGCAACGAGCCGACGATCCCGCGCCCGGTCGCGCTCGTACGCCAGCGAGTCGGTGTGGTGCTCCCTGCTGTCGCACTCGATGACCAGTCGCTCCCCGAGCAGCACGTCCACCCGCATGCCCTGCAGCAGCCGCACCTGGATGCGCGTGGCGATGCGGAGCGAGCGCGTCCGCAGCCGCACCATGCTCTCCGTCCCGGCCTCCGACCGCCCGTCGGCGAGGTCGAGGAGCGCACGGATGCGCAGCGGCGCGAGCCTCGTCCACGCCTGCAGCTCGTCCTTTGTCGCGAGCCGCTCGTGCAGCAGGGAGTCGATGATGACGACGATGTCCTCCTTGCTCCCGCACCGCAGAACGCACCGGAAGCTGGTCTCGAGGTCGTCGATGACGCTCGAGACCGGCGGTTGCGGGCCGTGCGGCCTGCAGCCGGTGGGTCCGCGGTGTCGCGCCGAGCGAACGTGCCAGCCCTTCCGCTCCGGCACCCACGCACCGAGCAGCCGGAGCGCGCTGAAGCACGAGATGCAGCCACCGCTACGCACGGCCGCGAGCGCCTGCGGGACCGGGTCTTTGCCGAACCAGCCCGGGCGCACCCGCTGCAGGCCACCGTCCCGGACCGCGCACTCGATCTGCCACTTGCTCCAGCCCAGCACACCGAGCTGCGCGGCAGTGAGGATGCCGAGCTCGAACACTCGGGGGTCCATGGCGGGTCAACCTGCCACAGTCCGGCGGCCCGCCGTCGAGCGGCGGCGCCGCCTGTGGACCGCCCGGAGGATCTGTCGCCCAGGGACTCCTCGGCCGCGCTATCCGGTCGAACACGCGCTCGGCGCCGATTTCTCCGGAGTCGACTACGTCAGGTGGTCGAACGCGCCCGTCACCCAGCCGATGTGCCGCTCGGCGCTGCGGGCGATCGCCGTCGGGCCGTCCTCGACGACCTGGCCGGGGATGTTGCCGTAGACGCGGCGGAACCGCAGCTCGGCCGCGCGGTCCGCGAGCCGGCGCACGACGCCCGCCGAGAGCGGGATGTTGTTCGGGTACGAGCGCATGAAGCCGACGCTCGCGCGGTCGGGCTTCGGCTGCATCGTGTCGCCCGCGAGCAGCGACCCCTCTCCCTCGCTCCCGGCCTCCCACACGACGACGGCGGCGCCCGGGAAGTGCCCGCCGAGGCGCAGCAGCCGCACGCCGGGCAGCAGGTCGACCTCGTCGTCCCAGAGCTCGATGCGCTCGTGCTGGCGCTGCACCCACGACGCGTCGTGCCGGTTCACGAGCACGCGGGCGTCGAGCGCATCTGCCCACGCGCACTGCACGCCGAACATGTGCGGATGCGACGCCGCGACGACCGCCAGACCGCCGAGCTCGCGCACCTGCTCGACCGCCGCGTCGGTGATGGTGCTGAGCGGATCCCACAGCAGGTTGCCCTCAGTGGTCTGCACGAGGATCGAGCGCTGGCCGATGCCGACGGCCGGGTCGGAGGTGAGCGCCCACGCGCCCGGCTCGAGCTCGACGACGTCGATGTGCATGCCGTCGTCGGCGTGCTCGTCGGTGCTCGTCCAGATCTGGCCGTGCATCGGCACCCACTGGCGCTCGTCGGCGCAGATCGGGCAGGTCTCGGGCAGCGGCTCGGCGGCCTCGACGCCGCACGTCGCGCACAGGATCGTCATGCGCCCACTCTGCCGCGCGTCGGCGCCGAGCGCGAGGGCGACGCCCGGATGCGCCGGGCAACGCCCGGATGCGCCGGGTCTGGTCGTACGCTGCCGCCATGGCCCGCTTCCGCCGCTCGATCGTCCGCAGGCTCGCCGACCGCGCGATCGTGGCGCTCGCCCGGGCGGGCTTCGGCCCTGGCGGCGCGGTCGCGCTGACCGTGGCCGGCCGCTCGAGCGGCGAGCCCCGCACCACGCCGGTCACGCCGCTCGCGCTCGACGGTCGCGTGCACCTCGTCGCGCCCTACGGCGTCGTCGACTGGGTGCGGAACCTGCGCGCCGCGGGCGTCGCGACGATCGAGCGCGGGACGACGCACGAGGTGCGCGCCATCGAGCTCGCCGCCGATGACGCGGCACCGGTGCTGCGCGCGTACGTGCGCCGCACCCCGATCGTGCGGCCATACGTCGCTGCCGGGCCGGACGACGACCTCGCGGCCTTCGCCGCGATCGCCGCCCGGCATCCGGTCTTCGTCATCGAGCGCATCGGCGGAGCGGCGCCCGACGCAGCCTCGCGCTCGTCGGCCTCGGGCTAGTCGGCCTCGGGCTCTGCGGCCTCGTCCTCCTCGGGCTCGAACGTCGACGCCTCGTCGGTCGTCGTCGCGCCCAGCCCGTCCGGGTCGGCCGGGATCGTGCCGTCCTCGCCGAGGCCTCCCGGCTTCTTCGTGCCCTCGCTGTCGTGTCCCTCGTCGTGGCTCATCGCCGCCCCCTCCGTCGTGTCGATCGGTGCGGCAACCCTAGTGCGCGGGCCCGTGCGCGGGCAGGGAGCGCACACCGGCCGGGGACGCGAACAGGGCCCCGGCCGAAGCCGGGGCCCTGCAGAGCGGGTCAGCTCAGAGCGACTCGATGATCTCGCGCATGAGGCGGGCAGCCTCGGACGGCGTCTCGCCGACCTTGACGCCGGCGGCCTCGAGGGCCTCCTGCTTCGCCTGCGCCGTGCCCGACGAGCCGGAGACGATCGCGCCGGCGTGGCCCATCGTCTTGCCCTCGGGCGCCGTGAAGCCGGCGACGTAGCCGACGACCGGCTTCGTCACGTGCGCCTTGATGTAGTCGGCAGCGCGCTCCTCGGCGTCGCCGCCGATCTCGCCGATCATGACGATCGCCTTCGTCTCCGGGTCGGCCTCGAACGCCTCGAGCGCGTCGATGTGCGTCGTGCCGATGATCGGGTCGCCGCCGATGCCGATGGCGGTCGAGAAGCCGAGGTCGCGCAGCTCGAACATCATCTGGTACGTCAGCGTGCCCGACTTCGAGACCAGGCCGATCGGGCCCTTGCCGGTGATGTTCGCGGGCGTGATGCCCACGAGCGACTCGCCCGGCGTGATGATGCCGGGGCAGTTCGGGCCGATGATGCGCGTGGTGCCCGCGGACTTCGCGTGCGCCCAGAACTCTGCCGAGTCCTGCACCGGGATGCCCTCGGTGATGACCACGAGCAGGCCGATGCCGGCGTCGATGGCCTCGATGACCGCGTCCTTGGCGAACGCCGGCGGCACGAAGACGATCGAGACGTCGGCGCCGGTCTCGGCGATCGCCTCGGCGACGGTGCCGAACACGGGGAGCTCGACGGCGGAGCCGTCGGCGGCGGTGTGCGAGACGGTCGTGCCGGCCTTGCGGGCGTTCACGCCGCCCACGACCTGCGTGCCCGCGGCGAGCATGCGCGCGGTGTGCTTGGAGCCCTCGCCGCCGGTGATGCCCTGGACGATGACCTTGCTGTCCTTGTTGAGATAGATCGACATCTTCTGCTCTCCTAGGCCGCAGCCAGCTCGGCGGCCTTGGCCGCTGCCTCGTCCATGGTGTCGACGACGGTCACCAGCGGGTGGTCGGCGTCGGCGAGGATGCGTCGGCCCTCCTCGACGCTGTTGCCGTCGAGTCGCACGACGAGCGGCTTCGAGGCCTCGTCGCCGAGGATCTCGAGCGCCTTGACGATGCCGTTCGCGACCTCGTCGCAGGCGGTGATGCCGCCGAAGACGTTCACGAAGACGCTCTTCACGTCGGAGTCGCCCAGGATGACGTCGAGGCCTGCTGCCATGACCTCGGCGGATGCGCCGCCGCCGATGTCGAGGAAGTTGGCGGGCTTCACGCCGCCGAACGCCTCACCGGCGTAGGCGACGACGTCGAGCGTCGACATGACGAGCCCGGCGCCGTTGCCGATGATGCCGACCTGGCCGTCGAGCTTCACGTAGTTGAGGTCCGACTCCTTGGCCTTGGCCTCGAGCGGGTTCGCGGCGGCCTTGTCCTCGAGCTCCGCGTGGCCGGCCTGGCGGAAGTCGGCGTTCTCGTCGAGGGTGATCTTGCCGTCGAGCGCGATGACGTCGCCGCTCTCGGTGAGCACGAGCGGGTTGACCTCGACGAGGGTGGCGTCCTCCTTGTCGAAGACGCCGTAGAGCGTCACGAGCACGGGCGCGACCTTGGCGACGAGCTCCTCGGGGAAGCTCGCGGCGCGGACGATCTCCTCGGCCTTCGCCGCGTCGATGCCGACCGCCGGGTCGACCTCGACCTTGGCGAGCGCCTCGGGGCGCTCCTCGGCGAGCTGCTCGATGTCCATGCCGCCCTCGTACGAGCACATGGCGAGGTAGGAGCGGTTCGAGCGGTCGAGCAGGATGGAGAAGTAGTACTCCTCCTTGATCGCTGCGCCCTCGGCGATCATCACGCGGTGCACGGTGTGCCCCTTGATGTCGAGGCCGAGGATGGCCTCCGCGGCCGTCTTCGCCTCCGCCGGGCTCTTCGCCAGCTTCACGCCGCCGGCCTTGCCGCGGCCGCCCGTCTTGACCTGTGCCTTCACGACCACGACACCGCCGCCGAGCTCCGTGGCTGCTGCCTCGGCCTGCTCGGGGGTGTCGGCGGTGATGCCTCGCAGCACGGGTACCCCGTGCTGCTCGAACAGGTCCCTTGCTTGGTACTCATAGAGATCCACGCGTCATCCAATCCGTTGATGTTGGGGGATTCGCCTGGGCAAGCCTAGCGCCGACGCGCATGCGCCCCCGCTCGCTTTCGGTTCCCCGAAGCGTCAAGATTCGGCATTCGTACGGCTTTCGAACGAGCCTGGCCTTCGTTGCGGGGGCGCCGCGGAGCCCGGACGATGGATGCCAGGAGGACACCCATGGATCCAGCGCTCCAGCGCCGCCCCGACCTGCCGCCGCCGGTCGAGTCGATGGCCTCGAGGCTCAACTGGCTGCGTGCCGGCGTGCTCGGGGCGAACGACGGCATCGTCTCGACGTCGGCCCTCATGGTCGGCGTCGCAGGCGCGGGCACGACGCTCGCGGGCATCCTCACCGCCGGCATCGCCGCCCTGGTCGCGGGCGCCTTCTCGATGGCCGTGGGCGAGTACGTCTCGGTGTCGTCGCAGCGCGACAGCGAGCGGGCGGCGATCCGTCGCGAGCTGCGCCACCTCGACGAGAACCCCGAGGGGCAGATCGACCAGCTCGCGCACATGTACGAGCTCCGCGGCCTCTCACCCGAGACGGCGCACCTCGTCGCCGCCGAGCTGACGGCGTCCGATCCCCTGCGCGCGCACCTCGACGTCGAGTACAAGCTCGACCCGGAGGACCTCAACAACCCCTGGGCGGCCGCCGCCTCCTCCGCCGTCGCCTTCACCCTCGGCTCGCTCGTGCCGCTGCTCGCGGCACTGCTCTCGCCTGCCGCGTGGATGCCGTGGTCGATCGTGGTCGCGACGATCGTGGCGCTGCTGGTCACCGGCATCGTCTCGGCGCGCATCGGCGGCTCCGGCAAGCGGCTCGGGACGCTGCGCGTGCTGCTCGGCGGCATCATCGCGCTCGCGGCGACCTGGTCGATCGGCACCCTCCTGGGCTCGCCCGTGCACTGAGGCACCGGCCTCGGCTCACGCGAGGTCGAGCGGTGCCGCGCCGAACGAGACGGCGAAGCGCTCGCACCAGATCGAGACGCTCGTCACCTGCGCGAGGTCGACCCCATCGGGGATCGCGTACTGCTGGGTGCCCACGTTGCCGCGCAGCGGTCCGAGCGAGGTCCATGCCCCGTCGTCGAAGACGAACCACCCGTCCGTGCCCTCGATGACGGGCTGGTCGGTGAGCCACACGTGCAGGTCGGGCCCGTTCACGGTGTCGAGGCCGTCGAGGACGAGCACCCGTGCGCCGTCCTCGAGCTGCAGCACGCGAGCCGTGCCCGTGGTCGGGTGCTCGTGCGAGACCAGGGCGCCCGCCGCGAGCTCCACCGGCCCCGTCGGTGCCGCGAGCGTCGGCGACGCCGAGGGCGCTGCCGGAGCGGACTCCGCCACCGGTCCCGCGGTCGGCACCGCCTCGATGACCGTCTCGTCGTACAGCAGCCGCCAGGGCTGGAAGACGGCTCCCGCGACAGCCCCGACGAGCAGGACCGCGATCGCGGCGCCGAGCCACCAGATCCGTCGGCTGCGCGTGCGCTCCATGGCCTCGATCCCCGGTTCGTGCTGGGCGAAGGATACCAGCGAGGACGATGGTCAGCGCCGCGCGCTGTAGCGCAGCTCCGGCCTGCCCGTGCCGCCGTAGCGCGGCGCCACCTCGGCGCGGCCCTCGATCACCAGCCGCTCGAGGTAGCGGCGCGCGCTCACCCGCGACATCCCCAGGCGCTCGCCGATCTCGGCCGCGCTCGCCGACTCCTCCAGTGTCTCGAGCACGGCGGCCACGCGGTCGAGCGTCAGCTGCGACCCCGCCGGCGCCGGCCGCTGCCGATCCGCCGGCTGCAGCATGGCGTCGACCGCGCGCTGGTCGAGCACCTGCACGCCGAGCGCCTCCGCCTGCTCGAGCTCGGCCCGGATCGCCTCGAGCCGCTCGCGCATCGCCTCGAGCCCGAACGGCTTGACGAGGTAGTGGCGCACCCCGAAGGCGCGGGCCGCCCGCACGGTCTCGAGGTCGCGCGCCGCGGTCACGGCCACGACCTCGCCGGCGAAGCCGCGCGTGCGCGCGACCCGCAGCACCTCGATGCCCGAGGCGTCCGGGAGGTGCACGTCGAGCAGCACGAGGTCGGGGCGGAGCGCCTCGATCGCCTCGAGCGCGGCGCGCCCGGTCGCGGCCTCGCCCGCGACCACGAAGGCGCCGTGGCGCTCGACGAACCTGCGCGTGACGAGGGCGACCGCCTTGTCGTCCTCGACGATGAGCGCGCGCAGCGGCCTCATGCGCGCACGCCGCTCGGCACGACCGGCAGGCGCGCGACGAAGCGGGCACCGCCGAGCGGCGAGGGCTCCACGTGCGCGCTGCCGCCGAGCCGCTCGGCGACCCGTCGCACGAGCGTCAGTCCGTAGCCGCGCGCGAGACCCGCGACGTGCGACTTCGTCGACACCTCGATGTCGAAGATCGCGTCGCGCTGCGCCTCGGGCACGCCCGGACCGTCGTCGTCGACCGTGATGGTGACGACGCGGGCGCCGCCGTCGCCCTCGTCGTCGATCGCGACCTCGATGCGGCCCCCGTCCGACGCGTCCATGGCGTTGTCGACGAGGTTGCCGAGCACGGTCACCCAGTCGCCCGCCACGCCGACGGAGTCGGCGGGGCGGAGCGTCGATCCGGGCAGCACGGCCAGCTCGACGCCGCGCTCCTTGGCCTGCGCCCGCTTCGCGAGCAGCAGCGCCGCCACCTCGAGCTCGAGGATGCCGGAGGAGGGCTCGAGCGATGCGAGCGCGCCGCCCGCGCCCGCCCGCTCGATGACGCCCATCGCCGCCTCCGCCTCGCCGAGCTCGAGCAGGCCGCCGAGCGTGTGCAGGGTGTTGGCGAACTCGTGCTGCTGCGCGCGCAGCGTCTCGGTCATCCCCTGCGCGCCGGCGAGGTCGCGCAGCGCCGCGTCGAGCTCGGTGCGGTCGCGGAGGATCAGCACGGTGCCGACGGCGCGGTCGTCGACCACCACGCGGTCGACGCGGGCGACCAGCATCCGCTCCCCTGCGAGCACGAGCTGCTGCTCGCCGGCGTCGGCGAGCAGCGGATCGATCGGCGCGTCGAGCACCTCGGCGATGGGCGTGCCCGCGAGGTCGGCCCCCTCGCGTCCCAGCAGCCGCAGCGCCGCGTCGTTGCACAGCACGATGCCGCCGCGCTCGTCGAGCACCACGAGGCCGTCGCCGATGCCGTGCAGCGTCGCGTTGCGGGTCTCGAGCATCGACTTGATCTCGTCGGGCTCGACGCCGTAGATGCGTCGGCGCACGAGCGACGCCGCCCAGGAGGCGAGCACGACGCCGACGATCGCGGCGATGCCCAGGCAGAGGGCGAGGATCCAGACGGTGCTGAGCCAGTCCCGCTGCAGCTCCGCCTCGAGGATGCCCACCGACACCTGGCCCACCACGGCACCCGACTCGTCGAACACCGGCACCTTCGCGCGCCACGACGTGCCGAGCGTGCCGGTCTGCGTGCCGACGTAGACCTCGCCCGACTCGGCCGCCGTCGGGTCGGTCGAGACGCGCTCGCCGATCAGGTCAGGGTTGGGGTGCGAGAAGCGGATGCCGTCGGCATCGGTGACGACGACGTAGGTGACGTCGGAGGCCTCGCGGATCGTCTCGGCGATCGGCTGGATGATGGCCGACGGGTCGGGCTCGTCGAAGGCGTCGACCACCGTCGGCAGCCCGGCGGTCGACTCGGCCACCGCGATCATGCGGTCGAGGTAGGCGTCCCGGAGCGAGCGCTCCTGCAGCCAGGCCGCCGCGATCCCGGACCCGAGGATGACGACGAGCATGATGGCGCTCTGCAGCAGCACCAGCTGGGTGCGCAGCCTCATCGCCCGTCTCACGTCGCCCATGGTAGGCCGCGCCCGAGCGGCGTAGCCTCTGACCAGAACGACCGAAACGCACCTTTCGACCACAACCCCGGCGCACGCCTCCGCCCCCGTTACGGTCACAGCAGATCGCGACTCGGCATCGGTGCCGGGCGCTCAAGGAGGAGACGTGCGATCCATGCACCACAGCACCCAGCGCAGCACGCGCATCACCACCCTCGTCCGCGTCGGCATCGCCGGCGCTGCGGTCGTCGCCCTCGCAGGGTGCTCGACCGGCGGCACGCCGTCGGGCTCCCAGGGCGCCGACGGTGAGGCCGCGGCCATCACCGACGTGAGCGTCATCGCCCCCGCCGACCCCGGTGGCGGCTGGGACCAGACGGCCCGCGCCCTCGGCCAGACGCTCACCGACACGGGCCTCGTCGGCTCCGCCCCGGTCGAGAACATCGGCGGCGCGGCCGGCACGGTCGGCCTCGCGAGCCTCGCGACCGAGACCGACCCGAACACGCTCATGGTCATGGGCTCCGTCATGGTCGGCGGCGTCGAGACGAACGCCTCCGAGACGCGCATCGAGGACATGACCCCCATCGCGAAGCTCACCGAGGAGCCGCTCGTGATCGTCGTCCCGGCCGACTCGGAGTACCAGTCGCTCGAGGACCTCATCGACGCGATCGTCGCCGAGGGCCAGGGAGTCGCCGTCACCGGCGGCTCCGCGGGCGGCATCGACCACATCCTCGCCGGCCTGCTCCTCACCGAGGCGGGCGTCGAGGCGGCCGAGGTGCCGGCGACGCTCAACTACGTCGCCAACTCCGGCGGCGGCGAGGCGCTCACGATGCTGCTCGGCGGCACCGTCCAGGCCGGCATCTCCGGCGTCGGCGAGTTCTCGGAGTCCGTCCTCTCGGGCGACCTGCGCGCGCTCGCTGTGTCGAGCGAGGAGCCCGCGGAGGCCCTGCCCGACGTCCCGACCATCCAGGACGAGGGCATCGACGTGACCGTGACGAACTGGCGCGGCGTCATCGCCCCCGGCGGCATCTCGGACGAGGAGCGCACCGCGCTCATCGACCTCGTCACCGAGCTCCACGGCCAGGACGCCTGGGCCGAGGTGCTCGAGACGAACGGCTGGACGGATGCGTTCATGCCGGGCGACGAGTTCGACGCCTTCCTCACCGAGGACATCACCCGCACCCAGGAGACGCTGCGCACGATCGGCCTGATCGAATGAGCACCGCCTCGGCCGGCGCGCCCGAGCAGGGCGCGTCGGCCGCGGCGCGCGCGGAGCGGTCGTCCCGCATCGAGGCGATGATCTTCGTCGGGCTGCTCGTGCTGCTCGCCGTGGGCGTGCTCATCTCGACCACGACCATCCGCGAGCCCCCGGGCTCCACGAACACGCTCGGCGCCCGCGTCGTGCCCTACGGGGTCGGCGCCCTGCTGCTCGTCTCGTCGCTCGCCGTCCTCGTTGGCCAGCTCCGCGGTCGCTTCGGCCACCCCGAGGCGGGCGAGGACATCGACCTCGAGCACGGCACCGCCTGGATCCCGACCGGCATCCTGGCGCTCAGCTTCCTCTCCCTCATGCTCACCATCCCGTTCCTCGGGTGGCCCCTCGGCGTCACCGTCCTGTTCGCCGGCGCGTCGCTCGCGCTCGGCGCCAAGCGCTGGTGGGTCGCGGTGCTCATCGGCCTCGCCATGGGCGTCGTCACCCAGCTCGTGTTCGGCACGCTGCTCGGCCTCTCGCTGCCGCCCACCGGCACCCTCACCTCCTGGATCGGCATCTGATGGACACCTGGACCCTGCTGCTGGAGGGATTCGCCACCGCGCTGCAGCCGATCTACCTGCTGTACGCGCTGCTCGGCGTGCTGCTCGGCACCGCCGTGGGCGTGCTGCCGGGCATCGGCCCGGCCATGACGGTCGCGCTGCTGCTGCCGATCACGTACTCGCTCGAGCCCACCGCGGCCTTCATCGTGTTCGCCGGCATCTACTACGGCGGCATGTACGGCGGGTCGACGACGTCGATCCTGCTGAACACCCCTGGCGAGTCGGCGTCGATCGTCACCGCCCTCGAGGGCAACAAGATGGCGCGGGCGGGACGCGGCGCTGCGGCGCTCGCGACCGCGGCGATCGGCTCGTTCGTGGCCGGCACCATCGCGACCGTGCTGCTGACGCTCCTCGCGCCCACCGTCGCGCGCTTCGCCGTGAGCCTCGGCCCGGCCGACTACTTCGCGCTCATGGTGATCGCGTTCCTCACGGTCGGCGCGCTGCTGGGCGACAGCGCCTGGCGCGGCATGGTGTCGCTCGCCGTGGGACTCTTCATCGGGCTCATCGGCGTCGACACGCTCACGGGGCAGTCCCGCTTCACGTTCGGCGTCCCGCAGCTCGGCGACGGCATCGACGTCGTGCTCGTGGCCGTCGGCCTCTTCGCGCTCGGCGAGGCCCTGTACGTCGGCTCGCGGCTGCGGCACGGCACCATCCCGATCATCCCGATCACCCGAGGCTGGCGCACCTGGATGCGTCGCTCCGACTGGGCGCGCTCGTGGAAGTCGTGGCTGCGCGGCGCCGCGATCGGCTTCCCGATCGGCTCGATCCCCGCCGGCGGCGCCGACGTCGCGACCTTCCTGTCGTACGCGACGGAGCGCAGCGTCGCGAAGCCGGAGTACCGCAAGCAGTTCGGCAAGGGTGCGATCGAGGGCGTCGCAGGTCCGGAGGCGGCGAACAACGCGGCCGCCGCCGGCGTGCTCGTGCCGCTGCTGACGCTCGGCATCCCGACGACCGCCACCGCGGCGATCATGCTGAGCGCCTTCCAGACCTACGGCATCCAGCCCGGTCCGCGGCTGTTCGAGACGCAGTCGGCGCTCGTGTGGGCGCTCATCGCGAGCCTCTTCATCGGCAACACGCTGCTGCTCGTGCTGAACCTGCCGCTCGTGGGCATGTGGGTGAAGCTGCTGCAGATCCCGCGGCCGTACCTCTACGCGGGCATCCTCGTGTTCGCGGGCCTCGGCGCGTACGCGGCGAACTTCACCGTCTTCGACATCGGCGTGCTGCTCGTGCTGGGCGTGCTCGGCTTCTTCATGCGCCGGCTCGGCTTCCCGATCGCACCGCTCGTCGTCGGGGCGATCCTCGGCCCGATGGCGGAGGAGCAGCTGCGCAAGGCGATGCAGATCGGCCAGGGCGACCCGTCCTACCTGGTGCAGAGCCCCTTCGCGATCGTCGCGTACGTCGCGATGGCGCTCATCATCGCCCTCGCGCTGTGGCTCAAGCGCCGCCGCGCGCGCTTCGAGGCATCGCTGCCGCCCGCCGACACGGTCGCGATCGCGACCCTCGACGAGGAGATCGAGTCGCAGCAGCCGCACCCCGAGCTCGACCGCGGACGGCTCTCGACGCAAGCGCTGCCGCGGCAGCGCTCGACGTCGAACCACCCGGAGGGCCCGGACGTCGGCGGCGACTAGCCGCGACGCGGTGGATGCGTGGGAGGGGGGAGGCTGCGGCCTCCCCCTTCTGCATGTCGGCGGCCGGGCGTAGCGTCGCGCACATCGAGCGGTCGACGGCGACCGCCGGGATGGGAGCGACCATGGCCGCGATGGAGTACCGCATCGAGCTGATCTTCGTGCCGGTGCGCGACACCGACCGCGCGAAGGCCTTCTACACCGAGCAGCTGGGCTGGCACGCCGACTTCGACCAGGTGGTGCGGCCAGGCCTGCGCTTCGTGCAGATCACGCCCCCGGGGTCGGCGTGCTCGATCGCCTTCGGCGAGGGCATCGCCGAGGACGAGCCGGGCACGATGCGCAACGTGCAGGTGGTCATCGACGACGCGGATGCGACGCGCGCGGCGCTCCTCGAGGCCGGCGTCGACGCGAGCGAGGTCGACGAGCAGGACTGGGGCCGCTTCGTCACCTTCGCCGACCCCGACGGCAACCGCTGGACGCTGCAGCAGCTGCCCGCGCGCGAGTGAGCCAGCGCTGACGGGCCGACGCTGACAGGCCCCCAGGCGGGCCGACGCTGCGCTGCCGGTGCCGCCGCGTCAGCCGTGCAGCGCCGGCTCGTGCACCGAGGCGAGCGCGAGCACCCGCCGCGCCGCGAGGTCCGCGCCGCGCAGCAGCGGCGAGGGCACCCCCGGCGACGCACCGATCGCGCTGCCGGGCTGCGTGCTGAGCGCCGGGATGCCGAGCACGAGCACGCGCGCCGACGGCTCCCCCGCGCCGTCGACGAGCGCGAGGCCGAGGTGCATCCCGGCCGACGGCGGCACGGCGTCGAGGCTCGCGCTCGGCACGCGCGTGCCGTCGCGCGCCTCGAGCTCGTGCACGCGCGCCCGACCGGAGTCGAGCAGCGCCCGGAGCAGCGGGTCGTCGGTCTCAGGCACCGCGCCCTTCGACATCCGCGTCTCGGCGAGCGCGCGGGCGCGGACGACCGCGCCGGTGATCGGCGAGCGCGCGACGAACGCGCCGTCCTCCACCGCGACGGTGGTCTCGGGCCCGATGAGCCGCACGATCCCGGCCTCGATGAGCGCGAGCACCTGCCGGGTGCGCCCCGCCGGCGGACCGCTCGCCAGGAACAGCCCGTCGGCGTCGAACCAGCCGTGCACGTCGCGCACGCGCGAGCCCCACTCGACGACCCCGGCGGCCGCGAGCCCCGCCGCCGGTCCGCGCAGCACCGCCATCGCGCGGTTGACGGCCTGCCGAGGGCTCGTCCCCGGGTTCGCGATGCTGTCGAGCTCGTCCTCGACGAGGCGGGCGACCATGCTCGACCACGCCTGCGCGTCGACCGGCTCGCCGAGCGTGGGCCGGCGCAGGTGCTCGAGCTGCAGCAGGTGCTCGGGCGCCAAGCGGGCGGCCAGCAGGGCGTCGACCGCGCGCGTCGCGGCGCGCGCGGCGCCGGCACCCCGCGCCGGCAGCGGGAGCGCCCCGAGCTCGGCCTCGAGCGCGGCGATGCCGCCGTGGACGGCGCCGGGGTGGCGGGCCTCGGCCGCGGCGGCGCCCGCGAGCGCCAGATCGCGGGCGAGCACCGGCCAGACCTCCGCGGCGAAGTCCACCGACCCGGCCGGCCGCGCGCCGACCTCGGCGAACCACGCGGGCGTCGCGAAGCGCGGCTGCACCGGCAGCTGCGGCGCGCTCAGGTCGCCCTTGCTGCGGTACGGGATCCCGCGATGCGACCCGGCGTGGAGCCGGGGCTCGAGGCCGCTCGGCAGGTAGCGCAGCCGCCCGTGCGGGTCGCCGGGGACCGGCGCGAAGCGGCCGCCACGGCCCGCGGTGAGCTCGGCGACCACGTCGAAGAAGTTCGCGCCGAGGCCGCGGACGATGACGTCCTCCCCCGCCGGCAGCGCCGACCAGTCGCGCTCCGAGGGCATCCCCGGTGCGACGTAGACGAGCCCCAGCCGCTCGGCGTCGGCCGCGAGCGCGCGCACCTCGGCGTCGGGCCGTGACTGCACCATCCCCTGCGCGAGCACCACGGAGCCGGTGACGAGCCGCGCGCCGTCGGCGAGCACGACGGTGGCCGAGTCCCGGGACTCGACCACGTCGACGACCGTGCCGACGACGCGCCCGAGCAGGACGCCGCCCCGCGCCTCGATGCGGTCGAGCTGCTCGCCGTAGTACGCGCCCTGCAGTCGACGGGAGGGGAAGGAGCCGGGGTCGGTGCGTCGCGCCTCCCGCACCACCCACGCCGGGCGGCCCGTGCGCTCGCCCTCCGCCGCGACGCGCCGCGCCCACCCGACGAGCGTCTCGCCGTCCTCCGGCACCTCCTCGAGGCCGGTCGACGCGTCGGGATGGATGGTCGTCTGCGACGACGTCGTGTTGTTGAGGAAGTGCTCGGTCTGGTCGGTGCGCCAGGTCGCGCCCGCGCCGACCTCGACCCGGTCGACGATGACGATCGAGACAGCGCGACCGCCCGAGCGGCGGCGGTGGGCGGTGACGCGCTCGACGAGCGCGACCGCGCGGGGCCCGCCGCCGACGACGACCGCGTCCCAGCGATGCGGCCGCATCAGCGCACCACGCCGCTCGCCGGCGTGGAGGCGCGTGCCGGGGTGCCCGTGGTCGCGCACCCGCCCCTGGATCCGTCGTGCCCGCGTGCGGCAGCGGTGGGGAGCCGTCGGGTGGTGGGCATCCGCACCCTCCTTCGGTGTCGCGCGCGGGCAGGTGTGCATCCAGGGTGGCAGAAGGAGCACCTCTGGCCCACATCGCGTGACGTTGTGTGTCACTCGCTCGCGGAGCACCGGCCCTCGACGCGGGCGACCGCGGATGGGAGGCTTGGGGCATGCAGAGGCACGACGAGGAGCAGGTCCCGCCGGAGCTCGACCCGTGGTTCGAGCGCTACGACGACGACCGCCCGCCGCGCACGATGGCGCGCCGGTTCCGCCCGTTCATCGTCGGCGCGGCAGCGGTGACGCTCGTCGCGATGGTGCTGCTGGTGACGCAGGCGCTCTGACTCGCTGAGCGCGGCCGCCCGACGCGGGCCGCGCTCGGTCAGCCCAGCTTCTCGATCGGCGCGATCTTGATGAGCAGCCGCTTGCGGCCCGCCGAGCCGAAGAGCACCTCCGCGATCCGCTTCGCGCCGGCGCCGGTGACGGCCTGCACGCGGCCTTCGCCGAAGTCCTTGTGGCGGATCCGATCCCCCGGCGCGAGCTCGAGCCCCGAGTTGTCGCGCACCTCGGTGATGGTGTTCGCGAACTGCTTGGGCGGGGCCTTGGGCAGCGCCTTGGGCTCGCGGAAGCCGGTCACGAACGACTCGCGCGGCTCGTCCCGCCAGCGACCGGCGAGGGCGCGCTGCGGCGACGGCCGCACGGTCGACGGCGGCGTGCGCCAGTCGACGAGCTCCGCGGGGATCTCCTCGAGGAACCGGCTCGGCACCGCCGGCGACACCTCGCCGAACTGCGCGCGCGTCATCGCGAGCGAGATGTGCAGCCGCTGCCGGGCCCGCGTGATGCCGACGTAGAAGAGCCGCCGCTCCTCGGCCGGACCGCCGGGCTCCTGCGCCGAGATGCGGTGCGGCAGCAGGTCCTCCTCGACGCCGGTGATGAAGACCGCCTCGAACTCGAGGCCCTTCGCGGTGTGCAGCGTCATGAGCGACACCTGGCCGCCCGAGTCGTCGAGCTCGTCGGCCGCGGCGACGAGCGCCGTCTCGGTGAGGAAGTCGATGAGGGTGCCGCCCGGGTTCTGGCGCCGGAACTCCCGCGTCACCGCGACGAGCTCCTCGACGTTCTCGAGCCGCGCCGCGTCCTGCGGGTCGAGCGACCGCCGCAGCTGGTCGGTGTAGCCCGACCGGCTCAGCAGGTCGCGCAGCAGCTCCCCGGGGTCCGCCTCGGGCTGCGACGACCAGTGGTCGAGCAGCGCGGCGAGGTCCTTGATGGCTGCGGCGACCTTCGGGCCGAGCGCGATCTCGTCGACGCGCCGCATCGCATCCCGCAGCGTGATCTCGTGCTCGTCGGCGAACGCCTGCAGGGCAGCCTCGGTCGCGGGCCCGATGCCGCGCTTCGGCACGTTCATGATGCGGCGCAGGCTGAGCGGATCGGCCGGGTTCGCCACCGTGATGAGGTACGCCATCGCGTCCTTGATCTCGGCGCGGTCGTAGAACTTCGTGCCGCCGATCACCTTGTAGGGGATCGCGGTGCGAATCAGCACCTCCTCGAGCGCTCGCGTCTGCGCGTTCGTGCGGTAGAACACGGCGATGTCGCTGTACGACATGCCGCCGGAGGTGAGCTCGACGATCTCGTCGGCGACGAACTGCGCCTCGTCGTAGCCCGAGTAGCCCGTGTAGCCGACGATCTTCTCGCCGTCGCCGGAGTCGGTCCAGAGCCGCTTGGCGCGGCGGTCGAAGTTGTTGCCGATCACGGCGTTCGCGGCCGAGAGGATGTTCTGCGTCGAGCGGTAGTTCTGCTCGAGCAGGATCGTGCGCGCGCCGGCGAAGTCGCGCTCGAAGTCGGTGATGTTGCGGATGTCGGCGCCCCGGAAGGCGTAGATCGACTGGTCGGAGTCTCCGACGACGGTGAGCGAGGCGCCCGGCAGGTCGGCGCGCAGGTCGGGCAGATCGGTGCGGGACACGGGCTGGGTGAGCTCGCGGATGAGCGCGTACTGCGCTGCGTTCGTGTCCTGGTACTCGTCGACGAGGATGTGCCGGAAGCGCTTGCGGTACTGCGCCGCCACGTGCGGGAAGGCGCGGAACAGGAACACGGTCTGCGAGATGAGGTCGTCGAAGTCGAACGCGTTCGCCCGCCGCAGCTCGCGGTCGTAGTCGCGCCACAGCTCGAGGAACGCGGCGTCGAGCGGGTTGTCGAGGTTGGCGGTCCGCGCCCACGAGTCGACGTCGTGCAGCTCGTTCTTCGCCATCGAGATCCGCGAGGAGACGCCGCCGGGCGTGAGGCCCTGGATGTCGGCGCCGCGCTCCTTGATGAGGCGCTTGATGAGCGCGCGCACGTCGCCCGAGTCGTAGATCGTGAACGACTGCTTGAAGCCAAACTCCTCGGCCTCGCGGCGCAGGATGCGCACGCACGCGGAGTGGAACGTGCGGATCCACATGCCCCGCGACTCCTCGCCGACGAGGCGGTCGACGCGCTCGCGCATCTCGGCGGCGGCCTTGTTCGTGAAGGTGATCGCGAGGATCTGGCTCGGCCACGCCTCGCGCGTCGCGAGCAGGCCGGCGATGCGGTGCGTGAGCACGCGCGTCTTGCCCGAGCCGGCACCGGCCACGATGAGCAGCGCCGGTCCGCGGTGCACGACCGCCTCGCGCTGCGGCGGGTTCAGCCCCTCGAGCAGCTCCTCCGGGATGGTGTCGCCGCGCGGTCCGATCGGCGACGGCCGCTGCACATCTCCGAAGCCCTCGTCGTTCAGCCCCCACAAGTCGCTCATCAGATCGATTCTACGAGCCACCGGTGACGCGGCCCGCCGGTCTGTCCCGCGGCGACGGCCCGGATGGCGCGCATCCGGGCCGTCGTCGCCGCGTCAGGCCCTGCGCCGCGCGACGAGCAGTCCGAGGCCGGCGAGCAGCAGGAGCGCCGCCGCCAGCGGGGCTCCCATCGGCGCCTCGGCGCCAGTGCGGGGCAGGCTGCCGCCGCTCGCGCCGGGGTCGGCGCTGCCGCTGCCGGCTCCGGGCGTCACCGGATCGCCGCCGCCCGAGCCCTCGCCGGGGCCACCGGGCACCTCGCCGCCGCCGTCGCCCGGCCCGGGCGTCTCGTCGACCACGCAGGCGCCGCCTGCGGCGACGCGCAGCGAGACGCCCTCGTGCGCCGAGTCGGAGATCCACGCGACCGTCGGCACGGCGGTCGGGTCGACCTCGCACCAGTCGATCGCCAGGCCCTCGTTCGTGTAGCCCGCGGGCATCGTGGTCGGGGCGGCGACGTCGCGCTGGGCGGTGAGCTGGCCGTCGACGAACGCGAGCTCGGAGCTCGCGCTGTTGCACAGGTCGTCGCAGAGCGCCCACAGCGCGTTGCCGCCGGCGCGCCAGTCGAGCGCCATCGTCACCTCGACCGCCGGACCGGGCGACGCGGTCTGCAGCACCGTGACCTCGCCCGACGCCTGGAGCACCACGAGGTACAGCAGGCCGGTCTGCTCGACCGAGATGGCGAAGACGCCGTCGAAGTGGTCGCCGTAGGCCGCCGGGTCGAACGCGTGCGCGCTGCCCGTCGACCGGTCGAGCACGCCCAGCCGCGTCGCGTCGGCGTCGGAGATCCACTCGATCGCCTCGATGCCGACGTTCGCGCCCAGCTCGGGCAGTGCGCCTGCGGTCGTGAGGTTCCACTCGTGGGTCGACGTGGTGGCGCCGTCGGCGCCGAGCTCGACGCGGAGCACCGACGGCCGGCTGACGCCCTTGGCGGCGTTGTCGCGCTCGGTGGAGAGGAAGATCGTCCCGTCGCCGGCGACCGTGAGCCCCTCGGCGTCGGGCGTGCCCGTGCCGTCGGGGTAGGCCGGCACCCACGACTGCGCGATCGCGAACTGCGTCGCACCGGTCTGCTCGAGCTCGAAGATCTCGGCGTTGTCGTTGTTCACGGCGAACAGCGTGCCGTCGGCCGCGTAGTCGAGGCCCGACATGTCGTCGCCCCACGTGCCCGGCGCGACGGCGGGCACGACGTCGTCCGCGAAGGGCCACGGCTCCGTCTCGACCTCGGGCTCCTCGGCGGTCTCGCAGGCGTTGACGAGCTCGAAGCTGCCGGCAGCGGTCAGCGAGAAGGCGCCCGTCGTGTCGGGGCAGCGACCGTAGGTCGTGGTCGCGTGCGCCGTCCAGGCGTAGGCGTCGACGACGGCGCCGCTCGCGTCGCGGACCGTGACGGTCTCCTCGCCGCCGAGGCCGAAGCTCGAGCCGTAGGCATCGCCGTCGGTGATGACGCCGAGGTAGCCGCCCGACTCGATCGTCGTGCCCTCGGGGAGCACGATCGGCTCGTGCGTCGGGTCGCCGTCGAGGATCGTCCAGCCGGAGACGTCGACGGTGCGGACCGTGTCGGTGTTCGCGAGCTCGATCCAGTCGCCGCGGCCGTCGCCGTTCGACTCGACCTCGTTGAGCACGACCGGCGAGGTGACCGCGCGGACGGCGTTCGCGGCACCGGGCGTCGGCGCGGTGTCGACGAAGTCCCCGCTGCCGTCGGGCAGGCGCCCCTCGGTGGTGGCGTGCTCGGTCCACGCGTAGCCGTCGACCAGGCCAGTGCCGTCCGCGGTGAAGAGGCGGATCTCGTCGGCCTTCCCGAGCCCGAAGCCGGCATCGGTGGCCGCGTCGCGCGTCTCGACGACCAGGAAGGCGCCCGGCGCCAGCACCGTGCCGGATGCGATGGGCAGCGCGCTCAGGTCGTCGTCGTCGCGCAGGATCCAGCCGCTCACGTCGACGGGCGCAGCACCGGTGTTCAGCAGCTCCACCCAGTCCGGACCCCCCGCCGCGTCGTCGCTCTGCACCTCGTTCACCACGACGGGCGACTCGACGGGCTCCACGACGACCGGCACGCGACCGACGTTGGGCGCGCCGGGCGTCGGATCGGTGTCGACAACGTCACCGGTGCCGTCGGGCAGTCGGCCCTCGGTGAACGCGTGGTCCGTCCACGAGACCTCGTCGACGAGCGTGACGCCGTCGGCGGCGTAGACGCGCGCCGCGTCGTCGGCGCCGAGGCCGAAGCCGCCCGCGACGTCCGTCTCGAGCACCGCGAAGCCGCCAGGACCGATCACGGTGCCGGTGGGCACGCGCAGCGTGCGGGCGTCGTCGCTGTCCTTGAGCAGCCACTCGGAGATGTCGACGGGCGTCGTGCCGACGTTCAGCAGCTCGATGAAGTCGGGCGCACCCGTCGCGCTGCTCGACTGCACCTCGTTGATGACGATGTCGGCGTCCGCCGCGTGCGCGGCCGGGGCGGTGAGGAGGGTGGCCGCGAGCGCCGCCGGGAGGGCGGCGGCGAGCAGCGCGGAACGGCGTCGGCGCATGAGGGATCCTTCGTCGGTGGGGGTTCCCAGCCAACGCCTCGCAAGCATCCGGCAGGTGCCGCCAGGGGAACGCGAGGTGAACGATCGATGGCGACTCGGCCGCGGCCGTCACCCGGTCGGGAGCCGCCGCCAGAGGTCGGGGTGGTCGACGAACACCGCCTCGAGCCCGAGCGCCGCCACCGTCGCCCACTCGGTCGTCCAGTCGCCCCACGCCGCGTCGTGCGTGCCGAGCCGGTGCTCCGGCTCGAGGAAGCGGTTCTCGGGCCGCAGGGTCCAGGCGAGCGTGCCGAGCCCTGCTGCCCTGGCGCGCTCCACCAGGTCGCTCGGTGCGAGCTGCCCGGTGCTGCGGTCGAACAGCGACGCCTTGTCGACGCTGATCGCGTCGACGCGACGGCCGAGCGCGGTGAGCCCGGCGCCGGTGCGCTGCTGCGCGTAGGACGGCGCCCGGTCGTCGCCGACCAGGTCGGCCGCCGTGCCGTCCTGCTCCATGAGGTAGACGATCCGAGCCTCGACGCCGCGCTCGCGCACCGCGTGCAGCACCGACTCCTCGAAGCTCTCGACCGTCAGCCGCCCGCTCGACGACCAGTGCGTGCCGACCACCGCATCCGCCAGCAGCGCGTCGAGCGGGAGTCCGATCGATGCGTGATGCGTCGCGTGCTTGAGCTCGGCGACGACGTCGAGCCCCGTCGCGTCGGCGATCGCGAGGAGGTCGGTGAACCGGAGGACGCCGTCCAGGCCGTCGCGACGCGCGCTGAGCGGGCGCAGCCCGGGCAGCCGCTCGCGGGCGCGGAGCGTCGCCACCTCGGCCCAGGTGAGGTCCTCGACGAACCAGCCCTCGACCTCGACGCCGTCGATCGTCTGCGTGCGACGCCGGCCGGCGAGGCCCGGCCGATCGGCGATGTCCGTCGTCCCACCGAGCTCGTTGTCGTGCCGCACCACGAGCACGCCGTCGCGGGTCGCGACGAGGTCGGGCTCGACGGCATCGGCGCCGAGCTCGGCGGCGAGGCGCACGGCCGTCGCGGTGTGCTCGGGCGCCCATCCCGAGGCGCCGCGGTGGCCGATGACGCGAGTGGCTGGCACCGCGCCAATCTAGTGGGATGCGCCCTGGGCGAATCGTCCCCGTGACACAGCAAATGCTGGGGGTCGCCGGATACGCTGATCGCGTCCGCCCACCGGGGCGGCCACCCGTTCTTCCCGACAGGAGCAGATCCCTTGGCAGGCAACCCGGCGTTCCGCAACTCGCCCGCGTTCACCGAGAACGCGCAGCGCGCCTCGCAGGCTGTCCCCGGCGGCCAGCAGGCACCCTACGGCCAGCAGCCGTACGGTCAGCAGCCGCAGCAGTTCGGCCAGCCGCAGTATGGGCAGGCCCCGTACGGGCAGGCACCGTATGGCCAGGCTCCCTACGGTCAGCAGCCGTACGGCCAGCCGGCCATCCCCACGCCGGAGCAGCTCGACCAGCAGTTCGGTCGCCCCGCTGCCGGACCGCTCGAGACCGAGCGCCTCACCTACGACGGCGTGATCATGAAGACGGCCGTCACGCTCGGCGTGACCGCGCTCGGCTTCATCGTCACGCTCGGCATGCTGTTCGTGTCCGGCACCTCGCCGGCCTTCTTCGTGCTCACCTACGGCGGTGCGCTCGTCGGCTTCGTGCTCGCGCTCGTCAACATCTTCAAGAAGGAGCCGAGCCCGGCGCTCGTGCTCGCCTACGCGGCAGCGCAGGGCCTCTTCCTCGGTGGCTTCTCGGGCATCCTCGAGTTCGG
The DNA here is from genome assembly GCF_003752465.1 of Agrococcus jenensis. Taxonomy (NCBI): domain Bacteria; kingdom Bacillati; phylum Actinomycetota; class Actinomycetes; order Micrococcales; family Microbacteriaceae; genus Agrococcus; species Agrococcus jenensis. Next base: position 1,490,652 of record NZ_RKHJ01000001.1, on the reverse strand, counting down.
CCCGATGGGCCTCGACGGCATCATCTTCCAGGCGCTGCTCGCCACCGCGTGCGTGATCGGCGCGACGCTCGCCCTCTACGCGTTCCGGATCGTCCGCACGTCGCCGCGCATGAACAAGATCTTCTTCATCGCGATCATCGGCTACGGCGCCTTCTCGCTGATCAACTTCGTGCTCATGCTCACCGGCGTGAACCAGGACCCGTGGGGCATGCGCTCGATGGAGATCTTCGGCATCCCGCTCGGCGTGCTGCTCGGCGGCCTCGCCGTGCTGCTCGGCGCCTACTCCCTCGTCATGGACTTCGAGGGCATCGAGATGGGCGTCAAGCGCGGCGTGCACAAGAAGTACGGCTGGTCGGCCGCCTTCGGCCTCACGATGACGATCATCTGGCTCTACGTCGAGATCCTGCGCATCATCGCGATCCTGCGGGGCAACAATTAGCGCACCCCGCTGACGCACGACGAAGGCCCCGGCAGACGCCGGGGCCTTCGTCGTCCCCGACCTACTGGTCGCGGCTCGACAGCACGCAGAACTCGTTGCCGTCGATGTCGGCGAGCACGGTCCACGAGACGTCCGGCCCCTGCCCGACGTCGATGCGCCTGGCGCCGAGCGCCTCGAGCCGCGCGATCTCGGCGTCGCGGTCGTCGCCCGTGTGCGGCGCGAGGTCCATGTGGATGCGGTTCTTCGTCGCCTTCTCGTGGTCGACGAGCACGAACGTGAGCCCGGGCGGCACCTGCTCGAACGAGAGCTTCGGCGCCAGCTCCTGCGCCCACTTCGGGATGAGGACGACCTCGTCGTCGGCCTCGTAGATGATCTGCCAGTCGAGCGCGTCGCCCCACCAGCGGGCGAGCCGCCCGGGGTCGGTCGACTCGATCACGTTCGAATACCAGCGCAGCGCCATCGCGGCTCCTCCTGTCGGTTGCGCGCAAGGGTACGCCCCGCCGCCCCGCTGGGGCGACGGGGCGCTCGACCCTCGTCAGCTGGCGACGGGCTGGTCGTCGAGCGCGGGCTTGGCGGTGCCGACGGCCTTCGGCGGGCGGCGCGACCAGTAGGAGGCGAGCAGCGAGCCCGACACGTTGTGCCAGACGGAGAAGATCGCCGCGGGCAGCGCCGACTCGGGCGTGAAGTGGGTGCGCGCGAGGCCTGCCGCGAGGCCGGAGTTCTGCATGCCCACCTCGATCGCGACCGCGCGGCGGGCGCTCTCGTCGAGCCCGACCGCCTTCGCCGCCAGGAAGCCGAGCGCGTAGCCGACGCCGTTGTGCAGGATGACGACCAGCGCGACGAGCAGGCCGACCGAGAGGATCGTCGACGCGGAGCCGGCGACGACCGCGAGCACCACGAGCGTGATGCCGAGCACCGAGACGAGCGGCAGCCACGGCAGGATCGCCCGCACGACCTTCGGCAGCAGCATCCGCAGGAGGACGCCGACGACCACGGGGATCAGCACGATGAAGATGATCGACTGGAACAGGGCCCAGGCGTCGACCGGCAGGTAGGAGCCGGCGAGCCACAGCACGAGCAGCGGCGTGAGCACCGGCGCGATGAGCGTCGACGCGGTGGTCATCGCGACCGAGAGCGCCGTGTCGCCCTTCGCGAGGTAGACCATGACGTTCGACGCGGTGCCGCCCGGCGCGGAGCCGACCAGCACGACGCCGACGAGCAGCTCGGGCGGCAGCTGGAACGCGAGCGCGAGGCCGATGGCCGCGAGCGGCATGATGACGTACTGCGCCACGACGCCGACCGCGAACGCCTTCGGCTTCTTGGCGATGACGGCGAAGTCGACCGGCTGCAGGGTCAGGCCCATGCCGAGCATGATGACGCCGAGCAGCGTGCTGATCCACGGCCCGATCGGCAGGAACGCCTGCGGGACCACGATGGCGATCGCGGCCGCCGCGAGGACGACGAGCGGGAACCAGGTGCCGGCGACGCGGCCGATGCGCTCGCCGACGGATGTGCTGCTGGACATATCAGACCTCCTGTGGGGACCTCTCATCCCATCACACGAGGCATGCCGCCGACGCCTCGGACATGCGCGCCGCGGCTCAGCGCGCGGCCTGGTCGAGCGCCTCCTCGAGCGCGACCCACGCGAGCATCGCGCACTTCACGCGCATCGGGAACCTCGCGACGCCCGCGAACGCCACCGCGTCGCCGAGCAGCGCCTCGTCGGGCTCGACGCCGCCGCGCGAGCGCAGCAGCTCGCGCATCGCCTCGATCCGCTCGTGCGCCTCGGCCACGGTCAGACCGGGTGCCTGCTCGGCGAGCACCGAGGCCGATGCCTGCGAGATCGAGCAGCCCTGGCCCTCCCAGCCGAGCGCGTCGACCGCGTCGCCGTCGAGCCGCACGCGCAGCCGGATCTCGTCGCCGCACGTGGGGTTGCGCAGGAAGCGCTCGGCGTCGAACGGCTCGATCGAGCCCTCCCCCTCGCGCCGCTTCGCGTGCTCGAGGATGAGCTCCTGGTAGAGGCCGGCGAGCGGGTCGCGCGGCGCCTCGCCCGTCATCGCCCGGCCCCGAAGTAGGCACGTACGCCCGAGAGCGCGTCGAGGAAGAGGTCGACCTCCGCCTCGGTCGTGTAGAGGTAGGCGGACGCGCGGGTCGTGGCGGCGACGCCGAGGCGCCGGTGCAGCGGCTGCGCGCAGTGGTGGCCCACGCGCGCCGCGATCCCCTGGGCGTCGAGCACCTGGCCGACGTCGTGCGCGTGCACGCCGTCGACGATGACGCTCGCGAGCCCCGCGCGCTCGGCGCCGGGTTGCGGACCCACGAGCCGCACGCCCTCGATCGAGGCGGCGCCCGATGCGAGCCGCTCGCCGAGCGCGAGCTCGTGCGCCTCGATCGCCGCCATGCCGACGCCCTCGAGGTAGTCGACCGCTGCGGCGAGGCCGACGATCGCCGACACCGGCTGCGTGCCGGCCTCGAAGCGCTGCGGCGCGGGCAGGAACTCGCGCTCGGTCATCGTGACGGTCGTGATCATCGAGCCGCCCAGGCGCGCGGGCGGCAGCGCGGCACCGAGCGCCTCGGCGAGGTACAGCACGCCGATGCCGCCGGGGCCGAGCATCTTGTGGGCGCTGAACGCGGCCGCGTCGACGCCGAGCGCGTGCAGGTCGACCGGCCGGTGAGGCACCGACTGGCAGGCGTCGAGCACGACGAGGGCGCCGACCGCGTGCGCCGCGGCCACGATCTCGTCGACCGGCGCGATGAGCCCGGTGACGTTCGAGACGTGGGCGACCGCGACGACGCGCGTGCGCTCGGTGATCGCCGCGAGCGCCGACGCCGCCGTCCAGACGCCGTCGTCGTCGACCTCGATCCAGCGCAGCGTCGCGCCGGTCTCGTCGGCGAGGCGCTGCCACGGCAGCAGGTTGGCGTGGTGCTCCGCCTCGGTGACGAGGATCTCGTCGCCCTCCCGGATGCGGAGGGCGGGGTCGACCGCACCCGCTCGGTTGGCCTCGGCGAGCGACAGCGCGACGGTGTTGAGCGCATCCGTCGCGTTCATCGCCCAGGAGATCTCGGTGGGCCGGGCGCCGACGAAGCGCGCGATGCGATCGCGGGCGACCTCGTAGTCGTCGGTCGCGAGCGCGGCGAGCGTGTGCGCGCCGCGGTGCACGGCGGCGTTGCGCTGCGTGCGGAACGCCCACTCGGCGTCGAGCACCTGGCGCGGCTGCTGGCTCGTGGCGCCGGAGTCGAGGTAGACGAGCGGCACGCCCGCCGGCTGCTCTGCGAGGATCGGGAAGTCGGCGCGCAGCGCCAGCACGCGGTCGTCGGTCAGCCCTGTCGTCGCGATGCTCGTCACCCTTCCACGGTAGTCGCCCCCGCCCCACCGCTGCCTCCTGGCCGCAACGGGTGGTCACGGAGCCGCGCGGTCAGCGCGTCGCGGCCCGGGCGAGGAGGATGGCGCGCTCGCGCTCGTTCTGCGTGCGCTCCGCTGCCTGGGCGAAGGCGGCGCGCGCCTCGTCGTCGCGGCCGAGCCGCGAGAGCAGCTCCCCGCGCACCGACGGCAGCAGGTGGCCGATCGCGAGCGCCTTCTCCCCCGCGAGCCGGTCGACGATCGCGAGCGCCGCTCCGGGGCCGCCGGCCATCGAGACGGCGACCGCCTTGTTGAGCGTGACGACGGGCGACGGCGCGACCTGCTCGAGCCCGCCGTAGAGCGCGACGATCCGCGCCCAGTCGGTCGAGGCGACGTCGGCGGCGACCGCGTGGCACTCGGCGATGGCGGCCTGCAGCGCGTAGGGGCCGAGGCCGCGGCCGAAGCCCTCCGCGCGGGCGAGCGCCGCGCGGCCGCGCCGGATCGCGCCGCGGTCCCAGCGCCGGCGGTCCTGGTCGGCGAGCAGCACCGGCTCACCCTGTGCGTCGACGCGCGCCGGGAAGCGGGCGGCGGTGAGCTCGAGCAGCGCGAGGAGGCCGTGCACCTCGGGCTCGTCAGGCTGCAGGGCGGCGAGCGTGCGGACGAGCCGGATGGCCTCGCGCGCGAGGTCGGGACGCATCCAGTCGTCGCCCGCCGTCGCCGCGTGCCCCTCGGTGAAGATGACGTAGAGCACGCCGAGCACCGCGGCGAGGCGCTGCGCCCGCTCGCCGCGCGGCGGCGCCTCGAAGGGCACGTGCGCGTCGGCGAGCGCCTGCTTCGCGCGCACGATGCGCTGCTGCACCGTCGCGACGGGCACGAGGAACGCGCGCGCGATCTCGGCGGTCTCGAGGCCCGCGACCACGCGGAGCGTGAGCGCGACGCGGGCTTGCGGCGCGAGCAGCGGATGGCACGCGATGAAGACGAGCCGCAGCACGTCGTCGTCGATCTCGTCCGGGTCCCACGGCAGCGCATCCGCTGCCTCGTCCTGCTCGCGCTCGAGGTCGTGGGCGATCGCGGCCACCCGGTCGTCGAGCCGCTCCCGGCGACGCCAGTGGTCGATCGCCTTGCGCTTCGCGACCGCCGTGAGCCAGGCCGCGCCGTTGCGGGGCACGCCGCGCTCCGGCCACTGCGCGAGCGCGTCGGCGAGCGCCTCCTGCGCGAGGTCCTCGGCGAGCGCGAAGTCGCCGGTGTGGCGCGTGAGGGTCGCGACGATGCGGGCCGACTCGATGCGCCACACGGCGACGACGGCTCGCCGGGCGGAGTCCTCCGCCCGGCGAGCCGCCTCGTCCGCCACCACGGGGTCAGCCGGCGGCGCCGCCGGGAGCGGTCGCGGCGCGCTTCGCGGCCTCCTGCTCGCGCCAGCCCTCCTCCTTCTGGATCCACTCGTTGTCGGCGGGGAAGTCGTCGGCGCCCTGCACGCGGCGCACCTCGAGCTTCGAGCCGGGGCCGAGCGGGCAGCGCTGCGCCCACTCCGCGGCCTCCTCCTTGGAGGCGACGTCGAGGATCCAGAAGCCGTTGAAGAGCTCCCTCGTCTCGCCGTAGGGGCCGTCGGTGACGAGCGGCGGGTCGGCCGAGAAGTCGACGACGAAGCCCTCCGACGCGTCGGACAGGCCCTCGCCGGCGAGCAGCACGCCGGCCTCGACCATCGACTCGTTGTACTTCCCCATCGCCTCGATGACCTGCTCGAAGGGCATCTCCTTGTACGCCTCGACGGCCTCGTCGTTCGAGCGCATGATCAGCATGTACTGCACGGTGTGACTCCTTGCGTGTGTGGGTCGTCGATCGACCCTCTCACTCAAGGCGTCGAACGGGAACGGTCTGGATCGACATCTGCCGCAGATCGCTTCGGGCTCGCCGGCCAGGCGCCCGCGGCGATGTACCAGCCTGCGCCGATCGCGCTCGCTGCGACGATGCCCGAGGGCAGCGTGCCGAGCGACGACATCGCCGCCGAGAGCAGCAGCAGCAGGAGCGCGGTGATGAGCGCCACGAAGGCGACGCGGCGTGGCCTGCCGCGCGCGCGCATCCGCAGGCCGCTCGCGGCCAGCAGCCCGGCGACGAGGCTCGCGAGCGCCGAGAGCATCGCCCGCTCCGCCCACATCGCGACGCGGCTCGCGTCGAGGGCGACGCCGGATGCGTCGTGCGCGATCGCGTCGCCGAGCAGCAGCAGGCTCAGCACCACGGTCGGCAGCACGCCGATGAGCGCGATGGAGCCGAGCCACTCTGCGCGCAGCCGTGCGCGATCCCAGGTGGCGCGGATCAGCAGCGCGACGGCGCCGAGCGCGAGCGCGCCGAGCAGGGTGCCGCCGATCGCCGGCCACAGCAGCGCGGCCTGGTCGTCGCAGATCCAGTCGACGCCCGAGAGCCGGCAGCCGAAGCGCAGCCGCGCCTGCAGGAAGCTCGCCGGGGCGAGGCTCACCAGTGCGCTCGCGACGAACCCGATGACGAGCAGCCAGAGCGCCGCCGCGCGGGCGGAGCGCTCGCGCGACTGGCCAGGACCCATACCGCGACGCTACTCCCCCGCGCCCCGCCCCGCCCCCGGCCGAGCCCTCGGTTCCAGCAGGACCCGCACCGGCCTGCCCTCCCGCCCCCGCGGAGCGCGGCGCGCGTGCGTCGCGGGGTGTCGAGTTATGACGAAGGCCGGATGCCCCTGCACCGGCACCTGAAGAAGGCCGGACGCCTCGTGGGGCATCCGGCCTTCGTCATTGTCTGAGCTGAGGAGCGACGCACGCGCGACGCGCGACCCCACGAACCCCTACTCCCACTCGATCGTCCCCGGCGGCTTCGACGTCACGTCGAGCACGACGCGGTTGACCTCCGGCACCTCGTTCGTGATGCGGTTCGAGATGCGTGCGAGCACGTCGTACGGCAGGCGCGTCCAGTCGGCGGTCATGGCGTCCTCGCTCGACACGGGGCGCAGCACGATCGGGTGGCCGTAGGTGCGGCCGTCGCCCTGGACGCCGACCGAGCGCACGTCGGCGAGGAGCACGACCGGGCACTGCCAGATCTCGCCGTCGAGGCCGGCGGCCGTCAGCTCGGCGCGCGCGATCGCATCCGCGCGGCGCAGGGTGTCGAGCCGCTCCTCGGTGACCTCGCCGATGATGCGGATGCCGAGTCCCGGTCCGGGGAACGGCTGGCGCGAGACGATGACCTCCGGCAGGCCGAGCTCGCGGCCGATGGCGCGCACCTCGTCCTTGAAGAGCGCCCGCAGCGGCTCGACGAGCTTGAACTGCAGGTCGTCGGGCAGCCCGCCGACGTTGTGGTGGCTCTTGATGTTCGCCGTCCCCGAGCCGCCGCCCGACTCGACGACGTCGGGGTAGAGCGTGCCCTGCACGAGCCAGCGGATGGGCTCGCCGTCGGCGGCCGCCTCGGCGGCGAGGTCGCGCTCCGCCTGCTCGAACGCGCGGATGAACTCGCGGCCGATGATCTTGCGCTTCTCCTCCGGGTCGGTCACGCCGGCGAGCGCCTGCATGAACCGCTCGCGCGCGTCGACGGTCACGAGCCGCACGCCGGTGGAGGCGACGTAGTCCTCCTCGACCTGCCGCCGCTCGTCCTGGCGCAGCAGGCCGTGGTCGACGAAGACGCAGATGAGCTGGTCGCCGATCGCCTCGTGCACGAGCGCGGCGGCGACGGCGGAGTCGACGCCGCCGGACAGGCCGCAGATCGCTCGGTCGGTGCCGACCTGCTCGCGGATGCGCGCGACCTGCTCCTCGATCACGTTGCCGGTGCGCCAGTCGCCCGGGAGCCCGGCGATGTCGTGCAGGAACGACTCGAGCACGCGCTGGCCGTGCTCCGAGTGCCGCACCTCCGGGTGCCACTGCACGCCGGCGAGCCTGCGCTCGCGGTCCTCGAACGCGGCGACCGGGGTGTCGGCGGTCGACGCCAGCACCGTGAAGCCCGCCGGCGCCTCCGCGACCGCGTCGCCGTGGCTCATCCACACCGTCTGCGCGTCGGGCTGCCCGTTGAGCAGCGCGCCGCCGCCGTCGACCTGCATCGCGGTCGAGCCGTACTCGCGGTTGCCGGTCTTCGCGACGGTGCCGCCGAGCTGCGCAGCCATCACCTGGAAGCCGTAGCAGATGCCGAACGTCGGCACCCCGAGCTCGAGGATGCCCTCGTCGAGCCGCGGCGCGCCCTCGGCGTAGACGCTCGAGGGTCCGCCGGAGAGCACGATCGCGGCGGGATCCTTCGCGCGGATCTCGTCGGCGGTGATCGTCGACGGCACGATCTCGCTGTAGACGTCGGCCTCGCGCACGCGGCGCGCGATGAGCTGCGCGTACTGCGCGCCGAAGTCGACGACGAGGACGGGGCGCTGGGCGGTGTCGGACATCATGCCTCCGGGGCGGTGGATGCGGGAGCGGGGGCGGCCGCCGACCTGGCGGCCCTCTCGGCCTCCAGGCGGGCGAGGTCGGCGAGCGCGATGCGGTGCATCGGACGCTCGACGAAGAAGGAGAGGAACGGCACGACGCCGCCGAGCGCCATGGCGAACAGGCGCTTGAAGGGCCAGCGGAGCAGGCTCCAGAGCCGGAACGACGCGAAGAGGTAGATGACGTAGATCCAGCCGTGCACGATCAGGATGCCGAGCGAGATGTTGACGCCCTCGCCGAGCGAGGTGATCTCGCAGCCCATGCCGCCGGGCACGAACAGCGAGTACCACTGGCATCCGGCACCCGGCGCGACCGCCTCGAGGGCGAGCGGGCCGCTCGCCCCGAAGGCGAAGACCTCGACGTGCGTCGGCGAGTACTTCAGCACCATCTCCGCCACGAGCAGCAGCAGGAAGATGCCCGTCACCCACGACATCACGCGGTAGAACGTGATCGCCGTGCGGATCTGGGGCAGCTGTTCGATCGGTCTCGGCACGTCTCCAGCCTATCCGCGGGCCGTGTCGCCGCCCGCTGCGGCGGCCTCCGCTGCGTCCTCGATGGCCTCGACCTCGCGCTCGAGCGCGTCCTTCACGAGTCGGTACCAGAGGTAGAAGGCGAAGAGCATGAACGCGACCCACTCGATCGCGTAGAAGATGTTGAGGGCGTTGAGCTGCGTGTCGGTGACGGGGCGGACCGACACGATCGGCTCGCCGCCATCGGCGAGCGCGCCGGATGCGTCGGCCGAGGCGGCGTCGAGGATCGCGTACGACCCGTAGACGCGGCCGTCGTACGCCTCCCACTCGTTGATGAGCGCGGCGACGCTCATCGCCTCGACCTCGTCGGTCTGGATGTCGCCCTGCGTCGGCGCCTCGGACGGCATGAGCCTGCCGACGAGCTCGCCCGCGTCGGCGGCGCCGCGCTGCTCGACGAGCGCCTGCGCCGCGGCAGGATCCGCGAACCACGCGAGCGCGACGGGCAGCGAGACGGGGTCGGCGCCGTCCTGCGGCACGAGGATGCGCCCGACCGCCCAGGTGCCGATCCGGCCGTCCTGCGAGCGGCCGGCGAGCGTGTCGAAGTCCTCCGGCACCCACTCCCCCGTGAACGAGACCATGCGGCCGCCGGCCTCGCTCGTGAGCGTCGAGCCGGGCACGGCCACGCTCTTGAGCGGCACGGCGGTCTCGGTGTCGCGCTCATCCGCCTGGCCCTGCTCGACCGCGCGGGCGATCTGCCACTGGCCGAGCAGCGCGAAGACGGCGGCGACCGCGAGGCACGCGACGAGCACGCCGATCCAGCGGGGCCGCGTCGCGACCTGCCGGAAGGTGGGGAAGGGGGTGCTCATGCACCCCCGAGTCTACCGGCGTCGACCGGCGCGGCGGCGACCCGGCTGCCCGCTCGACGAGCGGGCAGCCGAGGCGCTCAGGCCACCGGCTCCTGCCTGGTGCCG